>JAFUDS010000022.1 GCA_017464305.1 Clostridia bacterium | reverse complement strand
TTGGCGTCGGAGTCGGCGTAGGTGTGGGTGTAGGCGTTGGCGTCGGCGTAGGAGTAGATTTAGGTGTAGGTGTGGGTGTGGGTGTGGGGGTGGGTGTGGGTGTGGGTGTCGGCGTGGGAGTTGGTGTTTCAGATGACGATGAGGCGGCATGAATGGCCTCCAGAATAATGTCATAGAGAGAATATATGTATCCATCACAACCCCAAATGCCTGCGGCGGGGGAGGTTACTGTGTTTTCTGTAGCACTGACGTAGAATGGGAAACCTGGAATTGGAACAATTGAATTCACATCATCGGCTTTGTATACATCTTCATATTTTCTGATTGTGGTATATTGTGCCACGGCTTCTCCATTCTCTAAGAGGGCAATCAATATTCCGTTATATTCGGGATCGGTGAGTTCAGGAGATATCCCTTCCATGTTGTCAGAACAATACTCCGCAGTTACACAACTAAACGGAGAGCTATCACTAACAGGGGAAACATAAGCGGGGATGAGTTCACCAGTGGCTTGGTTATTATAATCTATTGGCATGATGTACAACTGGGAACTATTCAACTCACTATACTTTGTATAGCCACTATCGATTAACCAGTCAGTATTAGTGAACAAGAGGACTGCATCCTCCGTAAAATACCCAACGGAACAGAATGCAATGCAATCCAAATCACCATCTTTTAGCGTAACTAACGTGGCGAGCATCCAATCATAAACAGAAGAGGACCCTTTCCCCGAATATATTGAGGAATCATTATTCTGGGCAGAAAACTGCTGCTTTAGGGCGGAGGTTATCTCCTCTTTGGACAGAGAAGGAGAGTTATGAGTTGATGATAATAGTCCAGCGGATAGCGAGATCGAATTGGTAATAGAAGCAATAGAGCCTGCTGGTTCTAATGGTATCTTTATTTTCTCCAATGGGACTGAGAATGAAATATGTACTGTATCAAAATCCATTGATTCAGCAACAGAAGAGCCGGTGAGAACCGTTGCCAGCCAGACAATAACCAGCAGGAATGAAAGTGTTTTTTTTCCTGAGCGATTGGCCATGGTGTATATTCTCCTTCCTGTTATCCGATCAGAAGGGCGGAACAGTTATCGCTGTCCTCGCAAAGTCGCTGGAGCGTCAATTCCTTTAATTGCTCCAACGCGGTTTCTATGGGTGAGCCGGTAACGATGTGGGTTAATTCTTCATCGGTGAAGTTTTCCCAGAAACCATCTGAACAAATGAGTACACGAGAATGCTTTCCCCAAAAATAATGATCAATTTTTTCGTCGGGCTGTTCCATGCGTCCAAGGCATTTCGTCAGTAGATTGCGGGTCTCGTGATGAGGCATTTCATCCCGAGAAATTTCCCCGCGATCTACCAGAAGCTGCGTAACGGAGTCATCATGGGTACAGGAGCGCAGCTGCCGTCCTTGAAAACAATATATCCTTGTATCCCCCAGATGTGCAATCCAAAGTCGATGATGCTCTATACCTATTACGGCCATGGTGGACATCATTTTGCCTTGATGTTCAGCCTGGCAGGCAAGCACCGCGGCATTGGCCCGATTGAAGGCCTGAGCCAGGATGTCTCTGGACAACCTGGATGATTGGGTTAGCGAATCCATGATGGCGGACGCAGCTGCGTGGGAAGCAGCATCCCCGCCGCCATATCCCCCAAGACCATCTGCCACGAGGGCAAAGGTACGTTTATTGGTTTGGGTGGATAGGACGGTATCTTCATTTATAACCCGCCCCCCAGGTAATGAAAAGGAGGCTATAACTGGTGGTATCATGCTATTTCGAACCTTTCCGAACCCACTACAATCAAATCGCCGGTTTGGAGAGAAATGTCCTGATTGATGCTGATTTTGCTTCCATTCAGCTTAGTTCCATTGCTGGAACCAAAATCCCGTAAGAGTATTTGAGAGCCTGACATGTAGATGGCACAATGCTTTCGACTGACTGCGTCGCTTTGAAGAATGAGATTGCAGTCATTAGGTTGCCGGCCAATGACCAATGGCACCTCCAGAGAAAACACATTCCCCGCATAAGTTCCT
Source organism: Clostridia bacterium (assembly GCA_017464305.1). Classification (GTDB taxonomy): domain Bacteria; phylum Bacillota; class Clostridia; order Christensenellales; family Aristaeellaceae; genus Aristaeella. Next base: position 44,005 of record JAFUDS010000022.1, on the reverse strand, counting down.
TCCCGACATATCAGGGCATGCCCGCGGCACACTTCTGTATGAGCATAATGAACAGCTTGATCGATTTCGTTGGTTTCCAGTGCCTGTCGGATGCCGCGACGCAACATATAGAGCAGCAATCCCCAAGCGAAAACACCCAGAATGATCTGAATCCAGAAAACTGGGAAAACGAGTTCTCCAAAGGTGATCTGAAGGGCGATACCCAGGTTTTCATCCACGTTGTTCAACGCATGGGCGCCCATCCCAAAAGCTAACATGATTAGGAAGAAGGGGTTGAGAAAATGCTTCGCTTGCAGTTTGTTACCGTTAATAGCATAGCACAATGCCCCCACATATGGCGCTGTATACATCATGTGGGAACCGAAGAATCCCCAGAAGGAGCGCCACATGGCCATATACATGATTCCAACGCTTCCAGATTTCAGAAAAGCATAGAAGACATTTTCCCAGAAGGCGAATCCAGCGCCAACAGCTCCGCCGATAGCAAGCCCATCCAGACAGTGCAACCCCTTTGGGCGGAATACAGCGATGAAAAGTACAGAAATTAGGAGCTTCGTTGCTTCCTCTGTCAGCCCCGCTGTCCAGGAAGCGCCATTGATCGCGTTGTTCAGCGGCAGGGCAATCGCCGTGGATAAAATGCCACCGAAGAAGACCAGAACCAGAAAGTTGAGGAAGTTTATCTGCCGATGAATATCCATCTCCCAGACCAGCATAGCGATGACAAAGGGTCCGATCAACGAGGTTACGAAGCTGAATTCAATGAGGAACATCGAACTCATATCTGAGGCATGCAGCGTGCTATAATGATTGCTTTGGATGATCAGCAAAACGCTCATGATTAGCAGAACCAGGAATAAGCGGAGAAACAGCCATGGACGTTCCCATGAAGACAGCATATTATCCCCTGGGACGGCAGCCAGACTCCGGTGCGTATCCTCCATAGTATGCCGCTTGAACGTGTTAGCAAAGATTTCCTTATAGGTCAATGTTCCACTTTGCGACGCTTTGTAGAGGACAGTGTTTCCCCCATAACTGATTTTTTGACCGCATTGTGGGCAGAATTCTGAAAAGGGTATTTCAGATTTACAATGGGGGCATCTCATGAGGCTTCCTCCTCGTTGTGTACAATGATATTTTGTAGCGCAGGCAATTGATTAAACAGGGATTCATCTGTGATTCCGGTGTTGTTTAATTGAAGAGTCTCCAGATTTTGCCAGGAAGGAATCCATTCAGCCAGGTCGGCTTCGGAAATGGCGACATTCCGCAACCTCAGGATCCTCAATTGGGTAAAATTCTTGAGAACGCTTAGATCTGCTTTGCTCCCCGGAGCAAAGGTCATGTCCAATACTTGTAGGTTTGTTGAAGCCTCAAGCCAGTCGATGGTATCACAGGTGAAAAGAGTATTGTCTCTTCCACTGAACTCCACAAGAGAAGGCGCCATAGATTTCAAGGGACTGAGGTCCTTCGGGAGTACGCAATTATGGAATTCCAGACAGATCAGGCCAGACTCATAATGCCGTTGGAAGGGAATTAAAGACTCAATATCTGCATTCACGATCAATAGATTGCCCAGATAAGGCCAATATTCAGATTGCTCCAAACCATCCAGGTATGCTTGCAAAAGATTGCTGCGGAGTTTCTGGGGCTTTTGTTGATCCTGAGAGGCGATCTGGGAGATATATCCAAGATAATCCTCAATACGAAGCTCCTCTGGGGAGAGAGATACAGATATATCTGTATAGTCTCCCTGCTGAAAAGAGGTGTAGCGTTCCGTATCGCCATGAAAGCTTTCTTCAGTAATCAGAATTGGCTCCAGTGGCTTTGAAGAATCAGAGAGCTTCCAGATTCCTGCACCAACCAGGACCAGACAGGCGGCAGTTATACCTGAAACTTGCTTCCAAGAGAGTTTCTTTTTCCCCTGGTCACCCGCTACTAAGGCAGCATAAAGATCTTCCACCCTTTGGAAGCGATCCTGCGCTTTGACAGATAATCCCTTCATCAGCGCTTGCTCCTGTGCAGGGGTCAGACCCTTGGCTCCAGCCTTAATTGGCGGAATCAGTTGGTCGGTATCAATACGATCCGTTGCGGCAGGAGGAGTAACTCCAGTAATTGTACGATAAATGGTAGCACTCAGGGCATAGATATCCGAGAAAGGACCTTCCTGGCCGGACATAGTGTACAATTCGATAGGGGAGTATCCCGCGCGAACCTTTAGCGTGGTGGTGCTCTTATTCTTCTGGATTGTCATGGTGGAACCGAAGTCAATCAATTTGACAGTTCCATTTTCTGTCACCATCATGTTTTCTGGGCTCAAGTCGCGGTGATACGTACGGGCTTGATGCATCTCTCCCAGGGTTTTGATGGGCGTTTCCAGCAGTTTGAGGACCTGACCAATGGGCAGTTTGCCGCCATTTTGCTCCGTATAGGCACTTAAATTGATCCCCTGCACGTATTCCATGACAATATAGGCGGTTCCATTTTCCTTGAAATAGTTCTTCACGTCCACTACGCCGGGATTACCGCCGAATTTAGCGAGCATCTGCGCCTCCCGCATGAACTTATCCCGGTCATACAGGAAGGTCTTTTCACTGTTTCCGGAATAGATGGTCAGTATATTGGAAACGCTATTATCCCGAAAAACGATACCGGTGGGGAAGTATTCCTTGATTGCCACCATGGTGTGCAATTGCAGGTCCCATCCAATATAGGTAATACCAAAGCCGCCTTCTCCCAGCACACAACCAACCAGATATTTTCCATCAAGAATCGTCCTGGGGGCCAGGTGATGCTTTTCCGGAACATAGGAACCAGCCTCAAGATGACAATGGGGGCATACCTTAACCCCATTCAAAGGCGTCATGCAGCGCAGACATATATCCAGATCCATCTTTTTCTCTTCCATAGGGCATGCCTCCACTATCTATTTAATATGGTCTTATTCCAGATTTTCCCAGTCCCAGTCAAAGCTTTCGCTGGAGAGGGGAATGAACATGAGCCGGGTTTTGCTGATCTCAATCACATCCCCCTGCTTCAGCACAGTGGTGGACAGCAAGGGAGTACCGTTCAGGCGAACCACTCCACGGCCATTCATGAAGCCACAGAAGAAGGAGCGAGTGTGACTATCATAGGTCACGATGACTGGCTTGTCTCTGCTAATTCCCTGGTCTCCCTGAATGTTGATATCCATCGTTTCACTGCGGCCAATGAAGTTATTCTCATTGTGAATTTCATAGCTCCGACCACGGTTGGGACCTTCTACACAAACCAGCCAACCAACCACGGGACGGATTTCCTGATTGTCATCCAGGGGAATGGTAACACCTTCATCCTGCGGAAAAGATTTTGTGGCCCCGTTCAAGGGCAGAGTCGCGCCAATCTCCTCACGGTCAACAACATTTGGATTTGCACTGTTCAAGGATTTATCACCGCAGTAGGGGCACTCGTTGTATACGGAAGAGTCGTAGAAATGTCCATAAGCACACTGTTTCATTTCCATGGGAAAACCTCCTGTGTTTTGTAATATGAGAGCTGTTCTCAACTCTCAAGAAGAGTATACCAGCCGCTCATTGCATTTTTTTCAATTCATTTCCGGGCGGAAGACTGGGCGTCATTAAATCTGTCAACAGCACGAAGAGCTTTCCATTTTTCCAGATGGCTTCTTCCAGTGCTATCCATTTGGTATCGCTCTCAGGCAAGTTATTGATACGCTCCAACTCCTGTAGGAAGACCTGATACTTCTTTTGTTGCAGGAAGGATAGTGCCTTGGCAGCTTTAATACAGGATTTTGCCCGGATGGAAGGTCTATCCTCGGTCGAAAAAATCTTTGCGTCTGATGGAATAGAATTGCTACCGAGTGCATGGATATTTCCAACCTGGGAAACCAGTTTCGGCGGAGGAAGCTTGCTTGCCGATATAGGTTTGTCTCCGAAGCTTTCCTTGTGTTCGCGATAGATCGCACGGTACATTTCGTCAAAAGTCTGAATACGATCTTCTATTGGCAGAACCAAGCCTTGCATGATGGCTTGAATCAGTTGAGGACGGGCATGAACCTGCATCAGTTTACTTAGAGGTGTCAATTCATCCTGGATCATGCGCTGCTTTCCATCCGGGGGAATGACGCCGCTCAAAGCGAAGTACAGGCTGGCACATAGGGCATAAACATCGGTAGCCGAGCTTTGCGGACCTCGACTATCATATTGTTCAGGCGGGGCAAAGCCAGGCCTGAGCAGGGTAGTCAGTTTACCACCATTTCGAGGAATCTGCCGCGCGCTACCAAAATCGATCAGCTTTAACCCCTGTGATTCAGAGAACATCAGATTTCCGGGATTGATGTCTCGATGCAGGATACCAATTTGGTGCATTTTCGCAAGTTCAGGGAGAAAAGATTTCAGCATGCTTTCCACCTCTTCTCCGGACAGAAGGGATCCACGTTGAACCCGTTTTTCCAGCGTTTCTCCTGGAATGAAATCCATGATTAGAAATTGGGTTTCAGTCAGGGGATCTTTAAAGGTTTCCCAGACATGAACTACCGCTTGATTGGTTCGAAGCGCCATCATTAAAGCACATTCTCGTTCGTAATCCTCTGACCATCTGACCAGATCCTTCTCTCTCCCGGGTTGAACGATTGCCTTCCCAGAAGCGCTGCGGGTATAAATGGCCCGTGGAAAAAACTCCTTGATTGCTACAGCATTTCCGGGCAAAGGAAGGGTTTTTCCCCGATAGGTGATTCCAAAACCACCACGGCCAATGGGCTCTTCCAGTAGATACTTTCCGGCCAAGATGGTTCCTGAAGCAAGCTCTTCATTATTTCTGATTTCTTCCATGTCCACGTTCCTTCCCGCACATCAGATCTCTAAGATGATGGCGGTATAATTGTCTTGATTGGGTTTGTTTTTTGAAAGAATCATTTCCTCCAGTTGCTGGGAAGCGATGTGAGCTGGTTTAGACATGGCGTGCAAGATATCTTCATCCGACAAGGTGTTGTATACGCCATCTGTCATCAATAGGATCCGGTCTCCCTTTTGCAGCGTCATGGGGCTGGCGGGAAGGTCAACCGCTTTGGGATCGTTCATTCCCACATAGCTGGTTAGCCTGGCGCGCTTGGGATCATTCATGGCGGAAGATATGCTGACGAGGCCCCTGGCTGCAGAACTGTCCAGGTCTGCAGCATAATTATGCATCCGATTTAAGGTGAGGAGAGCGCCGGAGCGGCAGAGGGCGATGCGACTATCGCCGATGGAAAGAAAGTCCAGTTTATCTCCCTGAATGCTGGCGGCGATCAGGGTTGTTCCTGTATCCCTGCCAAATTCCCGACTGGCCAAAGAATTGGCAATGGCTCCCAGGGAAAGTAAACGTTCCCGTTGGTTTCCTGTTGCATTTTCATATTCCTTCAGCATTCGCTGCACAAGGGTATGGCTGATCTCTCCGCTGTGACTGAGCCCGCCCATGCCGTCCGCTACGATGGCCAGAATGCCATTTTCTCGGATATGGTTCTGTTTCTTCAGATCCGATACACCAAAGGCGTCCTGTTGATCTGGACGAGAACCAATTCCGTGAATATTGCCAATGGAGGTCACAGGTAGTTCGCTTGAAGAGAAAATGGAAATATTTGTCCGGGCGTCGGCAGAGCCAGTCGTTTTCTCGACCTCTGGAGTTTTGGGGGATTTTTTGTTTCGATGAATGAGGAGGCAGATTAGCACGACGATCAAAATCAGCATGGCTCCGGCAACTGGCAGCACCCAAGCGGGCAATGCTTGAAGAAATGAGGTCAGTATGCCCTGATCTTCAGGGTTAATCGTAGTTTCTGCAATGGGAGCAATTTCCTCCTGAATAACGTTTTCAGCCCATGCGTAAGTCATCATTCTCTCTCCTGTTTCTTCGTTGTTCGGTAATGTCCCGACGGTGGGAGGATAACACACGTACGATTCTATTTTTTCAGTCCATTTCCACTGGAGCATCACCAATGTTCTCCCGGAATACAGCTCTCATGCGCTCGCTGACATCTGCGTCATCTTCTACATACATGCAGTATAACGCCAGCCAGTCAAAGGCGTTTCTTGGATCAAGCGGGCTGAAACTACATTCATCGAGCAAAAGGTTCAGTCTGCGATACCGATCAGCAAATATTTCCGCTGGATCGTCACTGAGACAATTATTGTCTTCTCCGCCATCTGTGATCAGAAACAGAAGCGTTAATACCTTTCGGGGAACATCCACTTGTCGATTGGCAATGCGACTGAGGAGTATTTCGTCTGGCCAGTGATGGCTGAGAATCTTGGTTAGAGCTGTCTTGTCCTGGCTTTTTACGGCTGGCATTTCCAAGTACAAGCGTACGACATCCCTGACAGAGTAGATTTCTTCCTGCATGTCGAATAAGGAGCTCTGTGGGCCCGTAAGCAAATTCATGAAGCGGGTGAAGTGGTAATAAGCGGCATTGTGCAGTTTTCCTAAATTATCAGCATGGGTAGAAACAAAAACCAGAAATTCATCGACAGTACGTATGTTTTGAAAATGATAGGCAATATCACGTGTGACGCCTGAACCGCCAATGCGAATGGCAGATACCTTTTCCTGTAGCTTGACCACTGTGTTATACGGGAGCTTCTCCTGCAAGCCAAACATCCAGGTGAGCTCTTGAGGATTGCGATAGTGAAAGCCGCCCTCACTGACGGTTGCCATAAAGTTTTGTGCATTTTCTGGAGACATGTCCAGTGCGTAGCAGATCCGAACCAATTGATCCCGGCTGTTGGGAATGGATTTGTTCTTCAGCCAACCATCAATTTTTCGGCGTAAACTGTCACCAGAGGATTCCCCGATAAACCCATCCAACGAAAACAATTTCAGACGTAAGGACACGAGATCAGTCAGCTCAGCACAACGCAGCATCGTATCTGAAAATGCGCGGGGATGAATTCCTGACTCCAAATATTGACGAGCAAAATCGCTATTACGACGCAAACGGATGACTGCGTTTAAATCCTCGTGGGAAACGGTTGTGATTTCACCATCCAGAAGCATTTTACCACTATCCTTTTTCTTTGTTCCTGGCCTGAGCCGGAAAATTGGTAGCTAACTAAACAATTCTATCTTTTCACTGCACTATCGTCGAGACTAAAGGCAGACGAAGCAGAGCCACCGCTTACCTGGAATTCCAGAAAGAGAATTTGGAGGCCCGTCCAAGGGCTCGGCACATAGCTTCATCACTGGCGTAGCGCTGATTGGGATCGAAATTGGTAGCATGTTTCACGATCCTTCGAAGAAAGGGATCCAACTCCTTGGCAGCAGAAAGATAGTAGGAACCGGTCATGCAGTAAAGCAACAATACCCCTGCAGAGTAGATGTCGCTGCGAATGCTTGTTTGCTGGTATCCGAACTGCTCTGGTGGCGCTGTCAGCCTGGTGCCAATGATGAAGGTATCGGGGGCATTTTTGCAATCATTGGGTGAACGGGCGATATCCAAATCGATCAGGTGGCAGTGATCCAATTCATCCACAATGATATTCTGTGGCTTGATATCACGATGAATAATGACAGGATCCAGATGATGAAGAAAGGAAAGCAGATTCAGCACTTCTTTCAGGTACTGAATGCTTTTTTCTCGGTGTAGACCTGGACGATCTTGCCGAGATTCCACCAGCGACTCAATGGAATGGCCAGAGACGTAATCTCTGATCAGCACGGTAAATGAGTTTTCTGTCTCATGGTAAAGCTCAACCACGTGGGGAAAAAGATCCGCGCGGGGATCTTGCCGGCTATGGATCATCGTGAGCAGTTGGTTTTCTTTCCGTAGTCGGTCTGCGATTTCAAGACTGTCTGAGGCCTTGATGATTACCTTTTTATCGGTAGCTATCGTTTGACATAGCATTACCGCGTAATGCTCCTCCCCCGAGAGACAAGAGAGAAATCGATAACGAGAGCGTATAACCTGCGGGCAGGAGGCCCATACTTCAGGAGTGATTTCAGACATTGTGATCCTCTCTGTATAAGGGTTCTTCTCCCTCGCTGATCAGAAGATGGTTGGTTTCCTCCATAGTGAAATTCTTGCTGATAGCGTAGATAATGGTGGCATCCCACTTCCGACGAGAATAAAGCCCTGACAGACCAGCCAAACGAAGCAACTGGTTGATTTCCTGCAAAGATGCATGCATGCAAAGACCAATCCGGATGATGATATTGCGGCCAGGGTGTTTGTTGCCATTCAGAATATGGTAAAAATAGGACCGCTCAATACCGCTGCGCTGAATGATATCCTTGGGATTGAGTTCCTTCTTTACCATCAGTTCATACAAATAGTCCTTGAATTGGGGTTCAGGAACAGTCTGATGGTAGGCGGTGGCTTCTTCGAAGGTTGTTGCTCCGTGGATCATGGTTAATAATCTGCTGGTCGTGATTCTTGACCTCACCGCAGTTGATACCTCCTTTGCCTCCCGAAAAAATATAAGAAATTATATCATATGGATTGAAAAGCGTGCAATGAAAACGGTTTGCTTCTACCAAAAGTCTTCTCTTGGGACACTGCTACATGGTGGAGGAGACGGCTTCCGGTATTCGAAAGGAACAAGTTGAGTAAGCAGAATATGATTTCTGGAACCTGGAAAATACATCTATGATAGAAGATACCGTGTTTTTACGCGGACTCATCCGCTGCAGTGAATAGTATTTTGTGATTCAAAGTCCAAGCATAGCAGTTGACGGGGTAACCCTAAAGGGGTTAAAATACGCATGGATTCAATGGAAGTTCCAGTGTGGAAAACATCGCAGAGAGACTGTAAGTGTTTCGGGAAAAACGATTACTATGACGAGACATTGTTTACAGAATTGTCAAGTGCCAAGCGAGAGTTAAGCGAAATGAAATGGTATATCCTGCAGCATAAGGGAAGGAGACGATGCGGATTTGGCAATTAAAGGTAAGGGAAAAATTCCTGGCCAAGGACAACCTGTAGATGCCTCGACAGATCTGTTTTCTTCAGAAATACAGAGGGATTGAAGTCAAAACTAAAAGTGGAGGTGTTAACGTGTGTTACGGAATTGAGGAAGGGAAGAAAAAGACTTTTGTTGAAACCGCTCAGTTACTTGGATCAAGCATTTCCAAAGCGATAGAAGCATTTATGCAAATGTTCAATGCTTCAGAAACGGATGCTAAAATCACGGCAAATAAATACTGGAAGAAAGCGAAAACAAGCTGCTAATCATTTCTTGTTGATGCTCCATGGATCGCCCTTAGAGAAAAACGAGAATGACATTTTAAACTGGCGGGGAGAAGATTCTTTCCCGCAGCAAACGCGGAGGTAAAGTAAATGGAGAGCATGGTATTGATTCCCCTGATCATTGTACTGGCCATCGTGGTTTTGGCCATTTTCCTGCATTTTGTGCCCATGGGGCTGTGGATCACCGCCCTGGCCAGCGGGGTGCACGTTTCCATCGGCACGCTGGTGGGCATGCGGATCCGGCGGATTCAGCCCCAGCGGCTGGTCTATCCCCTGATCAAGGCCCGGAAGGCGGGGCTGGACCTGAACATCAGCCAGCTGGAAACTCACTACCTGGCGGGCGGCAACGTGGACCGGGTGATCAACGCCCTGATCGCCGCCCAGCGGGCCAACATCGAAATGGCCTTTGAAAAGGCCTGTGCCATCGACCTGGCGGGCCGGGATGTTTTCCAGGCGGTGCAGATGAGCGTTACCCCGAAGGTGATCGAAACCCCGGTGGTGGCGGCCATCGCCAAGGACGGCATTGAGCTGCGGGCCAAGGCCCGGGTCACCGTGCGCACCAATATCGAGCGGCTGGTAGGTGGCGCTGGAGAAGAAACCGTCATCGCCCGGGTCGGCGAAGGCATCGTGACCACTGTCGGCTCCTCCGAGACCCACAAGGAAGTGCTGGAAAACCCGGACCTGATCAGCCGCACGGTGCTGAGCAAGGGCCTGGACGCTGGCACGGCCTATGAAATTCTGTCCATCGACATCGCGGACGTGGACGTGGGCCGGAATGTGGGCGCCCAGCTGCAGATGGACCAGGCGGAGGCGGATCGGCGCATCGCCCAGGCCAAGGCGGAGGAGCGCCGAGCCATGGCCGTGGCCCGGGAGCAGGAAATGAAGGCCTCCGTGCAGGAGATGCGGGCCAAGGTGGTGGAAGCAGAAGCGGAAGTGCCGAAGGCCATGGCTACCGCCCTGCGGGAAGGCAAGATGGGCGTGATGGACTACTACAACATGAAGAACACCGTGGCGGACACGGAGATGCGGGAATCCATCGCCAAGGCCAGCGCGCCCCAGACCGCGCCGGACGCCCAGGGAAAGAAGTAAAATGCTGACCGGTGAAATTGATCCGGAGAACAAGGAGGGATGAGCATGGAAGGAATGGGTGTATTCTTCTTCCTGATCCTCCTCTGGATTTTCAGCGCTGCGATGCGCGGCGGCGCGCGGAAGGGCGCGGGAAAAAGCAAGCAGACGATCAAAGTGAATGGGAAAGCGGGAAGGAATTCAGCAGCACAGACTCCCTCCCTGGGACCGGCCATGGAGGCACGGATGCAGCAGGAATTTCCCCATCTGTACAGCCAGGAAGCTGAATCCATGGAAGGGGTGGATCCCTGCCATGATGATCCTGCGGAGATTCCTGTGGGCAGCCTGGGGGGCGAATCCATGGAGGGAAAAGATCCCTGCCATGACGATCCCTACGCCCTGCCCTCCGGCAGTCTGGAAGGAATATCCATGGAAGGCCTGGACCCCTGCCATGAGGATTGGGAACCGCTGGGGGCTGAAACCGCCGGAGAGGAAGCGACCACAGAAAAGCCAGGTGGGCTAAAACTGGACTGGACGGGGGATGAGCTTGTGAAGGGTTTTGTATACGGAGAGATCCTGCGGCGGAGATGAGAAGAACGATTGAATGCCTGAAAGGGCAAGAAGCGGGAATTTCTTTTTCCTAAACGAAAACACGCTCCCCAAGGAAAATGTACCGACGCGGGGATGGAAAATCCAAAAATGCTGTGATATAATGCCTGCAGAAACCCCGAGAGGGGGAGGAGGTTGGAATCGATGGCTGTTTATCATCGCGTGCTGTTAAAGCTGAGCGGAGAAGCCTTGAAGGCGGATCACGATCTGTTCGATTTTGAAAAGGTGAATGGGGTGGCGAAGATCATTCGCCGGATGCACGACATGGGCGTGGAGATCGGTATCGTCATCGGCGCTGGCAATATCTGGCGCGGACGGCAAGGCCCCTCCGCGAATATGGACGCCGTGACGGCGGATCAGATGGGCATGCTGGGTACAGTGATCAACTGCCTTTGCGTGGCGGACGCGCTGCGGAAGGAAGGCTTGGATGCGGTGGTGCAGAGCGCGGTGGATATGACCCGCTTCGCGGAGCCCTTCAATGCCATGGCGGCCCGGCGGCATCTCAGCGAGGGCAGAGTGGTTCTCTTTGCCTGCGGAACTGGAAATCCCTTCTTTTCCACGGACTCCGGCGTCGCCCTGCGGGCCATCGAAATGGAAGTGGACGCAGTGCTGATGGCCAAGAACATCGACGGCGTATACACGGCGGACCCGGCCAAGGATCCCACTGCTACCCTGATTAAAGACATTACCTACGCCGACGCCCTGGCGAAGGGGCTGAAGGTAATGGATGCTTCCGCCTTTGCCCTGTGCGCGGAAAACAAGGTGCCCATGGTTCGCGTTTTCGGGCTGGACGATCCGGAAAACCTGATCAAGGTTCTGGAGGGCGACGAGATGGGAACCTTTGTTCATCCATGAGCCAAGGATGCGATGATTCACTACATTCCCCGCGAAAGCGGGGATTTTTTTGCGATTGGGCGTGAAATTCTTGACAAACAAGCGGGAGAAAGCGTAAAATCAAGGCTTGTTGTGACCCAGGAAGAAGGAGGGATTGGATGCTGCCGGAGAAGGACACGGAAGCCTTTCAGAACTTGCTGCGCGAAGAGGTGGAGAAGCGGCGAACCTTCGCGATTATTTCACACCCGGACGCGGGCAAAACCACGCTGACGGAGAAGCTGCTGCTCTACGGCGGCGCCATTCGCAGCGCTGGCAGCGTCAAGGCCCGGAAGACGGACAAGCACGCCACCTCCGACTGGATGGAGATCGAGAAGCAGCGCGGCATTTCCGTGACCTCTTCCGCCATGCAATTCGTCTACGACGGCTATCGCATCAATATTCTGGACACCCCGGGGCATCAGGATTTCTCGGAGGATACCTACCGGGTGCTGGTGGCGGCGGACGCGGCGGTCATGCTGCTGGACGCGGCCAAGGGTGTGGAGGCCCAGACCATCAAGCTGTTCAAGGTTTGCCGGATGCGGAATATTCCCATCTTTACCTTCGTCAACAAGATGGACCGGGCGGCCAAGGATCCCTTCGCCCTGATGGAGGAGCTGGAGCAGGTGCTGGGCATTCGCTCCTGCCCCATCAACTGGCCCATCGGCGTGGACGGGGATTTCCAGGGGGTATATCATCGGGACACGAAGATGGTAGAGATATACACCGGCGGGGATCATGGCAAGACCATGGTGGAAAAGACGGATCTGGCAGTGGACGATCCGGCGCTGGAAAAGGTGCTGGACAAGCATTATCGGGACCGGCTGAGCGAGGAGATCGAGCTGCTGGACGAGGCGGGGGATCCCTTCGACCTGGAGAAGGTGCGAAACGGGGAATTGACCCCCATGTTCTTCGGCTCCGCCGTTACCAATTTCGGCGTAGAACCCTTCCTGGACCGGTTCCTGAGCTTCACGCCTCCGCCCCTGCCCCGGGAGAGCGATCTGGGCATGATTGGGCCCCAGGAGCCTTATTTCTCCGGATTTATCTTTAAGATTCAGGCCAATATGAATCCTGCCCACCGGGATCGGCTGGCCTTTATGCGCATCGTCAGCGGTGCCTTTGAAAAGGGCATGGAGGTTTGGCACAGCGGCACAGGAAAGCCTGTGGCCCTAAAGCAGCCCCAGCAGTTCATGGCGGACGAGCGGGAAGCCGTGGAGGAGGCCTGGGCCGGGGATATCATCGGGCTGTTCGACCCCGGCATCTATCGCCTGGGAGACACCCTGAGCACCGGGCCCAAGATGCATTACGCCAACATCCCGGTTTTCGCGCCGGAATTCTTCAATCGGGTGCGACCCCTGGACAGCATGAAGCGAAAGCAATTCCAGAAGGGCATTAACCAGCTGGCGGAGGAGGGCGCGATACAGACCTTCCTGCGGACGGAAACCGGCCGGGAGGAATTCATGGTCGGCGTGGTCGGCATGCTGCAATTCGAGGTGCTGGAGCACCGGCTGAAGACGGAATATCAGGTAGAGATCGTGATGGAAGGGATGCCCTTCCGGTTTGTCCGCTGGGTGGTGGAAACCCCGAAGCCCGTGGAGGACCTGAAGCTGACCTCCACCTCCGGCCGGGCGAAGGACAGCCATGGGCGGGACGTGCTGCTGTTCGAAAACGAATGGAGCATTCGCCTGGCCTGCGAAAACAACGAAGGCCTGCAGCTGAAGGACACGGCGGACAGATAAAAAGGCAAATAGATGGATGGGCGCGGCCTGGAAAGTTCAGGCCGACATGGAAGGCAAGAAGAGGAAGGAAGAAGAAAAGAAAAATGGTTCGGGAAGATATTCGAAACATCGCGATCATCGCACACGTAGACCATGGCAAAACCACCCTGGTGGACCAGATGCTGAAGCAGGGCGGTGTTTATCGGGAAAACCAGCAGACCGTGGACCGGGTCATGGACTCCAATGACCTGGAGCGGGAGCGGGGCATCACCATCCTGAGCAAGAACACCGCCGTGCATTACGGCAAGACCAAGATCAACATCGTGGACACCCCCGGCCACGCGGACTTCGGCGGCGAGGTGGAGCGGGTGCTGAAAATGGTGGATGGCGTGCTGCTGCTGGTGGACAGCTTTGAAGGCCCCATGCCCCAGACCCGCTTCGTGCTGCGGAAGGCGCTGGAACTGAAGCTGAAGGTGCTGATCGTCATCAACAAGGTGGATCGGCCCGACGCCCGATGCGACGAGGTGGTGAACGAGATTCTGGATCTGCTGATCGACCTGGAGGCGGACGAGACCACCATCGAGAATCCCATCCTATACGTTTCCGCCCGGAAGGGCACGGCAACCCTGGATCTGGAGCAGCCGGGAGAAGACCTGCGGCCCCTGTTCGACGCTATTTTGAAATACATTCCCGCTCCGGAAGGGGACGCGGAGGGCCCGGCCCAGGTGCTGATTTCCACCATCGATTACTCCGAATACGTGGGACGCATCGGCGTGGGCCGCGTGGTGCGGGGCAAGTTCACGGAAGGCATGAACGTGGTGCATACCAACCTGGAAACCGGCGTCACCAGCCCCGTGTGGCGGCTGGGCGGCCTGTTCCAGTATGACGGGCTGAAGCGAGTCAACGCCCCGGAGGTGGGCATGGGAGACATCGTAGCCCTGTACGGCGCGGAGGATATCTCCATCGGCGATACGGTGTGCGACCCTGCCTGCGTGGAGGGCCTACCCTTCGTAAAGATCAGCGAGCCCACCGTGACCATGACCTTCTCCGTCAACGATAGCCCCTTCGCCGGCCGGGAAGGGCAGTATGTCACCAGTCGGCATCTGCGGGCCCGGCTGATGCGGGAGCTGCAGACGGACGTGAGCCTGCGGGTCAACGATACCCAGAGCACGGACGCCTTCGAGGTGTGCGGTCGGGGCGAGCTGCATCTTTCCATCCTGATCGAAAACATGCGCCGCCAGGGATACGAATTCGCGGTTTCCAAGCCCCAGGTCATCTTCAAGACCATCGACGGCGTGAAATGCGAGCCCATCGAGCGGCTGGTGGTGGATACGCCCCAGGCCAGCGCCGGGGCGGTGATTGAAAAGATCGGCCGCCGGCGGGGCACCCTGGTAGAAATGAGCGGAACGGACCGGGTACGGATGGAATTCCTGGTTCCCTCCCGGGGCCTGTTCGGCTATCGTAGCGAGTTCATGACGGACACCCGGGGCGAGGGCATCATGAGCTCCGTGTTCGAACGGTACGAGCCCGTGAAAGGGGATATCCCGCACAGGAACGCGGGGGCACTGATCTGCTTCGAAACCGGGGTGACCACCAGCTATGGCCTGTTCTACAGCCAGGAGCGGGGCAGCCTGTTCATCGGCGCAGGAGAGAACGTCTATGCCGGCATGATTTGTGGCCAGAACGCCCGGCCGGGGGATCTGGTGGTCAATGTTTGCAAGGCCAAGCATGTCACCAACATGCGGAACGCCTCCGCTTCGGAGGACGCTATGCGGCTGATCTCCGTCCATCCCCTGACGCTGGAGGAATGCCTGGAGTTCATCGACGATGATGAGCTGCTGGAGATTACGCCCCAGCACCTGCGGATGCGCAAACGGCAGCTGGACCACCAGCTGCGGGCCAAGGCGCGGAGCCATAACACGGAAGGATAAGGAAACGACGGGCCTCTTTCTCCCCCAAAGGGAGAAGGAGGCCTGTTTTTACACTGTATTTATGCAAGAGAGCACGCATATATACAATAAATTCATAAATTCGTGCATAAAAATGCAAATTTTCTATTGACAAGGGGTTTTCCCAGTGCTATACTTGCGCCAATCCTCTCGGAGAGCCCTCCGGGAGGGGAGAATAAGCATTAAGATGGAGGAAGTTGAAGATGAAAAAGCTGATTGCGAGCCTGTTGGCCCTGTGCATGATTCTGAGCCTGGCGGCCGCCTGCGCGGAGGGGATCCAGACGATTGAGGCGGGCAAGTTCCTTTATTCTACCAGCCCCGATTTTCCGCCCTTTGAGTATCGGGATGATGACGACAACATCATCGGCATCGAGCCGGAGCTGATCGCCCTGATCATGGAAAAGATCGGCCTGGAGGCGGAAGCTGTTCCCATGGATTTTGATGGCGCGCTGCTGGCGGCCCGGGTGGACCAGGGCGCCAAGTCCGACGCGGTGGTTTCCGGCGTTACGGTGACGGAAGAGCGGAAGCTGATTTACGATTTCACCGATTCCTACACCACCATTACCCAGGCCATCGTCAGCAAGGACGGTGCGGTGACAGAGGATCAGCTGAAGGACGTGATCATCGGCGTTCAGAGCGGCACCACCGGTCAGATTTACGCCGAGGATGATTATGGCGCGAACGTGACCAAGTACGAGACCTATTCTCTGGCCTTCCAGGCGCTGCAGAATGGTCAGGTGGACTGCGTGCTGCTGGACGACGCAGTGGGCAATGCCTACGTGAAGCAGATCCCTGGCCTGGGTATTCAGCCCACCTCCTACGAGCCCGAAAGCTTCGCCTTCGGTGTCAACAAGGGGAACACCGCCCTGGTGGAAGCCATCAACGCTGTGCTGGCTGACCTGAAGGAAGACGGAACGGTGGAAGCCCTGATCCTGAAGTACAACGAATAATACCGGTACGTTGAACGGGCGGTGTAAAAAGCCGCCCGTTTTTCCGCGTATAACGGACAAACGATCAAGGAGGAATCCTTTTTGGAAAACTATACCGCATGGAAAGCGCTGATCATGGCGGGAGACCCGGTCAGCGGCTGGCAAAGATTCTACGTCTATTTCTACCAGGCCTTCATCGAGAAGAACCGCTGGCAGCAATACCTGAACGGCGTGGGAACCACGCTGTATGTTACGGTATTGGCCCTGATTTTGGGCATCGCGCTGGGCGTGCTGGTGGCGGTGGTTCGCACAGCTCATGACCAGCAGCGCCCGGGGCACAAGAATCCCGTGCTGGGCGTGATGAACGCGATCTTCAAGGTTTACGTTACGGTGATTCGCGGGACGCCCATGATGGTTCAGCTGCTGATTATGGGCTTCGTCATCTTCTCCAGCAGCCGGGAATTTTCCCTCATCGGCGCCCTGACCCTGGGCATCAACTCCGGTGCTTATACGGCGGAGATCATCCGGGGCGGCCTCATGGCGGTGGATCAGGGACAGATGGAAGCCGGCCGCAGCCTGGGACTCAATTATGTGGACACCATGCGGTTTATCGTCGTGCCTCAGGCCATCAAGAGCATTCTGCCGGCCCTGGGCAACGAGTTCATCGTGCTGCTGAAGGACACCAGCCTGATTTCCGTCATCGGCGGGCAGGAGCTGTTGTACGCCGCGAAGGGCATCGTCAGCCGGACCTATGAAGCCATGTTCCCCTACATCGGCGCCGCGGTGATCTATCTGATTCTGGTCATGATCTTCACCTGGCTGCTGGGAATTTTTGAGAGGAGGCTGCGGGCAAGTGATCGTCGTTAAGGATTTAAAGAAAAACTTCGAAGGGCTGGAAGTGCTGAAGGGCGTGGACCTGGAGGTGGAGAAGGGCGAATGCGTCGTGTTCATCGGCCCCTCCGGCAGCGGGAAATCTACCTTCCTGCGGTGCCTGAACCTGCTGGAGATTCCTACCAGCGGAGAGATTCTGTTCGACGGCGTGTCCATGACCGACGCCAAGACGGACATCGACAAGATGCGCCAGCGGATGGGCATGGTTTTTCAGCACTTTAATCTGTTTCCCAACATGACGATATTGAAAAACCTGACGCTGGCGCCGGTCCGCACAGGGCATCTGAGCAAGGCGGAGGCGGAAAAGAAGGCCATGGAGCTGCTGAAGCGAGTCGGGCTGGAGGACAAGGCCAACGGATACCCGGCGCAGCTCTCCGGCGGCCAGAAGCAGCGGGTGGCCATCGTGCGGGCGCTATGCATGGATCCCGAGGTGATGCTCTTCGACGAGCCTACCTCCGCCCTGGACCCGGAGATGGTCGGGGAGGTGCTGGACGTCATGCGAGAGCTGGCAAACAGCGGCATGACCATGGTCTGCGTCACCCATGAGATGGGCTTCGCCCGGGAGGTGGCGGATCGGGTGCTGTTCCTGGATGGGGGCAAGATTTTAGAGCAGGGGACGCCGGACCAAATTTTCGGCAACCCGCAGCAGGCCCGGACGAAGGAATTTCTCAACAAGGTGCTGTAAAAACCAAGAACACCGGCGCGAAACGCGCCGGTGTTCTTACATGAGAGCAAAACGAATGCCGAACGAAATGGGGATGTGAGATCCTTCAAACTGGTTATATAAAAAACTTTTATTCTGATCATTTTCAGATGACCATATTCGGCGTATAATGCTCCCAACCTAAAGGGTGAAAGGAGTTGTGTAAACATGAGTACCAGATCGCTTACGACCAGCAAGACCTATCGGCTGACGGCCTATGGGCTGATGACTGCCCTGGCCTTCGTGGCAAATTATATTCGGTTTCCTTTCCTGGGGTCCCAGATTGCCATCAGCAACGCGCTGTGCGTGCTGTGCGGGTTTATTCTTGGCCCCTGGGCTGGGTTTGTGACCGCGGGGCTGGGCAATTTTCTGTATGATCTCATCGCGGGATACGGCCTGGAGGGGTTGATTACGCTGGTTTCCAAGGGCGCCATCGCGCTGGTGGCCGGGTTGATCAGCTTCAAGGCCATTCGGAAGAGCAAGCTGGAGCAGAAGGATTATGTGCTGCTGGTGGTAGGCGCGCTGGCCGGCGCGGTGACCTATGTGGCGCTGTACATGCTGAAAACCTATGTGATGGGCATTACCGTAAAGGGGCTGACCAGCGACGGGGCGGTGGCCTCCCTGCTGAGCAAGCTGCCCGCATCCTCGATCAACGCGGCGTTTGCGACCATTGCCGCGCCCATTCTGATGAGCGCGCTGCACCAGCCGCTGCATAAGCTAGGCGTAATTGGAAAGTGAGCTGTTCAGCCGTATGCGCGCGGGAGTAAAACATCTCTTCGCACGACTGAATGGTTATCAAAGAAATATGTCTTTCGGGAGGCGGAAGCTTCCCTTTTTTTCGTTGACAGGGAGCGATAGATTGTGCTACCTTAATCGCGGTTCGAATCGAACGCAAACGGAAGCTCGTTTGAACAATCATAGTTTTTTGCCAGGAGAGGGAATGCCATGCGTAAGGATCATAAATCAGCCACTGTGTTCATCTTCGTGGGCTTTATGCTCATCGCCGTTTTTGTCATCGGGCTCATGACCTCCCGCAATCCAGAGGTGTTCCGCAGCCGGTTCCGCGTAGATTATACCTGGGAAGCCTTTCTGCATTTTTGCGTCGATTGGTGGATTCCGGCCGGGATCATCGGCTTCCCCATGTTCCTGATCTCCTTGATTCTAAGCCTCTGGCGGGAATCCAAGGAAAAATAAGGATATGTTTATCGCAAGAAGCGGCGGTCATTTGGAGGAATAATCCCTGGCGCCGAAAATGCTGGTGCCGACGCGGACCATGGTAGCGCCCTCCTCGATGGCGACCTCGAAATCCCCAGACATGCCCATGGAGAGAATGGGGAAGGGAAAAGGCTCCGAACCGAAGGAGAACAGGCCCAGGGAATGCATCTCCCGGGAGAGCTCCTTCATGGAACGGAAATAGGGCCGATTGCTTTCCGGATCCTCCGTAAAGGGCGCGGAGGTCATCAGCCCCTGCAGCCGCAGATGCGGCAGGGAAGCGACCGCGCGGGCGGCGTCCATGGCTTCGGCCAGGGAGAAACCCCATTTGCTCTCCTCGGCCGCGGCGTTGATCTCCAGGAGAATATTCAGTAACGCATCCTGCTTGGCGGCTTCCTTTTCAATGCACTCCGCAAGGGGCAAAGAGTCCACGGAGTGAATCAAGGCGACGTTGCCGATCAGATACTTCACCTTATTCTTTTGCAGATGGCCGATCATATGCCATCGGACAGGCTGCTGAGCTTGCGGGGGCAGGGCTTGCCAGGCATGGATTTTCTCCGTCAGCTCCTGCACATAATTTTCGCCAAAATCCACCATGCCCACAGCCTGGGCGGCCTGGACGGCGGAGAAGGGCTTGGTTTTGCTGACGGCGATGAGCCGCACCTCCTGGGGAGAACGGCCAGCCCGCTGGCAGGCGGCGCCGATTCTGGACTGAATGGCGGACAGATTTTCGGCAATGGAGATCGAGTGAGTCATCTGTGTTTTGTCCTCGCTTCTGAAGATGGCGCCACAAAAGCAGCGCGGAAGGACAGGAAGCCGAGGGAAGGCATTTCGTGCGGCGGACCGCTTCCGATGGTTTTCTTCCACCGCCCTCCTGGCAGAGAGGCTTTGATTTCCTTCCTATTAAAAGTATCATATTTACCTTTTTTCGTCAATTCGCCTTGTCATGGCCGCCATTTCGTGATATGATGTCCATTGCCTATTTAACTGGTATGTTTTTGGGAGGAAGTTATTGCAATGGCGAACAGTTTGCTTTCAGTTTCCGGGCTGCGCGCGGCGGCGGAGGAAAAGGAGATCCTGCGGGGCGTGGATCTGGAGATTGGCGAAGGAGAAACCCATGTGCTGATGGGCCCGAACGGCGCGGGGAAATCCACCCTGGCTGGCGCTCTGATGGGGGATCCGAGATATACGATACTGGGGGGCGAAGTGTCCTTCAAAGGGGAGAATCTGCTGGAAAAAAGCGTCAGCCAGCGAGCGGGCGCAGGACTTTTCCTCAGCTTCCAGAACCCGGTAGAGGTGCCGGGCATCAGCCTGGAAAACTTTATCCGCACGGCCATCGAGCAGGGCAAGGGGGAGAAGCTGCGCCCCTGGGTTTTCCACAAGGAAGTGAAGGAGACGCTGGCCGCCCTGAGCATGGACGAGAGCTACGGCGAGCGGGATCTGAACGTGGGCTTCTCCGGCGGGGAAAAGAAAAAGGCGGAGATTCTGCAGATGCTGCTGCTGAAGCCCAGCCTGGCCATTCTGGACGAGACGGACTCCGGCCTGGACGTGGACGCGGTACGCACCGTGAGTCGCGGGGTGGAGGAATTCCGGAAGAACGAAAAGGCCAGCCTGCTGATTATTACCCACAACGCGGCCATCCTCTCCGCCCTGAAGGTGGACCGGGTGCACGTGCTGGTCAGCGGGCGCATCGTGAAGGAAGGCGGGCCGGAGCTGATCGAGGAGATCAGCCGGGATGGCTTCAGCCGGTTTGAGGTGAACGAAGGATGACGGACGAAAAGACCCAGGTGCAGGACGTTAACCGGGCGTTTTACGATTTTCGATACGAGGATCGGGACAGCTACCGGATCGACGGCCTGACGAAGGAGATTGTACAGCAGATCTCGGAAGAGAAAAACGACCCGGAATGGATGCGGGAATTCCGGCTGAAGAGCCTGGAGATTTTCAACCAGACGGCCATGCCGGATTGGGGCCCCTCCATCGAGGGGCTGGATATGGATCATATCGCCACCTATGTGCGCCCCAACGCTCAACGGATGAACACCCGATGGGAGGATGTGCCGGACGACATCCGGAACACCTTTGACCGACTGGGCATCCCCAAGGCAGAGCGGGCCTCCCTGGCGGGAGTGGGCGCCCAGTACGACTCTGAGGTCGTGTACCACAACATCCGGGAGGATGTGGCGAAGCTGGGGGTCGTATATACGGACATCGAAAGCGCCCTCCATGGGGAATACGGCGACATGATTCACGAGCATTTCATGAAGCTGGTGCCCCCGACGGATCATAAATTCGCCGCGCTGCACGGGGCCGTCTGGAGCGGCGGCAGCTTCGTGTACGTGCCCAGCGGCGTCAGCGTCGAAATTCCGCTGCAGAGCTATTTCCGGCTGAACGCGGCGGGGGCCGGCCAGTTTGAGCACACGCTGATCATCGTAGAGGAAGGGGCATACCTGCATTTCATCGAGGGCTGCAGCGCGCCGAAATATAACGTGGCCAACCTGCACGCGGGCTGCGTGGAGCTCTTCGTGGCGAAGAACGCGACCCTGCGCTATTCCACCATCGAAAACTGGTCCAAGAATATGTACAACCTGAACACCAAGCGGGCCCGGGTCGAAGAGGGCGGCAAGGTGGAATGGATTTCCGGCAGCTTCGGCAGCCACGTCAGCTATCTGTACCCCATGAGCGTGCTGAACGGGAAGGGGGCCCGGAGCGAGTTTACCGGCGTTACCTTCGCGGGCAAGGGCCAGAACCTGGACACGGGCTGCAAGGTGGTGCACAACGCGCCGGATACCTCCAGCTACGTTAACACCCGTAGCATCTCCAAGGACGGGGGCATCAGCACCTTCCGCAGCGCGGTGGTGGTGAATCCGAAGGCGGAAAACAGCAAATCCGCCGTCAGCTGCCAGAGCCTAATGGTGGACGATGTTTCCCGGTCGGACACGATTCCGGCCATGGACGTGCGGACCAGCCAGGCCGACATCGGGCACGAAGCCCGCATCGGGCGCATCTCCGACGAGGCGGTGTTTTACCTGATGAGCCGGGGCGTCAGCGAAGAGGAAGCTCGGGCACTGATCGTCAGCGGATTCGCGGAGAACGTCAGCAAGGAGCTGCCGCTGGAATACGCGGTTGAGATGAACAACCTGATTCGGATTGAAATGAAGGGGGCGATCGGATAATGGCAACAGTGAATACCCCGATCGCTAAAACCTTTGGCTGGCTGGGGGGCAACGGCACGGAGGTTTCCCTGCCGGAAAAGGTACGGGAAGAAAAGATTACCCTGGCGCCCCAGGAGGAGCGGACGGTGATCCTGGAAAACGGCGAAGATAGCTGGAGGTGGCAGGCGGAGCTGGCGGAGGGGGCGACCCTGAAGCTGATTCAGGTTTCCACCGCCGGCGGCCAGCGAGTGAACGACATTCATGTCCGCTGCGGCTCGGGCGCCCGGTTTGAATGGTATCGCGTGATCCTGGGGGGCGGCCCGGTGTACGATAACTGCACCGCCGAGCTGGCGGGGGACGGCAGCTCCTTCGCGGCGGAGATTGGATACCGCCTGGCGGAGGCGGATGTGCTGGACATGAACGTGGAAGCCATCCATCTGGGCAGGAAGACGGAAAGCCAGATCAACGCCTCCGGCGTCATGAGCGGGGAGAGCCAGAAGATTCTGCGGGGAACCATCGACCTGCGCAAGGGCTGCAAGGGCGCCGTGGGCAACGAGATGGAGGAAGTGCTGCTGCTGGACCCCCAGGTGCGGAACCGCAGCGTGCCGGTGATCCTCTGCGCGGAGGAAGACGTGGTGGGCAACCACGGTGCCTCCATTGGCCGGCTGGATGAGAACCTGAGCTTCTACCTGCAAACCCGGGGATTAAGCCCGGAGGAGGTGGAGCGGATGATGGCGAAGGCCCGGGTGGAAGCCGTGATCCGGAAGATTCCGGACGCCGGCGTCCGGGATAGGCTGCTGGGAACGGAGGAAAAGGACGCATGAACAGGGACATCCGGGCGGATTTTCCCCTGATCCAGGAGCGAAAGGATATCGCCTATCTGGACAGCGCCGCCACAGCCCAGAAGCCGGCATGCGTCATTCAGGCGGAAGGGGATTTCTACAGAAAATATAACGCCAATCCTCTGCGGGGGCTCTACGAGCTGAGCCAGGAGGCCACCGCCGCCTACGAAAACGCCCGGGAAAAGGTACGGGCCTTCCTGGGGGCGGAGAGCACGGAGGAGATCATCTTTACAAGAAACGCCTCCGAGAGCATGAACCTGATTGCTTACAGCTACGGCAGCTTTCTGCAGGCGGAGGACGAAATTCTGGTGTCCATCGTGGAGCACCACAGCAATTTCCTGCCCTGGCAGATGGCAGCGGAGCGGGTGGGGGCTCGGATTCGCTTCCTGGAATGCGAGGCCGACGGCTCCATCTCGGAGGAGGCCTTCCGGGCGCAGCTGAACGGGCGGACCCGGATCGTCGCCATGACGCAGCTGAGCAACGTGCTGGGCCGGGCATATCCCATCCAGCGGTTCGCCCAGATCGCCCACGAGGCGGGGGCCATCTTCGTCTGCGACGGGGCCCAGAGCGTGCCCCATCTGCCGGTCAACGTGAGGGAGCTGGGAGTGGACTTCCTGGCCTTTTCCGGCCACAAGATGTGTGGCCCCATGGGCATTGGCGTGCTGTACGGCCGGAAGGAGCTGCTGGAAAAGATGACTCCCTTCCTGCGGGGCGGCGAGATGATCGAATATGTAACCCGGGACGGGGCCACCTGGGCGGAGCTGCCCCACAAGTTCGAGGCCGGCACGGTGAACGCTGCCGGCGCGGCGGGGCTGGCTGCAGCCATTGATTATTACAACGAGCTGGGGTTTGAATGGATTCAGGCCCGGGAGGAGGCGCTGAGCCGGACCGCCATGGAGGCGCTGCAGGCCGTGCCCTACCTGGAGATGATCGGCGCGGAGAAGGCGGAGGACCACCATGGCATCTTTACCTTCACCATGGAGGGCGTGCATCCCCACGACGTAGCGGAGATTTTGAGCAGCGACGGCGTGTGCATCCGGGCGGGGCACCATTGCGCCCAGCCCTTGATGCAGCATTTAGGCGTCCGATCCACCGTCCGGGCCAGCATCATGTTTTACAACACGGAGGAGGAGATTCACCGCCTGGCGGAGAGCCTTCGCTCCGTGCGGGGGAGAATGGGATATGCAGAATAGCTTTTATCGGGAGATTATCAACGACCATAACCTGCGCCCGGCCCACAAACGGGAGGTGCCGGGGGCCAATGTGGAAAAACGGGGCGTCAACCCCAGCTGCGGTGACGATATTACCCTGCAGCTGCGACTGGAGGATGGGAAGATTGTGGACGGCGGCTTTGTGGGCGACGGCTGCGCCATTTCCCAGGCCTCGGCGGACATCATGCTGGACCTGATCATCGGGAAGACCCAGGAGGAAGCGGAGCGGCTTTCGGAGATCTTCCGGCGGATGATTACCGGCAAGGTTACGGACGAGGAGATTGAACAGCTGGAGGAGGCGGGGGCGCTGATCGACGTTAGCCACATGCCCGCCCGGGTGAAATGCGCGGTGCTGGGATGGCACACGCTGGACGCCATTGCCCAAGGAGAATAAAAAACAAAGCACAGGAAAACGGCGCGGGAAAGTTCCGCGCCGTTTTCCTGTGTCTCAGAATCAATCGTCTTCCAGAATCTCGTCCTCCACCAGATCCTCTTCCAGATCCTCCAGGAGCATATAGCCAGTACGCTCGGTGCCGCCATGATAAACCAGGGCCCAATCCTTGTTCTTGGCGGTGACCTCCAGACGGGTCCCTTCCTCGTAGGCAACCAGCACCTCGGAGGTCAGATCCGCCTTGGCATACAGGTTGGCGGCCAAATCCTCCACCCCGGTTCGGACGGTGACATCATAGGCATCCACCTTTTTCAGCTTGGAATGATCCAACTTGCTGTTGGCAGTTTTCACAGCCTTTTCCTGCTCCTTGATGGCTTCCTGCTCCGCCCGTTCGGCCTGGACGGCCTCGTAGGAATCGGGCCGGGCGATGGACAAATGCTTCTTCACCACATAGCCTACGGCGCTGTTATAACGAATCTTGGCCCAGGTGCTATCCCAGTCCAGGACGTAAACCTTGGTGCCATAGGGAATCTCGGTCAGCACATTATCCGCCGAGGTGGACTTGGAAGAGCGGAAACGCAGGGCCTTGCCATTGGCAGTGTTGACATACATGGAGCCCTGCTGCATCTCTCCGGCAGCCAGGGCGGAAACACAGACGCCCAACAGAAGCAGGCAAACCAGCAGAAGGGAACCGAAACGCCTGGACATCATGATCCATCATCTCCTCAAAAATAAATTCCATTCCTTTCCTGATGCACAAATTTTAGCAGGAGGGGGGAATTTCGTCAATGGTGTTTTTTGACAAAAAACTCGTCCTCCCCAAAGGGAGGACGGATAAAGAACACAGAAAAATAAATCAATCAGTAATTTCCTCCACCTGCCAGATCTCCTGGGCATATTGGCGAATGGTGCGATCGGAGGAGAACTTGCCGGCGGTGGCGACGTTCATGAGGCACTTGCGGGCAAAGACCAGGGGATGATGTCCGGCGTCGGAAATGGCGGCCAGCTTCGCCTCCAGATAGGAGGGGAAATCCTGCAGGACGAAATAGTGATCCGGAGCATGCCAGCTGGCGCCCTTCAGGATGGCCTGCTTCAGCTCTGCCAGGGCGCCCTCCTGCCCGGGGGCGAAACCGGGGATCTCCGGGAAGGTGCCATCATCCAGGGTGTCCAGTGCGGCGCGGATGGCGGGATTGGCGTCGTAAATGGCCTGGGGATCGTAGCCTTCCTTCAGGGTATTCAGCTCCGCCACCGTGGCGCCGAAGATATACTCATTTTCCCGGCCAGCCTCCTCCGTGATCTCTACATTGGCGCCATCAAAGGTCCCCAGGGTGACCGCGCCATTCAGCATCAGCTTCATATTTCCCGTCCCGGAGGCCTCCGTGCCGGCGGGGGAGATTTGCTCAGAGATATCCGCCGCGGGGATGATCTTCTCCGCCCAGGAGCAATTGTAATTCTGCACAAAGACGACCTTCAACCGGCCGGCCACGTCGGGATCGTTGTTCACCAAAGCGGCGATTTGATTGATCCAGTAGATGACCGCCTTGGCCCGGGCATAGCCGGGAGCAGCCTTGGCGCCGAAGATAAAGGCGACGGGAGGCAAATCCTGCAGCTCGCCCTGCTTCAGGGACTGATAGATGGCCAGGATGGACAGGGCATTCATGAACTGGCGCTTATATTCGTGCAGCCGTTTCACCTGTACATCGAAAACCATGTCTGGGGAAAGGGAGATGGATTCCCTTTTCTCGATTTCTGCGGCCAGCTGCGCCTTCTTCGCCCGCTTGACGGCCATAAACTCCTGGCACAGGGTATCGTCGAGGAGAGGAATCAAGCCCTGCAGCCGGTCCAGATCCGTCTCGAAGCCGGCGCCAACCCGGCTCTCGATCAGGGCGCAGAGCTCCGGATTGCACAGCCCCAGCCAGCGCCGCTGGGTGATGCCATTGGTTTTATTCTGGAAGCGATCCGGGTAAATCTCGAACCATTTGGAGAACAGATCATCCTTCAGAATCTGGGAATGCAGCTCCGCCACGCCATTGGTGGCATGGGTGGCATAGACCGCCAGCTGGGCCATATGGACCCGGCGGCCCTCGATGATGCACCGATCCGGCAGCACTTCTTTGCCCAGCTGCTTCATCTCCGCCTTGAAACGGGCGTCAATTTGGCGCATGATGGCCACGATCTCCGGGCAGACGGAGGACAGCAGGGGCAGATCCCATTTTTCCAGGGCCTCCTGCATGACGGTATGATTCGTGTAAGCAAAGGTTTGCTGAGCGAGGACGAAGGCGTTTTCAAAATCCACGCCCCGCAGGCCCAACAGGCGGATCAGCTCCGGAATAGCCATGACGGGATGGGTGTCATTCAGCTGGGCCGTAACCTCCTGGGGGAAGGTGGAATAATCCTGGCCATGGCGCTGCTCATATTTCCGCAGCAGATCCTGCAGGGAGGCGGAGACCAGCACATACTGCTGCTTGACCCGCAGCTGTTTTCCGGCGCGCTTGGAATCGTTGGGATAGAGAATCTTGACGATATCCTCCGCCTGATTCTTATCCGCGGCGGCCCGGGCATACTGCTGATCATTGAAAAGGGAAAAATCGATCTCGTGGAGGCTTTCGGTCTGCCAAAGACGCAGAGTGCCCACATTCTTCAGCCCATAGCCCACCACGGGCATATCATAGGGTACAGCCAGCACATCGCCGGTTTTCATGGAGACCACCACCGCCTCCTCTATCCGGCGGATGGACCAGGGATCGCCAAACCGGGACCAATCGTCCGGCGATTCCATCTGACGGCCATCTACGAAGGACTGCTTAAACAGGCCATACTTGAAGCGAAGGCCGTAGCCCGTCAGAGGAAGATTGCAGGTCACCGCGCTATCCAGGAAACAGGCGGCCAGCCGGCCCAGCCCGCCATTGCCGAAGGCATCATCCTCGATATCCTCCAGGGTGGCCAGGTCCACGCCCTTTTCCGATAGCAGTTTCTTCACCTCCGTCAGCAGGCCCATGCAGTACAGATTGTTGTACACCAGCCGGCCCACCAGATACTCCATGGACAGATAATAGGCCTGGCGGCGAGGGTAACGCTCCGCTTCCTTCGCCTGCCAAAGGGGAGCGATCTGCTCCATGGCGGCGGCGGAAAGGGCGTTATGCAGCTGCACCGAGGTGGCGGCCTGCAGGGTGGTATGGGCCTGGGTCAGCAGATTGGCCTCGGTCCGTTGAATCAATTCTTTCGCGTTCATTTGTGTGTAATCCTCCTGTATCAAATTCATGCCCGATGATATTTCAAATTCAATTGGGAAAGCTGCTGGGAGAGGGCGGCCAGATCCACCTCTGGCCCCATGCGCCAGAGCCAGTTGCCACCGATGGTGCCGGGGAGATTCATCCGGGCGGAGCCATTCAGCCCCAGCACATCCTGCATGGGGAAGACCACCGTATCCGCCACGGAGGCGGCGGCACCCCGAAGGAAGGCGGCGGGAGCCTCCTGCGGCCCTTGAAAGCCCAGCGTTTTCTCCGCGAAGGCCAGGGCTTGGGGGGAGGCTTTCTCCGCCCAGCCCCGGACGGTATCGTTATCATGGGTGCCGGTATATAGCACGATATTCGGCACATAGTTCGCCGGGAAATGGGGATTGGATTCATCCCCGTCGAAGCCGAAGCAGAGCACCCGCATGCCGGGATAGCCCGTCCAATCCATGAGCTGACGCACCCGATCGCTGACCTCGCCCAGATCCTCGGCGACGATTTTCAAATCCGGCACCGCCTGCTTCAGCTTTTCAAACAAGGCCTGGCCGGGGCCGATGACCCATTCGCCATTCCGGGCGTTGGGGGCACCATAAGGGATGGAATAATAATTGCCAAAGCCGATGAAATGATCCACCCGGACCATGTCGTAGAGGTCAGCCATGGCCCGCATCCGGTCCACCCACCAGGAGAAATCCTTCTTTTCCAGCGCATCCCAGCGATAGAGGGGATTGCCCCAGAGCTGACCATCTTCGGAAAAATAATCCGGCGGAACGCCAGCTACCCGGGTGGGCACGCGATTTTTGTCCAGCTGGAAGATCTCTGGATGGGTCCAGGTGTCCGCGGAATCCTCCGCCACATAGATGGGCATATCCCCGAAGAGGGAGACGCCTCGATCATTGCAATACTGCCGCAGTGCCAGCCACTGTTTCCGGAACAGATACTGGCAGAAGAGATGAAACTGCACCTCCTGGCGCAGCTGCCAGCGATATTTCCACAGGGAAAGGAAGCGCCGGTTCCGGATGCCTTGATCCGGCCACTGGGTCCACATCACGCCGCCAAAATGCTCCTTCAGAGCGGAGAAAAGGGCGTAATCCGCGGCCCAGGGCTGGGCTTGTCGGAAGGTGGAAAGCTGGGGGGCCAGCTTCCCACCGGACTGCTGAAAGGCACGGCGCAGCAGGGCGGTTTTGTTCTGCCGGACCGCGTCATAGTCCACCCGCGCAGGATCGGCCGGAGAATAGAGCTCTTGATCCTCAAAGGAAAGCAGGCCCTCCTCCCGCAGCAGATGCAGGGAGATCAGCAGGGGATTGCCAGCAAAGGCGGAGCCGGACTGGTACGGGCTTTCCCCATAGCCGGTGGGGCCCACGGGCAGCACCTGCCAAATTTTCATACCGCTCTGGGAAAGAAAATCGGCAAAGCGATAGGCTGCCGGGCCTAAATCGCCAATGCCGCCGGGGGAGGGCAGGGAGGTGATGTGCATCAAAATGCCGGATTGTCGCATGTGTTTTGCTCCAAGATATTGCGCGTATTTTTTTTGCCTCGTTGAAACACGCCCGCCCGGAAGCGGGCGGGCGTGAAATTGTACGATTACTGAATGATCATTCTGCCGCAGGTTTCACATTCCACCAGGGCGCCGTTCTTGATCTTGCTCAGGGTGGCGGAAGGAAGGCTGGTGTTGCACCCGGAGCACTGGCCATATTGCAGGCGAACCACCGGGGGCGTGGTATGCTTCTTGATAGCCAAGTATTCCGTCATCAGCTCCGGCTCTACGGAGCTTTCCAGATTCTTGACCCGGACGCGTTGCTGCTCCAATTCTTCCTTCTTGGCCTTGCTCTCGTTTTCGTAATCCACCTTCAGCTGGTCGAAAATCTGCTTTTGCTTGGCCGCATCCACCCGGACGGCACGGAGCTGTTTATCATAGGTGGCGGAATCAGCCGTCATGTGGTTCAATTCCTTCTCCAGGGAACGGATCTCCTCCCGGGAGCGGGAAACCTCCTCCCGCAGGGCGGAGACGGCCTCTTCGTCCTCCGGATCCAGCTCATCCATGCGCTGGCGCTGGCCCTCGATCTGGGCGATGGTGTTCTCCAGGGCGTGAATCAGGACATCCTTCCGGTCCGCGATGGCGGCGATGCTATCCTCAATCTGCTTATACTGCTTCTGGCGCTCCATGATAAAATCCCGGGATTTTTCCAGCTTCACCCGGGTGGGAGAACGCTTAATTTCCGTGGCGATGGCCTCGGCCTTTAAATCCTCTGTCTGAAACGCCCATAATGCCTCAAAATTCATGTCTAATACGGCCTCCTGTCTGGCAGGCATCAGGCATTTATCGCCGCCTGCCACGGCCCTCAGGCGGGATAGGCTCCCGTCTTCGTTTTATAAATGCCCAAAGTGTATTGTACCTGATTCAGGGCGCTTTGTAAAGCATCGGCCAGGGCAAAAATTCCCGGCTGTTCCGTGGCGAAATGGCCGCATTCAAAGCAGGGCACGCCGCTGCCAGCCATGGCCAGGGCCAGATGATGCTTCACCTCGCCGGAAAGGAAGGCCTGGGCCCCCAGGGCTACCGCTGCCTCCCATTCCGAGCCGCCGGCGCCGGAGCACAGGCCCAGCCGGGAAACCTGGATATCCGGATCCCCCATGAGGCGTACCTCCGTGTTCAGGGCGGCCGCCAGATATTCCTTCAGCTCCCCGGCCCGCATGGCCTGGGGCAGGGTTCCCACCCGGACAAAGCCTTCCCCTTCCACCTCCAGCAGGGCACAGCATTCCGCCAGGGCGTCATTGATGCCGCCGGGGGCCTGGTCCAGGCAGGTATGGCTGGCGATGAGGGAGATGTTCTCCCGGGCCAGGCGCAGAAGGAGCCGTCCTTCAAAGGTTTCATCCGTGAGCCGACGAATGGGGTCAAACATCAGGGGATGATGGGTGACAATGAGGTTGGCCCCCAGGGACACCGCCTCCTGAATGACGGAGTCGGTCACATCCAGGGCGAACAGAATGCCGGAGACCTCCTGGGAGGGGGAGCCCACCAGCAGGCCGGAATTGTCATAGGGCTCCTGGGTTTCAAAGGGGGCCACCGCGTCCAGCAGGTCATAGATGTTTTGCACGGTCATGGTTTGAGCGCTCCTTTCAGAAATTCAATGTCAGATTCCAGCTCTGCGATTTGGGCCCCGTCCGGAGATGCGGCGCTTTTCAGGCCTCGAAGCTTATTGGACAGGACGGAGAGCCGATGGGCCAGATAGGGCTGGAGGACTGGGGATTCGGAGAAAAACAGCTGTTTTCCCAACCGCAGCTCCTGGGGCGTGAGCGCTTCCGGCCCGGGCAGGGCCTTCAACATCAGATAATACCGCCCGGCGTCCAGGCAGGGGGTTTCGGACACCAGGTGATAGCCGATGTCCATCACTGCCTGACGAACCAGGGGCAGATCCGTATGGGCGGAGAGCAGCAGCGGCGCCTCCTGCAACGCCTCGGGATGGCGGAGCAGCATCTCCTGAATGGTGCGGCCCCCCATGCCGAGAATGGAGATCATGCCGCAGCGCTCCCACAGGGGAGCAAGCCCATCCCCCAATCGGAAATCCACCAGAGAGGTAAGCCCCGCCTTGGCGATGTTCCCCCGGGCGTTGGACAGGGCATCCGGGCTGATGTCGGAAAGAATCATCCGCTGGCAGCGGCCGCTGCGCAGCAGCGCGATGGGCAGATGGGCATGGTCCGTGCCGATATCCGCCGCCAGGGAACAGGGCTCGTATAGGGAAAGGGCCAAGGAAAGTCTTGCGTCCAGCATGGGTATGAATCGAGTTCCTTTCGAAAAAATCCGGCGCGGGGAAACGCGCCGGGGGTAGGTTCCTTTTAGTCCAGATAGTCCCGAAGCTTCTTGCTGCGGGAGGGGTGCCGGAGCTTCCGGAGGGCCTTGGCCTCGATCTGCCGGATGCGCTCCCGGGTGACATTGAATTCCCGGCCCACCTCCTCCAGCGTCCGTTGCCGCCCATCATCCAGGCCGAAGCGGAGGCGAAGCACCTTTTCCTCCCGGGGGGTCAGGGTATCCAGCACCTCCATCAGCTGCTCCTTCATCAGGGTGAAGGAAGCGGCCTCCGCCGGGGCAGGGGCGTCCTCGTCGGGAATGAAATCCCCCAGATGGCTATCCTCCTCCTCGCCGATGGGCGTTTCCAGGGACACGGGTTCCTGGGCGATCTTAATGATCTCCCGCACCTTGGATTCGGAGATGTTCATTTCCTTGGCGATCTCCTCCGGCGTGGGCTCCCGGCCTAATTCCTGGAGCAGCTGGCGGGAAACCCGGATCAGCTTATTGATGGTTTCCACCATGTGGACCGGGATCCGGATGGTCCGGGCCTGGTCTGCGATGGCCCGGGTAATGGCCTGGCGAATCCACCAGGTGGCATAGGTTGAGAACTTAAAGCCCTTGCGATAGTCAAATTTTTCCACCGCCTTGATGAGCCCCAGGTTCCCCTCCTGAATCAGGTCCAGGAAAAGCATGCCCCGGCCCACATAGCGCTTGGCGATGGAGACCACGAGGCGCAGATTGGCCTCCGCCAGCTGTTGCTTGGCGGTCTCGTCCCCCTGCTCCAGACGCTTAGCCAGCTCAATCTCCTGGTCCGCTGTCAGCAGGGGCACCTTGCCGATCTCCTTTAAATACATGCGCACCGGGTCGTCAATAGCGATCCCCTCCGGCACGGAGAGATCCAGCTGTTCCTCGATGGAGATTTCCTTTTCCGCCCCAGGCGCCGCGGCAGCCACCTCCGCAGCCTTGGCGGCAGCGTCATCTTCGGAGAGGGTGATATCGGCTTCGTCATTGACGACGGAGATGCCATAGGCCTCCATCGTTTCCAGAATTTTATCCAGCTGATCCGGCTCCATTTCGGCTTCCGTCAGATGATCCATGACCTCCTTGGAGGTGAGGACGCCCTTCTTCTTGCCGATTTCGTAGAGCTCTTCCAGCTTGCTCTTTTTATTCTCTGCCTTTTCCTGCGCCAAAGAGATCTCTCCTTTTCAATCCGTAGGCCCCGTGAGTAAAAACCGCTTCGACTTTTATAGCTTGCGAAGGCTGGCGGAGAGGGCCTGATATTCCGCCAGCAGGCCCATTTTCTCTGCCTCATCCGTACAATTCGTCAAACGATCCATGATTTCCTTTAATTTCTTTTCACATCCGCCCCGACGAATGGTAGAAATACAATCCTGCGCCATGGCGATGAGCTCGTCTGTGCTGTCCGCGTGGGGGGAAAGCAGCAGCCGCGTAAGGCGGGAGCGGCTGTCGCCATCGATGGCCTGATCGATCAGGGAGGAGGGGGAGACCCCCGACTTCAAATCCAAGTAAACGTTCTTCAATTCCTGGTCTGTAAAATCCTCTTCCTGGGCCAGGTCCCCCGGCAGGCGACCGGTGGCCATGAGGCTGACCAGCAGCTCCTCCGCCCGGAGAATCTTTAAATCCGCTTCGTCCAGGGGCTTCCGGGCCGCGCCAGGGGCAGTGGCTCCAGCGTCATTGGTTTCCATGCCTACCGCCTCCAGGGGATCCACCTTCTTGGCCCGGGGCAGGGCCTGATTGGGATGAGCATTTTCTGCCTCTTTCTGGCGCTGCTCCGCCTCCTGGGCAGCGATCTGGGCCTCGATGACAGGCCGGCTGAAGCCGGTTTGGACCATCAAGTCCTTAATGAAGCCATCCCTCTCCAGGGGATCCAGTTTGCCGAAGGTGGAAATAGCCTGGCGGGCATAGGCCACCTTGCCATCCCGGGTGGAGAGATCGGCCTCCTCCCGCAGCCGGCGGACGCGATAATCCTCCGGGGTCAAGACGGGGAGGGCGTTAAACCCGTCCACCCCTTCCTTGCGGATGAAATCATCCGGATCCATGCCGGCGGGGAAATCCAGCACCCGGCAGGGGATCCCCTCAGACTGGAAAATCTCCAGCCCCTTGAGGATAGCGTGCTGGCCCGCGGCGTCCCCGTCGTAGGCCAGATAGATCACCGGTGCAAAGCGCTTCAGCAGCTGTGCCTGTTCCGGGGTCAAGGCGGTGCCCAAGGTGGCGCAGACGCCGCGAATGCCGAACTGGGTCAGGCTGACCACGTCCAGATTGCCTTCCACCAGGATGACCCGATCCAGATGGCGCTCTTTTTTCAGCAAATTGGCACCGAAGACATTTTTCCGCTTGTTGAAAACCGGGGTATCGGAGGTGTTCACATACTTCCGTTCTCCGCCCTTTTCCAGGATGCGCCCGCTGAAGGCGATGACGTTGCCGTATTGATTGATGATGGGAAACATGACCCGGTTCCGGAATACATCGTAGACCCGCTGGGGCTTGGCTGGGGCATCCTCCGTGGCGGGCTCTGGGGGCTTCACCACGGTGAGAAACAATTGTTGCAGCTCCTGCAGGGTATAGCCCTTGGCCAGCAGATGATCGGTCAGGGCCTGCCATTTGTTCGGCGCGGCCCCCAGGCCGAATTTGCGAATGACGGAATCGCTGAGCCCACGGCCCCGGAGATAATCCAGGGCCGCGGCCCCCTCGGGGGAAAACAGCGTGTCATAGAAGAAGCGGGCCGCGTCCCGGTTGGCGTTGAAAAGCCTTTCCCGCTGGGAGCGGCGGCGCTCGTAATCCTCGTTGTCCAGCATTTCCGGCAGGGGTAGATGGGCCCGATCGGCCAGCAGCTCCACGGCTTCGTAGAAGTTGAGATGCTCCATCTCCTGGATAAAGGTAAAAACGCTGCCTCCGGCCTTGCAGCCGAAGCAGTAATAAAGCTGATGCTCGGCGTCCACGGAGAAGGAGGCGGTTTTCTCCCCATGGAAGGGACAAAGCCCCCAATAATTCTTCCCGTTCTTCTTCAGGGGAACATAGCTGGAGACGGTCTGGACAATGTCGCTGCGGGCCCGCAGCTCATCCAGCCAGGCGGGAGGGAAACGACCTGCCACAAAAACCACCTCCATTCCGGTTTTTCATTTATTAAGGTATTTATTCCACACAAAAGCGAAAAATCCTTGTTTAGGTCGGCGTGTAATAAGGATGCGGAGCCTTTGGGCAGAGAGGAAAACAGCAGAGATCTTGAAGCGAAAAAGAGCCTCAGAAGGACTGGAAGGAGGAGGGGACGAAAAGCTCCGTGAACCGACGGGTGGCATATCGATCCGTCATGCCGGAAAGGAAATCCGCCACGCCCCGCTCCAGACCGTCCCGATAGGTGATCATGATATATTCCTCCGGCATCTCCGCGGGATGATGACAAAAATAATCGAACAGAGCACGGATGATGTAATCGCAGCGCCTTTCCTCCGGATCCCGCCAGCCATCCCGGTACACCTTGTCGAACATGAATTCCCGCAGGCCATCCATGGCCGCGCCCACCACGGGGCTCATGGTCAGATGGGGTTGACCCTCGCTGCTGGAGACGATGTCCGAGATCATGGTATCGATGCGTTCTCCATGGGTCT
Organism: Clostridia bacterium; assembly: GCA_017464305.1. GTDB lineage: Bacteria > Bacillota > Clostridia > Christensenellales > Aristaeellaceae > Aristaeella. Next base: position 8,608 of record JAFUDS010000022.1, on the reverse strand, counting down.
TGCCCAGAATGCGCAGGCAATCAGCAGGCAGCTCGAAGGGCTTCAGCACCCCGGCCCGCAAGGCGTCATCCATATCATGGTTTAAATAGGCGATGCGGTCCGCCTTCTGGACGCATTCCCCCTCCAGGGTGGCGGGAGCACCATCGCCGGAATGATGCTCGATACCATCCCGCACCTCCCAGGTCAAATTTAGGCCCTCGCCATCCCGCTCCAGCTTTTCCACTACGCGGCGGCTCTGTTCATTATGACGAAAGCCGTCGGGGAGCAGGGTGTTCAGGGTTCGCTCTCCGATATGCCCAAAGGGCGTATGGCCCAGATCGTGCCCCAGGGCGATGGCCTCGGTGAGATCCTCATTCAGCCGCAGGGAGCGGGCCAGGGTCCGGGCCACCTGGGAAACCTCCAGGGTATGGGTCAGGCGGGTACGATAATGATCTCCCTCCGGGGAGAGAAACACCTGGGTCTTAAATTTCAGCCGGCGGAAGGACTTGCAATGAATCACCCGATCCCGATCCCGCTGATAATCCGTCCGCAGATCGCAGGGCGCCAAGGGCCGCTCCCGGCCTCGGGTTTCCGCTGCGTGGGCGGCGAAGGGGGAAAGCAGAAGATACTCCGCCTGTTCGGTCCGTTCTCTGATGGTCATGGGTGTGCGCCGTCCTTTCCGCAGAAGAATTACCACTCCGTTCCTTGGTGTAATATACAACGAAAGGAATGAAAATCCTGCCGGGAGAGGTATATATTTCATAAACATTACGAAATTATTTCATAAAATGGTACAAAATTCTTAATATTTACAATAAATTTGCAATAAATTATCATTATTTTTAACAAAATAGACCTGTAAGCAGGAGCGGATAGGGTCGATTTTGTTCCTTTGGTGCAAAAATGAATGCGATGGTAGAAGATAGATGGGAAGGAAAGAGGGACAGGATGATGAGAAGGAATAACAGGATGAAAAAGCTGGTGGCCCTGCTCTGTGCGATGATGATGTTCTGGGGCGACGTGGCTTCTGTAATAACTCCGGCGATTGCTACGGGCGTAGAGGAGACGGTGGGGGCTTTGAATCCTGACCTTTTTCCGAGCAAACAGGAAAAGGACGATGATATCAGTATCACTAGCCTCTTGGAGACTCCATCCATCACGGAAGCGAAGGAAAATGGCGAGGGTGATGGGGAGAGCATGCCGATGGTTAATGCTGGGGGCCTGGATGAAGGTTCGGAAAACAGTACCTATAGCGACGGTCCTGATGAATTTGGGGAGAATAGCGCGGCGCCAGGTGGAGAGAACGATGAAATTACGGCAGATGATGGTATAGATGAAGCTGTAGATGAACTGGAACAACCATCGGAGGCAGAAACGGAATCAGACACGGAATGGAATGGGGAGCAGCAGCAAAAAACGGAAGATGAAGAAGAGCCGGGGAGCGTGTTTGATGAGAAACCGCATTTCATTTTGACAGAAGAAGATATGACAGAGGGACAAGATACACTGCCCAGTGAGGAAACAAATGCATCGGAACAGGTGGTGGAAGAAGAGGGGGAAGAAACCGCCGAGGAACCTGCTGAAATAATACCTGCGGAAGGAATATACAATCCATTTGACATGGCCTCGTTGTTCGCAATGAATGATTTACAGCTGTTCGCACTGACAGAGGTGGAAGATGAGGTAAAGCCAACAGAGGACTTTGTTGACATATCACAAGTAAAAATTTCTTTCTCTAATGCTGTGGGGGCTACGCTGCCGAGCGAAGGGCCGTATTACTATATTTTGGCCTGTGCTTATAGGCAAGAAGCAGGATCTTTTGGTCAGGTGAATGTTTATGCTGGAAAACGGATAACGAGCTTTGGAAGTATTACATTAGAATTGACTGATTTTGCGGCCGTGAATACTGGTACCACTGGTGATATATATAAGGTTCAAGTTTATGTATACGAATCGGATGTAATTGAAAGCAATATATGGAGAGAAAATGTAATCCAAAGTATATTTAATGGTGTGGACAACAGATTTAGAATTGCAAAGCAGATCAGCGGGTACCCATTGAAAAATAACGGATATGGGACGATATCGAACAAAATTTTAAATTGGAAATTCACATTGAGCGAACCCGTGGCAGAGCCAGAACTGGGTTCATTGGAAATTCAAAAGATTGTGAAAATCAACGGAAATGAGACAACCTCCGGCATCATGGATGGAACCTATGGATTCAATATTCGTAGCGCAGAGGTGGCCAGCGAGGAAGAGGGCATAAGGGTTGAGATTACAATCAATAACGGGAACGTGACCAGCGTAAGCGGGAACGCTATAAAAACAGAAGCTGGCGCCAGAATAGATCAACTGCCGATTGGTAACTATACCGTGACTGAAACTACGCCCTGGTTAAGCTCGAAATATATTGAGAACCCGGATGGATATAGTCATATGGCGACAGTCCAGAAGGATGCGCTTGCGACAGTCCCTTTCGTCAGCAATCGCAACGAGGGCAGCCTGGAAATCGGCGTTGTGACAACAGGCAAAGAGGATAACGAAAATGACGCGTTCCAATTCACGGTGGAGCTGCGAAAAAAGGATAAGAATCCTGCATCCGGATATACTTTGTATACTTCAGCCGGGGATGCGATTACATTTTCGGAAGGAGCGCATGATTTCATCATATCCCCGGGCAGAGCAGTAGAAATTATCCACATTCCAGCGGGATTTGAGTATACCGTAACCCAGAAGACGATTCCGGAGAATTATTCCCTGGAGCAATCTGAAGGAGCTACTGTTTCAGGAACAATCTTCACGGGCAGAGTTTCCGCGAAATTCAACTATCAATACTCGGAGCCTATCACTACGACAGAGGCCCACGCGATTACCCTCTGGGTGGGAGAAGGAGAGGGCGAAAGTCGCTGGCGGCCAGAACAGATTCAGTATGTGTTGATGGCCAATACAAAGAATGGCCAAGCTGTGAATTTGGTGGCTATGGGAGTTCAAACGATCATAAATGCGCAGCAGCCCAATTATGCAGCAGACTGGAATAACCTGCCGCTATATACGGACAATGGGGCCGAGATTGAATATCAGATTCTTCGGGGAGATGTCCCCCATTATTCTTCCGAAAATGGAGAGCAGGTTTCTGGAGTGGAAAACACTTGGCGTTTTACATACAGGCTGCAATCCTTCGAAGTGAATATAACGGCTTACAAGCAGATGCGGGATGCTTCCACGCCCGGAAGCTACGAATTCGTTCTGGAGGGCCTGAATTCGCCACCCATGCCAACCAAGAAGGAAGAAGGAGATAGTGCATCAGCCCAGACGAGACAAAATGACAGCGCCGGGCTCATCAACTTTGGCACCATTGTATACGGCATGGGAGATGTAGGTTCCAGTACAATGGATGGAAAGGTGACCTACCGTTACCAAATTCGGGAAAAGATGCCGGGCAGCGCTACAGCTGAAAACGGATACACCGTTGGAGATATGGTGTATGATTCGACGGTGTATAGTATCGCGGTCACGGTAAAAAAAGAAAATGGGAACCTGCTGCTAATCGGGCCTGTGATTACAAAGGGAAACGAAGCGGTGGATCGTGCTGTTTTTGTGAATGCTCGCAAAGGAAGAGGCAGCCTCCGAATCAATACAAGCGTTACAGTCAATGTTCTGCCTCTTTCAGCGGAAAGCAGCCAGGCGGACAAGGGCTTGGTGAGCGGGAGATATTATTACGTGATCAGCGGGGCACCCTTGGCAGGAACAGCGAAATCACTGGAGATCCAATACATCAATGGCATTGCGAGTGCTGCTCAATTGGATGGAAACGCGATAACCATAGAGAATGGAAGCGTGACGCTGACAGACTTGATCGAAGGAGAATACAGTGTTACGGCGCAACCCCTTACAAATGGAACAGAGCTGAAGGCAGGAAGCTCGACTCAGATGGTAAATGTCAGCGCGAATGATCAAGGCGGCATTCAATCAGCGGATTTCCAATATAATATCAATACAGCCGGGCTGCAGTTGACGAAGACGGTTACTGGAAAAATGGACAATTATACGGCTTTCCGGTTTGAGATCAGGCTGAGTCCACCTGAAGGAGTGCAGCTTGCAGATAGCTATCCGATGGTTCGGAACACGGGAACAGAGAGTATTGCATTGCAATTCACGAACAACGTGGCCGAAGTCAGCTTAAAGAATGGACAATCCATCACCATTCAGGGCATTCCCGCCGGAACCGGATACATTATCTCGGAGGACAAATATAGCAATCTGGGATATTCACAAGGCGCTGTTAAAAATCTATCTGGAAATATCCCTGCATCGGGCGTGATCCAGGCGAACGTGAATAACGTTTTTTCAGCGAAAGGAACCACCACATTCAAGGTAAAAAAGAGCTTCATCAACGGGGATTTGGCTGATCAACAGTTTGCCTTCTCTTTGAAGCAGGTAGCGGGAGAGCAAAGTGAAACCCAGATCACGAGCAAGCTACCTGCAACGGTTTATGCGTATACAGAAAGGAGCACGGGCAACCAGCAGGAGATCGCGTTCCATACGGAGGGGCTCATCTTTACCGAGGAAGATATCGGACAAACGTATTGGTTCCTGATCGAAGAGGATACATCAACCATCAGCTTGGATGAATACAATATAGACCGTGCGCATCATGTATTGTATGGTGATGTGCGCAAGCAATGGATTCAGGTATATGTCATTGATAATGATGAGGGTGGAATCAGCATTTTAAAGAGTGTTGCAGAAGGGGCGCCGGATGCAGTTTTCGCCAGCGAGCAATTGGGAAGCCTGAAAATAGAAAAATCCATTACAGCGGATCAAGAAGGAATCAGTGTTGGCGAGCATGCAGATGGTACATATGTGTTCCGGGTGTACGAGGATGATGCATGCCTCACGGAAGCGAAAGGGGCGGACAGTCTCCCCATCGGCAAAAAGCGGATAACGATTGCGCAGGGAGAGGCGGAGACAATCGAAATTGCTGACCTGCATGCAGGGGTCTACTACGTTAAGGAAGTAGCCTCCGGAAATCGGAGAATACAGGAGAATCAGAAGGTTTATCCTGTCCAGGTGACCGCTGGCCGTAGCGGCGATCAGGTGGACGAGGCAACTGGTGTTGCCCGCGTGGAGGGCGTCTATGAGACGGTCCAACTGAGCGCGACAGCAAGCTGGGAAAATGAAGACGAGGATACCTCCCGGCGCCCGGAGCGTGTGACTTTCACGCTTTCAGCAAAGGAAGCACCAGGCGCGTTGATCCAATTACAGGAGGAAGGAATCGACGCACAAAAGAATGCGGAGAAAGAGAATTCTTATCGTGTGCTATGGTCTGGGTTGCCTAAGTACAGCGCGGAAGGCACAGAGATAATCTATACCGTATCGGCAGCACCAGTGACAAATTACACGATGACGAATATGGCTTACGATGTAGCGCAAGAGACTTGGGTGGCCACTTATAAGCTGGGCGTGGCTGCCGTGAACCTATCCGGCACCATCAGGATGCGGGATCAGCAAAAGATGGGAAGCTATCGGTTTGTGCTTTCAACAAAAAACGCATTAACACCTATGCCAGATGGGAAATATGGCAATTCGAAAGAGACGGAGAATACTCGAACGGGAGAAATCGATTTTGGCTGGATAACATATACGTTGAGGGATCTGGCAAAGTTTGGCACAGCTGAATATGAGGAAGAGAAGATCTTTGAATACACGGTAAAACAGATCTTCAGCGGCAGAGATGAGAATAATTATATCTCTTATGATACCCGATTCGACCCTGCGGTATACACTGTGAAAGTTACAGTGACATATGATCCGGACGAAGGAACAATGGAAGTTAGCCGGGTTCAGTATGAGAAGAAAATATATCCAAGCATAAGCTTCAGCCAGGCAGCGACAAAAATCGAATTCGAGAATGAACTGCTTGGCAGCCTGAAAGTGATCAATCAGGTGCTGATCAATGGCGAAGAGAAAAGTAGTCCCATGGCAGCTGGAACATACACGTATGGCGTGTTTACTGACCCCGAGTGTCAAAAGCCCGCAGTAACGGTAAGTGGAGCGTCGCTGGGAAGATTACAGTTCAATGTATCCAATGCGTGGGAAGCAGAGACGAAGCTTCGCTACTTGCGTGGTGGAACATATTATGTACGAGAGTTGGAAACAACTAATCCGCATGTTGTTATGGATTCAGAGACTAAAACGGTTATTGTCTCTCCAGGGAAGAATGATGATCAGATCGAGGAAGAGGCGATAGCGAGACTGACAAACGCATATTCATGGGCCGAATTGCCCATACAAGGCTCCATTGATATGCGGGATGAGACACAACGAGGGACATATCGCTATACGATGACGGCGATGGATGGCGGACCGATGCCGTCGCCGAAGGCTCCACAGACAATTTCTGTATTGGGAGACAAGCTGACCACGCAGAATGATGCAGAAGGTGGAATCGATTTCGGAACAATTACATTTGTAACGGCAGATCTTTTCCAAACCGCGGAGGATCGAACCAGCGCGAGAACGTATAAATACAGCTTCAAACAGGTGATTGATGACGCCGCGGCCGCAAATCAGAATATCCTGGGGGAAACAAAATATGATTCAACGGAATATCAGCTTCATGTGACGCTGAGCTATGATGAAGCGCAGAAGAAGATTAAGATTGCGGAGCAAAGGTTATATAAAGTCAAGCAGGGAGTGCTGGAAAACGCGGAGGCGATCCATTTTGAAAATGAACTGCTTGGAAGCTTGAAGATTCAAAAGCAGGTGCAGACAGATAGAGATACGCTCGCAGTCGAAAAGCTTGCAGATGGTGTATATGTATTCAAGGTATATGAGGACGAAGGACGGACAGAAGCGAAGAAAGCCAATGGGGAAGATATTGGCGCCATAGAGATTCGGGTAACGGACGGATGGGCTGACTTGCATGAGGTGGACGGCCTGCATGCCGGTAGATATTATGTGAAGGAGATTGAATCGCAGAATAAACAGATTCAGGTCAATCCAGATGGGCAGTGGGTCACTGTGGTAGGTGGCGAAAGCGGAGGACAGGTAAATAATGAAGATGGCGTAGCGACTATTGTCAATACCTATGAAACAACGGAACGGCATGTTGTGATCAACTGGGAGGAAGAGGATGAAGATCAGTCGTTGCGTCCTGGTAGTATTACTTATACGCTGACAGGTGAAGATATCGATAAGCAGACGGTAGCGCTGAATATTCTCGGAGTGCAGACAACACAGATTGCAGATAGTACGAATCAGTATGAGGTAAGTTGGGAAGATCTGCCGGTGTATACGAAGGACGGGAAGCAGATCACCTATGATGTAAAGGTCAGTACGGTTGATCATTATTCTCAAACAGGAAAAGAGTTTGATGTAGATACAAATACTTGGACGATTACCAACACGCTTGGAACTGCCTATGCAATGATCCAGGCATCGAAGCAGATGAAGCATAATGTGGCGATGGGAACGTATTCCTTTACGCTGACGGGAATAGATGGTGCGCCGATGCCGGAAGATTCTGCTGAGAACGGAACGAAGCAGGCACAGAATGATGATAGTGGAAATATCAGCTTCGGGACTATCAAGTACACTGTTAGTGATCTGGGCAAAGATGAGGAAGGAAACTATCTACAGCAAAAAATTTGGACGTATATAATTACAGAGAATGTACATGGAGACGCTCAGAATCATTATGTCCAGAACGGCATCAAATACGATCCAACGGAATACCTGGTGACAGTAACGCTGAACTATGATCCGGAGGATGGAAAGCTGGATGTATTGGAGCCAGAATATTCAAAGAAATCGTCTGTGTCATTGGTTGGAAACGATGCCGAGGCTTCAAAGACAGAAGATGGGTCGTCAGAAGATAATGATAGGGGCACAGCGCATGGAGATTGGCAGGGTACGCTTGATTCTGATGCTGAGAACGGTTCTACCCAGTATGTACCGGTATTAAACGCTACTTTCGAGAACGAACGGCTGGGAAGTTTGATCATTCGAAAGAGTGTACAAACCTTTAGTGAAACGATGGAGGTGAGCTCGCTTGCGGATGGAACATATACCTTTAAGGTGTACAAGGATGCAGAGTGCACCCAGGAAGCATCTCGGGCAGATGGTTCGCTGATTGACGAGGTTTCCATATATATCAATGGGCAGACTTCCAAAGAGACCGAGGTCACTGGACTAAGTGAAGGCACATACTATGTCAAGGAAGTCGCCTCCAGTAATCCACAGATCAAAGTGAATGGCAATGCTGTTTCTGTGCGGGTTGTATCTGGAAGAATGGGCTCCAACATCGATTTGACAAGAAGCGTAGTTGAGATTACGAATACATTCGAAACCACGGAGCGACATGTTCGGTTAACTTGGGCCGGGGAGGAGGGCGATACTTCCAGAAGGCCGGAAAGTGTTACATATACATTATCTGCAAAGGATGCAGCCGGGGAAGATGTTTCGCTATCTGCATATGGGATTGTTGCTGAGGCGAGCGGTTCAGCCGAAAACAGGTATGAAGCAGACTGGAACGATCTTCCGAAATATGCACCGAACGGTGATGAGATTGTCTATGATGTTATCGTATCGGATATAGAAAACTATACTCAAACAGCTGATCTGT
>JAFUDS010000041.1 GCA_017464305.1 Clostridia bacterium | reverse complement strand
TGAAATGTAGGACAATTAAAACGAAAGGAGTGAGGGAAATGCCGGAAAAAGAGGTCCATGAGAAACTCTTTATTCACGCCTTCCGGGAGGTTCGTACCTATATACTGAATAACCACCTGAAGCAGGGAGATATTTTGCCCAGTGAAGCCCAGCTCTGCCAGGAGATCGGCGTCAGCCGCAATGTGATGCGGGAGGCAATTAAGAGCATGGAGCTGATGGGACTGGTGAGAGCTTGTCCCGGCAGGGGGACGGAGATCAGGGAATTTAACCTGGACTTTTTCCTGCAGCATATCATGCTGTTCAATATGGCCGGGGACGATCGAAATATCCGTCAGATGTTCCAGATCAGAAAGGCACTGGAGCTTGGCTTTATGCGGCAGGCCTTTGACAGCATCCGGCCGGAAGAGATCCGGCATATGCGGGAGCTGGTGGAACTGATGCGGGTCAGCTGGACGGAAAGCGGCACCTTCGCCAAGGAGGACCGGGATTTCCACATGACGCTGTTTTCCTCCGTTGACAATCCCGTGCTGAACTCGCTGCTGAACTCGATCTGGGAGATCGACAAGGATTATCAGATAGAGGAAAAGCTGCCTCATCTGGCGACTTCCGTTACCAAGCATGAGGCCATTGTAAAAGGACTGGAGGAATACGACTATCTTTCCTTCGCCCGGGCGATGGACCGACACTATTCCTCCGGGAAATACAGCCCTGCGGAGAAGGGATATGAGGAATACTGATGTATCCGCAGGAACGATGAAAGGAGCATTTGCATGACCAGAGAAGAGCTTTTTGAGATGATGAAGGGAACGATCATTGTTTCCTGTCAGGCCACCCCCGGCGAGCCGCTGTATGATCCGGAGCGTTCCGTCATGCCGCTCATGGCCAGGGCGGCAAAGCAGGCTGGCGCGAAAATGATTCGAACCAGCTCTGTAAGGGACATCATTGGAATCAAGGAAGAGACCGGTCTTCCTGTGATCGGCCTGATCAAACGGGAATACCCCGGATATTCCGGAAGGATCACCATGACCATGCGCGAGGTGGACGAATGCATGGAAGCGCTGGCAGACATTGTATCCATTGATTGCACGGACACTCCCCGCGGCGACGGACTTACTGCACCGGAATTCCTGAAGATGGTCAGGCAGAAATATCCGAACATCATTATCATGGCGGACTGCGCCACCCTCGAGGAAGCAAAGGCAGCCTATGATGCGGGAGCGGATCTGGTCGGTTCCACCATGAATGGGTATACGGCAGCCACGGCTCACTGCAAGGGGGATCCAAACTATGAGCTGGTGGAACAGATGGTCGCGGCGCTGCCCTGTCCCGTGATCGCTGAGGGCCGCGTTCATACGCCGGAGCAGGCAAAACGGATGCTTGAAATCGGCGCATGGGCGGTTGTGGTAGGCGGAGCGATTACCAGGCCGCTGGAGATTGCAAATCGGTTTATGGCGGTGATCCAATGATTCTGGCGCTGGATATCGGCGGCACAGCCGTCAAGCTTGGCCTGGTGGACCGGGAAGGCAATGTTCTTGAAAAGACCTCTGCGGATGTTGCCTTTGATGCATATCGTACGCCCATTTTCGATACAGTGGTTTCATCGGCCCGCCGGTTTCTGAAGGAGCGGGAAGTTGTCCCGGAGGGCATCGCTGTATCCGCAACCGGACAGGTGGACACGGACACCGGCGTAATTATCGGCACCAACGGAAAGATTCCAAACTATGAGGGAACCCGGCTGAAGGACGGCCTTGAAAAGGCCTTTGGTGTGAGGACCTGGGCACTGAATGACGCGAATGCCGCCGTGCTGGGGGAATGCTTTACCGGCAGAGCCCGGGGGCTCAAAAACGTGATCATGATTACGCTGGGTACCGGAGTAGGTGGCGGCGTGGTAGCGGATGGGAAAATCCTCGGTGGCCGGCGGGGAATTGCGGGAGAGATGGGACATTTTCCGCTCTATGCGGATGGAATTCCCTGCACCTGCGGTCTCATCGGCTGCTATGAGAATTATGCTTCCGTCACGGCGCTGATCCGCCGCTGCGGGGAAAGAACGGGGATCCCCGGGCTGAATGGCCGGATGATTTTTGAACGGGCAGAGGCAGGGGAGAAACTCTTCTGCGATGTGCTGCGGGAGTGGATCCGGGATATCGCGGGAGGACTCTGTGGCCTCATTCATATCTTTAATCCCGAGATGGTGCTGATCGGCGGAGGCGTCAGTAGCCAGGAAGAGCTGCTGGTCCGTCCGTTGCGGGAAAGTGTTCTTTTGGGCACCATGCCAAGGTTCAGGGAAAATCTGTGCCTCAAAAGCGCGGCGCTTGGGAATGATGCGGGGCTGGTTGGCGCTGTACGGTACTGGCTGGACCGGGAGGTAAGTGGCGATGATCATTGATCGTTTGGAAAATATAAACGCGTATGGAAACCTGGGAGAGCATTTCCGGACTGCGGCCAGCTGGCTCACTGGTCGGGACCTTTCCACACTTCCCCTGGGATCCATTACGATTGATGGCCGGAACGTCTTTGCGAACCTGGCGGATAATCTGCTGTCCAGGGAAACGCCGGCCTACGAGGCGCATCATCTGTATGCGGACATTCAGCTCATTGTGGATGGTCAGGAAAGGTTCTTCCTGGGCATAGCTGGCAGGATCGGGGATCCCGAACCGGATTCGGATTTTTATCCCTGCGAGGCGGATTCCGGAATCTCCTTCGACCTGGCACGCGGCTGGTTCGTCATCTTCCTTCCCGGGGAGATGCATGCCCCGGGAAATCCCTGCGGCATTCCGTCTGTCTGCCGAAAGCTGGTCATCAAGGTGCTTTGTGGAGACAGTGCGCGCTAATCGGTCGGGATTGCGTAGCGAAGATTTCTGATCATCACGGG
>JAFUDS010000021.1 GCA_017464305.1 Clostridia bacterium | reverse complement strand
TTTTTAATTGCTGAATGAGCAACCATAAAATCGGTCACTCTACGGAGGGCATCTTTGGCGGACACCAATTCTACGATGCATATGGCCATCATGTAGGAATACTTCACCCACGGTGATAGAACTTTCCTTTTTCTTCGTACTACTTTTTAATTGCTGAATGAGCAACCATAAAATCGGTCACTCTACGGAGGGCATCTTTGGCGGACACCAATTCTACGATGCATATGGCCATCATGTAGGAATACTTCACCCACGGTGATAGAACTTTCCTTTTTCTTCGTACAAATTCTCGTCCGCTCGCCGAATATAGTCATTTAGCGAAATCTCCCGGTCCTCACACCGCACATATCCCATGGAAATGGACAAATGGTAGGGCTTTTTTAACTCCGCGGTCTTTGCGGCCAACAGCTCATTCACCTCCCGGGCCAAATCCATGGGCTCCACGGACCCGCCCCCTTCCCGCGCCTGCCAGGCCAAAAGGAATTCGTCTCCGCCATATCGGGCGGCACATCCCTGATACCGGGCCGCCGTCTGCTTCAGGGCTTCCGCGCAAAGCATCAGCGCCGCATCCCCCTCCACATGGCCGTGCACATCATTAACTTGCTTAAAACTGTTCATGTCCGCGATGTACAGGTATAGCGGCTCCTTCGGGGAGATACTGTTCAGCCGCTCCGATAAGTATTCCACAGCCTTCCGCCGATTATTCATTCCCGTCAAGGCATCGCTGTTGATATTGGATTCCTGCAGATGAATAAAAATCACGAAAATCGCCATAAATACCGCCGCGGGCAGAATGGACGCCTTAGACAGCAGGTCATCGATCAAAACGCACAGTACGATCATCGTAACCGAGGTCAGAAGCGCCCCGCTGGATCTTCGTTGCGCATAGGATTTGCTGGTAATCAGGGTATATCCGGACACCAGGATCACCGCCAGCAGGTACAGGGACGAGCACCCCGGAATCAGATAGTACAACGGCCCCTGGGAAAAATAGAGCTCCTCCGTCAATGTGAACACCCATCCCGTCCAGAGAGAAGCCAGGCCAAACACGACCATCGCCAACGCCGGAACCGTGGAAACCACCCGCAGGATCCGTCCCGTCGCCAACTGCGGATAAACATGAATCATCGTGAAGATGTAAAACGCGAAGGCGCTCATTCCCACGCTGAGCAGGCTGACCAAATATACGATCCGCACCCATAGAAAAGGCATGCTGATCATATCGTATTCCAACAGTGTCCACAGCACGTTGGCCACCGTATAAACCAAATCCGTCACAATCAGCGCGGAAAAAAAGATCAATTCGTTCTCCCACGTGATATCAGGCGTGGTCTTCATCAGCATATATACGTCCATCACCAGGAAAAACAGTTGAAATATGGAAAAAGCAACCAACACATCATGCGGATCCACTTTCTCGCCCCCTGCATCCCTCAAATAGTTTGCATTACAATAAGCCAGGCGGAAATGCGCCTTTGTACGGAAGGATTATATCCAATCAGAGACGTTTTTTCAATCAGCGAAACGGTTTCATATCATCCCAAACCGCTTGTATTACATTCCCTACAAACAGGTTCGGAATTTCTATAAGAAAAGAACACCTGCAGCAACATCCAACTGCAGGTGTTTTCATTAAATTCGTGCTTCCTGGCTCTCCTCCTCCGCGGACCACTGCGCATGGCGAATGAACGCCGCCGTCCGCGGATCAGCAGGATTTTCAAAGAAGGTCTTCGGGTCGCTTTCCTCAATCACCACGCCATCCTGCATCAGGACAACCTTTGTAGCTACCTGACGGGCGAAAGCCATCTCATGGGTGACTACAATCATGGTTGTTCCTTCATCCGCCAGTTGCTTCATTACGTTCAGCACCTCTCCCGTCAGCTGCGGATCCAAAGCGCTGGTGGGCTCATCGAAGAAGATCACCTTCGGATTCAGCGCGATAGCCCGGGCAATCGCTACCCGCTGCTGCTGTCCGCCAGACAGCTTGGAAGGATAATAATCCTTGCGATCCAACATCCCCACCTTTTCCAGGGCCTGCAGTCCGATTTTTTCCGCTTGAGACCGATCCATTTTCCGGGGAATGATCAATCCGGCGGTAACATTCTGCAGCGCGGTTTTGTTGCCGAACAGATTGAAATTCTGAAAGACAAAACCGATCTGCCGGCGGTATCGCAACACATCATTCCGGGACGCGCTCTGCAGGTCATAGCTTTCTCCATCCAGCACTACCGTACCCGCATCCGCTCGGTTTAAAAATCCCGCGCATCGAAGCAGCGTGGTCTTTCCGCTTCCACTGGCTCCCAGCAGGGTTACCACGTCCCCGCGGTTTACGGAGAGGGAGATATCCCGAAGCACCTGTACATCTCCGAAGGCCTTCCGAACATGTTGCAGCTCCAGCATATTATCTCCTCCTCTCCAAGAATTTTTCCGCCCGGCGCTGAATGATGGTCAGTACCGAGCAGATGATCAAGTATACAAAGGCTGCCTCCAGATACAGCCAGAAATAATCATAGGTTCGAGCAGCGATGCGCTGCGCCGTGGCCAGCACCTCCACCAGGGCCACGCTGTAAGCCAGGGAAGTATCTTTTACCAGCCCGATCAGAGAATTGGAAAGAGGGGGAAACGCCATAGAACAGGCTTGGGGGATAATGATTCGGAACATAGCCTGCGGGAAGGTAAATCCCGTGCAGTAAGCCGCGTCCAACTGCCCTGCGGGCACGCTTTCGATCGCCGCCCGAATGGTTTCGCTGCAATACGCGCCCACGCTGACAGAAAACACCAGCACTGCGGATGGAAAGCTGGACAACCGGATCCCGACATTGGGCAGGCCGAAATACACAACAAAGAGCTGCACAATCATGGGTGTGCAGCGAATAATCCAGATATAGAAACGGGCCAGCTGGCGCAGAACAGGGATTTTCGCGATCTGTACCAGGGCAGTAATCAGCGCGAGAATCAGCCCGATGGAGAAGGAAAGGGCGGTTAGGGGAATGGTCATCATAAACGCAGGGCGTATCAGCTTAGGAAACGCGTCGATCAGCTCTGCTACGATTCTCTCATCCATGCTCTTTCCTCCTCCATCAGAACAGTTGCTTTATTCCTTCGTGATATCGATATCGAAATACTTGATGGACAGCTCGGTCAGCTTTCCGCTATCCTGAAGCTGCTTCAGCGCTTCGTTGATCGCATCCACCAGACGGGTTTCTCCCTTCCTGACGGGAATGTATCCGGAGGGGGCAGGATCCGTAACCACGATGATTTTCACTTTGCTTTCCGCGTCGGGCTGCTGCTTCAGATAATCCGCAAAGGAAACCGTGGTATTCACTGTCAGGTCCGCCCGTCCGTTCAGTACCTCATTGATGCTCTGCGCCATCTCGCCCACAGGATCCAGGGTTGCGCCATGGTCCAGCGCGAACTGGCCGATGGTGCTGGTGGGATCATTGGAAGCGATTTTGCCCTGAATATCCTCCAGAGAATTGATCTCATCATTGTCCGCCTTCACCAGGATGGCCCGTTGCGTATAGGTATAGGGGTTCGAGAAATCATACTTCTCCGCCCGCTCTTCTGTGAAGGAAACTTCGTTCACGACGGTATCAATCTGCTGACCGTCCAGCGCTCCGAAAATGGAAGACCATACGGTTTCAACATACTCTACCTCGACGCCCAGGTGCTCCGCGATCAGCTGCGCAACCTCCACATCGAACCCAACCAATTTTTCATCGCTGTCATGGAAGGTGTAAGGGGCCCAGGTTCCTTCCGTGCCTACCAGCAGCTTGCCGCGGGACTGGATCTCCGCCAGGAGATCCTGGGGCGCGTCCTCCGCGTATCCAGCCGCAATCAGGGAAAGGCCAAGAACCAGCACCGTCGCCAAGGAGAGAATCTTCGTCAGAAAAGAATACTTTTTCATTTTGCATTGCTCCTTATTTTTCATTTCGTTCGGGAAAACATGACGGCTATTTTTCTGTCACATTCGACAATAGTCCGTGTTTCCGGACGGCCTCGCATAAATTCTTGTCATCCTTGGAACCTTCCTTTCCTGTGGAATCCATATCAAAAAAACCGGCTGCTGCAAGATGCGCTAACCGGCTTTTGATCAGCGGACTGCAGACAGGGGATGATTCCTGTCCGCCTCCTGGGTTTTCAATCAGGTTAATAAAGCTTTAGCGGGCAGGGAAGAGGGCATGTGCATGCAACACAGACACATATCCTGACAACAGCGATGCATCTGGTTCTTCCTCACAGCCGCCACCTCCTTGCGTTTCGATGGGCCGTATTTTACCTGTCTGATCCAGCTTTGTCCAATTCTGTTTTTCTATAGCTCGTGATAATTTCTCCCTATGTGGTTTGTAGCTTCACCACAATCACCGCGTCATCTCAGCCTGTATGTTCTGATGAAATCTCGCTCGTTCGCTCCCGCCTCGAAATACCGAAGCAGGATTTCAGCCGCCGCCCGGCTGTCAGAATCAGCCTGATGATGATTCAGCGCAATGTCATAATAATTACAGAGATCATTCAGCTTATGGCTGATCCCGGGAAGCAGCCTTCTTCCCATCTGGACCGTACAGCAGTACTTCGCTGTCGGTCGCCAGGTGATTTCATAATCAGCCAGACATTTCTTCAGCACGCCCAGATCGAACACCGCATTATGCGCGCAGAGGATACCGGAGGAGAAAATCGGCTCAATCGTCTCCCAGAGCTCAGGGAAGGTGGGCGCGTTTCTCACCGTCTCCTCATCAATCCCTGTCAGCTGAATGTTGAAATAATCGAAGAACGATTCAGGATTCACATAGGAGAAGAAGGAATCTATGATCGTACCTTCCTCGACAACATTGATCCCGATAGCGCTCATACGATTGTTATATCTATTCGGTGTTTCCACGTCAAAAACAATGTATCGGTACAAATTTGCTTCTTCTCCTTAAGATTCATTCACCAGCTTACCCGTCATATGCTCGATGGTCAGCTCCAGGCAGCACACCCTGGGGAAGGCATGCTGCAGTTCCCTTTGGAGATATTCCTCGTCATCGGTGAACTTCCTGGCCAGGTTGATGCAGATTTCCCGTTTCCGGTTTTCCTCCTCCACCACTTTCATCCGGCCGAACACCACTACGCTGTTGATGTTCAGCGCCCATTCGCCCTCCTTGCGGTAACCCTCGTCCATTACACAATAGCTGACCTTATCGCAGGCAGCGATGGCGTCCAGCTTATGGCCAACCTTGGCGCCATGGAAATACAGCTTATTCTCCTTCTCCGAAAACCAATGGTCCAGCGGAATGCCATAGGGATATCCATCGTCCCCAATCACGGAAAGCACGCCTCTGGGCTGCTCCCGCAAAACCCGGTAGCACTCCTCCGCGCTGATCTGCTGCTTGATGCGCCTCATTTCTCTGAACATCGCTCTTTCTCCCCTCTCCCGTTTCCCTTCAGGAAACGCTGATTGATTTTCAATCTGCATAAAAGCTTTTTGCGCACAGCTCTTCATACACCGCTACATTCCGCTCTACCCAGCCCGCCACGCTATATTTCTTTACCCTTTCCAGCGCTTCGGTCCGCATCGCTTCCTGGAGCTGTTTATCCATCAGGATCTTTGAAACCGCGTCCGTAAATTCCTGCTCTGTTTCATATACGTAGCCATTCTTCCCATTATCCAGCACATTCACGAGGCACAAATCCTTCCGGCAAACCATCGGCAACCCGCGAGCCATGGCCTCAAAATAGGTCATGCCCTGGGTTTCAAAGGTCGAGGCGCATACAAATACATCCCCCATGGCATAATAGCGATAAACCTCCTCTGGATGCACGCCGCCGATAAAGCGGATATGCCCGGAAAGCTCTTTTCGCACACAGTATTTCTCCAGCCGCCGTCGATCTGGCCCTTCCCCTACAATGACCAATTGCGCTTCGGGCACTCTCCGCAAGAGGGCGGGGAAATAGCGCAGGATTTCAAGGATATTCTTTTCCCGGCTGATTCGGCTGACCAGAACCAGCGTACAGCCACGATCCGCCAGGCCATACTGCCGCAGGAGGGCAGCCCTTTCCGAGGCGGTGACTAGCCTTTGGAAGCGCTCCAAACGAATGCCATTGGGAATCACTCGAAGGCGATCCGAATATTGCTGCAGCCAGGGAAAGGCCCGGGACTTTTCCGACGGCACAATGATCGCCTTCGTCGCGGGATAAAACAGCTTGCCAATTGCTTTACAGAGGGCCTGAACCGGCCAGGAATCGCTCAAGCCCCCAAAGACGTACCGCGCAAAATCGGTGTGGGTTGTAACGACCAAGGGGGCGCTCGTTTCCTTCGCTATTTTGATGGCCAATCTGCCAACGGGGCCTTCCGTATGAAAATGCACGATATCCGGCTTCCAGCCCTTGATCTCCTCCAGCAGCGGATCCCTCCGGATCAGACACAGGCGCTCGTCCGGGTAATAAAAGGCGGGCAGCGACCGAAGGAAATAATCATCATTCATTTGAGCGGATTTTCTTCGATCTGCAGGCGCCAACACCTTGACCTCATGCCCAAGCTGTCGCAGTTCGTTCACAAGCGTGGTCAGCACTGTAACGACTCCGTTTGTCTGATAAAGGTAAGTATCCGATGCAATCAAAATTTTCATGGTTGTTCTTCTGCTTCTCCTGACATTCACGGAGGAACGGTCTTTTTTTGATTTGCATGTATTTTCTCGCTCCCCCGCTCCGCGGGGGAGCTTCCATCAGCGTTTCCTTAGCTGCGCAGCAGGGTTTCCTTCGCCGCCTCCGCGTTCTCGGGGGCGGTGTTTTCCAGCGTCATGGACAGATCCCGCGCCCGGGCAAAGGCCATCAGCTCGGAATAATCCATCTCGCCTTGGCCGCAGGGCACCGCAGGCAGCCCTTCCTGCCGCAGATAATCCTTCATGTGCAACAGCGCCACCCGATCTCCCAGGCGGCTCATGGCCTCCCGCAGCACTTCCTCCCGCCGGTCCAGGTTGCCCTCCCCCAGCAGGTTCACCGCATCCAAAATGATGCGCAGATGGTCGCTGTTCAGCTCCGTCAGCATCCGCTCCGCCCGCTCCGGCGTGGACACGATATGGGTGTACACCGGCTCAATGGCCATGATAACGTCCTCTTCCTCCGCCCGGCGAACGATGGGGCGAAGCTGATTCAGGAAGAAGCGGAAGGCCTCCTCGCTGGTGGTGGCCTCCGGGGCCAGGGGGCTTTTCGGATGCACAGGCGTCTCCGAGCCCACCATCCAGGCACCGATCTTCTTCGCGAAGGCCAGATGGGCATAATAGATTTCCCGGGTCTTTTCCCGCTCTTCCGGGTCCGGATGGGTCAAATTCAGATAGCAGCCCAGCACGGCGCAATCCTCCTCCGTCCGGTCAAAGGCGCCGCGAACGATCTCCGCGAATTCCGGGCGAGCCAGCTTCTCCGGCGCGTCGGTCATGGCGAAATCCGGCAGGGTTTTGCTCAACGCCAGATGGGCGCATTCAAAGCCCTGCCCCTTCACGAAGGCCAACCGCTGCTCCAGGGTGCCCTCGATGGTATCATGCAGTCGAATTCCGATTTTCATACTTCGCTGTTCTCCTTCCTTCTGTTTCCAAGCTCAGGGGCTCCGCTCTTATTACATCGCCCGAATCAAATTCCGATAGAAATCCACCGCCCCGGGCAGGCAATTATACTCGATGTTCTCGTTGATGCCATGCATCCCCTTCATCTGCTCCGGCCCATAGACCACCGGGGCGAAGCGAACCACACTATCGCAGATTCGCTCATAATTCCGGGCGTCCGTGGCTCCCGTCATAACATAAGGACTTCCCGGGCAGCCGGGGAAGGTCTCCCCGATCACCCGCTGCACCGTCTGGAAGGCTTCCCCATGGATATCCGTGGATCGGGATACATCGGAGGCATGGAACACCTCCATCTCCAGCCCATGCTTTTTCGCCAGCTTTTCCACAATCTTCAGGCTTTCCGCCATGCCCTGATGGGGAATGAACCGCAGGTTCGCCCCCAGCATGGCCTTCTGGGGCATGACGTTATAGGCGTCCGAGCCCTTCAGCATGGTGAAGGCCATGGTGGTCTGAATCATGGCGCCGCCCTGGGCGGAAATCATGGGCAGCACCTGCAGCAGCAGGGGCTTGAACAGCCACATGTTTCCGAAAACCAGCTTCAGAGGGAAGGAGGCATAGGGTGCCAGGGTTTCGAACATGGCCTGCACCTCCGGGGGCATCCGCCGCCGGAAGATTCGCCGATGCTCCGCCTCATGGATGAAATCCGCAATCCGTGCCGCCGGGGAATGCTTCACCGGCGTGGAGGCGTGGCCGCCATGGGATTGGGCCGTCAGCTTTACATCCGCTTTCCCCTTTTCGAACACGCCCACCATGGCGAAATTGCCATGGATGCCGCCCACGGGCTCCGTAATGATGCCGCCGCCCTCGTCGCAGACCAGATAGGGCCGCACGCCCATTCTCTCCAGCTCCGCTACCAGCTTTGGGCATCCATCCCCCGCCCATTCCTCCGTGCAGGAGGAGGAAAGATACACGTCGTTTTCCGGCACATAGCCTTCGGCCAGCAGCTCCTCCACGGCCTGGAAGAAGCCCATCACGGAGCATTTCGTGTCCGAGGCGCCCCGGCCCCAAACCTTCCCCTCCGCGATCTCCCCGCTGAAGGGGGGATATTTCCATGTCCCCTCCACAGGCACCACATCCTGATGGCTCATGAGCACCAGGGGCTTCGCGCTGGATTTTCCCTTCCAGGCAAAGAGCAGATTGCCATCAATCTCCGTCTTCTCCAGCTTTTCATGCACCAGGGGAAACAGCTCCTCCAACACCTGATGGAACCCCAGGAATTTCTCCCGCTGGTTCGTGTCCGGCTGGGACACGGTTTCGTATTGGATCATTCGGCTCAGCTTTTTCGCATAGGCCGTGGCTCTTTCCGGATTGGCCTGGGGCACATATTCCGATTTTTTCGACGGAGTACAAATCGTCCGGACCACGGCGACCAGCAACAGGCACAGGCACAGACCAAGGGCGGCCAGAAGAATCCACAGCACAATCATATCCTGCCCTCCTTCTGGTGGCGGCGATATTGCAGATAAGCCAGGCCGATGGCGATGGCGCCGCTGGGGATGATCATCATGCTGGTAGAGCCCGTCAGGCTGGGAACCAGAATAAACAGCACGCTCATGATGATCAGCGGAACAGCGGCCAGGCGAATGTTCTGTCGATAATACTTATATCCCATGGCGCCGAACAGCGCCGGCACCACGTTGGCAAAGGCGGGAGCCAGCCGGGCGCTCTGCAGCACGGGGCGCAGGGGCGTCAGCAGCGCCACCCCGAGGGCCAATACCAGAATGGTCACCAGGCTGGAGGTCGCGATGGACAGGGTCGAAATGATCTCATTCTCCCGGGTGCCGGATTTCGCGCCCACCATGTCCTTGGCATTGATGGCGCAGGGGATCTTCATGTTGATCAAATTCCCGGTGATAAAGGCCAAATAGCTGCCCCCGGAGCCCAGCATGGGCGTATAGACCAGGAATTCCACCACGCTGGAGATGGTCCATACCAGGCCGACGGAAACAAAGCCCCGGGCCACCGCCCCCAGGTCCGGCGCCGCGCCCAACACTGCGCCCATCAGGAAGGGAGCGCCCAGCAGCAGGATCAGGGAGATTACAGAGACCGCCCGGCCCAGCCGATGGGTGTTTTTCATATATTGATCCAAATATTCTTCTTTGTTTTGCATTTGCTTTTTCTCCCTCCCCTTCTTATCCCAGGGCCACCGCGGCCATCATCCCCACCAGCATGCTGGCGGCGATGGAGAAATTATCCAGCCATTGCATATTCTTCTTCTCGCTGAGCCAGGTCAACAGGGCCATCACCAGCGCTGAAACCAGGGCCACCGCGATGGGCGTCCAGCTGCCCTGAAAGGTGAATTTACCCGCTCCAGAAATAAAATCGCCCAGATAGCTGCCCAGATAAGCGCTGACCATGCCGATGAACATGGCGCTCATGGCGATATCCCCGAAGCCGCCGGCTTTCTTCTCCCCGGCCTTCTTCTCCCCCTGGCCATGCAGCCGGTGCAGATATCGTTTGTTGAACAGCGCAGACAGAATCATCCCCCACATGATGCATACGCTCATCAGCAGGGCGATGGTGGCGAAGGCCTGGGCCGTCATGGCGCTGCCGCTGAGCTCCGGCAAGCCCACAGATTCCGCCGCTGCGGCCGCCACCTGGGTTTCATAATGCAGGGCGCCGATGACGCTGAGCCGGAGCCAGGGCCAGGGCACCCCCAGGGAGCCACTCAGGGCGATGACGCCCAGCAGAATGCCCACGCTGGGCAACGCGGAAAAGGAGGCGGAGGCCGCCACCGCCCGCTTCATTTTTGCCCGATCCATACCGATGGCAAGCCCCGCCCGCCAGGCCCGCACGAGAAAGACCACGCATACCAGCGCTACAAAGGCGATGATACCTCCGCAGATCAGATAAATCGGCCCTGACGATAGTTGCTCCAGAATGGTTCCCTCCATGCTTCCAACTCCTCCATCAATCACAAATCTATGGTTTTTCCGTCGTCACGCTTCCCAAGATGGCACCGGGTGCGCTTTTATTTTATTTGATCAGCCGCAGCGTTCCCGGTTGAATGGCAAAATCCACCTGATCCAAGGGGAGAATCTCCCCATCCACGTTCACCCGCAGCCCCTTCCCTTGGAAGGAGATCCAGTCCACCCGATAATGCCGGGTGATACGGAAATTCAGCACCTTGCCCATCATCAGTCCGGGCAAATACAGGGGAATCCGCCGCCAGGGTACATTCTTTACCAGCACCAGATCCAGCTTCCGATCCGTGATCTCCGCCGCGGGGCAGATGGGAATGCCCCCGCCGATGAATCGTCCATTGGCGATGGCGCAGATGAGATAATCCCCTTCCTCCTCCAGCCCTTCCGCCTGAATTTTCAGGTGCACCGGCTGATAATGGGCGATGGCCTGCAAGAGGCCCAGGAAATAGGGCAGCAGCCCCCGATATTTCTGCTTCAGCTTCTCCGCGTAATCCAGCACCGTCACATCGAAGCCAGTGCCACAAACGTTCAGGAAGCTCCCCTCGTTGCGCCGGCCCATATCCACGGAGACAGGTTTGCCCTTTAGGATGGTTTCCAGGGCTTGCTCCGGGTCCTTCGGGATGCCCGCGCTCTTGATGAAGTCATTCCCCGTCCCCGCGGGAATAATCCCCATGGGCTTCTCCGTCCCCGCCAGGCCGCTGGCGGTTTCGAAGGCGGTACCATCCCCGCCGACGGAAATGACCTCCAACAACTCCGGGTCCTGGGCCAGGTGCTTCGCCAGCTCTGTCGCGTGGCCCGGATATTCCGTGGAGAAAACCCGATAGGCCAGGTTTCGCTGGCGCAGGATATTCTCCAGGCGCTGCATGGTCTGCAGGGCGAAGCCGGATCCCGCCGTTGGGTTCACGATAAACGCGTGATACATGGAAGCTGTATCCCTTCTGTTTTCTTGGATTCAGGAAATGCCGATTGATCCGCCTCCCCGCAGCGGGGCAAAGCGGCGGCCCCGTGGCAGGTGAAGGCCGCCGCCACACGAATGCTTCATCTATTCTATGGGGCTTTTACTTTACTTTCCATCCGGGAAACTGGTGAAAACATCGTGCTCCACCTGTGGCAGGCCGTACTTCTGCTTCGCCTCTTCGATGGCGCGCATGAGGAACACCATGTTCCGCGCCAGGTTGCGCATGGTCTGCAGTCCCTCCAGATCCTTCCGGACGTCCTCCGCCGTGAAGCCATGCACCTGGTTCCAATAGGTGCTGGAGGCCACGGGCATCCCGGAGATGGTAAAGTACTTGTTCAACACGTCGAAGGACGCGGTGTTTCCGCCCCGCCGGGCGCTAACCACTGCCGCCCCTACCTTCATATGCTTGGAGAAGCTGGTGGAATAGAACAGCCGATCCAGGAAGGAAAGGATCGTCCCATTGGGGGAGGAATAATAGACTGGGCTGCCGATGACCAGGCCATCCGCGGCCTCCAGCTTCGGCGCCACTTCGTTCACCAGGTCGTCAAAGACGCACTTGCCCTTCTTCCCGCAGGTGCCGCAGCCGATGCAGCCGCGAATATCCTGCTTTCCCACCTGAATCAGCTCCGTCTCCACGCCTTCCGCTTCGAACACGGAGATCATTTCCGCCAGCGCCGTCCCCGTGCATCCATGGGGATGGGGGCTGCCATTGAGCAACAATACCTTCGCCATTTTTGATTCTTCTCCTTCATTCATGGTCTTCCAGGAGCAAGACCCCTTTTCGTCGCAGCGCGCCTTCACGTCGTGACCGGTCTCGGTCCCCCCTCTTCAAACAATTCCCATTTTATTTTCCACAGCCCCGGCTGTCAACTTCAAAATGCTTTCGACTTCCGGGCATCTAAAAGATCCAAAACAAGCACCTTTACATTTTCCGGCCAATTCCTCTGATTTGCTTTACTTTTAATCCGTGATTTGTTATCATAGGTAAAGGTTTAATGAAGGGGGCGTTCAATATGATTTCCTATGATGGTCTATATGCCCAACTACAGCAGGCCGGTTTGACCAAAACCAGTTTAACCGCGATTGGCATTTCTTCGAGAACCATCGCGAAAATAGATAAAGGGCAGAAGCTCTCCGACCATACATTACAGAAAATCGCTGATTATTTAGGCTGCAGCTGGGATATCCTCTGCCAGGAAGTCTCAGGAAATCACATTTTACAGATCCTTCGAGAGGAAAAAGAGGCAGGGATATCCGGCGGGCTGTATCATGAGCTCCAAATCCGGATGACCTATAACTCCAACCATATCGAAGGAAGCAAATTGACCGAGGATCAAACGCGGTTAATCTTCGAAACAAATACTATAGATTCCGGAGATGGAATTCTCGTAGATGACATCCTGGAAACTGTCCATCATTTTCGTGCAATTGACTATGTGATAGATATCGCTGAAGATGAGCTTACAGAAGAAATAATCAAGAAGCTGCATTATATTCTGAAGCATGATACAAAGGATTCAACATTGAGCTGGTTTGCGGTCGGGGACTATAAACGTCGCGCAAATGTAGTCGGCGGGCACGAAACAGCGAAACCAAAGGACGTTCCCGCATGTATGGAAACTTTGCTGTCTGAATATAATGGGAAAAGCGTCGTCTCAATCCAAGACGTGATCGCTCTTCACGCAGAATTCGAGTATATCCATCCTTTCCAGGACGGCAATGGTCGGGTTGGCCGGTTGATCGTCCTGAAGGAGTGTTTGCGTCACAACATCCTTCCCTGCATTATCGAAGACCGAAAAAAAGCATTTTATTATCGAGGGCTATCTGAGTGGCGGAACGAAAAGGGCTGGTTGACAGACACGTTCTTAGATGGCCAAGATGCCTTCATTCGCCTGCTCGATTTGCTTGATATTCCGCACTAAAACAGGCGTCCCTTTTTCCATTCGATAGAGCGGTTCCTGACAAACGATACTATACTGACCGTCGCCGTGACTAAGGGCCTTCTTGAACTGCCAGAGCCATCGATAGAAGCGAGGGCACGGCCTTTTATGATTCACAGGAACATCATCATATACAAGGGAAGCGTAATCCGTTTGCCCGTTACCCCCACATTCTGAGAAGATAGCTTATATCCATACGGAATCATCGGATTTTCCAACAGATGGCCCAATGAGTTGGCTCGGTTTCGTCCAGCTTTAATTTCTACCGGAATGATCCCATCTTGATTCGTGATGAAGAATTCTACTTCCCGGGTCGATTTCTGATCCTTCAGATAAAACAAGTCTCGATAACCTCGCTTATAGAGCATATCAGCAGCCAACGCCTCGTATATGCCTCCTTTAGCTTGGCCAACGATGAGATTTCTCGGCTGATCCTCCAGATTTTCGTTTTCCCAGAGGGCACCTTTGACCAGAAATGGATAAGCGGCGATCAGCATGCCGATATCTGTGGGATAGATTCGAAACGTACCCTCCTCGCGAAAACTGTCCAGCGGAAAACCGATGGCAGATACGTGATGAACAGGAAGAATCAAATAGGCTTTTTCCAACCAATCCAAGCAGGTCTCAAAACGAGTGGATGTTCCCCCCTGTTCTACAATTTTATACTGAAATTTGTGATTCTCCTTGGACAACTGGGCTGGAATAGAACGATAGCATTTCTGGGTTCGCATTCGGATCTGCGATGGCGCATAATGAGCGATATTGTCTATGTTATCAGCGTATATCTGACGTTGAATTTCATCCATAGAGGCAAGATTGTTGCTGGCCAGAAAATGCTTTACAACCTCTGGCATTCCACCCGTGATCAGGTATTCTTTCATCAATTGCATCATCCGATCATGGATTACGGACGGAACCGCTTCCCGATTCTGGAAGCAGGTTCTAACCCGCTCAATCACCTCTTCTTTCATCCCTTTAGCCCAGAGGAACTCTTCAAAATCAAGGGATGTCATCTCTAAGGCCTTTACATGCCCAACGGGGAAAGAGGAGGACGTCTTATAGTCAATCCCCAGCGTTGAACCTGTAGCGATTACATCATAACGGTGATCCAGCGTCCAGAATTTCAGCGACGTCAGAGCCTCTGGAGATTCCTGTATTTCGTCCAGTAAAATAAGCGTTTCTCCGGGAGTAAATACCGCTGAAGGGAAAAGTGCAGATATGTTAAGTTGCATCGTATCCACATCCAGGCTGCCGCTGAAAATATTGCTGTATTCTGGATGTTCAATAAAATTCAACTCTATGTAGTTGGTATAGCTTTTCCCAAACTCCCGAACCAGATAGGTTTTCCCGACCTGTCTGGCGCCACGAATCATGAGGCATTTCTTTTCCGGTCCTGATTCTCTCCAGCGGATCAACTCCGCCATCATCTTCCGTCGCAGCATCATATACACCTGGTGACTTGAAAAAGTAAGTTCCAGTGCGGGGGAAAGTGCAGGAAACTGGCATCAATATTGGCCGGAAGTTAAATGTGCAAATGTTTTAGAAGGACTTGAAGAGCAGAGCAATTGTTAGTATGATGAGATTGCCACATG
>JAFUDS010000020.1 GCA_017464305.1 Clostridia bacterium | reverse complement strand
GTTTCACTCAGGGGCCCTTGGAAGACGTCTGGAACGGGCGAACCTCTGGCGACCGCCAGTGGCGGAAATTTCGCCAGAGGTGAGGTCAACCGAAAGGAAGCGAGCTCCCCTGTGGGGAGTCGCGACCATTGAGGTTGCGGAGGCGAGAGCGTGCCCCGGAGGGAAACTCCCGCACGCATATAAGTGATAAGGAAGAAACGGGGAGGTGACAAAATGAGCTTTGCGTCCTATGAGGCCATGCCCTTGAGCACGATGCTGGCCCGCATTCGGAAATATGACGCGGGGGAAGGCTACAGAATGGTGGAAATGGCCTGGTATTTTGCGGAGAAGGCCCATGAAGGCCAGGTTCGCAAAAGCGGGGAGCCCTATTTTGTGCATCCCTGTTTTGTGGCCAGCATTCTGACTGACCTGATGATCGACCCGCCCACCATCGCCGCCGGGCTATTGCACGACACGGTGGAGGATTGCGAGGGCATCACCCTGGATACCCTGCGGCATGACTTCGGCGAGGAAGTGGCGGAGCTGGTGGACGGCGTCACCAAGCTGAACAAGCTGGATTTCGCTAACCGGGAGGAAGCTCAGGCGGAGAGCGTGCGGAAGATGATCCTGGCCATGAGCCGGGATATCCGGGTGGTGTTGATCAAGCTGGCGGACCGGCTGCACAATATGTACACTCTGCGCTTTCAATCTCCGGACCGGCAGAAGGCCATCGCCCGGGAAACCCTGGATATCTATGCCCCTCTGGCCCATCGACTGGGCGTCTATGCCATCAAGCAGGATCTGGAGGATCTGAGCCTGAAATATCTGGATCCGGATGGATATAACAACATCGTCCATCTGGTGGGCATGAAGCGGGCCGAGCGGGAGGAGAGCATCCGCCTGGTCATTGATGAGCTCAGCGATAAGCTGGACGAGCAGGGGATCCATTTCGACATCGATGGCCGCTCCAAGCATTTCTATTCCATTTATCGCAAGATGGTGCTGCAGCACAAAACCTTCGACCAGATCTATGACCTGATCGCCATCCGGGTCATCGTGGACACGGTGCCGGATTGCTATGCCGTGCTGGGCATCGTGCACACCCTATGGAACCAGGTGCCGGGCCGGTTTAAGGATTATATCTCCGTGCCCAAGGCCAATATGTATCAGAGCCTGCATACCACCGTCATGGGTGGGCGAAAGATGCCCTTCCCCTTCGAGGTGCAGATTCGCACCTGGGAGATGCATAAAATTGCGGAATACGGCATCGCGGCCCACTGGCGCTACAAGGAGGGCCGGGACAAGGGGGATGACCTGGATCACAAGCTGACCTGGGTCCGCCAGATTCTGGACTGGAGCAGCGATACCCGGGATAGCAAGGAATTTATGGACACCCTGAAGACGGATCTCTTCGACGACGAGGTGTTCCTCTTTACCCCCAAGGGCGACGTGATTTCCATGCCCAAGGGCTCCACACCCCTGGATTTTGCTTATCGGATTCACTCCGCCGTGGGCAATAAGTGCGTCGGCGCCAAGGTGAATGGCAAGCTGGTGCCCCTGGAGACGGAGCTGGCCACGGGGGATCGGGTGGAGATCATGACCTCCGCCACCAGCAAGGGCCCCTCCTCGGACTGGATTCGCATCTGCAAGACGCCCCAGGCCAAGGCTAAGATTCGGCAGTACCTGAAAAAGGAGCTGCGGCAGGAGAATCTGGCCCTGGGCAAGGAGATGATCGAGCACGAATGCGCCCGCCGGGGAGTGAAGCTGAACGAGCTGACCAAGCCGGAATATTACGAATCCATGCTGAAGAAGTATGGCTTCAACGAGTTTGATGATATCTGCTGCGCCGTGGGCTACGGCGGCATGGCGGCCCAGTATGTGGTCAGCCGGCTGATGGAGGAACAGCGGGGCCGGGAGGCTCCTGCCCTGCCGGAGATTCCGGAGGAATTGCCGGACAAGGTGGATGAAAAGCAGCTGAGCCAGCGCCGGGCCAACCATGGTATCGTTCTGACCGGAAACGAGGATCTGGATATCCCGATTCGCTTCGCCCGCTGCTGCAGCCCGGTTCCGGGGGACGAAATTGTGGGCTACATTACCCGGGGCCGGGGGGTTACCATCCACAAGGCAGAATGTCCCAACGCTGCCAGCGCGGAGCCGGAGCGGCGGATCCCCGTGGAATGGGCCACGGAGGGCGGCGGATCCTTCTATGCTTCCATCAAGATCCTGGTCTACGACCGGGTGAATATGCTGGGAGAAATCGCCTCCATCATTGGCGAAATGAACGTATCCATCAAGGCGGCCCAGGTCCAGACCGACGATAAGAGCCGAATCTCCACCGTGAAGCTGACCCTGGACGTAACCTCCCGGGAACAGATGGACAAGGTGATCCAGGCCATTCGCAACAAGGCGGATGTGATCGATGTGTATCGGGTGACGGGCTAAATAGCTGATGGAAGCTTTCCCGCAAGGCGAGGGGAGCAAGATGGTCACATAGGCGTGCAAAGAGGCCGACGGGCGAAGCCCGCCGGAAGGAAGAAGAACATGGCATTGATTGATGATTATCTATCCACCATTCAGCCGGAGCTGATCAATACAGCCCGGCTTTTTGGCATGGAGGAATTGCCGCCGGATCTGGGCCTGGAGGCCCGGGAAAGGGACGGAGAATATATCATCACCTTTGCCCAGGGCGATACACAAACCACAGGCCAGGCCCCCATCCCGCTGGATGAAGACCCTCGCCTGCGGGAGCTGCACCAGAAGCGGGCGGCCCGGCGGCTTTGCAAGCAAACCCTGTATGATTTCTATCGCCAGCGGACGGGTATCCATCCCCCCTGGGGCAGCCTGACGGGGGTGCGACCCACCCACCTGATGCTGGAAGCCCTGAGTCAAGGGCTGTCGGAGGAGAAAGCTGTCAGCCGGCTGATGGCTGATTTCGACGTTACCCGGGAGAAGGCGGAGCTGCTTTCCCAGGTGGCCCGGGTGCAGCGGGGCATGCCCGCCCCCGGGGATGAATGGATGGATGTGTATATCGGCATTCCCTTCTGCACGACTCGGTGCGCCTACTGCTCCTTCTCCTCCGGGGAGATCGGCAACGGCAAGCTGGTGGCCCCCTATATGGCGGCCCTGGCCCGGGAATTGCGGGCGGGGCAGGAGATCCTGCGGGAAAGCGGCAGGCGGCTGCGGGCGGTGTATGTGGGGGGCGGAACCCCTACGGCCCTGCCGGAGAAGGAATTTGAGCAGCTGATGGCGGGCATGATGGAAGCCTTTCCCGGGGCCATGGAATACACCGTGGAAGCGGGGCGGCCGGACACCATTACCCGGGCCAAGCTGCGGGCCATCCGGGAGGCGGGGGTCGGGCGAATTTCCATCAACCCCCAGACCATGAACGACCAGACCCTGCGGGTCATCGGCCGGGCCCATACCGCTCAGCAGGTGCGGGAGGCCTATGCCCTGGCCCGGGAGGAGAAAATCCGGCATATCAACATGGATGTCATCGCGGGGCTCCCGGGGGAAGGCATTCTGGAGTTTGCCCATACCATGGAAGAGGCCCTGCGTCTGCGGCCGGAGAGCCTGACGGTGCATACCCTGGCCATTAAGCGGTCCTCCCCCTTCGGAGAGCGGCAAACCGCCGTGCGTTTGAAACAGCGCAGCGAGGAGGAGGCCCCCTCGACCCAGCTGCCGGCGGCGGAAACTGCGGCGGAGATGGTGCGCCTGGGACGGGATACCGCCGGCCAATTAGGCCTACAGCCCTATTATCTGTACAAGCAAAAGTACATGGCCGGGAATCTGGAGAACACCGGCTATGCCCTGCCGGGGCATGAATGCGTGTACAATGTGGACATCATGGAGGAAACCTCCCATATTCTGGCCCTGGGGGCGGGGGGAATCTCCAAAAGAATCTATCCGGAGGAGGGGCATATCGGCCGGGCGCCGAATGTCAGCAATATCGAGAACTATCTGGCCCGGGTGGAGGAGATGATCCAGCGAAAGCGGGAGCTGTTTTTGACCTGAGAAAACACGAGGATTAGTTCCTCCTCGGAGCTGGGGAGCAGTAGAATATCTATAGAGGAAGCAGCCTATTTTCCTGCTGATTCCATTTTTGCAGAGCGCGGAAGCGCTCTTTTTTGATGGCAAGCGCAATCGATTTTTTCTATTTCAACAGGGAGAGAGAGGGGATGTTTTTTCGCCGTATTTTGGAATTATCATTGACAGCTACATGCAATAATCGTATAATTAACTCGCCATTTGAGACATGCAAAGGGGGATCCCCCTTTCTCTTTCTGTACCAGAAAGAGAAAGAAAGGATTGTCCACAGAAAACAGGGAGGGATACAGATGAGCACCAGAGCCGAGCGTAAACGGATGCACGGCACGGGCAAGGAGTATTGGGCCAAGCTGGGCCGGGATATCAAGCGGGATAAATGGCTTTTCCTGCTGCTGCTGCCGGGCCTGATTTATTTCCTTGTCTTTAAGTATTTGCCCATGTTTGGCATCGTCATTGCCTTTGAAAACTATGTGCCTTATTCCGGTGTCTTCGGCAGCCAGTGGGTGGGCTGGAAATGGTTTGAGTATTTCTTCAAATTCCCCTCCTGGACGCGGTATCTGTCCAACACGCTGGTCCTGTCCCTGATGAACATCGTGTTCTATTTCCCTGCGCCGATTATTCTGGCCCTGATGCTGAATGAGATGCTCTCCATCCGGTATAAAAAGCTGCTGCAGACGCTGCTTTATGTTCCGCATTTTATCTCCATCGTCATCGTGGTTTCCATCACCTTCGTGATGTTTGGTTCCTCAGGCATTGTTTACAAGCTGACCAACAGCCTCCTGGGTCATCCCATCGATTATCTGGGCTCTCCCACAGCCTTCCGCTGGATGATCATCGGGCAGACTGTCTGGAAGGAAACCGGCTGGGGAACCATTATTTTCCTGGCGGCCCTGACCAATGTGGATACCCAACTGTACGAGGCCGCCATGGTGGACGGCGCGGGCCGGCTGCGGCGGCTGTGGCATATCACGCTGCCTGCCATTCGCTCTACCATCGTGCTGATGCTGATTTTGCGGATGGGTTCCGTGCTGGATTCCGGATATGACCATCTGATTCTGATGGCCAACTCCCTGAACCGTTCCGCCTCCCAGACGTTGGACGTCTTTGTGTATCAGCAAGGTATCCAGCAGGGGCAGTATAGCTACGCCGCGGCTATTGGCCTGATGAAATCCATCGTCAGCGTGGTCCTGGTGGTGGGCTCCAATCAGATCGCTCATGCCCTGGGCGAGCAGGGCCTGTACTGAGAAAGGAGGCGGAAAAGATGTCGGAAGCACGTGTCGAAACCTTGAATGGGAAAAAGATGAAGATCTCCAGCGGCCCGGTGGGGCAGAATGACTCCGTGGGCAGCCGGGTGTTCAATATCCTGAATTATCTGATCGTCTCCCTGATCGCTTTTACGACCATTTTACCCTTTATCTACATCATCGGCGCCTCCTTCGCCTCGGAGTATGAGCTGGCCACCCGGCCCATGTTCATTATCCCCCGGGATGTGACGCTGGACGCTTATCGGTATATTTTCTCCTCCAACAAGATCCTGATGGCCTTCGGGAACTCCGTGTTCATCACGGTGGTGGGGACGTTGATTAACCTCTTCTTCACCGTGACCATGGCCTATGCCGTGTCCAAGCAGCGGCTGCGGGGGAGAAATTTCTTCCTGAACCTGGTCATCTTCTCCATGTTCTTCTCCGGCGGCATGATTCCCAGCTATATCGTCATTGCCAATATCCTCCAGATGAAGGATTCCTATTGGTCCGTGTTGCTGCCTGGGGCCATCAGTGCCTACAACATGATGATTGTGAAGAATTTCTTCCAGGGGATTCCCCAGGAGCTGGAAGAATCCGCTTCCATCGATGGCTGTAACGATATCGGTATTCTTTGGAAGATCGTGCTGCCCCTGAGCCTGCCGGTGCTGGCCACCTTTGGTCTGTTCTACGCTGTGGGGCACTGGAACGCCTACTTCGGCGCCATGATCTACATGAGTGGCGCTCGGGATAAATGGCCCTTGCAGGTGCTGCTGCGGGAAATCATCATTTTGGCCAATGCTTCGGCGGGTGATCTGCAGAATATGGACCCCAACTTCGTCCAGCCGCCGGAACAGTCCATTAAAATGGCGGTTATCGTGGTCTCCACCGTGCCCATCATGTGCGTCTACCCCTTCCTGCAAAAGTATTTTGTGAAGGGCGTGATGGTGGGAGCTTTGAAGGGTTAAAATTTCGCGACCGCCTGTGGCGGAAATTTCGCGAAATTTTAACAGAGCCCGCACAGAGCGGTTTGCCCGGTGGGCAACCGCGACAATGCGGGCGACCGGAAGAAAAATTTTCTGCCCCCCAGTGGGGGGAATTGCAGAAAATTTTATCAGAGCCAACAAGGAGCGAGCTCCACAGTGTGGAGTCGCGACTATGTTGGCGACCGGAAGAAAATTTCGCGACCGCCTGTTGGCGACCGGTACCCCGCAACATGAAGTATCTCTTGGTTATTCGCGGCAAAGCCGCATAACAAATATCTAAAGGAGGAATGCCCCATGAAGAAACTGGTATCCCTGATCCTGGCCGTGCTCATGATGCTGTCCATGATGAGCTTCGCAACGGCGGAAGAACCCTTTGAACTGACCGTTATGCTGCCCGACTTCTACTCCACCGAGGACTTCCAGACGGAAGGCAACCCCGTGCTGGACGCGATTGAGGCGGCGACCGGCGTGCGCCTGAAGGTGAATTTCGTGGCCAACTCCACCTATGGAGACGCCATCAACACCACCTTGGCGGACAAGAATCAGCCCATGGTGATCGCCCTGACCGACGCTCGCGGCGCTTCCATCATCGATTCCGCCCGCGCTGGCGCTTTCTGGGATCTGACGGACTATGTGAAGGATGCGGAAAACTATCCTTACCTGGCTGCCGGTTCTGAAAACGTGTACAACAACATCTCCGTGGACGGCCGGGTGTACGGCATCTATCGCGGCCGCGCCTATCCCCGTGCTGGCATCTACTATCGCAGCGATATCGCGAAGGAAGCTGGCATCGACAAGGAGCCCGAGACCATCGAAGAGCTGACCGCGCTGGCGGAAGCCCTGGCGGCCTATGGCAAGGAGCATGATGCTTATGCCCTGAACATGGTAAACTACACCGATGGTACCATCAACATCATCACCGTGGCCTATGGCGCTCCGGACACCTGGGGCATCAATGAGGAAGGCAACGTGTATCCCGCCCATGAGGATCCCGCTTATCTGCAGGGCCTGAACTGGCTGCGCCATCTGTACGAGATCGGCGGTATCGATCCCAACTTCCCCACCATCGACTCCACCAACTGGGACAACATCGAGCGCACCGGCAAGGCCTATATGCGCTTTGACTGCCTGGACAACACCTATCGTCAGCAGGAATGGTTCGAGACCAACGAAGGCATCACGGACCAGATCTTCGACATGATCCCCGGCCTGAAGAAGGAAGACGGCTCCGTATCCATCTGGGCCCAGAATCCCGGCTTCTCCGGCGAAATCGTGATCACCAAGGCTGTGTCCGAGGCTGATCTGCCCAAGGTTGTGAAGTTCCTGGATTGGTGCAATGGCCCCGAAGGCCAGATGCTGCTGAACTGGGGCGTGCAGGATGTCACCTACTGGGTGGATGCGGACGGCTATCGTCTGGCTGCGCCGGAATCCGGCGAGGACGTGACCGCTCAGATCCATCTGATTCAGCACAGCCTGAACCAGCTGGGCATGAACGTGCCTGGCGATCTGTGCACCCCCGCCAAGCTGACCGCCCTGCGGGAAGAGTATGAGACCTTCAACAAGGAATATGCTTCCCTGGCCGTGTCCAACCCCTGCTATCCGCTGATCAGCGAGACCAACGTTGCTTTCGGTACCGTGCTGAAGCAGATCATCTCTGACGCGGCTGTGCAGTACATCGCCGGCAAGATTGACGAAGCTGGCCTGCGGGCTGCCTGGCAGCAGTGGAGCGAAGAAGGCGGCGCCATCATGACCGAAGAGTACAACGCTGCTTATCACGCCGCACTGGGTGAATAATCCAATTCCCGGTTAGAATCAATTCAATCAACCGAGGCTGCCGTCCTTGAGGCGGCAGCCTCCTTTTGCGCGGAGGACAGGATGAACAGAGTCTATTGCTGCTATCCCGGAGGGAAGCATAAAGCCCTGACCATGAGCTATGATGACGGCCGAACCCAGGATCGCCGCCTGGTGCAGATCTTTAATGAGCATGGCATTCGGGGCACCTTTAATTTGAACAGCGGCCTGTGGGATCGGGGGGATCGCATCGACCCGGCGGAGATTCCCACCCTGTACGTGGGCCATGAGGTGGCCTGCCACACGGTGACCCACCCGACCATCGCCCGCTGCCCCCTGCCGGAGGTGGCCCAGGAGGTCATCAGCGACCGGGCCTGGCTGGAGGGGAAGACGGGATATCCTGTGCGGGGTCTGGCATACCCCAATGGCTCTCTGACGGCCGATATCGAAAAATTGCTACCCGCCTGCGGCATTCGCTATGCCCGGGTGGTGGGCTCCAGCGATAGCTTCGCCCTGCCGGAGAATCCCTATCGCTGGCAGGCCACCTGCCATCATAATCATAATCTGCTGGCCCTGGGGGAGCAGTTCCTGGGCCTCTTCAAGCGGCAGTATCTTTATCTGATGTATGTCTGGGGTCACAGCTATGAGTTCGACGACCGGGACAATTGGCAGCTGATGGAGGATTTTTGCCGCATGATAGGGGGGCAGGAGGATATCTGGTATTGCACCAACATCGAATTTATGGACTGCATGGATGATTTTGCCCGGCTGCAGTTTGCGGCGGAGAACCGCTTCGTGTATAATCCTAATGCCCGGGATTGCTGGATCTCCGTGAACGATGAGGAGCCCATCCGCATTCCCGCTGGGCAGCAGATTGCGCTATAAGGAAACAAGGAGGAGACAAATAAAATGGTTGAGTATCGCGACCCGATTACGGGGTATCAGGTGCGCCGCTATACGGAGGGGCCGGAGCGGAACGCAAAGCTTTATTTC
The DNA here is from genome assembly GCA_017464305.1 of Clostridia bacterium. Lineage (GTDB taxonomy): Bacteria > Bacillota > Clostridia > Christensenellales > Aristaeellaceae > Aristaeella. The sequence continues at coordinate 71,725 of JAFUDS010000020.1, read as the reverse complement.
ACCTGTGAGAATTTTTCCCTGGATGATCAGTATTTCTTCTTCATGAAGCAGCAGCTGGAGGGGAAGGAGGATGGCGGCTGTTACCGGGCGAATGTGGAGACCGGGGAGCTGACCCGGGTGACGGACAACACCTATCGGGGCTTCGCCACGGATCGGGAGAAGAACATTGGCTACACCTGCCGGAACGAGACGGAGGTGTTCGCTGTGGATCTGTCCACCGGCGAGCGGACGAAGGTAGGGGATCTGCCGGCCTTCGGTCAGATCACCGGGCATCTGACCGCCGCCAACACCGGGCGCATCGCTTGCAGCTATCACCTGGCGAATAAGTATTACGCCCTGGTGATTCTGGACCCGGGGAAGGAAGCCGAGATTGTTTATCAGAGCGATTATCGCCTGGGCCATGCCCAGATCTGCCCCACGGATGAGAACCTGATCTTCTACATCCATGAGACGGAGGGGGACGCCTTCCAGCGGACCTGGATGTACGATGTGAAGGAACGGTATGCCCGGCCCTATTATGTGGAGCATCCCCATGAATGGATTACCCATGAGGTATGGGCGGCGGATGGCAGCGAAATGGCCATCATGAAGCTGGATCCCGCGGGCTTTGTGAATGGGGAAGCCGGTGAAACCCATACCGGCAATATCATTATCGGCGATAAGGATGGCCGTCATTTTGACGTGGCTGCCTCTGAAACCCAGCTGCTGCATCCCTGCATCAGCCGGGATCACAAGTGGCTCTGCGCGGACCGGATCAGCTATCTGGGCACCCAGATTCAGGAGGGCGTGCTCCTGATCGAGCGGGCCACCCGGAAGGCGAAGCTGATCGCCACCACCGGTACCTGCAAGTCCGGCGCGGACCATCAGCATCCTTCCTTCAACCGCCGGGGGGATATGATCCTCTTCTCGAATCCGGACGCCCAGGGCAATGCCCAGGTGTGTACCATTGATTTGAAACAGGTCTGGCAGGATTGGTAAGAAGATCATGCGAGAAATTTGGATCTGTGGAGATTCCACCGCCGCCGTCTATGATCCCTCGGTGACGGCCATGGTGGGCTGGGGGCAGGCACTGGAGGAGTTCCTGCCTCCGGCCCGGGTTCATAATCATGCCATGGCGGGCCGCAGCACGAAGACCTTTTTGGCGGAGGGGCGGCTGGACGGGCTGGAGGGTCAAATTCAGCCGGGAGATTTGCTCCTCATTCAGTTTGGCCATAACGACGAGGGGGATAAGCCGGAGAGGCACACGGAGCCCTGGACGGATTTTACGGAGAACCTGAAGGTTTTCCTCCGCTTCGCCCGGGAAAGGGGCGCCCAGCCCGTGCTGCTGACGCCCATTTGCATGCGGGTTTGGCAGGAGGGGCGGCTCCAGCCCACCCATGGGGAATATCTGCGGGCGGTTCGGGCTTTGGCCCAGGCGGAGAAGGTGCCGCTGATTGATCTGTATGCGGAAAGCTTCCGCCTCGTGGAGGAGGCGGGGGAGGAGGGCAGCAAGGCCCTGTTTATGCACCTGGCCCCGGGGGAGGATCCCCGCCATCCGGAAGGATCGGCGGATAACACCCATACCCGCCTGCCCGCCGCCCGGCCCTTCGCGGCCTTTGTGGCCCGGCAACTGGAGGCGCTGTAGCCCCCTGGGGAGGGGAAGGTTTCAAATCTTTCGAAAGTGGGAAAGGCAAGATGGAAGAGCAAACCGTGTTTCAATCCAAGGACGGAAAGCGGCGCGTGCTGGTGGTGGAGGACGAAGCTGTCAATCGGGCGATTCTGGGAGGCTTGCTGGAGCAGGAGTATGAGGTCATCTTCGCAGAGGATGGCCTCACGGCCCTGGAGAAAATCCGGGAAAACAAGGAGCTGCTTTCCCTGGTGATTCTGGATTTGATCATGCCCGGCATGTCCGGCGTGGAGGTGCTGCGGCAGATTCGGGCGGAATCTGCCTATCAAGATATTCCGGTCATCGTGGCCTCTGGCGACCAGGCCCGGGAGATTGAGTGCCTCCAGATCGGAGCCAGCGATTTCATCCAGAAGCCTTATCCCGAGCCGGGGGTGATTCTAGCCCGGGTGCGCCGGACCATCGAGCTGTTCGAGGGGCGGCGGATCATCCAGTCCACGGAGCGGGACCCGTTGACGGGGCTGTATAACCGGGAGTTCTTCTATAGCTATGCCGAGCAGTTCGATCAGCGCCATCCGGACATGGAGATGGATGCCATCCTGTTGGACATTAATCATTTCAGTACCATCAACGAGCGCTATGGCCGGGCCTATGCCGATGATGTGCTGCGCCGGGTGGGGGAAAAGGCCCGGGAGATGGTGCATGACGCGGGGGGCATCGTCTGCCGCCGGGAGGCGGATATTTTCCAGGTGTATTGTCCTCATCGGGAGGACTATAAGGCCATCCTGGATAATGCCTCCCAGGGCCTGGCGGGGGAGCTGGACGCCAATAATCGCATTCGGCTGCGGATGGGCGTCTATTCCCGGGTGGATAAATCCCTGGAGCTTGAGCGGCGCTTCGACCGGGCCAAGATGGCGGCGGACACGGTGCGCAACAGCTATACCCGGGATATTGGCGTCTATGATGATTCGCTGCACCGGGCGGAGCTGTATTCCATGCAGCTGATTGAGGATTTTCCCACCGCGATTCAGGAAAAGCAGTTCCAGGTCTATTTCCAGCCGAAATATGATATTCGCGGCCCAAAGCCCCGCATCGCCGGGGCGGAGGCCCTGGTGCGCTGGCAGCATCCGGAGCTGGGCATGGTCAGCCCCGGGGTGTTTATTCCCCTCTTTGAGGAAAACGGGCTGATCCAGGCCCTGGATCAATATGTGTGGCGGGAGGCTGCCCTCCAGGTTCGGGCCTGGAAGGAGGAGCTGGGCTATTGCGTGCCCGTTTCCGTGAATATCTCCCGGGTGGATATGAGTGATTCGAAAATCGTGGAGATCCTTCAGGAGATTTTGGAAACCAGCCGTCTGGATGCGGCGGATCTGCATCTGGAGGTGACCGAGTCCGCCTACGCGGAGGACGCAGAGCAGATCATCGAGGTGGTCATGCGCCTGCGGGCCATGGGCTTCCTGGTGGAGATGGATGATTTCGGCACGGGGTATTCCTCTCTGAACATGCTTTCCACCCTGCCCATCGATGTGCTGAAGCTGGATATGAAGTTTATCCAGACCGCCTTCGCCCAGGAGGGGAATCTGGAAATGCTGGGCATCATCATGAATATCGCCCGGCATCTGGCGGTGCCGGTGGTGGCGGAGGGCGTCGAGACCGAGGAGCAGCTGAAGGCGCTAAAGGATCTGGGCTGCGATCTGGTGCAGGGCTATTTCTTCTCGCCCCCTGTGCCGGCGGAAAAGTTCCAGCCCTTCCTGCTGGAGCCGCGGGCCATCGCCCAGAAGGACGCGGAGGAAAAGGAGAAGGTGCAGCCCGCCGAAGGGAAGGAGGGCTTCTCTCTGCTGCGGAGATGGAGCGAGCGCTTGAGCATCCCCATGAGCAGGGCCAGCTTTGTGTTTGTGCTGGTGGCCTTCCTGGTGGCCACGGGGCTGTATGTGGCGGATTCCATGGTGACCCATGGCTATTTGCGCATGGAGCAGGCCAGCGAGCGTTACATTCTGGCGCAACAGGCCGCCACCAACCTGGAGATGGGCTCGGATGATCTGACGGATTCCGTCCGCTCTTTTGTGGTCACGGGGAAGATAGACTATCTGCAGGATTATTTTGAGGAGGCGGAGGTGGCCCGCCGCCGGGACAAGGCTGTGGAGGATCTGCAGTCAATGCTGGAGGGGGAGGACACCGCGGCCTTGGAGAATCTATCCCGGGCCCTCTCCCTGTCCAATGACTTGATGGACCAGGAATATCAGGCCATGAGATACATCCTGGCCGCCGGGGAGTATGACGCCGCGCTGATTCCGGAGGCGCTGCGGGAGGTTCCCCTGCCGGCGGAAGCATCGGCCGCGGGGACCGAGGAATTGCAGGCCCTGGCGAAGGAACTGGTGTTTGGCCAGGAATACATGGATCAAAAGGCGCAGATTATGGAGAGCGCGAATCTGTGCACCCAGGAGCTGATTGAGATCTCCAATCGGGAGCGGATCCACTCTGGCCAGCGGATGGATGCGCTCTTGACGATCCAGACCGTGCTGACCATCGCGCTGTTAGCCGTGGTGCTGGTCATTGTGCTGTTTATCAATGGATGGATCAGAAGACCTCTGTCCAACATGGTGAAGCAGATGCAGGAGAAGCGCGTCATCGCCCCGACCGGCGCAGAGGAGCTGCGCTTTGTCTCGAAAACCTATAATGACATCTTTGAGGAAAACCGGCGAACCCATGAGCGCCTGACCTATGGAAACATGCATGACGCCCTGACAGGCCTGTATAACCGCAGCGCGTACAATTTCATGCGCCATGACTTGGACATGTCCCATAACGCGCTGCTGCTGGTGGATGTGGATAAGTTCAAATCCATTAACGATACCTATGGGCACGATGTGGGTGATCTGGTGCTGAAGCGGGTGGCGGAGGTGCTGAAGTACAGCTTCCGCTCCACGGATCTGGTGTTCCGCCTGGGCGGGGATGAGTTCGTGGTCATCATGGTGAATGTGAACAGCACCATGCGGGACTTGGTGAAGACCAAGATCGAGCAGGCCAATGTGATGCTCCAGAAGCCCAAGGAGGATTTGCCCCCTACCTCCCTCAGCGTCGGCGTAGCCTTCGCCGACCGGGAGCATCCGGAGGGGGATATCTTCAAGGACGCGGATACCGCCCTGTACCGGGTGAAGGAAGCCGGGCGCTGCGGCTGCTATATCTATTGATAGCAAAAAACAGGGGACGGACCACGACGATGCATTTTCCAATGCATCTACGAAGGCTGTCCCCTGTTGCACATTGTTACATCCTGTCCTTGACCATGGTTAGAGCGATACGGTTCTTCTTTTCGTCCACGCTGACCACCCAGACCTTGACCACATCTCCTACCTTCACCACATCGGAGGGGTGCTTGACGAACCGATCCGCCAGGCGGGAGATATGCACCAGGCCATCCTGATGGACGCCGATATCCACAAAGGCGCCGAAATCGATCACATTGCGAACGGTACCGGTCAGCTCCATGCCAGGGGTCAGATCCTTGATGTCCAGCACATCCGTACGCAAAACGGGCTTGGGCAGATCCTCCCGGGGATCCCGGCCCGGCTTGCGCAGCTCCGAAAGGATATCCCGCAGGGTGGGCAGGCCAATGCCCAGCTCCTGGGCCAGCTTGTCCTCCCCATAGGCCTTTGCCTTTTCGCCTATCTCCGGAATGCCGCCCCGGGCCAGGGATTTCAGATCGTATCCCAGCTTTGCCAGCAGTTGCTTGGCCGCGTCATAGCTTTCCGGATGAACCCCGGTTGCATCCAGGGGATTCTTGCTGTCCGCCACCCGTAGGAACCCGGCGCATTGCTCATAAGCCCGGGGCCCCAGCTTCGGAACCTTCTTCAGCGCAGCGCGAGTGGCCAGCCCGTTTTCCTCCCGATAGGTGACGATATTTTTTGCCAGGGCGGGGCCGATGCCGGCCACATGGCTCAGCAGCTCCGCAGAGGCGGTGGAAAGCTCCACGCCCACCTGGTTTACGCATTGCTCCACGACGCCGTCCAGCGCTTTGGTCAGCTCCGCCTGCTTTAAATCGTGCTGATACTGCCCGACGCCGATGGCCTTGGGATCGATCTTGACCAGCTCCGCCAGAGGGTCCTGCATTCGCCGGGCGATGGAGACGGCGCTGCGCTGAGTGACGTCGAAATCCGGAAACTCCTGGGCGGCCAGCTTGCTGGCGGAATAGACGGAGGCTCCGGCTTCGCTGACGATCATATAGGCTACGCCCGGCATCTCTGGCAGCAGGCTGGCGATGAACTGCTCGCTTTCCCGGCTGGCGGTGCCATTGCCAATGGCGATGGCGGTAATGCGATATTTTTTGACGAAGCCCTTGATCAGCTGGGCCGCTGCTGCCTTGCCCCGCTCATTGCCAGGGAGGGTAAAATATCCCACGCCCGTATCCAGCACCTTGCCATTCTCGTCAATGATCGCCAGCTTGCAACCCGTGCGGAAGCCGGGATCCACCCCCAGGGTTACTTTTCCCTTGATGGGGGGCTGCATCAGCAGCTGATGCAAATTGTCTGAGAACACGCGAATGGCGGATACATTGGCCCGATCCGTCAGATCATTGCGAATCTCCCGTTCCAGGGAGGGGAAGATCAAGCGAGCCCAGGCATCCTCACAGGCTTCGCTCACCTGCTGGGAGGAAGGGGTATTCCCCCGGAGAAAGGCTCGGCGGGTGGTGGCGATGGCTTTCTCCTCTGGCGCTTCCAGGCTCACCTTCAGGAATTCCTCCCGCTCCCCGCGGTTTACGGCCAGAATCCGGTGAGATGCCATAGTGCGAACTGGCTCGGAGAAATCGTAATACATGCTGTAGACGCTGTCCTCCTCCTTGGCGGCGGCGGTGCGCAAAACGCCCTCCCGGCCGAGCAGCTCCCGCAGCTCCTTCCGGAGGCTCGCGTCATCGCTGACAGCTTCGGCGATGATGTCCCTGGCGCCGGCCAGGGCCGCCTCCGTATCCGGAACCTCCTTGGCTGCGTCCACATACTTTGCTGCCTCCTTCTCGGGGTCCCCCTGGGGCTGCTGCAGCATGAGCCAAAGCGCCAGGGGCTCCAGGCCCCGCTCCTTGGCGATGGTAGCCCGGGTGCGGCGCTTGGGCCGGAAGGGACGATACAGATCCTCCAATTCGCTGAGGGTTTTGGCTTGAACCAGCTGGGCGGAGAGCTCCTCCGTCAGCACCCCCTGCTCCGTCAGGCTCTTCTCGATTTCCGCCCGGCGCTTCTCTAGATTCCGCAGGTGTTCCAGGCGCTCCGCCATTTCCCGCAGCACCTGATCGTCCAGAGAGCCTGTCATCTCTTTGCGATACCGGGCGATAAAGGGGATGGTGTTTCCTGCGTCCAGTAGCTCAATGGCGGCCCGAACCTGTTGCGGCCGCAGGTTAAATTCCTTTGCAAGCAGCTCGCTATAATCCATGAAAACAATCACTCTCCATTTCGGGTGAAACGGGGGGACGGTCTTTTTCGTTTCATGAAACGAAAAAGACCGTCCCCCTGTTTCATTTGCACAGGTCGGCGAATTGGAAGGCCAGGATCTTCGGGAGATCCGCCGGCGAAACCTGCACATGGAACCCGACCTTGCCGGCGCTGAAGACGATTTTCTCCTGGCTCCTGGCGGATTCATCCAGCCAGGTGTCGAAGGGCTTTTTCATCCCGATGGGGGAGCAGCCCCCGTGGATGTATCCCGTCAGGGGCAGCAGCTCCTTCGCCTTCAGCATTTCGATGCTTTTCTCTCCGCAGGCGACCGCGGCCTTCTTCAAATCCAGCTCCTGGGCCACGGGGATGACGAACACATAATGATTCCTGCTGTGCCCCGTGGTCACCAGGGTTTTATATACCCCCGCCGGGTCCACCCCCAGGATCTCCGCGGCCTCCACCCCGGAGGGCACCGTTTCCTTCACTTCATATTGCAGCGCCTCGAAGGGAACCTTCTTTTGTCCCAGCAGGCGCATGACATTGGTCTTTTCCATATACGCTCCTATTGATTACTCGTAGGTAAAGAATTTAGCATGCCAGACGGAGGGCGCGGTCATGCTGAGCCGCGCACTTTCATCCCCGTTGAGGCGGCGGCCAGGAATCCACTGTCCCTTTTCAAAGGAGCCCTCCTCCAGCAAAAGGAGATCCAGATTCGGCCGAGCACTGTCCCCAGAGCTGAGGCGAAGATCGCAGGCATTGCCCACCAGCCAGCATTCGTTCTCGCTGATAGCCAGGCATAGGCAAACGCCATCCCCCCGGGGGTTGAACTGGTTCTGGAAGGTGGTCTTCACCTGGAAGGCGCCGAAATCCATGACGGGATGATGGGCCAGGAGGGGATTTCCGGAGGGATCCGGAATCGGCGGATCCGTTTCGGCAGAGACCGCTTGCAGCCGATCGGTGCCATAGGCCTGGGCCAGCATGGGCATCATCGCCCGCAGGGTCTTACCCAGGACGGCGTATTCCTCAAAGCGCTGGGGCGTTTTGAGGGCCGGGTCAGTCACATCCATGCCGAACAGGAAGCCCTGCACGGCGGTAAAGGGCTTGCCGATGTCGTCAAAGCCGAAGGGGGAATAGCACATGGCGTGATAATGCCCCACGGTGTAGGCCAGCCGGGGCGCACAATAGCTGTGAGTGGCGCTTTCTGGAATAAAGAGCGCCCTGCCTCGCCGGGTATATTCATCGCAGACCTGCTGGAATTGGGGCACATAGATATCCGGGCAATAGACGTCGATGGCCGGCGCGCAGAAATCCCACACCTCGTGGACCTTGGATACGGGCCCTCCCGTGGGGTAGGTTCCCGGGGCACCGCCCTTATCCAGCCAACAGTTGGCCGCCATGGGCAGGGGATAAACTGCCTTCCCCGCCTCGGCCACTGTGTTGACAAAGCGGGCTACATGATACGCGGAGAACAGCTCCTCCGCCGCGCCTGGAAAGACCTCCTCCCAGCTGCCGGCTTCCTTCCCTGCCAGCACTGCGGCGCGGATCTCCTCCGTCATGGTGTCGGTATGGGACCGTAGATAGGCCACAAAAGCATCCGGCGCCGGGCTGGCGAACCGGGCGTCGGCCGCATCGGACACCTCCCGTGCCGCCCCCAGCAGCCCGGTTTCGTTTTCCACCTGGACGGCGACCACGGTCTGCTGCTGGCTGTCATAATCCTTCAGGAAGCTCATCAGTGCCGCGAAGGCTCGGGCGTCCGCCTTGACTGTTTCCACCCCCAGATAGGAAAGGGTGGTATAGGGCATTTTGACCGGGAGTGAAGGCGAAATGGTGCGCCCGGCCTTGTTCTTTCCCTTTTCGATCTGCGCCCGGGGGAAGCGCGCAAGATCCCGCTTTACCCACCCCGGCGCATACATGCACTCGGCGTTTTTCCAGCTGCCAAACCAAAGGAACACGATATGCATATCGTATCCTCGGGCCTGGTCAATCAGCGCCTGGGGAATGGAGAAGTCAAAATGCCCCTCCTCCGGTTCGGTCATTTCCCAGGTGACCGGCAGGAGCAGCGTGTTCATGCCCAGCTCCACGGCGATTTCCCAGATTTTCTTCATGTAGGCCGGGGAGGAGGCATCGGAATTATGTACCTCGCCCGCCAGGAGAATAAAGGGCTGCCCCTGAACCATCAGAACAGGATGGTCATTGACATGTGTGATGTGAGGAATGGTTTGGGTCTTCATGGTTTGGCGTTGCTCCTTTCGAATTTACTCCATGATAAAATGGTTTATTCATATTGCTCTCCAGCGCTGCCAGAAGAGCCTTCCTCAGCCTTTTTCTAAAAAGCTTTTCAGCGTCTCTGCCAGCTTGCGCTGGGTGATTTCGCTGGGATGGAAATTCGCGCCGAATCCATCCTGTTCCCCCTCTTGTTCCGGCAGCAGCAGGGTTTGGATGTGTTGATCCAGACTCTCCTGCTGATAATCCGCCACTGCGGCGTGAACCATTTCATTGAGTCCGGTTCCCATGACCCCCAGGATACAGAAAATCTCCGCCTGAGGATTGCCCTCCCGCACGGTTTTCAGGAATTCTGCGTATTTTTCCCGAAACAGGGCTTTCCTGTCCTCCTGCTCCTGGCACCAGCTCAGATCATTGGTGCCTAGATTGATCACGATGCGTTGGGGCTGGAAAAGGGAAAAATCCCAGGGAATTTCCTGCAGTCTGCGCCCGTCTGGCAGGATAAACTCATTTCGCCCCACCTTGTCATAATAGGGCGGCACCAGCTCCGTCTCGTTTCGCTGGGCGGGATCCCCCGTGTAGCCGGAGACAATTCCATGGCCGCTCATGCTGACCAGCTCCCGATCCACACCCAGGGCATCGGAAAGCAACCCCGCGTAGCTCTTCTCCGCGTTCTCCGTAAAGGTGGAGAAATTCTCCAGGGGATCCGTGGCTTCCACCCCATAGCCGCAGGTAATGGAATCCCCGATAAAGGCGATTCGCTGTGCCCGATCCAGTCGCGGGCGAATCATTCCGTCCGTCTGCACCTCTGCCAGGGCCATCAGGCTCTGGGTGCACTCGCTGAGCTTGATCAGCTGAACCTCCGTTTCCCCTTCCTGCGGGGCTTCGAAAACGGAGATGACCTCCTCCTTCTGGGTTAGGTGCGCATCCCGGATCAGCTTCCCGTTCACTCGAATCCCATAGCGGGGCGTCAAATGCTTCCTGGCCGGGTCCACCACCGTGTCATCCGCCTTCAGCCGCAGGCGAAGAAAGCGGGCATCCCGAACCAGGAAGCTCACTTCACACAGGGAGGAGGCCATCCAAATCTCCCCCGCAACCAGGGCGTACCGCCCCATGATTTTTACTGAATGCACCATATTGAACTTCTCCATTCACGGCGGCGCTTTCGGGAGACGATGATTTTGTTTTAATCAACAGGAAAGGATTCTCGCTTTTTCTGTTGATTTACAAGGGAACTGCCCTCCATGCTGACCGCCGATTCCAATTATACAGTGGTTATGCTGATTCTTCAATCCCTCAATTTTCAAGGATGGTTGATCCAGGACCCAAGATCGTGTAAACTATACGCCAGAAAAGCCGCAGAGGGCGGAGGGGAAGCCTGATTGCCAAACCAATGGAAAGGCGCGCTCGATCCCGTCCGTCTCGAGCGGCAAAGCGTAAATCAAACAAACGGAGGAACACAGCCATGCAGCAGGAAAAGAAATGGATTCGCGGTGCGAACCCCTATATGCCCCTCTGGGAGCATGTGCCGGACGGGGAACCCCGGGTCTTTTGCCATGACGGAGAGGAAAGGGTCTATGTCTATGGCTCCCATGACACCCTGGTGACGGAATATTGCGGAAAGGATTATGTGGTTTGGTCCGCCCCAGTGACCGATCTGACGGACTGGACCTGCCATGGCGTATGCTATCGCGCCATGGCGGACGCTGCCCTCTACGCTCCTGATGTGGTCAAGAAGGGGGATACGTACTATATGTACGCCGCGGAGGAAAGGGGTTCCAAAATCTATGTGGCCCGCTCCGCCCAGCCCTGGGGGCCCTTTACGGACCCTGTGCTGACGGATCTGGGCTTTGACCCCGGCATTCTGGTGGACGACGACGGCCGGGTGTATGCTTACTGGGGCTTCGGCGGCAGCTATTGCGCGGAGCTGCAGGAGGATATGGCCACCATCAAGCCTGGAACACTACACAACAGCCCCATCGGCCATTGCCGCGGCAGCTGGGCCTGGATGAAGACAGATCCCGCCACTGAAAATCTTCAGGACGCCTTCTTTGAAGCCTCCAGCCCCCGCAAGATCTTCGGGAAATATGTGTATATCTATTCCAAGCGGGCCAACCTGCCCCAGCCGGAGCTGGGGGTCTACGAAGATAACAACGGCTTCCTCTCCTATAAGTGGAGCGATCATCCCCTGGAAGGCTACCAGGAGGGCGGCGACATCAGCTTCAACGGCGGAGAAATTCTGCGGGATGCCCAGGGCAACGGCACCATGACCTATCGATGGGGCAACAACCATGGCTCCGTTATGCAGGTCAACGGTCACTGGTACGTGTTCTATCACCGGCAAACCGGCCAGGATGAGTATTCCCGCCAGGCCATGCTGGAGCCCATCGACGCGGCCCAGGGCCCGGACGGCAAGGTGTATTTAGGCAAAATCACCTATGAGAATGGGCTCCCCGTTCGGTCCGTTCCGGTGGAAATGACTTCTCAAGGAGCCCATATCAATGGATTGGATGCCCGGCAATGGATTTCCGCCGGATACGCCTGCCATCTGCGGGGCGGGGAGGGCAAGGCCTACATTCGCCGGGTAGAGGAGCAGCGGGAAGATATTTCCGCCCCGATTGAGGAGATCACCAATGGCACCGTGGCGGGGTATCGTTACCTCCAGTTCGGCCCCAATTCCCCCCGCAGCCTTACCCTCCGGGGAAAGGCCCTGGCAGATTTGAAGATCAGTGTCCGGATCGACGCCTGGGATGGCAAGGAAATTGCGGAAATCGACGCGAAATCCAGCGAAGACGCCTGGACAGTCTCTCTCCGCGCCGGCGTGTTGGGCAAGCATGGGGTTTATTTCGCCTTCACCGCGAACCAATCCGGCCCCATCGCCGTGTTTGACTGCTTTACCTTCGACGACTGAAACGGAGGGACGGTCTTTTTCGTTTCATTTTCCGAACCTTGAAAATTACTAAACTTTTGTGGGACTCTGGCGGACGAGGGAGAAAACGGCTTCAATACGATGAGCTATTATGATACCGCAGAGGCATTCTAAACAATCAAGCGTCGCAACACATGCGGCGCTTTTTTCAGTGGTGATGTTTCATGACAACCGAAACATCATTCACACGGCACTGGTAGACCGGCCAATTCGAAATAATGCTCCCCCCATTTACAAAGGGCGTCCACGATGGGTACCAGGGTCTGGCCAATTTCGGTGAGTGAATACTCTGTTTTAGGCGGAACGACGGGATAAAGAATTCGGTTGATTACCCCGTCCTCCTCCAATTCCTTCAGCTGCTTGCTCAGCATCCGGGGCGTAGCCTGGGGCCAGATCTGCGATGAGGACAAGATCATCCTGTTCATCGGCGAGGGGAAAAAGACCTGGCTGAACATCAAGGCTAGCAAAGCCTTCACCGTGGCCCTGGCGGACGAAGCTCATATGGACGTGGCTGATTTCTTCGGCATCTCCTCCGGCAACAAGATGAATGACAAATTCGAGCGCACTGGCTACTACGCCGTGAAGAGCATCACCGTGCGGGAGACGGAGTTGGAAGTAGAATTCGACACAGGGATAAAGGTTATGAGCAATAAGGAGCAGGCTGCGTGAAGGGATGAGTCAGATTTGGCTTGTTCCTTCTTTTTTGTTTTTGGGAACCTGGTGGAACAGCAGGGATTGTGGTATCATTACGGCTGATCTGTGCTTGTGCTAAAAGTCTGATCGGAAAGTACCTGTAATTTCTTCATCGTTCATGTCATAGACCAGAGAGAAGAAATCGTATGAACCCTGAAGCATCACCAACACATCCCGGTGAAGGAGCGCGATAAATAATGCAGGAATTCAGATTTAAGCAGGTGGAAGATGAAACCTTCTGCCTGATGGGCTATCAGGGAGATGAAAAGGAAGTATTCATTCCTAACACCCATTACGGCCAACCGGTAACGATCATATTCGACGGTGTTTTCAGATTTCATCCTGAAATCGAGATCATACATATCCCCAAAACTGTCACTGACCTGGGAGAATTCGTGTTCGAAGGCTGTGATAACCTTCGGCATATTGAACTGCCGGAGAAGCTCAGAGATATGTGGGGAAATACATTTGCAAGAAGCGGCATAGAAGAGATCACGATTCCTGGCAGCGTCATGAGTCTAGCTTCAGGAACCTTTACGGACTGCAAGAACCTGAAGAAAGTTGTCTGCAAACCCGGAATGAAAAAGATACGAGCCTGGGCTTTCGCAGGCTGTGGCCAACTGAAAGAATTTATCCATGATTCCGACGTCGAGATCAGTGCGGAAGCGTTCACTCGGAGGGAAGACAGCAGCCTGCGCAAATAATTTCCATGCAAGAAGAGGTTGTATTCCTGGAGGAGCCCTGCGTTCCCCGCAATGTTGTAGGCGCTCTATCCTGAGAAACATAAATATTACCAACCATTTCTGCGATGTCTTTAATATCCTGGCTAGTATTTTCCAATAATTCCTTACCGCGCTCAAGACGCATCTCATTGACGTACTGTGGGAAGGATTGTTGTTTAGCGCTGTTAAACAGGCGGCTGAAATACGAAGGACTGACCGAAAACTGTTGAGCGATGGACTGAACGCTAAGATCAGAAGACGTCATTCAAGCCCTAGGGCATCTTGCTCATACACGGTATCCAAAAGAGCACGGCAAATGGCATCAGGCACACTGGCATTGATTCGTTTTTTCTCCATGACCTCGGAGAAGCCTGTCCAGTTTTCACCATCCAATATGCGATAGCGGAGCAACTGTATCAATTCATTTACATCAGCAGCATAATCCGGCGATGTGCTTACTGCTCCGCAGATGATAATCAAAGAATCATACAGCACTGATTGCACAGCATCGCGCAGAAGGGATGCTTGAAGTGCGGTATCAATATCAGCCAATGTTGCATCTCCTTCGATTTCGCGGAGCACAACTACATACTGGTCATCCTTGAGCCGAACAACCCTGTGGAAAAAATCGGTGGTGTGGATGTCCGAGGGAAGCGCATCCAGAATGGAGCTGACCCGGATATTCTTCCCAGAAGAGGGAATTGATTTCAGTTCTTGAAACAGATATAATTGATCCAGAGACAGAGAGCCTTGGTAACTGGGCGATGCGCTGGTAAGTTTCGGGGAGGAGGAAGCAGGATGAAGATGTGGCTGGAAGAGGAAAAGACGACTTATACCGCATCGGAGGACTTTAAGAAGAATCTGGAAGGCGGATTCAGATATGTCGATAAAACTGAACTGCTAATTCCTCTGCTCGACGGCGAACATGAAACAACCTTCTTCCTCCGGCCCCGCCGGTTCGGGAAGACGCTGACGCTCTCCATGATTCGCCGATTTGTCGAAGATACCCGAAATGAAGCCGTGAACACAGAAAATCGGGAGCTGTTCCAGGGACTGAAGATCATGGAGGCTGGGGAGAGATATACCCACCAGATGACCAGCTATCCTGTGATCAATATAACGCTGCAAACGGTGAAGGGCAGTACCTTTGGTGTGGCGTGGCCAGCCCTTCGAAACTTGATTCGAGATCTCTATAACGATAAATCTTATCTGTTGGAAAGTGAAGCATTAACAGACACTGACAAGCTGTATTATCGACAGATTCTATCTGGATTTGATGATCAGGGCAAGAAGATTTCCCTGGCTGATTACCAACAATCCCTGAAGCAACTGACCTACTTTCTGCGAAAGGCTTCCGGAAAAAGGGCTGTGGTTCTGATTGATGAATATGACGTTCCCCTGGAGCATGCCTATTCAAAAGGCTATTATCCAGAGATGGTAAGCGTAATTGGTCCCCTGTTGCAGAATGTGCTGAAGACAAACTCGGAGAACCTGCAGTTCGCCGTGATCACCGGCTGCTTGCGCATTGCGAAGGAAGGAATATATACCGGGCTGAATAATCCCGCCGTAAATACGGTTCTTTCCCATCGCGGAAGCGACGCGATTGGATTTACAGAAGGGGAAGTCAGGAAGCTGCTGCAGGACAGTGGCGTGGGGGATCATTTTGAGCAGGTGCGGGAATGGTATGATGGATACCGCTTTGGCAATACTGTCATTTATAATCCCTGGTCCGTGATTCAATTCATTGAGGATCTGAACGCCAATCCTGCGGCGCCGCCCCTGACTTACTGGGCCAACACCAGCGGCAACGTCATCATCCGGGAGCTGGCGGAACGGGCGGATGAGGACACCAGGGCGAAAATAGAACGGGCTATGCAGGGGGAAGAGATCAGCTTCCCCCTCCGGGATAATATTGTCTATAACGAGCTGTATAAGGATCCCGACAATGTACTGAACGTGATGCTTTCCGCTGGATATCTGACGGCCGCTTCCTTTGACGGAGATATGATCCAGGCCCGGATTCCCAACCGGGAAGTGCTCAAGATTTATCGGGATCAGATCAGCGACTGGTTCAGAGAATCGGTAAAGACATTTGATGTACGATCCCTCTACTGGGCCCTGGAGCAGGGGAATGCCGCGCGGGCGGAGCAGATTCTGACGGATGAATTCATGTCCGCCATGAGCTATTATGATACCGCGGAGGCTTTCTATCATGGCGTGCTGCTGACCCTGATGCAGCTCAACCGGAATTACCTGTGTAAAAGCAACAGAGAAAGCGGCATGGGAAGGTTTGATATCCTGGCCAAACAAAGGACCCGCTGGGATTTGGCGTTTATTCTGGAGGCAAAGGTTTCAAAAGCGCCTACAGAGATGCTTTCCGACGCGCGACAGGGAACAAAGCAAATAACGGAAAAAGGTTATTGCGCAGAGCTACAGCGGGAAGGGTATGAAAAAATCATGACCTACAGTATTTCCTTCTGCGAGAAACGGTGTCGCGTGGTTCAAGGGGAGACTTTCCATCTCCCGCCTGAATGATCATCACCCCAAGAGCCTATGATGAAACGAAAAACATTGTACAGCTCTTTCACGCAGTCTTTACACCAGATTCATTTTCTCCATATAAAACGAAAAAGACCATCCCTCCGTTTCGGATGCTAAGAAGAATATAGAAGACCGCGCCTGGCCGCAGAGGCGCTGGCGCGGCGGAGAAGAAGATTCTGTTTTACAAGCTATGAAAAAGGCTTCCGGTAAAGAGCTGGATCAACAGCTCTTCCAGCTGGGCTTCCGTGGCGGTGCATCCATTGAGGGCGTATTGTTTGGCGATGCAGGACACACCTCCGGCGTAGAAGCTGGAGGCATAGCTGCGCAGGGGAGCTTCCAGTTGGCCGAAGAGGCATTCCGATTGATTCAGGGCCTCAAAAAAGCTGTCATACAGCAGGTAGTCGATCTGATTTTCCACCAGGGTGTGGATCAACTCCCGGTTTCGGACCAGGTAGCGGCTGTATCCACGGCAAAGGCCCTGTAGCCCCTCCTGAACGCACGCGTTTTCACGCCCGGTGCGTTCCAATTCCCCAGTGCAGCAGTACCGGGACTGGAGCGTAAAAATCATCACATTTTCCCGGCTGGTAAACAGCGTATAGAAGGTTTGCCGGGAGATATCGGCCTCCTTGCACAGCTCGCTGATGGAGATCTGTGCGTAGGGCTTCACCCGAATCAGCCGCATCATCGCCTGAGCGATCTGCTGCTGGGAAGCCAGGGCTGTTTTATTGCTGCCGCAGTACATCCTTTCCCCCTCCTTACGGAAGAATTTTACAAAAAAACTTGACAATTGTCAATGTTCATTGTAGCATATGCTCGAACCTTGACAATTGTCAAACTTTTGTGGGGTTCTGAAGGAGGTTATTTGTATGGCAGTTTTACCGTTATATAATGTACTGGCCCTGCCCGGAGCCAAGCTGTGGCTGCGGGAGGCGGATTACCGCAGCCTGACGGGGAAGGCGCCCATCGTGGGCGAGCGGGTCACGATCCTGGCCCAGAAGGAGGACACGGATCGGTATGATCTGGATGTGGACAGCTTTTATCCCATCGCCGTGGCCGGCATGGTGGCGGATGTGGGAGGAAACGGCTTTATTTCTCTGGATCTGCATAATCGGGTGAATGTGTCCGAGATTGTCCAGCTTCCGGATCGGAGCTTCAGCATGAGCATCGTCCGCAGGCCCGATGAGGGGGAGGTGGATCCGGCGCAGGCGGCGCAATCCTTGGAGGAGATCAAGGACAGAATCTTGGCCTTCTCCCGAGGGCAGCAGTGGGAAGGCTTCCTGCGGACCTTCGCCACCTACTGGGATAATTTGTGGACCGTAGGCGCGGCCATGTCCCCCTGGCTGAATACCTCCGCGGAGGAGAAATACGCCCTGCTGGAAATGGATGATATCGGAGCGCGGTTCCAGACCCTGGATCGGACGCTGCGGGAAGGGCTGGAGATGATCGATGTCCGGAGCGCGGCCCAGACGGCCCAGCAGCAGGATTATGAAAAGCTATATCGGGAATCGGCCATCAAGAAGCAGATGGAATATCTGCAGAAGGAACTGGACGAAATGCATCCGGAGAATGTGTCCGAGATTCGCCGTCTGGAGCTGAAGCTGGAATCCGCGGGGATGAATGAAACCGCCCTGAAGGAAGGCCGGAAGGTGCTGAACCGGCTGAAGGGGGAGAGCGCCAACAGCCCGGAGGCCGGCATGCTGACGGACTGGCTGGATCTGCTGACCAGCCTGCCCTGGCAAAAGGCGGAGGCGAAGGATATTTCCATGGAGGAGGCCCGGCAGACCCTGGATAAGGATCATTCCGGGCTGGAGAAGGTGAAGAAGCGGATTCTCCAGCAGATCGCCGTCATGAAGCTGAAAGGGCATCAGTCGGGGTCCATTCTTTGCTTTGTCGGGGCGCCGGGCACCGGGAAAACCAGCATCGGGGAGAGCATCGCCCGGGCGCTGGGCCGGGAATACACCCGGGTTTCCCTGGGCGGGATCCGGGATGAGGCGGATATCCGCGGGCACCGGAGAACCTATATCGGCTCCATGCCCGGCCGGATCATCGACGGCATCCATAAGGCGGGCGTCTCCAATCCGGTGATGGTGCTGGATGAAGTGGACAAGCTGTCCTCCTCCTACAATGGGGATCCAGCCAGCGCCCTGCTGGAGGTGCTGGATCCGGAGCAGAATTCCACCTTCACGGATCATTATCTGAACGTTCCCTTTGATCTGAGTGATGTGTTCTTTATCTGCACGGCTAACACCCTGGAGACCATTCCGGAGCCGCTGCTGAACCGGATGGAGGTCATTTCCTTCCAGGGCTATACCCCCATGGAAAAGCGGGAGATCGCGAGGAAGCATCTGCTGCCCAAGGCCATGGACAGCCTGGGGATTCCGCCGGAAGCCCTTCAGGTTTCCGAGGCGGCCATCGACCGCGTGATCGAGGAATACACCCGGGAAGCGGGTGTGCGCGGGCTGAAAAAGCGGATGGATCAGCTGTGCCGCTCCGCCGCGGTGACGCTGGTGGAGGATGCCGGGGCGAGAATCGAGGTTACGGCGGAGAATCTGCCGGAATATATGGACGCGAACCCGGTGCACCGCAAGCAGGTCGCGGACAGCGCGAAGCCCGGAATCGTGACAGGCTTGGCCTGGACGCCGGTGGGCGGGGATATTTTGTATATCCAAACCCTTTTGACAAAGGGGAAGGGAAAGATCACAGTCACGGGGCAGCTGGGGGACATCATGAAGGAATCCGCGCAGATCGCGGTGAGCCTGGTAAAATCCATGTGGCCTGATGAGGCGGATATGCTGGCGGAAAACGACCTGCATATTCATGTGCCGGACGGCGCGACCCCGAAGGATGGCCCATCCGCGGGCATCACGCTGACCATAGCCCTATCCTCCCTCGTCTCCGGTATTCCGGTGCCGCCCCAGGTGGCCATGACGGGTGAGGTGACCCTGCAAGGAGATGTGAAGCCCATCGGCGGGTTGCCGGAGAAGCTGCTGGCGGCCCAGCGGGCGGGGGTGAAAAAGGTTTTTATCCCGAAAGAAAATTTGCAGGATCTGAAGGAGGTCAGCCGGGAGATTCTGGACCAGCTGACCATCGTGCCGGTTACGATGGTAGAAGAGGTGCTGCGGGAATTGAATATTTTCCCTGAGCTCCAAAAGAATGAAGCAGTATAAAGAAAACGATCCCCTGTCGCAAGCCGACAGGGGATTTGAAATTGACAACCGAAACATCATTCACACGGCACTGGCAGACCGGCTAATTCGAAATAATGTTCCCCCCATTTACAAAGAGCGTCCACGATGGGGACCAGGGTCTGACCCATTTCGGTGAGAGAATACTCTGTTTTAGGCGGAACGACGGGATAAAGAATTCGGTTGATCACTCCGTCCTCCTCCAATTCCTTCAGCTGCTTGCTCAGCATCCGGGGCGTAGCCTGGGGTACGGCGCTGGCGATTTCATGGTATCGTTTGGTGCCGTGCATCAGTTCGTATACAATCAATGCCTTGTATTTTCCGCCTACCACGTCCATGGCCGCTTCCACGGGGCAATGATACCCTTTTACCTTCTCAATGTTCATGTTATCCCTCTCTTAGCTATACTTTTTGATAGTATATCACAAAAAAGTGCGTTCTTGTGGAATTAATTATTCCGGCTATAATTATAGGTGCGAGGGACAAATTAGTCAATCGCAAATCAATCTGTAAGGAGGTGGACTTATGAACTTTCTTGATCTGGCAGCCCAGCGATATTCTGTGCGCTCCTATTCAAGTCAGCCGGTGGAGCAGGAAAAGATCGATTTGATTCTGAAGGCGGCACAACTGGCCCCGACAGCAGTCAATTATCAGCCGCAAATGATCTATGTGCTCAAAAGTGACGAGGCCGTTGCTAAGATTAACCGCCTGTGCCGGTGCATTTATGGCGCGCCGCTGGTATTCCTGATCTGCAGCGATGAACGCCGAACCTGGAAAAGCCAGACTGAGCCGGGGTATAGCGCCGGGGAGATGGATTGCAGCATCGTCTGTACCCATATGATGCTGGAAGCCTGGGAACAGGGGCTGGGTTCCGTATGGGTTCGCCTGTTTGATGTGGCGGAGGTAGCAAAGGCATTTGATTTACCGCCGTATATCAAGCCGATCTGCCTGCTTCCCGTAGGCTATGCCGCGCCAGGCGCGAAGCCTTACGCCCCGTGGCATGACGTATTCCGGCCCATTGCGGATTTCACGAAGGAGCTGTGAGCATGAGCGATCTAAGAAATGTGCCGGGAATTGGCGCAAAAAAGGAACAGGAGCTGATGGCTCTGGGTTATGATTCTCTGGAGGCGCTGAAAAGTGCCGATCCGGACGAACTCTATATGAAGGCCTGCCTGAATGAAACCCAGCAGCTGGATAAGTGCGTACTGTATGCCTTCCGGTGCGCCGTGGCTTATGCCAAAGACCCCAACCCCGATCCCGGAAAGTACCGCTGGTGGTACTTTTGCGATGATAAAAACGAAAAGAAAGAAGGAAAAGCAAAATGAAAAAGGACATTGGTGTTGTCCCCGCGGTTTATCCCATGCCTGTACTGATGGTAGCGGCCTATGATGAAAACGAGAAGGTCAACGTGATGAACGTGGCCTGGGGCCAGATCTGCGATGAGGACAAGATCATCCTGTTTATCGGCGAGGGGAAAAAGACCTGGCTGAACATCAAGGCCAGCAAAGCTTTCACCGTGGCCCTGGCGGACGAAGCCCATATGGATGTGGCTGATTTCTTCGGCATCGCTTCCGGCAATAAGATGGATGACAAATTCGAGCGCACCGGCTATCACGCTGTCAAGAGCGACAAGGTGCACGCCCCCATCATCGAAGAATTCCCGGTGGTCATGGAATGCGAGCTGCTGGAATTCCTGCACAGCGACCACGTGGACGGCATTGTGGGCAAGATTGTGAACGTCAAGGCTGAAGAATCCGTTCTGTCCGAAAAAGGGAAGGTGGATCCCGAAAAGCTCCACGCCCTGATGTTCGATCAGTTCCAAAACGGTTACTATGCTACTGGCGCGAAGGTAGGCAAAGCCTGGAATGCAGGCGCCGCCCTGATGAAAAAATAATAAGCAGCCTATGGACTGCTAAATAAAAAAGAATGAGAGGCGTATTACACATGAAGAAGTTTCTTGCTCTGATGCTGGCCCTGTGCCTGATGCTGCCTGCCTTTGCCATGGCGGATGGCATGACGGATGGAACTTACGAGGGCGCTGCCGAAGGGCGTTTCGGCACCATTACCGTGGAAGTGACTGTTGCTTCTGATAAAATCGAATCTGTAACCATTAAGGAACATCACGATTCCGCTGGCGTGTCCGATCTGCCGCTTTCCCGCATTCCGGAAGACATTGTAAAGTATCAGTCCCTGGGCGTGGACACCGTTTCCGGTGCGACCATCACTTCCTATGGCGTAATCAACGCCGCAGCCAACGCCTTGGAGCAGGCCGGCGCTGATGTAAAGGCCCTGCGCAAGGTGGAAGTCCCCCATGAGGACATGCCCACAGAAGACTTAACCTGTGATGTGGTTGTGGTTGGCAGCGGCATGGCGGGTCAGGTCGCGGCCGCGACCGCGGCGGACCAGGGCGCCAGCGTGATCTTGGTGGAAAAGCAGCCTTATTTAGGCGGCACGCTGATTATTGCCGGCGGCTATCTGGTTACTGTGGATGGTGCGCATGTGGATGATAGCCTGGATGATTCTCTGGATCGGGTCATCACCTATTACAAAAAGGTCAATGAGGATTCTGTCCGTCAGCCTGATTATGACTTCTTTGCTGCCCTGGCCGCCAAGACCGGCGCTGCCATCGATTACCTGATGGATACCATGGGTGTGCAGATGGAAACCTTCGATGCAGGCAATGTGATCATGAGCCACGATGTGGCCCATGGCGCTGGCATGACCAAAGAGCTGACCGATTTCTTCTTCTCCAAGGGTGGTACAGCGCTGACCAGCACTCGTGCTACTGAGATTCTGATGGAAGATGGCAAGGCGATCGGCGTCAAGGTGGAAAACCGTACAGGCGCTTATAACATCTACGCCAAGAAGGTGATCATTGCGACCGGCGGTTCCACCTACGACCGGGAAGCGATCAATGCCAACAATCCCGAAATGGCTACCATCCGTCTGGCCAATGAAGCCACGCCCGGCGCCACCGGCGATGGCGCACACATGATGGAAGCCATCGGTGCCAAGATGGGCAACGGACCTTTCATCAAGTCTGAAGTGCCTACCTTCCCTTACGCCTTCCACATGGATTGGAGTAATACGCCCAATCCTGGCGACAAGCTGATCATCAATGCTGAGGGCAGCCGCTTCTGCAATGAGAATCCCATGCTCAACTATATGCTGAACACCTATCTGCTGCGGGAAGCCTCTCCGGCTTATTACGCCCTCTACGACGCCGCGCATACCGATGAAGCGCTGCTGAACCAGATCAAGACTATTGCCGAAAAGGGCGGCAAGTATACTGTGCTGCACGCCGATACGGTAGAAGCGCTGGCCGAAGGCCTGGACATGGAGCCTGCTGCTCTGCGGGCTACCTTTGATGCCTATCAGACTGCCTGCGAAGCGGGTGTGGATGCTGATTATGGCAAGGATGCCGATCATCTGGTCGCCTATAATGAAGCGAGCGGCTTGTATGCCATCTATCTGTCTCCCACCAGCCTGGGTACCATTGGCGGCGCGATTACCGATGAAGAATTCCATGTGCTGAACACCGAGGATCAGCCCATCGAAAACCTCTTTGCTGTGGGCGAATGTGCCACCTCCACGCTGTTCGGTGATTACTATGTGGGTTCTTTCTCCCTGGGCCTATACACCGCAGCTGGTAAAACCGCGGCTGAAACTGCCGTCACCGAAATCAACGCGAAATAAGCAACCCCCAAATTCAACTTGATGACGCAAAGCCCCAGCCTAAACGACTGGGGCTTGCCTTTCTGTTTAGGCGGCAAAGCGATACGGTTCACTGATGATATAGTGATCCGGTACGCGAAGAACATCACCGCGCGGGAGACGGAGCTGGAAGTAGAATTCAAGACGGGGATAAAGGTTACGAGCAATAAGGAGCAGGCTGCGTGAAGGGATGAGTCAGATTTCTTGTCCTTTCTTTTTGTTTTTGGTAACCTGGTGGAATAGCTGGGATTACGGTATCATTATGACTGATCTGTGCTTGTGCAAAAAGTCTGATCGGAAAGTATCTGTGATTTCTTCATCGTTCACGTCATAGACCAGAGAGAAGAAATCGTATGAACCCAGAAGCATCACCAACACATCCCGGTCAAGGAGTTCGACATAAAATGCAGGAATTCAGATTTAAGCAGGTGGAGGATGAAACCTTCTGCCTGATGGCCTATCAGGGAGACGAAAAGGAAGTATTCATCCCGAACACCCACTATGGCCAACCGGTGACAATCATCTTCGACGGAGTATTCAGATTCCATCCTGAAATAGAATCCATTCATATCCCGAAAACTGTCACTGACCTGGGGGAATTCGTGTTCGAGGGCTGTGATAACCTCCGGCACATTAAGCTGCCGGAGGGCCTTAAGGATATGTGGGGAAATACATTCGCGAGAAGAGGCATAGAAGAGATTACAATTCCCGGCAGCGTCATGAGTCTGGCCTCCGGAACTTTCACAGACTGCAAGAACCTGAAGAAAGTTGTCTGCAGATCCGGTATGAAAAAGATTCGGGCCTGGGCTTTCGCAGGCTGTAACCAACTGAAAGAATTCATCCATGATTCCGACGTCGAGATCAGTGCGGAAGCGTTTACTCGGAGGGAAGACAGCAGCCTGCGTAAATAATTTCCATGTAAGAGAAGAAACACAGAAACCAGAATAAAAGGACGCTCAATCCTCATCCTCCTCGGTATCCGCTCTTGCATTGGAGCGATATTTTCGAGGGCTGCAGCCGTAATACTTTGTGAATCGATCCTTAAAGTAGTTTCCATCCGAAAATCCGCAGCGGGTAGCAATCACTGTGATGGAATCCCTGGTCTCTGTCAATTCCAGAGCAGCTTCCTTCAGCCTCAGGGTGCTGAGATATTCATGAACTCCCATGCCGGTGGCCTGACGAAACTTGCGGCTCAGATAATTGGGGCTGAAGCCGGACGTCGCGGCGATTTCTTTTGCAGTCAGAGGCTCCCGATAGTTCTCTCGCATGAACTGAGCTACTCGGACAATGGCCTGATCGGAGGTATGAATATCCGAGGGAACCGCGTCCAGAATGGAGCCGACCCGGATCATCTTCAGCAGCATCTCCTGCAGGAGAAAATGCAGCAACAGGGAGGAGCGCTCATCAGGAGCCCGTTCCTCGCTAAGCATCTGCTCAAAATCCGTAACCAGTGCATCGCGATAAAATACAGGAATTTGGATAAGCTGCCAGTGAACAAAAAAAACATTTTGCTCTGGGAAAAAGGGCTTGATCCTGTTCTCCAGATCGGTTCCGCGAAAAAAGGCATTATATCGCTTACAGGGGCCGAACAGATACCTGGTGAAGTGCACTGTCCGGGGCGGAATCAACAGCAGATCACCCTCCTGTAGATCCATCATCCGATCCTCCAGGAAAAATCGGCAGGAGCCACTTTCCAGATAATATAGCTCATAATAGGGATGAAAGTGATTCATCGGCATGATATAGCTCCCATCCCGTTGCTGCACCTCCGCCCGGATGCGGTCAATCGGCTGATCCGGGGCATGGACTGAAAAATCGTGCATTTCTGATCCCTCCAAAGAGTATTGAAAAAACAGTTGTTTTGATGAATTATAAGGATTTATCCGTAGAAAATCAAGAAAAAATGTCGTATTATCCTCTCGAAACAGCGAAAGAGCTGTTTCATCAATCGGGGTTCATGCTCTTCACCCAAGCTGAAAGCAGGAGCAAATGGAAAACAAGGAGGAAACACACATGATGAATGAAGATAGGATGATTCGAGAGGAAGACAGAATCGAGGAAGAGCCGATGATCGTCGCGGTGGATAGCCTGGTAAATTTCTCCAGAAGAAATTCTTCCCTTTATCGGGAGGCCATGGATGAGGATGGTTTGGTCGCAGTGGAGGTGGCCAGAATGGCCCAGTTTTGCATGATGGAAGCGGCCAGCTAATAGAACCGCAAGGCAGCAGAAGCAGGATCCTGAAAGTAGGATC
Source organism: Clostridia bacterium (assembly GCA_017464305.1). Taxonomy (GTDB): domain Bacteria; phylum Bacillota; class Clostridia; order Christensenellales; family Aristaeellaceae; genus Aristaeella. The sequence continues at coordinate 46,450 of JAFUDS010000020.1, read as the reverse complement.
CTGTTTTTTGCGCTCCGGGCAAGCTTCTTCCTCGCTAAGGAAAGTCTGTTGTTAATCAGTCAGCTCTTAAAGATATATTAATTCCATCTCCGCCTGAATGACCATCGTGTTTCCCGAGTCATTGATGAAATGAAAAAGGCTGTTTCCCTTGTTTCTCTATCTGCCATTCTTCTCCACCCTGATGCCTGCCGCGCCGCCATCCACGAATCCTCTCATTTCATCCAGATAAGCATCCATATCCAGTCCGCACAGGGTTTCGCCGAAAAACGCGGTAGCGAAATGACAGTTTGCGTTGTTCAACCTCCACGTATCCCATACAGGATCTGCCCACCGTTTATAGATTTCCCAGGACTCCGCCCGCGCTTCCACAGGAGCAGGGTTGTTGGCAAGATTATGTCCGCAATTTTCATAGGTGATGAATCTGCGTTCTGATGCTGTGGCTTTCTCCCAGAAGGAATGTACCTGAGGATAATGAACCGTTTCGTCGGCCGATCCACAGAACCAAAGCGTCGGGATATCGATATCTCCTGACTTTTCTTCATCGAACCAGAATGTCGCCGGCGCAAAAAGAATCGCAGCACGGACAGCTTTCAATCCGTGGAAATCCTCAGGCTCCTGGATATAGTCACGGATAGAAGAAAACTGCTGGATAGCTGCTTCACTCATCCGCGCGCCAATTGTCCGCAGCGCGCCATATCCACCCATGGAAAAGCCGATCAAGCCCACGTTCTCCGGTTGGAGCATCCTGTTTCCGCCTCCCCGAAACTTATCAGCGTGTTATCCAATCGTCAATTCCTCTGGCTCCAATTTTTCTGTTTCAAGAGCTGAAATCAATTCCTACTTCTGTGAAACAGGGGACGGCCTTTTTCCGCTTCATGAAACGCGGGCCAACTCCCGATAGCAGGAGAAGATGAGCAGAATCGCCGCACCGATCCATGCGGCGATTTCTGCTGTATAGATTCCCCAGACACCGAAGAAACGCGGAAGCAGCAGAGCGGAACCCACTCGCATGGCCAGCTCCACAAACCCGGAGAGCATGGGGATGAAGGTGTTTCCCAATCCCTGTAGTGTGGAGCGATACACGAACAGCAGATAGAGCATCGGCAATCCAATTGCCATGACGGAAAGAAATTGATATCCAAAGGTCAGCACCTGTTCGGCCAATTCCTTTTCGTCATGCACAAACAGAGATAATACGTTCCTTCCCGCCAGAATCAGCAATCCGCCGATGCACAGCGCCATCCCAAATCCGATCAGCGCGGAGGACCGGAGCCCTTGCCGAACCCGACTGGGATTTCCTGCACCGATGTTTTGCCCGGTGAAGGTTCCGACGGCGTTCCCCAGGGAAGAACCGGAAATTTCAATGATGCCCTGCAGCCGGGACGCTGCGTTATATCCCGCCATGAAGATGAATCCAAAGCCGTTTACGACGCTTTGCAGCACCAACCCACCGATGGAAATCACGATATTCTGAAAGGCGATGGGCAGTCCCAGACGGGTGAGCCGGCGGATCATCCTTCCATCCCATTTCAGATCCTCCTTGCGGGGGTGCAGTTCCATTACATGACGAATCGCCAGCAGGCTGATCCCCGCGGAGACGATCTGCGCCGCCACCGTGGCCCAGGCGCCTCCGTCCGTTCCCATCCCCAGGGGTCCTACAAAGAGCCAGTCCAGGAGAATGTTCACCAGGGAGGAAAAAGCCAGCGCCACGAGGGGCGTTCTGCTGTCTCCCAACGCCTGCAGAAACCCGTTGGAAACATTCAGCGCCATGACCACGGGCAGGCCGGCGAAGATGATTCGCAGATAGCTTTCCGTCATATGAAAGGTCTCCGCTGGGGTGTTGATCAGGCGAAGCATCGGGGATAATACCCCCTGGCTGATGATCTCCAGCAGAACTGTTACGACGCCCGCGATCAGAATGCTCTGGCCCGAGGTTCTCCGCAGCTGTTTGAGATCGTCTGCACCAAATGCTTGCGCGGCTTGAATCGAAAAGCCCTGAGCCAGACCCATGGGAATGGAAAGCACGGCCCAGTCCAGCCAACCGGAGGCGGACACGGCGGCCAGCGCCGTGACGCCCAGCAGATGACCGACGATCAGGGAATCGACCAAATTATATAGCTGTTGCAACAGGTTTCCTAGCAGAATGGGAACCGCGAAGCCAAGAATCAGGCGTATGGGCTTGCCAGTAGTCATATTGATCGTTTTCGCCAAAGGGTCTCATCTCCCATCAAAACAGCTGAAAATCCCTTCCCATCCACGGACTGAAATGGGGGAACCTCAGCGCTGTGAAAGATTACACTATCCAAGGAGCAGTGTCAACTGAACATAAGTTTTAACCTATGAGATATGGATAAGGACTCACGCAAAATGTCAAAAAAAATCAGGACGATTTCCATAAAGAAAAGCGCTGCTCATAGTAAGCAACGCTTCTTCATTAAGAAATGCAGTTGATTTGTTATTTTATGCATTCCTGCACCCAGGCGATGAAGTTGGCCGTGGCAGAACCTGTACGCTCGGCTTCCGTGTGCCCTTGACCCCAAACGGTTTCAAAGTCCACCTGTGTTCCTTCCGCATATGCCTCCGCAGCCAGGGCCAGATCGATTTCCGTGCACAGCGCAGTATCGCCCTGGTTGATCCCGGTTCGGATGCGCCAGTAGGTAGCGGACTCGGCAGTCTGGTATCCATCGTAAGCCGGGGAAAGGTAATACATGGGATTATACATGTTCAGGCGAACATCAACTGTATTGCCCAGCGCATCCTGCTTGGAGAGGTCTTCCGCGAAGGACGCCTCATACTCGGTACCCTGCACCAGACTCGCCAGGATCGCGTCAAAATGCGCGCCGCTTCCATCGCCATAACCAAACAGAATATTTTCCCCTTGCGTAGGATTCAACTGGTCAAAAGCAGCGATGCCCTTGGAGGCTGTCTTCAGTGCCTGCGTAAAGGCGGCGATGCTGGTGATGGTTACCGTGTTGGTGCTTTCATCCCAGGAGACCCATTCACCATTGGCGTTCAGCGCGTCGATGTAATTCTGTTTGGTTTCATAGGTTCCGCTGAGGGACAAGGCGGAGGAAGCGCTTTCCGTGCGGTTAATCCCGTCCATCTCCTCATAGGTCGATCCTTGGTCGGCTTCTGGTCCGCCGAAATTGCCAAAATCGGGCATTTCACCATTGGCGAAGTCAGGTTTTTCATCATTTCCGAAGTCGGGTGCTCCACTGTTGCCGAAATCAGGCCGTTCTCCGTTGCCAGGGCCGCCGAAGCCGCCCTCCCTGCCGCCGCGCATGCCGCCAAAGCCACCGCGTCCGCCGCCGAATCCGCCGGAGGAGGAAGCGGTATAAGGGAATTCTGTGTCACTCAGGAAATGCTCCAGGGAAGTTTCGATGACATGCTTCACATAGTCGTAGTAGGTGCCGCTCTGATAAATCCCTTCTGAGCTTTCAGCGAGCACCAGCGGGATTCCGTTTTCATCGGTCAGCCCCAAGCCGTTGATGTACTCCGCAAAAGCAAGCGCCATGCCGTCCGAATAGGTCTGTTCGTCTTCACTGAGCCCGGAACGGGTATTGCCCATGTTCCATTCATAAGCTTCATCCGCGATATCCAGGTTGGTGATGGGGCACCAGCACATGCTGCCCTTCACCGCGTCGCTTTCGGTCATGATTGCGCCAATGGCCGCCAGGTAAGGCGTATACAGATCGCTGTTGCCGCTGGCCCCGATCAGGGCGCTCTGGGCGCCGCCGCCGCTCATTCCCAGGGAGAAAATGCTGTCCATGTCGCCGGGCAGCAGGTCTTTGTTGTATCGAGCATAACGGATGGCGGCTTTAAAGTCAGTCACACCGGCGGGAGCGCCTGCGTCCCGGCCGCGAGCTCCGGCAAAAAGCACGATGATTCCCTCGTTGGTATAGTCCGAGATGCTGCCATAGCCCATGGAGCTGGAGTAGCTGGTAGGCGCAGCCATGGCGGAGTATCCGGGCGTATTGACCGGAATGATCAGCGGAGCGGTTGTAGCCGTATATGATCCAGCTGCGCCAGTTTCATTGACCGTGCAGGTATAGGTCCCGTCTCCGTTGGCTACACCGGTGAAGTAAGCTCCGGGCACAAAGATGCCCATGGTTTCATAATTGCTGTCCGCCGGGGTGGCGGCGTAGGACAGCCCGACCTGCCAGTATACATCGTCCGTGGCTTCGTACTGCCATTTGGTCATGTCGATCAGGGGAAGGGTTGCTGCTTCTTCCGCGAATGCGCAAGGCAACATAGTCAGGGCAAGGGCCACAGTCAGCAACATCGCAAGGAATTTTCTCATCTCTGGATATCCTCCTTCTTTCTTTTGATATCCGGTCTTACGCTTTCGCTGCTCGATATCATATGTATCTTATCACAGAATTCTTAAAAATAGCTTGAAAAAATATTCCGGCTGGTGTTATTTACCAACCGGATTGAATACATCTATCCATAGGCATTCAGTTTTTGAAAGAAGTTTTTCTGCCGGCGAGCGTATCACCCTTCACTTCTGCCGTTCATAAGTGATAATGAGGCCGCCAACGGCATTGTTGTAGCATACAGAGACCACACGCCAACCGTCGGCCGCCATGCGGTTCATTTCAACTTCAGCATTCCGTACCCAACATTTCTCTACGCGATATTCGAACAACGTCACTCAACCTCGTTTTTTGCCTTTTTGTTCCGCAGGACATAATAGGCCACCAGTCCAATCACAATTCCAAGCACAATCCCATTCCCAGAGAAAATACCGGAAACCAGATATCCCAGCCCAGAGAAGATGCCCCCAATTACCGATCCAACTAACCCCAGGATGCTTCCTATCACAGCAAGGGCAATCCAGCCGCCAAACATCAGCGCGGGCAGGAGGAAAAGTCCGCCCATCGGGAAGAAACCCATCGGACGATGCCACATGCCCATGGGACGGTAACCCATCGGACGATGATGCATCGGGCCACCCATGGGGCCAAAACCTCTGTTCATCGGGCCACGTCCATTCATATACATCGTACTGAACCTCCTTCGATCATTCCGGTCATTCCCTGACCGTGAATAAAGGATACCATCTGCAAAGGGGAAAATACATGACCAGGTGAGAAGAATACAAGCGGTTATTTTTCCGAAAGAACAACAAGATTGCTCTTTTTCGGTAGTTATTGCACATGTCAATTAACAGCTTTTGATAGCCCCAGGGGATGAGAAAAATTGCGTCACTCAAATCGTCCACAAGTTGAGGACGATTTGTAAGGAAGTGAGCATTGTCCTCAGGCTGGGGACGATTCTTAGACTTGATCGCATCACAAAAAGGCTACAGCTCGTAAAAATCATTGAGTAAAAGGAGTACAGAGCATGAAGCTGCAATTTAAGCATCAGAAATTTATGGCAGATACGGCCAGGACTGTTGTAGACGTATTTGCAGGTCAGTCATAGCATAATCACCACGCCCTTTGTTTCATGCTATATCGATAGCCTTCTTCTTTCCAGATATCTTTTCCTTCCTGAAATGAGGCCAGATTGGTGATCTTCTGCTCGTAGTATTTTTTCAGGAGAGGAATACGTGAACGTTGTTCTTGGATATCCTGCTCATATATTGAGAAGTCAATGGACGCGGCTTTATTCAAGTCAACAGCTTTTCTATTATTGATATACTGAAGCAGCCGCATTTCTCTCGCAATGAATGAATGTGTTTTAATTTCATTGAGCTTGACTTTCGAAAGGTTTTCAAGGGGTAGATTGTAAAACATGGAGTTTCCTGAATCATAGATTGGCGCGAAGCCGAGAACTTTTAAAGTATCTGGATCACGAACAATAGAAATATTGTTCATATGACGATCCGTGTTTGTTAACAGATAGTCAGTCATGATCTCGTAATCCATAAAGTCGGAAAAATGTTGTTCCGTCATCCCAAGGTGCAGGCAAACATCTTTCAGGGGATAGAAAAGGCTTTCGTTCTGCTTGATTTTTACTGTCTGCAAAAGCTCCCAGGCAGAGATGCACTCGATATTTTCACTACAAAAATCGTAGCTAAGGCATCCCAGCCCTTCCATGTTATTATCCACTTGCAGCTTGACCAGAGAATACTTTGTATACAGGTCGAAACCCTGTGCATGATGAAGCTCAGTCGCAAAGATTTCATTCAGACTCTGCTGATAAGAGTTGCCATAGTTTCCTTTTACCATGTATCGGCGGCCGCTCTCATCGATACACCATTTCTTTTGGAGTTCACCCTGGGATGTGGCGCAGTTAAAACGAGTAACCCTGCGCAAATCAATGAGGCAATCCTGATTGATGGTGATTTCTCCGAATGAATCTACGAAATCATTCGTAAACAGATTTACCTCTTTCCATGTCAGACGTTCTTCCCGCGGAACAATCCAGTAACAATCTGTAAGGCTTAGCGCCAGATTGTTGACAAGAGCGCTATTGGTGGAAGTGTATCCCAGCCGTTGCAGAGCCGTCTTTGCGCCATGGCGGGTTTTAGGAATAGCTCTGTCCCGCCACCATTCATAAAATTTCATGTTGTTCATTTGCCCACCAAGTGGGAAATGAATGGCTGCATCCTCATTTCTTCTGACCTTGGATAGTATCCCGTCTTCAGAAATTTCCATCAAGCAGACCGGGATATCTTTATGCATCAAATAGTATTCCCGCGAGCGCATTGTCTAATTCACCTCCTGATCCCGCCAGCTTTATCGACGCCAGATAATACTTTCCTGTTTGTCAAACCGGCAATCTCTATTGAATTTCGACTGAATCTGATAAAAATCGTCAAACAGGTCTTCCAGATAAAGAATCAGGTTAGACGGTTTAACTCCTTCCAGTTCCTCCTGGATTAGGATTTCATTTCCTTTCTGATCAATCACACTGTGCTTTTCCTTGTTGTAGAAGAAAATGGAACCGCTTTCTCCCTGTATTTTTTGCAGAATTTGATTATTCTGCGGTAAAGCCCTTGTTAGCAACCGAATTACATACTTCGGGGGCGAAGATTCTCCTTGTTCCCATTTGCGGAGTGTGCTGACAGGAATTCCGAAAAGATCCGCAAAGGCTTGCTGCGTCAAGCCAGTTTGATTCCGCAACTCACGAATGGATAGTGACATAACAATCAACCTCGCTAACCAATATGGATAGTTCTAGTAAAATTATATCCAAATTGGTTAGATGTGTCAATGCTATTTCTGTTGTATCTCTTCGTTAGTTTTGTATATGGCAAGAGGCAGGATTTTCCTGCCCCTTGCCTATATCAAAAGCCTGTCCCCGTTTCTGGTATTACGGGCGCTTGTCATTTCGTCATTCTTAGGAGCTCTGCTACTGAACCTCCTTCGATCATTCCGGTCATTCCCTGACCGTGAATAAAGAATACCATCTGCAAAGGGGAAAATACATGTCCAGTTGAGAAAGATACAAGCGGTTATTTTTCCGAAGGAGCGCTTATCTTCGGATTCACGCTGCTCCACTACAAGGAACATGTATCTGGTAAATGCCGGAGCGATCTGAGCATTCTGGCATTCGAAAGTAGGTGACTGCAGGTTTTGAACATCTCACGTTTTCAAACGATGAAGGGTCGCCATACAGATAATGCTTTAAAGCAAACATACACACAAACCTGTTTCGTGTGTATGTTTTATTTAGACCTTGCAAATCTGTTAATCGTCAGCTATAATTGAAGTAAATATACACACAAACGTCATATTGTGTGTTCGTTTGCTTGAGAAGGTGATCCGATGATAATGTCGTACCAGGATTGCGTTGGAAAATACGGCAGTGATTACCAAATGAAAAAGATGATTGCGGCTGGACTTCTATTTATGAAGGAAAAAGGCATCTATTCTACGCAGCGAAACGCTTCGGAACTCGATGTCATCATGCACAAGTATCCGAAGGCTATTCTCACCGGGAGAAGCGCCTTTTACTATCATTCCCTGACAGATGTGATTCCGGATCATTACTATCTTGCGACAAGGCGAACGGACACCAGAATCCATGATCACCGCATCGTACAGTCCTTCCTGAAGGATGATATTTTTGAGGCAGGGAGCGTTTCCCTACAATATAATCAATCCAGCATCCGCATTTATAATCTGGAGCGAATGCTCATCGAACTGATGCGCTTCAGGTCAACGCTCTCCCTGGATTACTATAAGGAAATCATTCAAAGCTACCGAAAGATCGTTTTTGAGATGGATATCGGGCTGGTTGAGGATTATGCCGCGATGTTCCGAAATGGCCCAAAGCTCATGGATATGATACAGATGGAGGTATTGTAGATGAACCTGTATGAAGAAACAGAGAGAATAATAGCACAAGGATACAGCGAAGCGAATGCTCAATCGAAGCTTGCGCAGGATATTGTCTTAAAGGCTATCGCAGATAGGGGGGAAGTATGAGCAAAGGACATTGTGATTATGGGCACCTTGTTGCAAGTGACGGTTACCCTGCTGCTTTATTCTTACTGCGCTTACGATATTAACCGTGCTGATTGGCAAGATATGAAGAAAAAGGAATCACCTGATGGACAACGGTGATATTTCCGCAGAAGATCTGCAGGAAATCCTGAATATTCTGCATGATACAGGAGGTAAAGTAAATGTTCCCGTTGATGCTGACAACGATTGAGAACAACGAGGACAGGGCCCTCATGGAGGAGCTTTATCTACAATATCATCATTTGATGTACGCGCAGGCTCTCCGGGTTCTGAATAACAGCTATGCCGCTGAGGACGCAGTAAGCAATGCAATTGAAGCCCTGATCAAAAAAATACCGCTCCTGAGGAATATGGATGGTAACAAACGCAAGGCGTATGTCGTCATTACTGTCAGACACATGGCGATCAACCTTTATCGTCGGCACAGCCGCGAGACAGTGTTGGAGGGTGAATTCCTGGAAGTAATCCCCTCGAGTAGCCGCGTAGAGGATCATGTGCTGGAAGCCGCCGGTGTGGAAGAAATCAAGGAGGCAATCTATCAGCTGGGCGAAAACGAACGAGATATTCTGATGATGAGATATTTTCGGGAGATGAGCGATGCGGAAATCAGCAAAGAGCTTGGAATCCTGCCAGCGACAGCCCGGGTTCGGATGAGCCGGGCAAGAAAACACTTGATCAAGCTGCTGGAAGGAAAGGGGGCGGGATTATGAAGCGGGAAGATAAATGGAAGGAAGCTTTTACCAGCGTTGCGATGGAGCAAACGGAGCAGCTGGAAAAAAGCCTGACTTACGAAGAACGGAGAAAATCGGAAGCATTATACAAACACCATCACGATACCGCCCTCCGACTGATTCGGAAACAAAAGGTTTCCATCGTGAAATGGGTATCTGGAATAGCAGCAGTTGCCGCCGCCGTTCTTTTCGTCGTTTGGGGAGCGAACCGGCCTGCTCCGGATATTATCACGCCCGCAACAGCGCCTGTCAGCACTGAAGTGTCCGTTTACACGAATGAACCACTGCCAACGGAAACAGCGACGCTTGCAATGCAGACTCCAGAGCCTACTCTCCACATACCAGAGCTGGAAGCGCATCTGGTGAGTTTTCCGGAGAATATGAGATATGCTGTATATACTGGCCCAGGAGAACACTATGAACGGGCCAATGATAATAAAGCAGTTGTTTCTACCAATGACTGGATTGAAGTTTTTGGCGTGGATAAAGGTTATGCCATGATTCAATATGCCATTACATCTACGCAACGCCGAATCGGATATATTGATGCGGCTGCGTTACCTGCATATGCATCTGTAACGGCCTTGGAATTCAGTTATCTCCCCGTTCTTATCACACGTGAGACAGAAATGACAGATGATCCCCTTGGAGAGAAAACGCCGCTGCATATACTTTCGGCCGACACGGAGGCCAGGTGGCTGGCTACAATGGATGACTGGGTATATCTGGAATGGAACGGAGGAGACCAGCCTGCCCGTGGCTTTGTTCCTGTTGCCGCGATACGCGTGAAAAGTGTCGAATAAAATGGTCGAATTAAAGGTCGAATTAAATTTCATGAGCACTGTAACACCTGCTTCCTCAGAAATGTCATATTGTGTGGACAGGGAAAAACGATGCCTGGCCATCATCGTGAAATGCCTGATCCAATGACGAAATGTGGAGGAATCGGATCATGAGAAAGTTCTGTGGTTTTCTGTTGGTTATTACAGCCATGCTGTTCATGGCTTGTGCGGCACTGGCGGAGGATGGTTCCCTTCAGGGACTCTCTCCTCGAATTGTGCAGATTCTTGCAGATCAGGGTTTGGAAAACTGCGCGGAGGATTATATTCGCTTCAGCTGGACTGAATCCCCGAAGGGAGTTTATCTGGATCACACCTTTGTCCTGGTCAGCACGGATGGAATACACCATGAGGTCTACCAATTTACGAACGATCAGTCGGATGAAAACGCGGATCAGGGCTGGAATTTGAAGGCACATTATGATAGTCTGGCACCTCAGGGAAAAGGGATCGTGGCTTTTCGCAGGCATAGTGCTTCTGACCACCCGGAAACAGATAACGGTCTGTATCAGGATGACCAAGGCTTCCTGATTTATCGCATTGATCCAAATCATGAGGAATACTGGATGCAGGGAATTAATGTCCATGTGATAAACTGTCAGTTTCAGGTAGTATCTTGGTTTGACCGGAGCAAAGCGACAACAACAGAAGCATATATCAGAAATGGGAAGATCGTATTGTATGATTGGGATGCGGATAAGAAGCTCGGCGATGTGAATCTGTATACAAGCTTTGGCCTGAACACATCATTCAGCACCCTTCCCAAATCCTATAAGGAAGCAAAAGCAACCTTTTCCGACCCGCCGGCGATCCCCGGAGGCACATTGACTGCGGAAAGAATCAAGTTTTCATCCAACAAAAAGTATGTTGTCTATTCCGGCCCCGGTGAAAGCTATCTCCGAGGTGGCAATGGAAAAGCCACTGTTTCCACTAATGACTGGATTCAGGTCTTTGGAAAAGAGAATGGCTGGATTATGATCCAGTACGATATTAACAGTGACCATATGAGAATTGGCTGGATCCGTGAAGACGCGCTGCCGAAGAAAACGAGTGTCAGTGATCTGAACTTCGGAAATCACAAAGCGCATACTGCTGTTCAGTGTACCATCACAGATCTTTCGATTTGGATTCGATCGACATTGTCTTTATCCGTCACCTTCTTCTCTGCTGCCTTCTTTTCCCTATCTTTTGTAGGCCTTCCAAGTTTTGGGCCACTGAGACGAATCCCATTTTTCTTGCAGAAAGCAATGTTGTCAGTGGTTCTGTAAATTTGATCAACAAGCACGCGGGCCGGGTAATGCCCGGTACGATACTACGCTACCTATGGAAAGGAGACGGTGCTCTTTGTCATCAATGAGTGCGTAGGAGGGGGCGTGAAGCGAAGGGCAAAATAAGAGCCGCTCCGGCGAGAATCGGAGCGACCAGAAACAAACAAGCAGGCGGGGGATTATTGAATCATGGCAACGAGTGCTTTTTGAAGGACTGATGAGAAGTTCAGATGACGCTTTTCTGCTTCTTCGTTCAGCCACTCTGGGATAGTCAGAGTCTTCTTGACGGATTTAGTGCTTCTTTTGTAGGACAGGGGATCGGTGACAATGATGGTCACAATGCCACCGTCCGGGTCGATCTCTTTTGCGTTAGATGCGGCTGGAGCGGCAACGTCTCTATCCATTAAAGAGCAGAGATAGCCACCCAAAGCATCGGCGGCGTTGGAGATTGCATCCGCCATTGTGTCCCCATCACTGAAGCAACCTTCAAGATCAGGAAATTCGACCCAGAAGGAACCATCTTCTTCGTGGACAATAGCCGGATACGTGGTTTTCATTGGGACTCCTCCTTTTTATTTATCTAAGCGGGCAGGGGCTCATTTGAGCCCCGCCTGCTTGAGTAACTTGTTTAGCAACCCCTGTGGAATGTCTTTATTTCCATGGACGGGAACGGAGAGGGTTTTGTCGCCGTTAATCATAACGTGATGGCTTCCGGAAATCCTGTCCACAGTCCAACCGTTTTCCGTCAGGAGTTTCACAAGTTCCTTGCCATGTTAGGGGCATGACAATCAACTCCTTTATCTTTAACTGGCGAGAATATTATAATACGTGTTATACGTATTGTCAACAAGATTTTAGCGGTGCTGTCTTAATATGGCAGTTAAATGTCAAGTGCGAAGCAAAGTCAAACAGGTTGAAGGCCATCAACTCCTATAAAAGCCAAGCAATGAGGAAACAGCCGCAAATCACACTCTAACAAATCCAGAAATCCTTCTCAATGACTGCTGGATGAAGGTTCTTCTTCTCTGCGGTGTTTACAAACAGTGCTCTTCGATCTGCATCATTCAGGTTAGCTACCCGAATCATTGGTCATCACCATCCTTTGTGAATACTTTTGCTGCCGCTGAATACATCCACGTTGGTGCGGACTGCATCTCCTTCATGATGATCTCCCGGTCATCCTTGGAGAAAAACCTTCTCATGATTTTGACGGATTCTTCCGTGACATGGTCCTTTCCCAGCCCTCTCAAGGCCTGAATCATCAGAAGCGTCTTATCGCTAAGGTTCTTTATTTCACGGGTGGTCTTATGCTTAAAATTTATTTCAGTATTATTGTAACGGTAACTTCGGTATGGACCATCACTAACATAGACCCAGGCGGCTGGAACCTGGGTTGAAAGATGAAGGATATTTAACGCAGTATCTTCAGACGGTGCAATTGTCCATTTGAACCTTCGCGCCAGGGCATGAGCAACCTGATCCATCTGCGGAGCGGTATATTCTTGAAGAAAATTGCTAAACTCTGGCTGATCATAGACTCCTTGGATAATCCTGCGAATGGCACCTTCATCGGCAAACCTTGACAGTGCTCTGTTGATAGCTCCAGCAGGCCCGATATCCAAGAAATCGTACGCACTGAATGCTTCGCCTTTGTTTAATGTATTGATTCTTTGTTCCAGTTCTTTGGAATAACCAGGTCGGGACATTGCTCGTTTCACCTTCTTTCGTCCGAAAAATTATACCATATTTCGGACGAAATGCAAGTTCAAATTCAGAGAATGGCTATTTAAGAAAAAGTTTTCCGGAATGCATCATAATTCTCTGTTTCGTAGTCCCGGCAATATACAGCGAATTCGATGTATTTGAAGTACTGTCCGTATTCATCCAGAGAATCCTTGTACGCCCTGGCTACTGCCCAGGGATCATTGGCAAAGGCACCGCAGCCGAACGCGCCAAGGATTAGAACCGCGACCCGCTTGGAGGCAGCGATGTGCAGGATATGCTTTGCCCGCTTCAGATGGAGGGTGTACTGTTCTTCGCTGGTCAGTTTTACAGACGTAGCGTCCTCCGGGTTGTTGAGGTTCCAGGTTTTCTCCCGCAGATTCGGGGCTGCGCAGCTGATAACGTCCACAGTGGCCCAACCCTCGGGTGCTGAGATGCGGATGGGAATGCTCGTGTCCAGCTTGCAGATCACAATTCCAGGGGACCAGATACAAGCATCCGTATGAAGCGGATCCTGAGCTGCTCGATTTACGTTGTAGTACCTGTCCCAGAGAAATTGCTGATTCAGCGTGGGGAAAAGTGTAGAGCAGCGGCACAGGCTTTCTTCCTGCGCGCTGCTCCCTCTCTTTACTCCACCACCGGGGTTGACTGCCGATGCAAAGTTCAGCACGGCGATGTGTTCTCGTCCGTGATAGAAATAGCGCTGATTGGCAGCCATGAAACTGGTGTCTTTTGATACCCTGATTTGTACAGGGGTCTTTCTTTTTTCAGGCAGTGACGGAAAATCATCCGCTTCGTATAGCTGAGTTCCTTTCTTGCTGGCCATGACCGCAGCGGCAAGCTGCTCGTTTTCTGTGTAGAACTTCTGAGTATCCTGAAAGACCTCAATCAATTCTTGCTTCCTGTCACGCATGATATAATCCTCCCGATTGATATAGGAAAAGGAGCAGCATGAAACCGAACCTCCGCTGCTCCAGGTACCTTCTGTCAGTGATATTAGGTGGAGCCTTAGCCCCCGCCATACGTTGAACATCTACCGCAACAGATAATAACCGATAACGATAACATGGACGTTGAACGCATTTTGCTGGCTTTAGGGAGAAGCCAGAACCTGCATTTGTTCTGATCATCGGGTACCAGGTTTTCAAACCAGGCAGGTCAAAACCACTTTCGTAAAAGTGAAGGTTGACGTTGAACATTAAGAATAACGGATAACAATTAAATAACGGATAACCTTTGACCTTGAACCTCAGCGCTTCGAATGCTGTTGAAAACATTTTCTGCCTGATTTCGGAAAATGATCATACTTCGAATTCGACGGTGCTGTTGACCAGATCCAAAGCATTCTGGGCTTTGGCCAGTTCATCTGCTACGGTTTCATAATCCTTGGAAGCAGCCTGCACATCGTAGTTTACATAGGTGTATTCGATTATGTTGGAATTGCTGAAGCCGCTTCTAATCCTTTCCCGGGGCAGTTTGTCCTTCATGTGCTCGAGCTTGCGTTTCTGGGCAGACAACTGGGGAATGTATACCAGCATCTGATCGATCGTCATATCGAAACCAGGAACAACCTGATTCAGATTGAACGTGTTGATCGCATGCTTCAGCTTGCGGATCTTCTGCTCCGTCTCCGCAAGTTCCTTCTGTACAGCGGTATAATCATACGCCGGACGTACCGTTTCAATATCCTCCTGAATGGCAGCGACGAACTCAGAAGATTTCCGCTCCATGGAGGTCAACGCATCATGCTGGTCATTCAGCTTCTTCAGTTCCTTCGCCGCTACGGCAGATGTCATTTTCATGGTCTTTGTCCTCCTTCATGGTCGTTTGATTGCTTTTCTCTTTGAAAACTTGGTTGTTCTGAATCATTTCCTCCAATGTCACTGGGGCAAACCCATTGATATCTACACCTGCATTAAGCATCAGATCCCGGGATGCAATCAGTGGCCAGTAATCCGCGTTGGTGTTGTTATGGATATGGCCATAAATCATGTATCCGTTTCTGCTCATGCCTGGCCAGGACATCATCGGGTAATGGCACAGTGTCGCGGAATGCCCGCTGTCATTGACAAGCAGCATCGGGGATACGCTTTCAAACCATTTCGCAAGATCCACGTTCTTCATCCAGTATTTATCGTGGTTGCCTATGATCAGGTGCTTTCTTCCCTTCAGTTCTGCCAAATAGTCCTCCGCAGGCTTCCGGGCTCGGAAGAGAAAGTCTCCCACAATGTAAACCGTATCGTTCTTATGCACCTTTGCATTCCAGTTCTTAACGAGCACAGCATCCATTTCGTCTGCGCTGGCGAAAGGACGATCGCAGTGGCGGATCACATTCGCATGCCCCAGGTGCAGGTCTGCAGTATAATAGATCAATTTGAATCCCCCCTTCCTGTGGGATTATCGCTTATCCTTCGTTCTTGAGCAGATATTTATTGCTGACCACTTTCATGGAAAGCGATGCGCTGATCAGTGGGCAGAAAACCGGTTCTGTTGGTCTGATTACGATTCCTTCCTTCTTCCCGCCATTGGGATAATCACCATCAGCTCGTTCCAGCAGGGCTTCCACAGTCGGGTACTTGGATGGCAGATCAACATTCACTTCCTCGATGGGAACAGTTGTCATGCTCAGTGCCTCGCTGATTTCCAGCATCCGCTTCAGACCTACTCGTTTACCATTTTCACGGATGGTAAACACATACCATTCTGGTTTGATTAGCCGCAGCCGATTTCTCTGGATCCCTGGCGCACAGAACTCTCCCTGAATAGTCAGGGTGTTGAGCCTATTTTCCTCCACGAAGGATTCCACCTTCTCCTGGTAGCCTCTTTCATTTACCAGGTTGTAGAAGGAACTGGATCCATCGTTCTTATATTCGTAATTATGCCCAGTTACATGGAAACCTTCTTCATCGATCCCAATGGAATGTGAGGATCCATCCATTTTCGTGCTGATGTAGTATTCCAATCCGGCAAAGGCCTGGATTAGTTCAGGATTCTCCTGTACCCGTGTTTCATCCGTATGCGGAATATCGTATGGCAGGGTGCCGATCACGTTCCCGCCAGTGGTGGCTCTCTCTTCGATTTCCCATTTACGGACCCCGAGAAGTTCCGTTACATCATCACCGATTTGCGCATCAGCAGGGATTTCAGGGAATTGACTGATGGGCAGAAGTAGGCCCTGCGAAATCTGTCCCTTGAAGGTCATGGTCCGCAGCTTAAAGCCTTCACCCATTACATCAGTTTTCTTGTAGCAGGATTTCCTCAGGAATTCGAATTCAGGCCGGATTGGCAGGTAGCTATCAATCTGAAAATAGACCGCCAGATCCATGGGTTGAAACTGCCCTTTGTTTACGACGCACTGCCAGCCAAGCACATGCGCCAGTTCTATTCTATCTGCCCCTTCAATGGGCTCGACATTCCAGACTTTCTGGATGCTTACAAGTTTTCGACTCATTCTTTTTCACTCCTTTGATCGGGGAAATGGTTATGCGTGAATTCGCGGATGGACTGAAACAACAGCGTAAGGCGATCAATGTCCTTTTCCGTATGGTAATGTCCGGCATACCAGTGCTGATACGTCAGCTTGTTTTCAATACTGTCGAGCCAGGTCTCTGTGGATTTATCCACCTTGCTCTGGTCGACTTCTGGCATGAAGACTTCCACTGGTTCATACTTTAGCGGGGTGGTATGGGATAGAACGATATCCACATTCCAATTTCGCTTCTCCAGGGCCTTCTTCACATTTTCCTTGATTTCCGGGCTTGGTTGCTCGTCAGAAAACCAGTTCCAGCCCATGGCGAGACGGTAGTACTTATCTACACTGTACGCGCCGCCCATGACGATCGTCTGCAGGCCTCCCATGTTGTAAACCTCACCATCAATGCCAAACAGTAGATTGGGATATTCGTCCTCGACATAGATCTTCCCGCCATTCCATCCGCCAATATGGTAGGATGGGATCGTTGCAGGCCGCATCTCATGGTTTCCATGGATGGAAAAGATCGTGATTGGCATCTGCGCCATCTGCTTCTTTGCCAGCTGATCACGCCTGCCGCCATAGTAGTTGAACCCAGCATCGCCCAGGATGATCATGACATCATTCCGGGTGGGTTTCATCTTCCGGCAAAAGGTCTCGATCCGGGAAAAATCCCCATGAGTATCGCCCGTGATGTAGTACATTCCGTCTCACCTCACTTTCAGAACGTTCGAACATTCAATCCGTTGAAAAACAACGGGCACAGCCTATTTTACTCATATCCAAAATACCCCGCAACTTCCGTTCGGTCGTATTTTGAAAATTTTTTCTGCTTTTTACGTTTCTCTGAACAAACAGATAACAAAGCAGCGTTTCTCTTGCTTTCAGCGTGACTCTATGGCTGTATCTCCGATGCCTGTAAGAGAAGGCAGAAAGGAGAGCATCCATAGATGGTGAAAAGCAACTTCCCGCGTCAGACAGAGCTCCTTCGCAGTGCACGTTTATCCTTGGGGTTATCCCAACAGCAGCTGGGGACAATGCTGGGAATACACACCCGCCAGTATCAATGCCTGGAATCCGGAGAAAGAGATATCCGTCTGGCAAGCATGCAGCTGGGGTTATCCATATGCATTGCGCTGGCGATTGACCCCCTGGATTTGGTCTTTGGGGATGAGTGCGGACTGAAAAGGCAGGAGTAACTTTCCAGCCCACACTTAAAGTATACCAAAATGGATGATGCGTTTTTAGATCATCCGAGGTGGGTTGGAAGAGCAGATTTGAACTGCCAACCGCCGGAGCCACAATCCGGTGCTCTGCCAATTGAGCTACTTCCAACATAGTGCGCCTTAAGGGAATCGAACCCATGCCACCCTGATTAAAAGTCAGGTGCTCTTCCATCTGAGCTAAAGGCGCATGTGCACAGGGCGGGAGTTGAACCCGCACACCTTTGCAGGTACCAGAGTCTGAGTCTGGCATGTCTTCCATTCCATCACCTGCGCATAGAGCGGAGTGAGAGCGATTCGAACGCTCAAGCGCTATCAATAACGCCGCTTCCTTAGCGGGGAGGTGCCTTACCATTAGACTATCACTCCATCTGGAGACTCCGGCCCGATTCGAACGGGCGTGTTACAGATTTGCAGTCTGCTGCCTGATCTCTCGACCACGGAGTCACAGCGTCGGGAAAAGGGATCGAACCTTTATCTGTCGGGTCAAAGCGGACCATGTTGCCATTACACCATCCCGATAAGCAATCCCTGCGGGAATCGAACCCGCATTGTCGCCTTGAAAGGGCGATGTCCTGACCGGTTAGACGAAGGGATCAAGTTGCAGCCCCAGGGGCTGCATTAAGCGCTGAGTTGCCCGGCAGCATCCCCCGTACGGACGATGATCGCATCCAGGGTAGTGCCGAAAACAGCAGCCAATACGACAAGATTGTCCAAGGTTGGCATCGCGGATCCACGCTGCCACTTGTAGATCGCCTGCGGGGTAGAGAACCCAAAGACATTCTGCAGATCCTGGACTGTCATTCCGTTCCGCTGACGCAAGCGGGCAATGTTATTTCCAGTTGCAATCATATCGATTGCTGGGAAGATTCCCATATGAAATCAGTCCTTTCTTTTCGGTATATAGCAAAGAAGACCGCCTGCCCTGATTGGCAAGCGGCCAGAAAATCATCTCCCGAGGATCATTCCTCGCGATGTTTTAGGTCTCTTCCACGCATCTTTTCAGGGCAATGCAAAGCAACGCACAGTTTTTGTTCAAAACTGCACAGCAGGGATTCGAGATAACCGTGATGCATGGCTGAAGACGTGGTGTAACGGATCATTCCGAATTCCTCCTTTCGCGTTGGGTCATGCCCTCGATTCGCTGCCATAATACAGCATTTGGGAACGCTTGTAAAGAAACCTGTAGTATAATTTTCACCTTTCATCCAGCTTGATCAATACTTTCTGACTGTGAGTTCTTTGCCCACTGTTTCGTTCGTTCAGGATCGCTGATACACCAGTATAAGAAAAGTACCGCTGCTTCCTCCAGGGCCCAGCCAAAGCCTCTAAAAAACTTCTCCGCTCTGATGGCAAGATCCATATCCAGTTCAATCGTTATTGTTTCGGTTGCTTCCAAGATCGATTTTTCTATCTCGCTATGGATCCTTAGAAGGGTATCCTCTGGGTCTCTGAAGAAGTCAGGCCTCTCTTTACCGGATACATACTCCATGATTTTATCGTTCATACAGAAGCACTCTTTCATAGGAAGTTATGGATGCAGCCAGGCCATCCATGGCAGAAGTGCCTGCGGGGGAAAGAACGTCATTGCCCAGGGCCAGCTGAATTGCTGTTTCAATATTTGCCGCCAGGGTAGCTGCGTCCGTGCTGAAGTCGAACTCTGCCATACCCGCGCCAACGCCAGCCGCAATGAACTCACCTTCAGGCTTCATACGCTCAGAGGGGCTGTGAATGATGAAAGCGTTGTTAATTGCAGTCTCCAGGTTGGTCGCCAGCGTTTCCGCTGTCGTGTCCCAGCCTGCTTCATTGAAAAGCTCCGTATCGTTGGTGGCACGGAGCAGAGTATCACGCAGGCGGATTTCAGCAATGCCGATATCATCCAGGGTTTTGATGGCGCTAACGCCCTCTTCGTCCATTTTGGAAAGCCCTACGATGAACGCTTCAGCCATAATGTTCACCTCCGAACAAACGATATAGCAAGGGAAAATATTTTATGAAGGGCGTGTAGACGATTGACGAATGGATCAATTCGTGTTACACTACCCCCAGTGATCGCGTTGCAGAAACTTGCGAAGCCTGCGACCGGGGGAATTCCTGCGGGAGTTCCCCTTTTCTACTAAGGGGGTGGTGTAATGCCAAAGCCGTTTATTACTTACCAGCAGCAGATTGCTTTGTTAAAAAGCAAGAATCTGATCGTTTCAGACGAAGCTGAAGCAGAACATATCCTCGCGAATCTTGGCTACTTCACCTTGATTGGTGGATACAAACACCCGTTTAAGAACAATACAACGAAGAGATACAAGGACGGCGTCTCATTTACCGACATTGTAAAGCTGTACGAGTTTGATGAGGCTTTGCGACGCCTGTTTCTTCGTTATCTGCTCATGATCGAGAGACGTATAAAATCAAGAATCGCCTATGTTTTTTGCGAAGCACACGGCGATTTGCAGCAGGAGTACCTTAACTCAGCGAATTACACAACTGATCCCCGAAAGACAGCAGGGATTCGAAGACTAATTCAAACGTTGTCGCAAATGGCTACCCGGCCTACTGATTATCCTTATATCAATCATCATCAAGCCGTACATCATAACGTACCCTTGTGGGTTTTGATGAATGCAGTAACCTTTGGCAGCGCATCAAAAATGTTTGGATTTCTCCCGCAAAGCTTGCAGTCCAAAATAGCGCGTGACTATCCATTGAACATTCGTCAGTTAGATCAAATATTGTCTGTGTTGACAAAATACAGAAACGCCTGTGCACATAGTGAGCGTTTATTCTCCTATATCACGCGGGATGATATTCCTGACCTGTCGATACATGCTAAACTTGGAATTAACAAGAATGGAAATCAATACGAATATGGAAAACATGACCTGTTCTCTGTGGTCATCGCGTTTAGATATTTACTTCCGTCAAAAACATTCGGAGAATTCAAACGGCAATTAACACGCGAAATCGAGTCATTTATAAAGAATTGTCCGGCACTACCGGAAGCAGACCTCATGAAGGCGATGGGGTTTCCGCAGAATTGGAAAAATGTAACACGCAAATATAAACTCTGATCATCCCGGTTTCACACCCGGCCAGACTTCATCAATGAAGCGCTGCCGGGGCTTTTTCTTTTCCCGCTAATTTTCAACGATTCTCGATACAATAGGCGGAGAGCGTGGTTGATGGGCAAAATGAAAACGGGCATACTGCATTCAAACAGTATACCCGTTTCTTTTGCTAAGTGGCTGGCTTAGCTTCAATGGATGTCACCACCACGATCGGGCCCTCGGTCAGATAGACCGTGTAACCGGTTCGTATAAGGTGACTGACGTGGAGCATAGGGGAGTCGAACCCCTGACCTCTACAATGCGAATGTAGCGCACTACCAACTGTGCCAATGCCCCTTATTTGGTAACATTTCCGACCATATTTTACATCTTGTCGGATTCCGATGTTTTCGGGGTGGGAGTGCACAAGTGATAGTTCGTCCTACCAACTGTGCCAATGCCCCATATTAAACTCGTTCTCCTGGGGGAGTCGAACCCCTGCGGCCCAGGGCTACCGCCCGTTCTCCGCTGAAAACTGTCCACTGGACAGTTTTCCGGGCGCTCCGAACCCCTACAAAGCGAACGCTACGCACTACCAACTGTGCCAATGCCCCAGGCGTTCCTTGCGGAACGGAAGGAAGTATAGCACAGTTGAAAACAAAACGCAAGCGGTTTTTTTGCAGGTTTTTTGGCTCGTGGGACGAATCATAAGGAGGGAAGGATTGGAAGGAACGGAGGGTGACGGATGAAACGGTGGATCAGCTGGGCTTTGGCTATTTTGCTTTTCCTGTTTATTCCATTGGCGGGGTTAGCGGAAGCGGGGGCTGCCTCGGGGACTGAGGATGTCGTCGAAACCGCGATCTCGACTGATATGGGCTTATCGGCTCCTGCAGGGGCAGATTTCTTTGTCGAAACGGGCCCCATGGTCTGGACCTATTCTTTCGCTGCGGGGGAGGCCCTGCAGGGGGAGGGGATGGACAAGATCAAGGAGTTCTTCGACGCGGTGCAGGTTCGGCTGGCGACGGAGCGGCGGGCGGAGGCTTCCCTGGGGGAGGCGGCCCTGATCTCCTACGGCAAGCCGGTTTTGACCCTGCGGGCAGTGGCCAACGAGGCGGCGGAGAGCTTCGGCATCTACTGTTCCCTGATGGGGGAATGTGCGCTGATGTGTCGGCAGGACCAGGTGGAGGATTTCCTGATGACCCTGGTGCAGATGCTGGGGGATCTATCCATCCTGAAGCCCAGCGGCCGGGAACAGGCGGAGAACCTGGCCCGGAAAGCGGCGAGCATGATCATGACCATCGTGGAAAACACGGAAGGGGGAAACCCTGCCGCGCTGATGGATCTGGACTTCTACGCCCGGCAGGCCATGGGGGCGCTGGCGGAATCGGAGAGGGAAACACTGGATCCCGGGGAGAACGGGAGCGCGACGGAAAAGCAGACCTGGCACCTTTCGGAGGCGGAGTTGAACGCCCTGGTGCAAACCGGGCTGGGGAGGATTCGCCGGGTGCCCATCCTCAGCGAGGCCTTCGCGGAGGGGCGTATCCGGATTGGCGAAACGGCCATCACGGAAAGCCTGCTGCTGGAGATGGCGGCGGAGACTCATGGGGATACGACCCTGACGGTATACACGGACGGGGAGGGCCAGGTGACCCGGATGCGGGTCGTGATTCCGGACCTTTCCGACGCCCTGGGGGATCCCTCCCTGGCGGGGCTGGAGGGCGTGGAGATGACCACGGTCCGGCCGAACGGGAATACTACGGAGACCAGCCTAGGGCTGCTGGGCTTGGCGGACATGGAAGGGACCCTGATGACCATCCGGACGGAGAAAAGCGAGGGAGCGGCGATTCCGGACCTGCCCACGGGGAAGATTTACCAGGTGGGCGAGATGGACAGCGGCGAGATGTGGCAGATGATTCGGGGACTGGGGCTCACCATCGCGGCCAATGCGGTGAACCTGATTATGGACCTGCCGCGGATTGTTTTCGACACGCTGGTTGATAAATTGTTCTGAGAGATACATCTCTTTACGATTTCTGAACTTTTTTTCTGAAAGACTTCAAATTTATTGCAAAACAAGGTATAATCTTTGTTTGTATTTCCTGAGTATTTTTGCGCGCTTTCGCGCTGGAAGGAGACTTGACTATGGCGCTGACCCCGAAGGACATCGCTTCCATGCTGGATCATTCAACCCTGCAGCCCTGGCTGACGGAGGAGGACATTCGCCGCGGGTGCGAAATTGCCCTGAAATATGGCACGGCCAGCGTCTGTGCCCGGCCCTGCGACGTGCCGATACTGGCCGAGATGCTGGAGGGCAGCGAGGTCAAGGTTTGCACGGTTATCGGCTTCCCCCATGGCGCCCACGAGACGGCCATCAAGCTGGCGGAGGCACAGATGGCCCTAGCGGAGGGGTGCGAGGAGCTGGACATGGTCATCAACATCGGCAAGCTGAAGGCCGGGGACTATGACTATGTGGGAAACGAGATTCGAATTATCGCCAACGCGGCCCACGAGGCGGGCGCCATCGTGAAGGTGATTCTGGAAACCTGCTATCTGACGGAGGAGGAGAAGGTGACCGCCTGCCACCTGAGCGAGCAGGCTGGGGCGGACTTCGTCAAGACCAGCACGGGATACGGCTCCGCCGGATGCACGATTGAGGATCTGAAGCTGATGCGGGCTAATGTTTCCGCAAAGGTGCGGGTGAAGGGCTCCGGCGGGATACGGGATCTGGATACGGTGCTGGCGGCGCGGGAAGCTGGGGCTTCCCGCTGCGGCGTAAGCGCGACGGAGAAGATTATGGCGGAGGCGGAGGAGCGGTTTGCAGAGGGCAAACTCTAAGTAGCCTTTTGCGAAGGGGCGGGCCCCCCCTTACCCCTGCCCCTTTCCCCCCACTGCGGTGGGGGGAAGGGAATAATTAGAGATGGGGGCTCCGCCCCATGCCCCCACTGGGGAAACGTTTAGCGAAGGAAGAAAGCTATCCCAGAGATGAACGCTGCGAGGGGAAAAGCTTTGCGAATAGATTCAGTTATGGATGATAAGGAGTTTGATTGCGATGTACAATAAAGTTTCGACGGACATGAATTTTGTGGCCCGGGAGCAGGAGGTTACCAAATTTTGGAAGGAGAAGGACATCATCCGGAAGTCCTTCCATCTGCGGGATGGAAATCCCCAGTTCACCTTCTTCGACGGGCCGCCCACGGCCAACGGCAAGCCCCACATCGGTCACATCGAAACCCGGGTCATCAAGGATCTGTTCCCCCGGTTCCAGACCATGAAGGGCAAGAGCGCCCTGCGCATCGCCGGATGGGACACCCATGGCCTGCCGGTGGAGCTGGAGGTGGAAAAGACCCTGGGCCTGGACGGCAAGCCCCAGATCGAGGAATACGGCATCGAGCCCTTCATCGCGGAATGCAAGAAGAGCGTGTGGAAATATCTGCACGAATGGGAGAAGATGTCCGACCAGGTGGCCTATTGGGCGGACATGGAGCATCCCTACATCACCTATGAAAACAACTACATCGAGAGCGAATGGTGGAGCCTGAAGCAGATCTGGGAGAAAGGGCTGCTGTATCAGGGCCACAAGATCGTACCCTACTGCCCCCGCTGCGGCACGGCCCTGTCCTCCCACGAAGTGGCCCAGGGATACAAGAACGTGAAGGAGATTTCCGCCTTCGTGCGCTTCCCGGTGAAGGGGGAGAAGGATACCTACCTGCTGGCCTGGACCACCACGCCCTGGACGCTGCCCAGCAACCTGGGGCTGTGCGTCAATCCCACGGACACCTATTGCAAATTCACCGTCGAGGGCCAGACCTACATCATGGCCAAGGCCCTGGTGGAGCGGGTTTTCGAGGGGAAAGAGGTCCAGATGCTGGACGAATTCCCGGGAGAAAGCCTGCGGGGCATGGAATATGAACCCCTGTACCGTTTCCAGGAGCCGGACAAGAAGGCCTGGTTCGTGGTGTGCGACAACTACGTCACCATGGAGGACGGCACGGGCATCGTTCATATCGCCCCGGCCTACGGCGAGGACGATAACCGGGTGTGCCGGGAAAACGGCCTGCCCTTCATCAACCTGGTGGACACCCAGGGCAAATTTGTGGAAGGCACCACCTGGGCCGGCAAGTTCGTCAAGGAGGCGGACCCGCTGATCCTGCAGGACCTGAAGGAGAAGGGGCTGCTGTTTGCCGGCGTGCCCTTCGCCCATGATTATCCCTTCTGCTGGCGGTGCGACACGCCCCTGCTGTACTATGCCCGGCCCACCTGGTTCATCAAGATGACCGCGGTGCGGGACAACCTGGTGCGCAACAACCGGACGGTGAACTGGCTGCCGGACAACATCAAGGAAGGCCGGATGGGTAACTTCCTGGAGAACGTGATCGACTGGGGCCTGAGCCGCGAGCGGTACTGGGGAACGCCCCTGCCCGTGTGGAAATGTGACTGCGGCCACATGCATGTCATCGGCAGCCGGGCGGAGCTGCGGGAGATGGCGGTGCAGGATCCCGGAGAGGACATCGAGCTGCATCGCCCCTTCATCGACGCGGTGGCGCTGCGCTGCCCGGAATGCGGCGGCGAGATGCACCGGGTGAAGGAGGTTATCGACTGCTGGTACGACTCCGGCAGCATGCCCTTCGCCCAGTGGCACTATCCCTTCGAGCACAAGGAAGAATTCGAATCCCACTTCCCGGCGGATTTCATCAGCGAAGCCGTGGACCAGACCCGGGGTTGGTTCTATACCCTGGAGGCCATTAGCACCGTGCTGTTTGACCGGGCGCCCTTCAAGAACTGCATCGTCATGGGCCATGTACAGGACGCGGAAGGCCGGAAGATGTCCAAGCATCTGGGCAACGTGGTAGATCCCTTCGCCATGCTGGACAAGTTCGGCGCGGACGCCCTGCGGTGGTATTTCTGCACCACCTCCGCCCCCTGGCTGCCCAAGCGGTTCTCGGAGGAGGCCGTGCAGGAGGGCATCCGGAAATTCCTGGCCACCCTGCAGAACACCTATGGCTTCTTCACCATGTACGCCCAGATCGACGGATTCGATCCTCTGGCCCATCCGCTGGACAAGGTGGAGCTGACCCTGATGGACAAATGGATCCTGAGCCGGCTGAACAGCCTCATCGCCCGGGTGGACGATGATCTGAGCAATTTCCGGGTCACGGAGCCCGCCAACGCCATCGCCGCCTTTGTGGACGATCTGAGCAACTGGTACGTCCGCCGGGGCCGGGAACGGTTCTGGGGCAAGGGCATGGCCGGCGAGAAGGAAGCGGCCTTCGCCACCCTGTACCATGTGCTGGTGACCCTGGCGAAGGTCAGCGCGCCCTTCATCCCCTTCCTGAGCGAGGAGATCTATCAGAACCTGGTGGTGAACAACATCCCCGGCGCGCCGGAGAGCGTACATCTGTGCGATTTCCCGGTGGCGGATCCGGCCATGATCGACGCGGACATGGAGAAGCAGATGGCGGCCCTGCGGGAAGTGATCCAGCTGGGGCTGGCCTGCCGGAACGCGGCGAACCTGAAGGTGCGCCAGCCGCTGCAGAACCTGTACGTCAAGGGCGCGGCCTTCGACGAGACCTATCAGGCCCTGTGCGAGGACGAGATGAACGTGAAGCAGGTCATCTTCACCGAGGACGCCCGGGCCTTTACCACCTATCAGCTGAAGCCGCAGATGCGGACCCTGGGGCCGAAATACGGCAAGCTGCTGGGGAAGATCGGCCAGCATCTGGCCACCCTGGACGGCAACGACGTGGTGGACGCCTTTGACCGGGGCGAGGAGGTTTCCTTCGACATCGAAGGCACCACCGTGACCCTGGGGAAGGACGACGTACTGACCGCCCCGGCCCAGAAGCCGGGCTTCACCGCCCTGGAGGATCACGGCGTGACGGTGGTGCTGGACACCAACCTGAACGAGGAGCTGATCCGGGAGGGATACGCCCGGGAGGTGATCTCCAAGGTGCAGACCATGCGGAAGGAAGCGGGCTTCGAGGTTACCGACCGGATTGAAATCGCCTTCGCCGCGGACGACACCCTGGCGGAAGCCATCGCCCAGAGCGCGGAGATGATCCAGAAGGGTACCCTGGCGGTGACCCTGGAGCGGAAGGATGGCGCGGGGTACGAGGCCTGCAAGGAATGGGATATTAATGGTCGCAAGGCGATCTTGGCGATTCGGAAAGCGTAAGGGGTAATTCCCCCTTCCCCTACACCCCTTCCCCCATTTTATGGGGGACGGGGAATATTTTGGGTTGGGGCTTCGCCCCAACGGCCCTTTGGGGGTCTGAAAGCAGAGGTGCGAACCCCTTCGGAGAACGCCGATCTGCGGGGGACAGGGAATATTTGGAGACCTGAAAGCAGAGGAGCGGACTTCTTCGGAGAACGCAGCTTTGTGGGAGAACAGGCGACATAAAGGTTAAGCATGAAATTTACATTTATTGGGCAGGACATCGCGATGCTCCTGCCCACCCTTTTAACCGACCTTCTTTTCGCCGGGAAGGAGCGGGAGGCGGAGATCGTCCTGGAGGAGAAGAATCCGGCCATGGCGGAGCTGCTGACCGGATACGGCGAAGCGATTCTGAAGAAGGCAAAGCTAGGCGGGCGGATTTCCGCCACCGGGAATCGCGAGGAGGCCCTGCGAGGGGCGGACTGCGTCGTTTACGCGGGAGACCCCCAGGCGGCCAGCCGGTTCTTCATGGACCGGGCGGCGCTGGAGAGCGGCAACGAGCAGGATCCGGAGGATCCTGGATTGACGGACCAGGCCCGGGTCAACGGCGGCATCGAGGGCCTGCTGCATACCCTGCGGGCGGGGCAGGCGGTGTTGGAGCTATGCGACGCCATGGAGGAGGCCTGCCCGGAGACCCTGGTGATCAACCTGGGGCAACCCATCGCCCGGACGACGGAGATCTTCCTGCGCCGGGGGTTCCGGTGCTACGGCATTGGACGGACGCCTCTGAAGGGAGCCAACGGGCTGGACACCCTGACCCGCCGGCTGCAGGCGAAGGAAAGCGACCTGGACTGGGAGATCGCGGGGCTGCCGGGATTCAGCTTCCTGATGAAATTAGTGGACCGGGAAAGCGGCAAGGATTGGCTGCCCCGGCTGAAGAAGGCGGCGCGGGAAAACGAGCTGGGCCAGCTGACCAAGCGGTGGCTGGACTGGTGGGACGCCATCGCCGTCGGGGATGTGACGGACCACGCGGAGTTCCTGCCGGCCCAGCCGGATTATATTCCGGAGGAAAAGCCGGAATTCGGCGAGACGGTGGAAAAGCGCAAGGAACGGATCCTGTACATGAACACAGTGCGGGATCAGGGGGCGGACGCCACGGAGGGGGCCATGGCCCAGCTGCTGCTGCTATCCCGGGTGCCGCCGGTGCGGCCCATGCGGGTGGCGCTGGCCCTGCTGCGGGGAGAGGACGCGGTCCTGCCCGCGGTGGCCCATCGGAACGGGGGAGACATGCCCCAGCTGCCGCCGGAAGCCATGGTGGAAACCTCCCTGCGGGTTCAGGCCGGAGAGATGGTTCCTCAGGGATATCGGGTGACCCCGGCCCTGGCGGAGGTCATGACGGAGATTGACGAAGCCAACCGGCTGGCGGCCCGGGCGGCCATGGGGGACCGGGAGGCCCTGCGGGAGTGCGTGGAGATGGATCCGGCGCTGAGCGGGCTGGACCGGCTGTATTGCATGGATGTGGTGAATCATCTGATTGACATGCATCTGGATATGCTACCCCTGTTTGCAGATTAGGTAAGTAACGTCGTGAACGCGCGGGAGTTCCCCTTGGGGTAACGGCTCTCGCCTCCGTTCCGGATGTAGCGGTACAAAGACGCTGCCTTCGCGCGTTCGCGCTCGCCACCGTCTAAGTACCGACGTCCTCCAAGGCACCCTACGGGGAACATCCCTTCGTTCACTGTGTAGTAAGAAAGGTCAAAGCATGTTTTTATGTGATTCCTGGAAGGATTATGAGGTGCTGGACACCGGGGATGGGGAGAAGCTGGAGCGCTGGGGAGAAGTGATTCTTCGGCGGCCGGACCCCCAGACCATCTGGCCCAAGGAGGAGCCGGCCCTGTGGCAGAAGGCGGACGCTATTTATCACCGCAGTGAAAAGGGCGGCGGGCAATGGGAATTCCGCCGGAGCCTGCCGGAAAGATGGACGGTGAGCCACGAGGGGCTGCGATTCTATGTTCGGCCTACGGGCTTCAAGCACACGGGGCTGTTTCCGGAGCAGGGGGCCAACTGGCAATGGATGGCGAAGCTGATCCGGGAGAGCGGAAGGCAGGAGATTCGGGTGCTGAACCTGTTCGGATACACCGGCGGGGCCACTCTGGCCTGCGCAGCGGCGGGGGCCCATGTGACCCACGTGGACGCGGCGAAGGGCATGGTGCAATGGGCGAAGGAGAACCGGGAGCTGTCCCGGCTGCCGGAGACCAGCTGCCGATGGATCGTGGAGGACGCGCTGCGGTTTGTGCAGCGGGAGATTCGCCGGGGAAATCATTACGACGGCATCCTGATGGATCCTCCCAGCTATGGCCGGGGGCCCTCCGGCGAGGTATGGAAGCTGGAAAACGAGCTGTACAACCTGGTGGAGACCAGCAGCCAGGCCCTGAGTCCGAATCCTCTGTTCTTCCTTATCAACAGCTACACCACTGGCTTCCAGGCCAGCGTGCTCAGCAACATGATGGAAAAATGCGTAAAGAGCCGCTTCGGCGGAACCATAGACAGCCAGGAGCTGTGCCTGCCGGTAACCACCGGCGGAGTGCTGCCCTGCGGCGCCAGCGGGCGGTGGAGGTATGGCGATGCCTGACGTGCTGTACGAAGACAACCATGTGCTGGTAGCCGTGAAGCCCCCCAACATGCTGTCCCAGGCGGACGACACCAAGGACACGGACATTCTGACCCTGCTGAAGGAATACATCCGGGAGGAGTATCACAAGCCGGGGAATGTGTATCTGGGGCTGGTGCACCGGCTGGATCGGCCCGTGGGCGGGTTGATGGTTTTCGCCCGGACCAGCAAGGCGGCGGCCCGGCTGTCGGAGCAGATGCGCCAGCATGAGATGGGCCGGGAGTATCTTTGCATCGCCGTGGGGGAGATGGAGGATACCTTCACCCTGACGGATTATCTATGGAAGGACCCGATCCAGAACAAGGTGGCGGTCTGCGAGGCGGACCAGAAGGGCAGCCAGCTGGCGGTGCTGCACGGGCGATGCCTGGCCCGGCGGGAGGGCACCAGCCTGTGCGCCATTCGCCTGGAAACCGGGCGGAAGCATCAGATTCGGGCCCAGATGAGCCACGCGGGGGCGCCCCTATGGGGGGACAACAAGTATGGCGGAGGGATCCGGGGGCAGCAAATCGCCCTGTGGGGGTATAAGCTGAGCTTTGTGCACCCCACCACGCGGAAGGTGATGCGGTTTTTCTCCATGCCGGAGGGAAGCGCCTGGAGCTTGTATGGGGATCTGCTGGTGGTGCCGGAGGATACGGAGGAGCCGGAGAAGCCCCATGAGATTCATCTGAGGGATCAGGTGATTATGAGTATGAAGGGGTATAATGGAAAGCTTTATCTTCAAGAGGATGAAGCTTCAGCGGAGTAGGGGGACCCCTTTACCCCCTGTCCCCTTGTCGCCCAGGGCTACCGCCCGTTTTTCGCTCCGAACTGTCCACTGGACAGTTCCTTTATGGAGCGAAAAACCCCACTGCGGTGGGGGAAGGGGAGAATTTTTGGGTTGGGGGCTTCGCCCCCAACGGCCCCTGGGAAAACGAGGGGAGAAGGCCTTCGGAAACACGGATATAATTCCGGAAAGATCAGATAAAGGAAATTAACAAAGTGAGCAATCCTAACTTTTCGTATGAAGTAACCCATGTTTGTAAGCAGTCGGGGGCCCGGTTGGGGGTATTGCATACTCCTCATGGGGACATCCAGACGCCGATTTATATGCCGGTGGGGACTTCGGCCTGCGTGAAGGCCATGACCAGCCGGGAGATGGAGGAGATCGGGACCCAGATCCTGCTTTCCAACACCTATCATTTGCACCTGCGGCCCGGGGAGGAGCTGATTCGAGAGGCGGGCGGCTTGCACCAGTTTATGGACTGGCATAAGCCTATCCTGACGGACAGCGGCGGATTCCAGGTGTTTTCCCTGGCGGGCATCCGGAAGATCAAGGAGGAGGGGGTGACCTTCCAGAGCCATCTGGACGGCAGCCGGAAGTTTATTTCCCCCGAGGTATCCATGGATATTCAGCAGGCCCTGGGATCGGACATCGCCATGGCCTTTGACGTCTGCTCCCCCTATCCCTGCGATTACAAGACGGCGAAGGAGTCCATGGAGCGGACCCACCGGTGGGCGGCGCGGTGCAAGGAGCACCACTCCCGGGAGGATCAGGCCCTGTTCGGCATCGTGCAGGGGGCCTTCTACGAGGATCTGCGGATCGAGAGCGCCAAGACCCTGGCGGACATGGACTTCATCGGCTACGGCATCGGCGGGCTCAGCGTAGGGGAACCCAAGCCCGTGATGTACGAGATGCTGGACAAGATTCGACCCTTCATGCCGGAGAACAAGCCCAGGTATCTGATGGGCGTGGGCAGCCCAGATTGCCTGATCGAGGGCGTGCTGCGGGGGGTGGATATGTTCGACTGCGTGCTGGCCACCCGCATCGCCCGGAACGGCTCCGTCTTTACCAGCAAGGGCCGGGTGGTGATCAAGAACGGGAAGTACAGCCATGATTTCGGGCCCCTGGACGAGGCCTGCGACTGCTATGCCTGCACCCATTTCTCCCGGGCTTATATTCGGCATTTGTTTAATGCCAAGGAGATCACCGGCGGGCGGCTGGCCTCCATCCATAATCTGCGGTTCCTGCTGCATATGATGGAGGAGATTCGGCAGGCGATTGCAGAGGATCGGCTTTTGGATTATCGGGATGAGTTTTATGCGAGATATGATTTGACTAAAAATTTCTAATTTTTCAGGAGGAGGGAGCCCCCTTACCCCTGCCCCCTATTAGGCTATCCACTTTAATATTTACATAGAAACCAGGCCGCTTTCTTCGGCGGAGAAAGCGGCTCCTTTTTCTGTTGGCAATTCTAGGGGCTTTATGATATACTGAAGGCCGATTTTGACGCGGGAGGAGCAACGAAGATGAAAAAGATTCTGGCCCTGTTGTTGGCTTTGGCCTGCCTGGCGGGGAGCGCCCTGGCGGCAGATATTTCCCAAATTCGGGGGTTTGACAAGGATTTGGAGTATCAATACCTGATCCTGGGGTCCTATCCCTACGAGGAGGATGGCACTGTGGCGCCCCTGACCTGGCGGGTGCTGAGCCGGGAGGGGGATCAGGCGACCTTGATTACGGAATACCTGATCGATAATCACCAGATGATCCTGGTAGATAATTATAACGACGCGAAGAACCACAAGTTCAGCTATAAAAACCTGCAGAGCTTCGAGGAGACGGACCTGTACGCCTGGGTCAACAGCGAAATGGAAGCGACTATCCTGCAAGATCAGGATTTCTCCGCGGCCATCGTGCTCCACAATGGGGATAAATTCTGGATCATGGACTATGCGGATCTGATGAACACGGATTACGGCTTCCCCCACACCAAATCCGGCAACACCGTGGAGCAGGAGGGGGAAGTGGCGGTCAAGGCGGCGAAATATCGCAAAGCCTATGGCACGCCCTACGCCAAGGCGAAGGTGCTCTACGAGGATTGGTCCAACAAGAAGGGCAACAAGCTGTTCCAGTTTGCGCAGTATGGCAACTCCTCCCCCTATTGGTGCAGCAAGATGCGGCTGGGATATTACATGGCCGGCATCGTCGGGGGGAATGGACACCTGAGCTGGAGTGGCATGGGGGATGTACAGAAGGGCGTTCGCCCGGCGGTGATCGTGGATCTGAGCCAGATGACCGTGGCGGGGGGCGATGGCTCCCTGGAGAATCCCTGGATCATGGCGCCGGCGGAGGGCGCCGCCTGGTAAAAGCGGGTAAAAAACTTCAACAGATTTATATTTGTCAAGGGAAAAACCTTGACAGCGGGCCTGAATTGAGTATAATAGGCTGCTGTCAGGGTTTTTACCTTGATAGAGGAGGCGGAGCCCTGTGGCGCAGGAGGATCTGGAGCGGAAGGTGGATTTGGCCTTCCTGGCCGCGTTTTACGGCGGGCTGTTGACGGAGAATCAGCGCCGGATCCTTTCGCTGCACTGCGAGGAGGATTTTTCCCTGGGGGAGATTGCTGAGGAAATGGGCGTTTCCCGCCAGGCGGCTCATGAGACGCTGAACCGCGCCTCCCAGAAGCTGATGGAGATGGAAGCCGCTCTGGGAGTGGCGCGCCGCTTCCAGCGGATGGAAGAAGGATTGAACGAAGCGCTTTTGTCCCTGCGGGGGCGGGATTATGCCCAGGCGGAGCAGGTGATTGAGGATCTGCTCTCCCTGGATCAGGAGGAAGAAAATGGCCTTTGAGGGCTTGAGTGAAAAGCTGCAGGGCGCCCTGCGGAAGATGACAGGCAAGGGCAAGCTGACCGAGGCGGCCGTGAAGGAAGGCATGCGCGAGGTGCGGATGGCCTTGCTGGAGGCGGACGTGAATTACGCCGTCGCCAAGGATTTCATCAAGAAGGTGACCGAGCGTTGCGTGGGCCAGGAGGTGCTTTCCTCCCTGACGCCCTCCCAGCAGGTGATCAAGATCGTTCAGGAAGAGATGACCGAGCTGATGGGCTCCACCAACGCCCGGCTGGTTTGGTCCTCCTCCGTGCCGACGGTGTTCATGCTTTGCGGCCTGCAGGGTGCCGGTAAAACCACCATGTGCGCCAAGCTGGCGGGATACCTGATCAAGCAGGGGAAGAAGCCCATGCTGGCCGCCTGCGATATCTACCGCCCTGCTGCCATCAAGCAGCTGCAGGTGGTGGGCCAGCAGGTGGGTGTGCCCGTGTTCGAAAAGGGGACGCAGGATCCCGTGCAGACGGCGAAGGAAGCCATCGAGAACGCCCGGTATTACGGGCGGGATGTGCTGATTATCGATACCGCCGGTCGGCTGCATATCGACGAAGCCTTGATGGACGAGCTGGAGCGCATCCGGGATACGGTGCATCCTTCCGAGATCCTGCTGACGGTGGACGCCATGACGGGTCAGGACGCGGTGAACGTGGCCAAGGCTTTCGATGAAAAGCTGGACGTTACCGGCGTCATCCTGACCAAGCTGGACGGCGACACTCGCGGCGGCGCGGCCCTGAGCATCAAGGCGGTGACGGGGAAGCCCATCAAGTTCAGCGGCATCGGCGAAAAGCTGACAGATATCGAGCCCTTCCATCCCGACCGGATGGCCAGCCGCATCCTGGGCATGGGCGACGTCATGACCCTGATCGACAAGGCGGTGGAAGCCTTCGACGATCACGACGCGGAGAAGTTCGCCCGCAAGGGGATGACCAACAAGCTAACCCTGGAGGACTTCCTGGAGCAGATGCAGAGCGTAAAGAAGATCGGTCTCAAGAGCATGATCAACATGCTGCCCGGCATGAGCGGGAAGGATATCGATATCGACGAGAACGCCATGAAGAAGCCAGAGGCCATCATCCGCTCCATGACGCCCGCGGAGCGGCGGGATCCCTCCCTGCTGAACGCTTCCCGCAGGAAGCGGATCGCGGCGGGGTCTGGTACCACGGTGCAGGATGTGAATCAGCTGATTCGTCAATTTGAGCAGGCGCAGCAGATGATGAAGCAGATGATGAATATGAAGGGGAAAAAGGGGAGACTGGGGCGAATGAGGTTCCAGTGAGGATCATTTTTTGACTGAGTGGTCTCATGTATGTGAGTAGTATTTTACTGCGGCGTATATGATCCATATATATTTAATTTATTCCATGAGGAGGAACACAACCAATGGCAGTGAAGATTCGTCTGAAGAGAATGGGCATGAAGAAAAAGCCTTTCTATCGCGTGGTGGTGGCTGATATCCGCAGCCCCCGGGATGGCCGTTTCATCGAGGAGATCGGCTACTACAATCCCATGACCAAGCCCGCCGAAATCAAGGTGGACACCGATCGTGCCAAGTATTGGCTGGGCGTCGGCGCGCAGCCCACGGACACCGTTCGCATTCTGCTGAAGAAGACCGGCGCTATCGAGGAGAAATAAGGACTCCGGTCCTTCCTTCGGATAGCCGCCTGGCAGAAAGGATGTCTCCATGCAAGAATTGCTTACATTTGTGGCGCAATCCCTGGTCGAACACCCTGAACAGGTGACTGTCACCGAGACGGAAGGCCCGGAGGCCATCATCCTCGAGCTGCACGTCGCGGAGGACGACATGGGAAAGGTTATCGGCAAGCAGGGCCGTATCGCCAGGGCGATCCGCACGGTGATCAAAGCGGCCACAGCGAAAAACGCCAAGCCCGTTTTTGTCGAAATCCAATAAATCACAAAAGCGGAATCCGCGGATCCAAGCGGATTCCGCTTTTTTTGCGAGGCAACATGACAGAATATTTAATGATCGGCGAGGTGCTGAAGCCCCAGGGCTTGCAGGGAGAATGCAAGATCAAGCCCTACGCGGCGGACATCTCCCTCTTCGAAACCTGGCAAACCCTCTATCGCCAGGAGAAGGGCGCCTATCTCCCCCTGGAGCTGGATCTGCGCCGAATCCACGAGGGGTTCGTTTACGCGGTGCTTGGGGATTG
Organism: Clostridia bacterium; assembly: GCA_017464305.1. Classification (GTDB taxonomy): domain Bacteria; phylum Bacillota; class Clostridia; order Christensenellales; family Aristaeellaceae; genus Aristaeella. The sequence goes on along the minus strand of JAFUDS010000020.1, from coordinate 11,107 downwards.
CCAATCCCCGGAGGATGTGGAGCGGCTGCGGGGGACGAAACTTTACATCGATCGGGTCCACGCAGCCCCCCTGGAGGAGGGCGCGGTGTACATCGCGGACCTCATCGGCTGCAAGGCTGTGGATGAGGCGGGGCAGGAGCTGGGCACGCTGACGGAGGTGCTGCAGCACGGCACGGTGGATACCTGGGTTTTCGGCGGCAAGCGGCCCTTCATGGCCCCGGCGCTGAAGAGCGTTTTTCCCCAGGTGGACATCAAAAACCAGCGCATCCAGGTGGTGACGGAGAAATTAGAAGAGGTGGCCGTGTTTGAAGATTAAAATCCTGACCATCTTCCCCGAAATGTTCGAAAGCGTGCTGTCCGCCAGCATTTTAGGCCGGGCCATCGACCAGGGGTTGATCGAGGTTTCCGTCATCGACATTCGCCCCTTCTCGGACCGGAAGCACAAGAACACGGACGATTATCCCTTCGGCGGTGGGGCGGGCATGGTGATGCTGGCCCAGCCCATCCACGACGCCATGGCCTTCGCCATGGGGGAGGATTTCCAGGGCCGGCGGATCTATCTAGGACCCCGGGGTTCCACCCTGACCACCGCCAAGGCCAGGGCCCTGGCCCAAGAGCAGGAGCTGATCCTCCTCTGTGGCCATTACGAGGGAGTGGACCAGCGGGCTCTGGACGCCTGCGTGGACGAGGAGATCAGCATCGGGGACTACATCCTCACCGGGGGCGAGCTGGCGGCCATGGTGCTGACGGACTGCGTCGCCCGGTTTATCCCCGGAGTGCTGGGCAGCGCGGAGAGCCCGGAGGAGGAATCCTTCTCCGATGGGCTGCTGGAATATCCCCAGTACACCCGGCCCCGGGAATGGCAGGGGCGGCAGGTGCCGGAGGTGCTGCTGAACGGGGATCACGCCAAAATTCAGGCCTGGCGCCGGCGGGAAAGCCTGCGGGCCACCCTGCGCTTCCGGCCGGACCTGCTGGAGAAGGCCCAGTTGAGCCGAGGGGATGAAAAAACGCTGAAGGAGTTGAGGGAAGCATGTTCCTGCGAAAGCTGATGGTGCTGGCGCTGCCCCTGGCCATGGCGCTGCTGCTGTGCCTGGGAATGCCGCTGTTCTCCGCCCTGGGGGCCTTCTTCGGCAGCCTGGCCCTGGGGGCGCTGCTGGGGGTCATGCTGGGGCTGCTGCTGCCCCTGGCGGGTGCCACCCGGCTGCGGGAACCCTTTGCTCATCTGCTGTGGATCCCGGCGGCGCTGCTGCTGGGGGTGCTGCTGTATCAGTATCTGGCCTCCATGGGCGTGGAGGTGCCCCTGCTGCGGCTGCTGCGGACGATGGACACCCGGGTCATCACGGTGGAGAGCGCCTTCGCCGGATATATGATCGCATTTTCTGTAAGAACAGGGAGAGGAATTTGACAAAAATGGAAACCATCTGTTTATTTGGCTCGGACTATGAAACCCGGCAGGAGGCCCATGCCGCCCTGAAAAAGCTGCTGGCCCTGCCGGAATACTATGGCATGAATGCGGACGCCCTGAACGATTGCCTGTCGGAGCGGCGGACCTGCCCGGGGCTGTGGATTCGCTGGGAGGGGAACGAGGAAGTGCAATCCGCGCTGGCGCTGATGGCCCGGGTGTTTCAGGACAGCGGCGGCGAAGTAAAGGAGCTGTGAGCCCGATGCGTTTACATCTGCTGGGGGTCAACGGCCCCTATCCCGCCTCCGGCGGGGCCACCTCCGGGTACTTCCTGGAGGCGGGGGAGAAATATCTGCAGTTCGATTTCGGCGCGGGGGTGCTGGCCCGGCTGACGGAAATCTTTCCGCCGGAGGAGCTGGACGCCCTGTTCCTGTCCCACTGGCATTTTGACCACACCTCGGATCTGCTGCCCCTGATCTATCGGCTGCAGGCCGCGGGGCGGGCGCTGCCGGTCTATGGCCCGGCGGATGAAGCTTCTGCCCTCCAGAAAATCGTGGCGGAGGCGGATTGCTTCCAGCTGCGGACCGTGGCCCCCGGGGACGAGCTGGCCCTGGGCGGGGTTCGTGTCCAGGTCGGGTCGGCCCGCCATCCTGTGCCCGGGGTGGGATACCGGGTGACTGCGGAAGAAAAGACCCTGGGGTACACCGGGGACACCAATACCCTGCCGGGCCTGGCGGAATTCTATCGGGGCTGCGATTTGCTGCTGGCGGACGGCCTCTTTCCCCAGGCGGACTGGGGGGAGGCAAAGCCCCATCTCTCCGCCCGGCTGGCTGCGGAGCTGGCCCGGGAGGCGGGGGCCAAGGAGCTGATCCTGACCCATCTGAACCCGGTTTACGCCCCGGAGCTGCTGCTGAAGGAAGCCCGGGAGGTCTTCCCGGGGGTGAAGATCGCCCAGCGGGGCCAGGTATACGCCCTGTGACGGCTCGGCTGCGGGGCTGGCTGTTGCCGCCCCTGGCGGTGAGCCTGGCGGGGGGCATCCTGCTGGGGCGGATCGCCGACTGCTGGATCTACGGGGCCCTGGGGCTAGTGCTGGCCGTAGGGGCCTGCCTACTGCTGCGGGAGAAGGGCCGCTTCTGCGCCCTGCTGGCCCTGTTCCTGGCCCTGGGCTGCCTGCGGGGATACTTTGGATATCATCCATCGCTGCCCCCGGAGGGGGATTATGTGATCTCTGGCATCGTGGCGGAGGAGGTGGAGCACCGGGCGAATCAGCAGGTGCGGACCTCCCTGACTCGGGTGACCCTGGATGGGGTGCCCCTGGGAGCTGGGGCCTATTGGAGCTTTTATACGGAAACCCTGCCGGAGGGCCTGACCCCGGGGGTGCAGGTTTCCTTCGCCGGCCGGGTTTATCATCCCTCTGGCCCCTCCAATCCCGGGGGATATGACTTCCGGGAGGAATTGCTGCGCCGGGGGATCACCGTCGGCGCTTATGGCATGGGAGATTTGGCCTTTCAGGCGCCAGAGGGTTTTCCCCTGAAGGGCTTTTTCGCTGCCTTGCGCCACCGGTGGACGGAGGCGCTGATCCAGTCCCCCCTGGGGGAGGAGGCCGGCGGATACGCGGCGGCCATGCTGTTGGGGAATCGGACCTATCTGCCCCGGGAGGATCGGACCGCCTTCTCCCGGCTGGGTATCGCCCACATTCTGGCGGTTAGCGGGTTCCATGTCGGGGTGCTGATCGGGGCACTGGGGCTGCTGTTCCGGCTGCTGCGGCTGCCCCAGGGGGCGCGGCTGGGACTTTATGGATTAGTCCTGAGGGCTTATGTGCTGCTGTGCGGTGGGGCCCAGCCCGTGCTGAGGGCCTCCCTGCTGCTGCTCCTGGCCCGGCGAGGACGAATGCTGGCCCGGCCCCGGAGCCTGCTGCATCTGCTGTCCGCGGCGTGGATCGCCATGCTGCTGCTTTCCCCGGCCCAGCTGACGGGGCTTTCCTTCCAGCTGTCCTTCGGGGCGGTGCTGGGCCTGGCCCTGGTGACGCCCTATCTGGACGGTCTGCTGAACCCGAAAAACGCTCTGCTGAAGCGGGGCTGGCAGGGGCTCAGTGCGGGGGTGGGGGCCCAGATCGGCGTGCTGCTGCCGGAGCTGGCGGCCTTCCAGGAGCTGCCCCTGCTGGGGTTGATCCTGAATATCCCGGTGCTGGCCTTTTCTACGGTCCTGATTGGCCTATACTGGCTGGCGCTGCTGACCCTGCCCCTGCCGGGCGTCTCCGAGGTGGTGTGCGCCCTGGGGCGGGGAGCCACCTCTGGGCTGCTGGCGGCGGTGCGGCTGCTGGGACAGCTGCCGGGTGTGACCCTCTGGACCAAGGCGCCGAACCTGCTTTCCGCCCTGGGGGTCGTTCTCCTTGGCTGGGGGCTGTTGCAGCTGGCCCGGTGGAGCGGGAAATCCCGGAAGATCCTGACCCTGACGGGGACAGCGATACTGGTGCTGTCCCTGATCCCCTGGCCTCACCACGGGGCGGAGTACCTCCAGTTCAGCGTCGGGGACGCGGACGCGGCCTTGCTGTGGGATGAGGGTACGGCCCTGGTGATGGACGCGGGATATGAGGACGGGGTCCTCAGCGATTATCTGCACCGCCAGCGGCTGACCCCCACGGGGGTGATTCTGACCCATCTGCACTCCGACCATGTGTATGGCCTCCAGGCCCTGCGGGAGGATCATATCCCCATCCGGGTCATCTATCTGCCAGACGGGGCGGAGCAGGCGGACATCCATCCCAATGTAGTTCAGCTGCTGGAGGAATTGCAGGCGGAGGGCACGGAGATTCGGCACCTGGCGGCGGGGGACGTGCTGCCCCTGCCCTCGGGGGAGATGGAGATTCTGTGGCCCGAGGCGGGAATGACCCGGCCGGGGCAGGACGCCAACGAGTCCTCCCTGGTGGCGCGGATTCAGATTCGGGGCACCACCCTGCTGCAGCCTGGGGACCTGGACGGAAAGTACGAGATGTACGCCGCGGCTCCGGCGGAGGTGCTAAAGGCGCCCCACCATGGCTCCGCCCATTCCTCCTCCGAGGAGTTCCTGGCGGCGGTGGCGCCCCAGGCGGCCCTGCTGTCCACCGGGGAGGCGGAGCGGCATGAGCAGTATCAAGAGCGATTGGGCCCGGAGACGGCGCTCTTTTCCACCGCTCGGCAGGGGATGCTGACCCTGCGGTTTCAGGACCAGGGATATACCATCGAGACTTATCTAGCGGGGGAAGAAAAGGGAGAGTAAAGGGCCAGCGGAACGGCGAGATCCAAAACCGCTGGATCCCCCTTGTTCAAAAAAGGAGATTGAGGTGAACCATCAGGAATTTGCCCGGCTGCTGGCGCAAAAGCAGCTGCCCCCGGTGCTGCTTTTCGAGGGGCCGGAGGAATACCTCAAGGAAAGCGCCCTGCAGGCCCTGCGGAAAGCGATTTTGCCGGAGGGTTTGGAGGATCTGAACGAGAACCGGATGACCGCCCCGGAGACGGCGGAGATTATTGCCGCGGCGGAAACTCTGCCCTTTATGGCGGATCAGCGGCTGATCCTGCTGCGGGATTTCCCCGCCATCGTGGGCCGGGGGGAGGCGGAGGAAAAGCTACTGGAATATCTGCCCCATGTGCCTCCCACGGCCATCCTGCTGTTTTACTGCGTTCAGCCGGTGAAGCAGAAGAAGATCAAGAATGTCATCGCGAAGATGGGCGGCGTGGTGGAATTCAAGGCCCTGACGGATCGGGAGCTGACGGGCTTTGTCACCAATGAGTTCCACGCCCTGGGACGGGAATGCGACGCCCGGACGGCGGATTTCCTGGTCTTTACCGTGGGCAATGATTTAATCCAGCTTCGGGGCGAGATCGCCAAGATCGCCGCCTACCATCCGGAGGAGCCCCGGATCAACCCGGAGGACGTAAAGCAGCTGGCCACCCCCTCCATGGAGAGCAAGGTTTTTGACATGGTGGAGGCGGTCATCGCCGGGCAGGACGGCAAGGCCTTCGCCATTCTGCGAAACCTGCTGCAAAATGGGGAGAAGCGGATCATGATTCTGGCCATGCTGCTGCGGCAGTTCCGGCTGATGCAGCATGTGAAGATCATGCAATTCGAAAAGAAGAGCAATCAGGAGATCACTTCCGCCCTGGGAATGAGCTCCTGGGTGGCGGGGCAATACATGCGCCAGGCGGGGCTTTACACCGGGCGGCAGGTGAAGGAGGCAGTGAACCTCTGCCTGGAGACGGACCTGCAGATCAAGTCCGGCCTGCTGCGGGAGGAAGGCGCCCTGGAGGCCGTGATGCTGAAGCTCCTTTTGTTACGGAAAAGATAAGAATACCGTTGCAAATATTAAATTATTGTGATATTATGATTTCAGTTTTGAAACAGGGAGGGTTTTGAATGAAAAGGATTCTTGCCGTGCTGGCGCTGGTTTGCTTGTTGGTTGCCTGCACGTCCGTCGCCTTTGCGGCCATCACCATTACGGAGCAGCCCGAGACGCAGACCGTGAAGGCTGGCGGCAGTGTGACCTTTACCGTGAAGGCCAAGAACGCTGGCGGCGAGCCGACTACCTGGTATTTTATCAACCCCGCCACTGGGGAAACCACCACCGGGCGCAAGCTGGCCGACGTGGTGAAGGGTGTCAAGGTTTCCGGCCCCAATACGCTGAAGATTAAGCTTTCCAAGGTGCCGGAAAGCATGCATGGCTGGCAGGTCTATTGCCACATCGGCAATAAGAACGGCGGCGTAAACACGGACACGGTGATGCTGCTCATCGCGGGCATGGATCCGCCGACCGTGGCTCCTGCCCCTGCCACTGTGGCGCCCAAGTCCGCCGACACGGCTGCCACCCCGGCGCCCCAGTCTGAGGAGACGACCCCTCTGGTGGTCAAGACCCAGACGCCGGAGCCCAAGCAGCCCATCGTCATCAAGGGCTCCAAGGTGGATCTGTACAAGATGGATTCCAAGGGCAATGTGACTAGCAGCACTCCCCAGAAGGAGCTGTCCTTTGACGAGGACAAGGTGAACTTCCTGGTCCGCCTGCCGGAGGGCACGGAGGGGACGATTCAGTACCTGACCATCGACGGCATTCGCTTCACCCCGGAAGGGGAAGTGACCGGCATGAGCATTCACGGATGGGATCGCAGCGCCAGCGTCCGGGTGAAGCTGAGCGGCGATGAGGAGGAGATGCCGACGGCCAAGCCCAAGGCGACGGAGGAGCCGGTGGACGAGGCGGATCTGGTCACTGTTTCCTGCACCAATTGCCGCTTCACTGGATGGCACAATACCTTTGCGGAGAGCGGCAAGGTGCCGGTGGGAACCAAGATTACCGTGGTCGCCAGCGGCGGCTTGATCAAGAAGGGCTATTCCATCAATGGGGAAAAGGCCATCAACAAGAACATGGCATCCTTCAGCTACGTGGTGGAAGGGGATACCACCATCACCATGGAGGAGCAGAAATAATCTGACGCAATGAAAAAACAGAGAGCGAGAGGCTCTCTGTTTTTTCATTGCGTGGTGATAAAGGGTACGTCAGAATCCGCAGGAAATTTTGCTTACATCGCCCCTGGATATGGGCTTTCTCGCTCCTCTGGCTCTGCGGGAGAGCTTTCGCCAGCGCTTCCTTACCGATCATTCAGGGCGATGTACAGCTGCCGATCCTTTACGGCCTTATAAGCCGGGCGGATGATGCGGCCGCCGTTGATCAGCTCCTCCATCCGATGGGCGGACCAGCCGGAGATGCGGGCGATGGCGAAGAGGGGCGTAAACAGCTCCTCCGGGATATCCAGCATCTGATAGGCGAAGCCGGAATAGAAGTCCACATTGGCGCAGACACCCTTGTACATCTTCCGCTCCCCGGCGATGATCTGGGGGGCCAGCCGCTCCACCGTCTCGTACAGGTTATATTCCTCCTCCCGGTCCTTTTCCGCTGCCAGGTTCCGGACGAAGGACTTGAACACCTTGGCCCGGGGGTCGGACTTGGAATAGATGGCATGGCCGATGCCATAGATGAGGCCGGACTGGTCGAAGGCCTCCTTGTGGAGAATCTTTTCCAGATAGCGGGAGACCTCCTCCTCGTCCTTCCAGTCGTGAACCTCCCGCTTGATCTCCTCAAACATGTGGCAAACCTTGATGTTGGCCCCGCCGTGCTTCGGGCCCTTCAGGGAGCCCAGGGCCGCGCCGATGGTGGCATAGGTGTCCGTGCCGGAGGAGGAAACCACATGGGTGGTGAAGCTGGAGTTGTTGCCGCCGCCGTGCTCCGCATGGACAATGAGGGCGGTATCCAGGGCCAGGGCCTCCGTCAGGGAGTATTTTCCATCCTGGCGTAGCATGTACAGGATGTTCTCCGCCGTGGACAGGGCGGGGTCCGCGTCGTGGAAGAAGAAGCTGGTGCTGTCCGACAGATAATAGGCGTAGGCCTGATAGCTGTACACCGCCAGCTGGGGGAACATGGCGATCAGCTGGATGCATTGGCGCAGCACGTTTTCCAGGCTAGTGTCCTCCGCCTTAGGGTCATAGCTGTAATAGGTCAGCACGGACCGGGCCATGGAGTTCATCATGTTGCTGCTGGGCGCCTTCATGATGATATCCCGGACGAAGCTGTTGGGCAGGGAGCGGTAGCTGCCCAGCACGGTGTTGAATTCCTGCAGCTGAGCGCTGGAGGGCAGATGGCCCATCAGCAGCAGATACACGATCTCCTCAAAGCCGAACCGCCGATCCTGCAGCGCGCCCTTGATTAGGTCGTTGATGGGGTAGCCCCGATAATACAGCTCGCCCTCCATGGGCTCCCCGGCGGGGCCGGTACCGTTGACCTCGCTGATCTCCGTCAGCCCTGTCAGCACGCCCTTGCCCTGCATGTCCCGCAGGCCCCGGTTCACTTTGAACTGCTCGTAAAGCTCCCGGTCGATGATATTCTCGCCGCAGAGCTGGGCATAGTGCTGAATTTCGGGGGTGATTTCCGCGTAATTTCTTTTCGCCAATGTATGTCTTCCTCCTTTCGGTATCAGGCAGGCAGCTTCCGCCTGGGTAAACTACGAAAAGGAACCGCGGCTCCCCAGGGGAGGGGATGCCACGGTTCCTCATCGAGGACAAACCATCAATTGGAGCTCAACCAAAGAGATGATTACAGAGAGTTGACCAGATCGAACAGGGGCCGATTGAAATGCCGCTCGGCGGAAAGGGCTTCGTCGATGGGCATATAGGTGACACGGCCATTCTTCATGCCGATGACCTGGTTGGCCACGCCATCGCGCAGCAGCTTGACGGCCAGGTTGCCCGCCTCGAAGGCGAAGGCGCTGTCCCGCGCCGTGGGCTCGGCGCCGCGCTGGGTGTAGCCGATGGTGGTCGCCCGGGCTTCCACCATGCCGCACATGCGCTTCATGACGGAGGCAAAGCGAACCGCACTCATGGGCTCGCCCTCGTAGCAGGGCTTGCCATGGGTGGTCAGATATCCGTAAAGATCGAAGGGGGCCATGGAATCATAGCAGCCTTCCGCCAGGATGATGGTAGCGCGATAATTGCCCTTGGCCAGCTGTTTCCGCAGCTGCTCGGCCACGCCCTCCACCGTCCACGGCACCTCGGGCACGACCACGATCTCGCTGCCAGTGGAAACGGCGGTGGTCAGCGCGATGTCGCCGCAATGGCGGCCCATGACCTCCACCACGGCGGGGCGGTCGTGGCTGCGGCTGGTGGCCCGGATGGAGCGCACCGCATCCACGCAGACGTTAACCGCTGTGTCAAAGCCCAGGGTCATCTCCGTGTACCCCAGGTCGTTATCAATGGTGGCGGGGATGCCGATGCAGGGAATGCCCAACTCGCACAGCCTCTGGGCGCCCTGGAAGCTGCCGTCACCGCCCAGAACCACCAGGCCGTCGATCTCCATGGCTTCCAGCGTCTTCACCGCCAGCTCCCGATATTGGGGATCCATGAACTCCAGGCACCGGGCCGTGCGCAGATAGGTGCCGGGCTCGTCGGCGATGTCCAGCACCGTGTCCAGATACAGCTCCTGCATATCGTCGCGAATGTTCGTGCTCTTGCGCAGGAGGCCGTTGTATCCGTGTTTAATTCCAATCAAAGGCATGCCATACAGCGCCGCGCTGCGGGCGATGGCCATAACCGCCGCATTCATCCCCGGGCTGTCGCCGCCGCTGGTTAAAACGCCAATCTTTCTCATAACTCTCTTTCGCTCCTTCCGGAATCATCGCGCCGGACGCGCCGCCGCGAAATCAGGAACATCTTACCACAAATCGGAAAGGGATAAAAGAGGGGAAAATAATTTTGAACAATAAAACACAAAAATTGTAACAATTAAGAAATAATTTATTTACAGTTCTGTCCAAATATGGTATAATGCAGGGGAATTCACTCCCTCGGGAAGGGAGGCGCCTGGGCAAAGGGCGCGAAGCGTTGGATTTCGATTGATGAAAGATCACTCCCATGGAGTGAAAATACGAAATCAACGTTTTCCTTTATTTTCAATCAATCGCAGGGAAGGAGGAGCAGGCGTGAACAAAAGAACGCGATGGGCCGGGCTGCTGTTGGCGATGATGCTGGCGGTGGCTTCTCCGGCGGCGGCGTACCAGCCGGGGACATTGCATTCCGGGATGAAGGGCGAAGAGGTGAAAACCATGCAAATTGCCCTCATCGCCCAGGGATACCTGGGCGGTACACCGGATGGCATCTTTGGCACAAACACGGAGAAGGCTGTGAAGAAATTTCAGCGGGCCAATCAGCTGAAGGCGGATGGCCTGGCGGGGGCCAAGACCCTGGAAATGCTGTATCAGAAGGCTGGCGGCGCTGGGCAGACCAGCGCGGCCCCGGCCAATGATTCCGGCAGCACGGCGGCTGCTCCTGCTGCCTCTACCACCACGACTGCTACCACGGCCGCTGCGGGCAATGCTGCTGGGGGGCTCTTTGGCGGAGATTATTCCACCCTGCGCCAGGGGGCTACGGGGAGCCGGGTAGTGGCGCTGCAAAAGCAGCTCATCGCCCTGGGATATCTGAAGGGCAGCGCGGACGGAAAGTATGGCAAGCAGACGGCCCAGGCGGTGAAGGCCTTCCAGAAGGCCAACAAGCTGACGGCGGACGGCCTGGCGGGGAACAAGACCCTCCGGGCCCTGGAGATGGGGGATAATACGCCCGCCCAGAGTGAAGACGAGGGACAGGCGGCCTCCTCCAACGATCCTTCCTCCACCAAGCGGGCGCAGGGCCCTTCCGGCAGCAAGGTGAAGCTGCTCCACTGGTTCAACGATATCAAGCCGACGCTGAAAAGCGGGCAAACCCTGTATATCTACGAGCCTTCCTCCGGCCAGGGATGGAATTTGCGGATCTATTCCTGCGGCCGCCATTGCGACGCGGAGCCGGTGACCTCCCAGGATACGGCAAATATGCTGCAGGCCTTCGGCGGGAAGAACACCTGGAGCCAGAAGGCGGTTTATGTGAAGCTACCCAACGGCACCTGGACCATTGGCTCCACTCATGATATGCCCCATCTGTCCGGGGCGGTGAAGGATAACAACTTCGACGGGCATCTGTGTGTTCATTTCCTGCGGACCATGAGCGAGGCCCAGAAGAACGATCCCAGCTATGGCGTGTCCAATCAGAAAACCATTCGCGCCTTCTGGAAATCCCTGACGGGGGAGACCATCTCGCAGTAAAATCTGCCGGGAGAGGGATTGCGAAGAGGATAAAAAATGTGGTAAAATCCCCTTTGTG
>JAFUDS010000040.1 GCA_017464305.1 Clostridia bacterium | reverse complement strand
AGCATGAGCGAGGACGAGCAGCAGGTGTATGACCAGATGAATGAACAGATGATCGATCAGGTCAAGGGCAAGGAAATCGACGCGGAGAACGCCGCTGCCCTGTCCGGAAAACTGTGTCAGATGGCCAACGGTGCTGTGTACGCCGAGGAAAAGGATACCGTGCAGATTCACGACCGGAAGCTGGATGCACTGGAGGATCTGATCGAAGGCGCGAACGGCAAACCGCTGCTGGTGGCCTACTGGTTCAAGCATGACCTGAAGCGTATTCAGGAGCGGTTCCCGGCAGCAAGGGAAATCCGCACCAGCAAGGACATCACTGACTGGAATGATGGAAGGATCTCATTGGCGGTCATCCATCCTGCCTCCGCCGGACACGGTCTGAATCTGCAGGCAGGCGGTTCCACCTTGGTGTGGTTTGGCCTGACGTGGAGCCTGGAACTGTATCAGCAGACCAATGCCCGATTGTGGCGGCAGGGACAGACATCCTCCACCGTGGTAATCCACCACATCATGACGAAGGGCACCATCGACGTACAGATCATGCAGGCCCTGGAGCGAAAGGACAAAACACAGTCCGCGCTGATTGACGCGGTAAAAGCACAGCTGGGAGGCGCACGATGACAAATACGGAATTGGAAATCATGCTGGACGCGGCTACCTATCTGGGAGCGCACAGCCAGCCACCGCCAAACGGCACTGATGCCGCTGTGGATTGGTGGATGGATGCTGCAACGGACATCGGCGCAGTGGCCGCAAAATGGGAGAATCACTCTTTGGCCACAACCATCCTGATCGCCATCTACGGTTACCTTGAGGAGAAAGCGAAGGCGGTGACGCCTTGAACGGATACCAGGCGCTGGCCAACGGCATCATTGAGCAGGCGGTGAAGGATTACCGGGAGGCTCTTCGCAGGCTGAAAAAGCATCCAGATGACAAAGCTGCCATGAAAGAGGCTATGGAGCTCGAGAAATTCTTTCACTCTTCCTGGTACGGAGTGCTGACACAGGTGGACCCGGATTACCTGATTGAAAGACTGAGGAAGGAGGCGGTGAAATGACCGCAAAAGAATATCTGAATCAGGCGTTTCATCTTGACCAGCGGATTAATTCCAAACTGGATATGATGGCAACGCTGAAGGAAATGTCCACCAAAACCACCAGCATCATGCAGGATGATGTGGTCAGCCACACAAGGAACGTTCATTCGATGGAGGATGCCATCGCCAAGATGGTGGATATGCAGACGGAGATCAATGCGGACATCGATCAGCTGATAGACAAGAAGCAGGAGATCATGCACACGATCTACGCGGTGGAAAATCCGGAATACCAGACACTGCTGGAGCTCAGATACATTTGCTTTCGCAGCTGGGAGGAGATCGCTGACAAGATGCACTGTACCGTCAGCAATGTGTTCAAGGTGCACTCTAAGGCTCTCCGCTGTGTGGCCGTCCCGAAATTGGGTAGCTGATTCCAGTAGATTCCAGTGAATTCCAGTGGATTCCAGTAGGCCCTTTATGATATGATACACTCGACAAGAAAGGATAGAGAACGCCTCGCGGGTGATGAACCTGCGGGGCGTTTCTCTATCCTT
>JAFUDS010000019.1 GCA_017464305.1 Clostridia bacterium | reverse complement strand
GACGACCTCTGTTTGCTATGCGCAAAAAAGCACCCGGAAAATGATCCCGGATGCATAGTAACACGCTGTGAACCTTGAATTCAATAGGTTTGTATGAGTAACTTCCAGTTTTGAAAGAATTTGCAATCCGAAGTTCCATTTTTGCATGATTTACTTCTGGCAGGGATACCCTTTACCGGCGCTTACTTCTGCAAAAAAAATAGCGCCGGAAATAACTTCTGCAAACAGGAACTTCAAATTTCTATTGACCAAAGACGGAAGTTGCGCTTTGCGCAGCTTCCGTCTTTTGAAAAAATGATGGCCTCCAGGAATATGTTTCCGACGATTTTGAGGCTGAAAATCGTCGGAAACATATGATTAAAACACAACTTCCGACGATTTTGAGGTTGAAAATCGTCGGAAGTTGTGTATAATAGGCTTGAAAGGTTGGTGATTGCTCGTTGCGTCGTAATCTGATTGGTCGCGAAAATGAGCTTAGACGCCTGGATCACTGTATGCAGGAGGATCGGGCCCAGTTGATCGTGCTGTACGGTCGTCGCCGTATTGGGAAAACTTTTTTGATAAATGAATACTTTGAAGGTCGTTTTGATTTTAAAATAACCGGCGCTTACAAGGAGAAGAAGGATATCCAGTTAGAGAGCTTTGCGGAAGAATTATCAGATCACTTAGGTGAGCTGGTTCCTGTTCCCAAAGACTGGAACACTGCATTTTATTCGCTTCGTCGCTATTTAAACGCGCTGCCATCCGATGAGAAAAGAATCCTGTTTTTCGATGAGCTTCCTTGGCTGGACTCCCCTCGATCCGGGTTTTTAAAGGCGTTTGAGCATTTCTGGAATGACTATGGAAGCGCGCAACGGAATCTTATTTGCGTTGTTTGTGGTTCCGCTACCTCCTGGATGGTCAATAACATTGCACAGAACAAGGGTGGACTTTTCAATCGCCAAACCTGTAGTATTGATCTCCAGCCATTTACGCTACAGGAAACTGAGCAATATCTCCAGACAAGAAATATCGAATGGTCCCGCTATGATATTGCCGAATGTTATATGATTATGGGAGGGATTCCCTACTATCTGAGCCTCCTGGAGCCTGAAAGGTCTTTGAGTGATAACATTGACAATTTGTTTTTTCGCAAGCGTTCCGAGCTGTGGAATGAATTCCAACAATTATATCGTACTCTGTTTTCCAACAGTGAACAATACATACAGATTGTAGAAGCGCTCAGCAAGCGCCGAATCGGGTTGACCAGGAGTGAAATCATTCAAGCGACAGGATTACCTGACAATGGGTCATTAACGGAAAAACTAAAGGATCTTATCGCCTCCGATTTTATTAGAGTTTCAGCTCAATTTGGACGCAAGAATGAACTGCATTACCAATTGAAGGATTATTATACCTTGTTTTATTTCCATTTTATTCAGAATCGGAATGGTCGAGATGAACATTTCTGGACTCATTCCATTGGCTCAATTACAAGATACAATTGGGTAGGACTTGCGTTTGAGCGAATCTGCAAAGACCATATTCAGCAGATCAAGCAGAAAATTGGTATTTCGGCTGTATTGACAGAAGAAGCATCCTGGTATCAGAAGGGCGACGATGATACACCTGGTGCGCAGATTGATCTGGTAATAGACCGACGAGATCACGTCATCAATCTGTGTGAGATCAAATATTCCGAAAAAGAATATGTGATTGATAAAGATGATGATCTGTCTTTACGAACCAAGAGGGATGTCTTCCGACAGGCTACAGAAACCAAGAAAACGCTGCAGTTTATTCTGATCACAACCTATGGGTTGAAACAAAATAAGTATAGCGGTATAGCCAGCGGACAGGTGACGCTGGATGATCTTTTCGCGCCTGTTTACAACTGAAAACCAATTCTTTCCTCCACGATTTTAGTAGCCATTATATAGTTTTAGGACGCATAGTTATTATAAGCTGCTTGAGAAGCGTCATTCAGCTCACTTCAGAGTTATCATAGGATGGATAGTTTTTCAAGCCAATTTTTGATGCCTGCCCCTTGAAAAAAACGTTTTAATTATGTATACTCTCCTCATTCAAATCCATCAGAAAGGATGAATTTCCATGGACATTAAGAATGTAGTCTCTCAGATGACCCTGGAGGAAAAATGCTCCCTGCTCTCCGGCGCTGATTTCTGGCACACCCGCAGCGTGGAGCGGCTGGGGGTCAAGGGCATTATGGTCTCCGACGGCCCCCATGGGCTGCGGAAGCAGGATGATCAGGCGGATCATCTGGGCATCAATGACAGCATCAAGGCTGTCTGCTTCCCTGCGGCCTGCGCCAGCACCTCCTCCTTTGACCGGAACCTGGTTCGTACCCTGGGCGAAACCATCGGCGACGAATGCCAGCATGAAAAAGTGGCCATCAACCTGGGCCCTGCCATTAACATCAAGCGTTCCCCCCTCTGCGGCCGGAACTTTGAAT
The DNA here is from genome assembly GCA_017464305.1 of Clostridia bacterium. GTDB lineage: Bacteria > Bacillota > Clostridia > Christensenellales > Aristaeellaceae > Aristaeella. The sequence goes on along the minus strand of JAFUDS010000019.1, from coordinate 26,602 downwards.
ACATGAGCGAGGATCCCTATCTGGCAGGCGAAATGGCCGCCAGCCTGATTCAGGGCGTGCAGAGCAAAAACATTGGCGTCAGCGTGAAGCATTTCGCTGCCAACAATCAGGAGCATCGCCGGATGTCCTCCTCCAGCGAGATCGACGAGCGGACCCTGCGGGAAATTTACCTGCCCGCCTTTGAAGCCGCCGCGAAAAAGGGCCATGCCTGGACCTATATGTGCAGCTATAACAAGATCAACGGCGTCCACTCCGACGTTAACAAATGGCTGCTGACGGATGTACTGCGCAAGGAGTGGGGTTCCGACGCCTATGTCATGAGCGACTGGGGCGCGGTGACCGATCGCGCAGCCGGCGTGGCCGCCGGGCTGGATCTGGAAATGCCGGGCAGCGGCGGTGTCAATGACGCGGAAGTGGTCAAGGCCGTGCGGGAAGGCCGCCTGGCGGAGGCGGATGTGGACGCCTGCGTGGAGCGGATTTTGACCATCCATCAGCGGTATCTGGAAAATGCGAAGCCTGAAACGCCCTGGGATCAGGAAAAGGATCACGCCCTGGCGGGCAAGTTGGCGGCGGATTGCCTGGTACTGCTGAAAAACGAAGGAAACATCCTGCCCCTGAAGCAGGGCGAGAAGATTGCCATCATCGGCGAGTTTGCCCAGAAGCCCCGCTTCCAGGGCGGCGGCAGCTCCCATATCAACTCCTTCAAGGTCACCAGCCTGCTGGACGCGGTGGCGGATATTCCGAATGTTTCCTATGCCCAGGGATATCGCATCCTGCGCGACGATGTGGATGAAGCGCTGCAGGCGGAGGCCCTGGCGGCGGCCAAGCAGGCGGACAAGGTGGTCATTGTGGCCGGCCTGCCGGACAGCTATGAAAGCGAAGGCTATGACCGGGATCATATGCGGATGCCCGCCAACCAGAATGCCTTGATCGATGCCATCGCGGCGGAGCATCAGCAGGTCGTGGTGCTGCTATACAACGGGTCCCCGGTGGAAATGCCCTGGCTGAATCAGGTTCAGGGCGTGCTGGAGGGCTACCTGGCTGGCCAGAACGTGGGTACCGCCAACCGTGCGGTGCTCTGGGGCGAGGTCAATCCCAGCGCGCGCCTGGCGGAAACCATGCCCATTCGCCTGGAGGACACCCCCAGCTATCTCAGCTTCGGCGGGGAAGCGAACACCGCGGTTTACAGCGAGGGCATCTTTGTGGGATATCGGTATTACACGAAGAAGAAGCTGGCAGTAAATTTCCCCTTTGGTTACGGCCTCAGCTATACCACCTTCGAATACAGCAATCTGCGGCTGGAGAAGGATCAGATCAAGGATACGGACACCCTGCAGGTTTGCGTGGACGTGAAAAACACCGGCAGTGTGGCCGGAAAGGAAGTGGTTCAGCTGTATGTCTCTGACCGGGAGAGCGCGGAAGTGTTCCGGCCGGTTCGGGAGCTGAAGGGCTTTGACAAGGTGGAGCTGCAGCCCGGGGAAACGAAGACGGTTTCCTTCACCCTGGACAAGCGCTCCTTCGCCTTCTGGAATGTGAACACGAAGGACTGGTTCGTGGAGACGGGCGTGTTCGATATCCAGATTTGCAAGAATGCGGAGGAAGTGATTCTGTCCGCGCCGGTAACCGTGGAAGGCACCGTTCCGCTGCCCATCCTGGTGGATGAAGATACCATCATGATGGATTTGAAAAAGCATCCCGCCAAGATGGCCATCCTCCGGAAGGCCCGGGAAGCCATGCGGCTTGCCCAGGAAGAGGAAAAGAAGGAGGAAAGCGCCGCCGCCAGCGAGGCTATTACCGAGGATATGAATGAAGCCATGGAGCGGTATTCTCCCCTGCGGAATATGATCAGCTTCTCCGGCGGCCAGGCGAACCATGTGGATCTGAAACAACTGATTGACGCCATGAACGCGGTAGAATAAGAAGCGAATCAATCGCATCCAAACAGGTGGTTTTCTTTTTCGGAAAACCACCTGTTTTTTCTTTACGAATCGGTCCGGAAAGGGTACAATAACCCTGTCTTCACAATGAAGGCAGCATTGATGTGGAAAGGGATCGGGCAGGAATGTCAGAGAGCATACACCCCGCTCCGGAGCAGGGCGTGATGGAGGCGCTGCAGCTGGCGGGGCGGATCATTATAGAAAACGGGGGCGAGACCTATCGGGCGGAGGAAACCATCTGCCGCATGGGCCAGGGGATTGGCCTGACGGAGGTGGAGAGCTTCGCGGTGCCAAGTGGACTGTTCATCAGCTATCGCGGCCATGACGGCTTGCTGGAGTCCGGCGTGAAAAGGGTGCATCGCCAGGGAACCAATCTGACGAAAATTGACCAGGTAAACGCGGTGTCCCGCAAGGTCACCGCCGGGCAGATGAGCATCCAGCAGGCCTGGGAGGAATTGCGGCGCATCGACGCCAGCCGAGGGCCGGTGGCTTCCGGGTGGATGATTTTGGCGGCCTTTCTTTGCGCTGGCGGGTTCGCGTTGCTCTTTGGTGGCGGTGAATGGGAGATTCTGTTCGCGGGCCTGGTGGCTGCGGTGGTTCAGCTGGTAGGCCTGGTAAACCAGAAGATGCACATGCAATGGCTGGTGACCGCGATTTTCGGCGGTTTCCTGACCTCCCTGCTGCCCCATTTCATCATTCGCCTGTTTCCCGGAGTGTCCCAGGAGATTTTGATCGCTGGGGCGGTTATGCCCCTGGTGCCCGGGCTGGCCATGACCAACGCCGTGCAGGATACCATGCGAGGGGATATGGTGTCCGGCCTATCCCATGGCACCCAGGCGCTGCTGACCGCCTGCCTGGTCGCCGGAGGAGCGCTGCTTTCCAACGCGCTTGTACGGCTGCTGGAAGGGGGGCTCCTGGGATGATACAGGAAATTCTGCTGCCCGTGCTGGGGGCCTTCATCGGCAGCATTGGCTTTGCCCTGCTGGTGCATGCCCCGATGCGTTCCCTGCTGCCTTCCGGGATCATCGCTGCCCTGACCTACCTTGTCTATAGCTTGATCGCCTTCGCCGGGGTTTCAGAAGCGCTGGCAGTCTTTGCCGGGGCGCTGTTTGGCTCCCTGGCGGGGCAATGGGTAGCCCGGCGAATGAAGATGATCGGCACGGTGTTTCTAATGTCCGCCATCGTGCCAGTAGTGCCGGGGCTGGGACTCTATCGAATGATGACGCTGCTGGGTCAAGGGGCCACCGCCGCTGGTGCGGATCAGGGGATTCAGGCCATGATTACCATCGCCATGATCGCCCTGGGGCTGGGTTTCGGCAGCTTTACTGATCGAAGGTTTCACCCGGGGAAGAAGAAGTAGCATTTTGACTGCTTATTATTATATGGAGGTTGATTCAGATGAAAGCAATCCAACACAGTATCCAATATGACCGAAAGACCGGCCAGGTGGCGCATTTTGAAACCGAAACGCCCTGCCTCCCGGAGGAGCAGTTTCCCCACATCGTGGAAGATCATGTGATTGGCCTGTATCCCAGCTTTCGCTTTCAAAAGGTGGATGGATTTGGCTGCGCCTTGACGGAAACGGCTTGCTATTTGCTGTCCCAGATGTCTCCGGAGCAGCGAAAAGAGACCCTGTCCCTTTGGTTTGGTCCGGAGGAGCATAAGGCCCGTTTTGTCCGTATCCCCATCGACAGCTGTGACTACTCTCTCTCCGAATATCAGGCGGTGGTGGACCCCATCGCTGATCCGGAGCTGAATACCTTTTCCATTGATCGGGATCGAAAGTACATCTTGCCCGTGGTGAAGGAAGCGCTGGCCCTCTCTGAGGGGAAGCTGTCCGTGCTGCTGAGCCCCTGGTCTCCCCCGTGGCAGTGGAAAACTCTGCCTCAGGGGCAGAAAAACGACGCGGTCACCTATGGCGGACAGGAAGTCACAGAGGAATCGTTGACCCCTTCCCGTAACAATGGCGGAAGCCTGAAGCCGGAATTCTATGGCTCCTGGGCGAAATACCTGGTGAAGTTCATTCAGGCGTATCTGGCAGAAGGGATCCCGGTAACCATGCTTTCCGTGCAGAACGAAGCCGCCGCGGCCACGCCTTGGGATAGCTGTGTCTGGACCAGCGCCCAGGAGAAGGATTTCCTGCGGGGACATCTCTACCCGGCGCTGCAGGAGGCCGGTCTGGCGGAACGGCTGGAAATCTTTGTTTGGGATCATAACAAGGAACGGATGGTGGAGCGGATCGAAGAGATGATGGACCCGGAAATTGAACCTTTGATCAGCGGATTCGCTTATCATTGGTATACGGGGGATCATTTCGATGCCCTGGGGCTGCTCCGGGGGAAATATCCGAAGAAGGTACTGATGCATTCTGAAAGCTGTCCCCTGCATATGCCGGGGCGGGTCACCTTCATCGAAATGGATTTGGAGGCGCTGAAGAAGAAGCCCAGAGCCTCCCTGGCTCCGGAAGAGGCGATGATCCTGGATCGCGTGGGGGACAAAACTCCCGCGGATGTGGATCTGGAAGACGCCTTTGCCTATGCCCATGACATCATTGGGGATCTGAACAGCGGCATGAATCGATGGATGGACTGGAACCTGATTGTGGATCCCAACGGCGGCCCGCGGCATGTGGCCGGCGGATTTGCCGCGCCGCTGGTTTATGGCGCGGACGGAAAGGTCATCCGCACGGTCAGCTTTGACTATCTGTCGCTGATCATGGAAGCTATTCCCGCCGGATCGGTCCGGATTGGCTGCAGCAGCTATGGCGCAGAGGTGGAGGCGGTGGCGGTATCCTCTCCCGACGAGAAAGAGATTCGCGTGCTGCTGTTCCAGCGCGGCAACAAGAAAACCATGGTCAATCTTCGTCTGGCCGGGCAGGTGATTTCCGTGGAGCTGCCGCCGGAAAGCCTGACCAGTGTACGGATCAAGCATATATATCCCGATGCATAGACTCTATTATTTGACTTTCCAAGGATGGAATGCTATCCTGTTTTCGGAGAAAAGAGGTGAATGATGATGGACAATAAGGAAGTGGCCACCGGGGTACAGGACTTCGAGTCCATGCGCGGACCGAGCGCTTTTTATGTGGATAAATCTGATTTCATCACCCAATGGTGGGAAGGCCTCGATGCTGTGACTCTGATCACCAGGCCGCGGCGTTTCGGCAAGACATTGAATATGTCCATGCTGAACTGTTTTTTCTCCAATCGATACGCGAACAGAGGCGATTTGTTCGAAGGGCTGCGGGTCTGGAATCATCAGTCCATCCGAAAGGAACAGGGAACCTGGCCTGTCATTTTTCTCAGCTTTGCGGGTGTAAAGGGCGCCACCTTTGAGGAGACGGTCCAAATCATTAAGAAACTGATTGTGTTTCAGTATTCTTCTTTTCCAGAGCTATGGAATGCGGATTGCTTTGATGAAAATGAAAAGAAAGCGCTGAACGCCATCTGTGACGATATGTCGGATGTGGATCTTTCCATGTCCCTGTATCTGCTATCCCGTCTGCTGCATAAATATTATGGGAAAAAGGTGCTCATCTTTCTGGATGAATATGATACACCCTTGCAGGAAGCCTGGCTTAGTGGATATTGGAGCGAATTGGTGAAGCTGATTCGGACTTTGTTTAACAACACATTCAAGACAAATCCATCCTTGGAACGGGCGGTATTGACAGGAATTACCCGCGTCAGCAAGGAGTCCATCTTCTCCGATCTGAATAATCTGGTGGTCGTGACAACAACCTCTCCCAAATATGAGACCTGCTTCGGTTTTACTTCGGAAGAAGTATTCCACGCCATGATGGAAATGGGCTTTAACGAAACGGAACAAGCGGCGGTCAAATCCTGGTATGATGGATTTACCTTCGGCAAGGTCCCTGGAATTTATAATCCCTGGTCCGTCGTGAATTTTCTGAACGAAAGAAAAATCGATGTCTATTGGACGAATTCCAGCAGCAATGGATTGATCAGCCGTCTTTTACAGCAAGCGTCCGCCGGCGTAAAGTCTCATTTCGAGACGTTGATGAATGGCGGCACCATTCGAATGCCCCTGGATGAACAGATTGTGTTTGAACAGTTAGGTAAAAAGCAAAGCGCCATCTGGAGTTTGCTGTTGGCCTCAGGATATCTGAAAGTGGTTTCCGTAGACGATTCCGATCTTTATCAGACCAGCTCCGCGAACAAGGTATATTATACGCTGACAATCACGAACCGTGAAGTGCGCAAGATGTTTGAAGACCTGATTACGGAATGGTTTGAGGAAAGCGAAGCGCTGCCAGAATTTGTTCGGGCCATGTTGCAGGGAAACGTTACGGACATGAACCGATACATGAATGATGTGGCGCTGAGCGTGTTCAGTTCCTTTGACAGCGGCACAAAACCTTCTGAAAAAACGCCGGAAAGATTCTATCATGGATTTGTACTGGGCCTTTTGGTGGATCAAGCGCCTGAATATGATCTTAAGTCCAATCGGGAGAGCGGATACGGGCGATATGACGTGGTGTTAGAACCAAAGGCGATATCCCGCCCCGCGGTAATCATGGAATTTAAGGTTTTGGACGCGGAGGGCGGAGAAAAATCTCTGGCAGATACGGCAGAGAATGCGCTACGCCAGATTGATGAAAATAAATATGAAACGGATCTGATCAACAGAGGAATTCCGCCTGAAAACATCTTAAAATATGGATTGGCCTTCCAGGGGAAGAAGTGTTTGATTGTGAAGGGATAAGAAAATGGAAGCTGCGCAAAACGCAGCTTCCGTCTTTTTTCCGTGGCTTTTACAGCAGGTGGGCGCACTCCGGATCGAAGGAGATGTACGCCCGGTCTCCGGTGTTGAAAATCTTCTTATTCAGGGGGCAGTTATCGGTAATCTTGACCAGCTCCTCCCCGACCCGCACATGGTAATTCTGATAGCTGCCCATGAAGCAGCTCAGCTCCACCCAGCAGGGCAGCATGCCCTCGTCCCCAATGGTGATGGCTTCTGGCCGTAGCACGATTTCGCAGGCCTCGCCGGAGGTTCTCTTCTTCTCCGTGCGGACGGCCACCTTCCCCGCGGGCAAGGAAACGATCGCTCCCTTCTCCGCGTTTTCGGAAACCTTTCCGTGCAGGAAATTACATTCGCCGATGAAGTCCGCCACGAATTCGCTGTTGGGCTTGTAGTAAATTTCCATGGGGGAGCCCATCTGCGCGATGACCCCCTGCTTCATCAGGATGATTTGATCCGAAATCGCCATAGCTTCGCTCTGATCATGGGTTACATACACCGCAGTAATCCCCAGGGCCTGCTGAATCCGGCGAATCTCCGTCCGCATCTGCACCCGCAGCTTCGCGTCCAGGTTGCTCAGGGGCTCGTCGAACAGAAGCACCCCCGGTTCCACCACCAGGGCCCGCGCCAGGGCCACCCGCTGCTGCTGGCCGCCGGAAAGCTGATTGGTCATCCGCTGTTCCATGCCGGAAAGCTCCACCAGGCTGAGAATTTTCTCCACCCGGTCTCGAATCTCGTTCTTCGGCACCTTCCGCAGCTTCAGCCCGTAAGCCACGTTATCAAATACATTGTAATGGGGGAACAGGGCGTAGCTCTGGAACACCATGGCCGTGTCCCGCTTGTTGGGCGTCAGGGCGTTAATGGGTTCCCCGCCCAGGTAAATCTCACCCTCGTCCGGGCTCTCGAACCCGGCGATCATCCGCAGGGTAGTAGTCTTACCGCAGCCGCTGGGCCCCAGCAGGGTCACAAAGCTGCCAGGGGTAATATCCAGTGCCACGTCATGCACCGCGTAGAAATCCTTCCCCGTCTTCGGGTCCTTATAAATCTTGGAAATATGGTCCAGTTTGACGCCCTTGGGCTGCTTTACTTTCATGTCCGCCATAGGTCACTTAACCTCCTTCTGCTTTCTGCTGGTTCCAAAGAACTTAATGAACAGGTTCATGAGCAGCACCGCGCCATAGGTGATCAGGATCAGGATGGTAGCAAAGGCGCAGGCGATGCTGAAGGAACCCTTTTCCGCGAATTCGTTAATCTGCACAGTGATCAGCAGATAGCTGGGCGTCACCAGCAGGATGATGGCGGAGATGGCCGTAATGGACCGGACAAAGGCGGTTACCAGTCCGGAGAGGAAGGAATCCTTAATCAGGGGCAGGGTCACGGAGGTGAACACCTTCAGGCTGTCGGCCCCCATGTCATAGGCAGATTCCTCAATGCTCTTATCAATCTGCCGCAGGGCGGAAATACCGCTGCGGGTGCCCGTAGGCAGGGACCGAACCACGAACACGATGATCAGGATCAATCCCGTGCCATAGATACCGCTCAGCACCCCCGTATGGAACAGGCCATTGGCGAAGCCCCGGATATATCCGACGCCCAGCACCGTGCCCGGCACAGCCATGGCCAGGATGGATACCGCTTCGATGAACCCTTTTCCCCGGAAATTCCGCTTCACCACCAGGTAGGAGATGATCATGGACAGCAGGGCGGTAATCGGCGCGGCGATCAGGGACAGCACGAAGGAATCCCGGAAGGCCTGCAGGCCCCGATAGCGGGTGAACACCTGCTGGAACCACTTGAAGGTCAGGGGCGTGAACTTATATCCCCAGGTCGGGAACAGGGCGCCAATGGGTACGCAGATGTACATCAGGATAACGAAGATCGCGCCCAGGGAGCAAAGGATGGTCAGGGGGATGGTGACGGATTTATCCTCGATCAGCATCCGAACCCGGCTGGCCTTACCCGTCAGGGTAGCGGCGGTCTTCCGTTCCAGATAATATTTCTGCACGGCGAACATGGCCAGGGTGATGCACAGCAGCACCACAGCCATGGCGGCCGCCCCCTCCTTATCCATGGCGCCGGTAATCTGCAGATAGATGGTGGTGGCCAGGGTGTCATAGCTACCGCCGATGATCATGGGGTTGGCGAAATCCGCGATGGACTCAATAAAGGTCACCAGGAACGCGTTCCCCAGCCCGGGCAGCAGCAGGGGCAGGGTCACCGTGGTAAACACCTTCCACCGGGAAGCCCCCATGTCTCGGGAGGCCTCCTCCATGGAGGGGTCGATGTTCTTCAGCAGGCCCTTCAACATCATGTAACATACCGGGAAGAAGGTCATGGTCTGCACAATGACGATGCCCCAGTATCCATAAATGTCGTTATCATAGATGCCCAGCAGGAAGCGGGTAATAAGCCCCGCCCGGCCAAAGAGCATGATCATGCTCAAGCTCAACACAAAGGGCGGTGAAACCACCGGCAGCATGGAAACCACCCGGAACAGCCCACCGACCACCTTCCGCATCCGGACATAGACCTCCACATAGGCGAAGAGCAGGCCAATCATGGTGGAAAGAATTCCCACCACGAAGCCTACCTTCAGGGTGTTGGTAATGGCCCGGCGAAAGGTCCACATGCCAAAGATTCGCCGGAAGGTATCCAGGGTAAACCCATTGCCGCCATACAGGCTGTCCACCAGCAGTATTGCCAGAGGATAGAGGATAAACAGCGTCAGAAATGCGATCAGTACCACTATGGTGGTCATCATGATGGGATCCGCCATCAGTTTCTTTCGATCCAGGCTTGCGCTTTGACCCTTTGCCACCAGCCATCGCCCCTTTCCTACTCAGTTCCAGTCTTTCGTAGAAAAACAACTGTTCTTGTTTTCAACGTTGATTTTCTCCGACCCCTTTGGGGGCGAAGAAAAGTCCTTCTTTGTTTCTGAAAAACCCCGCCCCCGATGGGGGCGGGGCAGGAATTCAATTTCCTATTTGCCGAATCTTATTCGGTCTTGAACCGATCGTCCGCGGCGTCGCCCAGGGCGTTGATGACGTCTTCCACGTTCTGGGTGGTCTCTTCCACGGCCTTGGCGAAATCATAGCCATCCCACACAGCGTCCAGGGTCAGGCCGAACTCCGCAGCGGCTTCGGGCTGCTGCGCGTTGTCGATGACCAGGAACTGATAGGAACCGGTGTCGTCCGCCTGCTCCACGCAGTCGGGGGACAGGGCGTATTCCATGAACAGCTTGGCCGCATTGGGATGCTTGGCGCCCTTGAAGATAGCCACCGGGCCGATTTCGCAGGCAGTGCCGTCTGCCGGGATCACCAGCTGAACGTTGTCATAGCCATTGTCCAGGATCTGGGTGATGCCATCATGCAGGAAGCCGATGCCGATGACGCATTCGCCGGTACCCACGTTCTTGGAGGGGCCGGAGCCGGACTTGGTGTACTGGGCGATGTTCTTGTCCAGCGCCACCAGATAGGCGATGCCTTCATCATGGCCCTTCATCTGCAGCATCAGGTTGGCAGCCAGCTTGGGGGTGCCAGCGGTGTTATAGTTGGAGAACCAGATCAGGCCCTTGTATTCTTCCTTCAGCAGGTCATCCCAGGTCTGGGGAACTTCCAGGCCCAGACGAGCGATCTCGTCCTTGTTGACCATGAAGCCCAGGATACCGGTGTAGATGCCGTACCAGTTGCCGTTGGGATCCTTGTACAGATCGCTCAGCAGATGGGACGCGTTCACCGGGACGTAGCTGTTGTCCAGGAAGCCCTTGGCCGCCAGCGCGTCGTAGGGATTGTTGGTGCCGCCGAACCAAACGTCAGCGGAGGGGTTGCCGTTTTCTTCTTCGATCTTGGTGGGCACTTCGCCAGTGCTCAGCCGCTGGAACTGGGTCTTGATGCCGTACAGCTGCTCAAACTTCTGGCAGGCGGCGGCCAGGTAGGGCTCCTCGCAGGAACCATAAACCACCAGCTCGCCTTCAGCCTTGGCGGCTTCCACCAGATCGGCGGGCAGCTCGTCCGCGACGGCAAAGGACAGACAGCCGATCGCCATCAGCGCGGCCAACAGCAGGGATAGGAACTTCTTCATTTGGACAGACCTCCTTTGGGTTTAAAATATATTCCTTCAGACGGCTCTCCGTCTGAGAAGGTTCCAGCAAAAAGACTTCTGGGGAGATCCCCCCGCTCACAATATACTCCTCGTTTCTTTCGGGAGGAAGTATACCATATTCTCCAGTTTTTGTCTATGCGGACAAAAATATTTTTTCGTGGGAACATGCTGCCTCAGGGATATATTCATCATCGCTTCTTTTCAGCAAGGGATGAAAAGCCCAAGCAAAAACCAGGAGCTCGAAGGAGCTCCTGGTTTTTTCGTCCATTGGGTTTATCCCTTCACCGCGCCGGCGATGAAGCTTTCCTGAATCTGCTTGCTCAGGAAGATATACACCAGCAGGGTGGGCAGGGTAGCCATGGCCAGGGCCGCGCCGATGGGACCCCATTCCGTGGTATACTGGCCGCTGAGGCCCTGGATACCGACGGGGAGGGTCTTATAGGCTTCCTTGCTGATGAACACCGTGGCGAACATCAGCTCGTTCCAGCACTGCAGGAAGGTATAGATGCCCACGGTGGAAACCGCGGGGAGCATCAGGGGCGCGATGACCCGCAGGAAGATGCCCCACACGCCGCAGCCATCCAGGAAGGCGGCTTCGTCCAGATCGTAGGGGATATCGCCCATGAAGCCGATGCTGATCAGGATACCCATGCTCAGGGAAAAGGCGGAGTAGGGGATGATCAGGGCCCAGTAGGTGTTCAGCATGCCCACCCGGGACAGGGTGGTATACAGGGGCACGATGGCCGCATGGATCGGGATGGTGAGGCCCAGCATGAAGAAGCTGTTCATCCGCTTCCGACCCTTCCACTGCAGCCTGGTCATGGCGTAGGTGGCCATGATGGCGGCCAGCAGCACGAAAATGATGGAAACCACGGTAACAATCAAGCTGTTCAGGAAATACTGGCCCATATGGCCCACGTTCAGGGCCCGGGTATAGTTTTGCCACAGCCAGTTCTGGGGCAGGCCCATGACATTGGCGCCGAAGATTTCCTCATTGCTCTTCAGGGAGAAGGTAAACATCCAGTAGACGGGAAACAGGCAGATAATGGCCCAGAGGACCAGCCCGACCTGCACCAGCACGTCCGTCCACTTGAACTTGTGCTGCTGGGCCACGGGGATATCAGCCTGATTGACCTTTGCTTTGCTTGCACTCATCTTACTTCTCCTCCTTGAACGCGAGATTGATCAGCATGGCGAATACGAAGCACAGCACGATCAACATGACGGCGATGGTGGAACCCATGCCGTATCTGTTCCGCAGGAACAGCAGATTGATCATCAGCGTACTGGGCAGTTCGGTGGCATGGTTGGGGCCGCCGTTGGTCAGCACATAGATCATGTCGAAGGACTTCAGCGATCCGGTGACCGCGAAGATGACGCTGACCCGAAGGATGGGCCGGATGTAGGGGATGGTGATATACCAGCTGACCTGGGCGGGGGTGCAGCCATCCAGCATGGCGGCCTCGTTCAGATCCGCCGGCATGCCCTTGATTCCGGCGTACATCAGCAGCATATGGTAGCCCACATACTGCCAGAGGATGGGCACCAGGCAGGCGCCGAAGGCCACGTTTTTATCCCCCAGCCAGATGCGGGTCCAGCTATCCAGCCCCACGGAGCGGAGGAACATGTTCAGCGCGCCGTATTCGGGATTGTAGATCTTGATCCACAATTGGCCGATGACCACGGAGGAGATCAGCACGGGCATGAAGTAAATGGCCAGATACCAGCGCTCGCCCTTGACATGCCGGCTCAGCTTCAGGGCCAGCAGCAGGGCAAAGGGCAGCTGGATGCACACGGAGAGCACCGCCAGCAGCATGGCGTTTTTCAGGGCCCGCATGATGTTGATGGACTTGCTGGTAAACAGCTCCACATAGTTCTGCAGGCCGATGAACTTAGGAATTCCCAGGCCGTTCCATTCCGTCAGGCTGTAATAAGCCGACATGGCGATGGGGGCGATCAGGATGCCGACGAAGAGAATCAGCGCCGGCAGCAGGAACAGAAAGATGTTCAGCTTGTAGGAAAATGGTCTGTGCATGATTCCGGACTCCCTTTCCTCAAAAAAAGTGAGGGAGACGGCCCTGCTTTCAGGAAATATCCCTGCCTCGGGAACCGTCTCCCTGTTATTTACTTTGCGAGTTGCCGTAATTGTTCGGGAACGCTGAATCTAATCTCCCTCAGAGGCTTAGATTCGCGCTGCCTTCCAATTACTTGTTGTACAGGGTGTCATCCATGCCCTGAGCGAACTCTTCGGGGGTGATGTCGCCAGCATAGGCCAGGCCGATGTAATCCAGATAGGTGTTGGCCTGATCAGCGCTCAGGAAGTTATCTCCGAACAGCACCATGCCTTCGGACTTGGCGGCGATGTCAGCCACCTGGGAAACCAGATCGGACACCTGAGCGTCAGGATCGGGAGTCCAGCAGGGCAGGTTCGCGCCGGACTTGTAGTCCGCGTCGGACATGAAGCGGCCCAGCTCGAAGGCCAGCGCCACGGCTTCTTCCTTGTGTTCGGTGGTAGCGGTGACAGCCAGGGTGTTGTTGGGGCCGCCGATCAGCTCATACAGGGAGGCGTTGTCCGCGTTCAGCACGGGGAACAGGCCAGCCTGGAACTTCGCGGGGTTCTCGCTCTTGTCGATGTCGCCGCAGTTCCAGGAACCATTCTGATAGAAGGCGTACTTGCCGGCGATGAAGTTGGTCTTCACTTCGTCGTTGCCCAGGGCAGCGGCATTGGGATCAAAGTAGTTCTTGTTCACCAGGTTCTGGAAAGCTTCCACAGCCGCGATGACATCGGGGTTGTTCCAGCTCTCTTCGCCGTTGTACAGCTTGATCAGCCGCTCGGTGCCGACGGACTTGATCATCAGGGGCTCCAGGTACTCAGACAGGCACCACAGCTCCTTGCCAGACACGCCGAAGGGGGTGATGCCGGCGGCCAGCAGGGCGTCGCAGCACTCGTTCATCTCTTCGATGGTGGTGGGGATGTGATCATAGCCCACGGAGGCCAGGATTTCCATGTTGGCGAAGAGCACGACTTCGCTCATGGTGTAGGGCACGCCGAACAGTTTGCCATCGTAGGAAGCGTTGGCAGTCATGTTCACGGGCAGCTCTTCCTGATAGGCGGGATAGTACTCGTCCAGGTTCAGCACGCGGTCAGCGGCCACGAATTCGCCCAGGAAGCCCATGCCCCAGGTGAAGAACACATCGGGCAGGTCAGTGCCGGCGGACATGGCGGCCTTGATCTTGATCTTGTACTGTTCGTTCTGAGTGGGCTCATGGTTGACCTTCACGCCAGGATGAGCGGCCTCGAAGGCGGCGATGGCGTCGATAAAGGTCTGATAGCTGGAGTCGCTTTCCACAGCGATGGTCCACAGGTTCAGGGTCACGTCCTCCGCCACGGCGGAAGCGATGCCCAGCAGCATGATGGCTGCCAGCATCAGGGCAACGAGTTTCTTCATAAGGGAAATCCTCCTTTGTGTTTTTGCGGCTTGGCCGCTATTTCTCAAACAGCGCTTCCTCGCTGTTTTCGACGAAAGAGAACGGAGGCCGGGCCTTTCAAATACCTTGAATACGATTCAAGAGCACGGAAACAGCCTTCCTGTATTGCTGTTTCTTCCGACCTCTTTCGAACAAAACGGATTATACCGCACTCAATGAAAAAGCGCAAGCGAATTTGTGTTAAATTTTTGCCATATTCACCAAATATGAGAAACATCTGCTCCGATTGGAAACCCATGGATAGAGGCAGGCTCTTGATTAGCGGAATGATTTTTTTCAACTTTTTCGCAAAGAGAATGGATGATTTATTCCTATTATATCAGCGCTGTTGATTTACAAGGGTTTACCTTTCCTTGCCCTTCTGAGCGTTTTTTCGCTCCCTTGAAAATAGGCGTCATTTATAGTAGAATGGGTTCGTCTGTTCAGCGGAGAATGTCGCTCCGGGCTGAGGAGATTTGGAATTGAAGTTCATTCGGGAGGGTCGATATGAAGCGGTCCCGGTTTCTTTGTTTTTTTGCCTGGTTGATTGTTGCGTGCCTGTGCTTTACCTCCGCCCTGGCGGATACGATTGCCCGGCTGGAATTCCCCTATGGATACACGGCTTCTCTGCTGGCCGCGGGTGGAACGCCTCTGACACTGGTCTACGATAATCAATATTATTATTTCAAGGGGGAGGGTACCATCTTTAGCCCCTCCTTTGCTATGGAAGGGAGCCAGATTTCCTCTCTTTTCGAATATGTTTATCCGGAAAATCTGTCCGATCGCGCCATTGGCCAGGCGGATTTTGTCCTGGGTCATCTGCACCTGGACGGCTTTGAAAGCTGGGAGCTGATGATTGGCGAGGGCGACCGGGAGGATGGGTACTATATGTTTACGGAGCCCATCCCCCAATCCGGCGCCTTCGATCAGGATATCCTGCTGGAGAAGAACACCTTCGGCCGTCCCTGCCGGGTGGACCGGGTGTATCTGTACCACAGCGGGGATGTCTATGGCGCGGTGGCGCTGTACATGGATTTTGAGGATCAGAGCGGGGCGGATCCCGCCATTATGGAAAGCATTCGGGCCCAGCTGATGGCCCTGACCCAGTCCAACCTGAAGCCGCCCTATTCCTCCGTGGTGTCCATTGAGATTGACGCCCCGCTGGGAAGCATCCTGGTTTCCACGGAGTCTGTTCGCAGCCGGGCGCGGACGGCGGGTATCGTTACCTATACTCGCGCGACCCCAACCCAGCGGCCTACCGCGGAGCCGACGCCGGAGGAGGCTTCGCCGACCCCGACCCTGGAGCCCACGCCGGAACCTACCGCCACGCCCACCCTGGAGCCCACTCCAGAGCCGACGCCGGAACCCACTCCGGAACCGACGCCAGAGCCTACGGAAGAACCGACCGCGGAGCCGACGGAGGAGCCCAGCCTGGAGCCGACCTTAACGCCGGAGCCCGGGCCCCTGCTGGTGGATAACCTGGAGGTGTATGCGGATGCCATCGTCGTGCAGGGGTATTATCTGCCGACGGCGACGCCTGTGCCGACGCCCACGCCCACCCCTGTGCCGGAACCGACTCCCATGCAGATCGACACCCTGGAGGTCAGCGCGGACGCCATTGTGTTCTCCGGCAATATCACCATGCCCACGGCGGAACCGACCTCTGTGCCGACGCCTACGCCGGAACCTACCGCGACGCCGGAACCCACGCCCATCAATTTAGAAAACCTGGAAATCAACGCGGATGCGGTTGTGTTTTCTGGGAATATTACTATGCCCACGCCCACACCTTCTCCGGAGCCCACCCCGTCGCCGGAACCGACGCCGGTGCTGCTGGACACCATGGAAGTGAGCGCGGAGAGCATCGTGTTCAATGGCAATATTACTATGCCTACGCCGACGCCTTCTCCAGAGCCCACCCCGTCGCCGGAGCCGACACCGGTGCTGCTGGACACCATGGAGGTGAATGCGGACAGCATTGTGTTCAATGGCAATATTACCATGCCTACGCCCACGCCCTCTCCAGAGCCCACGGTGTCTCCAGAACCCACGCCCATCAATTTGGAAAACCTGGAAATCAGTGCGGAGAATATACTGTTCTCGGGCAATATCACCATGCCTACGCCCACGCCTTCGCCAGAACCGACCCCGTCGCCGGAGCCGACGCCGGTGCTGTTGGACACCATGGAGGTCAGCGCGGAGAGCATCGTGTTCAATGGCAACATTACCATGCCCACGCCGACGCCCTCCCCGGAACCTACTGCGTCCCCGGAACCAACGCCCATCAACTTTGACTCCCTGGAAGTGAACGCGGATTCCATTGTGATTCAAGGGAACATTCTGCCGACGCCTACTCCGGTAGCTACGGCGACTCCGGAGCCCACGCCCCTGAACCTGGACACCTTGGAGGTCAACGCGGAGAACATCGTCTTCTCCGGGGCCATCCATCTGCCGACGCCGGAGCCTACGGCGGTGCCGACACCTTCGCCGGAACCCACGGCCGTCACCTTTGACACCCTGGAGATCAACGCGGAAAACATCGTTTTTGCCGGAGATTTGAATTTGCCCGCCGCCGCGCCTACGCCGACGCCCACCTTTACGCCGGAACCGGTGGAGTCGGAAACGCCCTTGCCGGCCCGGAGCGCTGTCACCAGCGGCATCAACTGGATCAATTGGCTGGCCGTGGGGCTGGGGCTGCTGTCCCTGGCGGTGGCCGGGGTCATGGGTGTGCTGCTGACCCGGAAAAAGAAGGGCCCGGCGGATGACACCAATTCCCGCCAGCGGTTCTTCCGCCTGGCGGAGGTGGACGACCGCATGAGCCAGCAGGCGGAGCCCCAATGGGACGAGGAAGCGACCCTGGAGCAGATCTGCGTCCAATTCCGGGATTTCGCTGCCTCCCAACTGCATCTGTACTATTCCCTGGACCTGATCCGTACCTTCATCGCCAGCTTTGCCGCCAGCCGGCTGGTGATTTTGCAGGGCATCTCCGGTACGGGGAAAACCTCCCTGGCCTATGCCTTCGGCAAGTTTGTGGAGAACCCCTCCACCATCATCCCGGTGCAGCCCTCCTGGAGGGACCGCAGCGATCTGCTGGGATACTTTAACGAATTCACCAAGCGGTTTAACGAGACGGAGCTGCTGACCAAGGTATACGAGGCCCAGTATTCCGACCATATCTACCTGTCCGTGCTGGACGAGATGAACATCGCCCGGGTGGAATATTACTTTGCCGAATTCCTGTCCATTCTGGAAATGCCTGACCCGGAGGAATGGGTGATTCAGGTGGTGCCGGACCAGTGGGAGCGGGATCCCGTCCTGCTGGACAAGGGCAAGCTGAAGCTGCCGGCCAACATGTGGTACGCCGGCACGGCCAACAACGACGATTCTACCTTTGCCATCTCCGACAAGGTGTATGACCGGGCCATGATTCTGGATATCGACAGCAAGACCGCCCCCTTCGAGGCGCCGGAAACCGCCTCCCTGGCCCTGAGCAGCACCCGGTTCCGCCAGCTGCTGGTGGAATCCCGCCAGACCTACCATGTGCATTCCGAAAACCTGGAAAAGATCGGTCAGCTGGATGATTATCTGGCCGCCCATCTGCGGGTTGCCTTCGGAAACCGCATCATGAATCAGTTCCACCGGTTTGTGCCGGCCTACATGGCCTGTGGAGGAACGGAGCTGGAGGCCATCGACTTCCTGATCTGCAAGAAGGTGCTGCGGAAGCTGGAAAGCCAGAACCTTTCCTTCATTCGGGAGGAGATTGATGGCCTTTGCGAGCGGCTGGATCAGCTCTTTGGCCGGGACGCCATGAAGCACTGCCTGGAATACCTCCATCGGCTGAAAAGGATGGGATAAACAAGAATGAATGAATTCAGGAGCCTGTATCAGGCTTACCAGGAGTATATTCGCGCCGTAGCGGAGGATCCCACCCATCAGGCGCTGCTTCGGTCCCTGGGGGAGGATCCCCAGGCCCGGGAGCAGTTGGAGGATCAGTGTACCGCCATCGTCTGGGACGGGGAGTGGATCGACGCCTTCGAAACCGCCTTTCCCTTTATCGAGAAGGCCATCGAGGAGCAGCGGCGGTTCATCGAGACCTATTCCGAAATTCGCCGGGTGGATCAGGCCCGGAAAACCACCGTGGACTCCATTCGCCATCTGGCGGAGCACAGCAATCTGATCTCCCGGGTGGAAGGGGAGGATGTGATTCCGGATAAGATCCTCATCGTCCAGCGGGAGGATAATTACGCTATTTACGAAAACCGATTTCTTTTCACTCTGGTGCAGCAGATGCAGGACTTCCTGAACCGCAGATATGCCGCGGCGCAGGAGGTGAACGGTCTGCGGGAGCTGCGCTTTTCCTTCGATCGGGATGGCCGGGGGAAGAATATGCGCTTCCAGAGCCGGCTCACCTTTGCCCTGGACCAGCTGCCGCCGAAAACGGCCCTGCCGGAGGAGCGGACGGAGGATATGAGCGACATGGAGCGGGTGGAGCTGCTGGTGCGCCGGACCGGGGTGCTGGTGAACGCCCCCCTGATGCGCCAGCTGAAGGGCTGCATCCCCGTGTCGTCCCCCATCGTGCGGACCAATGTATTCAAGAAGAACGAGAATTTCAAGCAAGCCCTGAACCTGTTCGAGTTCCTGCAGCGGTATCAGAAGCCCGGCTATGAAATCGTCCGGGAGGAAGCCCCCGCTCATCTGTTCCCGGAGGAGCTGCGAGCCCAGCTGAGCGAGCTGGCGCTGCTGCAGACCCTGTTTTCCCGCCTGACCCTGGATCAGGACCTGGCGGAGGGCCTCCGGCAGGAAATGGCCCTGGGGGAGGAACAGGCCGCCCTGGAGCGGCAGAAGCAGGAAAATGTCATTGAGCAGGCAGCCCGATCCCGGGTGGCCCAGGCGCGGCGGGAAGAAACCGTCCTGCGCCAGCGGGAAATCGCCCAGCGGGAGGAGATCATCGCCCAAAGGGACGGGGAGATCGCCCGGCAGCAGGGAGAAATTGCGGATCGGGATCTGCGGATTGAAAGGGCAGATCAGGAGATTCAGTCCCTGGGGCAGGAGCTGCAAGAGACCCGGGAGAGCTATGAAGCGGAGCTGAAGGAGACCCGGGAGGGGTACGAAACCCAGCTGAAGAAAACCCGAGAAGGCTACGAAGCCCAGCTAACCGAGACTCGCGAGGGCTACGAAACCCAGTTGACGGAAACCCGGAACAGCTACGAAACCCAGATCGCAGAAAATACCGCGGTGGTGGAGCGGAAGCTAACGGAGACCGCGGCGGCGGGGGAGAAGGCCCTGGCCGACGCCCAGGCCGCCATGGAGATGCAGATGGCCGCGGCCGCGGCGGAATACACCCGCCGCATGGAGGCGGCCCAGGCGGAGACCCAGCGGATGGACAAGACCCTCCAGGACGCCCGGGAGGAAACCCGGCAAGCCCTTTCCAAGGTAGAGGAGGAGCGCCGGCAGCGTCGGGACGATCTGACCCAGGCGAAGGAAGAGATGCTGGCCCTGCAGAAGAAGATGGGCGGGGAGACTGCCCAGGCCCGGGAGGAGACCAAAGCCGCCCGGAAGGAAATCGCGGAAGCGCAAGCCGAAATCAAGGCCCTGCAAAAATCCCTGCTGGAGGCTCAGCGGCAGCTGCGGGAGACCAAGGAGAAGAACGCCAGCCTGCAGAAGCAGCTGATCCAGGCCAAGGAATCCGCCCGGAAAGCCCGGGGCGAAGAGCCCCCTACCCGGAATGTGCGCCACGCGGTGCGCAAGCTCTGGAATGGTACGAAGGACTGATAAATCAACAATTTTGGTTGACACGGGAAGAAAAAGTGATATAATTTCCTCACTTGCCGGATGACGAGGGACATGCCGCGTCTCCATGCCGCGAAAGAGAACGGGGGTCTTGGGCTGAAAGCCTCCGCCGCGGGATCTTCGCTGGAACCACCCATCCGACGGCAGCGGTTCATGCCCGATATCGCATGGAAGAAATGAAGTGGTGTAAAGCAAGCGGGGTGGAACCGCGGATGCGTCAAAGATGAGCATTCGTCCCAGCAAAATTGGGGCGAGTGTTTTTTATTGAAACGCTGATTAAAGCTCCCCCGCGGAGCGGGGGAGCGAGAAAACTCTTGTAAATCAACGATGTAAGCAAAATGCTTTTACGCTGGTTTTGCATAAATCAGAGTTTCCTTATTACGCGAAGCCCTGAAGAGAAGAAGGAGGGAACCAACATGAAAATCATTTACAACGACGGTCACGTGGCGGACTGTCCTCCCGAGCTGGAGCTGGATACTCTGCGGCACTCTGCGGCCCATATCATGGCCCAGGCCGTGAAGCGGCTGTATCCTGACGCCCATTTCGCCTATGGCCCGGCCACGGAGAAGGGCTTCCATTATGACATCGACATGGGCGATGTAAAGCTGACGGACGAAGATCTGCCCGCCATTGAAAAGGAAATGCAGAAGATCGTGAAGGAAAATCTGCCCTTCAAGGTCTACCCCCTGCCCCGGGAGGAAGCGGTCAAGCTGATGCAGGATCGGGGAGAAAAGTACAAGGTGGAGCATATCGCTGACCTGCCGGAGGACGCGGTGATCACCTTCTATCAGCAAGGGGATTACATCGACATGTGCGTCGGTCCGCACCTGACCTACACCAAGGCCCTGAAGGCATTCAAGCTGACGGCCCTGTCCGGCGCTTATTGGAAGAACGATCAGAAGAACAAGATGCTGACCCGGCTGAACGGCGTGGCCTTCCGCAACGCGGAGGAGCTGGCTGCCTACGAGAAGGAAGTGGAGGAGGCCAAGGCTCGGGATCATCGGCGCATCGGCAAGGACATGTCCCTCTTCATGCAGGATGACCTGATCGGCAAGGGCCTGCCCATGTTCCTGCCCAAGGGATATACCCTCTGGCAGCAGCTGGAAAACTATATCCGGGAAAAGGAGCGGGACCTGGGTTATCAGCATGTGCTGACCCCCTGCGTCGGCACGGTGGATCTGTACAAGACCAGCGGCCACTGGGAGCACTATAAGGATAACATGTTCCCGGCCATGGAGGTCGAAGGGGAGACCTTCGTGCTGCGGCCCATGAACTGCCCACACCATATGCGGATCTACGCTAACGCCCTCCATTCCTATCGGGATCTGCCCATCCGCATCGGCGAAATCGCCCATGACTTCCGCTTCGAGTCCAGCGGTACCCTGAAGGGTATCGAGCGGGGCCGGCATTTCTGCCAGAATGACGCCCACCTGTTCGTGACGCCGGAGCAGATCAAGGACGAGGTCAGCAGCGTGTGCGACCTGATCTTCGACACCTATAAGGATTTCAACATCACCAATTATCGCTGCGTCCTGAGCCTGCGGGATCCGGAGGACAAGGTGAAGTACCATCAGGATGACCAGATGTGGGAGACGGCGGAGAACGCCCTGCGGGAAGTGCTGACGGAGCTGGGTATCGACTTTACGGAGGAGATCGGCGAAGCCGCTTTCTACGGGCCGAAGCTGGACGTGAACGTGAAGCCCGCCGTGGGCGCGGAATACACCCTCAGCACCTGCCAGCTGGACTTCTGCCTGCCGGCGAAGTTCGATCTGAAGTACGTGGATCGGGACGGCTCGGAGAAGACCCCCGTGGTGCTGCATCGAGCCATCCTGGGCAGCCTGGACCGCTTCATGGCCTATATCATTGAGGAAACAAAGGGCATTTTCCCCACCTGGCTGGCGCCGGTGCAGGTAAAGGTGCTGCCGGTTTCCGACAAGAGCATGGAATATGCCGAAAAGGTGTATCGCCAGCTGCGGAAGGAAGGCGTCCGGGTGGAGCTGGACGACCGGAACGAGAAGATCGGCTACAAGATCCGCTATGCCCGCCAGGTGGACAAGGTGCCCTACATGATCATCCTGGGCGAGAAGGAAATCGCGGAGAACAACATCTCCGTCCGGGATCGCGCCACCGACCAAACCAATGTTTACACCGTCGAAGAATTCGCCAACAAAATCCGCCAGGATGTTGTGGAAAAGAAGTAGAATATAGCTGCTCAAAGGCAGCAGAGCAAGCAACGGGCCGCCGAAAGGCGGCTCGTTGTTTGCGTAAAGGCGGGGCGAAGTCCGACCCTCTATTCGTCGTAATGGACGAAACGAGCGATAGCATCAGGGGGCCAGCGGGGCGCAGCCCCGCCTCTTTATTTTCCCCTTCCCCCGCCGCAGCGGGGGAAAGGGGGTAGGGGGTAAAGGGGCTCCCGCCCGCTGGAAAGTAGAAAAACAGGCAGGAAAAACGACATCAAACATAGAAGTACAATAAGTTAATAACATTTTCCAGGAGGCAAGGATGGATCAGCTGGAATTGGAACTGCAGCGGGAAGCCCCCAAGCGCGGCGAAGAACTCCTCTCCCTCATCGAGGGCGAGCTCCCCGCGGAGGAAAACCTCCGCATGGAGATCACCCTGGTGCTGCCCCGGGCCGGCGAAGAAAGCCTGCGGGCCGGCCTGCGCATCGGCCAGGGAAAATGGTACGTGGTGAAGGATATTCCCCAATTCCTGGAAGCCTGGCGGGAAAAATCCCCCCTGAACTTCCAGAGCAAATTAGTCTACGAACCCTCCTGGATGCATTTTTCAGAAACCAACGAAGCCATCCTGCGGCTGCTGGACCGCATGCTCTCCGCCAGCCAGTTAGGCAAATGGATGCCCAGCCAGGCGGAAGCCCGGCTGTTGCGCCTGCCGGATAACATCGCCGGCCAGTTGCTGCGCCTCCTGGAGGGCCTGCCGGTGCGGGTCATGGATCCGGAAGGGGAGATTCACTCCACCCGTAGCCTGGCGGAAAAGTCCATCCCCATGCAGGCGGAATGCCGCATGATGCCCCGGGGCCTCGCCATCACCCTATCCCTGCCGGAAGAAATCCAGCCCCTGACCCAGGATTGCGCCTATGGCCTCGCCCCCGAGGGGCCCCAGATCATCCCCATTAACCAGCGCACCCTGTTACGTTTTCTCCTGAATCGGCGGCAGGAGGGACTGGTGCGCCTGGATTATCCCCTGCAGGCCATGGATCAGGCGGTGGGGGAGGTGCTGCCCTATCTGAAAACCCGCTGCGCCGTGGAGATGAGCGAGGAGCTGCGGGAGATGCTGGTGCGCAAGCCCTTGGAATCCAGGGTGTATCTGGATCGGGATGGCCGCAGCGTGGTGGCCAAGGTGCTGTTCAAATACGGCGACATGGAGCTGAACCCCTTTGGCCCCAGCGGGGTGAAGGTGGCCCTGGAGCGGGGCGAAAAGCTGCTACTGCGGGACGCGGAAGGGGAGCACGCGGTGCTGGATATCCTGGCCAACGCGGGCTTCCGGGTCACGAAGGAGAACATCCGCCTGAGCCAGGAGGAGGCCCTGTTTCGATTCCTGAACGAGGGGGTCAAACGCCTGGGGGAGGTCAGCGAGATCTTCCTCAGCCGGGATTTCCGCCGCATGGAGAATCGACGTCCCGCCCTGCGGGGCGGGCTGCGGATGGAGAGCGGCAGCCTGCTGATGAATCTGGAAATCGACGGCGCCCCGACGGACGAGATTTTAGGCATCATGGAGGCCCTGAGCCGATCCCGGCAGTATTATCGCATGAAGGACGGCACCTTCCTGAATTTGGAAGCCCTCCAGGGCTGGCAGGAAGGGGCGGAGGCCATCCGGGAGGCTGCGGAGCGGGACGGCGCCAAATGGGAAAAGGATGCCCTGACCCTGCGGGGATACCGGGCGGGCTATCTGGTCCGGATGCTGCAGGAGCTGGGCCTGCCGGTGGAGGCGGATGAATCCGCCCAGGAGGTGGCGGAGGAAATCAGCGGCCAACGGGCTCCCGCCCCGGCGCCGGAGACGGGCATTCCCCTGCGGGATTATCAGCGGCGGGGATACGAATGGATGTACATGCTGGACCGGCTGCATATGGGCGGCGTGCTGGCGGACGACATGGGCCTGGGGAAGACCGTGCAGGTCATTGCCCTGCTGAAGGCCACCCGCCAGCCGGATCGCACCAGCCTCATTGTGGCCCCTACCAGCCTGGTCTATAACTGGCTTAGCGAAATCAAGCATTTCGCCCCGGATCTCAGCGCGGCAGTGGTGACCGGGGCCCTGGCCCAGCGGGAGCGGATGTGGGCCCATTTGAAGGAGCATGGGGATGTGGACGTAGTGATTACCAGCTATCCCCTGATCCGGCGGGATCTGGAATACCTGGCGGAGATTCCCTTCCGCTTCGCCGTGCTGGATGAGGCCCAGAACATCAAGAACGCCAGCAGCCAGGTGGCCATCGCCGCCCGAAAAATCCAGGCGGACACCCGGCTGGCCCTGACGGGAACCCCCATGGAAAACGGAGTCGGAGAGCTATGGAGTATTTTTGACTTCGTGCTGCCGGGATATCTGCCTGGATACAACGCCTTCCTGCGGCGATATCAGGACGGCATGAACAGCGAACAGCTGCGGAATCGGATACGCCCCTTCCTGACCCGGCGGCTGAAGCAGGATGTGGCCTCGGAGCTGCCGGACAAGGTGGAAACTCGGTTGGTGGCCGCCATGACGGTGGAACAGCGGAACGTTTACCGGGCGGCCATGGAGCGGCTGCGGCCCAAGGTTCAGCAGGTGATGGAGGAAAAGGGCCCGGGCCGAGGGCATTTCGAGGTGCTCAGCGCCCTGACGGAGCTGCGGGAAATCTGCTGTGATCCCGGCTTGGTGCTGGAGGGCTACGACGGCGGCAGCGGCAAAGAAGAGATGCTGATGGAGCTGCTGCCCGGGCTCATCAAGGCGGGGCGGCGGGTGCTGATCTTCAGCCAGTTCACCTCCATGCTGAAAAAGCTGTGGCCCCATCTGGAGCGGGAGGGATACACAACCCTGTATCTGGATGGCGAAACCCCGGCGGGGGAGCGGCTGGAGATGACGGAGAAATTCAACGGCGGGGAAGGCCAAATCTTCCTCATCAGCCTGCGGGCCGGAGGCTCCGGCTTGAACCTGACGGGGGCGGATGTGGTGATTCACTACGACCCCTGGTGGAACCCCGCGGCGGAGGAGCAGGCCACGGACCGGGCGCACCGCATCGGCCAGACCAAGCAGGTGGATGTGATTCGCCTGGTCATGGGGGAAAGCATCGAGGAGAAGGTGGTGGAGCTGGGGGAAAGGAAAAAGGCCCTCTTCGACCGCCTCATTACCCCCGGGGAATCCGGTCTGGAAGCTCTAAGCGCCCAGGATATTCGAGGGTTGTTTGATTGAAGGGATTTGTGGCGCTTTTGACGCTTGTGCTCGGGGGCGGAGTGCAGTAGAGGGAGAGCATAGGGATGGAAATATTGTTGCTGAAGAGGAGCCGGTGTGGTATAATTTCTGTGCAAGAGATTCTCGTATGTGGGGTATCATCACAAGATCGAAGGTGATTGGATGGGAAGCAAGGACATTGTGGAAAAGACGCTGGAAGGATACAATGATGTATTTGCGGATATTGTGAATGTCCTGTTGTTCGGCGGAAAGCAGCTTGTGAATCCTGATGACCTGGAAGATCAATTGCCGCGTTCTGTTTACAAGGCGGATGGTAACATTCATGAAATGGAACGGGATGTGGTGAAACGATGGAAAAAGCGAAATATACGGATTGCCTGTATCGGAATGGAAAATCAGACGATTGCGGATCCTTATATGACATTACGGGTCGGCGGATATGATGGATCAGAGTACCGGGCACAGATGATTCGCCGAGATGAACAGCGGCGCAATGAACAGCCAATGGATGTCCCTTATCCGGTGATCACCCTTGTATTGTATTTTGGATATGAAAAACAATGGAAAGCACCGAGGACTTTGTATGAAGCGCTGGATATTCCAGAGGAACTAAAGCCTTATGTGAATGATATCAGGCTGAACTTGTTTGAGATTGCCTGGTTAACGGATGAGCAGGTTGGAATGTTCCAAAGCGATTTTCGGATTGTAGCTGATTATTTTGTTCAGATGCGGAAGAACAGAGATTACGATCCAGGTCGGGATGTAGCGAAACATATTGAGGCTGTGATGGATCTATTGAAAGTGATGGATCAGGATTATAGATTTGAGCTTCAAAAGGATGAAACTGGCGCAGAGGAGGTGCCTAAAACAATGTCTGAATGGTTGACCAGGAAGCTTGGAGAAAGCGAAAATAAAGGAAAAGCAGAAGGCGTATCAGTCGGAGAGGATAGGCTGGCAAGCCTGATTTCCCGTTTGTCTGCCCTGGGAAGAAATGAGGATATCCTGAAGGTAGCGGACAACAAGGATTATCGAGAAAAGCTATATGCAGAATTGGGCATCGCATAATGGGTAAAAACCGGAAGAAGGTTATTTGACAATGAGCGGACAAAGAGGTAACATCTTCTGCAGGCAGGCAGGCAGGCAGGCAG
>JAFUDS010000039.1 GCA_017464305.1 Clostridia bacterium | reverse complement strand
TATATCCGAAGGTGTCCAGCGTTCTGTTTTCAAAGTAGCGGGCCTTTACAGCATCCCGCCTCCGAGGATTCATTTTATCCATGATCCGACTAAGTTCTTCGGTCATGCGTTCATGATCCAGAGTGTGGCCTACATCCTCTGCAAAGTCTCCCTTGTCCGCCACGGTGTCCCCGAGCGTGATTTCCCCCTCCTGATCTCCCGCAGGGCCGTCCAGGCTGGCCACGGTGAGCAGCTGCAGCGTTTCCTGGATTGTCTCCAGCTCTTCCTGGCTGATCTTCAGCCTGGCCCGGATCTGCGCGTCCTCTGGCCATGCTCCGACGCTCTGCTGGTACTCTGCCAGGAACCGCCGGTATTTGGTCAGCTTCTCCCGCATATGCGCCGGGATCCTTATTGTAGATCCAGTGTCCCGGATCGAGCTATACATGGCCTGCCGGATCCAGTGCCAGGCGTATGTCATGAACGGGGCCCCGCCGGCCGGATCGTAAAGCTCCGCAGCTCTCCGGAGGCCGAAGAATCCTTCGTGCTTCAGATCCTCCGCCTCTCCCAGGCCGACGGCCGCCAGCTTGTCCGCCACGTACCGGACGCCGCGTTCATTCTGCAGCCATAGCTCCTCAATGGCCTCCAAATCTCCGCCCTGGAAAGCCGCCACTATTTCCTCGTTACTTCTCACGCTGTCCCCTCCCTTCATACTTCCGCAGGAAGGCCCCCGGCAGGCGAAATAGCCCTTTGCATAAGCGCCGCTTGTGCAAAGGGTGTATTTCGCTCTCAGACGCCGAGGGCTCTTTCAGCTGATCGGCTCTCTGCAGTTCGGGCACTTCTCCAGGCCTTTTCCATTTGGGATATAGGCCCCACAGACCTTACACTTGCTATAGCTTCCTTCTCCCGTCCTTCCGTATACTGGCGCTCCGCACTCCGGACAATGCGTCGCACGGTCCGGGATCCGAGCCCCACAGGCCCCGCAAAACATCCGGCTGCCCTCTATGCCATAAGTGCCATATACAGGAAAGATTTTCGGCTTTACCGGCTTCTGTTCGCTCATTCCCTGCCCTCCTTAGTTTCCGTCGATGGCCCGCTGCGCCGCCTTTATAACGGCTTCCTTGTGGGCCGTTTTGAACCGCTCGAACCAATGGTGGCTGGCCTGTGGATGCAGTGGGCTCCCGCCCTTGTTTGTGTAATACTGGCGTCTGGCATACGGCGCCAGGTATTTGATTTCTCCAGTACCGTATACGGTTCCCAGCTTCGCAGATCTGATCATGGTTCCTGTATCCATAGGCGTCATTGGATCCATAAGCCGCAGTGTCTCAGAATCCACCACATACTGAGCCCGGCCCAGAGCGCCGTTGATCTTCTCCTCACAGGATCCATAAACGACCTTTAGCCGGACGGACCCTCCCGGCATCTTCTGCAGATAGGTCTGGTGTTTTGGTAGCTTTACCTTTTTCATTCCTTGCCCTCCTTCATCTCCTGGCTGATCTTGTCCGCCAGGGCCTTATCAAACGCGGACCGCGCCGGGCCGCCGCTGGATCCCGTGTGGATCTTCCCGGAGGCCGGGCGGGAATTGCTTCCCTGGCCCCGGCCGCTCAATCTCCGGATCGCTGCGTTTATGTCATCGTTCTTTGCGTCTCCCAGGTGTGCAGTTGATCTCTGATACCGGCCCTGCAGCTCCGCCAATTCTCTGATCGGATCGCTCATTCCTTGCCCTCCTTCCGCCGGAGAACTTCTTTAGCCCCCATCACAGCCCGGTGTACCGGATCGTTAGGATTCAGCCCCGCGCCGGTTTTGATATCGAAGGCCAGCAGATCCTTGTTGAAGATCTCCCCGTTACCCATCAGGAAACCCCAGTTGGCGCGCGGGCCCTCCAGCGGGATATATCCGTCTCCCTTTTCCCCGCCGGCCGCATAAAGAAGGCCCAGGGCCTCCCGTCCCTCATCCAGGACGCCTCGCAGCTTGTCATAAGCTGCAATGGCCTGCCGGTAAAGATCCTGCAGCTCCTCTACAAATTCCAGTGTAGCCCGGCTCTGCTCCGCGCTGATCTGATCCCGGAGGGTGTTATAATCCCGCAGCGGGAGCGCCTCCTCCCGCTGGATCATGGCCAGGCGCTCCAGAGTAAACTTGATACTGGACGCAATTTCCATGCGTTCCTTATCCGCCTTCCTCCAGGCGGCCTGATCGTTAGCCGCCGCAGCCTTCTCGGCTGCAGCTTCTGCCTTCGCCTGTTTATCCTCCAGCTGTTCCATTTGCTTTTCTGCGGCTGCTATACGCTCCGCGTAATCCTTCCGGAATGCCTCTACGGTATCCGCTGCTTTCTTAATCACTGCATTATTCATTGTGTTCTCCTTCCCTTATTCCTGATCCTGTTTCTTTGCTTCCTTGTGTTCCTGTTCCGCCTGAATGACTAAAGCCTCCAGGCGCTCCCGCTCCTCCTCGGCCTCCTGCTCGATCTCATCCAGCCGGCGCTCGACGTAGGCCTGCCTCCGGGCCTCCGCGCAGGCTCGCTTGGCCTCCTCCTCAAGCCGGACTGTCTCCTGGTGATACTTCATCATGTCCAGTCCGGCCCGGTGCTGCTCCGCCCGGAGCTTCTGCAACTTCCCGGCTGCCTTGTCAAACTCCTGGCCGAACGGATCCAGCTTGTACTCCATGAGGTGCTCCACGCTGCGGATCTTCAGCTTCCGGATCCGCAGCTCTGTCTCCATTTGTCTTTCCTTCTCGTAGCGTTCTGTGATGGTCATTTCCTGTTTCCTCCTTAGTTTTCACTTTTACTTAGCTTCTCCAGCCCCTACACCAAAAAACAAAATGAGTGAATAAGGCTGAAAGCCTTAATTTATGCAGGCTCTGCTTACTTCGCACTTGATGCTGTAAACGTCCTGGATTTTCTTTCTTACTTCATCAAGTGAAAAATAAATAAAAGCCTTATTTTATAAGGGTTTTTAGCTTATTTACTCATTTGGAACTGGGCATAGGACCGTGTACCATTTCTTGTCCTTTCCGAAGCCCCGGGCCTCCGTCCGAATCCGTCCCTCCTTTATAAGGTCAGCCTTCGCCCTGGATCCCGTTGCCTTGGAAACGCCGGCGCGCTGCAGCATCCCGTCCAGATCTCCTGTTTCTATCCGCCCTGTTTCTCCGGTCTCCGGATCTTCCACGTTTTCCAGGTAAAACAGGATCATGTCCTTTGCATTCGCCCGCTGCGGCTTCCCTCTGTTCTCATACTGAGAAGTGAGAATATAATCCCGGTCCCGGAGGCTGCTTGTCCCACGGAAGGCTGCCTTTTCATCCTCCAGCGTGAAAAGGACCGTCTCCTGCAGCTGGCCATAATTTGATTTTTCCTGTGATAGATACCGCTGGCCGCTCCCAGCATCCCCGGCCATAAGCACGCTGCGGGATATGTCCCATATGTCCGCGCTGTCTGCTATGCGCTTCCGTCCATAGGCCCCGGCCTGCTTGTTGGCGTGCTCGATGATTAGAAACGTTGTCCCGTATTTATCCCCGTAGCCTATAAGGGGCTCCAGGCATTGCCGCATGGCGTTGCGGTCTCCCATTTTGATATCCGGAGGGACAAAGGACTGGATCGGATCGAAGATGCACAGCTCCGGCCGATACTCGGCCAGCAGCTGCTCCAGATACGGTCCGTTAAATTTCACAGCCTGGAATCGCTCGTCTGAGATATCTAACGAGATGATCCTGGATAGATCCGCGCCGTTTTTCCGCAGCCTCCGGGCCAGGGTGTACTTTAGGGAATCCTCGGCCGAGAAAAACATCACCAGGCCGGGCTCCCGCTGTTCTTGGGCTCCGCACTCGATAAAGCACGACCTCCCGGTGCTCACAGCCGCCGCGATACTACACCAGACCGTTGTTTTCCCGCTTCCGCCGTCTCCGGCCAGGCTTGTGATCTGATAACGTGGAATGTATCCGGGAATCAGCCAGTCCGGCTCCTCCTCGGCTACGTTGGCCAGGCTGAGAAGATCAACCGCCAGCGGCTTTCCCTTGCTCCTCTGATCGGATCCGGCAAGGCTCCCCTTCTCGTAGCGCCGCAGCGCCGGGAAGACTTCCCGCTCCAGGTCCGCGTCTGATAAAGGCGGAACACATACAGCGTCATTTTCCGCAGCCACAGCCGCCCGGATCGCCGCGTCCGTCAGCCCTTTGGCCTGCAGGCTGGAAAGCATCCGGAACAAGTAGTCTGTACGGCCGCCGGCCGTTACTTCCTTCCGGGCCTCGAAGCTGGATCCGGTCACGCTTCCGCGTGCTTCCAGATATCCCTCATCAATAAAGGCCGCAGCGTTGCCGCCGTAGCTGGCCAAGGGCCGCTGATCCGGCGCGACGTCCCACATATACCGCCGGCCGGTCTTTGCGTGGACCGTTGGCGGCAAGATAACCAGGGCGCCGTCCGTCTGGAAATCAACCTGACTGTTATAAAGGTGCTGTTGCCTCTTCATGGGATCCCGGAGGCGGAAAAACAGGTGACGCCCTCCGGATCCTGTTATGGCCGTCCAGGTCTCCGGAAGATATCCGTTTTCTCTCTCCCAGGCTTCCAGAAGCTCGACGCCGCGCCGGCCGTCCTCCGGGTGTTCGTCCAGGTCGATCACGGCCAGGCCTCCGGATTTTTTGCCGGTGACAACTCCCACTCCGGCATCCGGCCAGCGGGTCCACCACTCCCGGATCCTCTCCGGATCCTGCGTGGCTTCGTTCTGCCAGTGCTTCATGGGAGGCTGCTTCGTGCCCTTCCGGATCGGAACCACAGCCAGGCCGAGCCCTGCATAGATCAACGCGGCCTCTTTGGGCTCTGTGATCTCCTGCAGATTAGCTTTCATAGCTCCCCTCTCCCCTCTGTGTGTCCAGGGCTGCGTCTATCGCCTGTTTATCAAATAAGACGCGGGCCCCTATGCGCCGGACGGCTCCCACTTCCTCCGCCCAGATCCTGGCCTTGTTCTGGCCCAGGCCGGTATACTTCGTCAGCTCTTTCATGGATAGAAGGCGCGGCTCGATCTCGGCCTTTTTGGTGTTTGCGCTCATTGCTCTCCCTCCTTCTGCTTGGTTTTACGGTGCTTTATATTGCTTTACCGCTTGTTATTCTGCCTCAATCGTGATATACTTAGTATATTCAATTAAAAATTAGTGAATACACTTAATAATGGAGGGCCGCAAGATGTCAAGAAAACAGAACCGCGTAATAGAAAATCAGACATTGCTCGACAACATGAGAAAGATTCAGAAGGCCTCCGGGCTCCGCCAGGGCGCGTTCTTCAACCAATACTTGAAGGGTCTCCCAGGGGCCCCCACAGCCAATACAGACGCCGCTGCAGACGTCGCGCTCAGCGAAATAATGAACGGATCCCGACCGGTGCCGGTGTCCTTCCTCCCGGTATACGCCCGCCTTGGTCAGATCTCCGTGGACCGTCTCCTCACGGGCCAGGAC
The DNA here is from genome assembly GCA_017464305.1 of Clostridia bacterium. Classification (GTDB taxonomy): domain Bacteria; phylum Bacillota; class Clostridia; order Christensenellales; family Aristaeellaceae; genus Aristaeella. Next base: position 5,939 of record JAFUDS010000039.1, on the reverse strand, counting down.
TGGAGCCCGGAGGAACGGCCGGCCACATACGGCGATGTGCTGCAGCTGCTCTCGGATCTACTCTCAAAAAGGGCGGCCAGCATCCAGTCGGACGGCTCCGGAATCTCTCTGCAGGATCCGGCCCTGGTCAGTATGCTGGCGGCCCTGGGAAATCTCGACCGGCTGCAGCGTGACGGCTTCCTTTCGGCCGTTGGCGTCCAGGCTACGCTGTCCGGGCTCCTGCAACGAGAGGAACTACAGACGCCGCTTTTCGACGGATCCAGCGCCTCCGCAGCACAGCTCCGAAAGATCACGGCCGAGGCCGTCCAGCAGAACGAGGAAAGCGCCCTGGATAAAATGCTCCGGCTGATCCGGTGCACAGCTCCACGCAAAGTATCAAAATAAACGTGTTTCCATTTTGTATCAAAAGACGGCCGCAGAAGCTCCCGCGCGGGGCCCTGTGGCCGTCTTAATGTGTCCGAACGTTTAAATAAATACTACAAAGCGAACGTTCACTCTTTAAACGTTGCAAACGTTCGTTTAAAATCCTTGTTCTACGCGCTTTACCGCGTTTTGCTCCGTTTTACTGCGCTTCCCCGGCTCCGGTGATTCGTCGATTTTGGTGTTTTGTGAAAAATCGGCCCGCTGTGGCTTCCATTTTGACCTGTGGCGGCCGTTCCGGCATCCAGGCAAGGAAAATGTACCCCGGAAAGCCTGCGGCCGTCTGAGGCCTCCCAGGGGCCTTCCTGCGGGCATGAAAAAGCCCCGCCGTTAAGCGGGGCCGCGTTTCTTATTTTGGCCGGATCGGAACCACGGCCAGCGTCTTTCCAAGTGGGGCTAATACCTTTAGGATCGTTTCCAGCTGCGGACTTACCGTGCCGCGTTCCATCCTGGCAATAACCGGCTGCTTTACGCCGCTCAGCTCCTCCAGCTGCTTCTGTGTGATTCCCTGTTCCTGTCTGGCCTTGATAATCTCTCCGATTACTTCCACTCTGAGCTGGCTTTCCGCGATTTCCTCCGGAGTGAAGAGCTCGCGCTCGACTTCTTCCCAGCTCTGGCCGATTGCGCTATTATTCATCGTTCAATCCCCTTTCTTTCAGATCCGCCAGCTCCCGCCGGGCCCGTTCTTTCTCGCGCTCCGGCGTCTTCTGTGTCTTCTTCTCGAATGCGTGCAGCAAAACAAAACCGCTTTGATACCACGCTGTAAACAATACTCTGTCTTTTGTCGGCCGCAGCTCCCAGATATCGCCCTCCAGGTGCTTCATGTAGGGCTCTCCGGCCCGCGTGCCGTATTCCTGCAGAATCCGGATATAATCCTGCATTTTCTTAAGCCGGATCCGCGCGTCTTTGCTATTCTGCCCGGCCAGCTCCTGCATATAGTCTTTTACCGGCTGTGTTCCGTTTTTGTCCCGGTAAAAATTTACTTTGAACAATCCCTCATGCCTCCTGTCTATCTCTCTGTCTCGGATTATAACTTAAAAGTTATTAGAAGTCAACCGGCCCAATACTTGCTTACCGTCTTCCGGTCAACGCCCAGGGCCCGGATACAGTCCGCCTTCGTGCCTTCCGGGTGCTCCCGGTGCCAGGTCTCGACCTCGGCCCGCTTGTCCGGACGGCCGTTTCCCACTCTCCAGTATTTGTTCTGATTGATCTCATCACGAACGTAGTTCATCAGCTTTATATGGTCCGCCTGCTTCCGGCCGTTCCTCTTGTTTACCTTTATCCGAATCCCTGATTTGTACTCTACAGAATTGCGTGGGTACGTGATCCACTTCTCGTTGAAGGCCTCCAGGGCGTCCAGGATGTCCGCCGTTGTAAAATGATTGTTCTCATCCTCTGTCATAGCCTCCATATGCTCCAGCAGGCCGAAGGCGTCCTCCCGCAGCTCTTCCTCCGTTACTGGGTTCGGGTTATGCTTCGGATCATACATGGAGCATTTCCTGGCATATATGGCCAACATCATCACACAATAATACCGATGACCGACGGCCGCGCCCGCCTGGATCTCCCCCTTCCACCAGTCGTAAACATTCCGGGAAACGTGCCATGTTCCTTTTTCTTCTTGGCGCTCGATCCTCCGCTCGTACCAGTCCGGGTACAGCTCTTTAGCCTTGGCCCTCGTCAACGTCTTTTTCTTTACAAACTGGCCCGCCTCCAGGCGCTCCCGGCTCTTCCTCAGACCCTCCGTATAGTCCAACAGCGCCTCTATGGAAATCCGCCCGCCGGTAAGAAATGCCCTGGCCCGGTCGCCTTTCTTTGTAATCGTCCCCGGTACTCTGAAACCTTGATAAATCCCCTCCTGCTGGATATCCTTCACAGATTCAATATCGACGATGGTATCATGCCAGATTAAGGACGTCAGATCCCGCTTCAGATCCTGCAGCCTGCGGGAGGTATCCTTGAACATGGCCACGGGATCCTCCAGGACGTAGTACAAATGCAAGCCAGTTCCGGAGCTGACTATAAACGTCGGTTTCGGGATCCTGTCCATCGCCTCTATGTGTCTATTCCATAAGGCCCGAAGACCGACCGGATCCTGTCCATCCATCCGGAGCCGGTCCAGATCCACAGCAAAGGCATACAAGAACCTGGCATTTTCAGCCGTCCTATTCTTCCCGGCGTAACTGATCGGGCTCATCAAGCAGAAATCATCCGTCCTGCAGACCTCCTCGATCGCGTCCAGTTCGTCCGTCACTATGTACTTCTTTACCTTCGGTGATCCATCCGCCCGCTTTTCCTTTGCCACGGATACGAGAATCCCATTATACCCGCCTCTGACATAAACTCCCCGCTTCTCGAATGACCCCTCCGGGAAGATCTCCCTATAAAAATCTCGCGGCCCGATCTCATCAAAATACTGGCTCAGCCACTCCGTCATTGTGTTCATAGATCTTCACTCCCACCACATATAGAGTCATACCGGCGTTATATTATCAATGAATTTTTTCCCTATTCATGCCGTAGTATAAGCGGACTGGCGTTTAAAGTCAATCCGCTAAATGTTCCTCACTCGTTTTCCTGGTTCTTCGGCTTGTATTTGTCCGCGTATATATCGACCTCGTAATAAGATCCAGGGAAGTATCCTCTGATCCGTCTCGTAAAAATATTATCCGGCCGCCGTGATTGATACTCGCCCTTATCATCCGTAATCCGGAAGTAATGACCGTCAGTTTCCTTCTGGCGCTCCCACACGACCGGATAAATTATTTCTGTTATGAAGCGCTCGATCTCATCCTTTGTGCCTTTAAAAATTATATCCATGGCTAATCCCTCCAGGCCCCGGATCTTTATAAGGGGCGTTATATTATCAATACAGTTTTTCCCTGCTCCAGTCCGTTCACTACTTGGCAAGCAGTGCGTCTGTATATACATTCGCGAATTTCGGCTTGTTTTGGGACCCTTGGATTCCCAAAAATGAGCTGCGCCCTCCGGGCTGAGAATAGAAAATTTTCCAAGGCTCCGGCCGGGCATTTTCTCAAAAGCCGAAGAGACGTGCAAAGAATCCTTTTCGTTTTTCCGGCTTCTGTTCCTCTTCCGGTTTTTCAATTTTTCCGGCCGGATCCCCCTCCGGATCTTCCCGTTTTTCTTCCTGGCTGCCTTCCGCCTCCGGCTCTGTTTTTGCCTCCGTGCCTTCCGGATCGGCTGCCGGTTCCGGCGTTTTGACTCCCAGCAGTTGGATCTGTAACGCGCTGTTCACCTCCAGTAGGCCGGCCACTTTATTCTGCAGCCGGATAATTTCTCCCTGGAGCTCCGCCTTTTCTTCCGTAAGCTGCAGGATCTTGTCCTTTGCCTCCTGCAGCTCGTTAAGCGGCCTCGCGTCTACTATGGCCATGTTCGGCTGCTGGATCTTCTCGCTCCAGCCATCCAGCAGCTCCTGGCCTTGCTCATCTATGACAGTCCGGCCGCCATCCTTCCGGATATGCTTTCGCATTTCCTTTTCGTGTCTCTTCATGAGCTGATAGATCCCCTGGGTGCTACGGCCCCGGAGCGCTGCAAATTCTTTTACGGTCAGCTTGGCCATGCTTCGGCCTCCTCTCGGCTGATTTTAAACAATGTTGGTAAATTAGAAACAGTTGATTTCAATGCTTTTAAACAATGTTTCTGCCGGCACTATACCACAGAATCAAAAGTCGCACAATAAAAGGAAGCGCGGCCACGCTTCCTTTTTGAAACAACCTTTACTGCAATACGCCTGCAGTGTATCCTTTTGTGAATCCCAGGTAATAGGCATCCCCGGTCAATCCGGCCGGGTCTCCCAGGCCTCCGGCATCCTGGCCGAACGAGACGTCCCGGAGATATTCCAGCTCCGCAAACTTCAGATCCCGCCGCTCCAGATCCGCGTGGACCAGATCCCGGCCGCGCTGGATCCGGTCCGCTATATTCTTCTCGCTGCGGCTGAGCTTAGCCCGTCGAAGATCTCTCGCAGCCTCGGCCAGCTCAGCAAGCTCCTGGCCGCGCCGCTCTATGTCCTCCTGGAGCTCGTCCCGCTGCTCCCTGGTGACCGTCAACACATTGGCAAACGCCAGCAGCTGCTCCAGCTGGCCCTCGTCTAAAGCGCTGACTATTTCGGTTAACCGCTCAATCAACGTGTTTCTTTTCATGTTTCTTTCCTTTCCGGCGCGTGCTATAATGCACGAAAGCGCCACTTCTGCATGGTGTGGTAGCTTTTTCTCCGTCGGGATCTGGTGGCCGCCAGGTTCCGGCGTTTTTTATGCTTCTCCGTTCTGGAGAAATTCCCGGATCTCTCTCTTGTACTTGAAATAAGTATTACGAGCGATTCCGAGAAGCTGCATAACGTCTTTATCCTGCAGGCTCCCGTTGAAGTCCCGGCAAAGATCTATCATCCGGATTTTTGCCTCCCGGCTCTTCTTTGTCTCAACCGTTGTTCCCGTAGCCCGGCCGACCTGCTTTCCGGAGGCCTGAGCCCTCCGGACGCCTTCGCTTGTCCGCTTGTGCAGATAGTCCACTTCCTGCTGTGCGGACTGGAAAGCAAGCTCGATCTGCTCCCTTGCCAGGTCCAACATGAGCCCGTTTAAAAGCTCCCCCTGGCCGTTAATATACTTGTCTATGGCCTTCCGGCCGGTCTCCGCCGAGATGTCAATGTGACGATCCAGGGCCCGCTTGTAAACGTCTGTATTGATGTGCGGCTCCTTCAGAAAAACGAGATTCACGCCGCGCTGGAACAGATCCTGGTACAGTGCAAAGCCTTCCTCTGCGTTTCTGCTCATTCTGGAGACCTCATCAAAGATAACTGTATCTCCTTCCTTCAGCTGCTTGGCCAGCTTCCCCCACGCGGGCCGGTCCGTTGTCGTTCCGGTGTATTCTTCCGTAATGATCACGGCGTCCGGATACTTGGCCTTGATATTCTCTATCTGTCTCTCTAATTTCTGTTTCATGGTGCTTATTCTGCAGTATCCATAAACCCTTGCCATGCTGTGTGCCCTCCGTTTCTTAGTATCAATTTAAACGAGCGTTTAAATCTATACTCAAATATACGCCGGTCACAGGCCCTTGTCAACACATTTTTAATACTTTTCGCAAATAGGTTTATTTTGATACTTCGCTCTCCTTCCTCTTTTCGAGTATTGCCCGCAGCTCTGCCTCTGCTTCCTCCCGGATCTGCCGCTGCATTTTCTCCCGCCGCTCCTTTAGCTCTATGTTCCGGAGGGCTGCAGCCTCCGTTACGCTGCAGCCCTTCCGTCTGAAATATCCCAGGCCGCCCTTGTAAGCCGTCGAGCTGAGATAGTCAATATAATACTGCTCCAGCGGGCCGCCCCGGCCGCGTCTCCGCAGCTCCCGCAGGCCCTCCCGGGCGCTGGTATATCCGAAGGTGTCCAGCGTTCTGTTTTCAAAGTAGCGGGCCTTTACAGCATCCCGCCTCCGAGGATTCATTTTATCCATGATCCGACTAAGTTCTTCGGTCATGCGTTCATGATCCAGAGTGTGGCCTACATCCTCTG
>JAFUDS010000018.1 GCA_017464305.1 Clostridia bacterium | reverse complement strand
TGTCGATCTGATCTTGATAGCGTTCTGTAATCAATGCCACGATGATCCCTCCAACCATTTTATTCTGGGATCACAATAGCATATTCTGACGGATTTTGCTATACTAAAAGCGAAAACTCTTCCAGTTTATCTGGGTTAGGTTATTCATGTCTGAAAAAATGGATTCCTTGCTGATTCGGGTAATCCCTGTCATGATAGCGCGACTCAAATGAGGATTGGTCTTAAAAGTGCTGCTGAACAGGCTTCGCATGTAAGCAACCATTTTGTCCCAAAATCCATTAATCCACGCCTCCTGCATCGGCGTATCGTACTCATCCAGAAAGATCAGCACCTTTTTCCCATAATACTTTTCCATCCATCCGCACAAATTATGGAGGGAAAGCGCTGCTGTTTCATCATCCATTTCATCGTTTACCCGATAGAAAAGCTTCCGATCCACATCAGTAAACATGCTGTCCTGAATCATCCAATCATAGGAATTGTAGAGGATCCAGATCATCGTGTTGATAAGTTTCTTTGTTTGGGGCCACGTAGCCTGTTTCACATTGGCAAAGGTTAGAAACAGAACCGGCCATGTTCCTTGCTCCCTCCGAATCTCTTGATTTTCCCATACCTTCAGTCCATCAAAAAGGTCAGCACGTTCATGGAATTTTACAGAGAAGAAGCACTCCATCATGGACATGTTTAGTGTTTTTCCGAAACGGCGGGGGCGAGTGATCAGGGAAACTTTATCTCCTTTGTTCCACCAATCCAGGATAAAATCCGTCTTGTCAATATAGAACAAGTGACCCTTCCGTAATGTCTCGAAGCTATCTACCCCGATAGCGATCGTATTTGTCGCATTTGTTTGAACCATGCTTTCCCCCACCCCTCTCTTCTCCCTGATTCAATTCCTCTTTATTGTAAATTAGTGTCAGAAGAAAAACAATAGTTTATTTTTACAACTCTGTTTTTTCTCCTTCATACCCTATTTTTCAATTACCTCAATTGAACAATCGTCAAATTCCTGCCTACTTTGCAATCCGAGACAAGACAACCCCGACGTCTGGCTAGAAATATGAATACGGCCTCTATTGAAAGCTTAAAACTGGCTAAATGTGTCAAAAATAGCACGATTTAGCCAGTTTTGAAGCAAGCGCCATGCCGCGATTGGCATGGCGCTTGTTCTTTTACAGTTTAAACTCCTTCCGATAGCCATCCAGCTCCCGCTCGTTGCCGTACACAAAGTGACCCGGCAGCAGCTCGCACCAGACCGGTTTCTCGGTGGAATAGTCATGAATCGAGGGATCGTACACCAGCAGCTTCTTGCTGCGCTCCAGATAGGGGTTGGGGTTGGGCACCGCGGACAGCAGCGCCTTAGTGTAAGGATGCATGGGCCGATAGAACAGCTCCTCCGCCTCCGCAAGCTCCACGATCCGCCCCTTGTGAATGACCGCGATGCGGTCAGAAATGAACCGCACCACGCTCAGGTCATGCGCGATGAAGAGGTAGGTCAAGCCCCGCTTCTTCTTCATGTCGTTCAGCAGGTTCAACACCTGGGCCCGGATGGAAACGTCCAGGGCGGAGATGGGCTCGTCCGCCACGATGAATTCCGGCTGCATGATCAGGCTGCGGGCAATGCCGATGCGCTGCCGCTGACCGCCGGAGAACTCATGGGGGAATCTGCTGGAGAATTCCGGCAGCAATCCCACTTCCTGCAGCGCGGCCTGCACCTTGTCCTGCCGATCGTGCTCGTTTTCATACAGGTGGAAATTCATCAGCCCTTCAGACACGATGTAGTCCACCTTGGCCCGCTCGTTCAGGGAGGCCATGGGATCTTGGAAAATCATCTGCATGGAGCGGATCACCTTGGTGTCCAGTTCCTTACTGATCTTACCGCTGACCCGTTCACCCCGGAACAGCACCTCACCATTCGTGATGGGGTTGATCCGAACAATGGCCCGGCCAATGGTGGTTTTTCCAGAGCCGGACTCCCCTACCAGGGAGAAGGTTTCGCCCTTATAGATTTCAAAGTTGACGTCGTCCACCGCCACGAACTTATGCCGTCCGGTACCGAAGGTGACCTGCATATTTTTCACCTGGATCAGCGTCTCCCGGTTAGGATCCTGATGAGGGTGAATCACGTTCGGGTCTGTCCCCGTCTCTTCCTTCGCCTCCGCCAGGCGAGCGATGGCTGTGGGCTGCTCTACCTTTGGCGCCCGGGGATCACGGATCCAGGCCTTCACCATGTGCGTCGCCGTCACTTCGTACATGGGCGGTTCTTCCAGGAAATCGATGTTCAGGGCCTTCTTGTTCCGGGGCGCAAAGGCATCGCCCTGAATCTGGTTGAACAGGTTGGGTGGCGTACCGTCGATGGCGGGCAGTTTCTCCCCCTTGACGCCCAGCTGCGGCAGCGCTTGCAGCAAAGCCCATGTATAAGGATGCCAAGCATCGAAGAAGACCTCGTTGCACATGCCCACCTCGATGATCTGCCCGGCGTACATCACGGCTACCCGGTCCGCCACATTGGCCACCACCCCCAGATCATGGGTGATATAGATGATGGTCATGTTCTGCTCTTTTTGCAGCCGACGAATCAGGTCCAAAATCTGAGCCTGAATGGTCACATCCAGGGCCGTGGTGGGCTCGTCGCATATCAGAATCTGGGGTTTGCAAGCCACGGCGATGGCGATCACCACCCGCTGGCGCATGCCGCCGGAAAACTCGTGGGGGTACTGCTTGTAGCGCCGCTCCGGTTCGGAAATGCCCACCTCCCGCAGGATCCGGTAGGTCTCCTCCCGGGCCGCTTTGCCTTTCAACCCCTGATGCAGCTCCACGCTCTCCTGAATCTGATAGCCAATGGTCTTCAGAGGGTTCAGGCTGGTCATAGGATCCTGGGTCACCATGGCGATCTTTTTGCCGCGAATCTGCAGCCACTGCTTCTCCGTCAGCTTGGTCAGATCCTGCCCATCATACATGATGGAACCGTGAGTGATAGAACCGTTCTTGTCCAGCATGCCCACGAAGCATTTCGTGAACACGCTCTTTCCGGACCCGGACTCGCCCACGATGGCCAGGGTCTCCCCTTCGTACAGGTCCAGGGATGTCCGCCGGATGGCGGTCAGCTTGTTTCCCCGCAGGGAGAAGGTTACCTCCACCTCCTGGGCGGAAAGAATGGGCTCCTGGGACAGGATTCTTTTCGCCTTGGCGTCAAAATCCACATTCCTTCCCATTTCCTCGATCTGATCCCGCATGCGGGTGCTGATCTTTTCACTGGTTTCGCTCATGTCCGTCCTCCCTCCTTACACATGATTCCGGGGGTCGCAGGCATCGGAGAAGGCGTTGCCTACCAGGTAGAAAGTAATGGTAATGATGCTGACAATCGCCGCCGGGAACCAAAGGGTATAGCTGGCCCGGGGGAATACTGCCCGCGCGGAAGCCAGCAGGTTGCCCAGGGAGGGCAGCATGATGTCCATTAGCCCCAGATAGGTCAGGGTCGTTTCATAGGCAATAGTGTTAGGGATGGCCAGGGCCAGCCGAAGAATGATGACACTGACCAGATAGGGGAAGATGTTGCGGAACAGAATTCGTCCCAGCTTCGTGCCCAAGCAGCGGGAGGCCAGGTTATATTCCCGGTCGCGATACATGAACACCAGGTTTCGCACATTCCGGGCGGTAGCCAGCCAACCGAAGGCCACCATGGTGATGCCCATGGTCAGCATGCTCTTGCCCACCATCAGAGCAATCAGGGTCATATAGATAATGGTGGGAATATTGTCGATCAGGTTATACACTTCCGTAAAGAATCGATCCAGCTTTCGCACATAGCCCCATACCAGTCCAATCAGCACTCCCACGATAATCTGTCCGAAGGATACCAGCACCGCCAGCAGGATGGATGCCCGGGTGGCATACCAAACCTGGGCCCAGTAGTCCTGACCAATGGCATTAGTACCAAACCAGAACTCCCCGCTGGGAGGCAGATAGGATCGGTTTTGGGGATCCGGCGTCATATAGATGTCATATTTCCCAATGGCGCTGGCCACGAAGGTGAAGATAAACAGTAATACGAATACGCAGGCCATGATGACAGCCGGCTTGTTTTTCAAGAAATTCTGCCAGACACTCTTCCAGTAGGAATAATTGGAATAACCAATCTTTTCAGCATCCTGTGCATGATATTCCGCGAACTCAAACAACTGTTTCTCCGGCATCCGATTCCGGGCCTTGGGGTATTCCCGCCCCATGGGCCGCTGCACCTTGGGCTCCTGATCAATGGAGCTGGGGTCAGCACTCAGATTGACCACCGGCGCTTCCATCTCCTGCACGGTTTTCTTCACATTTTTCTTACTCACTACCGTACATCCCCCTTTCCGGTCAGCTTGATCCGAGGATCAATCAGGGTCATCAACAAATCTCCCAGGAAAACCCCTAAAATACCCATGGTCGCATAGAGCAGCACGATACCCTGCACCAGGTTCAGGTCGTACCGGTTGATCGCGTTGGTCAGCTCCGGCCCCATGCCGGGCACGGCAAAGAACCGCTCCACCAGCAGGCTGCCGCCCACTGTCAGCAGGATGGAATAGGGCAGATACTGAGCCAGAGGAACAAAGGCATTCTTCAGCACATGGCGGAACATGACCTTCCGATCGCTGAGTCCCTTCAACTTGGCCAGTCGAATATAATCCTTGTTCAGCTCATCCACCATATAACGACGAGTCCAAAGCATATATCCGGCCGTGGAGCCGATGCTAAGGCAAACCACAGGCAGAATCTTCGTCAGCCCGGGGTTCGCCGCCGTGGCGTCATAGCGCATGGGCAGTCCGAAAAGAGAGGCGCCGCCGATCATGATGATGGTATAGATCACCAGATGAGGTACCGCGTTGACCAGCACGGTGTATCCCGTGCCAATATGATCCAACAGGCCGTCCTTATACCGCGCCTGCAGCACCCCCAGGATTACGCCCAGCACCAGGGAAACCGCCAGCGAAAACAGCCCGATTTCCATGGATACGCTCATCTTGGCGGCGATCACATCCGTCACGTATTGGCCCTTTTCCAGCCGGATACTCTTGCCCAGGTTGAAGCACAGCCGAGCGCCATATCCCTCCTTCAATTCGCCGAAGGCATTCTCTCCGCGGAATTTCGCGCCTACCCAGGTCCAGAAGTTGATGGGATCGATGGTCTTTACTTCCTTCCCCTTGGCGTTGAATACCCGGAATTCCAGCAAATTGCCCAGGAAATCACCCAATTGGGCCAGGATGGGCCGATCCACATATCCCGTGCCCTGATTGGGGTTGGTGGAGTATGTCATACAGTCTGGACACTTCTCCCCCACCTCCAGCAAACCTGTCCCATGACAGGTGGGGCAAATATCCATAATTCCCAGGGCTTCCAGTTTGGAGAACTTCTGCTGATCGGTGAACTTCATCAGCTCTTCTTCCGTAAAGAAGTACTCCTTGGGCATCAGCCGCATCAGGAAGAACACCAGGCATACCACCAGCAAAATGGTCAGCAGGGATTGCAGCAACCGTTTAATAATGTATTTGACCATCGCTTCCAGCTCCTTTCCTCTCTCAATCATTTTTTGCGCCGAATATTCGTTTGAATGCCGGAGGCACCGATCACTCAAACGGATATTCCGCTTTTCCGGAAAAAGAAAGGTCCGGGGCAGTCTGTGAGGGCCGCCCCGGACCAGCTTCAGGCTCCTGATCGCTCAGGAAAACAGTCCGGTTTCTGCCGGCTTATTCCGCGGCATAGGCAGCAGCCAGGGCTTCCATCTGCTCAGTGGTGTAAGCTTCCGTGCTGGTTTCCCAATCCACGTAGCGATAGCCCTGCATGCCATACATGCTGTAAACCTTGCTGTAGTTGTTGATCTTGGTCAACTCCCAAGCCACTTCATAGTTGCAGGGGATGGCCAGCGCATGGTTGATGAAGCTGGCTTCCGCCTTGGCGAAGGCAGCGTAACGAGCATCCAGATCGCCGGTGATGGCCTTGGCTTCCACCACCAGGTCGGTGAATTCCTTGTAGGCCGCGATCAAATCAGGATCGTCGTTCTCGTTGCAGTGGCTGTAGTTGTTGGCATAGTAGGCCTGAGGATCATCATAGGTCTCCTGGCCCAGGAAGTTGATGGGATCGGCGAAGTCAGCGCCCCAGCCGTTGATGTAGAAGGAAGCCTTCCGGGGAGTACGCACTTCCGGCCCAATACTGGTGTAGGTCTTGGTAACCAGCTTGATGTAATCATCGCCCAGGCCTTCGGAGAAGATGTTCTCCAGCACCTTGGCAGTCTCGGCAGCCACGGTGGAAGCGCCAGAGATGTAGTAATCCGCTTCGATGGGGAAGGTAACGCCCTTGGCGGTCAGCTCTTCGATGGCCTTGGCCTTGTATTCAGCGGCCTTCTCGGCATCAAAACGGGTGTAGTTCTCGTAGTCATACTGCAGGCCCAGCTCGTCGCGAACCAGCTGCGTATAATCGGTGCCGTCAGAGGTGAAGGATACGCCGTTTCCAGTGTACACATAGTTCTGGCAGCTCAGGGGGTTGATGGCATTGGTCCGGGCGAAATAGCCGGTCAGATCCAGGCCATAGTACAGGCTCTTGCGGAAATTCTCGTTGGCGGCGGCAGTGTTCCAGTTGGTGTCCGGGGTCTCGCCGTCTTCCAGGTTCTTCGCATACACCAGGTGAATCTGATAGGAATACTTAGTGGGCCGGGATTCAACCAGATTGGCCTTCAGCTCGGCGTCTTCCGTCTCGTTATAGATGGCCTGCAGGGTGGCGGTGTCCAGAGACACGTGATCCAGCTGACCTTCCTTAAACAGCTGATAGGCAGTCGCAGCGGATTCCACCATCTTGATGGTCACCTTGTCGAACCGCTTGGCATTGGCATCGTTCCAGTAGTTGGGGGCCTTCTCCAGCACCTTCTGGTTCTGGAATTCATAATAGGTCACCACATAGGCGCCGTTGTACCACATATCTTCCCAGGTGATGTCACGATATCCGTCCACACCCACTTCTTCCACCAGGTCGGCAGACAGGGGATACAGGCAGTTATAGGTGGCCACAGAGGGGAAGTAGGGCAGCTTGTCCACCAGAGAATAGGTGATGGTGCCAGCTTCGTCATCCACAGCAACGCCCACCATTTCGGCGAACTTGCTGTCCGCGTCGGCGGTCAGGGCCTTGGCGGCGTCTTCATCAGTCTCCGCAAGGGTCTTGGTGTACTCGTAGTAATCATTGGCGCCAGCGATCATCTCGGCAGGCATAGACACGTTGTAGGACGCGTTCTTCGCATAGTTCAGCACCCACTCCAGACCGGTGGCCCAGTCAGAAGCCAGCACAGGAGCCTGCACTTCGCCGTCGTTGGTGATCCAGTTCATCCCCTCGTTCAGGGTGAAGATCCAGGTCTGGCCGTCATCGGGAGTCTCGTAGGACTTGGCGGCGTTGGGCTTCAGGTTGCCGTGGTTGTCGTTGGTCAGCAGGCCGTCGAACAGATTGCACAGCACATTCAGGTCAACCGCAGCCTGGGAATAATGCACATTCCAGGTCTCCAGCTCACGAGCCTGCGTCTCATAGGTGTTCAGCTCGGTCAGCTCTTCTGCGGAGGCAAAGGACGCCATGGTCAAAACCATGCACAGCGCCATTACCAGGGCGAGAAACTTTTTCATGGTGGGATATCCTCCTTATTTTGTTCTGCGGGCACACCCGCGCTGCCTTTGGCAGATAACGGAATTATACCCTGCCTTGCTACCATTTCAAAGCAAAATACACCAAAAAAACAATCTTTTCACAATGTATACAGAACACAGGATGATATTTCCCTCCGTTTGATGTAAAATAGTCCATATTTCATCTCCTGGGAGGTTGCACCCTTGTTCAAGAAGTTTCGGCAAACCTGGAGTTCCGATCTGATTCGGCCTCTGATTCATCGCGCCTTTACCCGCCTGGTCTGGGGGCTGTTCCTGACCCTGTTTTTGGCCTTTCTCCTGGCCCGGGCCGGCGGGCGGGATCTGCGGAGCGAGCTCATGCTGCTCTATGGGATCCTCTGCCTCCTCTTCGCCTGGCTCAGCCGTCTGCAGATGGATGGGCTCAAGCTCCCCCGGCTGGATTGGCTGCGGACGAAGATCGACCGCAAGCGCCCTGCCCGGGGGGCTGGAGATATGATTGATTTTGTGGATGAGGAGATTCAAAGCTACGAAAGTCTGTCCGACGAGGAGCGCTATCTGGTGCTGGCGCTGGCGGATCTCCTCTGCGCCCTGATTTTCTGCATCATTTCCTTAATTCTTTGATTTCTCCTATACAGCACCCCACCTTCTGACGCAAAATGCCCCTGAAGCGAGATCCTTTTCGCTTCAGGGGCGTCTTACATTTTATGGACTTTATTTCACCACGATGTTCAGCAGCCGGCCGGGGACGAAAACCACCTTCACAATCTGCTTGCCGGCGGTGAGCTTCTGCACCTCCGGATTCTCCGGCAGCTCCTTCTCGGCGGATTCCCGGGTCAGATCCGCGGGGATATGAATCCGCCCGCGAACCTTGCCGTTGATCTGCACCGCGATCTCCACCTCGCTCTTCTGCAGCGCCGCCTCATCCCAGACGGGCCAGGGCTGATGATGGATGGGCTCGGCATGGCCCAGGTTCTGCCACATCTCCTCGCACACATGGGGCGCCACCGGGGACAGAATCTTCAACAGGGTTTCCAGCTCCGCCTTGGTGATGCTGGGCTGCGCGATCATCTCGTTCACCAGGCTCATCATGGCGGCGATGGCGGTGTTGAACTTCATCCGCTCGATATCCTCGGAGACCTTCTTCACCGTCTCATGCACGGAAGCATTCAGCGCCGGGGAGTATGCGTCTCCCGCCACCACCTTTTCCTGCAGCCGCCAAACCCGGTCCAGGAATTTCTTGCAGCCCTTGGCGCCGTTGGTGGACCACGGAATCGCCTGATCAAAGGCACCCATGAACATCTCATAGCAGCGGAAGGCGTCCGCGCCAATTTCGTCCACCACTTCCTCCGGGTTCACCACATTGCCCCGGCTCTTGGACATCTTTTCGCCGTCGCCCCCCAGAATCAAGCCCTGGGCCGTGCGCTTGGCATAGGGTTCCGGGCAGCCCACTTCGCCGATGTCATACAGGAACTGATGCCAGAAGCGGGAGTACAGCAGATGGCGCGTCACATGCTCCATGCCGCCGTTGTACCAATCCACGGGCATCCAGTAGTCCAATTCCTTCCGGTCCGCATAGGCCTGGGCGTTGTGGGGATCGCAGTACCGCAGGAAGTACCAGGAGGACCCCGCCCACTGGGGCATGGTATCCGTCTCCCGCTGGGCGTCGCCGCCGCACTTGGGGCACTTGCAGTTCACAAAGCTTTCGATCCGGGCCAGGGGGCTCTTGCCATCCGTGCCCGGCTCAAAATCCTCCACATCCGGCAGCCGCAGGGGCAGCTCCTCATAGGGCACCGCCACCACGCCGCACTTCGGGCAATGCACCAGCGGGATGGGCTCGCCCCAATAGCGCTGGCGGTTGAAGGCCCAATCCTTCATCTTATATTGCACGCCGGGCCGGCCCACGCCCCGCTTTTCAATCTCCTGCAGCATGCGGGCGATGGAATCCTTCTTATTTGTATAGCCATTCAGGAAATCAGAATTCACCATCACGCCGTCGCCAGTGTAGGCTTCCTGGGAGATATCCCCGCCCTGGATCACCTCGACGATTTCGATGCCGAATTTCTTCGCGAATTCCCAGTCCCGCTGGTCATGGGCAGGCACGGCCATGATGGCGCCGGTGCCATATCCCATCATAACATAGTCGGAAATGTAAATCGGAACCACCTTGCCCGTGATGGGGTTGATGGCCTCCAGGCCCTCAATCTTCAGGCCTGTCTTGTCCTTGGCCAGCTGGGTCCGCTCGAACTCCGTCTTCTTGGCGCATTCCTCCCGATAGGCCTGGATGGCGTCCATGTTGCTGATGCGGGAGGCGTACTTATCGATCAGGGGATGCTCCGGCGCCATGACCATAAAGGTCACGCCGAAAAGGGTATCCGGCCGGGTGGTGTAGATCTCGATGGTCTCCTCCACGCCCTGGAAGGGGAAGCGGACGAAGGCACCGGTGGATTTGCCGATCCAGTTTACCTGCTGCTGGGCGATATTCTCCGGATAATCCACGGACTTCAGCCCTTCCAGCAGCTTATCCGCATAGGCGGTAATCCGCAGATACCAAACGTCCTTGGGCAGCTGTACCACGTCGTTATGGCAGATATCGCACTTGCCGCCCTGGCTGTCCTCGTTGGACAGGACCACCTTGCAGTGGGGGCAGTAATTCACCAGCGTCTTATCCCGGAAAACCAGCCCATGCTCGAACATCTTCAGGAAGATCCACTGGGTCCACTTAAAGTAGTCCGGATCCGTGGTGTCCACCTCGCGGCTGTAGTCGAAGGAGAAGCCCAGCATCTGCAGCTGGCTGCGGAAATGGTCGATATTCTCCTTGGTGACAATGGCGGGATGAATATGATTTTTGATGGCATAATTCTCCGTCGGCAGGCCAAAGGCGTCCCACCCAATGGGGAAGAGCACGTTGTATCCCTGCATGCGGCGCTTCCGGGCAATGATATCCATGGCCGTGTTGGACCGGGGATGGCCCACATGCAGCCCATGGCCAGAGGGATAAGGGAATTCGATCAAGCCATAGAACTTCGGCTTCTCGTGGCTGCTTTCTGCCTCGAAGGCATGGGTTTCCGCCCAAATTTTTTGCCACTTGGGCTCAATGGCTTTCGGGTTATACGCTGGAATTTCAGGCATGACAAAAAAACCTCCTGTTCCTTGAAACAGAAAGAAGTATAGCAAAAAACAGGGGTGGTGTAAAGATTGAACTTTTGCATAATTTCGACATAATTTCTTAAAAAGAAATCTTGACATCGTAATAATTTTGAAATAAAATGAGTCTGTGAAATGCTATTTTATCGAGGTGATTCACGATGACGAGAAAGCGCAGCCGAGTTTTATCGCTGTTCCTGGCCCTGTGCCTGGGGGTCTCTCTGATTCCCAGCGGGGTCTTTTTGTCCTCCGCCAAGGCGGAAAGCTACGGGATGGTGATTAACGGGAGCGTTCGCCTCCGCCGGGAGGCTTCCACCAATTCTGCCTACTGGTTTGTGCTGCCCGTAGGCTGGGTCTGTGAAATTCACAGCGAAACCAACGCCGGCGGCAACCACTGGTATCGGGTCATCGCCCCCCATCCGGAGGCCACGGATCCTTCCACCGCCCGGACCTATTGGGGCTATATTACGGATCAATATTTCCGCCCCCTGACGGAACAGGAAACGGCTGATTATCTGGCGGGAAAGGCGGTTACGGCCACCGTGTCCAATAACACGGGCGCCACCACGACCACCACTGTCGCCACCACAACCACTACCTCCGATTCCGCCTCTTCCAGCTCTACCTCCACCACCGTGACTGGAACCACCGGTTCCATCTCCAGCGGCGGCACCAATTTCCGGGAGGGGCCTGGCAAAAAATATCGCAGCATGATGAAGCTGGACCGGGGAACGGTGGTCAACATTACCTCCGTGCCTGACGGCATTGGCGATGATTACTGGTACGGCGTCAGCTACGCGGGGCTGAAGGGCTACGTAAACAGCGAGTTTGTCCGGATCCTTTCCGGCAACGCTGCCGCCGCGGTGACCATCAGTCCCACCGCCACCCCCACCCCCACGGCCGCGCCGCCCAGCACCACGGGTTACAACGCGGTGCAGCTGATTCTGACCTCCGCTCATCTGCGGACCTCTCCCAACGGAACCTATAACCGGGAGAACGACTGGGAGGGCATGGGCTCCGTGCTACCCCTGGCAGGGGCCGCCACCAACGCCGCTGGATACACCTGGTATCCCGTGGAAAAGGATGGCCGGACCTATTATGTGCGGAATGACTGCGTGAAGCTGGTAAGCTCCTCTTCCGTTTCCATCTCCGCTACCCCCACCCCCACGGCGGCCCCCATCATCACCGCTGAACCCACCACCACGACCGCTCCGGTCACAACCAGCATTCTGGGCTATGTGACCACCACCAAGAGCGGATGCAACCTGCGGGCCACCCCGGCGGGAACCACCATTAAGCAAATCGCCAAGAATGTAACGCTGCCCTATCTACTGGCACCAGTACAAAAGAGCGGCTACACCTGGTATTATGTGGATGCGGACGGCAATCGCGGCTATCTGCGCAGCGATGTGGTGAAGGTCACCTCCACTACCGAGAACACCAGCGATAACACCAGCAGCGATTCCCCGGCGGATGCCAACGTCACCCAGGCCCCGGCAGCCGTCGCGGACAGCAACGCTACTGGATATGTAAAAACCACCTCCTCCGACGTCAATCTGCGGATCAAGGCGGGCTACACCTCCCTCCTGGGACGCATCTCCACGAAGGGAACCGTGCTGGCTTACTATGGGGAGCCTACCACAGTCAACGGCGTCACCTGGTATCGGGTTTATACCTCGAACCTGGGCTATGGCTACGTGCATGGCAGCTATGTGACCATCGTCAACGCCGATGGATCCTCCACCCCCACGCCGGAACCCACGGAAGCGCCCACCGGCGCCGTAGTGACCGCCACCACCTCCCAGACGGAGGCGACCTACACGACCCTGAAGCTGGGCTCCACTGGCACCGCTGTTACGGAGCTGGTGCAGGCCCTGAAGGATCGGGGATATTTCACCGGCACCGTTACCAGCAAATACACCTCCGCCGTGGAAAAGGCGGTTCGGGCTTTCCAGCGAGCCGCTGGGCTCAGCGTGGATGGCATCGCCGGCGCGGCGACCCAGCACGCCCTTTATGGCACCGTGCCCGTGGGCGCGGCGGATTCCAGCAATCTGACCATGACCATCTATCCCGCGGAAAAGATCGACTGGTGGACCGGCGGCATCAACGAGATGTGGGCCAAGGGCGCCAACTATAAGGTTTATGACGTAAAGACCGGCATCGTCTGGTGGGCCCACCGCTGGAGCGGCGGCTACCACGTGGACTGCGAGCCTCTGACGGCGGCGGACACCGCCCGGCTGTGCAAGGCCTATGGCGTCACCACCGCCCAGGAGATCGCCAACAAGAACCTGTACCAGCGTCGGCCCTCCCTGGTCACCATTGGGAATCGGACCTTCGCCTGCTCCCTGTATGGCATCCCGCATAACTATCCCGAAGGTGACACCATCGCCACCAACGACATGAAGGGTCAGGTTTGTCTGCACTTCACCAACAGCTGGACCCACGGCAGCAAGAAGGTGGATAGCCTGCACACGGAAGCCATCCAGTATGCCATCGACAACGCCCCCAACGGGCATAAGTAATCCCCAAAAACGCTCGCCCTCCCCTGCCGGGGAGGGCGTTTCGCTGTTTCGTTCTCTTTATCCCCGGCCTTTCGGCCGGGAAATTTATTATATGAAAGCTCCCTTGCAAATCGAAAGAGCAGATGCGTTATAAAGCAACACTCATTCGCGTCCATCGTCATCAAAAGGGGATCTTTGAATCACCGCCATGTCTTCGCAGAGAAAGACCGCATGGGGCGTATAGACATATCGCTTGCTTTCGTCCCGGGTGCCGAAGGGCACAAATTGATCCCGGCGAACCATCATGCAGCAAGGGCAGCAGCCCTCCACGTTATGCACCTTATTCATCCGATCCCGGGGCCCTCCTGCTCCATTTTTCAGCCCCATCTGGTCGTTCCGGCCATTCACCCATCCGCCGAAGGAGATTCGGTTCTTACCGTCCACCAACACCGGCGTCACTCCGGCCACTCCATCCTTCTGGGCGTACATGAGCAACTCCCGGAAAAAATGCCGGGTTTCCACCATGCCCGCCGCATCCAGGAAAAGCAGATAATCAGCTTCGCTTTCCGCCGCCGCCTGGTTCAGGGTATCATATAGTCCTTCCAGATCCGTCACCGCCAGGGTGGCCTGCAAATTGGGCCAGGGAGCCTGGGCGTTCAAATCCTCCCAGGCGGCCCGACAGCCCCCCTCATCGCTGCAGAAGATAATCGCCTCCACCTTTTTTCCCCGGGGGAAATCATACCAGAGCCGAATCTTTTGATCCACCGGGATGGCCACCACTGGGAGGGGGGAGAGATCCTCATTGGCCCGGCATCCCGCCCACAGGCATTGATCCAGATGCTGCCGGCTCAGGGAGGTACTCAGCTTCCGCCAGCTATATAGAATGTAGGGCACATGGGCAATGCGATCCGTATGGGCCGCAATGCGCAGATACAGCTCATGATCCTGGCTGCCGTCATATCCTTCCCGGAAACCGCCCACCTGCCGCAGGGTTTCCGCGCGGATGACCCCCAAATGGCTCAGGTAATTATCCGCCGCCAGGGTTTCCGGCTGGAATTCCGGCTTCCGGTGAGGATCCATATGCCGCCGGCCATTTTCCGTCATCATGTCCTCATCTGAGTACAGCAGATCCGGATGCTCCCGGGCGATGGCCTCCCCCATCCGCCACAGGGCGTCCGGCGTCAGCACGTCGTCATGATCGCACAGGGCGATGTATTCCCCCCGGGCCATGGCGATGGCGGCGTTGGTGTTCCCGGCGATGCCCAAATTTTCTTTCCCATGAACCACCCGGAATCGGGGCTCCTCCCCCGCCGCCCGGTCCAGCAGCCCGATGGTCTCCGGCCGGTCGCTGCCCCCGTCGTACAGAATGGCCTCCCAGTTTTCGTAGCTTTGGGCCCGCAGGCTGGATAGCAGCTCCCGCAAATAAATCTCCTTCGTATTATATACGGGAATCACCACGCTGAGGAGCCCGGCAGCGGGCGGGTTTTCCCGCTGGCGCTGCAGCTCCTCCTCCGTCACCCGTTCCCGGCGCCACTGCCGGTCCCAGGTTCCGAAAATCTCCTGCCCCGCCTTCTCCCCCAGCCGGCGCAGGGTATATCCCCAGCCATGGGTCTCCGCGTAGGTCCTCAGTCTGCCGATTCTGCTCATTTTTTTGAAAATCTCCTGACTATTTTTTTGTCCAAAACCATTGACATTCTTGACAAATCAGATTATACTACCATTGGATTTGTCTAAAATGGTCAAAAGGAACGGAGGGAACGCCATGGACGCCTACTTACTGCAAAACATCCCCGACGAACTGGCTTCCCTGGCGGTGGAGGGCTTCCACAAGCCGGGGAGTCTTACCCTGGCCAGCGGCGCCTGGATTCACGCCGCCGGCAGCTTTGTGCTGGAAAAAGGGGTTTATCCCCTTCGGGAACACGAGCAATGGGTCTGGCTGGCGGTGGAGGCCGGCGATGTGCTGCTCCGGTGGGATCAGCACGAACTGGCCCTGAAAACTGGTTCTACTTGCTTCCTCCCCGGGGGGAATCGCCCCTGCGAGGTGGAAACGGCCGGGCATGCCCGTTGCCTCTGGATCGCCCTGGAGGGCCCCCTGAGCCCTCTGGTGGTCCGGAAGATGGGGGCGCTGCTCCATATGCCCCTGCGCCAGGGCGCGCTGCCCAGCCAGCTGTACCTTGCCGCCCAGATCGTGCAGGTCATCGTTCGCCATTCCGGCAGCTCGGACGCCACCTATCAGCTCCAGCATCTGCTCTATGGCATGATCGCCAGCCATTGGGGCCAGCCCGTGGCCATGGATGCCATGCTGAGCCACGAAATCGCCAAGGTGGTGGATACCCTGCGCGCCAATCAGTATCGCGATAATTTCTCTCTGGCGGAGATGGCGGCCATCTCCCGCATGCCCATGGAAACCTTCCGCAAGCGCTTTGTCGCCGAGGTGGGCATGCCGCCCCTGAGCTATGTGCTCCATTGCAAGATGGAGCGGGCCAAGGAGCTGCTGCGGGATCAGAACTATTCCGTCCGCCAGGCGGGGATCGAGGTCGGCATGCAGGATCCCTACCATTTTTCCAAGCAGTTTAAGAACATTGTGGGCATCAGCCCCAGCGCCTTCATGAAGCAGGCCTCCGCCCCCAATGCCACCATCCGTGGCTCCGCCCGGAAGGAAAAGAAATAAGCAATCTTTTGATCCCTTAACCTCCCTGCAAAGGGAGGTTTTTTGCTGCCCGTCGGTCCAGCCATCGCTGGATCGGCTTTTCCGCCAGATAAGTGATTGCGATGGCGGCTGCCAGGCTCAGGCCAAAGGCCCAGAGGGTATATTGCAGCTGCCAGGGCCGATCCCCCGCCTGGTTGGGATACTCATATTCGCTATTCGGGAAGCCGATCCGGCGCATATGCACGATCACGGTCTGGTGGACCAGATAATAATTCATGCTGACCCCCGCCAGAAAATGGGTCACCCGGTTCCCCAGCAGCTTCCGCAGCGGCTTCAGGCTAAAGGGTGCGGAGAGCATCATGGCGCCAAAGAGCAGCCCATAAGCCGGCCGATAGATCATTTGGTTCCGCTGGATCACAGGATAATTGCTGGAAGGAACCGCCATGCGCAGCCCCCGGCTGATCCATCCGCCCAGGCCGTACCCCACCGTGTAAACGCTGGAGGCCGCCTGGATCTGGATCATCCGGCACATGCCCCCGCAGGCCAGCAGGAAGACCGCCGTCGCCACCCATCCGGAACCCCGGAACAGGCTGCCCCTTTCCTGCTCCCGGGCCTGCAGCCTTTCATAGGTCCAGGCCAATCCGCATCCCAGGGCGTACAGATCCAGGAAGTTGATCAGCTGATTCACGACCAGGTTGAAATCGGTCAGGCTCCATAGGCACCAGGCCCGGAAGCCCAGGCATAGCGCCACCATGCCGCCAAAAACTCGCCCTGGATGCTTCAGGGAAGCCCGCGCCACCCAGGGGAACAGCACATAGGCCTGTACCTCGATGGCCAGCGTCCAGCAGGCCGCCCCCAGGGGCGTGCTCAGATAGGTGTCCCCAAAGAAGGGGAAAAGAAAGGTCAGGTGCGTCGCCAGATCCTTCACCATAAATTGCGGGGAGCTGTACAGGCCATAGGGCAGACAGATGCCAAAGAAGGTCAGGGCCAAAATGGTGTAATACCCGGGGAGAATTCTCCGGGCCCGCCGATGATAAAAGGCGCGAATCTCCGGCAAGGGAGCCTGCCGAAGCCGGGCCGCGGCATAGGGCCGATACAGCAGGAAGGCGCTCATCAGCACTGTGCCATCCACCCATAGGTATCCGCTGCGCAGCAGGGGGTCCAGGGAGGTCCCACCGATCACCGGCGTCAGCCAGCTCTGTTGCCAGATGTGATACCAGCTGACCAGGAAGATCATCAGCACTCGCAGGCCATCCAACTCTGGAATCCACTGCCTTTTCCCTGTCACGGTCCGCTCCCTCCCCTCTACATTTTTTGGTTTTCGGGAAACGCTGATTTATTCATATCAGCGTAAAAGCATTTTGCTTACTTTGTTGATTTTACAAACGTTTTCTCGCTCCCCCGCGACCCGGGGGAGCTTTCATCATCATTTCCTTCGGCTCATTCCTGCTCCGCTTCCTCCGCGGATTCCTGCACCGCTGTCTTTTCCTCAATCTCCCGCATCAGCCGCTGAGCATTATAGTTTTCCGCGATGGGCGCCAGGATCTCTCTGGCCCCGTCGTAATCCTCCGCGTCCATTTGCTGCCGGGCCAGGGTCAGCCGCCAGTTTCGGGCATTCCGGGCGGAATCGCTGTAGGTAATCACCCGCTCGATCATCTCGATGGCGGTCTCCAGCTCTCCTCGATTGGCCGCCGCCTTCGCCCCCAGGTACAGGGCCCGAGTACGAATCTGGGTGGTATCCTTCGTATCCTCCGGCAAATCCTCCAGCCAGGCTGCCGCCGCCGCGTAATCCCGCTTTCGATAATCCGCCCTAGCCAGTGCTGTCGCGCATTGGATCCATTTCGCCCGGGCGTCCCCCTGACCATCCAGCTCCCGATAGAGCGGCAGGGCGCCTTCATAATCCTGGGCCGCCAGGAGGGCCTCCGCCTGGGGCCAGCGAATGGCCAGGGCCCGCTCCGCCGCGTCCTCAAAATCCCCAGCCGCCAGATAGGCCAACCGGGCCTCCTCCGCCTCCCCCTGGGTTTCCAGGGTGTATCCCTTGAGATACCAGCACTGGGAGATCAGCGCTTCACTGTCCTGATAGCCAGAAATCTGCTGAAAAATATCAATCGCCTGGTCATACTCTCCTGCCTCCATAAGCCCCAGGGCTGGGGCGTACAGGGCTTCCGTTGCCAGTTCCGCCGCGCCAGGATAATCCCCTAAGGCCAGAAAGATTTCTCTGGCCTTTTCATATTCCCGGGCCGCCATGGCTTCCTGCCCTCGGGCAAAGGCGCAATCCGCCGCCAAAGCATCCCGGCCGGCCAGCTCCTCCGGCAGCCCCTGCAGCAGCGTTTCCACGCCCTCCAGGTCTCCCGCCTGCAGCAGCGCCCGGCCCAGGGAAAGCTCTACCTTCTCCGCCAGGGCGATCTCCTCTGCCCCCTCGGTAGCCCGCAGGCGCGCTGCCAGCGCCCGCATCTCCTCCGGGGAAAACGCATCGGAAGCCTCCGCAGCCTTTTCTCCATCCCGCCAGTCCATGCGAGCCTCCGTCTCCGCCAGGCGGCTTTCCGCCCCCGGGAAGCTTC
Organism: Clostridia bacterium; assembly: GCA_017464305.1. Taxonomy (GTDB): domain Bacteria; phylum Bacillota; class Clostridia; order Christensenellales; family Aristaeellaceae; genus Aristaeella. The sequence continues at coordinate 43,865 of JAFUDS010000018.1, read as the reverse complement.
CCAGCTCAGTCAGCATCTGGTGGGCCTCCTCCAGGCGCTCCTCCCGCAGGGCGGTGTCCGCCTGCCACAGGCGAATCCCCGGCGCAATAACATAAACCCCAGCCACTGCCAGCACCGCGATGACACAGCCAACCGCTACGATCCGCTTCGCTCGGCGCCGCCGGGCCCGCCGCTGATCATATTCCGCCTCCCGAACTCGCTGCAGCTGAGCTGCCTCCTCCCGGGCGCCCCGGGTTTGCAAATCCAGCTGCCGCTCCCGCTGGTTCACCTGGCGCAGCACCGCGTTGCGATTATATTGCTGAAAAATGGCATCCTTTTGCCGCCGGCATCGGGCACAAAGGGCCTCTCCGTTTCCGTTAGCCCGGCCGCACACACAGACCCAGACCGCTGCCTGTTGGCTGGGAAAGCCCTCGGCCCCCTGCCCCGCCACGTATCTCAGGGCGTTCAAATCGTTTCCCGGCGGCAGGGCATTCTCCTCGTATTCTATTTCCCGATCCGGGCTGCGCCGCCAGACCTCGTTATCCACGAACCAAACCTTGTCTATGGTGGCTTCCGTTCGGGCTGCCCCCTCCGGCAGCAGCATGGGCAGGGTCATGGAAAAGGCGCTGTGGGCTCTCCCCTTCAGCGCCCGGGCCCGATGTACCGTCCGGCCCAGCTCCCTTCCCTCCCGGTCCAGCACCCGGGCGGTAGCCTCGCAGGAATTGATGTCCCGATCCGTCAGGTTTCGCAGAATCAGCCGAATCTCATTCGCTCCCTCGTCCAGCTCCGCCCCTGCCAGCTCCGCAGGGCAGTTCAGATCTATCCGCATTTCTCCTTATTCCTCATCCACGGTGTGCAAAATGATCTCTGTCAGCACAGTATCCTGATATCTAAGAATCAGCTCCACATCCGGCCCGCCCAGGGTTTCCGTCACATAGCGCAGGGTCATTTCCGTGCCATCTCCGTATTCCGCGACGCCGTAGGGCGCTTTTCCAACCTGGCCGTAGAGCACCTCCACCAGGCCCGCCTCGTCCAGGTCCCCCTCTCCGCTACGGAAACGGGTGAAGTCCTCATGGAACAGGTCTCCCAGCCGCACGCACCGGGGGCCCTCCAGTTCGGGGGAGAGAATGGCGTAGCTCTTCAACGTGGCATTCTTTCCTTCGCTGTCGCAGGAGAACACCGCCTCAAAGCCGTCCCCATCCACCCGGCGCAGCCAGGTGCCATCCTCATTGTCCATCATCAGGGTATCCACGTTGCTGCCGAAGATCTCCGGCTCCGCCGTCCGGAAGCTGAGGCTGGGGAAATCCAGATCCGCCTCCGAGAAGGGCGCCAGCTCCAGCCCATTCTGGCTCCGGGGCACGCGGGCGTATTCATAATGATGGGTCAGCGCCTCCAACTCCCCGTATAAATCCCGCAGCGCGGCCGCGTCGAAGGTCTCCTGAAAGCCCTCCGCCCGAATCCCGCTGACGCCATCCCCGCTGATCTGCAGGGTCAGGGAGATCTTGATGCCCTGAGCCACATCCACCTCGCCATATTCCATGGCGGCGATTCGCTGTCCATCCCGCTCCACCAATCCATAGCGGAACAGGCCCTCCGCCTCCCCTTCCAGATAGAGCACGGCCTCCTCATAGCTGCCGTTCATTTCCTGGTTGTCGCTAGGGATGGCAGCCATCACCCGGTTCACTTCCCAGTCAATGGCGAGCCCCCGGGGCCCGGCCGCTTCCTCGTCCATGATCAGGAAGGCATTGATTCCCGTTTCCGCCTGCCATGTCGGCTGATCGCCATAGATGACGCCGAAATCGAACTGGAAGGCAAATCCATCCTCGGAAGCGGCCTCCTCCGCAGCGGGGTCGTTCAGCACCGGGGATTTCTCCGCCAGGGCGCGAGCCTGCTCCGCCAGCCCTCGAATTTCATCCCCCGTCAGGGCCGCTGTTTCCGCCTGAGCCAGGGTGCCCAGGAGAAGGGCTACGATCAATATCATTCCGAAAATCCTGCTTTTCCGCATGGCATTTTCCTTCCTTTCTTCCGTCCATTGGATGAGACACAGTATAACACTCCCGGGAATTTGGCGCAACCGGAACCCCCAGGGTATATGATTCTCCACCTTGTCTATGCTTCCTGGCTGCGGGTATAATACAGGGGCTGAAAAGGAACAAAGAACGCGCCCTCCCCTGGGCGTCTTCTCGTGCAAGGAGCGGAATATGATGATGAAGAAACGCTTTTGGATGATCCTGCTGTTGGGGCTGATGGTGTGCTCCGGGGCCCTGGCCCACAGCCATCTCGAATCCGGCGAGGGATATGTGCTCTACAATAGCTATGTAGGCCCTACGGAAACCCAGGATGGGACCACCGGGCCGGGCACCTGCTCCGTCTGTGGGGAAGTCATCGTCCCCGCTACGCGCATTCCCAGCCTCTCGGAGCAAAGAGGGGTGAATAATCCGCCCCCTGCCACCTCCCTGCCCGCGTCCACCGCCACGCCGGTGATTACCTCTGTGCCTACCGCCACCCCCACCGCGGTGCCCACGCCCGTGCCCACCGCTACGCCTGTTCCCACAGCCACGCCCGTTCCTACGGCAACGCCTACTCCCACACCCACCACCATTCCTTCTGCTACGGTTTCTCCGACAATAGTCCCCACCTCAACCCCCATTTCAACGGATTATTATTTTATTTCTCCCACTCCCATCATCATCTATGTCACTCCCGAGCCCACCTTGGTTCCTTCCCCGGTGCCTACCCAGGAGCCCACGGCGGTTCCGCCTCAGGTGACCGCCCCGCCGACGCAGGCCCCCACCGCTGTTCCCACCCCGGTCACGACCACCGACCCTACATATAATGATTATTTTGACCTATTGAATCCCAGCTCCGTCCCTACGGCGCAGCCGGACCTCACTCAGGCTTATGACTACGCAGGCTTCTATGCCTTCCCTGAAGGCTCCTTCCCAGAGGATACCTCCAACTTCGGATCCTACAGCGCTGGAGTCAGCTCCTCCGCCGCTGTTCCAAGCGCTTCTGGCAGCATTTCCGCCCTGCCCACCTCTGGCCGGAATCTGGCCCTCTATCCCATCTTCTCCTCCCGTTTCCCTTGGAGAAGATTGCGGATGACCCCCGCAGTAGGAATCACCCCCCGGCTGGCCGGACGGTTGCTCTGGCCCCTGTCGGAGGCCTCCTCCCCGCTGCTGCGGCTCATCAGCCCCTGAAAAAACGACAACAAAAGCTCCCCCGCCAAGCGAGGGAGCGATTTTTAATTACTTTGGCCCAGGAATCGTTTCAGGAATTCCCTGGTCCGGGCATCCTGGGGATTGGTCAGCACCTGGCCGGGAGGCCCTTCCTCCACGATGACCCCGTCCGCCATGTATACCACCTGGGTGCTGACATCCCGGGCGAAGCTCATCTCATGGGTCACCACCAGCATGGTCATCTTCTCCGCCGCCAGGCTCTTCATAACGTCCAGCACCTCTCCCACCATTTCCGGATCCAGGGCCGAGGTGGGCTCGTCGAACAGCAGCACCTCCGGCTCCATGGCCAGGGCCCGGGCGATGGCCACCCGCTGCTTCTGTCCGCCGGAGATCTGGGCCGGCCGGGCATTGATGTAAGGCAGCATACCCACCTTGTTCAGGTAGTACAGCGCCCGATCCCGGGCCTCATTTTTCGGTGCTTTGTTCACCTTCCGCTGGCCGATGACGCAGTTGTCCAGCACCGTCAGGTTGTTGAACAGGTTAAAGCTCTGGAACACCATGCCCACCCGGGCCCGATAGGCGCTCTGGTTGATCTTGCCCCCGGTAACGCTGTCCCCATGGAACAAAATCTCCCCTGTGGTCAGGGTTTCCAGCAGGTTGACACACCGCAGCAGCGTGCTCTTGCCGCTGCCGCTGGCGCCGATGATGGAAGTCACGTCCCCCTTGTTGACGGTGAAATCCACATCCTTCAGCACCGCGTGGGTCCCGAAGGTCTTGGAGAGATGCCGAATCTCTAAAATCGCTTCACTCATGGCTTCTCCCCCTGATAATCCTTATTCTTCTCCTCGTAGGGCGCGCTACCGGAGAACTGATAGGTGCCAGCGGTCATCACCAGCTGATCCGTGTTCACCAGCTCGTAATTGCTTTCCCCCGCCAGCTTCTTCTCCAGCTTCCGCAGGAGGAAGCTGGCCAGCAGCGTCAGGAAGAGATATCCGCCCATTTCCAGGAACGCGGAGGGGAAATATTTGAACACCGCTCCGCTGACCATCTTGTGCACGGCGAAGAAATCCTGGAAGCCGATGATGAACATAACGGAGGTATCCTTCACGTTGATGATGTAGTTGTTGCCAATCTGGGGCATGATGTTCCGCAGGGTCTGGGGCAAAACGATGTACAGCATGGTCTGGAAATGATTCATGCCGATGGCCCGGGCCCCCTCGAACTGGCCCGCATCGATGCTCATGATGCCGCCCCGGACGGATTCCGCCATGTAAGCTCCCGTGTTGATGGAGACCACCAGGATGCTCACCGTCCAGATATCCTTGAAGGACACGCCGAAGAAATAAGGCATGCCGTAATAGATGAACACCGCCTGCAGGATCATGGGCGTTCCCCGGAATACCTCCACATAGATCCGGATCACCGCCCGCAGCAGCTTCAGCAGTGCCTTTTTGATCCAGGCGTCCCCAGGCCCATAGGGAATGGTCTGCAGAATACCGCAGAAAAACCCGATGACGCAGCCAATCAAGGTAGCCACCGTGGCCAGGATCAGGGTGTTCCCGATGCCCGTCAGATATACCGTGCCATATTTGGCCCAGATGGACCCAATGTCTGAAAATAACTGTGTAAGCATTTTGATTTTACTCACTCAGGGGCTGCACCGCAATGGCCTGGGCCATCAGGGCATTGAAGTCCTCCGCCGTCTTGTCCGCCAGATAAGCATTCAGCGCGTCCAGCAGCACGGTGTTCCCCTTCTGGATGGAAATACCGATATTGATATCCTCGTCGGACACCTCGAAATCATCCCCGCTGCCCGCGAAGTCCAGCAGCTTCAGATCCGGATAGGCGATCAGGGCGCCCTGGGCCGTGGGCATATCGGTGCACACAAAGTCCACCGTGCCGCTCTCCACCGCCATCAGCATGGCCGGGGCGGATTCCGCCGGGGGAATCACCGTCGCGCCCGCCACCTGGGGCAGGCAGGTGTCATACCAGATGGTACCGCTCTGGCTGGTGGCGGTACCCTTCAGCTGGCTAATGCCCGTGGCTTCCGTGTTGGGGTTGCCTTCCTTGGCCAGCACCACGATGGTGGCGTACAGATAGGGGCCGGCGAAATCCACCGCTTCCATCCGCTCCGCCGTCATGCTCTGGCCGGCGATGACCGCGTCCACAATGCCGCTCTGCACGGCGGGGATCAGGCTGTCCCAATCCAGCTGAGCCACTTCCAGCTCCCATCCATTGGCCTCGGCAATGGCCTTAGCCATCATGACGTCATATCCATTGGCGTACAGGCCGGGATGATCCTTAATCGGCACCGCGCCATTGGAATCATCAGGCTGCGCCCAGTTGTAGGGGGCGTAGGCGCATTCCATGGCCACGGTCAGCACCCCATCCTCCACCCCGGAGGGAACATCCGCCAAGGCCAGGGAGCCCATCAGCAGCATGGCCACCATCAGCATTGCAATCCACTTTCTCATTCTTCTTGTCCTCCTTCTGTTTCCATCCCAAAATAAAGAAAAAAGCAACGACGCTATCGCTGCCCGCTTTTCCCCCACACAAGGAGGACAAATCCCGGTTTCAGTGAATAGCGCTCCACAGCCTTGCGGCTGTGACAGTCAGAGGGATCTTCTCCCCCTGCCCAACAAGCCCCCTTGCCCTTGGGTCTCATTTCGGCGGCCTCCCCTTTCACGCGTCCTCCTCGCCCCGGCCGGGCTCCTCCGCGCTACTCTTGTCAACCGCGCCTCTAAACAGGTTTTATCCTATCACAAATCTCCCGGAATGCAATAGCGAAGATTGTATTCCTTTTGTACTATAAAAAAGAGAGAAGCTTTCGCTTCTCTACATTTCTCAGCTCGTGCGAAGGGTGTTTCACTCCCACACGCACACATCATTACAAATTAGAATACCCGTAGGAGTTCACCAGGGCCTCGATCTTCTTCCCTTGCTGACACAGGGGGCAGGAATGGGCCTCCCAGCTGCCATAATCATGCAGATCGTTGGTGTCGAAAATATGGGTCACCGGCACGCCGCCGCATTCCTTCACCGAGGCGAAGATGGAGGCGATCCCTACCACCTGGCCACCGTAGTATTGAATGGCCTGCATGGCGGCGTCGGCGGTATAGCCGGTGCTGACGCTGGCCAGCAGAATCAGCACATGCTTCCCCGTAATCATGGGCATGGTATTCTCCCGGAAGATCAGCTGGCTGCCGGTGGTATGCTCCGGCGTCACCACGTACAGGCTGCCATGCTCGTTGCTGGTCAGCACCTGGGCCTTCATCATGTCGCTGGCCATGCAGGCTCCGATCACCTCCGTGCCATCCAGGCAGAGGATGGTATCCACCGCGCCGCGGTACTTGTATTCCGCCGTCAGCTCATGGGCCACGGCCTTGGCCTCGCTGAGGCGGAATTTCTGCGCCGTCACGTCGATATAATAATTGGTGTGGCTATGGTTGGTGGCAAAATGCCCCTTCGCCACCCGCAGCGCCAGCCCGTGCTTCCGGGTGGGCAGCTTGGTCAGATTGATCGCCATCGTAAATCATCCCTTTCCCTTATTTATGCTCCCGCCGCTCCACGGCGGTTCTCCCTGGGGATATTGTACAACTTTTCCGCGCTTCCCGTCAATGGATTTTACAGCCCTTTCCTCTGCCGGTTATAGTTGATGAGGCATCCCGCCCGGACGATGTTCTTTTCGTCCTCCGTCATTTCGGCGATGAACAGCTTCAGCTCCCGGGCTCCCTCCGCCTTCAGCACATAGGCGGGAATCTCCTTCATGTCTCCCGCCAGAGCGGACAACGCCCCGGGTACGTAGATGTAATCCCCTACCTCCAGATCCGTGGGCTCCGCCGCCATCTGGAAGGGCAACATGCCCCAGTTGATGACGTTGGAGCGGTACCGCTTGGTGGCATATTCCTTCGTAATGTTCGCCAGCCCGCCCAGCACTCGCTGGCAAGAGGCCGCCTGTTCCCGGGCGGAGCCGTCCCCGGGCTTCACCGCGTACACCAGGGAGCCGATCTCCGTCCCCTGGGGGTCCACCGCTTCCTGGCCGGGCAGGGCGTGAATCCGATCGTAGATCTCCTTCAGCGCCGGCTCCGCCGCCAGCACATCCTCTCCTGCGGCCCGGGCTTTTTCTATCCGATCCACTTCCTTGGAGCGGCCCACATATTCCGGATCCCGGCGGCTCAGGGTGAATTCCGCCAGGCCCAGGGGATTGGAGCGGTAGGAGGAGGTCTCCCCGGAGGGGATCAACTCGTCCGTGGTGGTCACCGGGTCCAGAATCTTGGAGCAAACCCGCAGCAGGATGTTCTCCGTCAGGGCGCTCATCCGGGGCCAGTCCTTGATATTGGGGCCGAACACCAGGTTCTCCCCCGTGGCCTTCCCAAATCCCTGATACACCCGCCGCTGATAGACCGTGGGATCAAAGGTGTATTCCGGCGTATCACCCCATCCGTCGAAGGTCTCCGCCGAGGTCAGAATACCACCGTTGGCAGCCGTGGCCGCGATGGACCGGGCGTCCATCAGGGCCACCGCCGCCATCTGGCTGTTGCCAGGCTTGGAGCCCTCCCGGTTGGGGAAGTTCCGCGTGGTATGCCGGATGGACAGACCGTTGTTGCAGGGCGTATCCCCTGCTCCGAAGCAGGGGCCGCAGAAGGCGGTGCGCACGATGGCGCCGGCCTCCATCAGATCCGCCGCGTAGCCCTGGCGGGTCAGGTTGATGAACACCGGCTGGGAGGAGGGATAGACGGACAGGGAGAATTCCCCGTCCCCGATGTTCTTCCCCTTCAGCAGCCGGGCCGCCTCTACCACGTTGGTATAGTTGCCGCCGGCGCATCCGGCAATGACCCCCTGCTGCACCCGCAGCCGGCCGTTTTCGATCTTGTCCCGCAGGGTGAATTCCGCCCGGCCTCCGGCCACCTTCGCCGCTTCCTTCTCCGTCTCCGCCAGGATATCTTCCAAATTGGCGTTCAATTCGTCGATGGTATAGGTGTTGGAGGGATGGAAGGGCAAGGCAATCATGGGCTTGATCTGGCTCAAGTCGATGTAGACGCACCCGTCATAATAAGCCACCTCCGCCGGGTTCAGCTCCCGATAATCCTCCTCCCGGCCATGGGCCTTCAGGAAGGCGCGGGTTTCCTCATCCGTCCGCCAGATGGAGGAAAGGCAGGTGGTTTCCGTGGTCATGACGTCCACGCCGTTGCGATAGTCCGTGCTCATGGCCGCTACGCCAGGCCCCACGAATTCCATCACCTTGTTTTTCACATAGCCGTTCTTGAACACCGCCCCCACGATGGCCAGGGCGATATCCTGGGGCCCCACGAAGGGCTGGGGCGCGCCGTCCAGATAGACGCAGACCACCCCAGGATAGTTCACATCATAGGTGTCCTCCAGCAGCTGCTTCACCAGTTCACCGCCACCCTCGCCAATGGCCATGGTCCCCAGGGCACCATAACGGGTATGGCTGTCGGAGCCCAGGATCATCTTGCCGCATCCGGCGTGCATCTCCCGCATGTATTGATGGATGACCGCGATATGCGGGGGCACATAGATGCCGCCGTATTTCTTCGCCGCAGAGAGGCCGAACATATGGTCGTCCTCGTTGATGGTCCCGCCCACGGCGCACAGGGTATTATGACAGTTGGTCAGCACATAGGGCATGGGAAAATGATCCATGCCCGAGGCCTTGGCCGTCTGGATAATGCCCACGAAGGTAATGTCATGGGAGGCCATGGCGTCGAACCGCAGCCGCAACTTCTCCATGCTGTCGGACTGGTTGTGCTGCTGCAGGATGGACCAGGCGATGGTCCCGCGCCGGGCCGCCTCCTTGTCCACCGTCTTTCCCTGGGCGGAAAAATAGGCTTCCGCCTCCCCTTCGGGCACGATCTCCCGGCCCGCTGCCAGATATATTCCACTTTCATATAGCTTGATCATTTTTACGCCTTCCTTCCTTTCCTGACGCATGAGCCTATCTTATCACCCTTTTCTTCCCTTTTTCAATGTCCACAATGTTTTTTCGATGCTCCCCAGAGACAAATAAAAAACAGGAGATGGGTTCTCCTGTTTTATGGTCCCTCCATCAGCCGGAGGCCATCGCCAATCAAATACATGTTGTCCCCTTGCTGGACCAGGGCACTGATTCCTTCCTGGGCCAGCGTCTCCATCTGACTCGCACCCAGCTTCTCCGCGGTGATCAGCTCCAGCGTCGCCCGCAGCGCTCCGCCGCAGGTTCCGCCGGGAGAGAGCACCGTCCAGCTGTCCGCCCCCTGATGGGGCTGCCCGTCCTCCGTTGAGATCCAGGTCGTTCGCAGCGTTCCGTCCCCGTATTGGTAAAACCGACGTCGGGTGCCCTGGGGCGTGGGCAGCAGCTGCAGCGCCGCCGCCGGGCCCTCATATTCCGCCAGGGCGGCCTGGGAGATTTTTCCCGTCTCCGATGTCAGCACCTCCAGGGTAAAGGGCCCCCGGTCATCCAGGCACCGGATGAATCCATCCGGGCTGGAAAGGATGCCCCGGGTCCATCCCGCCTGCCCCAGCGCCTCCGCCAGCAAATCCGCGATATAGGCATTCTGAGTCCATCCAAAGTCCAGGTATCGGTCCGTCCCCATTTCCGCGCCCAGGGCCGCCAGCTCCGGCGCCAGGTTCAGCCGCACCTTGTTTTCCGCCAGAAAATCCAGGGAAATCTGATCCTCCCGGCCCAGCAGCGCCATCATTTCCGCCAGCACTGCCCCCGTCTCCGGGTTCAGCAGGGGATCCGCTTCCTGGGCTTCCCCGTCGCTTTCGCTGAAAAAAACCCCGTCCCAGATTTCATAAACCGGCCCCAAGAAAATCTGCCGTCCGGCCTCCGCGCTTTCCCGCAGGGCGCCGTACAATCGAGGATCCACCTGAATCTCCTCATTGGGGTGATGATTGATCCACCATAGATTCTGCACCCCGGAGACGATCTCATAGGGGGTGAACAGGGTGTACAGCTCCCGGGAGGCTTGGGAGAAGAGCTTCGTCAAATATCTCCGCTCCGTCAGGGGGCTGTCGCTCTCGGCCCCCAGCTCCGCCCACAGGCGCACCTCCGTCACGGGTCCCTCCGCGGAATCCCCTTCGATCCAGGTCCATCCCGCGTCCACCTGCGTCAATCCCCGCAGGGCAAAGAAAAGCGCCAGACCGGCCACCGCCAGCGCCACCAGGGCGCCGGCGATTCGCTTTCCCGTGGGGTTTTCCTCCAGGGGAATGCGCTTTACCGGTCTGGGCATTCGTTCTCTGATATCTCTCGCTTCCCGTTTCATCCGTTTGCTCCAGGAAGGCTATAGCACCGATAGCAGCAAGAAGAGGCCGAACAGCGCGATGATCACGCCGATCACCGCGAAGCCCGCGATGGTCCCCTTCTTGCAGACCTTATAGTTCCGGAAATGGTGATATTTTTTGAACAGCAGCGTCCCCACCAAGCCTAAGACCGGCAGGAAGAAGGCCAGCACCGCCAGCCAGATGTTTCCCGTGTCATGCACCGGGGTCTGCAGGAAGTCCTCGTCCACGGTGGTGTCCGTCTCCACGCTGGAGGGCGCTTCCTCCCCCTCCGGCAGGATGGTGATGGATTTCAGGGGCGTGCCGGATTCCCGCTGGGCCTTGTAGGCTTCGATTTCCTTGGCGTTGCCGAAGACGAAGTGATTATGCCCGATGTCCTGCAGGGAGGGCTTATCCGTGGAATAATCATGCACAGAAGGGTCGTAGGTAAACAGCGCCTTGTGCTTTTCCAGCTTCGGGTCCGGAATGGGAATGGCGGAAATCAGGGACCGGGTATAGGGATGCAGGGGATAATTGAACAGCTCGTCCGTCTCAGCGATCTCCACAATATCTCCCTTGTAAATGACAGCAATGCGGTCGGAGATGAACCGGACGATGGACAGGTCATGGGCAATGAAGAGGTAGGTGATATCCCGCTCCTTCTGGAATTTCTTCATCAGGTTCAGCACCTGGGCCCGAATGGACACGTCCAGGGCGGAGATGGGCTCGTCGGCGATGACCAGCTCCGGCTCCATGACCATGGCCCGGGCCAGACCGATGCGCTGCCGCTGTCCGCCGGAGAACTCGTGGGGATAGCGGGTCAGATGCTCCGGCAGCAGGCCCACCTCGTCGATGATGGTCTCCACCTTCTTCACCCGGTCCGCTTCGTTCTCGAACAGGTGGAAGTTATACAGCCCCTCGGAGATGATGTAATCCACCGTGGCCCGCTCGTTCAGGGAGGCGGCGGGGTCCTGGAAAACCATCTGGATGTTCCGGATCACTTCCCGGTCCAGGCTGCGGGGGATCTTTCCGGAGATGCGAACTCCCTTATACTGAATCTCGCCCGCCGCGCAGGGATTCACCCGGATCACCGCCCGGCCGATGGTGGTCTTGCCGGATCCAGATTCCCCCACCAGGGAGAAGGTCTCCCCCTTGAAAATATCAAAGGAGGCGTTTTTCACCGCCCGAACGGCGTTCTCGTCCTTGCCGAAGGTGATATCCACATTCTTCAGGCTCAGCAGGATTTCCCGGCCCTCCTGGTTGATCTCCCCGTGCTCCGGCAGATGCGCCGCGTTGTTTGCTTGATTTGCCATGTTGAATTTCCTCTGTCTTAAATATTAAAAGCCTCTACCAGCTTCTCGTGAATATTCTCGATGATCTCCGGCTTCTTCACCTTCGGGGATCTTGGATCCTCCAGCCAGGTCTTGGCAAAATGGGTGTTCGAAACCTGGAACATGGGCGGCTCCTTCAGGGTGTCAATCTTCATGCAATAGGGGTTCCGGGGCGCGAAGGGATCCCCCACAATCTTGTTGTACAGGGAGGGCGGCGTGCCCGTGATGGAATAGAGCACGGTGTCCTTCTTCGCCAGCTGGGGCAGGGAGGACAGCAGAGCCCAGGTATAGGGATGCCGCGGGTCGTAGAAGACCTCCTCCACCTCGCCGTATTCCACGATCTGCCCAGCGTACATCACCGCCACCCGGTCCGCGATGTTGGCCACCACCCCCAGGTCATGGGTAATGAACACGATGGTGTACTGGAATTCCTTCTGCAGATCCTTCAGCAGTTTCAGAATCTGGGCCTGAATGGTCACGTCCAGGGCCGTGGTGGGCTCGTCGCAGATCAGGATCTTCGGCTGGCAGCTCAGGGCGATGGCGATGACGATGCGCTGGCGCATGCCGCCAGAATACTGGAAGGGATAATCATCAAAGCGCTTTTCCGCGTTGGGAATACCCACCTTCTTCATCAGCTCCAGGGCCCGCTTCCGGGCCTCCACCTCGGAGCAGTCCTGATGCTTCAGAATGACGGAGGTGATCTGCTTGCCGATGGTAATGATGGGGTTCAGGCTGGTCATGGGATCCTGGAACACCGTGGCGATACGGGTTCCCCGGACCTTGGTCCAGTCCGTGGCGTCCTTGATCTTAGCCAGGTCCAGCACGCAGGTGCCGTGGAGCCGGTCTCCATTTTCGTCCAGGAAGCGGACCCGGAAGGTCACCGGCTCGAAAACGGCGTTGCACACCGACTCTTCCGCCAGGTTCTTCCCTTCCCGCATGGCCTTCTTCAGCTCTTCCAGCAGCTTTCCCGTGGCCTGCCGCCGCTTCACCGCGCCGTAGCGGCCCACGGACAGCACGATCTCCCGGGCCAGCCGGGCATTCCGCTGCCGCTGGTCCGCCGTGATCTCCCGGCTGGTTTCTTCCTTATACTGGGTCTGCAGGGCGTGAATCCGCTCCGCCGTCCGCTGCTGAAAATCGTGATCCGCCGCGGCTTCCCGCTTCCGGGCCGCGATCTTTTCCTTCTTGTCCGCCTGCATCTGCTTAATCCGGGCGTCCATTTCCTTCAGCTGCTGCCCCGCCTGGCGAATCTTGTCCTTCTCCCGGTTCGGGTCGTAAGTTTGCCGCAGGTTAAACAGCTCCGTCCGCTGGAACACCAGCTCGCTCAGGCTGCCCTCCAGCTTTTCCAGCTCTTCCTCCGACAGCGTGGCCCGGCGCTCCTTCTCCGTCTCCAGGGCCTGCATCTCCCGCCAGGTGGCGGCTCCCGCCTCCAGGCGACTGTGCTCGTTCAGCTTCTTTTCCGCCGCCGCCAGCTCCCGCCGGATGGCCGGGGTCAGGGCCACGGTGGTATCCGCCAGCTCCGCATCGTCGAACAGGATGTCCCCATGCTCGATGAAGCCGTTGGAATCCAGCATACCCGCGAAGGTCTTGGTGAATACGGATTTGCCGGAGCCGGATTCGCCCACAATGGCGATGGACTCGTTTTCATAGATATCCAGGGAAATGTTCCGAATGGCCGTCAAAATCCGGCCCCGTACCCGGAATTTTACCTCCAGGTCCTTTACGCTCAGCAGCACATGCTGCTCATTTTGCATCTTCTCCATAGGCCACCTCACATATGGGTCCGGGGATCAGAGGCGTCGCCCAGATTCTGACCCACCACATAGAGCACGATCGTAATGATGGAGGCTACCGCCACCGGAGACCAGAACTCAAACTGCCATCCCGGCGTCAGCATGGCGTTTTCCGCCTGATAGATCAGCCGGCCCAGGGACATATCGGACATACCCATGCCGATGTAGGACAGGAACACCTCGTAGGAGATGTAGGAGGGGATTTCCGTAGCCGCCAGGGTCACGATGACGGAGGTCATGAAGGGCAGAATGTTCTTCATGGCGATCCGCATGATGGGCGTCCCCAGGCAGCGGGAGGCCAGGTTATATTCCCGGTCCCGGATGATGACCACCTGGGTCCGGATGAAGTAGGCGATGCCCAGCCATCCCGTGATGGTCAGGGCGAAAACCATGGTCCAGAAGCCGGCGGAGAAAATCAGCACCAGCACGGAGATGAACAGAATGTAGGGCACGTTGCCGATGATGTTGTACACCTCGGTCATGATGATATCCACCTTCTTGGAGAAGCCCCACACCGCGCCGATGACCACGCCCACGATCAGGTTGATGGCGGCGCAGATAAAGGCCATGGTGACGGAGATACGGCTGCCGAACCAAACTGCATCAAAGGTGGACTGGCCGGAGGCCCCAGCGCCTAAAATCCAGTGGATGTTCTTCCCCAGCCGCTCCATGGCCACCCCGGGCAGCAGATGCTTGGCCGAGGAGTTCATCAAATTGGCGAAGGGATCGTAGTCCACCAGCAGGGGATAGATGTAGGTAAAGGCCAGGATCACCGCAAAAAGACTCAGGATCACGATGTTGATCCGCTTCCGGAAGAACACCCGAAACACGCTGCGCCAGTAGGAATAGCGAGGCGCGGTGATCTTTTCCGATTCCAGGGAGGAATGGTCCACATGGGAGAACAGCTCCTCCTCGCTCATGTTCAGATCCTTCAGATCAATCAGGTTCTCATTCATCTCGGGATCACCTCGCTTTCGATGTAAAGGAAATTCTGGGATCCACCATGGACATCAGCACGTCGCCCAGAATGATGGAAATCACGCTCAACAGGGCATAGAACAAGGTCACGCCCACGATGACGCCATTGTCGTACATATTGATGGCCTTGGTCAGCAGGTTACCGGCGCCAGGCACCACGTACACCCGCTCGGTGATGATGGCGCCAATCAGCGCGCCCAGCACCGTGCCGGGGATGCCGTGCACCAGGGGGATAATGGCGTTTTTCAGAATATGCCGGGTGAAGATCTCCCGCTCGGAAAGGCCACCGCTGCGGGCGAACTTCACATAGTCGGAGTTCATCTGGTCGATCATGTACCGCCGCAGCCATTTCATCAGGTTGGCCACCGAGGGCAGCGCCAGGGAGACGATGGGCAGGGCGTACATCCGCCAGTCATTGGAGTCCATGTTGAAGGTGGTGGGCAGGCCCAGGCTGTAGCCGATGGCCTTGAACAGGAAAATGTAGGCCAGGGAGGGCACGGCCAGGATGAACACGATGTAGATCGTACCGATCCGGTCCACCAGCTTGTCCTTCTTCCGGGCCATGATGATGCCCAGGGGCACCCCCAGCAGATAAGCCAGGGCGGAAGCGATAATGCCGATGACGAAGGAGTAGCCGATCTGGCTCAGTCCGCCCTTCACCGTCACCACATTGGTGTAATCGTCGGTAAACCGATCCCGGTTCACCAGGTTCGCCTCCCGGGAGCCGTACGCGTAGGTGGCGCTGTGCAAGTCGTCCGCGCTGGATTCCGTGTGCCCGGTGGGATAGGTGATCACGGAGGACACATAGGAGCCCTGGGGCGCGTTCATGCTCTGGAACACATCCACCCCGCTGTTGACGGTGTAGGATTTGCCCAGGTTGATGGTCACCAGGTTCTGGTGAATGAAGGGGAATTTCCCATCCGTGTACAGCAGGTACTTGTGCAGCGTGCCGTTACCGATGATGGCCGGCGCGAAGGTCTTCCCGCCGTAGAGCGGATCATGCAGGGTGAAGGTCAAGCCCCGCTCCCCGATGTCCTCCTGCACAAAGTGGATGTTGTCCACGCTGATCAGGCCCGTCAAATAGTTCCACAGCCGGCCCAGCAGAGGCTTATCCTTGTAGGCATAAAGCTGCTGCTGGCCGCCGGGCGCCACCTTCTTCTTGCTCATCTTGGCGTCCAGCCGGGTCACGGTGTAGCCCTGGCTCTCGTAGTATTCGGTGAATCGGGCCACATAGGCCGCCACTTCCTCGGAATCCCCCGTGGCCTTCTGGGCGAAGGCGGACAGGGCGGTCACCTCTTCCTGGGACAGGTTCTCCTCCGCGGCGATGGACTGCAACCATTCAGGATAGGGCACATAATCGATGTAGCCGTAATCCTCCCATTTCCGATACTGATAGACTATCTTCTGGTTGTTGCCCAATTGGGTGAACACCGGGTCCTGGGCAAAAATCAGCTGCCGGTCCAGGCAGGAATAGATCAGAATCATGACGATGGCAACCACGATGATCACGGACACCAGCCCGTGCACCAATCGCCGAATCAGGTATTTCGTCATAGCGGCGCATTTCCTTTCATCATGGGAATCTCCTTGTCCGGACGGAAAAGTCTCCTTCTTTGAGGGGGCTGTCCCGTCCGAACAAGAAAAAAGCGGGAAAGGGGATGACGGAAACCGTCATCCCCATCCTCGTTCATTTAGGGAAAGGCGAATTCGTAAAGTTCTCCCGCCCCTCCGCGGAGCGGGGAGAACCTCCAAATGTCTTTCCTTCGCCGAGTCTGCTGGGAATTAGAAGATACCCAGAGCCTTGACCATGTATCCGGCGTAGTCGGGCAGCATGGTGTCCAGATAGCTCTGCGGATCGCCGTAGTCGGGACCCCAGCCGCTCAGGTCGCAGATATCGAAGTTGGCTTCGTATCCGGTGTTGTAGTAATAGCCCGCGTAGTACCAGTCGCTGCTGGTGGGGCAGTCTACCTTGTTGATGACGATCCGGTTATCAGAAGCGGCAGCCACGGACTGCTTCAGGGCTTCCTCACGGTTGTTGTACACTTCGCTGCCGGTGAAGGTGGGCACATCCAGGTAGATCGGATGATCCGCATCGATGACCAGGCCTTCCGCCGCCAGTTCTTCAATCGCCTTGTCCAGATAGGCCTTGGCGTTCTCCACGTTGTACCATCCGTCGAAGCCGGAGCTCATCTCGGTCTCAGCGTCCCAAACCTTGGCGGTCACGCCGTCAGCATCCAGCTGATCCTGCATGATCTGACCATAGTAGGTGCCGGCGGGATAGGTCTTGTCTTCACCGTTGATCTGCACGGTCACTTCGTCCGGCAGGGACACGAAGTTGCCGGGGGTGTAGCTGTTGATCAGGGAAGCATACTTCAGCTCCTCGCCCACGCTCTGGGCTTCATAGGCGCCGCGGTCCAAGCTCATCAGCAGGGCCCGACGGAAGTTGATGTTGCTCATGGCCTGCTTGGTCCGGGCAGCGTCTTCCACGGTCTGGCTGGAAACAGCGGTGGTGGCGTCGTTGAAGTTGGCAAACGCAGTACGGTTCACGTTGAAGAAGCCCATGAAGGAGGTAGCGTCGGTCTGCGCGGTGTAAGCATGCTCATCGAACAGGCCATCCGCCTTCGCCTGCTCCGCAGAGGAGGAATTCAATCCGGTACTGGACAGAATGCCAGCCTTGAAGTCGTTGTAGGGCTTCAGAGCGTCGGTTCCTTCATTGTAGTACCAGTTCACGGTGTGGATGTTGATGTGATCCTTGTTCCAGTAGCTGTCGTTGGCCTGGAACACGATGGTGTTCTCCTTGGTGGAGTTGGTCACCAGATAGGGACCATTGTAGGCGATGTGGTCAGGATCCTTGCCGTACAGGTAGGTCTCCGCCTCGGCGTTGTAATCCGCGCCGAACTGACCGCCCTGAGAGGTGTAATAGTCACGGCTCAGAGGAGCGAACACACCATAGCCCAGCATGGTGGTGAAGAAGGGGCTGGGGCCAGCCAGAGTATACTCCAGCGTGTAGTCATCCAGCGCTTTCACGCCCACGGTGCTGAAATCGGTGGTCTCGCCGTTCATGTAAGCTTCGGCGCCAGCGATGTTGCAGCCTTCGGGGCCCACCAGGTATTCCAGGCCCTCGGCGGCGTCCATCATGTGCTGCATACCGGCAACCCAGTCGTCCGCCTTCACGTCGGCGACCTTCCGGCCCTGGCTGTCCACCCAAGCCACGCCTTCCCGGATGGTAAAGGTGTAAACCAGGTTATCTTCGGACACGGTGTAACCAGTGGCCAGAGCGGGCTGCTGGATGTTCTCCTCGTCGTACTCATACAGGCCGTCATAGGTGTTGATGATGGCCCGGGAGTCCGCCTGCTTGGAGGTGGCCAGCACGTCCCAGGTGTTGGGATCGCTGGAATAGGCGTAGTTGTATACGTCAGTCAGCTCGTAACCCTTGCTGGCCAGATATTCCTTGGCCTTGGCGTCATATTCGCCGGTGCCATGGACTTCGTTCCACAGGTTGCGCAGATCTTCGACTTCGGAGGCCTTCAGGATGCCTTCCTTGACGATGATCATCTGATGCACACGATCCGCGTCGTTGCCCCACAGGGTGGTGTTCGCGGAACGGGGAGCGATCCGGGTGATGGCATAGTTGCCGCCCCGGCTCTCCAGGGGGATCATCACGGCGGAGCCCAGAATCTTCGCCTCGGAAATCGCCATCAGGGCGTACCGCAGGCTGAGGTTCTCAACCTCCTGCTTCGCTTCGGAATAATAGGAATAAAAATCGCCCAGCACAGCGTCGTAGATCTCGGTAGAAGCCGCTTCATAAGCGTCGGTATCCACTTCGGTCTGCGCTTCCGCTGCCAGCTGAGCGCCTTCGCCCAGCGCCACGCTGCACAGCATAGCCAGGGCCAGAACCAGGGACAGGATCTTTGCAAACTTGGTCATTTTGCATCTTCCTTTCTAAATTTTTACTCAGTCCTGGGTCAAAAAGTACACCTTCTGACCACCCGCCGAGCATACGTTAGTAAATTTATCACATTTTCAAGCCTTTTGCAATGATTTTGAACGAATTCGCCCAAATTTCCTATCATTTTAATAGCTTTTCATTCCCGTTCCCTTCAAAAAGGGGTGAAAAAGTCGATCGGTCAAAAGGTGTACCTTTTGACCGATCCAAGCTCAGTTTTGAAGGATAACGTGAAAGAACGTACCGGTTTACCCCTGTACGTTCTTTCACGTTCTGCACTTGTCCCACGCACTGAAATCTGTCTTTTTATCTGCTCAGCTTTTTCGAATAACCTTCTACAGATACTTCATAAGCAATACGATGTCGAAGGGCTGAAGCTCTCCCATCTTATAGATTAAATCATCCTCTGATAATTCCAGCTTTCTTGTCACTCGAATCGTTGATGGCTTTTTCAGCCCCGCTGACTGCCATTTTGTAATATCATATTCACCATATACATTGCGCTGCTCATGGGATGTAATCATCAGCGCAATAACATAAACCGTTCCATCCTCTAAAACGAGAACAGGACGTTCCTTACCGCCATCCCCTTCGTCAAAAGCCACGTAAGCCCACCAAATCTCCCAAGGCTGTGCCTTACTCATTATTGAACACTTCCTTAGCAGAGAATACAGGAATGCCATTCTCTCTGAAGAGGGGCTTTATTGTCGGTATCGCGGCGAGTTTCTCCTTGCTTCCAGGGAGCTCGCTATTGATAAAGAAACTTTTAATCGCTTCTCGATCAATTTCCCGCTGTTTTGTGTAATTCCATACCTCGTACCAAGGGGTTCCCTTTTCGTGGGTCATGGAGACCAGTTGAGACGTGGAATATTTGGAAAGCTCTGCCCATACATCCAGCAGAAGTGCATATTCTTCGGGTGAAAACTTATCTCTTGCAGGCATTTCCGCTTTTAGCGGATTGCTCCCGCATCCCTTGTACCATTCATAGCATTCCGGCACCACAGGCCCATATTGCCATGCCTCGATGTTCTCATCAAAAAGCGGTTTTCCCGTTCTCTTCAGCATCCACCCTTGGGCAAAATAAAGCATCTTTTGAAGCCGCAGATTCGTCATGGCGTCCCCCATCTCCAGTTCTGCCATGTCTTGCGCCAGCGCAATGAAAAAATCTGCTACATCCTTGAGTTTCGCCATACTCCGTCATCTCCTATCCACCAGCATCGTTAATCCACACCTATATTACTGCAGCTTCTTCCGTTTTTCTATGAGCGTCGAAGCCTTTCTTAATTTCCACGCTCAGATTCTGTCGAAAACATCGGTTCGGGCAGTTCGCAGGTGGACTTCACTTCATGGAACGCGCCGTCTTTACCGCTGGCCAGAATGGCGGACAGGGTATCCAAGACATGATACGCCATCTCCTTGCTGGCCCGGTTTGGCCTTCCCTCCCGGATGGCCTGGGCCATTTCCTGTGGGCCGATCCCCCTGCAATTATCCGTCAAATCAGATACTGCCTGCAGGATTTCTGGCGTCGGCGTCTCCCATTTATCCCTTATCGTCGGGAAGAAGAGCACATCCCCGCCGAACTGATTCGGGTCCGTCAGCTTCAAATATCCTTTGGTTCCGTAAATGGTAAAATAAGCTTCATCTGTCGAGATCGTATCCGCATCGATATGCAGCGTGCCCGCAACGCCACTCTTCATCTGCAGAATCGCGGAGACCTGGCTTTCATTGGGCGATGCAAATTCCTTCCCAAATTCCGGTCTCCCCGGAATGATTCCAACATGCGTTGGATAGGGCGTGCTGGTGCAGGCCGCCACTCGCTGAACGGGGCCAAGCAGGCTCACCAGCGCGGTAACATAGTATACCGCGTAATCATAGAGAATCCCTGCGCCGGGCTCCCGCAGAAAGGAGAACAGCGACAGCAGCAGATCATTGCACCTCGTGGCGGAAATAGCAAAGGAATGAATCTCCCCCAGTTTGCCCTCCTCAATGGCTTTGCGGGCCGTCTGCAGCGCGGCGCCCAGGAAGGTATCCGGCGCGCTGCCCAGGTAGAGCCCTTTCTCCTCCGCCAGCTTCAAAAGCGACAGCGCGGTGGCGGGATCATCCGTCAGCGTCTTTTCCGTATACACATGCTTCCCATGCTCCAGGGCCGCCCGGATCAGCTGTTCGTGGCTGCCGACAGGAGTCAAGACGACCACCATCTCAATTTCCGGATCGTCCATGATCTCCTCCGTTGTGCAGGCTCGAAGGTGATGCTCCGCGGCTTTCTTCTGGGCGTTTTCCATATGCGCGGAAGAGATGGCAACGACGTCCAAATCCGGAAAACGATGAATCATGTTCTGAAGATAGATTCCTGAAATAGCGCCTGCGCCAATAACTCCTACTTTCATGTGAACCTCCGTAGCTTTCTTTTGTTCCTTCGCTCCGTCTCGAATGGATGGAGGGAACATCCCGGCCAACCCGAGAACTCCTCCCCTCTCTGTGCAGGCCCTATTGTACACCATCCTCCAGATGCTTTCAACCTTTTGTTGAACGATAGCATATTGACAATGCCATAGTAACTGGCTTACAATAAGCATGCTGACGGCAGTGATCTATATGATGGTTGGAGGGATTCAGGATGAACAAGGGGTACAGCGCGATCTCTGGGTTGGAAAAACTGACGCCGGAAGAAATCAAGCAGCGAAATCTCGAAACCTACGGATCAAATATCCGGAAATACCGCGCCAAGGCCGGCATGAGCGTAGATCAGCTCGCGGAAGCGCTGCAGATTTCCAAAAGCTCCATCCGGAATTGGGAATGCGGCTTAACCCGTCCTGATCCCGAATATCTGTATCGGATGTTCTCCATTCTGGATGTGGAACCAAACGAATTCTTCGGTTTTCAAGGGATAGGTACCCTCCTTTCCCCCTCGGAAAAGGCCCTTCTGGAGCATTATCGTGCCCTGGATGACACGGGCAAAGAAGATTTGAACGCCATCGCCGAAGCCATGTCCATCCAGGCTCAGGGGCGGAAAATGCGCGGGATTTATCACCGGATCGCCCGCCTTCCGGACTATGGCAGGTGCGCCGCCGCTGGAAATGGCGTTGACTGGCCGGATTACGCTGACGAGACAGAGGTGCTCCTGTTCAATAGTTCCCTGGTTGCGCAAGCCGATGAAATCATTACTGTCAACGGCAGCAGCATGGAGCCCCAGTATTTCGATGGAGATAAAGTACTGGTCGAGCACTGTTCCGAACTTCACAACGGAGATATCGGGATCTTCTTCGTCCGCGGCGTAGGCGGGGTCATCAAACAAAAGGCCTACGATCGTCTTCATTCCCTGAACCCGGATTATGACGATATCCTGCCCTTTGAGGACGGCGCGGACGTGATTGGCCGAGTGCTGGGAAAAATTGAAAGAAGCATGCTCCCCTCTGCGGAAGAAAAACGGCTGTATCACGAAGCTTGCGCATTGCTGGAAGGATGAATCTCCTCTGGAATCGCTTGCTTTTGGACCCCAGATGCATTACTATACTCCCCAGAAGAGGACGATTCTTCGGCTGTGGAAACGCTGCTGAAAGCGCTCGTATGATCAACGAGGCTGGTCGTATGCTTTCACGCTGGTCTGAATGAATCATCGTTCACCAAAACACAACACACAGGAGGAAGCACAAAATGGAACGTTTTGCTTGGAAAGGGCGCATCAAGCCCGGCATGCAGGCGGAATATAAGCGCCGGCATGATGAGATTTGGCCAGAGATGCTGGCACTCTTGAAGGAAGCCGGCATCCAAAACTACACCATCTGGAGCGACGGCCGGGATGTGTTCGGCTATTATGAATGCGAAAAAGGCATCGCCTACGCGGAAAAGACCCAGGCCCAAAGCCCCATCGTGGATAAGTGGAATGATTACATGGAGGATGTGCTGGACCTGGTCATGGACCCGGAAACCGGCGCCCAGCCCAAGCTGCAAATGATGTTCAAGATGGAATAAAACTTTCCCCCGGAGCTAATGCTCCGGGGGAGTTTTTATATGTTCCTGGAAACGCAAGGGAATGTCCTGGAGGCCCTGCTTCCTTTGATTCGTGTTATCACGCCTGCTGGAAGAATTCCAGAATCTCATCCCACCAGGGGAAGAGCACCTCGTCCGGGGAACGGTAGATCTCGTGCTTCGCGCCATAGATCACCTTCCGATCCCCCTGGGGCAGGCGGGCGGCCATCTTTTCCTGCTCCTCCGGGATCACCTGGTTATCATCCTCTGCGGTGTAGATCATCACAGGGACTCGAACCTTCTCCGGCGCGCCGGGGGCCAGCAGCCGCTCCGTGACGGAGAAGGCCTCCAGGGTCCAGGAGAAGGTGGGCCCATTGTTATGGTATTTTTCCGTGCGGACCCGGATCTCGTCGTACCAGTCAAACCGCTCCCGGCCCGTAGCGCAGGAGGTTTCGAACTCCTCCGGCCCGGCCCAGGGCTTGCTCATGGGGATGCGCTTCCTTCCCTGCCCCATGACTTTCGCGCCCTTGCACAGAGCCTTCCCCTGGGCCAGGGACATGCCGCCCCGCTGGGGCGCGATCATGGGGGCGCACAGGGCCGCCCGGGCAAAAACGCCGGGGTGATCCTCCAGGAAGGCGCAGGAAACTGCGCCGCCCATGGAATGGGCAAACAAGAGCCAGGGCTGGGGCATGGATTGCAACACCTGATCCACCGCTGCCGCCAGATCCTCCACATATTCATCGAAGCGATCCACATGGGTCAGGGAAAGATCCTGAATCCGGGGATCCCGCCAGGAAGCCCCATGGCCCCGCTGGTCATAGGCCAAGACGCTGTACTGGTTCTGCAGCAGGCTGTAAATCAGCTCGCTGAATTTTTCCGCGCACTCCGTAAACCCGTGCAGCACCACCACCGTCCCCCGGGGCGCCTCCGCGTCATACCGGAAGGCCGCGATGGGCTTCCCCTCCGCGCCGGAGACGATAATTTCCTTCCCCCTCTGGCGCAGAAAAGGCAGCACCTGCTGGTTCATCGTGTCCGCGTACCCCTGGGAAAGCACCAAACCATTGGAATAAAAGCCCATGGAAATATACCTCCTTGCGAAATACATCTCTCCACATCTACCTGAGCGCCGACGGGCGCTTCGCTGCGTTTATTATATCCCAGACCGATTTTCGACGCAATCCATTTTTTGAGATAAGATACCTTGACAGGCGATGTATTATGTGTTATGGTATACTCAATCAAGCGAAAGGAGGCTTGCCCATGGCATTATCATCGGATTTGCTGCGAGGGTACACGGATACCATCATTCTGAACCAGCTGGCCTCGGCGGACAGCTATGGATACGAGATCAATAAGCGGATCAGCGATTTGTCCCGCGGCGCGCTGGAGCTGAAGGAGGCGACGCTGTACACCGCCTTCCGCCGGATGGAAAAGGCCGGCTTCATCATCAGCTACTGGGGGGACGAGGCGTCCGGCGCTCGCCGGAGGTATTATTCCATCACCCCGGAGGGGCGGGACCGGCTGGCGGAGGATTTGGCCGCCTGGAAGGAAACCCGCGGCGCCTTGAATACCCTCCTGGCCCCCCAGGGGCAAGGGCCGGTATTGCGGGACCGGGAGGGGAACGAAATCCCGGTGCTCCGGATCAAGAGCTGAATATCTTTCAAGGATCGAGATGATTTCCTCGATCCCATACATGCAACGGAGGTATGACGATGAACGAGAAGGTAACACAAATGGTTGCCCTGCTGTTTCGGGATGTGCAGGTTTCGGAGGAAGTGCAGGCCCTGCACGATGAAGTGCTGAACAACTGTCAGGATCGTTTCGCGGACCTGACCAGGAACGGCCTGGGGGAGGAGGAAGCCCTGGCCGCCGTGATGGAAAGCCTGAAGGGCATGGAGGACGTGCTGAAGGAGTATCCCCAGAAGGAAGCGGCGCCCGTCCTCGAAGCGGAAGAGGCTGCAAAAGATCCGGAATCCCAGCCCCTCCCGCCGAAGGAGCCCATCTTTACGCACCTGGACCCAGAGAAGATCAAGGCCATTGATGCCAACCTAACCTCCTGCGAGGTAGAGGTGCTTCCCCATGAAGGGGATTTCATTCTGGAAACCCGGGGGCCGGTGTACTCCCATCTGGAGCCGGATGGCACCCTGCGAATCTGGCAGGAGCGGGCCTCGGAAAATCTGTTCAAGGGCATCTCCTGGGACAAGAGCTTCGATAGCTTTGGGGACGCCATGAGCAAGCTGGGGCAGAACCTGTCCCAATTGGTGAATCGCAGCCTGAACATCAACCGGGAAGCCGGATCCCTGGATATAGAAGTGGTCGAGAAGCGGGCGGTGCTGCGGATTCCCGCCGATCTTCATCCCGATGTCCGAATTCGGACCACCAGCGGCGCGATTACCTGGAAGGACGTCCTCCCCGGCCGCAGCTTCCAGCTGGGCTGCACCAGCGGCGACATCCAGGTGGACATTGACGACAGCTTCCTGCTGCCCCGGGTGGAGGTTTCCACCACCAGCGGCGATGCGGAGCTGCGGCTCAGCGCCGAGGAGGTGTTCATCAACACCGTCAGCGGCGATCTAACCTGGGAGGGGGACGCCGGCGTGCTGGAGATGAACAGCACCAGCGGCGACGTGGAGGTCACGGGCCGCGTTCCGGAGCTGCATATGAACAGCACCAGCGGTGATCTGCGTTTGAAGCTGACCAAGGAGGAGGATACGCACATCACCATGAACACGGTCTCCGGCGATGTGGAGATTCGCCTGCCCATGGGGGTACAGGAAATCTCCGCGGAGCTGAACACCCGCAGCGGCAGCCTGCGAACCCGGGGGCTGGACCTGGTGGAGGTGGCGCCCATCCGGGTGGAGGCCAACTCCCTCTCCGGAGATTTGAAGATTCTGCATTAAGATTGATCCCCATTTATGGGGGCAAGAAAAGCACAGGGGCGGTTCATTTCGTTTGAACCGCCCCTGTGCTTTTCTCATGAAAAAAATCCTCCCCGAGGGGAGGATCAGGAATGTTCCACAGCTATACACAAGCAGAATCCTTTTTGTTGATGATCTACCATCAGCATTCCGCCGTCATCACCGATCCGCGCGCATCAGCTTCATCAGCCGTTCGCCCACCAGCAACGCCAGCAGGATGCAGATCAGGGTGTCCGGAATCAGATAGGTTCCGTTATACACCAGGCTGGCCCAGGGCGCGGTATCCCAGAACATAATGCCGGCCAAGGTGGCGGACAGCGCCCGTCCCAGCGCGGCGATGATCATGGCCAGATACAGGCCCCATTTCTTCGGGAAATACTTGGCCAGACCCGCCAGACCCAGGGCCGCAAAGGCCAGCAGATAATCCAGCGCGAACTGCCATACATTGGCAAACCAGCCGCCCTGGAAATACTGCAGCACGCCGTAGGTCAAGCCCGCCAGCAGGCCGGGGCCCACGCCAAAGGTGGCGGAGAAGAGCATGATGGGCAGCATGCTGCCAGGAGTGACGGAGCCGCCCTGGGGCATCCGGAACAGCCGGAAGCAGGACAGTACGAAGCTCAGGGCGATGCACAGCGCGCCATAGGCCACGGTCTTGGCGGTCCACTGCTTGGAAGTACGCCGAATGACCAGGAACGCCAGCGCCAGCGCAGCGATTACCACTACGGCGATCCATACCGTTCCGGGCGTTTCAACGAATTTCTTGACCAGATCCTGCCCCCAGGTGGGAGAGGACTTAGCCGCTTCCTCCGCCACTTCCTCCACCGCTTCCGCGGCGGCCTCCACGGCCTCGTCAGCCAGAGCTCCAGCAAACAACAGGTTCCACATAGGCTTTTCCTCCTTTCAGCGCAAAACAAAAACCCGCGAAAACCGCGGGAGGATAAGACATCCAGCATACACGCCTCAGGGGGAGTAGAAGCAACTGCGGCTCGCTTTCCGCGCCCTCAATCGTCGTCCTGACGCCTTGGTGCGGCGCCATGGCTTGTTTCGGGCGAGAAGCTCACCTCGCTTTGCCTTCGGCAACTCCCCACTGGGGAGACGCTCGGCTCGCTTCCCTCCGGTAGGATGATCTACACAGGTTCTAAGGGTCGGACTCTTGCCCTCTCAGCCGCCTTTGCGGCTCCCCCAGCGCTGGTCCTTCTTCAGGACGGAGGCATTATATCACCGGATAACGTACCACGCAACCCCTAACTTATCTTGGACCATCTTTCAGCCATCCCGTCCACGTAATTACTACTTCTTCAAGCTCGCTCGTAGCTCTATATCTTTTCTTTCCGTTCATCTGATATCTGATAGGATTCACCGATCTTCTGATTGAATATGTTCTCGCACGAATCGGATCAACTGACGCCAGTCATCCCTGCCGAAATAATGCGTGCCCTCCCGCAAATAATAGCCAATTTGTCCTGTTAAATAGGCCGATTCCGGCGCTGGCCGATCCGGCCCCGCTAATCCAGGCAGCCCCAGCGCCTCATAGACAGGGGAAACTGCTTTTCCGCAGGCATATAACGCGTAAGGATCGCACCATTGATCCCTGGTCGCGCCGTCCAGGAAAATCAGTCTGGGAGCAATCAGCGCCAGGACAAAGTGCATGTCAAAGGGCAACTCCTCTTCCGCCTGATAGTTCAGGAACAGATCATGGCAGAACCAGTATTTGGTGTATTCTCTGGAGAGGTCATGAAAGGTTTCCGCCTGGGTTCCCCGGTATAGGCCGCCCGAATTGATCGCTGCAATTACGTCGATTCGTTCATCCATCGCTCCGGCCCAGAGCGCGGTCATGGCCAGGCGGGAGTGCCCCGCCAGGATAATATGCTCTACGTGGAGGTGGTCCTTCAGCACATCCACGATTCGGTTGGTGCCGAAGGCCCAGCATCCGATTTTCCCCCAGCGGCTGCCGTTCCGTTCCGGGCATAGACCCTGCATGCCGTCAAATCGTTCCTCGCTGATATCCTTCTCGATGTCGTTGTAATTGACATGAGCCAACCCAAAACCTTCATCGATCAGCTCCTCCGTGATAGCAGGATACTGCTCGGTGAAATCCAAGTGCAGGATGATGGAAGCTGGGCGTTTTCTCTGAGAAAAAATCAACTGAAAAGAGAAGTCTGTTTCATGGGTGTCACTGCCCAGATGGATCTGAATCTTCTGGCAATTTGCTTTTCCACCCAGTGCCTCGCCCTCTTCGATGACTTTGTGGGTCATGGATACTTGATCCGGATAGGTTCCCAGGAATTGCGTCATGAGCAGGTTTTTAATTTCCTCCCGCCGTCTGGCCCATTCCTGCGGAGTGGTTACCAAATCGCCCGCGTCAGTCTTTAGCACATTGGGTAACTGCGCATTGTATATTGACATTCTTAGTTTTCCTCCACCTTATTCTGCGGCACGGGGCGCTATATTCCCCCGCCTTTCTTATCAGTCTATGTTATGCTTTCCTGCCAAATTCCCGGGCTGCTTCCGTTCTCCCTTGAACGTGGAGCATATGGGCGTAAAAGTAATCCTCCGCCACGGGAATCTGTTTTTCCGTCAAGGTTTTCTTCAGGGCCTTCACCGTCCTCCTGCTCCAATTGGAGGTGGTAAACAGGATTACCTTCCCCACCTTGGAGGCTTCCAGCTTTTCCGCGTAGGCTTTGAGCTCGGGAGCCATGATGTTGGCATAGGGCGCGCCGCCGAGGAACAACACATCCACATAAGTCTTCAACTCCGGTTCCTCCGTAATGGATACCGCTGAAACTCCCGCGCCCTCCGCAATGGCCTCTGCGATGGTCTTGGTATTGCCGGACTTGGAAAAATATCGTACCGCCTTCGTCATAAATCATGCCCCCTAAAATGGTTATCATACTGAGCCTTGCGCTCTCTTCGGAAGAATTATATCTTATCAAAGATAAATTTTCAACTGCAAAAACGCGCGCAAAAAAGTTGCAAAAATGATATGATTATGGTACTATTTTGGTATCAAAGGAGGGAGATTTGCATGACCATCCAGGAAATGAGGGCCATCAAGCAGGAATATGGGCTTTCCAATCAGGAATTGTCTAAGCGGACCGGTCTGCCCGTCAGCACCATTCAGCGCATTTTTTCCGGCAGCACCCAGTCTCCCCGGATGGAGACGCTGATCGCGCTGGAAAGTACGCTTCGCGCATTTGCGGAATCATCCTCCCGGGTGCTGCGGGAAACTGCTCCGCTTCCCTATTCCCTTCATCCGCCAGGAAAATACACCGTAGAGGATTATTATGCCCTGCCTGACGATCGCCGGGTGGAGCTCATCGATGGGGTATTCTATGATATGGCCGCCCCATCCCTTACGCATCAGACGATTCTGGGGGAGCTTCATCTCCAGTTTCGCGCGTGCGCGGATGCTCACGGCGAAGGCTGCGATGTCTATCTTTCCCCTTGCGATGTACAGCTGGATCAGGATGAAAAAACCATGCTGCAGCCCGATCTTTTTGTCATCTGCCGGGAGTATGACCGAAAGGCCCGCGCTCTTTTCGGCGAGCCGGATCTGGTCGTGGAAATTCTTTCCCCGTCCTCCCGCTCTCGGGATTTGGTGCTGAAGCTGAACAAATATTTCTTCGCCAAAGTTCGGGAATACTGGATCGTCGATCCGGAGAATGAGGAGGTTCTTGTCTACGATTTCGAGAATACTTCCTTTCGCCCGGAAGTCTATTCCTTTGATTCACAGATTCCCATCCACATCTCCCACGGCGCATGCAGCATTGACTTCGCGCGCATTCACAGGCGGCTGAATCGTGGCGGAAAATGAAAGGATAGCTCGAGGCGATTGATATTGTGTAATAGTTCAGTTATAATCCCCCATGAACGGGTTTCTCCCTGAACACGAAATAGCACATGCGACTTTACTTGATTGGAGGGCAAAGACAAATGGCTGAGAACGTAGGAAATTCCAACAGAATTACAAGAGATTATCTGGATTCGCTGCTGATCGAAACCCGGTATATCAATTCCGCTTTTCCGGATCAGGCGGTCTCACTGTATGGGCAGAAATTCCCATCCCCGATTATGACCGCCGCGCTGTCCCATTTGGATCAGTTCATGATGGAAGGAGCCGCGAAGGCTTTGGCGAAAGGCGCCACAGAGACCGGGACGATTCTGTGGTACGGCATGGCGGAGGACGCTGAGATAGAAGCGCTCGCTTCCTACGGTGCGCCGATGATTGAGATCGTCAAGCCCTATCAGGACAGGGAAGAGATTTATCGGAAAATTCGGCATGCGGAAGGCCTGGGCTTGCTGGCCGTTGGAATCGATATCGATCATCCCTTCGCGGACAATGGGCAGCAGGATATGGTACACGGGATTCCCATGTATCCCATGACTACGGATGAAATCCGGGATATTTGCGCCGCCACAAAGCTTCCAGTCATCCTGAAGGGCGTGTTGAGCGCCCAGGATGCCAAAGAGGCGGTGAAGGCCGGCGCGCAAGGAATCGTGCTTTCCCATCACAACAACCGGATTGAATACGCCCTGCCGCCGCTGAAGATTCTGCCGGAAATCAAGCAGCTGCTTCCCGCCTCGATTCCGATCTTCGTGGACGGAGAAATCCGGACCGGCATGGATGTCTTCAAAGCGTTGGCGCTGGGGGCAAATGCGGTATGCATTGGGCGGCCTCTTATGACTGCGATTAAGAACGATCCCGAAAACGGGGTTCGTGATTACCTGCTGAAGGCTCGGGATCAGCTGGCCAAGGCGATGGCATATACGGGCTGTGTCACGCTGGATCGCATGGACCCCAGCGTCATTCATCAGGGCTAAGACGCCTTTTCCAAATCTTCCTGTCTATTCACACCTCGATAACCAATGATCGTTGAGTATCATTATTTGGGATAGGAAATGGAGTTGCAATAGGAATGGAATCAAGAAAGATATTGACGAAGGAACAGATCAGGGAAGATATAGATGCGCTGCCAGCGAATTATAAAACGGCGGATGTGGATCATTTGATTGCCCGATATGTGCGGGAAAAGGCGGATGTATCCTGTCTTCGTCCCTACATTCTGAGCGAGCAGGATCTTCACCGGGTTTATTATTATGTGTCCTTGAAACAAATCCGGAATGTGGAGGAGCGGGCTGCCTTCATCGATAGCAATCTGCTCTTCAGCGACTGGTGGCACACGGATCAGCTGATCAAGTTTGTGGCGATCTTGGATTTTGAGAAAGCCATAGCGCTTATGCAAAACTATATCTATCACGAGGATCCCTTTATCCGGCGATGGGGCTACGTGATGTTTATCTCCAAGCTCTGCTGCGGCCATGCGGACCGCTTACTCCAATACTTTCATGATGATCCGGAGTATTATGTGCAGATGGGAGAAGCTTGGTTGATTGCTGAGCTGGCCGTCAATGAACCGGAAAAGGTATACGCCTGGTTCCCAGAAAACGGTCTTTCCTACAGCATCAATGGAAAGGCCATTCAGAAGATCTGCGATTCCTATCGTATTTCAGATGAATGGAAAGAGAAATATAAGGGGCTCCGAGCTGTCTTGAAGGGATAGGCGTTCCATGACTTTCCTCTTATTTTCCCCCAAGAATTCCGCCCAGCACGTTGCCGATCAGATCACCCAGCACATCCCCTGACGAGGAAGAGGAGGAGGAAGAAGAGCTGGAGGAGCCATTGGTGACGGACAGCAGCTTGTCCACCGCGTCGCCATAGTCCCCGTTCAGCAGCTTCAGGGCAGCCTTCTTCCGATCGGAGGTGGAGGCCCGATAGGCCTGGATCAGCTTCTGCTCCGTGGAGGTTACCTTCAAAGAAATATTGGCATTGGCCGGCGTCGCGGCGGCAGTCTTCTTCGCAGTGGTTTTCGCTGCCGTAGAGGTCTTGGCCGTGGATGTTTTTGCCGCACTCGACGTCTTCGCGGAACTCGTTTTCCCGCTGGCGCTGGTCTTTTTCGCCGTGGTGGTCTTGGACTCCGTCTTCTTGGCTGTGGCGGCCGTCTTCGCGGCGGCCGCCTTCTTCGCCGCGGCGGCGCTCAGGTTCTTCGGCGCGTTCACCAGGGATGTCTGGGTCACGCCGCAAGCCACGGCGATCTTTTTTAATTGGGCCGTTGTCAAATCGATCTCGCCCCGCTCGCACTTGCTGATATCATTCGCGGTCAGGTTCTCCCCAGCCGCCTTCGCCAGCTTCTCCTGGGTCAGGCCCGCCGCCGTCCGGGCTTCCTTCACCAATACGCCTACCTTTTTCGCCGCCATGATTCTTCTGCCTCCTTATTTTTCGTTCGCTCCGCTGGAGATCTGTTAGATTGGCTTTATTATATCTCAGCCCCGGGGGAATGGCAAGGCAATCCAAAATCTCAGATTTTCAAATTCACCCAATTGCCCTGTTTAAAGCGAATCGCCATCATGCAGAAGCGGGAGAACTGATCCGCCAATATGCCCAGCCAAACCCCATCCAGGCCCAGATGAAACACATTCACCAACACCACGGTGGAGATGGTTCGAATAAAGGCTATGCTCACCGTCGCCGCCAGCAGCGTATACCGTACATCCCCCGCCGCCCGCAGACAGCCGCCAAAGATAATCTGCGAAATCTGCAGCAGCACGATCACCATGGTGTATCGCGTAATCACCACACCCATCTCCAGGATGTGCGGCTCCTGGAAATAGAGCCCAAAGAACCATTTTCCCCCTACGAACAACAGCAGGGAAAGAATCAAAGAAATCAGCAGCCCGATCCGCTGGCAGATGGAGCCATAGCGGCGGGCGTTTTCTTTATCCCCGGCCCCCAATGCTTCTCCTGCCAGCGCCACCGCTGCCACCTGCATGCCGTCCGCGAAGGAAAAGCCCAGGCTCAGCAGGTTCATGCCGATGTTATGAGCCGCGAATTCATCCGTGCCCAGCCGCGCGGCCACCAGCGCGGTGGCCAGAAAGCCCACCCGGCCAGCGATATTCTCCATGGAGGTAGTAAAGGCGATGCTCCAGATGGACCGCAGGCTGGTCCAGGTGGCTCGCACCTGCCGGGCCCGCATCAGGGGCAAGCTGACATAGCTGCCATGCTGGAAGAGGGAAACGACAGCCATGCCCGCGGAAACGACGGTTCCCAGCACCGTGGCGATGGCCGCGCCTCGAATCCCCAACGCGGGAAAGCCCAAGTGACCATCGATCAGCAGATAATTGAAAATCACGTTCACGACGCTGCTGGTCAGGTTCGTAATCATGGACAGCTTGGTATTTCCGCTGCCGCGCTGGGCGGCGTTGATCACCATGGTGATGACGTTGAACACCGTGCCGCCCATGATGATTCGGAAGTATTCCACGGCGGCTTCGTGGGTGTCCGCGTTGCTGCCGGACAGACGCATCATCCACGGGGCAAACACCGTGAACACCACGGAAACGACGGCGCAGATCACCAGGGAGAGCACAGTGGCCGTCAACAGGATCTCATTGGCCTTCTCCTGATTCTGCTCACCCTTGCGCCGGGCCACCAGGGCGGAGACCGCCACGTTGATGCCAAAGAACAGGGTCAGGCCGATAAACTTGGGCTGCACGGTCAGCCCTACGGCAGAAACAGCGTAGGGTCCCATGGCGGAAACCATCATGGTATCGATCATTCCCGCCAGCACCACAAAGAAGCTTTCTGTAATCGCGGGCCAGGCAACCGAAATCGCCTTCTTGGCCATCTCTCCTGTACGATTCTCTCCCATTCTCCTCCACCCCGAAATCTTTGTCTAAGGAAAAGCTGATTTATTCCAAATCAACGCAAGGCACTCTGCTCGCTTCGCCTCTTGCATATGTTTTTCCCATTTCCCCGCGCCCGGGGGCGTTTTCATCAAAGTATCCCTTTATTTTGCGGCGAGATTTCCCCTGCCGCATACACAGTAGTGCCGCTGATCCCTGTTGTCAAGAGAATTTGAAAATAAAATATTGACGCAGAGCGCAGAACATGGTATCATGCATTTGTTAGTTGGTGCTAACTTCGCCGCCCGGAGGGCTTTTCCCCGAAAAGCGGCTTTTCTTTCCCACGGTGGTTAGCTTTTGCTAACAAGAAGGAGGCGTTTATGTCCGACGAACTGCTGATCCGCTGCTGTGCCCCGACGCTGGCGGCCATTAAGACCGGCAGCCTGTTTAACTTCTCCTACGGCTGTGAGGCGGAATTGTTTGAGGATTTGCGCGGTCTCAATGGTTGCCTGCGTCAAAAGGGAGTCTGCGCGATCCCCGTTCGCCGGCAGGATCACAAGGCGCTGATTTATGTTTATCGCCCCGCCATGCTGGCCCGGGATCTTTCTGATCCCCTGGCCCGCCAGATTCTGCAGGAATGCGGCTATCCGGATGCCAACCCGACGCGGTGCATCGCCTTCCTCATGGGGCGGCTTTCCAGTCAGCAGGGTTTTCCCCATGAGATCGGCCTGTTTCTCGGCTATCCCGCGGTGGATGTCCGTGGTTTTATGGAACACAAGGAATGCAAGTACACCGGCTTATGGAAGGTGTACGACAGCGACGCGGCGGAGGCACAGATGATTTTTCAGCGCTGTCAGCGGTGTACCCGGGCGTATTTGCGTCGAAACCAGGAAGGGTGGAGCCTGTCCCGGCTGACCATTCAGCCCCGACAGTTTTCATACAATCGTCAAAAAGAGTTCGAAAGGAAGGTAACAGCATGAGCAAGGTAGCGGTAATTTATTGGAGCGGCACGGGCAACACGGAAGCCATGGCCAATGCGGTGGCGGATGGCGCGAAGGACGCGGGCGCGGAGGTGGCGCTGCTGACCTGCGCGGACGTGAGCGATGTTTCCGCTTATGACGCGGTGGCCCTGGGCTGCCCCGCCATGGGCGCGGAGGAACTGGAGGACGGCGAATTCCAGCCCATGCTGGACAGCATCGAGCCCTCCCTCGTGGGCAAGAAGGTGGCCATCTTCGGCAGCTATGACTGGGGCGATGGCGAATGGCTGCGGACCTGGCAGGCCCGTTGCGAGGAAAAGGGCCTGACCC
The DNA here is from genome assembly GCA_017464305.1 of Clostridia bacterium. Lineage (GTDB taxonomy): Bacteria > Bacillota > Clostridia > Christensenellales > Aristaeellaceae > Aristaeella. The sequence continues at coordinate 9,531 of JAFUDS010000018.1, read as the reverse complement.
TGGTGGCGGACGGCCTGAAGGCCAACAACGCCCCCACGGAGGACGATCTGGCGGCCTGCAAGGCGCTGGGTGCTTCCCTGGCGTAAGGAGCAGACGCATTTTTGAAGGCAGAGCGAAAAATCGCCCTGCCTTTTTGGTATGGGATTGGTAAACAGCGAAAGGTCTCCCTGAAGGGCTTCCTTTGCGGGGTTCATGTTCATTCGAACCCTACGCGTAATACTGTGCCTGGGCCTGCCACATCTCCCGATAAAGCCCCTCCTCCCCGGCCAGCTGCTCATGGTTTCCCCGCTGTACTAATCTCCCGCCGTTGAACACCAGGATATCCTCGCAGAATCGGCAGCTGGCCAGCCGATGGGAAATATAGATGGCGGTCTTCCGTCCCACCATGCGGTCGAAGCCTTCGAATACCTCGCACTCCGCCTCCGGGTCCAGCTTCGCCGTTGGCTCATCCAGAATCACAATGGGGGCGTTTTTGTAGATGGCCCGGGCCATGGCCAGCTTTTGCCTTTCCCCGCCGGAAAGATTTTCTCCCCTGCCGTAGAATCCGTTCCCAATGGGCGTCTCCAGTCCCTCACTCATTTCCTCGAAGCGCTCTCGTAACCCCGCCCGGTCCAGGGCGTCCAGCGCTCGATCCTCCTCTGTCTCCTCCGCGCAGGAGATGATTTCTCCTATGCGGAAATCCAGCAGCTGAAAATCCTGGAACACGACGCCGAACAGCGCGTTATACTCCTGGTAATTGTATTTACGAATGTCGATGCCGTTGACCCGAATGATCCCTTCCGTCGCGTCGTATAGCCGGGTCAGCAGCTTGATCATCGTGCTCTTCCCGGAGCCGTTCCGTCCGACGATGGCCATCTTTTCCCCGATTTCGAAATCCACGTTCAGGTCCCGCAGCGCATATTCCTCGCTGCCCGGGTACTTGAAGGAGACATGCTCAAAGGAGACGGAGAATCGGTCATCCTGCCGCTTTTCCACCGGCAGGGTCCCCGTCCGGTGGGAGGGCAAATGCATGTATTCCAGATACTTCTCCGCGTACAGCCCGGTGTACTCCATTTCTCCCATCGCGTCCCCCAGGTCGAACATGCACTGGGCAATGCGGCGCACGCATTCCGCGAAGCTGATCACGCTGCCCAGGGACAGCACTCCCAGGTAGCCATACAGCCCGGCGAAAAGATAGGAAAGTACCGTAGACAGCTGATATACGACTCCAAAGCGGATATTCTGCCGTATGTCCATGCCTACGTATTTCCGACGCTTTTCAGCCTGGGCCTGGCACAGCCGATCCATGGCCCCGTTGACCACACGTTCCATCCCGTTGACGCGGATATCCTTCTGCTGATCGCCGGAGGAAAACAGGCTCAGCCAGGCGTGGCGCTCCATGTTCAGCGGCACAATCTCCCGATCATACATCAGGAACATCCTCTTCTCCACCCGCCGCTTGCTCCGGGTATTATATACGCACATCCCCATTATCAGCAGCAGGAACAGCCCCGTACAGGGCAGGGAGCCGAGGAAGCCCTGGGCAGCCCGTCCCGACCGGAGCAATCCCGGACCCACGATGACCAGCGCCGCCGCGATGAGGGAGATACATCGGACCAGATGCAGCAGCCCATCCATCTCGATGCCCAGCAGCCCGAAGCGGGGAAATCGACTGGTAATCTCCGTCCAGAGGCTCCGAATCCTCGGATTTTCCCGGTTCTCATAGTCCATGGTCATGCTCTGGCGAGCCACAGGCCCATTTTGCCGCTCCAGCATGTATTCCAGGTTCCGGTTCACCCGCCGCTCCATCAGGCTGTATCCAACCGTCATTCCACAGGCCAGGAGGGCGCCCGCCAGCACCAGTCGGATGATGCTCTCCATGCTCTCCCCCGCCTGTGCCGCGTCCACCACCCGGCCCGTCACATAAACCAGTGTCAGCGGTGTCACGCCCTTTAATAGGCTCATGACCACCGTGGCTGTCATGGTCCCCGGCATCCGGCGGAACATGTCCCCCAGAACGGTGAAATACGCTCGTGTCTCCTTTCCGGCCATGGATACTCCCTCCTTTCTTAATCCTCCATGAAGCGGACCCGCTCCGCTTTTTCCTTTTCCTCCTGGTAGTACCTGCGCTGCATCTCGAACAGCTGCGCGTATCTTCCACCCCTTTCCAGCAGTTCCTGATGGGTGCCCTCCTCCTGGATGCGCCCCTGCTCCATCAGCAGGATCCGGTCGCAGAATCGGGTGCTGGACAGGCGGTGGGAGATAAAGAGGACGCTGCGCTTCGCCATGGCCTCGCCGAAGTGCTGATACATCTCGTATTCTGCCAGAGGGTCCAGGGCGGCGGTGGGCTCGTCCAGGATGGTCAGCGGCGCTTCCCGGTAAATCGCCCGAGCGAAGAGGAAGCGCTGCTTCTCCCCGCCGGAAAAGTCTATCGCGTCCGGGTGCACCGTTTTATCCATCCGGGTTTTCCCGCCCGCCGGCAGCGTGTCGTATCGCGCTTCCGCCCCGGCCAGGAACAGGGCCCGGCGCAGCTTTTCCGGCTGTCGCTCCGCTCCGGCTGTCAGGTTGCTGTCCAAGTCCGTGGGCAGCAGCAGGGAATCCTGAAACATGACCGATAGCAGGGAGGTATATTCCTCCCGGGTAAAGTCGCTTCTGGGATGCCCGGAAATCAGGATCTCCCCCTCGGTGGGGCTAATCAGCCCGGCGATCAGTTTCACCAGAGTCGTTTTCCCCGCTCCGTTGAGCCCGATCAATGCCAGCTTTTCCCCGGGGCGCAGCGTCAGGTTGACATGGGAAATCGCCGTTTTCTCCGTCTCTGGATACCGATAGGATACGTTTCGCAGCTCCACGATCAGTCCTCTTCGCAGCGCCTCCAGCTCCGCCGTCGAAAGGATGGATTCCTGCCGCCAGGCGCTCTCCCGCTCCAGAAATTCCTGGAAATAAACCGCGGATCCCTCCAGGGCGTTCCAGTCCATGGCCAGCCGGATCGCTGTTTCCAGACTGGCGGCCATCTGGCCCATGGCGCCGAACAGGAAGATGAATTCCGCCACGCTCATGTCTCCCCGGCTCATCAGGAGCACCAGGTACAGATACGCCCCCGCATCCCGCAGCAGGCCAAAGAAGGCGCCGGAAAGATTCCGCAGAAAATACCAGGTATGAATCTTTCGGTAGTTTTGATCAATCTCCGCCAGGTATTGATCATATTTGCGTATCAGGAAATCCAGCATGCCAAAGATGCGGATATCCATCCCGGCCGCCGGGTCCATGGCCGTATGGGTAATGTAGGCCTCCCCCTTGGCGTATTGGCTGATCGTTCCGTAATATTTCTTGTGCATCCGCCGGGCCACCTGCAGCAGGTACAGATTCACCACTACGGACAGGGTAACGATCAGCAGCACGGCCAGACTGCGCCGGCCAATGGCCCATCCGAAAACCAGGCAGGAAAGGATGGTTCCCAGGATGGAAGTGATCATCGTGCCCTCAAAGAAGCCCCGGCCGTGTTCCGCGCTGCCCCAGGCATTGCTCATCATCTCTTTGTTCTCCGGCGCGTCCACCTGCTCGCTGTCCATGCGCTGGACCTGGCGGAGAAATCGGTCTGTCAGGTAATCCGGCAGGAAGTACCTCATCCGTTTCATGTATTCCAGCCCGGTGTTTTTCGCCACGACACACAGCATCAGCGCCAGCCCTTCCAGCGCCAGGGGCAGAAAGGTGGCCGAGGCGCTCAGCCTTTGCTCCAGCATTCGCACCAGATCCGATGGTAAGCGGGCGGATAGGTATCCGGACAGCATTTCGGGCAGAGGAATCAGGAACATACACAGAAAAAGCAGGCGGTCAAATCTCCGAATCTCCCGCAGAAAAAAAGCCACCACCGCCCAGAGGGGGCGCTTGCGCTTCGCCTTTTCCGCCACGATTCGATGAGTCTCGTTCATCCTCCCTCACCTCCTGTCCCGAAGGATATCACAGCTGCAACGCTATATGAAAAAACGTGCACGAGTGGTTCTCCCTCATGCACGAGTGGTTGTTGGCAACGTGATCTCCGTGGCGAAGACACCCTGTTCGGATTGTCGGTTCACGCTGCCGCCGTAATGCTCTACAATCTGGTCTATTCGGATCAGTCCCAGCCCCCGGTTGCTTCCCTTGGTGGTCCGAAAAAGCCCATTCTCCCGCCGAGCCTTGCCCTGCATGGCGTTGGTGACGGAGATGTAGAACTGCCGTTTCACCACGTCCATATAGATTCGCACGAATCTTTCCTCCGCCGGCGCTGTCATGCAGGCCTCCAGGGCATTGTCCAACAGGTTGCCCAGCAGCGCCGCCAGGTCCACCCCGGAGATGGGCAGCTCCCCTGGCACATGGGCGGTCACATCCACTGGGATACCCAGCTCTCGCATCCTGCGGATCTTGATCCCCAGCATGGCGTCCACCGCCAGATTCCCGGATCGGGCCGTGGGCTCCGCCTGAGCGAGATTCTGCTCCAGCTGGCCCAGAAACGCCTGGGCTTCCGCTGTTTTGCCCATGGCCAGATACGCCTTCAGCGTTTGCAGCTGGTTTCGGTAATCATGCCGCCAGATGCGCATCTGCTGATACGCCCGGTCCGTCTCCTCCCAAACCTGCTGGCTAAAATCGTTTTGTACGCGTCGCAGACTTTTCTCCACCTGGCGGGGCAGGAAGAAAAACCAGCCTGCCAGAGCTCCCGCTGCCAGCAGGAGAATCAACACAACGTAGAAAATCAAGGGCTACCCTCCCGCTTTCGAAAATAGTTCAGAAAAGCCTGGTTCACCTTTTCCCGCAGCCCACGGCTTACGGGCAGGCGCATGCCATAATCCATCTCCAGCTCCGTTTTCCCCACGAAGGCCACGTACCGCAGATTCACCACCAGGCCCCTTCGGCACAGCACAAAGGCCGGGCCTGTCAGCTTTTTCTCCGTTTCGCCGAAGCTCTCCGTCAGGTTCCATTCCCGGTCCTCCGTGGCGATGACGCAGTGATGTCCCTGAGCCTCCAAATACCAGATTTCAGAGGGCAGCAGCGCGATCTGCCCCTCCCGGGCCGCCAGCAGCAGCTTCTCCTCCTGAGGCGCTTGCCGCAGGGCCCGATCCAGCACCGCTGTAAATTGGTCTTCCCGCAGGGGCTTCAGCAGGTAGTGCAGCGCCTCTACCTCAAACCCCTGTGCCATAAATTCATCGAATCCCGTAATGAACAGCAGCGGAGACGTGAATTTCTCCTTCCGCAGGCGGCGAGCCAGCTCCATGCCGTTCATGGGGCCCATTACAATATCCAGAATCAGCAGGTCCCAATCCTTTTCCTCCGCCCATCTGAAAAGGAAGGCTTCGCTGCCGGGAAAGCAGGCGATCTCCAACGGCAGCCTCCTTTCCTTCCCCCAGACTCGCAGCAGGCTTTCCAGATATTCCTGCTGCGCCGGATCATCATCGCAAATCGCGATTTTCATCTGCTTCCCCCTCCCGCCTCGGCGTTCAAAAGGTCTTCCTTCCTGACCTCTTGTAATGCGTGCCGCGTTTCCGGTCTCCCCTCTTGGACGGATTAAGTTTACAATATGCGGCTTTTCTTTTCAATAGGCTCAGCTTGCTCCATCTCTTTCTCCGTTCCACTCCTACGCCCCGATCTCGGATAGATTTTCAGCTGCCGTATTGACAAAAACTGTAAAGAGTTGTAAAACTAATTTGCAACTGTAAAGATACGCTTTTTTGATGATTGGCCTGGAGGCAAAGTAAAGAATGTCAGGGAAAAATTACATATGACCAGCAACCAATTCACTCCTTATCGCACCCGGCTGATACGTAAAGGAATTATCAGCGGAGAGGTGTATGGCGTTGTAAAGTTTGAATTGCCATTGTTTGACCAGTTCGTTTTGGAAAACGGAGACTTATAATACCCGCAAGCATGATTCAACCCTGGGGATGAACCCCACAGCAAAGTCTTTCAACGATCCTTACAGATACTTGAAGCGGAGGGATAAGATGAGGTACAGAATACATCCGAAAACCGGAGATAAAATCAGCGAGATCGGGCTGGGATCCGCATATCTGTATGAAGCGGACCACAAGGAAGGCATCGCTGCGCTGAGGACGGCCTATGAAGGCGGGATCAACTATTTTGATCTGGCGGCCGGGGATGGGAAAGCCTTTACGCTGTGGGGAGAAGCGCTTGCGGATGTCCGCGACCAAGTTTTGTATCAAATCCATTTCGGCGCGGACTACAGCAAGGGGACCTATGGCTGGTCTCTGGATCTGGAGACGGTGAAGCGCTCGGTGGCCTGGCAGCTGAAGAAGCTGAAAACGGATTATATTGACTATGGATTTATTCACTGTCAGGATGAGGTTCAGGACTGGGAGACTTACCAGAAGAACGGGATTTACAAGTACATCCAGAGTCTCCATGAGCAGGGCGTGGTTCGCCATCTCGGGCTGTCCTCTCATACGCCCCTGGTAATCAATCGGATCCTGGACGAGATCTCCGTGGATATGCTGATGTTTTCGATCAACCCGGCCTATGATTACGGCCATGGCGAGTTTGCCAACGGTGGAGTGGATGAACGCGCGGAGATCTATACCCGTTGCGAACGTGATCGAGTCGGGATCACGGTGATGAAACCCTTCTCCGGAGGACAGCTGCTCAGCGCGTCCCAGTCCCCCTTTGGAAAGGCGCTGACGCCTTACCAGTGCATCCGTTACGCTCTGGACAAGCCTGGCGTAATGACAGTGCTGCCAGGAGCTCAGAGCGTAGAGGAAGTAAAGGCACTCCTTGACTATGAAAACAAGACGGATCGGGAAACAGAGTATGGCATCATTGGCGGATTCGCCCCGATCGAGGCAGCTGGAAAGTGTGTGTATTGCAACCATTGCAAACCCTGCCCCGTGGGGTTGGATATCGGATTGATCAACAAGTATTACGACTTGGCCAGGGCTGGCGACACCCTTGCCGTGGAGCACTACAGAACGCTGGAGAAGGACGCGACACGCTGCGTGCGATGCGGGCATTGTGACAGGCGGTGCCCCTTCGGCGTTCGGCAAAGCCGGAGGATGTTTGAGATCGCGAAATATATGAACGCCTAAGAAAAAGAACCGGCGGACCGGAAGGGCTTGAAGTCCTCTTCTGTCCACCGGTTCTGATTTAGCTCATTGATCATCTTATTGACGGATTCAAGCGCCTCGGATAATCCTGTCGCTGGATAAGAACCTGCGTTTCGAGGAACTCCAAAAAGTTCTGGAGCATTACGGGTACACAATGAACGGCCCTGCCAGCGGCAGCAGCCATAAGACCTACCGAAAGCCAGGCAAAATGCCGATCACGATTCCTCAACATGACCCCATCAAGCGTGCGTATGTTGAGAATGTAAAAGCAGTTGTAGAAAGCGAAGATGACAATGAAGAAAACAATTGATTATTACATGTCGCTTCCTTACCACATGGAGGTCATTCCCGATATGGAAGAAGGAGGCTTCACAGCAAGGTTTCCCGACCTTCCCGGATGCCTGACCTGCGCAGAAACGTTTACTGATTTGATTCAAAATGCCCAGGATGCAAAACAAGCATGGATCACCGCCGCTCTTGAAGAGGGTGTCGAAATTGCAGAACCCGAAAGCGAGTCGGATCTTTCCGCTTATTCTGGACAGTTCAAACTGAGAATGCCGAGAAGCCTCCACCGCACTCTTGCTATGAATGCCAAAAAAAGAAGGCACGCGCATGAACCAGTATTGCATTTACCTGCTGTCAAAAAATGATTCTGCACACACAGCCGCAAATGCTGCCATATAAATAGGCTTCCACATCCAGGCCATGGCCGTCTCAGACAGCTATCCGTATCAGGCAATCTCAAACATTCGAAGGGCCAGATAGAGCGGGATATTGGTAAGCCATTCCTGCTGACGATAAGGGGCCATGGAGATACGAATTGCTTGTGATTCCTGATAATCCTCATGGAACAGCTTTAGTGATTTTGCCTTCAGATTTTCTTCCGCTTTCACTTCGATCCCATATACGCTATCGTTCGCTTGTGTGACAAGGTCCACCTCCTGCTGAGAATTATCCGGGTGATAATAATACATACTGGAGGAGTGAACGGTCATCAACTGCTGCAGCACATACTGCTCCGTAAAGGCACCTTTGTATTCTTTAAAGATATTATCGCCAATCAGGATTTGCCGGGCTGGGGCTTCGGTGATCGCGCCCATCAAGCCGCAATCCAGATAATACAGCTTAAAGGCTTCCGCGTCTTCATAAAATTTCAGTGGAAGGTTCCCTTTCTTAACCCGGGAAATCCGATAAATCAGGCCGGCATCCACCAGCCATTGAAGCGCTATTTCAAAATCCTTCGCCCGAGCGCCTTTCTCGATGTGGCCGTAAATAAACTTCTTGTTTTCCTTCGCCAACTGCTGCGCAATTGATTGCCAGATTTGATGGATCCGGATGGCTGTACGGGGGTCTGTATGCTTGGAAATATCATCGCTGTAATCCCTCAGAATCTGCTGTTGCAACTCTCGAACTGTTTCCAGATTGTGCTCCTGGACATAATGATAGACCACCTCAGGCATTCCGCCTGTATAATAATATTGTCTCAACAATTCGATCCATCTTGCGGACAATTGAGACAGTTCTTCCACGGGGCCATTTTTCAGGGCAGAATAGACCGTTTCACCTTCCACCGCCCAAACAAACTCTTCAAAGTTCATCGGATAGAGCGTGAACTCTTTCACTTTACCGACGGGATAAGAATACTCACCGCGCAACCTGATTCCCAGCAGGGAACCTGCCGCACAAACTGGGTATTCACTGGCATCCTCGCAGAAATACTTTAAGGCTTGAATAGCTCTTGGAACTTCCTGGATCTCGTCCAGAATAATCAGCGTTTTTTCCGGCTGAATATTCACGCCCGTTAAAGCGCTGATTCCGCGCAAAATCCGCTGGATGTCGAAATCATTCTGAAACAACGCGGCTGCAGCCGCATTCTTGTCACAGTTTAGGATCGCGACGGAATCAAATTCCCTTCGGCCAAATTCCTCCAGCAAACGTGTTTTCCCGACTTGTCTGGCTCCCTTCAACATAAGCGGCTTGCGGGACCTTCCATTTTTCCATTCTACCAGCTTTACATAGAGCTGGCGCTCCATATACTCCATGGCCATTTCTCCCTTCTCAGGCGTACAAGGAAACATCAATCAAATCGAAGTCTGTTCCAATCAGTGGCGAATCTATAACAGAGAATCCACACTTATTCGTACCAAAAAGTGGGTATAGCGAACACTTTTTGGTACGAATAAGTGTAACCTCATCCCCTGTGTCTGTCAATCCCCTATGACGAGTGTTTTTTTGGGGTCAATAGAAATTTGAAGTTCCGGTTTGCAAAAGTTATTTCCGGCGCTGTTTTTTTTGCAGAAGTAAGCGCCGGTAAAGGGTATCCCCGCCAGAAGTAAATCATGCAGAAATGGAACTTCGGATTGCAAATTCTTTCAAAACTGGAAGTTACTCATACAAACCTATTGAATTCAAGGTTCACAGCGTGTTACTATGCATCCGGGATCATTTTCCGGGTGCTTTTTTGCGC
>JAFUDS010000017.1 GCA_017464305.1 Clostridia bacterium | reverse complement strand
GGATTCTTCTTCCTGCTCCTTAATATACTTCCGGATAGTCGCCTCATCTACATTTCCGATGGTGGATACATAATACCCACGCGCCCAGAAATCACGCTCGAACTTATTTCCCAGTTCCGGGTGCTTATCGAAGATCATGAGGGCGGACTTCCCTTTCAGGTACCCCATAAATTCGGAAATTGCAATCTTCGGCGGAATGCTCACGCACAGATGTACGTGATCCACGCAGACTGCTCCTTCGATAATCTCTACCTTCTTGTAGCGGCATAGCGTTTTGATAATTTCTCGTACGTCCGCCCGCACTTTCCCGTACATCACCTTCCTCCGATATTTGGGGATAAACACGATGTGATACTGGCATTTTCATCTCGTATGTGTTAAACTCTGATCGTCCATTTGGGATGCCTCCTATGGTTTTTGGGTTTGGCTTTCGACACCTCACCGATTGTACCATAGGAGGCTTTTCTGTCCAACTGCATGCCGCTGCTCATTCCGTTCTCCTCAGCATAGCTGGGGGTTAAGCATATCAATTAACAAGGTTTTATCACAGCCGTTTTCCGCAATGCTGTTGATCGCACGCCACTTGTCTATGGTTGGCGTGTCAACATTGCTAAGCATGCTTCTGCATTATTTCCTGATGATCTCATCACAGCAAGCATTTCCATCAGAGAGGTCAGAATGTCGGATGAAGTCGACATGTCTTATCAAACCTGCATAGGCTATCCGATCAGTATTGCAGAATATTTTACACAGCGGTCTGATTCCGTAACACGAAAACATCTCTACGTACATGCATTTGCTTATATGGTATTCGATCTTGTCTTTATCCAGATCAAAACGATCGTAGGTAATACTTCCATCTTTGACCCTCCCCGTATGATCAGACTCATTCCACTTTCGAACGACAGGAAAACTGAATGGAAAAAAATCAATAAACTTCAGGATATTCACAAAAAGAGTCCATCGGCTTTCCATGCTTTTTTCGACGGCAGGAATGATCTGATCATTCGTATATCCAGTTTCCTTTAATTCAAGGCACATGGCTATTACCGCATAAACAAAATAGACATTCATAGTCGGGTAAATGCAATGCTTCTTGAATTGTTCGGAATGGTACATCTCCCGTAGTCTTGTTTCATAAGCCTGAATCCGCTGATCTATGTCCTTGACCCCCTCATTTGTCAGAAGCTTCCGGTAATCCTTTGAGTATGATTTCAGGTTCTTATCGATCTCGTTAGCTTTCATTTTTGCTCCACTTTTCGCCATCTACTTTGTAATAATGCTGTACGCTTCAAACAAAAACGTATTCTCATTATATCCCCATCACTCCAAATCCACAATGTATCTGGCATAAAACCATATCCTGTGGAATCAAGGAAATGTAGTACATAGCCATGATCGTCGTCTCCCTTGAAATGCGATTCGTGCGGAACGTATCCACCCGTGTGGTATTGCTGGATCAGGGGCATATCCTGGAGGATGGCAACCCGGATCAGGTCTTTACCAATCCTCAGCATGAGCACGCGAAACAGTTTTTACAGCGGGCAGACCTTGAATAGACGTGCTAGTCACGGAGAATTCGCCGCGTATCCTTTTCTGACTGCATCGGCAAACGCCAAGAAGCTTTCCGATTTCATGATCGCGAGCCCTTGTCTTTCATCGCCCAGTATCACCAGCTGATCTCCAGGGGATATCTCAAATATCTTTCTCGCCTTTGCAGGAATCACAATCTGCCCTTTTTCTCCCACAGTCACCATTCCAAAGAGATGCTTTCCCTTGGGCGGAATCGCCATGCCCATGCTCTCCTCCGATTCATAATTCGCCAGATCATCAAGTGACACTTCAAAAAGCTCCGCAAGGATTTTACACTTGTCGAGATCCGGAACTGTATCTCCGGTTTCCCACTTTGCCACGGCTTGACGCGAGACGCCTACTTTCTCCGCTATGTCTTCCTGCGTCATATGATACATTCTCCGAAGCGTCAGCAGATTATCATGAAACATTGTTCTTTCTCTCTTTCTTTATTCCAAGCACCGCCCATCTGAAGAACGGGATTCTTGATATCACTGCATTCAAAGCGCAGGCTACTGCAAAGCCAGCAATCAGGCTGATAACATAAACCGCAGTTGCCGGAAGAATCCTGGTTTTTCCCCAAAGCAAAGCAACCGTTGAAATCCCAAGATAATGGAACACATATAGGCCAAAATTATTCTTGCTCATCCATGCTGTAAAAGCATTCCGCTTATCAGCATATTTAGCCGCGCCGCTGAGGATTGCCATAGCCGCAAACCATCCGAATCCTGTGAAAAGCACTGATCTGTTGATAGGCGCCTCCGCATAATTTCCATTGAAGTACACCGCGCAGAAAGCAACTCCTAAGCCTGTCGCAAGCACCACCAGCAGAACAAAATACTTTTTCAGTGTTTCAATCACCTCATCATGTGAGAACACAAAATACCCCAGCAGAAAGGAGACCCCATAGTATCCGAACCGATAAACCACAATGACGGGCGTATTCAGGATCTGCGCAGCTCCCCATACCACAACGGCCAACAGCAATATCACGAGGATGTTCGCTTTTCCGCCCAGTTTCCACAACCTGTTTTTCTCGATTTTTCGGATAAGCAGAAGTCCCATCGAGAAAATCCAAAGCAGCTGGATATACCAAAGAACTCCAATACCGCTTAGCGCCATGATGAGATACTTGATTATAGCTGGCGCTTCCTGCATGGAATCAAAAGCATCGCTAATGGACATGCTCACATACCCTTGGACAAATTGAAACACGAATAAGCCTACAGTAGAAGGAATCAACAGCTTCCTTGTTCTGTTTTTCGCAAATTCCTTCCCGGAGTGATTCTCCAGAAAGTATCTGGAGCAAATTCCGGATACAAGGAATAACAGGAGCATAAACCAAGGATAGACCGCATAGAGGAAAATGTCATAATACTGCACATCAAGCGCTGTGATCTTGCCTACCCCTCCAAGAACGCCTTCGCCATTATACATGTAGAGCACGTGATAAACGACCACCAGTACCACAGTCGCCCATCTGATATTGTCCAGGTAATATTTTCTCATAAGCATCACACCTTTGCAATTATTCTTAACTTTATCATAAATGCAAGGCATACGTATGTCCACCAACCAAAGCAAACATTTTCGCATTCAAGTTGTTAGGTTTAGTTTCGTTTCAATCGCATTTCTACCGTTCGCCTGCCCAAGGGAGGCACCGTCATGTTTGGCCCTGCCGGCCCTGGCAGGAGATCTCTGCAGTTCCCTGATTCCCGCCATCGTAGGCAATGTTTCCCACCCGCTGGGAGAAAACATCCAGGCCGGTATTCTCTCCGGCATCTGCTTTCCCATCCTGCTGGTCATTTGCACCCTGTCTATAAAGGGGTTATAGCACACGGCAACACAGTTCGTCTATCTATGCTTCCTCATGTATTCGATCGTCCGATAAAGGGTCTCGCCATGGAATATCTTTTCAAGATTCCCGGCAAAGTCTAACCCATAATGAGTTCCCAACTTTTCGAGCGCAATTTTCAACGTCTCCGCTTCCTGTTCCTTTACCTCTGGCATAAAATCTTCAAACCGGAGCTGCCGTCCATTTTCTCCCACCAAATGATAAATGCCCACTCCAACCAGACGAACAGCTTTCTGTGGTACCTGTTCCAACAGCTTCGTTGCTTCTTCGAAAATGGTTGCAGCAGATCTGGTAGACGGAATCAGCCTGCTGCGCGTGATACTTTTCATATCAGCATATGTCAGCTTCAACGTGACCCCTTCTCCGTATAGGCCGACACGATCAGCCCGTCGCTCCACGCTCATGCCCAGCAGCAACAGGACATCCGTGATAAAGCTGTAATCATCTACATCTTCTTGAAATGTAATCTCCCGGCTGATTGATTTTGCATCCTCTGGCCTGTAAGGGCTCACTTTCCGATCGTCCAGGCCCTGAGCCTGTTGAATCATCCACAGTCCTTGTTTACCAAAGAGCTGAAGCACTTCATCCTGATGATCCTGAATATCCCGGACCGTGTGTAATCCAGATCGATTCAGTTTTTCAGCGGTCTTCGAGCCGACAGTATATAAAACCCGGACATCTCGGTCAATGATCAGATTTACAAAGTCCTCTGGTGTTGGGATTTCAAAATATCCATCCGGCTTCTTCTCCTCGCTGGCGGTTTTTGCAGCGGTCTTGGAGTACGCAATCCCTACCGAACAGGTCAGATTCAATTCATCTAATGTGCGTTGCTTGATGGCGCGAGCAAACTCACAGGCCCGCTCCCACGTTCCAGCGCTGTCGGTCACATCCAGATACGCCTCATCCAGTGCGATGTACTCAGAAGCGGTCGCATACGTATTCCAGATGTCGTGAAGCTGATTCGATACGCTCCTGTACTTTTCGAAGTTAGGATGCATATAAACACCCTTCGGGCACAGCCGGTACGCTTCCTTGATGTTCATAGCAGAATGTACGCCATACTTCCTTGCTTCATAGCTACAGGTCGCGACAACCCCGCGTTCCTGCGGAAGAGAGCCAATGATCAGCGGCTTCCCTTTCAGCGTAGGATTATCTCGTATTTCCACAGAGGCATAGAAAGCGTCCATATCAACATGAATAATGATCTGGCTCAACTTTCTCACCCCTTCCAGTCCTTATGCTTTCTTCCTGCTGTATTTCTCCTTCATCGCCGCCTGGTGCTGTTTCCGGCAATTGCTGCAATAATTGGGATAGTGCTCCAGCGTATTCGGAAATGTGAATACCTTTCCGCATTGTTTGCAGGTACGCTTGATCTTCCGGGGAGCCCCGGCGCGTTGCTTCTCTTCCCTCTCCTTTGCGAACTTCTGCTTGCACTCTTTGCAGTAATTCGGAATGTGATCCCAATTGGAATCATAAGAGAACATCTTTCCGCATTCCTTACATGCCTTCTTTAACCGCGTGGGTTTATCTGGAATCACAACAGGTTCCGGCTTTGGTGCTTCCTTCTTCTGAAACAGGCTTTTCAGTTTATCTATCAGTCCCATTCAAATTCCCCCTCTAAGCTTACAAGCACATCGCCATATACAGTGGTAAAAATGTGACTCCCTCATCCTGTCTGAGATCTTTTGTGTACAGAATGAACCTCTCCGGGATCCGAATAGGGTATTTCTTTATAAAGTAGTCAAAGGACTTATGATTCTTATACCCCGATGATTTCACTTCAATCGGACACACACGCTGATTTCTTGCAATCAGAAAATCAATCTCATATTTTTTTTCTTTCTTTGAATCTTCTGGTTTGTACTCATACTCATGGAAATAAAGTTCATGATGATTGGTAACCAGCATCTGTGCCACCATATTTTCCATAACAGCTCCCAGGTTTGCATCCAGTTTATCGTATATCAAGGCACGATAAATTTCATTCGAACCATCTCCGCTTTTCAGCAGCTGGGAAACAAGCAGCCCGGTATCACTCATATATAGCTTGAAATTTCTGTTATCTGCATACTGTGACAGCAGTACGTCCGGCATGGATACATTTGCGCAGCGGTTTGCGATCATCGAATCCGCGATAAATTCCACAGAGTCCACATAATTTTTGTAGCGGGCATTCTTATCAATCTCTGAAAACATATAATGGGATTGATGATCTGTCATCTGCTTTGGGATAGTCTTGAACACCAATGACGCCTTTTCTCCATATAATTCATCATTTTTATGCAAATCATCCTCATACAATTGCAAAATTCCCCGCTTGACTGTATCGATTCTCTGATAGGAGTTTCCCTCCGCAAAAGCGACGACAGCCTGTGGCATTCCACCCACAGCCATATAAGTACGAAACTGTTCCATGATTTTTCGATGTATTGGATCCCCCAAAGCGATCTGACGGTAAAAGGCGTCCCAAATGGCCGGGATAGTAACCCTATTTCCAATCGCCCAAAGAAACTCCTCAAAATCAAGCGGATACATCTTGATTTTTTCTTCTTCGGAAGGAATCAGGATATCTTTTACATTCCGCTTGATGCTGATCAACGAGCCTGTTTCAAGATAATCGTACCGCCCATCCTGAACAAGATACTTGATGGCCTGCCGGGCGAGAGGAAACAATTGCACCTCGTCAAAAATCAAAAGTGACTTTCTCCTTGGGAGTTCCTTTCCCTTCAAAATAAACAGGTTTCGGAAAAAAACATCCATCTGTCCGATATTTTCTTCAAAGTTTCTTCTGATATCCGGCCCTTCCAAAGCAAAATCAAGCTTAATATAATCATCATACTGTTCTCGTGCGAACTTTTCAGCGATCGTACTTTTTCCAACACGGCGCGCTCCCTCGATCAAAAGCGCGCTTTTCCCTTGCGATCTGCTCTTCCATTCAAGCAATTCCTGATAAATCTTGCGCTCGAGCTCCAACATATATATCAGCTCCTCCTCCGAATGGGAGTATTATAAACGATATTCACGAATTTCGCAAATCTATTTTAGTTATTTTTCACGAATTTCGCAATTTATTTTTGTCCGGAATTCTCGAAATTGCCAAATGTTTCGCTACCACCAACACTTGATTTTTTAGTTCTCCCTTCCCTATTTGACACCGCGTGCTATATTATCTATTAGCCTTTGAGCCAACAACTCTCTACTTGTAGGGTTGGGTACAAGAAAAAGATTGCCCTGCTGGAAGGGCAATTCGATGGGAGGAACCTTACTATGATGTGTCTGATGCTACAGAAACGTCTATTCTGAAACGTCGTAAAAAGCCCTTGGAGCGGGCTTTCTACTTGTTTTGCTTGACTCACTCACCTTGTTTTCCCTGCAACAAAAAAACCGGCTGATTTTAGCCGGGCAATAGATCATTTGTTATAAATCGTCCTGAACACGCACCCATGTTCCTCCAGCCTCTCCGTACACAAGAGTCATGCTCAGATCGCCTGTCGCATCTTCTGTCTGTAAGTCATAGATTCCATAACTCTGATACGTTTTTTGAACCTCAATTAACAAGGTTTTATCACAGCCGTTTTCCGCAATGCTGTTGATCACATACCACTTGCCTATTGTTGGTGTGTCAGCATTGCTAAGCTTGTCCTCCTTCAGCGGGTATTGCAGCCAGGCCATAGAACTTGCCGCTTCTTCGCTCAGATCAAACATTTCGCACTCGCCATCTTCTTTGAGCCGTAACACTTCAGAAGTAAGCTCACCGCCGCTATAGAATACCCATGTCCCGACGAGCTGCTTCGTCGCCTCCGCGTCTATCCTCTCCTCTGGCATATCGAGTGATTGTCCCACAGGAACAAAACCCCATACTGCCTCATTCTCGTATGTAGTAGCTTTCGCATATGCGTAAAACGGATTGAAGTAGGCCAACAGGTGAACATCACGCAGTTGGTCGCCCTGAAAACTATGATATTGACTGCAGAGCGGATCATCTGTCAGATAGGCTACACCGTTTACCGGTACATCTGTGAAATAGATCGGCGCGGGATCACCCAAATGGCCTCCTTCGATCCATCCAATACGATGGGTACGGTTCGAAACTTCGTATTCAACCAAATCCCAGTTATCCAGCGTCGCCAGTAAAATGGCTCCGCCTTTTAAATTCACAGACGCCTTTCCCTTCGCTGCACGATAACTTTTCTGATCCGGAGCAGAATAGACCGGTAATTTTAATGCCTTCTTCGTGGCGCGAGTATCGCTCCAGAATCTGGATGCATCATTTATCGCGGCGTACACGCGATTCATATCAATGAACTGCTGCGCTGTATCCGGAAAAAGCGATATGTTAAAATCCTCTATCCTGATGGGCGGAACCTGCCAGACATAATTTTCATCTGTCCGATAAACCTGTTCCTCCAAATCCATTTGTACCTGAGCGCCTGCTTTCTTTGCAGAAGTCAATAAAAAAGCGCCATTTGGAAACTGACTCTCATCCCAGGTGAATTTGAACTCATAATCATATTCTGGATAAAGCAAGGTCACTGTATTTTCTGTGCAGGTGAGCTTTGGAACAGCATCCATTTCACCCGGCTGATAGACGGCGGTCGTCGAAGTCCAAACAGTTCCTTTGCCAGCGTTTTCCTTGCGCCCAATCATTAACACAGAATGATACTTGCTGCGCATTACAGCCGCCGTCAGCGGAATACCCTGCTGATAAAACTCCGCATCAGCGGAATAATCATCCCAAGCCTTGTCTTTCATTACGTAATTAAGCAATGTCTGGCTTCTAAGGCCCCAGCTGTTTGCCGAAGCAGTTATGGTGATCAAACAGAATGTCAGCATCGCTAACAAAGAAATCCATAATCTTTTTTTCATTACGACCTCCACAGCCTCAATCTTTATTTGGCCCCCATATATTCATGATCAACCTGACTGCGAATCGCTTCAAGCCGCCACAGGTCGTCATTCTCGAGAATGCCATGCGGAACATGTGTTTCCGCCTGATCAACAACGCCTCCAAAGATAAGAATCTTCCACATATCTACTGTTCCATAGTGCTTTAGAAGAACGGAATCCGCAGCTGCTAACTTTTCCTCATCCGATGCCTCTTCGTTCAGCAAAACTTCAGCTTCCTGCATATCAACGAGCAAACCATTTGCCAACAGCATCGTAACCAAATCAACTTTATGCATCGGTTGAACGATGCTTTCATCGCCCTTTCCATTTGAAACACGGAATGTGCATACGTCTTCTGCCTGATCCCAATAGCAATATCCATTCTCATACAGAAACCTGTACAAAGAAAGATAAAAGGATTCCGCATTCTCCGTCACATACTGAAGCTGATCTGGGTGATCCTGATCATAGATGGTTATCCCGTTGTAAACAGGTCTGGCCCATTCTCCTGATATAAACCCATCGCCATATTTTTCAGAATGAACTTGATACCAGAGGGTGTCATTGGCCCACGCTTCATCTACAGCCGATAGAATTTCTCCTCCCGGCAGGCGCATGATCACTTTTCCATGGGGAGCGTCCCGAAAATTAACATTCGGCCCAATCACTTCTATGTCTGTTGCCTGTGCTGAAGCAGATATAATGATAACTACCAACATCAGCAAGGCCGAAAGAGTCTTCCTCATATATCCTCCTACAATTCTGATTCCTTCTCTTAAACCTCATCGTTTATGATGAAGCTCGTTGATTAATTCTCCTTTACGCTTCTCAATTCCTACCAAATCAGAAACTGTTACAATTCCCGCGATAACACAAAAACCGGCTGGATTTCTCCAACCGGCTATGTGCCATGGGCTTATTATATTTCCGCTTTCTGCCGATCTCTCCATTCAGCAAAAGCCTTCAACTCCGGCTCAGACAGTTTTAAGGCCAACCCCAACACAGCAAGATCATCCGCAATCCCGATGATTGGGATGTTATCCGGAATCAAATCCTTTTTCTTCAAAAGATAAAGCACCGCGCCTACCAGGGTCGCAATCACTTTCGGAGATACAACCGTGTATTCCTTCTTAATCCAAGCTTTGATCATGGCGATCATTACCGGCAGATCAGAAAGAGTTTCTCCGATTGCGGGAACAGTCTTCAGCTTTTCTTCGAGTTGTACCAGCAACTCATCCACTTTCGAAGGATTTGCGATTAACTCCTGGGCCTCCGCTGTTCCCTTGTTCAGCAATTCTTTGGCCTGATCCAAACTAAAATCCATCATTACATCCTTTCTGCTCTATGAGCTTTGAAACTATTGGAATTATAGCACATTGCAGCATCGTTCGTCCAATTTTGCGCTCGTCAGTAAGTCATATAATGCATCCTGCGATAATACGCCGCGTTTGAGGTCAGGCGGCAGCTCACCCCTTTCGTCTGCCTCATAGTCTTCACGCCATTCACCGGAAACATAATACCCGTTCAACAAGCGAAGCGTATCCGGATCATAGGAAGAAGAAGCCTCATCAAACAAACGCTCATATTTTTCCACCCGTTCTATACGGTCCAATCGATAAAACCGCTTATATGCCTTTCCGTCTCGTTCAACGGTCTCGTTCCACATGGATGCCGGGCGCACCCAAATACCCCCATCACCGTACAATGCCTTATAGACCACCATAATTTCCTCTGTCTCCGAATGGCGGGCGATCGTAATTACTTCATACTCATTGCCCTTAAAATGACGATAGCGCCCAATCGGGATTGCACCAACAGCCTCTTCAAACGTCATGTGCATCCTCCTGCATTTTTGACGATCTCACCATATTTTAGACGAGGTGTCAAAGAAAAAGGTCGTTTTGTGTACGTATATAGGAAGTTTTAGACCGTTTGTTTAAGCAAATGGTCTAAAACAGATGAAACAGAGTTGCGTTTCAGTCCCTGCTTATCAGTTTCAGACCGCTCAAGCCAAGTTCCTGCCTCACAGCGCCTGCAACATCTGCGTAGGATTATCCGAAGCCTTTACCTTATCCATGGCCTGCACGATCGTCCCATTTTCATCGATCAGATATGTGGTTCGGACAATCCCCATGGTCACTTTCCCATAGTTCTTCTTCTCTTTCCATACATCATACACCTGGATGACCTGCTTTTCAGGATCGGAAAGCAGAGTAAAAGGCAGGCCATGTGTTTCCTCAAACTTCTTATGAGACGCAACACTGTCCTTGCTAATGCCAATCACAACAGCACCTTTTTCTCTGATCTGTGGGTAGAGTTCGGCAAAGCCGCAGGCCTGCTTGGTGCAGCCGCTGGTCATATCCTTGGGGTAGAAATACAGAATCACTCTTTGCCCTTCATAGTCAGAAAGCGAATGCATTTCGCCATTCTGATCCGGCAAACTAAATTCTGGAGCTTTCGTTCCAATTTCTAACATATGGCGCCCTCCTATTCTTATGCCTTCTTCCTGCTGTATTTCTCCTTCATCGCCGCCTGGTGCTGTTTCCGGCAATTGCTGCAATAATTGGGATAATGCTCCAGCGTATTCGGAAACGTGAATACCTTTCCGCATTGTTTGCAGGTGCGCTTGATCTTCCGGGGAGTTCCAGCGCGTTGCTTCTCTTCCCTCTCCTTTGCGAACTTCTGCTTGCACTCTTTGCAGTAATTCGGGATGTGGTCCCAATTGGGATCATAGGAAAACATCTTTCCGCATTCCTTACAGGCCTTCTTTAACCGTGCCGGTTTCTCCGGAATCATTACAGGTTCCGGTTTTGGTGCTTCCTTCTTCTGAAACAGACTCTTCAGCTTGTCTATCAGTCCCATGCAAATTCCTCCTCTTTGATTCATACAGTATACCTCATAACCACCTTGTAAGCAAATGAAAAACTGGCTGAATTACGCTAGTCCACACCCCGTAAACTGTCTCTCCTATGCGAATTCCAGTTTGCACTTTTTGCAGTATTTGCAGATTCTACCAAAGTCGCCATTCCAAACTGCATCTGATGAGCCTCCTACCTTCATCACTCATCTTCTCTCAACAATCTGTTCAGAAATCTTTTCCTGTTCCGAATTTTCGCTGAAAGGATGATCCTTCAGCTTCGCATTCAGTACAATCATCATCTTCTCTGTATATGAATCGATATTATATTCCCTTTACATTCCAATCTCTATCAACGTGTTTTCTTCAAGTACAATACCTGGACTTCACCTGAATAACCTGAGCCTGCGGAATCATCCGCAGCGATTCTCATGGATTCAGGTCTTCCTTCAGTCGAAGCACCGCTGTTGGAGACTTTACATTCCCCTCCCGGTAAATAATCCCCCGATCAATCAGTGGATTGATAACTTCTTTCAAAAACGGCCCCCTGCTTCTATATTGTGAGAGCGTCTGTAAATATGAAACGGGTTGCGGTCCTTCCTGAAGAACATGAATCATCTTTTCCTGATCCGTCAATCCCTGCAGGGGTGATTGCTCCTGATAGAGTTTATCAAACAGACGCAGATCCAAAAACCCAGGATAAATGAATACTCCTGGCTGCTTGCTATCCTCCGTGTCCCGATAAGCTTCGAACATCGTCTGGAATCCAGTTCCGCCGCGTTCCATCAAATTTGCAACATCCAGGCAAGCTGCAATCATGGAATTCCTTCGGATAGATGGGATCGAGCCCAATGGATACTCCTCATATTTTCTGGGCAGAAGCCACGAACCGGGGGAAACAATATCTATCCGATCATCATAGATATCAACATCAATCTGCGTCCCGTTAATTGCATAGTCCCGATGAGCAATCGCGTTAACAAGCGCCTCTCGAATCGCCTCCCTGGGATAAGACCGAATTTCCTCCCGGCCTCCTTTTGCGGTCTTTCTCCATCCAATCTTTGTGTTTCTTTCCATAAAGGCGAGCGCTTTTTGAAAAACCGCCGCTAATGATCCTTTGAATCGATGGTTATCGAGCACTATCCCAGTTTTATCTTTTCCTCGCCAAAGGCGGCAGCAGATCAGTGTATCCTCGCGATCATATCCATCCTTAAACATCAAAAAACCCGACTTCACAAAACCATCTTTTGTAACAATCTCCTCATTCTGTAGTTCCTTCACCCCAGGAACAGAATGATCGTTCCGGAAGGTTTGGCATAAATCAAGATATTCCGTCCATTCCGATTCATTATACTTGACTGTGGTTGTTTCATTATCCACGCCATATTTCCGTTTGGAAAGAGATATGATCTCTTCCGGGGTTGCCGGAGTTGAGTTCCCATCCCCTTTTACATATACAATTTCATTAAAATCGCCTTCTCTGTATCTGACCACGGATTCGGAAGGCAACACCTTCATCACAAGCACAAATCTATCCGCGTTATCATCCACACTGCGCATCATATAACTATATTTAATGTGAGGAAAAATGTGACGATTGTTCACCAAAGCGATCAGATTCTTTGTGCGATCTATCTCCTCCAGATCCAATCCAAAAGCTTCTCGATCGTTTGATACGCCAATAAATAGAAGCCCGCCTTGTCCATTTGCGTACCCTACAAGCGTTTTCGCCCATTTCACTGGATGATCAGAAGATAAAATTGCTTTGAATTCGTAGGCAGTGTCTTCCGTAATCACATCTGGAAATAACTCGCGCACCTTCAAGGTCCACCTCACCCCCTTCCCAATAACTATATCATACATTGTTTAACATTGCAACAGCATTGTTATACATTGTAATCAAGCTACAATCTCTTTCAGTGAGAGGATTCCAGTCGAGCCATGCAGACCATTCAAGATTCATCATGTTCAGCCCTGTGAAATCATGCGAGTTCTTCCTTCTCCCTGAAACAGAGTGACGGCCTTTTCCGTTTCATTCTCACTCCGCAACTTAGAAAAAAACCTCATTTGCAAAAACAACGTCTTCTTTAAAAGCGAAATGTCATCTATAACGTCATGTACGTCCCTTTGCGAATTCCAGTTATACGAAGATACGTTATATGCTGTTACAGGCTGGGAGAAAACAAATCATCCAGGGTGACCTGCGTATTGATCAAGCTACTGTATTTGTTTTGCTTTACGCCATAGGTCGTGATCATGGTGTTCTGTATGTTCTTTGTGGTTTTTGTCGCACGGAGGAAGGCGCCAATTTTATTTCTCAATTCCAGATCATAATCTTTATCGATTACAAACTGATTCAATGAATATTTTATCTCGCAAAGATTGATGACGTGATCCTTCCGATCGATGAGCAGATCTACCTGCGCGCCATCGCTTTCCTCATCCCCATGGGTTTGCCAGGAAGAAGATTCTGACAGTACGCCAGCAATGCCAAGCTTTTGCTTTATTTGTGGAATATGATCCTTGCATAATTGTTCAAAGGTTAAGCCGCACCAGGCGATTTTTGCCGGACTTTGATAAGAGTTCCTCCAGAAATGCTCATCCCGACCAGGATAATCTTTGATGAATTTGAAATAGAACCAGGTATAATAATCCCGAAGTTGGTATCTGAGTTCGCTTTTTCTCCCCTGAAAAATTGCCTCGATGCGTACGAAATCGGAATTCACCAGGTTCTCCAGCATCTCTGACAACTTTCCATTATCCGCGATCCTTGCTTTCGCGGCAATTTCGTTTCTCTGCAGCCCGTGGCGACGGGAAGAAAGAGCTTCGACAATTCGAATATAGCTTTCGTGGCTGCTAAAGATCGTCCGATATAGTTGGGCGAACTCATCCCACAATTCTGCCCGTTTTCGAAAAAAAAGATTATCAATATTGTCATGAAGGCTCTTCTCGGAAGTAAGGAGGCTGAGATAATAGGGAATACCGCCGAGGATCATATAGCATTCCGCGATGTCATATCGGGACCAGCTGATCCCCCTCGACAAAAGATATTGTTCCGTTTGGTGGAGCGAAAAGGGTTCCAGAAATAGACTGCAGGTTTTCCGATGAAATAAACCACCCTTATTCTTGTCAATGTTTTTCGTCATCCATGCGGAAGCGGAGCCGCAAACGATAAAAACGAGGTGATGCGTCAGTGCGCCGTAGTGATTCCAGAAATATTCAAAGGCGGGAAGGAAATCGGACATCTTGGTGTCCAGCCAGGGCATTTCATCGAAGAAGACCACCTTTTTTTCCTCCGCAGGGAGAGAGGAAAGGTATTCCTCCAGCAGATGAAATGCTTCCGACCAATCCCTGGGAATAGGAACTTCGGCCCGAAGATGACTGGCCAGCTCCTCCGCAAAATGACGCAGTTGAACTTCCTTTTTTTCGTTATATACTCCGGTAAGCAGAAAGTCGAACCGTCCGTCGAAGAATTCATTCACCAGGAATGTCTTTCCTACGCGCCGTCGGCCATATAGAACCACTAATTGTGCGTTCGTCTCGTTCATACATTGGGTTAGCCGCCGGATCTCCTCTTCCCGACCTGTTAACGCTTCGATGCTCATAACAACCCCTCCTGCATTTTTGACGATCTTACCATGTTTTAGACGAGTTGTCAAAGAAAAAGGTCGTTTTATATTCTTTTTTAGGCAGTTTCAGACCATTTGTTTAAATAAACGGTCTGAAACTGATGAAACAGAGTTGCGCTTCAATCCCTGCTTATTAGTTTCAAACTGCTCAAGCCATGAGTTCCTTTATATCTTTTCTTTGGCTAGATACTTCGCTTCATGTAAAGGATAGATCCTGAATCAGTGGCCGTAAATCCTGGTTGTGTAATATTGATAAATGTTGAACCGTCAGCATCTCCTGCACCTCCTTGGAGGCGTCAATCCGAAGACAGAGCGGCGCAAAAAAAGGCCGGAAGCTGCGCTCCGGAATTTTGACGCCTGAAATAAACCGTGATTGCTTCCGCGGCTGTCCCTGACATCAAAACTCCTTATTTGCGCATCTTCCCGCCCCTTCCTCTAAAATCTGTCCAATCCTATCATGAAAAAGCAACCTGCGTCAAGCTGCTGGCTGAATTACTCAAGTCCACACCCCTACTCCGCTGCTCCTTTACGAATTCCAGTTTGCTCTTGTTGCAGTAATGCGAGAGGGTGATCCCTTTGCAGATTCTACCAAAGTCGCCATTCCAAACTGTATCTGATAAGCCTCCTACCTTCATCACTCATCTTCTCTCAACAATCTGTTCAGAAATCTTTTCCTGTCCCGAATAAACATCTCCGTAATCCTGTAGCTCTCAGTTTCTTCGTATTCAATCGGGTGAATTGGACCAGAATCGAAGCTGAGGATCTCGGCATCCGGCATTCCCAGTAGGATCGGTGAATGCGTAACCACAATAAACTGCGCGTTTTCTCTTGCGCAATTGCTCATCTCGAGCATCAGAGTTAACTGCCTTTGTGGCGACAATGCCGCTTCCGGCTCGTCCAACAGGTACATGCCGTTTCCGTTGAAGTTGTCCTGAGCAACTGCAAGAAAGCTTTCTCCATGGGATTTCCGATGATAGTCTCTGGAAACTTCTGCATATTGCTCCTCTGCAGTGGCTACGTTGTAGAAGCTTTCAGCCCGCAGAAAGTAACCCCATCTGGCTTTCGAAGGATTCCGAATCAGCCGAATCGCGTCGCAGAGTTCACTGTGCGTGTCCTTGGTGGAAAAATGATAATTCCGTGTCCCGCCTTCTGGGTTAAAACCATAAGCGATCGCAATCGCTTCCAGCAGCGTAGATTTTCCGCTGCCATTTTCGCCCACGAAGAAGGTGATCGGCTTCTTGAATTGGAGAGAATCCAATTCATGCAACGCGTCTATATCTCGAAGATAGCTATCGCTGCTAACCTCTTTCCAGTCAATGGAAAATCCCCTAATGAACATCGCGCGGCTCTCCTTCCCCGATGATACAAATGATTCAATGCAGTACAGCTGCCCGAAACCGCTCAACGGTTTCTTCATCAATTTTCAGCTTTTTGCTGATGTAGTCAGCGCCCATGGCCGACCAAGCTGCTTTCAAGTATCTTTCGTCGGCAATATATGCTTGGTATGCTTCCTCCGCCATCTCTTTCCCATGGGTTGTCATCAGCCGCTCACGGATTCGAATCGCTTTGGGCAAGTTGACTATGTTCGTTTTGAGGTAATCTTCCATGATCGCATCCCGTTCAACGCCCAGGCTTTCCAGTATCAACGCGGTTGTTAAGCCACAACGGTCTTTCCCCTCTGTACAATGCCACAGCACTGCCCCTTTGGTAAAATCATGTCCCATGATCTGCATTACAATCGTCCTGAATGAATCCGCGCATTCATCGATCAATCTTTCATATAGGTATGTAAAATCCGGCAGTAATTGTTCGCTGACATCCCGTTCATGGCTAATCCCTGCCTGCTCATCTGTGCACACGGGCAAAGGAAGATATTCCCTCTGCCATGTCTGATCGGGGGCCTGATTTCGCTCTCCTGGAGTGCGCAGATCAATCACTGTAGAAACACCGGCAAGTTCACCTTCGGTGGCCTGATACAAATGTGCGGATCGAATCAGGCAATTTGGCTTGATTGTTTTCCCCTCTGCCGTTTTCAAACCACCCAGGTCCCGTAAATTCTGAATCATCTTTCACCTCCGGCCCAGCATTCATTCTGAGCGCTCCCATCTTGGTATGAAGGCCTTAGTGCATACCAGATCGTGAAAAAGCTTCCTCTGTCTCCGAATGACGGGCAATCGCAATTACTTCATACTCGTTGCCCTTAAAATGGCGATAGTGCCCGATCGAGATTGCGCCGACAGCCTCTTTAAACGTCATGTGCAGTCTCCTATGCGAATTCCAGTTTGCACCTTTTGCAGTAATTCGGGAGGTAGATCCCTTTGCAGTTGAGTTAATCACCTGCAATTCTCCCGCAGCCATTGAACGGATTGCTCCAATGCAGTGATTGTTTTTGTTTCAAGAACGCACCTGGCATTTCTGCTTTCGGCCATTTTCAGTCTTTCCCGCAAATTGATTTCTCCGTCCCCCAGAGCAAGATGATTGCGTGGAGGTGCTTCCATTCCATCATGAATATGAAAATGAATCAACTGCTTTTGGTGTTCCAGAATAAATGGAACATCTATTTCGCGGATGGCTTTTGAATGGCCAATATCCCATGTAAGCCCAAAAACGGGGCTCTCCAGCAAATATTCAATAGCATTTTTCTCATATGCGCGAAAGCCATCGGTATTTTCTATTACGATCCTGATATCATCCTGTCCGATCCACTTTTCACAAAGATTGCGGAACGAAGAAAATGCCCTCATGTACGTTACATAATCACGCTCATACATCTGAACCTTCCGGTCCGGCAACGTAATGTGGATTCCATGATTCATATGCATATTCAAAGTCAGCGGCTGGGAAGCGTCTCCATACAGGTCTCGTAATGGGATCAGCGCTTTAGCTACGCAGATAGAGCGTCTTATGGTCTCCAGATACGCATCCGTTACCAACTGATTGAAATCCGCTATATTCAGGTTCTCATCCAGGTGAATTGTATAGTAAATTCCCGCTTTCTCCGCAAGTTCAATCAATCGTTCGGTTTCCTCAAGCCGATCCACCTGATACTCCGGAAAGTTCATATTCAATTCGATAAATTGGAGCCCAAGACGGCTGCACAGTGCAGCGTTCTCCTCCAGCGTCCGGTTCTCTACCAAAGTCGGCATTCCAAACTGCATCTGCTGAATCTCCTTTAAACCCTGTGCGCTCTTCTGAAGAGCTGATTAAAGAATATCACAGGAATTCTCTCCCCGCAACGAAAAATCCCAGATGATATATTCTATTTTCCCTCTATCTCCAACACTTGAATTTTTGAGTTTCACCTTCCCAAATTTGACGCTACGTGCTATATTATACATTAGCCTTTGAGCCAACAACTCGCCACTTGTCGAGTTGGATGCCGTGAAATAATTGCCTTGCTGAAAGCGCAATTCGATGGGAGGAACCTGACTATGATGTATCCATTTATGACGCTTGATGATACTACGGAAATTGTTCATTCTGAAACTCTGCCCGATGGTCGGGTAAAGGTCTACATTGAGAAACCAGACGAAAAAGATGGATTCCATCATGCTGTATGCTATCTGCCCAAATATGAGTGGCAGGATATTTATGGGTTTTCTCAGGAAGATATGCAGCGTTATAAGGATATTGTAGAGAGTACCGCGCACCTGATTATCCGCTTTGCTGAGGAGGGGGGAGTGGAATATGCCGCAAGTATTTAAGATCGGCCAGTATTGGGTCTATTTCTGGGCCAATGAAAATGAACCGCTGGAGCCGATCCATGTGCATGTGTCCCAGGGAATGCCGTAGGAAAATGCTACCAAAATCTGGATTACACGTCGGGGAAAATGCTTGCTGAGTAATAATCGTTCCAGGATTCCTGAAAGGGTACTGCGAAATATCATGGCGGTTATAGAAACGCGTAGCGATGAAGTCATTATGAAGTGGAAAGACTTTTTTCATGAAATCGAATATTTCTGTTGACACATGGGCGGTTTTCTTTTTGTGGGTAAAAGTTATTTCAACTTCAGTCCATCCTTAAAGGCGTTCCCAACAGGTTCGCCAACAACACGGTATACCCCAAAGGACGGATCAAGGATGATTGGTTTCAGCTTGCCCAGATCAACTTTTTCATCCGTCAAAATGCTTTCATCCGCCTGTGATGCAACAATCTCACCAATAACATATCCAGTTTCTGGATTCCAAGACTTCACCTTGCACTCCAGCGTCAACGGGAATTCCTCGATGATCGGTGCGTTTACATGTGCACTCTTATGTACATGACAGCCCACCTTCTCGATCTTGTTGACCTTCTTGCCGGTTTCCACGCCGAAATAGTCCGAAATGAGCATGGTGTCCACAGTGCCAAAGGCAACAGTGAATGCGCCAGTTTTTTCAAAATTTTCGGTCGTTTTGTGCTTGCCAAGCATGATGGTAACTTCAGCCGTATCGCTCTGCATCCCCCAAGCCGCGTTCATCGCGTTTGGCACGCCGTTCTCATCATAAGTGCCGATGATAAATACAGCTTCAGGTGTAATAATCGATTTGTTTCCAGCAAATTCCATATCTTCCAACGTCCTTTCTGCCCTTTGGGCTTTGAATTTAAAGGGATTATAGCACACTTCAACTAAAACAGAGTTGCGTTTCACTCCCTGCTTATCAGTTTCAGACCGCTCAAGCCAAGCGCTCCTTTATATCTTTTCTTTGGATATAAACACCGTACTACTATTATCATACTCATAAGATGAAAAAACTACAGAACCATCAAATTGCAACATGTCTGAAAGACGTTGTGCATATAGAGGATGTGTTACCATCCTTAATGCTTCTTCAGGTGTTACCCATCGCACATCCTCTGACTCTGCCGAAGTTAATGCTTCACCACTGATATACTTGCACACAAATGCCAGATTGATGATAGGAGGTATTTTCATACCCTCCAGCGGCCCATATCCATCTTTCACTATTAGGTTTTGATAAATTCCTGTTAGATGCTCAGGCTCACAAAGGATCCCAGATTCCTCCTGAATCTCGCGTTTGAGAGCATCTGTAATGGTTTCTCCTTGTTCTATGGTCCCACCGGGTATTTCCCATCCACGTCTCGTGTTCTTTATTAACAGAACAAGTCCTTCTTTGCGCACAAGACCACATGAAGAAAACATATGGTACGGCAGTTCTTTACTTTCAAGCCAATTATCCATGAGCTTCCTCCTCGTTGCTGCCCGCGATGTTCATCATTTCACAAATTGTGTTCGTGCAGCTTTAGATTCATTCTGATCAAGCCAAGTTCCTACCTCACAGCGCTTGCAACATTTGCGTATTTGCGCATCTTCCCGCCTCTTCCTCTAAAAACTGTTCAATCCTATCATGAAAAAGCCACCTGAGTCAAGCTCTTTTCCATGTTAGAGACCTGCGTTAGAACAAAGCCGGCTGGATTAATCCAACCGGCTGTATGCCCTGTCGTTTCAACGAAACAAAACTGTAACAGATCCCGCATTGACCATTTGAACGGTATTTGAGGATTCATCTGTGCTCGTCATGGGTGAAATCGATAGATCAATTTTAAACTCGTCACATGCGAAATGATCTGCGGGAAATAATTCTATTACCCTTGCGCCAAAGCGGTAACCATCTTCAATACTTAGCGGGCTCACATAGTGCTTTCTATTTAATCGATACAAGTCAGATTCGGGGATACCCAACGGAATTACATAAGCGCTTATTAGTCCATATTCTGCGTTCTCCAGATTTTCTATTTTAAGGTCAAGATATGTCGCAATCGGCGTCTTGATCAGATTAGCCTCTTGAACAGCCAACCCCTTCGATAATCTATCATCTTCGGTAATCATTGTTGCCTTCACTTCCGTTCTATCCATGGATATATCCTGGAAATCTGGCACCCTCACAGCAATACTATGAGGCTCAGGCGACGGACGTTCACTTGAATAGATCGATAGTTTCGACTGGGCTAATGGGTTATTGTACTCCGTGGTGTACAGCCGCAGATTGATTTGTTCATCCTGTTTTACAGCTGGGAAGCGGATAATGATTGTCCAACTTCCCGGTTCCATAGATACAAGATCATCGTCATCGACGATGGCTGTAAACGACTGATCCATACTTTGTGCCATCATTGCGAAGAATACAACCATCTTTCCCTTTCGTTCTGCATATTCGGCGACCGTTTCCCCCTTCTCAGCATCTATAATGCCCAATTCGCTGGCAATACTTTTCAGAGAAGTTTTTCGCCCCATGGGCAACAGGAGTATATCGTCTCTTTCCTTTTGCTTTACATCAACTGCAATATACGCTCCCTGGCCATCATATAGCATTTCGCGGGCCTCTGCTGTGTTGTATGGTGTCTCCCAAGTGTAGGATATGGGCTGAAGCATTTTGTCTGTATCCTGGCCGCTTACTCCAATCATTTCTCGAACCCCAGGCAATGTCTGAATGATCTCTGCCGCTGCAAGAGCAAGCGCGACTGCGGAAACAAGCACCGCAAAGATAATAGCTACTGACATTTTTCTTTTCATCACTTTTTCTTCCTTTCTGGGAGCGGCTGCAGATAGGAAGGCGCAATGTGTCTCTGCTGGTGTATTATCCACAAGGCCCTGTAACTGGTCTCTAAAATCCTTTTCTGTCATTTTCATCCCTCCTCACCATTCCACTCCACTCGAAGCGTTTTTCTCGCCTGATGCATCCTGTATTTAACCATAGCTACAGATACGCGCTGAACCTGCGCGATTTCTTCCAGGGAAAACCCTTCCAGATAATGCAGAACCATTGGTACTCTTTGTTTCTCTGGTAAGGATTCCAGCATGAGCCGGATTTCTAATTCGTGACTCTCTGGTGCTGGACAGTCAGGTATTTTCTCTGCAATAACCACTCTTCTGTTCTTTCTGCAGATTTCATGGCATTCATTTACCATGATTCTGGCAATCCAAGTTTTAAAGTATCGTTCCTCTCGCAGCCGCATCCGATATTCCCAGGCCTTCATCGCGCATTGCTGCATCGCATCCTGACGGTCTGCGTCTGATCTCAGCAAAGCGCACGATATACGGTACAGCATCCGCTCGCTCTCCAACAGTTTCAGCGTAAATTGACTTTCCTCCATCTTAACAGTACCTCTTCGAAGGGAATTTTATGATCATGACATAATATAGACGTATTGGATTGAGACAAAGTTAGTCCCTTCATCATCATTTTTTTCGACCTTTTTTCGACCTTTTTTCGACCTTTTTTCGACCTTTTTTCGACCTTTTTTCGACCTCCTCATTTGCAAAAGTAACGTCTACTTTCGAGTAGAACTTACTCGCGCAAACTTTAATGTGGAAGTTACTCATGCAAACACAGGCTTCCCTTCTTCCTTCAATTCGTGTATCCTATGGAGGAAGTAACAGGAAAGGAAAAGCCCTGGGCACCCAACCTACCACAGCGCGTGCACCAGAGCCCGTCAAAAGACATGCCCATTATATCGCCATGCTACATCGAGCGCAATACCGAAAAACTCCCTTTTCGGTAGCCGGGGATCCCCGGCTGCACCGTCTTTGTTTTTGTTATTTCCACTGTCAGTAATAGAATCATCTCCGTAAAAAGAAGCTCTATCTTCAACTAAAAAGTCACGGAAAAATGCTGTTTTATGTGATTAGAATCACATTTTTAATCATTTTTCCGTGATTTCACGATCACCTAAATCTGGTTGCGTCATCTTATCGTTTCATCAGGTTCAGGCCGGTTAAACCATGCGCGTTCTTCCAGCTTCATTTTCTTGGGAGCTCTCGCTTCACCTTCCGGGCGTCCGACTGGAAGCAAACAGACCAGCTCGTATCCATCTGGAACATGCAGCACCTTCGCGATCTTATCTCCGATCCTGTCCGTATCCGTGATATGCCCTTCGTACCAGCAGCTGGCATAGCCTAACGCGCTGATCATCAGCAGCATATTTTCGATCGCCGCGGAATAGTCCTGAACCGCAAAGCAACGATCCCGATACGCATTGATTCTCCGCGTTAGCACGCATATGATAGCTGGCGCTGTCACCGCGATCGGCGGATCAATCACGGCAAGGACTTCCTTTAACACATTCGGATCGTCCACCGCGATCAAGCTTGTGGTCTGCTTATTGCATCCTGAAGGCGCGGCCAAACCGGCCTCCATAATCATTTCGAGCTTATCCCGGGGAACCTTCTCCGCCCGATACTTCCCCCGATAGCTGCGGCGTTGCAGCATGACCTGATAAATTTGCTCGGCCAACTCTTTTCTGTCGCCGACCATAACGTTTTCCTGTTTGCTCGTAGAATCCCGGTACTTCTCCAGCCTGTACAACTGCTCCTCATCGATCACGGCTTTTCCGTTTTTGTAGGTGTATCCCATTTTAAGATAGAAGGGCAGCGCCGTGATAGAGGCAGGAATTTCTATTCTCTTGGCCCGCAGCGCGAGCTCGTCCTGCTCCAGGGTTTCGATTATTTTCCTCCCAATGCCCCTCCCCTGATAGTCTGGATGTACAAAAATCGTGAACAGACTGCTTTCATCTTCCTTCCCCCAATAGGAACCGATCGCTCCGCAGCCTATGATCTCTCCGTCTTCCTCCGCCACATAGAAATGTTGCCCCTCAGCCCGTCCTGCAATGTCATCAGGCTGTAAGCGTTGAATATCATTCTCCAGATACTCCGGAGAGTAATCCTTGCTGTTGCTCGTTCTCAATGTGAGCGTGATCAAGTCCGATACGGCCTGCGCATCCTGTTTCAAGAACTTTCTGAAAATCATTCAAATCCTCCGCTCCCGATATCCTTGCTATCAGTATTTCCGCATACGCTCCTGTGTTTTCAGGGATAACAATCTAAAACGTTGTCGCTTTCTCTGCTGGAAAAGGATCGTTTAACGAGTCCGTTTTTTGATTTCTTGTGATTTTGGTCTTGTTAACTGTGTAAAAGATTGCCAATTTCACGCCCAGCATCTATGGTCATCCACGTCTCAAAACAGATCCAACATATTGTCCAGGTAGATCTCCTCCCGTACCTTCAGCTGATGCTCAGGCTTCGTCATGTAGTAGAGAAGGAATTCCAGGATGACGGCGCTGCCCAGACTTCTCCCCTCAATTTTGAAATGGGAGAAGTGATTTGGCAAATAGATCTTCTGAATATCTTCAATTCCGATAAATGCCGGGCCCTTCATTGCTTCTGAAAATCGATAGCCTTCGCCAGCCTTTGGCGAAACACAGATGTGATCCTCTATGGTCTCTCCCAGCGCCTTCCGGCTGACATTCTCGTAGCATGCTTTCCGCTCTGTACATCCTACCCAGCAGCATTCGTTGCAAAGGAATTCAACCTTCCGCTTCTGTGCTTCCGAGAGCCTGAAAAGGTCTTCAAAGTCCTTGTTCAGCCTGAAATCCGGTACTACGTATCGGAATTCATCCCGATTGAGCTCCGCCTCCATCTGGTCAAATGCTGTCAGCACCTTGGTCGTTGATGAAACGAAGTAGAATCCGGGATACCTCCGGCGAAGATACGCAAGCAGCAGGTCCGAATGAATGATTACTCCATTCTCTGCCGTACCGTTATTTTCGAACAATCTGCATAGCTCATTGCATTTTCTGTCAGAAAGGCAATCTTCCGTGATCAGGGAATTGCTGAAGGTCAGCCGGGCGGAAATCCCGAATTCCCGCGTCAGCGCCGCCACCTTTTCCGGTTCTGCTTCCCCAAATCCTACCCGTCCGCCTCCCCAGAGGGCATCAGCAGGTGCGCCGTAAATAGAGCCGATTTCGCACCAATCGTAGAAGTATTCTCTGTGCTGACGATACAGGGGAAGGAAGACCCGATACAGCTCATAGAATTCGAACAATCCGGGAAGGTGATAATAAGCGATCATTTCTTCCTCCTTCAATCCAGACAATACAATACGGACGGGTTCGAAATATCATCAACCGCAAGCGCAAGAAAACCGCCCAAGGATTCACTTGGACGGCTTCTCGCGGGTACAAACGCCAAGGATAAGGCTGGCGTTATTTCTTCGTCACAGCGTCCTTCATTCCCTTGCCAGGCTTGAACGCAGGCGCCTTGGTTGCCTTGATCTTGATCTGCTCGCCCGTCCGCGGGTTCCGGCCAACGCGGGCAGTCCTCTGCCGTGTCTCAAAGGAGCCGAAGCCGGGCAGAATCACCTTGCCATCCGCCACAATTCCGTCAATAATCGCGTCCAGGGTAGTATTCACAACCTTCTGGGCCTCCGCCTTGGTGATCTCCGCTTTGGAGGATACTACTTCGATCAGCTCAGTCTTGTTCATCGTAATTTCCTTTCTGCCCTGTGGGCGTTGAATGTAGAGGAATTATAGCATACATAGCTTCATCCGTCCACCAGGCCCCGCCTTTTTCTACCATAGATTTATCAAAAATATGGAAAGTTTCCTTCAGCTGCCGGTGGAGCGGTAAAATCGCATGGCCCGTTGAAACAGCAGATACATGATGCCGAACAGGATGATCCCCGCCGTCGGCGTCACGGCCGCGGTCCATCCGGGCCAGCCGAACAGCGGCTTTCCCAGCACCCAGGCGGCGGGCACGTGCATCACCAGGGCAAAGGGTGCGATGACCGTGAACAGCAGCCGCAGGGGCCGGGGAAAGGTGTCGATGGGGTATTCGCAGGCGCTGCGTCCCCCGTAGGTCAGAGCGTTGGCCAGCTCGATGGATTTCACGCTGTGGATGCATAAAATCGCCTCGATCATGAACAGGCCCATGATCAGCCAGAATCCGCAGAAAACGCTTTCCAAGATAATCAGCGCCTTCCCCGCTGTCCAGGCTACGCCGGACAGGCGGCTGCCCAACCCGAAGCTGAAGGCTCCCACGGCGATGCAGGTAATCCGCCGGGGATCCACCGCCGAACACAGCACCTGGGTCAGCACGCCCCGGGGCCGCAGCAGCAGGGTGTCCAGCTGCCCGGAGCGTACCATGCCGGAGAAAGCCCCCGTGATCCCCCGGGCGAAGCATTCCGTCAGGTAGAAGGTCATGGACATCAGCCCGAAAAAAAAGTATAAATTTCCCGCCGTCCATTGATTAAGATGGTCGAATCGGTCCACCAGCAGGATCACCGCCATCAGCTCCCCGCTCTCCATCACCAGCTGGGCCAGGGTCTGCATCAGGAAGGAGGCCGGGTATTGCATCTGGCTTTTCAGCAGCATGGCCATGGATTTTCGGTATAATCGCAAGGTATCCATCTTTTTTCCTTTACCCTCCCTGAATGATCAGTCGGCGCTGATTTCGCCGCCATAGATAAGCCCCTATGCCGATCAGGATCACGGTCCATCCGGCCTGAATGGCCAGGATGCGGCCGGCCTCTCCCAGGGCGTATTCGCCGGTGTACAGCCGGATGGGCGCGTCCAGCAGCTGGGCGTAGGGCATCAGGGTGATGACCCGCTGCCACCGGTCCGGGAAGAGGGTCAGGGGGAGTATATTGCCCGAAAAGGTCATCATCAGCAAGTTCATCATCGCCTGCACCCCGCGCGGGTCCAGGGTCCGCATGGTGAAGGCCATGGTGATATTCTCCATCGCGGATACGCAGCAGAGCCCGATCAGCAGCGCCGCTGCGGCGCATCCCATCGCAGCCCAGGAGGCCGGTGCCGCCAGTTCCCATCCCGGGGGCAACAGAATGGCCAGCAGGATCATGGGCAGGGCCCGCAGCAGGCTGCCCATCCATTTCTGCGCCAGGATGCGGGCGTAATAGTATCCGTACAGAGACAGGGGCCGGCACAAGTCGTAGGCAATAGCGCCGGTGCGTATTTTCTCCATCAGGTCCGGGTCAGAGGCCAGCAGCATGCGGAAAAACGCCTGCTGCAGCCATACATAGGTGGTAATGGCGGATAAGGCCATGTGCTGAGGATTGCCCGCGTACAGCGCCCGATAGACGGCGATCAGCACCAGTCCGAAGAAAACCTGGCAGATGACGCCTCCCAGCACCGCCCCGCGGTACTGGGTTTCCATACGCCGGCGCATGCGAAAAATGGCCCCATAGGTTCGGAAGCTGCGCATTCTGTTCATCATCGTCTCACAGCTCCATTTCCTGGTACATTCGGGCGATCAGCCGGTCCACGTTCTGGGGCTGTACGGTGCATTCCCGCAGATGCCCTGCCTGCTGCATCCGGGCCATCATCTCCGCCGTGGGTATTTTTTCCGGCGCGTAGGTGATGATCCAGTTTTCTCCATTTCGCCGGACCTGGCATCCCTCCGGCCATGCTGTCCCGGAGATTTCCTCCTCGTATCTCGCCGTAATGATCCGCTCCGTGTCGTATCTGGCCAGCAGCTCCGTCAGCTCCCCGTCGTAGAGCTTCCGCCCATGCCCCAGCACCATGACCCGGCTGCATAGGGCGGTGATATCTTCCATGTCGTGGGTGGTCAGGAGGATGGTGGTGCCCCGCTGCCGGTTTTCCCATTGCAGGAATTCCCGCAGGGTCAGCTTGCTGACTGCGTCCAGCCCGATGGTGGGCTCGTCCAGGAATAGCAGCGAAGGGCTGTGCAGCAGGGATCCGCAGAGCTCCGCCCGCATCCGCTGCCCCAGGCTCAGCAGTCGCAGAGGGGTCCGCATCAGGTCCCCCAGCTGCAGCGCCTCCGTCAACTCCCCCATCCGGGCCTGGTATGCCGCCTCCGGCACGTGGTAGATCTCCTTCAGCAGGGCGAAGCTGTCCGCGATGGGCACGTCCCACCACAGCTGGCTCCGCTGGCCGAATACCACGCCGATCCGCCGCACATGGGCTTTCCGGTCCGCCCAGGGGACCAGCCCGTCCACGGATGCCCGGCCGCTGTCCGGCGTCAGAATTCCGGAGAGAATCTTGACCGTGGTGGATTTGCCCGCGCCGTTCGGCCCGATGTAGCCTACCAGTTCTCCTTGGTTCACCTGGAAGCTGACCTCCCGCAGGGCGGAGATCTCCTCCTTGGGGCGCATCAGCTGCCCCTTTTCTCTTTTTTTGCGAATGATGAATTGCTTGTTCAGGTTTTCGACTTCAATAAAAGCCAATGACAAAACACTCCTTTCCCTCTCGATCATACCGTTTCATTTTTTAATCGCAGAGGCTTACAGGAGCTATGCCATGCAAGCGTGTGTAGGCGGCATTGTATCAAAGAAACGCAGCGATTGTCAAGGTCAATGTGAAGAACATTTCTTGCAAAAACCATTTGCCAGCGGAACATAATCCGTGTAAAATCTCTTCATGGAAGCACGATACGGTTGGAACGCGAATCGATCATCTACAGAAAGCACGCGCTGTCCTTTTTCAGCCGGCTCCTGTTATTAATCATTTTCTCCCATCGCAGCTCCACTTAAATGTTAGGAGGGATTCCCATTGATCAGAAGCTTTTCCCAAAATGATCTGTCTGCCGTAATTCGGCTTTGGAACGACGCCGTGGACGCGGGGGAAGTGGTCTTTTCCCCCATGACGGAGGATCTCTTTTCCCAGAAATTCCTGCGCCATCCGAACGCGGACCCCTCCCTGTATTTTGTGGCTGAGGAGGAGGACGTCCTGCAGGGCTTCGTGCTGGGCATGGAAAAGAAATCCTTCCTGCCAAAGGAAACGGCCCAATCCACGCCGGGCTATCTCCTGGCACTTTTCGTATCCAGGGAATATCGGGGTCAGGGTGTGGGCCGCGGCTTGCTGGACCAGCTGGAGGCCGCCTTCCAGGCCCGCGGAAAGGAGCTTATCTCCTGTGGCGGCGCCGGCCCGGTAGATTTGCCCTGGCGCATTCCCGGAACCCCGGGCCATGATCATAACAGCGTTCCGGGCATGGATGAATCCTGCGCCGGTTATCCATTTTTACAAAGCCTGGGTTATCATCCCGTGGTCCATGAGGTGGCGCTGTATCTGAATTTGAATGATTACTGTCCCCTGGACGGCCTGGCAGAGAAAAGAGCCCGGCTGGAGGCGGAAGGCATCCAGGTCGGGCCCTATGACGCGGCGTTGGGATATGATTATGATGGGATGTGTGATCGGGTAGGCAGCGAGTATTGGCGCGCCGTGCTCCGGTCGGAGATTGCCTGCCATTTAGCCCATTGTCCCAATCCCGATCCCCAGTTCTGGGTGGATGGGCTGGAGCCCGCTGGCCCACGCTCCCTGCTGGTAGCGGTTTGTCATCCTGCCAGAGCGATTGTGGCCCAGGCCGGCCCCGTCGCCGTGCAGCGCAGCGGCCGCGGATGGTTCACAGGCATCTGCACGGATCCCCTTTATGAGAGAAAAGGCATCGCCACCGTGCTATTTAACGCCCTGATGCAGGAATTTATTGCCCAGGGCGCCCAGTTCAGCACCATCTTTACCGGCGCGGAAAATCACGCCCGCAAGGTTTATGAGCGGACCGGTTTCCGCCCCGTCCGCTCCTTCGCCATCATGCGTAAGAGCTTATCCGCCAGGTGATTTTAATCTATCTCTGCAGCTTTCTTCTGTTCTCTATAGAAACTAATATTTTTTCACCGATCACCGTACCTACACCGACGATCAGGAACATGTAATAGGTGAAGAACCGCCAGACCAGCAGCGCCAAGCCGATGCGATCCCCGGGAATAATGCCTTCATAGAACAGCAGAAACCCGCCCTCCTGGGCGCCGCTGGCCCCTGGCAGGGGCGTATAGCAGGCGCTGATGTACAGCAGGAAGCTGATGGTGATCAACTGATACCAGGGAGTTCCGGAGAAGCCAAAGGCGTGATATACGAAATAAATCGCGCCAATGAGCCCCGACAGGCTCAGGGCGGAGCACAACACCTGCACCATGATTTGCCCCGGGCGCTTGACCAGATCCAGCAGGGCGGTATGATAGGTGTCCAGCACATTGGTAGTGGTAGCGATGGCGGCTTCCTCGTTCTTCACCAGATGCATCCGGTGGCCCAAATGGATCACCCCATTGGCGATCCGCTGAATCAGGTTCCGCTGGAAGGCAGCCATCAGGCACAGCGGTACCCCGGCGAAATTGATGACCCAGCCCACCCGGGCCAGCCATACCTTATCCCCCAGCTGCTGGAAGACGAAATCACGATTCATGAGCCAGAAGGCCATGCACATGACGCTGATGGCAAACTGATTGCAAACGAAGCGAATGGTTGCCGTCATGGTGCCGTACCCGACCGGGATGCCGGCCTTCCGCAGGCTGTTTACCTGCATGGGCTGCCCACCGGCACTGGAAGGGGTAATATTGCTGTAATAAAAGCCAATCAGGCAGGCATTCACCGCCCGGCCCAGGCTCAAATGGAATCCTTCCCGGCGAAGATAGATCCACCCACTCAGCGCATCGAAGAACATATAGGCAAACCAGCAGCCGAAAATTCCCAGGGTCCACAGGGGATCCAGGCTTCTCAGCGCCTCCCACGCGTTCTCCAGTTCGCTGTTGCTGAAGGCGATGACAATGACCAGCACGATACTGGCCACCACCAGCCCCAGGCTCAGCAGCTTTTTCAGGTTGATCTTCATCCTATGCTCTCTTCCGCTCGATCAATTCCTCGTATTTATGTACCACGTCTGTAATAATCTCATTCCAGGGTTTGGGGATCGTGTTACGGGCCGCGACGCCCGCTTCCTGGGATTTGGGCAAGCCCTCCCGAATGGCCCGGGCGATGTCCTCCGGGGTGTTTTCACACAGGAAGCCGTTCACCCCGTCCTCAATGCCCTCCGCGCTGCAGCTGCCCCGCACCAACACGGAAGGCGTCTCGTTCACCGCCGCCTCCCGCACCACCATGGGGGCATTATCATAGATGGAGGGGAAAACAAACAGATCCGCCAGGGCATACAGGCTGTGC
Organism: Clostridia bacterium; assembly: GCA_017464305.1. Classification (GTDB taxonomy): domain Bacteria; phylum Bacillota; class Clostridia; order Christensenellales; family Aristaeellaceae; genus Aristaeella. The sequence goes on along the minus strand of JAFUDS010000017.1, from coordinate 56,590 downwards.
AGCTCATCCCCGTTGCGGATAAAGCCCAGGAAGCCCGTCCGATCCCGAATATCCAGATCCCCGGCCAGCTTTTCCAGATTGCTGCGATCCGGCCCTTCCCCCGCCAACAGCAGGGTAAAATCCAGCCCTTCCTTCTTCAACAGGGCTGCCGCCTGTAGCACGGAATGGATATTCTTTTTCCGGCTGATCTGGCCCACGAAGAGCAACACCGGTTTCCCTTCTGGAATCCCCAGCCGAGCCCGGGTCTCGTAGGCCTTTTCATAGTCGATATCATAAACGTTGGTGCCGTTGGGGGCCACATCAATGACTCCCTGATAGCCGTAAGCCCGCAGCACCTCCGCCGTCTCGTTGTTCACCGCCCACACCGCGTCGCATTTGTTGTACACGGAAAGTACCAGGTTCACAATGCCGCTGGAAATGGCCTTGCTGTGGGTGATTTTAAAGGCGTCGTCATAATACTTGCTGTGGAACGTGGCAACGATGGGAATCTGGGGATGCTCCTTCTGAATCTCCAATGCCACCCTTGCACTCAGAAAGGGGGAATGGATGTGCAGTACGTCAAAGGGAATTTTCGTAATTTCCCTTCGGAAGTCAATGCTCCAGTCCGGCACACCTAAGCGATAATTCTGCCCGGGGATCTGCAGCCCTTTATATAAAATTGTGTTCAAGCCGTCGATGCGGGAATGGGCAGGATCCTCCGGCGCGATATAGTAGGCCGTGTGTCCCTGCGCTTCTAACTCGTTGCAATATGCCCAGCAAACTCGCCCCACCCCGTCCAGCATGGGGGGATAGGTCTCGGTCAGCTCGCCAATAATCATGCGAGTCCTCCTCGTTCAAGGTGATGGCTCATTATATCGTGATTTCCTGCTTCTGTCCAATTCCCTTTGATCAAAGGGAGTAATATCCTTATACTTCAAACGTAAATCCTACAAAGTCGAACTGACTTCCTGGCAGGAAGACAAAGCTAACCTTTGTGTTCCCTCCCGGCACTGCCACCCGGAAGCTCTGCTGGCCCTGATCGCCGCCCCGGAACTTGACCACCTCTGTGCGGCTCTCCCCCGCCTCGTTTTCCATCCGCAGGGTGATGGCGTTCATCTCCAGGGGTGTCCGCCCTTCAATGACAATCCCCGCCTCCCGCAGGTCGCCGAAATCCATGTTCTCCCAGGTCAGGCTTACGTTATTCCCAATGTCAAATACCGCGTCCCCCTCCCGGCGGAAGCTGTCGCCGTACAGGGCATCCGCCTGTCCGGCCTGTTGCCAACTAAAGGCCCGGCTCTGTTTTTCAAAATAGAAGCCCTTGAAGTGGAATTTCTTCTCCGCGATGAAGCACAGGGTGTGCACCCCGCACAGCCGCTCTGGCAGGGTGTAGCTTTCTTCCTGGTATACGTTCCAGATGCTGGGCTTCTGATACCGCAGGGTATCGATCAGCCGTCCACCCTCCCGAGGATCTCCGTCGTACATCCAGATATCGTAGGGATTCCCGTCCAGGGTGAAGATGGACAGGATGATGCGGTCGCTGCCCGCCGGGCCGAAGTTCACCTGCCGGAAGCCCACCATGCTGTCGCCGCTGTCCCGGGCAAAGGCAATCCCCTGCTCGTTCCCCGCGCCGATGTCTCCGTCGCTCAGGTCATGGAGTCCGGCGGTGATCATCTGGTAGGGATCCAGCTCCACGCTGCCCAGCCCGCTGATCTCCAGCTCCATCTGGCTGATCTGTTCCGGATGGTGATCCACGGCATTGCCGTACAGCGCCCGCAGCATGACCTTTCCATCGCCCCGGGCAACCACCCGCACCTGATCCTCTTCCAGCATCACCTCCGCGCAGGGGCTGAGAATCCCAGTTTCGTTGGTGACCTGCCAGGCGATCTCCACGGGATCCGCGTTTTCTGGCCAAACCTTCCAGCTGAAGCGGGCTTCCAAATTCTCCGGCGTCAGATGGCAGCTGTCCTTGGCGATGATCTCCACCCGGCGTACCGGGATCTCCCGCGCCTCCGTCGCCGCAGGGATTTCCTGCAGCGTGATGGACAAAACCTCCCCAGCGGGCCGTTCCACGCCCAATTCCAGCTCCGCGGTTACGCCGCTGGTGGTACGCACAGCGATCCGGACCGGTTCCGCCTTGCCGTTGCTTCCCACCATGATCAGAGCTTTCCCGCCGAAAAGCCGCTTGGTCGCGCCCTTGTATTCGTCCGTATCGGAGGCATCGCCGTTATCCAGCCCCAGCAAGATTCCACCGCCGCTGACCTCCACCAGCAGTCGATCCCGGGCGTTAGCCACCAGGTTCCCTGCCCCGTCCAGGGCTTCCACCGTCACGAAGGTCATGTCCTGGCCATCCGCCAGCAAACGATCATCCTCCGCGGTTAGGCGCAGCGCCGCCGTGTCCCCGGAGGTAATCCGCGCGTCCTGGCAGATCACCTTTCCGTCCCGGTCATATCCCACCGCCCGCAACTCCCCTTTTTCAAAGGGAAGCCGCCAGCAGCCGATGCATTTCTCCGGGTTTCTCTTCTCCAGGGTCTGCACTCCCAGGCTCTGGCCGTTCAAAAACAGCTCCACCTGGTCGCAGCTGCTCATCACGGGTACGTCGATCATCTGGCCTGCGTTCCAATCCCAGGAGACCCCGATGTGAATCATGGGCTCCTCCGTCCACAGGCTTTGGAACAGGTAGAAGGCGTCCTTGGGGAAGCCGGCGGTATCCACCTGGCCGAAATAGCAGCTGCGGGTGTGATAAGGGGTCGGCTCGCCGATATAGTCGATGCCGCTCCAGACGAACTGCCCCATGCTGTAGGGATTGTTCAAATCCTCTACGATCATCTTCTTCAGATCCTGGGCGCCCCAGCTGCTGGTGCTGTTTCCCAGAGCGGAGCACTGCAGATCCGCGTCGCTGAGGATATTTTTCGCCAGGGGGAAATGGTAGATTCCCCGGCTGCTAAGCACGCTGGCGGTCTCGCTGCCATAGATCACCCAGTCCGGATGGGCGGCGTGATGCGCGTCATAGAACTTTTCGGCATAGTTGTATCCAGGAATCTTGATCTCCTCCGCGCAGCGCTGGGCGCCCTCCCAGGGCATATAATTGCTGCCGAAGGTCACCGCCCCGTGGCCCGCCGGGTCATGGGCGCGAACCTGGTCCCGCAGCAGGCAGGCCACCTCCCGGCCCCGGTCATCGGCGAACATATCGTAAATCTCGTTGCCGATGGACCACATGATGACGCTGGCGTGGTTCCGATCCCGTCGAACCCAGCTGGCCACATCCTCCACCTCATGCTCCGGGAAGAAGCGGGCATAGTCATAGGTGGTCTTGGGCCGCTCCCACATATCCAGAATCTCGTCCACCACAAGAATGCCCATCTCGTCGCACAGGTCCAGCATCTGCCGGGCCGGAGGATTATGGCTGGTGCGCAGGGCGTTGACTCCCATCTCCTGCATGATGCGCAGCTGCCGCCGAGCCGCCTTGACATGGAAGGCGGCGCCCAGGGCGCCTAAATCATGATGCAGGCAGACACCCTTCATCTTGATGTTCTCCCCATTGATCCAGAAGCCGCTTTCCGGGTCGAACCGCAGGGTCCGCAATCCGATCCGTGTCCGCTCCCGCTGGGAGCCCATGCCGTATTCCAGGGTGTACAGCGCCGGATGGGCTGGGCTCCAGGCCTCTCCGCCAGGAATCTCCCAGCACAAGGCCGCCTTGCCCTCCCGGGCGAAAGCGGAAACGCTTCCCAGCTCCTTTCCCTCCGGATCCCGCAGCAGGCCGAAAACCTCCCCCTCGCCTGCGGTCTCCATCTCCGCCCGCAGGGTCCAGCCCAGGGCGGTTTGCTCCGTGAAGGTGCACAGGCTGTCCGGCCGGATGTAGCTGGCGGGCAGCTTCCGCAGCGTCACTTCCCGATAGATGCCGCTGCCGGAATACCACCGGGTGTTGGGGCTCTGGTGCCGAATATGCACCAGGATCTCGTTCTCCCCCGGCTGCAGCTCGCCGCTCAAATCCACCTGGAAGGCGGTATAGCCATAGGGATGGCTGCACAGCACCTTTCCGTTCAGCAGCACATCGCAGTCCATATATACCCCGTCGAAGCACAGCAGCACCGTCTCCGCCTGGATATCCTCCCCCGCAATCCGCCGGCGATACCAGGCGTCGGCGCTCTCGTACAGATCTCCCGCCTGCCAGATCAGCCAGTCGTGGGGCAGCTGCACCCTTTTCCATTCCGCCGCCAGGGCCTCCTCCCGGCTGCTGCCCAGGGGCAGCTTTGTGAATTCCCATCCATCGTTAAACAGCCAGGCGCCGTATCCTTCCCATCGATCCATCGCTTCGTCCTTATCCTTTCGCAAAATATTCCAAGTGCAGCTCATTGGTGGAGGTATAGGCCCCCTGCATGCTTAGTTCATATTTCAAGTGCACCTTTCCCGTCTCCAGCCCCATTTCGCAGCGCAGATCATGGGTATGGATGGCCATGGGCATATCCCCATAGGGGGTGTGATAGGTGGTCTCAAACCGGCGATTTTTCTTGAACAGCATGGAGTTATTGAAATCCCCCAGACGGTTCATGGTCACCTGGTCCTTCTTCAGCGCCAGCTGAATCTGGGATTCGACCACCTCTCCCGTGCTTTCGTCCTCCTGGGTTTCCGTGTATTGCAGCAGATAAAAGGTTTCCTGGGGAATCAGGACCCCCGAGGTCAGCACCTGAATTGGATCGTCCGTCATGCCATTATAGCTGGCCAGGGAGGCCAGATTGATCAACACGGGAATCTCTTTGACTTCCGTCTCCATTCCTTCGTCGCTCCTTCGCATAGAAATCACTTCAGTTTACCTTCTTTTCCTTCGCTTGGCAAGAATCCCTTGCATCTTTTTCCGTCTTTGAGTAGAATAATCGAAGCGAAGAAGAAAGAAGGTGGATTCCCTGTGCGGCTGGAAGCCCGGGCGAAGATCAATTGGTCCCTGGATATCACTGGCCTCCGCCAGGATGGATATCATCTGATGGATATGCTGATGCAGCCCATCTCCCTATGCGATACCATTACCCTGCTTCCCGCGGAGGATTTTTCCCTGACCACGGGGGGCATTCCGCTGCTGAAGGCGGATGATCGCCATCTGGCCATGCGGGCTGCCCGGCTCCTGCAGGAGCATACCGGCTATCCCGGCGGCGTCCAGATCAACGTCTTCAAGCGCGTCCCCGTGGGGGCAGGCCTGGGCGGCGGCAGCGCCGACGCTGCCGCAGTGCTCTGGGGGCTGAACCAGCTGTGGCATACCGATCTGCCCCTCTCTGAGCTGGAGGCCCTGGGGCTACAGCTGGGGGCCGATATTCCCTTTTGCCTGCGAGGCGGGCTGACCCGCACCCAGGGCATCGGGGAACAAATGGAAAATCTGCCCTGCGGCCGGTATTATTCCCTGGTGGTGACGCAGCCCTGCCGAGGCCTTTCTACCCGGGAGGTTTTTCAGGCCTATCATGCTTCCGATCGGGTGCTCCATCCGGACACTGCCGCCGCCGCAGAGGCCCTGGCCAGCGGCGATTTGCTTCCCCTTCGCCGGGCCCTGGGGAACGTACTGCAGCCCGTCTCCGTGCGCATGCGCCCGGAGATCGGCAAGGCCATCTCGAAGCTGAAGGAAGCCGGGGCGGTAATCGCCCTCATGACCGGCAGCGGCAGCGCCGTCTTCGGGGTCTTCCGGACCCCTGCCAAGGCCCGGGCCGCCTTTTCCTCCCTGGCGGTTCTCTGGCCTGCCACCTTCCTGGCCCGAACTTGCCCGGAAAGTATCGTCCTGCTGGAAGAATAAAAGGAGGTTCATCCTCATGAAGCGCTTTGGTTCCTTCTGTCTTGCCTTGCTTTTGCTGCTGTCCCTTTTCGTCCCCGCCTTAGGGGAGGAAACCCGCCTGGAGCCCTCGTCCCTGGTGCCGGACTATGTCCAGTGGCTGCTGGAGGTCGCGGCGGAGGAGGTTGGCTACCGGGAAGGGGATCATGGCTGGAGCAAATACGGGGAATGGGCGGGAGACCCCTATGCCCAATGGTGCGCTGAGTTTCTCTGCTGGTGTGTGGACCAGGTGGATCAGCGCCACGGCACCCATCTGCTGAATCGGGTTTATCCCCTCTATTCTGGCCAAAACACCGGCCGCGCCTGGTTCATTAAGGCGGGACGTTTCGTCGTCCGCAAGGGGGAGGTGGATGGCTGGGGCTATGAATGGCTGAAGGGGCAGGATTCCTTCATTCGCACGGGGGATTATACTCCCCAGCCGGGGGATTATGTCTTCTTTACCTGGACCTCCGGCACCGATACGGATCATGTAGCCCTGGTAGAATATGTCGCCCGGGACGCGGCAGGAAAAACCTGGATCCATGTGATTGAGGGCAACAACCCCGTGGGCGTCGCCCGGAATGTATATTCCCTCTATGATACGCAGATTTTAGGCTATGGCACGGTGCACGACCTGGCGGATATCACCATGCGCTTCGGCAATTCCGGCGAAAAGGTCCGCCAGCTGCAGGAATCCCTGGCCTATCTGGGCTATCTGGAATCCCGCTTCGTCACCGGGGATTTCGGCAACGCCACCGCCAGCGCTGTCCGATCCTTCCAGAATGCCCATGGGCTTCGGGGCAGCGCTATCGCTAACATGGAAACCCAGCGAAAGCTGCAGGATGAGGTGGATTGGAAGAAGGATCAGGATCCTGCCACCTGGACGGTGGTTGATGAAGAGGATGAATAAGAAAGTATCGCCCGTTCTTCTGCGGAACTGGGCAGCGAAAACGCTGTTGTAAACCAACCAAACGAGGCCGCCTGAGGTTGAGCAAATTCTCCCCATGAAAAAAACGCCCATCGGGCGTTTTTTTAGTCTATGTCAATCTCTCCATCGAACACGAATTCCGCCGGGCCGGTCATCAGCACATGGCCCGTATCTTCTTGCCATTCGATCTGTAATTCCCCGCCGTTGAGCCGCAGGGTGGCCCGCCGTTCCGTCAGGCCATTCAGCGCCGCCGCCACCAGCGTTCCGCAGGCGCCGGTGCCGCAAGCCCAGGTTTCCCCGCTGCCCCGCTCCCAAACCCGCATGCGGATATGCTCCCGATCGATGATCTGGGCGAATTCCGTATTGGTCCGCTGCGGGAAGGCGGGATGGAATTCAAAGGAAGGGCCCCATTGCTCAATCGGCCAATGCTCTACCTCCTCCAGAAAAACGACGCAGTGGGGGTTGCCCATGCTGACGCAGGTGATTGGGAATTCCCGGCCCGCCACCATCAGGGGCTGAGCGATCACTTGGTCTGTTTCCTCAATTGTTTCCAGCTGAACAGGAATCTGCGCCGCGGATAAGGCAGGAGCTCCCATGTCCACCGTGACGCTGCGTACCTTTCCCTCTTCTACCCGCAGCGAAAGCTGCTTGATCCCCGCCCCGGTTTCTAAGGTGAGCTCCGTTTGATCCGTCAACCCCCGCTCATACACGTATTTTCCTACGCATCGGCTGGCGTTTCCGCACATTTCCGCCTCGCTGCCGTCCGCGTTGAACATCCGCATGCGGAAATCCGCCCGGTCGCTCTTCAGAATCATCACCAGCCCATCGCTGCCGATACCGAAATGCCGGTCGCTGATTTTTCGGGACAGGTCCGCGGGATCGGCGATGGGGTTCTCCCCGGTGCAGTCTACGTAGACATAATCATTCCCGATGCCCTGCATCTTTGTAAATCTCATTCGACAAACCCTTCCGCCGCAAAGGCAATATGCTCCCGCAGGGGCAGCTCTTCGCTCCGCTCGGGCTCCTCGTCCCGGATAAACTTGTTCAGCTCCTGCAGCCGTTGAATGCGGCTCTGAACCCGATGCCCCGTCAGCGCTTTGCTGCGGTATTGATCAAAGATGGCCCGTACTCCCATGGTGACGGGAATGGCCGCCCAGAACCCGGCCGCACCAACCACCGCCGCGCCCACGCCCATGGCTGCCCCGGTCTTTGCCATGCGGAAAGCCCCATCCTTCAGACCCGTTTTTCCCGGCTTTTTCTTCAGCAAAATCTTGCTGCCCTCGCTGACGGTAATGATGGCGAAGGGCAGCACCCCTGCCACGTTTTCCATCAGCTCCGTCAGCAACCCCGTCTCCTCCAGCAGACCGGTGTCTACCGCGATCTCGTCCATATAGGTCAGGCCCGTGGCCAGGGTGTCCACCACCGTGTCCCGCTGCCGCTTCTTGTATTCCTTTACGATTTCTTCATATGTCTTCATGGCTCTGATCCTCCTCTCCGTTTACTTGACCAGCTTCCAGACCAGGATCACCGCGATGGCAGCCACCGCCGCCACGACGATCAGGATGGTCATTTCCCGAATCCGGTTTCTTTCCTTCTTTTCCTTCCGGCTCTTCTCTTCCTTGATTCTGGCGTTTTGCTGCTTCTCCAGGGTGGCCAGGCGGTTCCGCAGCTCCGTAACCACTCGATCCTGTTCCTGCTCCTGCTCTCCCAGGGTGGCCTCCAGCTCCTGAATTCGGCTTTCCAGCTTCTGCAGCCGGCGATCCTCCGTGTTCACAATCTGGTTCACTTCGCCCCGCAGCTTGTTCTGGTCCTCACATAGGCCCTCCGCCACCAGCGTCATCTCCGCGGTGAAGGCTTCGATCAGCTGGGTGCTGTCCTCCCCCTTCACCATGCGCAGCGCGTCGTTCCAAAGCTTTTTCGGTTTCGTCATCAAGGACGTATCTTCGCTCACTTTTCGTTGTTCCTCCTCTTGGCGGCCCCGCTGATCCATCGTTTTTCGGATAAAGGAGACACCTCTCTTATTTAGGCCAGCTACGCGTATTCAAAAGGTTATATTTTCAGGGTAAATCGTTCCCCTCGGATCAGTTGCAGTCCAATATACAGCGGCCGATCCTTTTGATCATACACCACCTGCTCCACCGCCATCAGGGTCGTCCCCTCTGGAATCTGGAGCAGCGCCGCCTCCTGGGCAGAAGCGTTCCGCAGCGAAAGATCGTATATACTTTTCTCCGCGTTGATGCCATATTCCTGCAAGGCCCGATAAAGGCTCCCTTTCAGGTTCGCGCCCTCCAGCCATCCATATGCGGAGGAAAAGTGGTTGATTTCCAGGATCACTGGCTCCTCGTCCGCCTTCAGCACCCGCAGAATTTCAATCATTCCGGCCTCTGGCAGCAGTGACAAAATTTCTCTTTCCCGTTCCGTCGCCGCAATCTGTCGGCACTGCACCTCGCCCACGGAAGGCTTTTTGCCCATCTCCCGGCAGGCATGATGGAAGCTCTGTACCTCCCGATGAGCCGTGGCGGGCTTCGGCTGGGCCACAAAGGTACCCTTCCCCTGCTTCCGCTCCAGCAGACCAGCCGATGTCAGCTCCTGCAGCGCCCGCCGCACCGTTACCCGGCTGACGCTGTATCGCGCTTCCAGCTCATGCTCCGGCGGAATCCGATCTCCTACGGGATAAACCCCTCGCAGGATATCCAGCCGAATCTGCTCCATCATTTGCGCGTACAGCGGGCTGGCGCTTTCCGCCCGCAGCATCCTTCCCGGCATGTTCCTTCCCCCTGTTCTATCGTTGTATTGTTATATAATGTATCAATACAACATAAGATTATAATCTTTTTAGCTGAGAAATGCAAATCGAGAGTAAATAAACAAACAGGAAAGAACAACTCCCACAGGAGGATGATCCTGCGGGAGTTGTTTCGGTTGTTGCTTATCTGAAGCTGGCGTCAATCAGATTTCCATTGAGTGCGTTGACCTCCGCCCAGGTCGTATACTCACGGTCTTCTTCACGATAGCGTATCTGCCAGGAGGGCACAAACACCATGCCGTCCGCTTTGTTTACCGCTCGTACTGGCATGTAAGTCAGCGCTACGCGCTCGATAGAACCCACCGGCAAACTGTTTCTCGCGTTAGCGACTTCCTGATACAGCGTGGTGACAGCCTCCTCGACGGAGATCAGATGATCAGGCGTGTTCACCAAATCGCCCTGATTATACTGACAGCGCAGACTGGCAAAGGTAATCCCATGGCTGCTAACGAACAGATGCAGCTCCTGATTTCCCAGGCTGGGTTGGGTCACGCCCAGCGGAGTATAAACCAGATAATATCCTTCCTCTTCGGCTGTAGCGGTATCGTAGTCTTGCCTGGGAGCATTGCTGTACCCAGTTCCTTCGAACATAAGGCGATTGTAAGCTTCTCCCAGGGTGCGGATGCGATCCAGGTTCATGTCCAGCGCCCAGGCCAGCTCAAATCCCTTCAGATCAAGTTGATCGAACAATTCTTCCGCTGTTTTCTTCGCCTCCTCCAGGGAGATCAGCATAAGCTGATCTTGCTCCAGCGTAATGTCACCAGGAAATATATCCGAATTTCCGCCATACACGCTTGCTGCAATGCTGGCAATCCCATAGGACATCGCTTGCTTTGGCCGCAGATCCGGCTCAATGTCTGGGTTTTCGTTTTCTCTCTCCCGAGAGTTATAGTCAAACAGTTCCTCGGTATATTCCATGTACCATGCTCCCTCGGCTGCGAGCTGCAGTTCCGCGTGATCATTGAAGGTGATCCAGGTGTCGGAGTGTTGCTCCGCGATGCCGCTCTGATTGAGCCATTCAGGATTCAGGGCTTTGCTAAAGTCATACTCAATTGCCTGATAAACCGGCAGGGTTCCGTTTTCCTGATATTCCGCAGGAACCAGGATCTCGTACCCATCCTTTTGAATGGCATCAACTGAGACCTCCTCGATCTTCTCCTCTGTCGCAGCGTTCATCATCACTGGCTCAAAACTAACCGTCCAGGCCTGAGGGTTCATTTTGTCGTCAGCAACCCGACCATCCACTGTCCATTCATCTACATCGATTGTAAACTCTACCTGATAGGTTGTCCCCTCCTCCAGGGCATATCCTCCGGTTTCAAAGGAGAATGTGATGGAACCATCCTCATTTCGCAGATTGTAAACACCCGTATCTCCCGTTGGAATCAAGGAGCCTTCATCGACCCCAATCTTCGTGGGATAGCAGTCAACGGATAGCATCTTGCCGCCGGAGGTTTGTACCATCTTAATCAGCGCCTGTGCCTCCTCGCCCTGGGATACCTCCTCCAAATCCCATCCATCCACCAAATCCATAGGCAGCAACACGTTCTTTTCGTCCTGCACCCGTGCCGTCCCAACGCCGTAGATTCCACGATCTCTGTAGATCACTTCATCCAGGGTGAATTCTACGCCATCCAGCACGACCGTTTCCCCAATTTGTGCCATCTTGCCGCCCTGCAGCCATTCCCCCAGATCCTTGTTCCAGTGTTGGCCGAAAAAGGCTGCGACCTGGGATGAAAACAGCGCATACGCTGTACCCAGCAGGGCAAGTCCCGAAGCAATGCACAATACCAAAGCCAATGATAATTTCTTTTTCACAGGTTCTTCTCCTTTCGCGTTCGCAAGAACCCGCTGCGCGAGCCATGGATCCTCCTGCAAACCGGAAAGGGTTATATTCATTGCCTTCTGAACTTTTTCCTGTTCTTCATGCAGGTTCATTCATTGTCACTTCCTTCCATCGCGGCGCGCAGTTTTCGTCTTGCGCGATTCAATCGGCTGCCGACGGCCTGAAGACTGATCTTCAGCACCTCGGCGGCCTCTTCGTAAGTCATTCCCTGAAGCCAGCACAGCAGCGCAACTTCCTTCAGCTTCTGCGGCAGCTTCATGATTTCGACGGTCAGTGTTTCATCCTTTGCTTCCACGGTACAAATCGGCTCCGGAAGCATGTCCGGCGTGATGGATCGGTCCACATGTCGGAACCAGCTTGTCCGATGCAGATCCTTGCATACGTTGATCGCGATCCTGCTGAGCCAGGTTCTTTCCGATGACTCATCTCTGAATCGGTCCAGATTTCGATACGCTTTGATGAAGGTCTCCTGCACCGCATCCTTCGCCAGCTCCTCATCATGCAGATAAGCATAACAGAGCCGCAGCAGGGAAAGCTGATGCCGAAGAATCATTTGCTCGATTCGCTCCTCATAACTGTCAGGGCCCTTGACAGTTCCCATGATTGCCCCACCTCCTTCGATTCGACCAGCAGACAAGCGAACTTCATGTCATGCCAATTCCGCCAGTCTCGTCCGGAACCAGCTTCGCCTCTGGAATCTTCCCGAAGCTCCAGCTTGGTGCCTACACATATTAGACGATACTTCTTTCATTATTTCAACATTGCATAAAAGAAAGTTCGCGAATTAAGAAAATGGTCTGACCGATTTTTGACCGATTCAGACCGATTTTGACCGTCCGGCAAGTGCGGTAAATGCTCGTGATTACGTTATATGCACTTTTAGACGAGCAGCGAAATTTTAAAGAAAACCTATGAAACCATCGAAAAACATAGAAAAGAAGCGATTCGGACTTACGTCTGAACCGCTCGTTTTACGTCTGGGTGAGAAGATTCGAACTTCCGGCCTCTTGAACCCCATTCAAGCACGCTACCAAACTGCGCCACACCCAGTTACCGGTGAACTGCTGTCTTCATGGACGAACCATCTCTGACAGCGGATAGGATTATAGCACGCTCTCCCCTGCTTGTCAATCCTTTTTTTGCGATTTCACCTTGTCAAAAGCGGTGGAATTACCGCCAAAAGTTTCGTCTTGTATCCATCATGGATTTGTGGTAAAACAGGCCCCGCATCCTTGAGAAATCAGGGCTGCGGGAATTTATTCTGTCCGGCGCCTATGGGCGCTTCAGAAACAGGCTGAGGGAAAAGATGACACAGAAAAACCGTACCCGAGATTTAACCGTCGGATCGCCCATGCGGCTGATCCTCTCCTTCGCGGCCCCTTTGCTCTTTGGTTTCCTGTTCCAACAGTTTTACAGCTTTGTGGACACGGCTATTGTCGGCAAATATCTGGGTGCTTCTAAGCTGGCTGCTGTGGGAGGAACGGGCTCCATCAATTTTCTAGTGCTGGGCTTCTGCCAGGGCGCTTGCTCTGGCTTCGCCATTCCCATCGCCCAGGCCTTCGGCGCCAAGGATGAACATCAGGTTCGCAAATATGTGGCCGCTTCGACCTACCTCAGCGCGGCCGTCAGCATCCTGATGGCCATCCTCACGGGCATTTTCTGTCCCGCTATGCTGCGCTTAATGAACACGCCGGAGGAAATCATCGCCGATTCGGTTTCCTATATTCGTATCATTTTCCTGGGAATTCCCATTACCATTCTTTATAACATGGCCAGCGGCGTTCTCCGCTCCCTGGGCGACAGCCGAACCCCTGTCTATTTCCTGATCTTAGCCTCTTTGGTCAATGTGGCGCTGGATATTTTGCTCATCGTCTCCGTCGGCATGGGGGTGGCCGGCGCCGCCGTCGCTACCCTGATCAGCCAATTGGTCAGCGGCATTGGCTGCCTGCTCGTGATGAAAATGCGCTTCCCCATTCTGCGGATGAGTAAGGAAGAATGGACGCCGGATTTCCGACTGATGAAAAGCCTGCTGCTCATCGGCGCGCCCATGGGGCTGCAGTTCTCCATCACGGCCATTGGCAGCGTCATCGTGCAATGGAGCGTCAATGGTTTGGGCGTCACCGCCGTGGCTGCAGTCGCTGCTGGCGGAAAACTCAGCATGTTCTTCGCCTGCTTCTTCGACGCCCTCTCCTCCACCATGGCGACCTATTCCGGTCAGAATTTGGGCGCGGGTAAAATAGATCGCATTTCGGAGGGCCTGAAGGATAGCTCCATCATCGGCGTCATCTATTGTCTGCTGGCCACCAGCGTCATTTTAGTGGCGGATCGGCAGCTGCTGGGCTTGTTTGTAGACGCCTCCAAGGAGCCCGACGTCATGGCGCTGGCCTCTCAGTTTATTCGCACGAATGCTGCCTTCTACATTCCCCTGCTCTTTGTCAACATTGTCCGGCTGTCCATTCAGGGCATGGGCTATACCCGGGTGGCCATGGGGGCCGGAGCTTTCGAGATGGCTGCACGCACGCTGGTTGCCTTATTGCTGGTGCCCCGCCTGGGCTTCACTGGAGCCAGCTTGGCCAATCCAGCCGCCTGGATCATGGCGGATCTTTTCCTCTTCCCCTGCTATTTCCGCTCCCTGCGGATGGTTCGCCAGCGGTTCCTTATTCCCAATACACCAGCCGCCTAAATCGAACCCATCGCGTTATTCTTTCGAAACGCAGTTTAATGAATATCAGCGTAAATGCATTTTATTTGCTTTGTTGATCCACAAAAGTTTTTCTATCTCCCCCGCGACCAGGGGAAGCTTTCATCAGCGTTTTTCTTTATTTTTTCAGCGCAGCGATCTCCTCCTGCAATTCGGAAATCTCCTGCCGCAATTCCTCCGCCCGGGCATTGGATTCCTGCAAGGTCAATTCTGCTTCCTTCAGGTCCTCCTGGGCGGTTTTCAATTCCGCTTGCAATTCTTCCTTCCGGGCAGCAATCTCCTCCCAGGTTGCCCGGCTGAGCGCCAATTGCTGCTTCAAATCCCGGAGCCGCGCTCGATCCTGAAAAAATACGCTTCCTTTTGCCCCCATCAACAGCAGCGCCACTGCCGTCGCAGCCACCAGGGTGATTTTCATTCCCCGTTTCATGGTTCCACCGCCCCCTGCTCTGTCTCCGCTGGACTATCTCCCGTTGTCTGCTCCAGCTCCTTCTTTTCTGCCCGCAGCTGTTTTCTTTCTTCCTTCAGCTGCTTCACCGTCTGCGCAGCCTCCTCCGCCATGGGTTCAACTTCCGCCAGCTGAGCCTGTACTACTGGCAGCTCCGCCACAACCTGATCATATTCGTATTGTTGCTTCCGCTCCCGGCCCTGGCTGGTCTCCAGGCTTCTGGCCACATCCTCTAATTCAAAATCCATCCCTGCGCGGAAAAGGACATAACCCGTCATCGTAAGGCAGAACAGCAGCATCACGCCGATAAAAACACCGCGAAGCCAACCAAAGCTCCTCTTCATTCTCTTTCTTGATTCCTTTCTTTTTTGAAACGCGTCCACGATATATCGTGGTGTGCAAGTATAATCATTCCCGCTCTGCGGAATGCGAAACCTTCGGAACCACGATCTCGTGCTGTGCTCTTTTCTCCTTTCCCAGCCAGATGGACAGCACAGCCACGTCCGCGGGATTCACCCCTGGAATCCGTCCCGCGGCGCCCAGCGAAACAGGCTTTTGCTTTTCCAACTTCTGCCGGGCCTCCAGCCGCAAGCCCTCGATGGACCCATAGGGAATATCCTCCGCCAGACGTGTCTCTTCCGCCTGGCGCGCCTTTTTGATCAGCGTCTCCTGCTTTTCCAGATATCCGGCATATTTGATGGATATCTCCGCCAGTTCCGCCACAGGGGCGGAAATCTGCCCCCAGCTTTCCTCCAGCTCCGCCAGGTCCGCCAAATGGATCTGGGGCCGGCGCAGCAGCTCCTCCCCGCTCAGGGAGCCTGTGGTTTCCGGCTGGCCATGCCTGCGAAGCCACTGGCCCATTTTCTCCCCAGGGGCAAACCTGGTGGCGCGCAGCCTGCACAGCGCTTCCTCCGTCTCCGCCTGCTTCTGTCTGGTTCTTTCCAGCCGCTCCGGGGTGACTAGCCCGGCCACTGCGCCAATCTCCGTCAGCCGTAGATCCGCGTTATCCTGCCGCAGGAAGAGCCGATGCTCCGCCCGGGAGGTCATCATGCGATAGGGTTCGTCCGTGCCCTTGGTGGTCAAATCATCCGTCAGCACGCCCAGATAAGCCTGATCCCGAGTCAAAATGATCTGCGGCTTCTCTTGTAGCTTCAGGGCGGCATTCATGCCCGCCAGCAGCCCCTGGGCGGCAGCCTCCTCATAGCCGCTGGTGCCGTTGATCTGGCCGGCAAAGAACAGCCCGCCGATGCGCAGGCTCTCCAGCGTAGGGCGCAGCTCCCGACTGTCGATACAGTCGTACTCGATGGCATAGGCCAGCCTGGTCAGCTCGCATCTGCGCAATCCCGGAATAGATCGATACATCTGCCATTGCACATCCTCCGGCAGAGAGGAGCTCATCCCCTGCACATACCATTCCAGGCTATTCTTCCCCTCCGGCTCCAGGAACAGCTGATGTCGATCCTTATCCGCAAAGCGAACGATCTTATCCTCGATGGAGGGACAGTATCTGGGTCCAATGCCATGAATCTGCCCGCTGTAGAGCGGCGCCCGATGCAGGTTTTCCCGAATAATGCGATGGGTCTCCTCGTTGGTCCAGGTCAGATAGCACGCGTAGGTATTTTCCAGCTTTTTCCCCTGGTTCAGGAAGGAAAAGGGCGTTACCGGCTCGTCCCCCTTCTGAATTTCCATCTCCTCAAAATCGATGGAATCCTGGGCCACCCGGGCCGGGGTGCCTGTTTTAAATCTGCGCAGCTCGAACCCCAGCTGCCGCAGGCCTTCCGACAGTCCGCTGGCATTCATCAGCCCCTGGGGCCCGCCCTCATGGCTATGCTCCCCGATAATGATGCGGCCCTTCAAGTACACGCCGGTGGCCACCACCACCGCACTGCAGGGGATGCGCATCCCCGTAGCTGTGGTCACGCCCACCACTCGATCCTTTTCTACCTCGATGGATACGACCTCCCCCTGGCGGATTCGCAGTCTCGGCTGCGTTATCAGGGCCTTTCGCATCCGGTTTTGATAGGCCTGCTTGTCCGCCTGGGCCCGCAGGGCATGCACCGCGGGCCCCTTGCCCGTGTTCAGCATTCGGCTCTGCAAAAAGGTATCGTCAATGGCCAGGGCCATCTCTCCGCCCAAAGCGTCGATCTCCCGTACCAGGTGGCCCTTGGCGGATCCGCCAATGACTGGATTGCAAGCCATCAGGGCGACGCCGTCCATGTTCAAGGTCAGCAGCAGCGTATCGATTCCCATGCGCGCCGCCGCCAGCGCCGCTTCACATCCCGCGTGTCCCGCGCCGATCACAACCAGGTCTGCCATTAAGCTTCTCTCCTTCTCCTCAAAAAACAGCCCTCGCGCCTGGCCGACCGATGGATCGGCTTCACGAGGGCCGCTTTGCTTCTTCCGTAAATAATCAGGGCTCCGTCTGCACCGGCTTGGGCACGAACCGGTGATAGCTTTGGGACGGATAGGAATCCTCCGGGATGCTGCGGGTATATCCCTCCAGATCCCGCCAGCCCGTCACGTAGATGGAAACCGTGCTGATGCTGGTGGTCGGCTGCACATAGTCGCCAAACTCGAAACGATAGTGCTCGGACCGCTCGTCCGGCCCCAGCTCCAGCCGATAGCTGCCCTGGAAGGAATTGCTCACCCCGTCGGAGTTGCAAACCAGGGGATTGCCATCCTGGTCGAAGGTCTCGATGGTAAAATACACCCGATCCACGGTGAAATCGCTGCGGTTCCGTAGGCTGATGCGGATATTATCCCCTTCCATGTACAAATCATCCACCACGATGGCGCGGTTAAAGTCCGCCACTCGAACCTCCGCTTGGGCGGAATATCCCCCGTCCTCCGTTACGCCTCTCAGGGTGGTCACGCCGCTATGCAGCCCCCGGAGCCGACCAATATTCTTCGAATCGGACACCGAGGCGATGTACTCGTCATCCACGGTAAAGTGCACATTCTGGTTGTTCGCGTTGGAGGGCTGAATAATCGCCTTGGCGTTCAGCGACCGCTCCAGCTGAACATGGTACACCTGATATTGAATGGAGACGCCCTCCACCGGCTGGGTCACCGTCACTCGCACCTGTCCCCGGCGATTGGAGCCATCCGTGGCCGTGGCGGTGATGTTGGCAGACCCCCGGGTGATTCCACGCACAAAGCCGTTTCCGTCCACCGTGGCTACCTTGGGGTTAGAGGAGCTGAAGGTTACCTCTTGAATCGAGGCGTCCTCCGGCAACACCTGCCAGCTCAGCTGCACGGCGGATTGAATCGGTAAGGATACCGGACCGCCCGGGAAGGTGATCTGCGTAACCCGCTGAATCACCTGCACCTTAATCGAGTTGGAGATTTCTGGATTGCTTTTGCTGGTAGCGGTGATGTAGCATTCGCCCCGCTTGATTCCCTTCACCTGGCCGCCCGAGGAAACCGTAGCAATCCCCGGGTCACTGGAGGACCAGGCGATCGCCTTTTCATTGGCGTTGGTCGGCAGAGCTACGGCGTGTAAGTATCCAGT
Source organism: Clostridia bacterium (assembly GCA_017464305.1). Taxonomy (GTDB): domain Bacteria; phylum Bacillota; class Clostridia; order Christensenellales; family Aristaeellaceae; genus Aristaeella. The sequence goes on along the minus strand of JAFUDS010000017.1, from coordinate 38,586 downwards.
TTGCCCCGTGGCCAGGTTGAGACCATCCTCCTGGAAGGTGATCCTGGTCACCCCCTGGGCAATGGTCAGGCCAATGCTCGCCGTTTTGCCCGATCCATCTACTGCCTTGGCCTCAATGGTCACAGTGCCCCGCTTCACCGGTGTAACGACGCCATTTTCGTCCACCGTGGCCACCTGAGGATTTTTCGAGGTCCATTCCACGCTTTGAATGCTGGCGTTGGCAGGCTCCACCGCGGCCTTCAGCGTCGTGCTTTCTCCGACGTTCACCGTCTTTCCCGCCGAGGAGCTGAGGGTCAGCTTGGTCACAGGCTGAGTCACCAGCACGTGGTATTGCTCCATAATCTCCGGATTCTGAGCGCTGTAGATGGTCAGGTCGCATTCCCCGGCCTGGGCAGCTTTTGCCGTTCCCTGGGAAATCTTGAGCACCCCTTCGTCGGAGGATTCATAAACCACCTTTTTGCTGTTGGCGTCAGAAGGGGTAACAGTGGAGCGCAGGTCGAAGCTCCGCCCCGCTGGAAGCAGAATGACGTCATTTTCCGTTTCCTCCCGCAGGAGCCCCTGCAGGAGAACGTCTGTCGGGCGGTAAACCTGCAGCCTGGTGGTGTTCAGCGTAACATTCGTCACCCGGCGAATCACGTTTACCGTCACCGTAGCGCTCCAGGATTTTTTCTCCGCCTTCAAGGTGGCCTTTACGGTGGTCTGGCCCTTCTTCAGGGCTGTAATGGTGCCGTCCGCGTCCACCTTTGCTGTCTTGGCATTGGCGCTGGAATAGGTCAGGGTTCCGCCCTCCCCCGGCGCGCCCTCCATCTGCAGCTGAACCTGGGCTGTTTCCCCTTCGAAAAGATTGATGCTCTTCTCCGTAAAGCGGAACACGTCCGCCGCCAAAGCGCTGAAGGCAATCAGCACCAGCGCCACCGTCAAGATCAGCCCGTATCCGGCTCTTTTCTTCATCAAGCTCTCCGCCTCCTTCGGTTTTTAAGGAAAAAGGATGTCGTCGCCGACACCCTCTCTAAACATGCCTTTAATGGGTCTCCAAGTAGGAGCGAACCAGCTCCTCGATAATTTCGTCCCGCTCCAGGCGGCAAATCATGCTCCGCGCGGAATTGTAGCTGGTGATGTACGTCGGATCCCCGGAGATGATGTAGCCGACCAGCTGCGTGATCGGATCATACCCCTTGGCCTGCAGCGCCTGGTAAACGTACAGCAGAATGTCCTGCGCCTCGTTCCCCGATTCCTCAATGGGCTGAAACTTCATTGTTTCGAATCTATCCTGCACGGCGGATCCCCCCATTCCTTGCTGAAAACAATCTTGTGATGATTATACTCCCTTTTCTTACATTTGAAAAGAGGCAAATGTAACAATTTCAAACATCCAATCCCCAATTTTTTTCTTGCGTCCCCTCTTACTTTTCCGTATAATATCGGGGTGCGCGTTTTGCGCAGAAAGGGCGAAAGGGAGGCAGTATTTTTATGGAAGCTGATCGCAGTAATTTTATTTGGGATGCCATCGAGCAGGATCTTTCGGAAGGCCGATATCAGGAGATTCATACCCGTTTTCCTCCCGAGCCCAATGGCTATATGCATATTGGTCATTGCAAAGCCCTGATCATGGACTTCCTGACGGCGGAAAAGTTCGGCGGAAAATGCAACCTCCGCTTCGACGACACGAACCCTGCCAAAGAGGATACCGAATATGTGGAAAACATCAAGAAGGATATCCATTGGCTCGGTTTTCACTGGACCGGCGGCGAGTTTTATGCCTCGGATTATTATGACAAATGCTATGAAATCGCCGAGGACTGGATTCGCCGCGGCCTGGCCTATGTGGATGAGCTCAGCAAGGAAGAGATGCGGGCATATCGGGGAACCTTAACCGAGCCCGGGAAAAACAGCCCCTGGCGGGATCGGCCCTGGGAGGAAAGCCTGGATCTGTTCCGCCGCATGCGGGCGGGGGAATTTCCGGAGGGCAGCAAAACCCTGCGGGCCAAGATTGACATGGCCTCGCCCAACGTAGTGATGCGGGATCCCGCCATGTATCGCATCCTGTATAAGGAGCATTGGCGCACGGGCAATAAATGGTGCATCTATCCCATGTATGACTTTGCCCACCCCATTGGCGACGCCCTGGAGGGCATCAGCCATTCCATGTGTTCTCTGGAATATGAGATTCACCGTCCCCTGTATGACTGGGTGGTGGAAAAAAGCGCGAATATGCTTCCTGCTCGCCCGCGGCAAATTGAGTTCGCCCGGCTGAACATGACCCAGACCGTCATGAGCAAGCGCTATCTCCGGGCCCTGGTGGAAGGCGGATATGTCCGGGGATGGGATGATCCGCGGATGCCCACCCTGACGGCCATGCGCCGCCGGGGATACACTGGCCAGGCCATTCGGGATTTCGTGGATCGGATCGGGATGAGCAAGGCGGATTCCCTGGTGGATTTTGCCCTGCTGGAAAGCTGCGTCCGGGCTGATCTGGATGAGCGCTCCGCCCGGGCTATGGCGGTGCTTCATCCGGTGAAGGTGGTCCTGACCAACTGGCCGGAAGGGGAAGTAAAATCCCTGACCATGGAAAATCATCCGAAGCATCCGGAGATGGGGACGCATACCGTCACCTTCGGCCGGGAGCTGTATATCGAGGCGGAGGACTTCCTGGAGGAGCCCGTCAAGGGGTATAAGCGGATGTATCCCGGCAACGAGGTGCGCCTGAAAGGGGCCTACATTGTCCGGTGCGATGGCTGCGAGAAGGATGCGGAAGGAAATATTACCGCTGTGTACTGTACCGTTGATTTTTCCACCGAGAGCGGAACTCCCGGTGCCGATCGGAAGATCAAGGGTGCTACGCTGCATTGGGTCCATGCCGCGGATTCTGTCGCCATCGAAGGCCGACTGTATGAGCCGCTGCTGACCGCCGACAGCGCGGAAGCGAAGGAAGATATTGCCGCGCCGGAGGAGACCGAGATCACGGAGGAGGCAGCTGACCTCCCGGAGGAAGAGGCGGAAGAAGCCGCGGCGGAAAACAGCACGGATCGGAAGCTGAAGGAGTTCATCCGCCGGCTGAGTCCCCACAGCCTGGAGGTGCTCCATGGCTGGGCTGAACCCTGCGTGAAGGAGGGGGATCCCGGAACGACCTGGCAGTTCATGCGGATTGGATATTTCTGCAAGGATCCGGATTCTACAGATCAGCTGCCCGTCTTCAACCGCACCGTTGGTCTTCGGGATACCTTTGCCAAACAGGTGAAAAAGTAAATCACATCTTTCAGGAAGGGAGTTTCCAGAAATCATGAACGTCAGAACCAGATTCGCCCCCAGCCCCACCGGCTTTATGCATCTGGGCGGCCTGCGCACCGCGCTGTATAATTATCTCTATGCCCGCAAAAACGGCGGCCAGTTCATCCTCCGCATTGAGGATACGGATCAGGAGCGCTTTGTTCCCGGGGCCACAGAGGTCATCTATGAAACCCTGAAAGGCTGCGGCCTTACCTGGGATGAAGGCCCGGACGTAGGCGGCCCCTGCGGTCCCTATGTTCAAAGCGAGCGGAAGGATCTGTATCTGCCCTACGCCCAGCAGCTGGTGGAGTCCGGCCATGCCTATTACTGCTTCTGCTCCAAGGAAGAAATTGACGCCCGCCGGGCCGCTGTGGAGGCCGCCGGCGGCACCTGGAAGTACGACAAGCATTGCCTTCATCTTTCCAAGGCGGAGATTCAGCGCAAGCTGGATGCCGGCCTTCCCTGGACCATTCGCATGAACGCCCCCACCGAAGGGGAAACCAGCTATCATGATACCGTCTTTGGAGACATGACCTTCCCCAATGCCGAGGCCATGGACGATATGGTGCTGATTAAGCAGGATGGCATGCCCACCTATAACTTTGCCAACGTGATTGATGATCATCTGATGGGCATCACCCATGTCATGCGTGGCATGGAGTATCTGTCCTCCACCCCTCGGTATAACTTCCTTTACGAAGCCTTCGGCTGGGAGGTGCCTACCTATGTGCATCTGACCACCGTCATGCGGGACGCGCAGCACAAGCTGTCCAAGCGGGATGGGGACGCGTATTATTCCGATTTCGTGGACAAGGGCTATCTGCCGGAGGCTCTGATTAACTACTTGGCCCTGGTGGGCTGGAATCCTGGGGACGAGCGGGAGGTGTTCTCCCTGGAGGAGCTGGTGGAGGCCTTTGATATTCACCGGCTGAACAAATCCCCCGGCATTTTCGACGTCGCCAAGCTGACCTGGTTCAATGCGGAATATATCCGTAATCTCGCCCCCGAGAAATATCTGGCCATGGCCACCCCTTGGTTCGATCAGGTGCTGGCAGGCAAAGGCATCGACTATGCCCGGCTGGCGGAGCTGACCCAGTCCCGCACGGAGGTCTTCCAGCAGCTGCCGGAGATGATCTCCTTCCTGGCGGAATTGCCGGATTATGATCTGGAGCTGTATACCCATAAGAAGATGAAGACCAATCCCGACGTAGCCCGGGATGCGCTGCATCTGGTGCAGCCCGTGCTGGAAGGCTTATCCGATTGGAGCGAAGCCGCGATTCATGACGCGGTTATGGCCGCCATTCAGGAAGCCGGGCTCAAGAATGGTGCCGTCCTCTGGCCCCTGCGTATTGCCATCGCCGGCGTGGCGAACACCCCCGGCGGCGCCTTTGAAATCGCCGGCCTGTTAGGGCGGGAGGAAACCCTTCGCCGCCTGCAGATCGGCCTGAATCGCTTAGGATAATCAGTCTTCAGCGCAACGCCCCCTGCGAGAGCATCTCGCAGGGGGCGTTCTGTTATTCTATGTTTTCAAAAAAATCATCGCCGATGACGTCCGCTCCGACGGTGGAATGATAGAGCCCGAAGAGGGAATTATCGTATTCCCCGCCCTCTTCAATCTCCCAACCGTGAACCACCTGGCTCTTGTGGAAATCCAGCGCCTGTTGCGCGGCCTCCAGCCCGGTCAGTCCACCGAAGGCTGACAGAGGTTTCTTCCAGTCCATGGTGATCTGGTTTTCCGGCCAAAGATGGATGTAAGTTTTCTTGACCTCCCAGGTACCATATTCCGCGGCGGATTCCGGCTCCGCCTCCGGGTCCGCCGCCAAGGGGATGCATTCCCGCCCCAGCCAGGAAGCCGCGCGATGGATGCCATGGCCATATTCACCGTTCACGTCATGCAGCAGCAGCACGTCCGGCTGAAACTGTCGGATGTATCCGACCAGCTTCCCTAGAACCTCCTCCTCCGCACGCCAGGTATGCAATACCTTTTTCACGTCCGTGTCTGAAAAATCCCGCAGATGCAGATAGATCGGATGAATCCGTACCCCGCAGGCCCACAGCGCATCGCAGAGCTCCAGCCGGCGCATCCTGACGCTCATGGCGCAGGTGATTACCAGGGTGTTCTTCTTCAATTCTCCTGCGTAATAGGGCAATGCCCCGCCGAACCACAGCAGCTCGTCATCCGGATGTCCGGCGATCAGCATCAGGTCGATTTTCCCATCCGGCTTCTGCCATAGCTGAATGTTCTCCGCCGGCTTTCCCTCCGTCAGCACCCGCATTTCGCAGATGCTCATCGGCGTTCCAGGGTTGTCCCGCCCTACGATTCTGCACTCCCTGCAGGGATGAAAGCTGATGTATTCCGCGTAGAATTCTCCTTCGCTGGTAACGACGGTTTCCCATTCCTCCCCGTCGGGAACCTGGACCGCCAGCGGCACCGGCTCCCCTTCCCACTGGATGTACAGGGCCCCCATGGGCTCCCCTTCCGCTACGGTGATCTCGATGTAGTGCACGCCGGATCGTGGCGCAGTCTCATAGGGATAATTGTAGGCGCCGTCATTCAGCGGATGATGGGGCCCGCCCTCTCTTCCGTTGTAAAGGCAGTGCTCGCTGATGTCCCGGGCCTTCGCGCCTTCCCAATGGGGGGTGTAGGTCGCAATGGCCTTCTGTTCCGCGGTTGGGGCCGCCTCTTCTGTTTCTGCCTCTTCGGGCGCCGCGTCCACTGCTGTTTCCGCCTCTTCCGGCGCCGCGTCCGCTTCCGTTTCCTCCGCTTTCTTTTTACGAACTACGGTTTTGATCACCTTCGCTTCGATGGCTTGCGTCTCCGTCGCTTGCGGTTCTATCTCTTCTGGCTCGTTGATCGTTGTTTCTTCTTCCGTTTCATCTGGGCTGATTTCTTCTGCTTCTGTCTCCTCCTCTTCCGGTTCAGCCTTTATCGTTTGGACGATTTTCGTCTCCACGATCTTTACTTCTGCCGGTTTCGCCGTTTGTGTTTCCATCGGCTTTGAGTCAGTAATGCTTTCCATCCAAACAATGGTCGCCTCTGTCCAGGCCCCTGATCCCATCAGCAGGCATAGGCAAAGCACCAGTATCCCTATTTTTGTTTTAATTCTCATGGATCCCTTTCTTTTGACTTGACACTCTGCTTCGCCCTTCGGGCGGATCTTCACCCCAGTGCGCATGCGTTTGAACTGTGTTCTTCCCTCTCCGCCCGTTCCTTTAGCTTCCTTTCCCGCTCCTGAAAGGAGTAAACGCATCCGCACCAATCCTGGCGATAGAGCTGATATTCCGCGGAAAGCTCGATGGACCGTTTATATCCATTCTGCTTTTTAAAATCGCTGTGCAGAAAAGCAATCCCATATGTCTCCGCCAATCGTTCCCCAATTTCATTGATCCATCGGGAGGATTTGTACGGGCTGATGGAGAGGGAGGTGGTAAAGCAATCATATCCATGCCGCTTCGCGTATTCCGCGGTTTTGCGCATCCGCATTTCATAGCATAGATAGCATCTTTCGCTCCGCTCCGGCATTTCTTCCCGGCCTCGGGCGATTTCTTCGAAGGCTTCGTGCTCGTATTCCGCGACGATGACCTGCACCCCGCCGTCCGGTCGGAATTCGCGGACAAACCGCTCCTCTTCCCCCGCCCGCCGCAGAAATTCCTCCTCCGGCTCGATATTCGGGTTGTAGTAGTAGATGTCCACGTCGAATTCCTCCTGCACCCGTTCCAGCGTGGCTGAGGAGCAGGGCGCGCAGCAGCAGTGCAATAAAAGCTTAGATTTTTGCATATTCTTTCGCGATCTCGCTGGCCAGTCTGGCATTGTTGTAAACCAATTGGATGTTGGAATCCAGGCTGTCGCCTCCCGTCAATTCCGCCACCCGTGCCAGCAGGAAGGGGGTAATCTCCTTTCCCTTGATCCCTTGTTCTACAGATTCCGCCACGGCCTGATCAATCGCCTGATTGATCACCGCGTCGTCCATGGCGTATTCCTCCGGAATAGGATTGGTCACCAGCATGCCGCCCTTCAATCCCATAGCCTGCTGGGCATGGAATGCGGCAGCGATCTCCTTCGCGCTGTCCATGCGATAGTCCACCTTCAGCCCGGAGTGCCGGGAATAGAAGGCAGGCAGCTCTTCTGTGCCAAAGCCGATGACGGGCACGCCCCGGGTCTCCAGATATTCCAGTGTCAACCCCAGGTCCAAAATCGCCTTCGCTCCCGCGCAGACCACCGTCACTGGCGTGTTGCCCAGCTCCTCCAGGTCCGCGGAGATATCCATGGTCTTCTCCGCGCCGCGATGCACGCCGCCAATGCCGCCGGTGGCGAAGAACTGGATGCCCGCCATGTGGGCGATCATCATCGTCGTGGTCACCGTGGTGGCGCCATCCTCGCCCCGGGCGCAGATGGCTGCGATATCCCGCCGGCTGACCTTGGCAATCTCCCGGCCCTTTTTGCCAAAATATTCAATTTCCTCCGGGCTCAGCCCCGCCTTGAGCCGCCCGCCAATGATGGCGATTGTCGCCGGCACCGCGCCGCTTTCCCGGATGATTTTCTCTACATTCAGCGCCGTTTCCACGTTCTGCGGATAAGGCATGCCATGGCTGATGATGGTAGATTCCAGGGCCACCACCGGTTTCCCCGCCTGTAGGGCTTCCGCTACCTCCGGGTAAATATCCAGAAAGGGATTGCTCATTTTTCTTTTTCCTCCATCCAATGCTTCTTTATTGCAAATGATTTGTCCTGCGAAGGGATGCTTTTCTCCCCCCCCGCAGATACTTATATTTATTTCCAATCCAGGGGATAATCCTTTATCGCGTATTCCAGCTTTCGCCCGTTGTTCTGCAGCACGGTCAGCACGGAGTCGATGTTCGACCCGGTGGTGTAGGGCGTGGGGATAAAGTCATTTCGATTGCTCCGGGAGGAAATTCGAATCGGAATAATCCGGAATCCTCGGGAGGTGCATACTCCGTCCTTTACCCGGAAACGAATCTGGAAAACGAAAGAGCTCATGTCCGAAGGCTTGGAATTGCCTGAGAAGCAGAAGTTTCCCAGGCTGTAGCAGATATACACGCCGTTGTATTCCTCGATGGGATTCATGCGGTGGGAATGGTGGCCAATCACCAGGTCCGCCCCCGCATCCACCGCCAGCCGACCCATGCGAATTTGATTGTTCGTGGGCGAATAATCCAGCTCATTGCCCCAGTGGAAGGAAACGATCACCAGGGGATATCTCTCCTTGGCTTCCGCGATATCCGCCGGCACCTTATCCCATAGCTGATCGTACCGGTCGATGCACAGGTAACTCAGCATGGCAATCTGAATCCCCTTCACCTCGAAGATGCCCATATGCTCGGAGTTGGACCATACGATGCCCGCCTCCTCCAGGGTCTGCTGGGTTTCCTCGTATACCTCTTGCCCATGATCCATGATGTGGTTGTTTTCCAGGGAAACGGCTTCAATGCCGTTGTCCGACAGCATGGATACATAAGCCGGCGGCGCGCTGAAAAGGAATTGGTTTTCTCTTTTATTCGCGGGCACATAAGTGGATTCCGTCAATGTCCCCTCGAAATTAACCAGGGTCATGTCGTCCTCCAGGAAATATTCCCGCATATTCTGCATCGTGAAATTGATATCCCCGCCCTGCTCCTTCAATTCGTCCTCAAAGATGTTCTTCTTCTTCCGGGAATCCCCGCCGATGGTAAAATCCCCCGTGCAGGTAATGGTAATAATGGAGCTGCCGTCCGTGTCCAAAATCTCCTTCTTCTCCGTGACCACTTCTTCGATGATGTCCTCAATCAGCAGATCCTCATCGTCCTCATCCGCGTATTCCGCCACACCGGAAGCACTTATCATCAGCAGACCCGCCGCCAGCAGCAGGGATAACCATTTTTTCATGCTCAGTTTCCTTTCACTTCCTGTACGAATTCCGCAATTCTGTCCAGCGCGATGTTGAGCTTGTCCAGCGCCGTGGCATAGCAGCAGCGGATATTCCCCTCCCCGCAGGGGCCAAAGGCATTCCCGGGTACAGCCGCGATGCTCTTTTCCCGCAGCAGCTTGGCGCAGAATTCCTCGCTGGTCAGCCCCGTGGAGCGAATGGAGGGGAAAACATAAAAGGCGCCATAGGGCTCGAAGCAGTGGAGCCCCATGCTGCGGAAGCTGTCTACCATCAGCCGGCGCCGCCGGTCATAGCTCTCCCGCATGGTGAGCACATCCTCATATCCATTTTCTCTTCCCAGCCGCAATGCTTCCTCCGCCGCCACCTGCCCCATGCGCGGTGCGCACATAATGCCGTATTGGTGGATTTTGTTCATTACGTTGATGATTTCCTTCGGCCCGCAGGCATAGCCCACCCGCCATCCAGTCATGGCGAAGGCCTTGGAAAACCCGTTGATCGTAATGGTCCGCGGCATCATTCCCGCCTGGATAGCAAAGGAAGTATGCTGTTTTCCATCGTAGATCAGCTCTGCGTAAATCTCGTCCGAAATGACCATCAGATCGTGCTTCTCGATGATGGGCGCAATCGCCGCCAGATCCGCCTGCTCCATAATGCCCCCAGTGGGATTATTGGGATAGGGCAAAATCAGCAGCCTTGTTTTCTTCGTGATGGCGGCTTCCAGGTATTCCGGCTTCAGCCGGAAGTCATCCTCTTCCCGGGTCACCACGCCCACCGGCGTCCCTCCCGCGAAGATGACGCTGGGGGAATAGGAAACGTAGCTGGGTTCCGGCACCAGCACCTCATCTCCCGGCCGAACCATGGCCCGCAGCGCCAGGTCAATGGCTTCGCTGGCGCCGACCGTCACCAGGATCTCCGTCTCTGGGTCATATTCCAATTGGAACCGCCCGGAGAGGTATCGGTTAATCTCCTTCCGCAGGGAAAGCAGCCCCCGGTTCGGCGTGTATTGGGTTTCGCCATCGATCAGGGAATTGATGGCCATATTCCGGATGTGATAGGGGGTTTTAAAATCCGGCTCGCCTACCCCCAGGGAGATGGTATCCTTCATGGTGGAGGCCAGGTCGAAAAAGCGCCGAATGCCGCTGGGCGGCACCGCCACAACCTCCGGGTTTAAGAAGCGATCATATGTCATGGGCTGACCACCAGCCTGTGATCAGATTCTTCCCCTTCGAAGATAACCCCTTCTTCCTTGTATCTCTTCAGCACGAAGCTGGTTGCCGTCCCCGTCACCAGCTCCAGGGTGCTCAGCTTGGCAGAGACGAAGGAGGCCAGCTCCCGCAGGGTCCGCGCCTCTACCAGCACCAGCAGATCATAGGCGCCGCTCATCAGGTAGACGCTCTTCACTTCGTCGAAGCGGTAAATCCGCGCCGCCACGGCGTCAAAGCCCATATCCCGCTGGGGGGTCACCTTGACCTCGATCATAGCCTCGACCCGCTCCCGGTCGGTCAAATCCCAGTTGATCACCGGAGCGTAGCGTAAAATGACCCGCCGTTTTTCCAGGTTTTCAATCGTCGCCGCCACCTCTTCCAGCGAGGTCCCGGACATTATCGCCAGCTTTTCCAGAGGCAGCCGGCAATCCTCCTTCAGCAAATCCAGCAAGCAAGATTCCAGTTTCGTCATTGCTTCCATTCCTTCCATGAAAAATGAAATATAACACCCGCTATTTTACAACAGAAGCCCTCCCCACGCAAGCCAAAAAGAAGATGGCGCCTCATTCTACGCCATCCCCTTTGGGCTATTCTTGTTTTCCGTGTGATGCGTCATTCGCCCAGGAAGGCGAAATCGCACCTTCCTTATTGGCACAGCTTTGCCACCTGGGGCTCCAGCTCCGCCAGGGCTACGCCCGCAGCCTCCTGATCCTTCCCCCGGCTGAAGAGGTACGCCTTTAGCTTCGGCTCCGTTCCGGAGGGGCGAACGATGAATTTCTGCCCGTTTTCCAGGTTGAATTCAATCACATCGCTCTTGGGCAGCCCGGTTTCGTCCATCAGGTAATCCACCCGCCGGGCCGTCTGCACCGCGGGATCCGCAAATTCCGCCAGCGGCTTGCGCAGCTCCGCCATAATCTGCTGCATCCGGTTGGCGCCATCCTGGCCCTCGTATTGGAAGGTCAGGGTCTTCTGCGCAAAGTATCCGAATTCCTCCCGCAGCTCCTGCAGCCGGTCCAAGAGGGTCTTTCCTTCCGCCTTCAAATTCGCCGCCATTTCGCACAGCAGCAGCGCCGCATTCACAGCGTCCTTATCCCGCACAAAGGTGCCGGAAAGGTACCCATAGCTTTCTTCAAAGCCAAACAGGAATCGATCCGTCTGGCCCTTCTCGTCCAGGAAATGGATCTGTTCACAGATGAATTTAAACCCTGTCAGCACGCTCTTGAGCTCGATTCCCCGCTTTTCACACAGAGCGTCCGCCATGTTCGTGCTGACGATCGTCTTGACCGCCACCGGCGGCAAATCGTTCTTCTGCGCCTTGTTCCGGCTCAGATAATCCAGCATCAGCACGCCCATTTCGTTGCCGCTGATCAAGGTAACGTCGTTGCCAACCCGGACGCCCGCGCCCATCCGGTCCGAGTCCGGATCGGTGGCGAAGCAGAAATCCGCCCCCGTTTCCACACATTTTTGAATCGCCAGGTTCATGGCTTCCCGAATCTCAGGGTTTGGATAGGGACAGGTGGGGAAATGTCCATCCGGGTTTTCCTGCTCCGCCACCACGTCCACCTGGATATTCCCCATCCGACGCATAATCTCACGCACGGGCACATTTCCCGCCCCGTTCAGCGGGGAATAAACCACGTGGAGCGGCGTCTTGCTAGGCTTTACCTGCAGCGTCAGAATCTGCTGATAATAGGCTTCGATGGTCTCTTCCGTAATATAGGTGACAACTCCCTTTTCCAGCCAGGGCGCCAGCTCCGGCAGTTTGTCCGCCAGCATGGGCTGTTGCTGGATATACCCGGTAATCCGGTCCGCCGCCTCCAGCGTAATCTGGCAGCCGTCATCGCCATATACCTTGTATCCGTTGAATTTCGCTGGATTGTGGCTCGCCGTCACCATGACGCCCGCGGAGCATCCCAGGTGCCGAACGGCGAAGGAGAGCATGGGGGTGGGCTGCAGCTTGGGATAAAGGAATACCCGAATGCCCATCTCCGCCAATGTGGCCGCCGTCAGCTCCACAAAATCCCGAGAATGGATCCGGCTGTCGCAGCTCAGCGCCACGGAGGGATGCTCATAGCTTTCCTTCAGATAGGTCCCCAGCCCCCGAGTAGCCCGGGCCACGGTGAAGAAATTCATGCGATTGGTCCCCGCCCCCAGAACGCCCCGAAGGCCGCCGGTACCGAAGGCTAATTCCCGATAAAAGCTATCGTTCTTCGCTGCCTCGTCCATTCCCTTCAGGTCTTCCAACAGCTCCTGGGACATGGCCGGACACGCCAGCCACGCTTCATATTGGGCTTGAATACTGCTGCTCATGATGCACCTCCGAATGATGATATTTATTGAAGTAAGTGGATTCCCAAACCCAAGGCCCCCGCTATCCGAGGGAAAGAAAAAACGCACTTTCGTGCGAATAAATTGTTTTTATACCACGCCCTGCTGCGGCGCAGAGGCGTACATCTGATTTTTCCGGAAGGGATGGATGCGATCGTTGCTCCAGGAAAAGCCATCCAGCGTCATGTTGATGCCGTATTCGGCAAAAAGATTGCTCACATCCTCGAACAGCACATAGAGATGCCGCGCGAAGAAGCCACCCGCGCTGCCACAGGGCTCGCACAGCAGGCTATTCATCCCGAAAACACGGATCGGATCATACCCGTCGAAGGCAAAGGAGGATCCATACAGGCTTTCCTCCTGCCCCTGCAGATGGTTTGGCGTGGAAGGCAGCCAGGAGGACGCATTCCGCAACAGACCGTAGAAGCACTGCATCACCCGGCCAGGTAGCGTGAAGCACAGCTCATCCATGAAAAGGCCATGGCTGTCGTAGGTAGAGAAAGAGAGAATGCCATTTTCGTAGAAGAGCACGGTGAACCCCCCGTCCGCCGGCAGATCCCCATTCTGGCCAAAGGGGCGAAACTTGTACTGAAAAATAGGCTTGTAGCCATATCTGGCAATCATCAGCCTTTCGCCCCCTCTCTCGAAAAATCCAACCAATATGATAGTCTGAATTGGTGTCATCGTCAATACGATTACACTACATATTGTGGTCAAAAGTATTAACTTTTCGTAATAATCGTAATATTCGATGGCTCTCTCCCCTTTTCTTGTGGTCCTTCCCCCTTCCCCTCCGCATCATCTGGTGGAAATATTTCCGCTTTGTTACGAAAGGTAAAAAAGAAGAGGGCGACCAAATCTGGCCGTCCTCTTTCCTTGTTTTTCGGAAATCAATACCGATCCTGACGCTGGGCTTCGAAGCACTCACGGCAGTACACGGGCCGATCTCCCCGGGGCTGGAAGGGCACCTGCGTGGTCTTTCCGCAGCCATCGCAGATGACTTCGAACATCTGCCGGGGGCCATTGCCGCCGTTCTGAGCGCGGCGGGCGGCGCGGCAAGCGGGGCAGCGGCTGGGCTCATTCTGGAAGCCCTTCTCCGCGAAGAAAGCCTGCTCGCTGGCAGAGAAAACGAATTCGTTGCCGCAGTCACGGCAGGTCAGAGTCTTGTCCTCGTACATGGTAATCAAATCCTCCCTGATTAAAAATGTTATTCGACCCGCGCCATTGGACTTTGAACTGAGCTCTTTCCATACGATGGCGTTGGGTGAACAACCATGAGGGAAGCGTTTCCAGTAGTGGACCAGTGCTGGGGTACGTTTAAATTATAACATACCTTTTCGCGTTTGTACAGTCTGGTGAAAAATTTTCCCTATGTCTGGCAAAAGTTTTTCTCTATGGGCCCATGGCAAACCGCACACCCAAGCAATCTCGAAAAATTGAGCCCTTGCGCATCGTTTGTCAAAGTGATATACTAACCCTCGTCGAGCGGATGTGGTGGAATGGCAGACACCGGGGACTTAAAATCCCCTGGCCTAACAGCCGTGCGGGTTCGAGTCCCGCCATCCGCACTGCCTTGGAAATCATGATTTCCAAGGCTTTTTGATTGACGAAACCGCTTTATGACCTCATGCTCTTCGTTTCCTGTTTCCAAAATGACCGAAAATCTATTTTTAGTTCAGGATATACCTCGGACGTCACAGCGTCAGGATACAGGTACACTTCCGGCGCGTATTGCTTGGACAGCAGATAGGTAGTAACACAGTTGCGTTGAGGATCGATCACCCAGTATTCTTCCACACCGATGTTTCGGTATGTCAGCATCTTCTCTCCATAATCATGCCGACGGGTGCTTTCTGAGGTGACCTCCGCCACAAAGCGGGGCGCGACATGCACGCCTCGATCATCCACACCATTGGGATCGCAAACGGCCATCACATCCGGAAGGTAGAAATCCCTTTCATGGTCTGTCAGTTCATTACAGAACAGAGCCACATTTTCCGTGAACACTTCGCAAGACCCGCCTTTCGCTGCGATATATTCCCGCAGCGCCGCGGCCACCGCCGTAACCAGCCGACTATGAGTAACGGTAGTTCGATCTTCGATCACCAGAAAGCCATCAATCAGTTCAGCGTGCTCATGCATCTTGGCAACATCAGAGGCGGAATACTTGTTCTTAGCATTCATATATTCTTCATGCTCTTGCATCTTGAATGGACTCCTCTCCCCCTTCAAAGGCCCATCGAATCTTATTCTTGCCTGCTGAAATCCATCAACTCGTTTTAGAACTATACTCTATTTGAGTATAAACGCAGTTTGTGTCTACGCTTATCCGCTTCCTGCAACCCATCATGGTTTCTGCATCTTCAGCACCTGATCCAGAATCTCTTCCGCCAGCTCCCGCTTGGTTTGCAGGGGGCATTCTCTTTTTCCTTCCCGGGTAATCAGGGTGGCGATGTTGGTATCCACCCCGAAGCCTGCTCCGGGCTGGGTCACATCGTTAGCCACGATCATGTCCAGGCCCTTCTTCTCCAACTTGGCTTCTGCGTGCTCGATCAAATGATCTGTCTCAGCTGCAAAGCCTACAAAGATCTGCCCTTCCCGCTTTTTTGCCCCGATGGCCTTGGCCACGTCCGGGGTTTCCACCAACCGCAGCAGGAATTCCTCGCCCTTCTGCTTCTTGATCTTCCGGGGTGAAACCTCCTCCGGACGATAATCCGCCGGCGCCGCTGCCTGAATCACGATGTCCTGGGCAGGGGCTTCCGCCTCCATGACTGTAAGCAAATCCTCCGTGCTTTCGATGGGCAACACCCGGACTCCCTCCGGCACTGCAGCGGTGGTGATACCTTTCACCAGGGTGACCTCCGCCCCCCGATCCCGGGCTGCCTCCACCAGGGCAAAACCCATCTTGCCGCTGGAATCATTGGTTAAAAAGCGGACGGGATCCAGCCGTTCCCGGGTGGCTCCCGCAGTCACCAGCACCTTTTTCCCCGCCAGATCCCTCCGGGGGTGCAGGATGCCATCGATGGCCGCCACGATGTCCACAGGCTCGCTCATGCGCCCATCTCCCGTGTCTCCACAGGCCAGGATGCCGTTTCCCGGGCCCACAAAGTGAACGCCCCGCCGGCGCAGCAGGGCCACGTTATCCTGGGTGGCTTCCGCTGTCCACATGCCCGTATTCATGGCCGGAGCCACCAAAACCGGGGCCTTCGTGGCCAGCACGGTAGTGCTCAGCATGTCATCCGCGATGCCATGGGCCATCTTAGCCAGAATGTTTGCCGTGGCTGGCGCGATGACAAAAACCTCCGCCCGCTTGGCCAGAGCCACATGCTCCACATTCCAATATTCCGGGGCCTGGAAGGTATCCACCGTCACCTGGTTAGCGCTCAAGGTTTGAAAGGTTAAGGGTGCGACAAATTCCGTAGCGTTTTTCGTCATGATGACGCTAACCTTCGCGCCTAAATGCCGCAAACGGGAGACCAAGTCCGCGCTTTTATACGCGGCAATGCCTCCCGTTACGCCCAGCACAATTTCTCTGCCGGTCAGATCCATATTCATTTACTCCTCTTCCACTGGCCGATCGTAGCTCAGCAGCCCGCGATTGATTTCCTCCACGGCAGCCTTCAAAGGCTTCATCCCTTCCGCGTTGATGGCGGGAACGGATCCGCTGACGATCTCCCGGGCGCGCTTGCTGGCTTCTACCACCAGGGTGTAGCGGCTGTCGGTGTGGTTCAAAAGCTCCAGTACATTCGGGTCTACAATGGACATCTTCGGTTTCCTCCTAAGTATTAGTGCACCATGTATGCGAAGGGATGTTTCGCTCCAGGGCCCTTTTCTCTCCTAGCTTTCCTCGATCTCCGGGAAGTAGCGGACAGAATTTTGCTTCTCCGCCCGGACGATGGCAGCCAGCTGATCATAGGCCAGATCCAGATCGTCGTTGACGATCAGATACCGATACCGGTTCATCTGAGCGATCTCTCCCCGGGCGTTGTTCAGCCGGCGCTGAATCTCCTCCGGCTGCTCCGTGTTCCGGGTGTGCAACCGAACCTTCAGCTCGGCATAGCTGGGGGGAAGAATGAACACGCTGACACAGTTGGGCTCCTTCTCCATCACCGTGCGGGCCCCCTGGGGGTCAATATCCAGCAGCACGTTCTGCCCCCGCTCCATCCGCTCATAGACCTCGCTTTTCAGCGTGCCATAGCGATGGTTGTGGACGCTGGCATGCTCCAGGAAAGCATCCTCCGCCAGCAGTTTATCATATTCTTCCTCAGAAATAAAGTGATAATGCACATCCTCGATTTCATTTTTTCGCTTCCCCCGCGTTGTCACGCTGACGGAGAAACAGAAGCTGGGATCCTTGTTCAACAGCTTATCCACCAGGGTTCCCTTTCCCGCGCCCGAAGGCCCGGAAATCACCAGCAGCATTCCTTTCCTGACTTCCTTCATGCCTGTGAAAGCTCCTTTCGAGGGTTTGTTCTTCCGGCAATGGTCTCCGGCAGCAGGGGGGACAGCACCAGATGACCGGAATCCATCACCAGCACCGCCTTGGTCTTGTGGCCGCAGGTAGCGTCGATCACCTCGCCCCGGTCCCGGGCATCCTGAACCATCCGCCGGATGGGGGCCGCCTCCGGGGCCACCACGGAGATGATCCGCTCCGCCTGGGCCAAATTCCCGTATCCAATATTTACCAGATGCATGCCTTACTCCACGTTCTGAATCTGTTCCCGCAGTTTCTCGATTTCGCTCTTCAGATCCACCACTCGCTGGGCGATCTCCGCGTCCTGGGCCTTGGAGCCGATGGTGTTGGCCTCCCGGTTCATCTCCTGAATGAGGAAATCCATCTTCTTGCCGATTTCGCCTTCCGTGTCCAGGTATTGATTCATCTGGCGCAGATGGCTCTCCAGCCGGGAAAGCTCCTCGTCGATGGCACATCGATCCGCCATCAGGGCTACCTCCTGGGCCAGCCGCTGGGGATCCACCCCATTGGCACCCAACTGAGCCAGCCGGGCCTCCAGCTTGGTCTTATATTCCGAAACCACCAGGGGCGCCCGCTCCAAGATCCGTTCCCGCAGCTCCGCCGCAGCGGCCAGATGAACCCGCAGATCCTCCCGCAGGTGCTCCCCTTCCCGGGCCCGCATAGCGGTCAGCTGGTCGATGGCTTCCTCCAGGGCTTCGCCGCAGAGGCTTTGAACGATGTCCTGATCCATCTCCCGCTCCGACAGGGTGACCACCCCTTCCAGGGCCATCAGATCCCGCAGCTCCAGGCGCTGGCCGCTTTCCATGGCCTCGCCGATCTGCTTCGCGGCCTGCATGTATCCCCGGGCCAGGTGCAGATCCGTCTGCACCTCCTGGGCACCCTCCTCCGTGTTCCGCACGTTGAGAAAGACGTCCACATGCCCCCGCTTCAAGCCGCTGGAAAGCTTTTCCCGCGTCACTTGCTCTAAAAAATTCAGATTCCGCGGCAGCCGCAGGCTGATGTCCAGAAACCGGTGATTCACCGTTTTCAGATCCGCCGTTACCTCCCAGCCCTCCCGGCTGGCCCGGCCGCTGCCGCAGCCCGTCATACTCTGCAATCCACATTCCTCCTTGGTTTACCCGATTGATTATCTTATCACTTTCCGCTCACCGCGTCAAACAATCCACCCAGGCTGAATCGATCCACCGGCAAATCGCTGACCGCCTCCAGGATATCTCCCAGATGGTGGGCGTCCGAGGACCAGAGCCGTCGCTTCCCCGCGATCAGCTTCTCGTTTACCGGCAATTCCGGTCGCACCTCCACCACAGGGAAATCCACATCCTCCGGGAAAAGCCCCAGGTTCACCAGCAGCCCATGACCCCGATTGATATGAGCCGGCACCGCTGCCCCGCCATGCTCCCGGATGATGGCGGTGCATTCCTGCAGGGTCAAGTCCGTGGCGCCGATCAGCAGCCGATCCTCGATGTCCTGCACCTCATCGTCCGTGTTCATCACCAGCTGATTGCCAAAAAAGTCCGGTTTGTTCTTCATAGGCGGCAGGTGGTTGCAGAAGATTTCCCCCACCTCCACCGCCACGTCCACCTCCCGGAAATAGCCCAGCAGGTGCACCTCTTCCTTGGTGGTAATTTCCATTCCTGGCAGAAAGATCAGCCCGTAATAATCCGCTGCTTCCTTCACATAGGGCAGATTTCGCCCCGTGTTATGGTCCGTCACCGCGATGGCGTCCAGGCCCTTCAGATGGGCCATGCCGCAGATGTTGGCCGGCGTCATGTCATCGTCCGCGCAGGGGCTGAGGCAGGAATGCATGTGCAAATCCACCCACATGGCCCTTATCCCTCCCGGGGCGTCCCCGGCAGCCCGGCCTGCGCCATCAGGGCGCACAGCTCATAGGCGGTCTTGCTGCTCTGCAGGACGCAGATATCCTCGTCCTTCGCCTTGGCCAGGGTGGCCTCCTCCATCTCGATATCCTCCGGGATGATGACTGCCGCCATCTCCATCAGGCTCGCCACCGCGATGACGTTCATATGGGTCTGCACCGTAATCCAGGCCATGCCCGCTTTCCCGTGGGCCATAACCCAGCTCAGCAAATCACAGGTGTATCCACAGGTCACTTCCGTATCCTTCGGCGCGTCCGGCGTCATGTCCTTCGCGCCGGTCAGTTCAATCAGTTCTTTGACAGTCATGGTTGTATTTCTCCTTACTCTCTTGTTGTTTCCGCAATATCCACCATCTGTTGGGCCATGACCCGCAGCTGATCCTTCATGCGATGAATGCAATCCATCTCCCGGGCGTTGCCCTGGACGATATCCTCCGCGAAGGTCCGGCAGGTGGGGCTGCCGCAGCTGCCGCAGTCGTATCCCGGCAGGGTGGCGTAGATTTCCTCAATCCGCTCCATCTTCCGCATGGCTTCTACCAGGTCGTCATCCAGCTTCATGGCGGAATTCGGCAGGATACGGCGGCTGTCGTACAGGTTGTACTTGGTCATCATGCCCGCCTCTACGTTCAGCTCCGCGTTCCGGATATCCACCAGCCGGCGAATCCAGTTCCGGGCCACGTAGGTGTTTTCGAAATTCAGCGGCCCGCCGACGCAGCCTCCCGTGCAGGCGGCGCCCTCGAAGAATTCCAGCCCATTCAGCCGATTATCTTCAATTTCCTCCAGCACGCGGATGCAGTTGGCGATGCCGTCCACCGCCATGCTCTCCGTCGGGCACACTGCGTCGCATTCCCCGCCGCTGCGGGCCCAGCCCACTCCGAAATCCGAGGAGGTTTGCAGCTCCTCCACCACCGGCGCTTTCCGCAGCGCGGCGCTGAGGGGACCGTAGATATCCATGACGCTGATAGCACCATCCACGGCACTTTTCTCGTGGCCGATTGGGTTTTGAATGGCCGTCATCTTCGCCGGGCAGGGGGTCAGGAAAAAGCAGCCAATTTCCTTTTCCTCCACCTGATGCTTCCGGGCGAATTCCTTCTTGGCGATCATGGCCGCCA
This sequence comes from Clostridia bacterium, assembly GCA_017464305.1. Taxonomy (GTDB): domain Bacteria; phylum Bacillota; class Clostridia; order Christensenellales; family Aristaeellaceae; genus Aristaeella. The sequence goes on along the minus strand of JAFUDS010000017.1, from coordinate 18,439 downwards.
CCTCCATGGGCTGGCGGATGTCCACGATGTGGTCGATCAGGTCCGGAAAGCGAACCTGGATCAGTCGAACAATGGCCGGGCAGGCGGAAGAAATCACCGGCCGGGGCAGGTCCGGCTTCTTCAGCCGTTCTCGAATGGCCCGGCTGACCACATCCGCGCCACGGGCCACCTCGAACACATCGTCAAACCCCAGTTCCTTTAGGGCGGCCAGCAGCTGGGAAATGTGCTGCAGATTCTTGAACTGTCCGTAGAGGCTGGGGGCTGGCAGGGCGATCTTGTACTTCCATCCCTCGATGACGCTCAGGGGATCCGTCACCGCCACCTTGGCGTGATAATCACACACCCGGATGCATTCTCCGCAGTCAATGCAGCGCTCGTCGATAATGTGGGCGCTGCCGCCCCGAACCCGGATGGCTTCCGTGGGACATCGCTTCAGGCAATTGGTACAGGCGCGGCATTTGTCCCGTTCCAGCCGCACCGAATGAAATCTCTTCTGTTCCATCTATCACACCTTATTTCAGTGCAAAACTCATGGTAATCGTGGTTCCGACGCCCACTTCGCTCTGGATGTCGAACTCCGTGGCGTTCCGCTTCATGTTGGGCAGGCCCATGCCAGCGCCAAAGCCCAGGGTCCGGGCCTCCTCATTGGCTGTGGAGTATCCCTCCGTCATGGCTTTTTCGATGTCCGGAATACCGGGCCCTACATCCTTGGAGATCAGGGTCACCTTCTCCGGCTCCACCTGCAAAATCAGCTCGCCGCCCAGGGAGTGGATCACCAGGTTCAGCTCCACCTCGTAGCAGGCGACGCTGACATGCCGCAGTACCTCCGCCCCAACGCCCAGCTGCTTCAGCGTCCGCTTAATGGTGGTGGACGCCTCCCCTGCCGTTTCATAGGCGCCAGCCTCCACCGGGAATGTCTTTTCGATCAGCACGCCCATGTTCTCACGCTCCCTCCGCGCCCGCGCGCTTCTTGGTGCCCGGCAGCCCGTGCACATACAGCTCGCCGCAGGCGGTATAGGTGGTCATCTCCGTGCTCAGCACTGTGATGCCGCTTTCCTCCGCTTCCTCCAGGATCTCCTCGCTGGGCAGCTTTCCCCGGGAGAATACGATGCAGGTAATGTCCAGCATCTCGCTGGTGCGGACCACATGGGGATTGATGAGCCCGGTAATCAGCACCGTCTTGTCCTTCACGAAGGCCAGCACATCGCTCATCAGGTCGGACCCGCAGGCCGTGTCCACCGGCTCGTCCATCCGCTCCCCGCCAATCAGCACCTTTGCTTCCAGAATGTCTTTCACTTCTCCGATGGTCATGTTCCCCGTCTCCTCCAAACGTATTATCGCGTCGGACCCGGCGGGCGAAAGGATCTCCCCCCGCCGGGCTCCGGATTATGTTTCATTGGGCTCTTTCCCGACGCACCAGCCTCGGGTCTTGTTCACCGTCCGCTCCACCGCGTCCTTGCTGTTTTTCCAGTCCTCTTTTTCGAATCGGTAATCGAATTTCTTGATGAACCAGGAAATGTCCTCCTGAATCCGGTCCAGATTCTCCCCTTCCATCTTGGCCAGGGCCTGAACGAACTCGCCCAGCTCCTTGGTGTTCAGCTCCTCCGCCGCTACCTCCAGCAGCTGCCCCGTGTGGGGGATGCAGAGCCCTTTGCCAGAGAGGAACTTCCGCCGGAATTCGCCATCGTTCTGGTACAGGTGGAAGAAGGTATGCAGATAGCGCAGCATGTTGTCGTTTATCGTGTCGCACATGACGCAGGTCCCGGCCATCTCCTGGATCTTCTTCGCCTCCTGGACCACCGCTTCCTTGGCACTGCGGGCCTTGCCGTTGATCTTATCCCCCAGCCCAGCGCTGGCCAATGCCTGCCCCGCCTTTTCCAAGGCCTTCCAGCTTTTCTCCAGCCGCTCCCGGTTCTCGATCATGTGGCTTTCCAGCATCAGGGCATGCCCCAGCCGATTGCTCATGGTGAAGAGCATGGCGTGATGCTTCCGGCAAAAGCCCCGGGAGTTCACCTGGATGCGGGTGTCCGGCTCCATGACGGAGGCCCCCAGATATCTTTCCGCCTCCCCCAGCTCCGTCCGCCGCTCCAGGGCGCAGAGGAGGCATTCCCCCTCCAGCTTCGCCGCGTCCCAGATGGGGATGGTGTCAATATGGTATTTCATGCTTCGTTTCCCTCGTCCTCATACTTCTCTAACTGCACGCCCGCCTCGTCAAACAGCTCCAGTGTAAAGGGATCCGGATATCCCTCTTTATAGACCACCCGCTGAATCCCGCTGTTGATGATCATCTTGCAGCACATGCTGCAGGGTTGATGGGTGCAGTACAGGGTCGCCCCGTCGATATTGACCCCCAGCTTCGCCGCCTGGACGATGGCGTTCTGCTCCGCGTGGACAGCGTAGCAGGTTTCCATCCGCGTGCCGCTGGCGATGCCCAGCTTATCCCGCAGGCATTCCCCCCGCTCCCGGCAGGTCTTGATCCCCGCCGGCGCGCCGTTATATCCCGTGGTCATGATCCGCTTGTCCCGCACGATAACGCAGCCAATGCTCCGCCCCTTGCGGAAGCAGCTGGACCATTCCGCGATGGTATAGGTCATCTTCATAAACCGATGATCCCATTTATCCATGATGCTCCCCGCCTTTCACTTCTCCATGCTCCAGACCTGTCGAATATGGAAAATACTTCACCGCTTTGAATAATTTATTATACAGAAAACCATCCTCCCCGTCAATAAAAAAACCGAAATCGAACGAAACCATGTTTCGCCCCATTTCGGCTGATTGAGTATCTTTCTTTCAGTGAACAGTAAGCCCCGCGCGAAGCGGGCGCGATATCGTTCCCTTAATGCAGCTGCGCCATCACCGCGGCCAAATCATCGTGGATCACCAGCGTTGCTCTTTCTTCTCCGGGGATAGCCTCCTTGTTCAGGATCACCAAATTCTTTCCCCGGAAATTGTCAATGAAGGAAGCCGCCGGCTGCACCGCCAGGGACGTGCCCGCGACGATCAGGGTGTCCGCGTTGGCGATCTCGCGAACCGCGCCAATGCAAACGTACTTTTCCAACGGCTCCTCATAAAGCACCACCTTAGGCTTGATAACGCCGCCACAGTCCTTGCACCGGGGAATCCCCTCTGATTCAAGGATATATTCCATGGGATATGCCGCGTTGCACTCCATGCAGTAGTTTTCATGGATGGTTCCGTGCAGCTCATAGACCCGGATATTCCCCGCCGCCTTGTGCAGGCCGTCGATGTTCTGGGTCACGATGCCCTTCAGCTTGTCCTGCTGTTCCCATTCGTAAAGCTTCCGATGCGCCGCGTTGGGCTGGGCATCCGGGTACAACAGGTGCTTGCGATAAAAGTCAAAGAAGATTTCCGGATGCAGGTCGAAAAATGTCCTGCTTAGAATCGTTTCCGGAGAAAGCTGTCCAAACTGTTCGGAATATATTCCCGTCGCGGATCGAAAATCTGGAATCCCGCTGGCGGTGGAAACTCCCGCGCCGCCAAAGAATACAATTCTTTTAGATTGATCTATGATCTCCTGCAATTGCTGAATCTTTTCCGATTGCATTTTTTTCGCCTCCTTTTGGGGCCATTGGCTTCTAAAAAAGCGGACTGCCATCAATCCAATGGCAGTCCGCGGGTGCTATTCGATCAAATATTACTTGATCTGCGTTTCACGCCCCTGAGGCTCCGCGTAGGTATCCGCGGAAATCTTCCCGGCCAGCACATCCTCCACATAAGCCATCACAGCTTCGTCCATGGGGATGCCGGTGTCGAAGGAAGAGGTGGACCGGCCAAACACATTATAGGTATCGCCGCCTGCCGCGCAGAAGTTGTTGGTCACCACAGCGTAGGTCGCATTCTCGTCAAACGCTTCCCCATTGATGGCTGTGATGGTTACACGGTTGATGGAAGCGGGAGCATAATAGCTGCTCTCCTTGCCATCCAGCACATAAACCTCGCCCTGATCATAGGCCTTGGTGGTATCCAGGGTCCAGGTGATTCCGGAGGTCTGCGGATAGCCGCCGATGGATTCCGGCGTGCAGAAGGTGGAAGCTTCCAGCGCTTCCAGCAGCTCGCTGCCCGTCACATAGATCACAGCCACGGTGTTGCCGAAGGGCAGCACGGTGTTGATGTCCTTCTTGGAAACATCGCCCACGTTGATCGCCGCACGGATGCCGCCGCCATTGGTGATGCCAACCACCGCGTTGGGCTCCACCTGCTCGATGCCGCCTTCCTTCACGACGGACCAAACCATGGCGTCCGTAATCAGGTCGCCCAGGTTGGTTTCCTCGGTGCGGTTGCCGGGGGCCTTTTCGCCATTCAGCACCACCTCAGAGGTCGCGAACACGGCGCTGTATTCCGCGTCCACTTCCGCAGTGATCTTCTCCGCCACAGCCAGCACGTCGCCATCCACGCCGTTCATGGCATACAGCTTGCTTCCCAGATAGGTGGGCAGCAGGAAATGATCCTCGATGGTCTTGCTTTCGTCGTCGATCACCACCACGCCCACGTAGGCAAACTTGGTGCCCGTGGACTGGATGGGTTCTCCGTCGGGGCCAGCGGTCATCACAGTGTGGCTGTGACCATCGATCAGCAGATCGATGCCGCTTACCTTACCCAGCAGATCGATGGAACGATAGCCGTTGGCCCGGCTCTCTTCATCCACGCCCAGATGTACCAAGCCGATGACCAGATCCGCGTTCTCGCTCTTCAGCGCATCCACGGCGCTCTGGCCCGCTTCGTACAGCTTATCGAAGGTAGAGAAGGTGATCATATTGATCAGACCGGGGTTCACCTTGGTCACGGTTTCAGGCGTATCCAGACCGAAGAAGCCAATCTTCAGGCCGCTTTCCGTCTCGATGACCTTGGTGCCGGGCAGGATGGACTCGCCTGTTTCATCCAGCGTGATGTTCGCGCACAGCGCGGTGAACTCCGCCTTGCTCAGGTTGTCCATCAGCTGGGGATAGCCGAAGTCAAATTCATGATTTCCCAGGGTGATGACGTCGTACTTCGCGGCGTTCATCATATCGATGGCGGCAGCGCCCTTGCTGGAGCTGACATACACCGTGCCCTGGCTGAAATCGCCAGCGTCCGCCAGAATCACCTTAGCGCCCAGGCTTTCAAAATAGGTCCGCAGGCCGGCAATCCAGGCATAGCCATCAATCTGTCCGTGCACATCGTTGGAGTGCAGGATCACGGTCTTGCCCGTGTAGTCGCTGGCTGTGGCCGTGCGAATATCCGCCGCCACCCCGCCCTCCTCCGCGAAAGCGAAGGAAAGGCTCAGCGCCATGCACAGGGCCAGAATCAGAGAAATAATCCTTTTCATGGTTACCACGACTCCTTCCTCAAAATAAGAAATAGGAACGGTTGACACCCTCATTTTATCGAATCCTTCCCCGTTTTACAATCCACAACAAACGACGATTTTGTTAACTTATTGTCGGATTTTCTTCACACTTTTCTTGAAAAAAAGGAATTGACATTCTGGTTGTCTTGTGGTATCATATCAGGGCTGTCGAGAGATGGCTGTGGGCTCGTAGCTCAGCTGGATAGAGTGTTTGACTACGAATCAAAAGGTCGTGGGTTCGAATCCCGCCGGGCTCACCAAACCAGACTCATCCGAACCTTTGCGGATGGTCTGCCCCATGTACCACGCTCAAATAAGCGGGTTGTGGTTTACACCATCGCGGTGTAAAGGAAAAATCCCCAGGGAATTCTCCCCGGGGATTTTCTTTATCATTCGTTAGTATCAGTTTTATCAGCGTCGGGCGGTTCCGTTCTCCGCACCTCCGGCAGGCCGCCCAGGCTTGTCAAAAGACTGAGGACAAAGGCGACCCCGCTCACAGAGAGAATACGCAGCCACTGTACCTCCTCCGCAGCCGCTCCCACAGTGATGCTCGCCGCTGCCGTCTGGGCGAAGGTCTTCAGCGCCCGGATAATCGCCGCTTTTGTCCATTCTTTCCAATTCCACATATTTCTTCCTCCTCTACTTTGGTGTCAATGTGCTATAGCTTCCGTTGTCTCGATTCCATTTCCGGATAGCACCTCTGATTGTGCTGGCGTGGCCTGCGCAATAGTGACATTCGTCGCATTCGAGACAGAATCGGCTGAATCGCTTCATGAAGTGATCATTTAACGCGGCAGCTCTATTCCCGCAATCAGGGCAAATCTTCGCTCTGTGCTTTAGCTTTTGCCATTGTCTTGCGATTCGTTTGTGCCTGCGTTCATTATCTCTCATGATATATGCTCCTGCGGATCTACCGGCATGTGTTTTCTTGCCAGCGGCGGATAATCCGGCAATGCGTCGAAACGTTTTTTGAAATCGTCCATCACGCCGTTTGCCCCCAGCGCATGGTACTGTGTGTATATGTTTTCCAGGTTTTGTCGGTCTTCATAATCAGCCCAGCCTTTTTCTTCATAATGCCGATATCCTTGCAGCAGTCGATCTCTCAAAACAGCTTGCAGCCCCAACATGATGGCTTTGTTCTGCTCTTCCATGATCTTTTGCTGTTCTTCCATGGTTTCGTCGCGTTTGCGTTTTTTCTCTTCTTCTTTTGCCCTGGCCTGCTCCCTGGCGTTTTCCTCTTCTTTTCTCTTTTCGTCCCTCTTGTTTAGGTTCCGGTTGATCATCAGCATGAATATTCCGGAAATCATCGACGGCAGGCCCAACACTGTCAACCATTGATACCACTGCATGTTTGCTCACCCCCGTCCATTGATCATGCCGATGATCTCGATCTGTTCGGAGATAGTCACCAGGGCATTCTCCATTGCGCTCAGGGCCTTGTCGATCTTCTCCTGGTTTTCCTCTGAAATCACATCGTTTTGAATTCCTTCCCCGATGTATTCCAGATGATTCGCCATCATCCATCCGGTTTTCCCGTCCGCGATGATCTTACACCAGGCTCCCTGATCTTCGACAATCTCCACCGTGCTGCCGACGTTCACCGCTTTGATTCGGCCATGATTCGTCCCCGGGCCTTCCCGCAGGTTGACCGTCGTGCCGCCTTCCCCGGTGGCCAGTACCACTCTCGCCTCCATGCTCATCTTCTCCTTTTTGTCCTCTCTTGGCAATGTTCCTCCGCCGCCGCTGGTAGAGCTGCTGCCCGTGCTGCCATAGTCGATTTTCTTCAATCTCCCATGCCATTTCCATTTCCCGATGGTGGTGTCCATCTTCGGCTGTGGCGTTGTCATGTGGCGGATTCTTAGCGGCTCCACGCTTACCACGACGCCCACATGGTAATAATCCCGTAGGTCGCCGTTGTAATATTTCCCGCCCGCCAGATACCTGGTGTATTTGTCCAGCGTCCACCCTGGCTCGCCCTTCTCGTAGCTCTTATATACCACTTCGCCGATGACCAGGTCTTTGATCTTCTCGATCTTCTCCAGGCTTTCCATTTCTTTCCGGGCGGCGTAGTTGCTGCCATGCAGCCCTTGCCAGTCGCCCCCAGCCCGCCGGATGCCGCCGATGATCAACCCGATGCAATCGCATAGCCCCCGGCTGCCATCGTATCCCTTTTCATAGGCTGGACCCTCCGCAGCGATCTGCTCCACCCGGTTGACGAAATCCGCTGCTGATATCTTGCTCATTCGCTATCACCTTCTTTTTTGGCCCGCCGCCGTTACCATGGAAGTCTATGCCCGTCGCCGTCCGTCGGATATTCCACTTCCCTGGGTGGCCGCAGCATCCTGGCCTCTACCTCATTAGCCACCGCATGCAGTACGCCGATCAGCTCATAGTCCATCAGCTCTGGAATGGCCCGGATAATCTCGTTGCCGTCCATCCTTCTCACCCCTTCGGTCGTGGCCCGCAAATCTTGACGGCCTCCGCCTCGGTGATCTTCCCCGCGTCAGCATACGCCCAAACCTCCGCCGCTGTGATCTTCTTCGCCTGGTATTTCATTTTGATGATGTTATACATATACCAAAACCTCCTATTTTATTCATTTTCCGCCTTCCTACTTGACTGGAAGTTGGTTGAAAGTTGGAAAATCCTTGGAATATGCGGGCGAGGATTTCCACCTCGCATGGAAGCATTGATAGAAGGGCCGGTCTTGCGCCTTTTATTGGCTGCCGCCTTTGACCTATCTTCCTTAGACTGATAAGCGTCTACTGACAGGTTCCGCTCCGTGGCACGTCGCTTTCCCTGCCCGCTGCCGGTTGTCCCGGCTCGCGTCTATTCCGCCACCGCATCTGCCTTCCCCTTACATCTCCAGCAAAAAGTCCTCAATCGCCGCCACTCGTTCCTCCAGCGTCGGCTCGCTGCCTTCCTCCTGGCTGCCGTATTCCCACCAGCCCTCAAAGTCCTTCTTGATGTCCTTCTCGGTTTCTTCCCGTTCGGCTTCCAGCTCGAATTGCACCTCGTCGTACACGTACACCTTCTGCTCGGTGCCCTGCCCTTCTTCGCCACTCTCCTCTTTCCGTACCTCTTCCCGGATGTTATCCGCCAGCCGCACGAATCGGTTTCCCTCCGGCATGGTTCCAATCGTAACCTTCGAGGGCTTCTCTGTGCTTTCTGTATTTCTCCACAGCATCTTGCATAATCTCCTTTCTCTCTCGTTCCTGTTTTCGTCCCCAGTATCCCATGATCTTTCTGGCCATCCGCCGCAGCGTAACTACCTGGTATTTCTCTATGAATCGGTAGCTGTCCGCCCCTTGGATGATCCCGTTCCGGCTGATGATCTGCGCCGCCCGCTGCCGCCCGATGGTTCCCGTCTCCCGGTATTCCCTCCAGGCTCGCAGGTAGCTTCGCCTCGTCCGTTTCGCGTTCCGTCCTCTCATCCGGCAGTGCGTCCGGCTAATGCGGTATCCCGCCACGTCGATGGCCGGGCATCCTCTCGCCGCAGGGCTGGCCCGGGCCTTCCGTTTCCGTTCCTCCTCCCGCTCCAGCAGCCGGATGATCCCCGTCGTGCTCTTGCTCTGGATGTCGAACCTTTCCAGAAGGTATGCCCCGCATATCTTCGTCCCTTCCTTCAGGCCCTTCTTGCTCCCGCTCATGAAAACCACATCGTCCATGTAGTCCGCACATCCCGCCACCATGCGGATTCGCTGTCCCCGCCGTTTCCCGGCGGCGTTCAATGCTTCCCTGATGGCGTAGCTCATCACCAGGTTGAATAGCCATGCGTCCAGAAATCCGCCAATGATCAGATGCCCACCCGGGGCGTACCGGGCCATGACTTCCAGTCCCCGCAGTATCCATGTCGCGTCCGGTATCTCTTCCCGGATGATCTCGATCACGTCCGCGTACATCGTGCTGCCGTAGGCGTTCTTGCAATCCGTCTTCCGAAAGTATTTGATGTGCCGTTTCCGCAATAGTCGCCGCACCTGGCGTACCAGCCTTGTCGGCCCTCTTCCCGGTAGGCTGGCGTGCTGGCAAGGAAGGATTCTTGCCCGGAATAGCGGTTCCAGCCCTAATTGTAGGCAGTGCCCTAACAGCTGCATCCGTATGCACAGATATGCGATGTCTCGCATCTTCCCAGTTGCCGCGTCCGCTCGCCTGTGGATTTTTACAAGGTCGAAGTCTGGGTCAATGCCCATCTCGATCTCCTGGATCATATCCATCAGCGCGTCGGCTCTTTCGTCCATAATCGCGAATTTGATGGGGAATTCATGCCCAGGGTGGTCGATCTTGTATTCTCGGATTTGGTTCCGGCTGTACCCCGTCCATTCTTCGATGTCCGTCAGCACATCGTTCCGGTTCCATTTGCCGTTAAAGCATTTGTCCACCGCTTCGTAGCATAGATTCCTGTCCAGGTCTCGATACTTTTGCTTCAATCCTTGTCCTTTCCCCTTTGGCTTTATGTCTTCCCTTCCGGGTTGTGCGCTTTCGGTGTGGCTTCAGCGGTTTTCGGTTAGCCCGTCCTTTCGACGGCTCTCCCCGGTCTTTGGCTCTTCGCCGTTTTGGGGTGCCGCAGGCGCGTGCTCTCTTCTACTCGCCGCGGGCGGTGGCTTTTCCGCCGCCCCTGATTTCTCAGTGCTGGGATAAACCGATTTTCATTTCGCGGATTTGATCGCGTATTGGATGCCCATTGGCATCTTATTTCCGGCGAGGGAGTTGGTTTCTCCCTTCGCCTTGCCGAATTCCGGGGCGGCCATTCCAGTTCGCGTTCGAGGGCGTATTGTTGCCATTAGCACAGGCCAAGCCCGCATTAGCCCCATTGTTGAGATTCGCAAACAGCCAGGGCGCACGAACGCCGGAGCTGCCATTGAAATTGAAGGCCGACACACGATCAAACCCTTGGGCCGCTCCGGGACGGTTTACCGTCCCCGGAGGGCCTTTGGCATGTCCTTCCCATGCCCATGTTTCCGTGCGTTGTTGGATGCTGCTGTTAGGCGCAGCTGCCTTTTCGGTGGCTTCACCGATATGGTGGTTGTTGGTTTAGTTTGTAGGGCCTTTCCGCATCCTCAATGGTCGCGGCTGCCCACTGGGCGGCTCGCTTGTTTCGGTTGCTTTGGCCCCTTTGGTTCTTCTTCCTGGGTCAAAAGGGGGATGCTCCCCCTCTGGTCGGCTTACGCCGCCCATTCACCCCGCGTCTTCCCAGAACCCGAAAGCCGGGGGCGGCCATCCCAGCTCGCGGCCGAGGGCGCACTGCTGCCACCAGCACAGGCCAAGCCCGCAGGAGCCCCAAGGCCGAGACGCGCAAACAGCCAGGGCGCACGAACGCCGGAGCCGCCATAGAAACTGAAGGCCGACTTCAGGTACGTGCTGCCGCTTCCGGGGAATCCTTCCGGCATCAGCATATCATCCTTGCGGGTTTGGAAGTGCCGCGGATATTGCCATCCAGAGTTCGGCCCCGTGAAGGTTCCTACCAGCGTGTGGCTCGCACTAATGCTTCCGCCCTGTTTCGTCGCGTCCCGCACCACGTATACGCTGTAGATGCTCTTCGGGTCGCGGTCTGCGTTCCAGTCGCTGTTCCATAGCGGGTCAAGCCCGATGGCATACGCCCCATCGATAACCTCGATCCCGCCGATCCGCGCCGGGGTCTTGCCGTTCGTCACGTTGTACAGGCTGCCGTCCTTGCGGCCGGGGAGCCGTTCCGTGCTGCCCGGAACCCATGGCATGGTGCTTACATACGCCGTTGCCGGAATGTTCACCCCCGTGGCGATGTCCAGGTTCAGCGCAGAGTATGCCGTCCCGTCGATGGTGACGTTCTCGATGCTGATGATCGTGGCGCAGCCGATGATGTCATAATTCCCCGCCGTATTCCGGTCGGTGTTTACGCCGTCGCCGTGGGTGCCGACCTCGATGCAGCTCCCCACCAGGAAGTTCGCCCCGTTTGCCGTGGTGACCACAACCCGCTTCGCGTTTTCCTCCGCCACGGCCACGACGCATTGCGTAGTGTATCCCGTGCAGCCTTCCAGGATGCCGCTGTTCTCCAGGTTGTAGTGTCGGAATTGCCATTCATCCAGCAGGTGGCATCTTTCCGTGTCGCTGTATAGGCCCTCGTAGCTTCCCCATTTCCGCGCGTCCGCAATGCCCGTGGTAGCGGCTCGCCGCCAGTTGGGCGTGTTCTCGTTCCGCTCCCATCCGCTGCCGTATCCGCTGCCGCTGGTCAGCTTCCCATCCTTCGTCAGGCTCCCGCCAAAGGTCGCCTCCCAGTGCATCGCCCGGTGGGTTCCGTCCGGGGCCACGTCGCTCTCGTAGGGATGCATCCCGCCGCCCTGCCGTGTCGCCCAGGTGTGGTATTCGTAGCTCCCGTCGGTGAAACGGATGTGCCATAGCCCGATGCTCCCGGTGTATACCGGGGCCAGGTTCCCCGTGATGTCGAATTCATCGTCGATCCCTTCCACCGCCTTGATGTCCATCGTCCCGTCCGCCTTGCTGATGCCGTTGAACCGGACCCACCAGTACATCGGGTCTTCGTCCATCCAGTGGAATTCGTTGGCGGATACCTCTGTGCAAAGAGGAGCCGCCTCTTTCCCCGCCAAGTCGGCCATGGGGGTCAAAGCCGTATTCCCGTTCGATACCCGATAGTCCGGCCCCCGCAGGGTGTAGATTTTGTCTCCCCAGGCCTCGCCGATCAGCGTGAACCAGCGGGTGAGGAGGGCGTAGCGGTCGATCTCGCCCTCGTTGCGAGTGATCAGATCGCAAGCCAGCCGCCACCACCGGCGGAATAGCGCCGTCGTGTTCGTTCCGTCGATGCTGCCACTGAAAGCTGCGTCCAGCACCGCCGCAGATACGCTCCCCGTCTGGGCCTCCAGAGCGTTGGCGATGCGCTCCAGCTGGTTGTTGACACCGTAGTTCTTCTTGGTTCCCATCTCGTTTTCTCGCTCCCTTCTTTATTCGTCCGTTTCTTCCAGGATATAGAAGTCTCCATTCTCATCCATCCGCAGCAGGTCATTCCCCTGTGCTGCCACGATGGCGGCCAATACATCCGCCTCCGCCTTCTCCGCAGCCGCCTGGGCTATCCCTGCCGCATTGGCGCTCCCCGCAGCCTGTGCAGCGCTCTGAGCCGCCGCGTTGGCATACTGCTGCACCGCTTGGCTCGCCCCGCTGGTGGAGGCTCGATCCTCCGCCGTCTTCTGGGCGTAATACTTCGCGTTGTTCTGGTATGCAGGATCATCTTCCCCGACGTCCACCCCGCCCCGCTGGCCTACAGCCCAGGCTTCGGCGTCGCCGATCTCGCTGTTGAGGATGGATATCTTTTCCAGCAGTTCCTCTACGGATGGGATAACCTGCCCAGGATCCACAATCGCGTCCGTTGACGTCTGATATACGTGGCCCGTGCAAGCGCCCACTGTTGTGGAGCCGACTTTGATAACGATGCTGATGATCCCGACAATGGCGTAGCATTCCGCGGGTAGGATGATGCTGGCCCGGTTGCCGTCGAGCGTTCCGCTGACAATCACCGTTTCGCCATCTGCCCGGATAACGTATCCGGTAACGTCCCCGGTGATGGAAGCCTCTGCGCCATCGTCTGTGATAATGACGCCGATCTGGTTCGCGCCGATGTCCCTGGAAAAGATGTTTCCGCCCAGGCGCTCCACCGTTACCGGCTTTTTCAAGTCGTTCTTTAGCCACTTTTCGAATACTGCCATCTTGCCCTTCCTTTCACATTTTGTCCCTGACTTCCGCTTGCAGCTGGATGATATGATCTTCCTCCGTCGGTTCCGGCTCTCCCTGCTCGATGATCAGCTGAGGCTCGCCCTTCGCCTTGTCCTCGTACATCTTGACCGTAGCAAACAGATCATTCACAATCGCCGCCACATTGCGGAGGCTTTTCAGGCTCTCCGCGATGAGGTTCACGTTGTGTTCCGTCGGCTGCAGCTGTAGGTTCTGAGTGTTTACCATGGCTTTGTTGATCAGGTCGATGGTGGTCTGTAGAGTTACTTGGTTTGTCATTTTGTTTTTCCTCCTTATAGTTCGATATTGTATCGTTTTGTTGTCCCGCCAGCGTTTACTCTGAATGTAATAAAATCATACCCGCCTTGTCTAATCAATCTGGATATTTGGGTTGCCGTCGTTCCCGTCGGGGGGTAATTTGTCGCGTAAATATCATCGATAGATATCGAAACGCTGCCTCCGCCACCGCTTCCAGAGTTATCGGGCGGCGTTCTCCATTCTCCCCAGTAGATAATCTTGCCTGCCGAATTTGTTGCTGCCAGTCTCAGCGGGACATCATATCCCAGTACAGCTGCATTTCCGCTAACGGCTTGGTCGCTGACAAGCGCCACCGTCGATAGCGCACTGTCCCATCTATCCGGCGGTACTTCCCATCTCGCTCTATAGTGCTTCTGTGAGTCGCTCGTAACATAATACAGATATATGTTATATCCATATGCCAGTTGGCCTTGACTCTGTATATTTGGGCTCCCGCTGTAATCCAGCCAGCTTCCTACTTGAGCGCCCCAATCGTATCCTGCTGCATATCTGTCCGCCGGAGCTGTAATCTTTATGCTCTGCCTGGCTACATTGTTTCCTCTGGCGCTTACTGTGAGCGTTTCTCCATAGTCGAGCGTTCTGTCGCTCGTCGGGTAGATTGTCACCGTGCAATCCGCGCTTTGCAGCGTCCCGCTTGTTGACGTGCTTACCTTGAACGTGTTGCCGTCCCACGAACTTGATAGTCCCGTAATATCTGACCCGGATTTCTTCGTGTTCGTTACGCGGGCCACAACTGTCCCGGTTCTGCTGCCGTTTCGGATGTAGGCGTAATCATCATCGAGCGTCAGGTAGTATTCCCTCGTTAGTGCGCTCCCGTCCACCGTCGTAGGTGGATAATTCACTTCCAGCTTATCGTCCGTGCTATATGACGTTTCGCTGCTGAATTTATCATGCGCTGCCTTCCACCCTGCATCGTATGCTTCCGTCCCGCTAGCGCTTCCGGTGTTGCTCGCCATTACCGTGCCGCCTACCAGGGCGCTGGCCGATGGTGTGTACTTGTGGGTGCTGGAATTGTACGTTATCCCAGCCTGTGCGCTCACCGCGTACTCCGTCGCCGTTCCGGTTTCGGATAGCACAATCTTGCTCGTGTTGGTGTTTAGCGCCATCTTGACGCTGCCCGCGCCTGCCGTCTTCCCGGCGTCATACACCTTGCCGACGTCCAGCGCGGCGACCGCCTGATCGTCCGGGTTCCGCAGATATACCTTCGTTGTCGAGCTGTATCCACTGCTCACGATGTCGAGATAATAACTCTTTGTGACCTGTGTCCCGTCCACCGTGCCGCTTGGCGCTTTGAAGGTGGCGATTGCGCTCGATGTATTTGTCCCTGGCCAGGATACATCGCCCTGGGCCGCCGCCCATCCGTTCCCGTATTGCGGGTTATCGATCCGTGCTCGCATTGAGCCGTTCTTGTCCAGGATGTATGCTGCCGTTTTGCTTTGGTGGACGGTGAATTCTCCCGTGACTGAGTTTTTGCCTTCGCCGCCGAAATTCTCCGCCGGTGTCCCTGTGACGGTGTAGGTGGCCGTGTCTCCCTGGTTATCGCCGCCATACGCGACACTGAGTGTGGCGGCCTTGCTAAAAGTTACATCGGCGTTTCCGTACCGCTTGAGCGTCAATGTATTCCCGCTTACACTTGCGTCATATACAACGCCGTCAAGTATCCCGGTTTGTCGGTCGAGCAGATAATCTTCTATCTCGTTTATGAGCAGGTTTCCATTTCCGGCATAAAACGCTCGCAAGCTTTCCGCCGTAATTGAGGCGCAATTGATATCTTGCGACGATAGCGAGCTTGCTACAGCTTTTCCGTCGAGCGTGATATGATCTGCGCTCAGTTTGATGGAGCTAGCTCCATCGTTGATGGCCGCCACAATCTGCGCCGGTTTGATCTTTGCGTTGCTTCCTGTCCCTTCCACAACCAGGCCGATTCTGCCAGCCTGCACATCGATGGCGCTTTGCAGCTCCTCTTTGTTATTTTTCACCTCCGCCTTTATTTCGCTGGCCGTTTGGGTGATATGGCTTTCTGTTTCATCCAGTTTGTTGGTGTAGTCGCTTGTGAGACTTTCCGCCGTTTGGGTGATAACGCCCCGCAGCTCCTGGCCGGTTTGGGAGTTTAGCGCGGTGTAGTCGCTTGTGAGACTCTCCGCTGTCTGGGTGATAACGCCCCGCAGCTCTTGACCGGTTTGGGAGTTTAGCGCGGTGTAGTCGCTTGTGAGACTCTCCGCTGTCTGGGTGATCGTTCCCCGCAATTCTTCGCCCGTCTGGGTATTCAGCGCGGTATAATCGCTCGTCAGCTGCTCTGCCGTTTGGGTGATAACGCCTCTCAGTTCTTCCCCGGTTTCCGTGTTGAGGGTGGTGTAATCATTCGTGATCTGTTGTGCGGTTGATGCGATTTCCTGCCGGATATTGGTATCCGTTGTCGCCAGCTCTGTCCTGATCTCCCCGGCGGTTGCGTTTAGATCTGTCCGGATCGTTTCCAGGTCTTTCGTCGCCTTGGAGATGGTCACAATCGTTGCTGCCAGGTTATCTTTCGGTGTGCCCAGCTCCGCCTCGATGTATCTCTCTTTCAGCGTGTCCCATTTGGCCCGGATGCACTTCGCATATGCCGATACGCCCAGCTTATCAAACTGTACCTGTACCGTGTCGCATAGATCGACTCGATCCTGCTCCGTCTCCTGGTTTACAAATTTGATTGTCAGGTTGACTTTCGGCACGCCGACATTGTTTACTTCGATGTAGCTCCGGGCCACCGTCCGCAGATCCTCCGCCGTCGGTGTCCCGTCAAAGTATGATGTCAGGTCAACAGGTAGCACTCGGGAATATCCCTGCGCTGCCCCTACCTGCATCACCTTTTCTGGCAGTGTAATGAGTACATTGTCCTCCCCGCTGAAATAATAGGGATAGACTGCCGTGCAAACCTCTGCGTTGTTTTCCTCCTGCTTCAGATCGATCATGTTCTTCCCGTATCGGATCGCAACGCCTCGATCTTCGCCTCTTTCCGCTTTCAGTTCGCACCGGTACCCATCAAAATGCCATTCTCCGCCGTAGGTTTCCAGCAGGTTGCCATCTCCCTTACCCAGGATGGAGCGGATGCTCTGAGGATATCTCGATTCCGTGGTTTTATCATCGTCGATATCTGTCGAAAGCGAGAATGTGCACGGTGACGGATATACCGTTCCCGCGCTGGTGATTTTCGCCATCGCGTCCCGGATCCCCGCCGCCTTGAATGGCGCTGCCACGTATCCGGATAGATCGTAGCTGATATGCTGCGCGTTGATCGTTACCACGCCGCCGATGGGTTTACTGATTTTGTAAACCCGGAAGGGCTGCGGCCCGTCCCCATGGTTTGGTTTGGCCACAATCAACGATCTTAGCCCGATCTCCCGATAATAGGCTCCGCTGATGGGATATTTCATCTCCAGCTCGTAGGATCCGTTCCGGTTTTCTTCCACTTCGCAGGAGATCGCGCCGGATAGCACGCCCACCCCGAAAGACTCCCAGGATGTGGCCTCCGCGTCGAATAGAATTGGATACATGCTCTTTACCTCATATTCCGAACCATCTCGGCGTAATTGTTACCTTTTTCACCTTCCCGCTGAACTCAATCACATTGTCCCCCGGCTCCAGTGTGGCGAATTCGCTGGAGCTGGATTTAACGACGCCATTCTGCCGGTTCCCTGCACCGTCGTAGCATTCCATTTCTTCGCAGTCGATATACAGGCCCTCCGCCGGAATGCTGTCGATGGTGAATTCCGTTCCCCCGATGGTCACGCCTCCGCCCCCTGATGCCGATCTGTCGATGCGGATCAGCGGCCTGGCCGCGTATGCTGTTTGGTTTCGAATCGTCTTTCTGCTCTCGATCTCGATGGGTGTCTTCCCGGACACTATATATCTCTGCGGTTTGCAGTCGAAGGATATGACCGTTTCGCCATATCGGCCCATCAACAGCGCCTCTATGTCGAATGGCCCTGTAAAGCAGGCCATTCGATAATATCCCTGGTCGAAATCGTCCCACAGCTCGCAATATCCATTCGGTGCGCATATCCACTGGGCCACTTCTCCCGCCAGGTCGGAGGCGGAGTGCTTATCTCCGTCCCCGATCCGGATGGAATAGGTTCTTTCCGTGTTTTCCCAGGCGTTTTGTGCCAGGATGATGTCCCCGTTGCGTCCCGGCACGGAATATCTGTCGATTTTCCGTTTCGGCCTGGAGTCTTTGGGGTATTCTATGATATCAATTCCGAAGGCGTCCGATCTTACGCCGTTCCAGCTGAATACGCCTCTCACGCGAAAGCCGCCTCCCGTCTGTTAATGTTCGCCTGGATTCTCTCCATGATGATGTCTCCCAGCTCGTAGATGTCCTGGCCCTCGCTGCCGTATACGTTGATGGTCACATTCGCCGTGTTGGATTCGTCCCGCACGATTTCCCGCAGATCGTCCAGCGCTCCGACGAATTCTGGCCGCCGTTCGCCGACGCCGATAATGGTAGGCCGGTCGAATACGCCGCCCTTGTCGTACCATTTCACGCCCACGTTCGGCACAGCGCCCGTTTTCGCGTTGAATTCTCCGGACATGTAGAAATGCGGCAGGATGACGTAATTCCCTATCTGGAGCTTCGCCCCGGCCATCATCTTTGCAATTTGGTTGATTCCGTCCACAATGGCGTTGTACGCCTTCACCATGGCGTTGTTCGCCGAAACGGCGATGTTGTTAAACGCCCCGGTGAATAGGTTCTGCAGCTGCGTCAAGAATTGGCTCGTGTTCTTGCTCATCGTCGATGTGATGTTGCTCATGGCCGTCGTGGCGTTCTGTTGCATTGTGTTTAGGCCCTTCGTGAAATCATTGGCCGCGCTGGTCATCTGTGTTCCGATGTTCTTCGCCAGGTCTTTCATGGCGTTTGTCGCGTCCGTGCTAAATGTCTTCAGCTTCTTGGCGCATTGATCTGCCTTGTCGCCCAATGTGTTCAGGTCTGGGCCTGCCTTCTTTGTCAGGTCGCTGATGGCCTTCTCCAGGTCGCGTAGGTTCTTCGCGACATTGTTTTTCACCTCATCGTTCAGGCTC
>JAFUDS010000038.1 GCA_017464305.1 Clostridia bacterium | reverse complement strand
CCGCCATACACTCGCGTAATCATGCTTTGTCTTGTGGTGGAACCACATATCCCAGCCTTCATCCATCAGATAAACGCCCAGCCTGTCGCAGGCCTCCAGCATGGCGCGGGATGTGGGATTATGGGCTGAACGGATGGCGTTAAAGCCGGCCTCCTTGAGCTTTTTGACCCGCCGCCACTCGCTCTCGTCATAGGTGGCAGCGCCCACCACGCCGTTGTCGTGATGCAGGCAGCCGCCCCGCAGCAGAATTTCCTTCCCATTCAGGAACAGGCCCTTGGAGGACCATTCCACCTTCCGGATGCCGAAGGGGATTTCCTCGCTGTCCGATCCGGCTGTCACCCTGGCCATATACAGGTTCGGGGCGTCCTCGCTCCACAGCTTGGCGCAGGGAATGGTCAATTCAAAATCCACGCCCTCGCCCCGGATGCCTTCCACATCGACCCGGACCGCTTTGGGTGACTGAATCCGGATGACCGCGGGATCATAGCTGACCGTGCTGATTCTCACACTTTCCGGCTCGATGCTGTCCTTGGGGCCTTCCCATAGCCATACCGGGCGATCAATCCCCGCGCCGGAATACCAGCGGGAATCAGGATGCTGGACGCTGCATTCCACCCGGATCGTGTTTTCTCCGTCCGTCAGGTAAGCATCCGCAGGCACGAAGAAAGGAAGATAGCCGTAGGCCGCGCCGCCCGCTTCTCTGCCATTGATGAAAACCTTCGCGTCCCGATACACGCCCTCAAATTGAATCAATACATGCTCCGCCCCCGGGCGAAGGAATTTCTTTTCATATACATAATTCCCCTCCGGAAAGAAGGCTCCCGCGCTGCCGCTCAGGGCCTTTGGGTCGCGTTTTTCATGCAGCATGGCATCGTGCGGCAGGGTTACAGGCTGCCCGTTACAGGTCCAGCCTGTCAGGAAGGCTTGTCTTTTCATCGGCGTTTCCTTTCATCGTTCACAAAGCATACAGAAGAATGCTTCGCTGTGCCTTATCGTGCTTCTTTCAGCTTCTTCTGCATCAGGAAGAAGGTCCACAAATCCGTCAAGGCGTTGACGATCAGGATGATCCCTATCAACCGGATCGTCATCTCTGCCGCGGCATTTCCCTTAAACAGCAGGGAGATCCCCAGCCCAACCGATAATACGTTGACAACAATGCCTGCGATCTTTTTCGCATCCACCTTGCCGCCCAGCCGGAAAAGCTGCCACGTGTTCACGGCACCGTTGCCAATCGCCAGCACCGCAACGGCATAAACGAGGATGTTGCTGACCAAATTCGGCCTTACGATGATGATCACGGCGCAAACGGCCAATACAAAGCCGATCACCATTTTCGCGGTGGACTTGGCCGTGCGATCCTTGGACGCGAAGAATTCGATGAGATAGGCGACGCAGCCAATGAGCGCAAAAATCGCCAGCTGACGGGCAAGCCCTTCAATCGTGCCCTGGGGGCGAATGAGCCACAGGATGCCTTGGATCAAGAGCAGGATGCCGGCAATGATTTTATTCTTTTTCACCTCATTGATCCAGGAAACGGTTTTGTTGATGACAGCACCAGTTTTTGAAGCCATTTGATTTCTTCCTCCTCATTCTTTGCTGAAAATCAGCTCAAACAATTGATCCGCAAATAATTTGTGCATCTCCGGCGCAGGATGGTTCATGCCGTTAATGAGCAGCGCCGTGGTATCGATCCCCTCCGCCGCCATCCGCTTCCACTCGGCATACACATCGGCCAGGGGAATGCGCTCTTCCTTCGCCACATCCCGCATAGCCTGCACGTATGCGTCCATTTTCCCGCCCCGCTGCAGGGATTCATAATACTTGTGCACAAACCACCAAAACCCGTGAAAGCCCTTTACGCCATGGGCGCAAAGCATTCCCGGTGTCATCAGGGCCGCCTCAATATTCGCTTCACGCAGAGCGGTAACGATCTGCCGCAAATTGCCCTTGTACTCCTCCAGGGCCTGAGTACCCTTTCGGGAATTGGTCACATCATTCGTGCCAAACATCACGCAGCAAAAATCCGGCTTTTTGTCCAGCACATCTGCCTGCATGCGTTTCAGTCCATCGCCGGAGAAGTTTCCGCCTACGCCCGCGTTGATCACGTGGATTTCCTGACCAAGCTCCGCCCTGATGCGATCCGCCAGCAGCTTATGATAGACCAGCTCCGGCTTCTGGACAGATTCCTTGAACCCGTTTGTAAATTCAAACTCGCCGTGGGTCACGCTGTCCCCAAAGAAACAGAGCGTCGGACGCTCGCCGCGCAGGATCTTTTCACCGATTTTCAGCATTATCTTTCCTCCCTTTCGATGACATCCATGGCGCGCCAATCGCCTTGACATGGGCCAAGGCTTTCTCATAGGATGCCTTGTCCGGCAAATGCTCGATCAGCACGGGTGTTTCCGGATCATCCAATTCGGAAATCCGCTGAAGATAACGAGGCAGATCCATTTGTCCCAGGCCCGGAAGCACCTCCATGATATGAACCGTTGATTTTTCTTCCATGGTAATGTCCTTCAGGTGGCAGCTCACGATCTGATTGCCCAGCAGAGAAAAGGTGCGGTCAATCAATTCATCGGCATGGGTAAATTTGTAGGGATCGTTGACCATGTTGCAGATATCGACATGGGCTTTGAAATGGGGGCTGCCAATATCCTGAATGATTTTGAGCGTTTCCTCCGGAGAGGAAGGCAGCATCCACTGCATGGATTCCAGCGTGTAGCAGGTGCGCCGCGGCTTGACCGTATCTAAAAGAGATTGGATAAACGCCACATTTTTTGCATAGGCCTCCTGCGTATAGTTCTCCCGATAGCAAAAATCCCACTTGGGGCCGAACGCGCCGGAAATGTTCACGCAGCAGCGCGCCCCAATGGCATCCGCCAAACGGAGCTGCTGGACGCAGGCTTCTCTTGCCCGCTTTGCCACCTGCATGTCCGGGGAGAAGGGATTGTCCCATACGCCCACCTCGGCGATCAAAATATCCCGTTCCTTTGCCGACTTCACATAAGCGTCGATGAGAGCATCCGGCTGCTTGTAATTTCCCGGAAAAGCAGCCGCCCGAAACCCCATTTCCACAACCTCATCCGCCCATTCCTCCGGGGAGCGATGGGGCAGTACATCGCCAATTCCGATTCGCATGGCTTTCCTCCCGTTATTTTTCAAAGGGGTACACAAGCCCCATTTGCCTGCGGCATTCATCCATGATTTCCATGACGTCCATCGTAGCCTGCCGGGGAACATAGTCGCTTTCTTTTTTGCCCGCCCTGATTTCTCCCGCAACCAGATCAAACTCATTGAGATAACTGCCGTCACCGGAGAAGACCTCGCTGACGCCGCTTTTCCGCTTGAGCTTCACCTGCTTTGCCATGTGAAACCAGGGAATGCTGATTTTCCCCTTGGAACCGACAATGCTGAATTTTTCAAGCCCCTTCAAATCCGTCATGGAGATCGACGCGCGATAGGTGCTTCCACCCGGAAAACGGAGATCCACGTCTTCTTTCAGATCAATGCCGTTTTGCAGCTTTCCCGTGCATACGATCTCTGTTGGTTTTCCGAACAGGCGATACAAGTAGGTGATGGGATAAACGCCAATATCCAGCAGCGCACCGCCTGCGCGGTTGGGATCAGTCAGGCGGGCGGCGTATCTGCGCACATCCATGTGGTAATTCGCCTTGACGTGCTGGATCTCTCCAAGCTCATCATTTTCCAGCCATTTCTTTACCTGATGGGCGACAGGAGAAAACCATGTCCACATGGCTTCCGCCAGATAGACACCTTTCTTTTCCGCCAGAGAGAACAGTTCCTTTGTCTGCTCCGCGTCTGTGGTGAAGGGCTTTTCGCACAGGACGGG
>JAFUDS010000016.1 GCA_017464305.1 Clostridia bacterium | reverse complement strand
GGTGAAGATGATTCTTGTGGTGATGATGTTCATGATCGCGGTGTTCATGTTCATCGTGATCATGATGATGCTCGTGTTCCTCCTCCTCATGGTCATGATGGTGATGATGTTCGTGTTCATCTTCGTCATCATCATCGTCGTCATGATCATGATGATGGTGCTCATGTTCGTCATGATCATCGTGATGATGCTCATGCTCATGTTCATGATCGTGGTCATGATGATGATGGCATTCGCAGTCAGGATCGTCGCACTCGTCGTCCTCTTCCACTTCCGCCAGAATCTGCGCCATCTCCTGCTCCAGGGTGTCCGCCTTCTCCATGGCGCTCATGATCTGCTTGCCATCCAGCTGATCCGCCGGAGTGGTAATGACCGTGGCGTTCTGGTTATGCTCCCGAATCAGCTTGACGGCGTCCTCAATCTTCTGCTGGCTGGCAATATCCGTCCGGCTGAGGATGATGGTAGCCGCGTGCTCAATCTGGTTCAGGAAGAATTCACCAAAGTTCTTCACATAAATCTTGCACTTGCTGGCATCCACCACCGCCACCAGGGCGCCAATCTGGCAGTCCTCGCCGCAAACAGCGCTGGCCGCCCGAACGACGTCGCTCAGCTTACCAACGCCGCTGGGCTCAATCAGGATCCGATCCGGATGATAGGTATCCAGCACCTGCTGCAGCGCTTCACCAAAGTCTCCCACCAGGCTGCAGCAAATGCAGCCGCTGTTCATCTCGGTCACCTGGATGCCGGCCTCCTTCATGAAGCCGCCGTCAATCCCAATCTCTCCGAATTCGTTCTCAATCAGCACCACCTTCTGGCCCGCGTAGGCATCCTTCAGCAGCTTCTTGATCAGCGTGGTCTTCCCAGCGCCCAGGAACCCGGAAAATACATCAATCTTCGTCATGGCAAAATTCCCTCTCTTTCTTGCAATCCCTTTGCCGTCAGGTATTGTACTCTTTCAAAAACACCTGGTCAAGGATTTTCTTCTATGATCAGCTCCCGCTCAGCGGAGAAGCTCTCATCATTGTTTTTCTTACCTCATGGCGTTCACAATGGCCAGGAGGCAGACCCCCACATCGGAGAAAACAGCCAGCCACAGGGGCACAACACCGAAGGCGCCGAGAATCATGACGGCCACCTTGATCGCGATGGAGAAAACAATGTTCTGCATCACGATCTTCTGAGTGCGCCGGGCGATCCGAATCGCGGTCGCCAGCTTGACCGGATCATCATCAATCAGCACAATATCCGCCGCCTCCACCGCTGCGTCAGACCCTGCTCCGCCCATGGCTACGCCCAGATCCGCCGTCGCCAGCACAGGCGCATCATTGATGCCGTCGCCCACGAACACCACGGTCTCCTTGTCGTTTTTCCGCTCCGCCATCAGTCGGTAGATGTGGTTCACCTTGTCTTCCGGCTTCAGCTCCGCGTAGGCCTCATCCACGCCCACTCTGGACCGAATGTCCTCTGCCGCGCTCTGGCGATCGCCTGTAAGCATGACCGTCTTTTGAACGCCCAGCTCCTTCAGCTGACGAATGGCCTCTGCGGCGCTGTCCTTCAGCACATCGGCGATGACCAGATGGCCTTCATACTTCCCATCAATGGCAATGTGCACAATGGTCCCCGCCACGTGGCAGTCGTGCTCCTCTACGCCTTCCGCCTTCATCAGCCGATCGTTTCCAGCAGCCACTCTCCGGCCATTGACCTGCGTAATGACGCCCTGGCCGGCAATCTCCTGGCTATCTCCGATTTCCAGGCTTTCCCAGCCCAGATAGCTGCCCCGAATCGCGTCCGCGATGGGATGGGTGCTGTATTTTTCCGCCGCGGCGGCGTACTGGATCAGCTTCTCTTCCGCCATTTCCTCCGGGTGCACCGCCACCACTTCGAAGACGCCCTTGGTCACCGTTCCCGTCTTGTCCAGCGCCACCATCGTGGTCCGGCTCAACTGTTCCAGGATATTGCTGCCCTTCACCAGGATGCCCTGCCGGCTGGCCCGGCCAATGCCGTTAAAATAGCTCAACGGCACGGAGATCACCAGGGCGCAGGGACAGCTGATTACCAGGAAGGTCAGGCTGCGGCGCTGCCACTCCGCCCAGTTTCCGGTCACCGCGCCGGCGATCAGCAGCAGGGCCGCCGCCGCGCCCACCACCACCGGCGTATAAATCCGGGCAAAACGGGTAATGAATTTATCTGCGTGGCTCTTATGCTCCGTGGCATTCTCCACCAGCTCCAGAATCCGGCTGACCGCAGAATCATGGGCCAACCTGTCCACTCGAATTTTCAGCACGCCCCGTTGGTTCACACACCCGCTCAGGGCTTCATCCCCCGCCCGTACCGCACGAGGAACGCTTTCCCCCGTCAACGCCACTGTATCCAGGAAGCTTTCCCCTTCCATCACTGTGCCGTCCAGCGGAATCCGCTCTCCGGGCTTCACCAGGATGATTTCGCCGACCTGAACCTCCTCCGGGGAAACGGTTACTTCCGCTCCGTCCCGGATGACCGTCGCCGCGTCCGGCCGGATATCCATCAGCGCGCTGATGGAATCGCGACTCCGATCCACCGCCAGATCCTGCAGGAATTCTCCCAGCTGGAACAGCAACAGCACCATGGCGCCCTCGGTGAATTCACCCAAGATAAAGGCGCCAACGCAGGCCAGGGTCATGAGGAAGGTTTCATCCAGCAGCTCCCGATGGGCGATGTTCCGAATCGCGCCCCAAATTACATCATAGCCGATGGTTACCGCGGACAGGAAGGAAAAGATAAACCTCCCCCATCCGCCTTCTGGGAAAAACAACCCGATAATCAGCAGCACGGCGGAGGAAATCAGCCGGCCGATCATCACAGCGCGGTTTTCTTCTCCCCCATGCTCATGATCATGATGGCAATGGTCGCACCCGCAGCTGAGTCCGTCATGGCCGTGATCATGGCCATGGGAGTGTCCATGATCGTGGTGATGTTCATGCTTATGCTCATGCTTATGTTCGTGCTCGTGTTCATGCTCATGTTCATGTTCGTGCTCGTGTTCGTGCTCGTGTTCCGTCTCCAAGGCTTCCTGCAATTCGGATTCCTGATGTTCTCCCATTGCTTTGTCCATCCTTTCCTTCGAAACTGCTGTCGATCCAATCAGGAATGTTTCCCTTCCTCCAGATGCTCCATCCCCATGTCCAGAATGGTCCGCACATGATCGTCCGCCAGAGAATAGATGATTCCTTTGCCATCCCGGCGGGCCCGGATCAGCCTGGCGTCCTTCAGGGTGCGCAGCTGATGGGAAATAGCGGAGGTCGTCATCTGCAGTTCATTCGCCAGCTCTGTCACCCCGACTTCCCTTTTTCTCAGCTCGTTCAGCACCCGAACCCTTGTACTGTCCGCAAACATGCGAAAAAGATCCGCCAAGTCATACAAAATCTCGTCATCCTGTTTCAGTTCGCTCATGGGGATCTCCCTCGCTTTCATAGTTCTCATTTGAACAATTGTTCAAATGTATGACGACATTATACACCTTTCTATCCCTCTGTCAATAGGAGCGGATTAAAAAAATCCCGGATCAACTTTCGTCGATCCGGGGTTGAATTCTCGCTTCCTCGCTCCACAGGGGAGCTTCTATCCATTTTTTCAGCACACAATCTCCAGAGGCCGGTTTCCAGTCAGGGAGACGCTGAATTCATCCGGCTGGTTCAGCCCTACGAACAGTTTCCCGTGGGCCACGCTCTGCCGTTCGCCTTCCTCGTCCACCACAGTCCAGGTCAGGGCGTCCAGCTTCACTTCCACGGTCTTTTCCTCTCCCTTGTCCAGGGCAATTCGTTTGAAGCCGCACAACCGGGGATTTGTCGGAGCCAGGGGACTTTCCAGCGCCCCGTAGACTTGCACCACGGTTTCGCCAGCCCGCTCTCCCGCGTTCCGTACCTGGAGGGATACCTTTCCTGTCTCAATCTTCGCATCCGAGATTTCAAATTTTGTATAGCTGAGCCCAAACCCGAAGGGATACAGGGGCTTGCCTGCAAAATATCGATAGGTTCGATTCGCCATGGCGTAATCTTCGAAATCAGGCAGCTCGCTGATGTCGTGGTAGAAGGTCAAGGGCAGCTTCCCGCTGGGATTCACCTCTCCAAAGAGAATTCTGGCCAAGGCAGTTCCGCCGGCCTGGCCTGGATACCAGGCGAAAATCTTGGCGTCTCCTTCCGCCACATTCAGGTTGGAACCCGCCGCGATGACGGTCACCAGCTTCTTGGCCTTCTTCTCCAGCAGGGCCAGCAGCTTCCGCTGACTTTCCGGAATTAGCAGGTCATTCTTATCTCCGCTGAAATACTCATTCCCCGTATCGCCCTCTTCGCCTTCCAGCCCGGCGTCCAAGCCTACGCAGGCGATAGTCACGTCCGCGGCCTCCGCATACATGGCAGCCTCCGCCAGCCGGTCACCCGCCTGAGCCAGCCCGGAGGTCCGATCCTTAAACAGGTGGCACCCCAGGCTGTAGAGCACCCGGATGCCATGGGCCGCCGCGTAGGCACGGATCCCCTCCAGGAAGGTTACATATCGACTGCTGGTGCCGTTGTAATTTCCCTCCAGAGCCATGACGCTGTCCGCGTTGGGCCCGATCACCGCGATGGTCTTCACCTTGTTGGGATCCAGGGGTAGAACGCCGTCGTTCTCAAGCAGCACCATGCTCTTCTCCGCCGCTCGCAGCGCCAAGGCCTGATGGGCGTCCGTATCTACAGCCGTCACCGGAATCTGGTCATATTCGCAATCCTCATCAAACAGGCCCAGCAGATACCGGGTTGTCATCAGCCGCACGCAGGCCTGGGTGATCTGCTCCTCAGAGACCAGCCCTTCCTGATACGCCTCCAGCAAATGCAGGTAGGTATTGCCGCAGTTCAGATCGCATCCTTTCTCAATAGCCAGAGCCGCGCTTTCCGGCGCGGTGGCGGTCACCATATGATTCGCGTGGAAATCCCGCACCGCCCAGCAGTCGCTGACCACATGACCCTGAAAACCCCACTTCCCCCGCAAAATATCCTTCAGCAGGGTCTTGGACCCACAGGCCGGCTCCCCATTGACCCGGTTGTAAGCGCCCATGACGCTTTCCACTCCCGCCTCCTTCACCGTGGCTTCAAAAGCGGGTAGATAGGTCTCGAACATATCCTTCTTGCTGGCCTTGGCGTCAAACTGGTGCCGCAGCGCCTCCGGCCCGGAATGGACAGCGAAATGCTTGCTGCAGGCGGCCGTCTTCAAATACTTCCCGTCCCCCTGTAAGCCCTGAATAAAGCGTACACCCAGCCGGCTGGTCAGATAGGGATCCTCCCCATAGGTTTCATGGCCCCGGCCCCACCGAGGGTCCCGGAAGATATTGATGTTCGGGCTCCAGACCGTCAAGCCCTTATAGATGTCCCGATCCCCGTGGCTGCTCTGCCCATTGTACTTGGCCCGGGCTTCCTCGGCGATGACGGCGGCAATCTCCTCCTGCATGTCCTCATCGAACATGGCCGCCAGGCCGATGGCCTGGGGAAAGACGGTGGCGGTACCTGCCCGGGCCACGCCGTGAAGCACCTCATTCCACCAGTTGTAGGCCGGAATCCCCAGCCGGGGAATCGCCGGCGCATCATACTTCAACTGGCTGGCCTTTTCCTCCAGGGTCATCTGGGCCACAAGCTTCTCCGCCTTTTGCCTCGCTTCTTCTCTGTTTCTCATGGTCTTCCCTCCCGTTTTACTTGATAAATATTTGCTTCGCTATTGCTGAAAATCATGTCATAATTCCTTTCCAACGCTGCCTCGTCCACCTCATAGCTGCTGCGCTCATAGGAGGAGACATAGATGTAATCCACGTCATACTTTTCAATCACATCCTGGTTCTCCTCCGGCGCTTCATAGAATCGCGTCAAATCCATCTGCCGCTCCCAGGTGTCGAAGCCATGCCAGTACAGCCAGAGATCCGGCCCACAGACGATGGTTCTGCCGGCGATGGAGGCGATGGGATTCAGGTGCTGCGTTCCTGTCAGGAATGTGGCCTCCGGTTCCGTCTCCTCCCGGGCATAGACCCCCGCGGCCACGGCGCTGGCGCTGAAGGCCTGATAGGTGGAAACCCATTCCCGGGCAATCGTCAGCGCCGGGCTCAGAAACAGAACCACCGCCAGGCCCGCGGCCATCCAGCCCCGGCCCCGCAGACCCTTTAGCATCCGCCAGACCCGGGCCGCCCAGTTGCTGACGATCATGCAGCCAAACATCCAGGCCAGATAAAGCAGCTTGTTGTTGTCGTATTCATTGGGCTGGAAGCGGATCAGCTCTGCCGCCAGCACGATCAGAATCATCCCGCTAAACAGCCGCCGCTGCCTTGGGTCCTTCTCCGCCGCCGCCAACAGAAGCATCAGGAAGGGCAGGCCGATGTTCTTTACATAGAACCAAATATAAAAATCACGCATTCCGTTTCCGGAGGGATTATTCACCCAATTGAACTGGAATTGGATAAAGCTGGGATGACTGTCCCCCGGCTGGAAGGCCTGGGCAAAGGTAAAGCCGATCAATTGGGGCAGGGCCAACACCGCGGCCAGGCTGCCATAGATCAGGTATCTCAGGAGAATCTCCCCTCGCGTCCATCCACGGGCTTTCCCGCCATGAATCAGATCATAGCCCATGACGCCCATAGAGCTCAGCGCCAGTGCCACAAAGGTATGGGTATGGATCAGCGGCAGCGCCCCGGCCCAGATTCCCAGCAGCAGCAAGCCTCGCAGATCTCCCCGCTTGTTTCGCAAATCGGGGCGGAAAAGGGTCTCCAGCAGGTAGAAGCAGGGAAGCCCCATGGCCCATCCGCCCAGCAGCGTCCGCTGGGGGATCATCAGATCCGCGATCACATTGCTCCATCTCAGGTTATTTGGCTCTGGCTGATTGGTGGGGGTTTTATAATATCCCTCCAGGATATTTCGCAGTCGGTCCTGCACCCGTAGCCCGCCGGTGGCGTTATATCCTGCCGCCTGATCGAAATCGTAGAGGAAGCCCAGCCCCCCGTTGAAGAAGAACAGCGCCGCCGCCAGCAAAATGGTCTTCTTTCCCGTGGTCATCTCCCGGCCCAGGATCAGCACCCCCGCATAGCACAGTGCCATCAGATAGGTCCCAGGCAGCGTGGTTGCCGCCTGCAGGCTGCACCCCATCAGATAGAAGCTGGAGCTCAGGCTGTCCGCCAGAAAGGGATAGCTCAGCCGGTGCCCGGGGTAGAAGGGATAATCTGCGGGAAAATGCTTCCCCACCAGCCCGGTGATGAAGCTGAGATGCATGGGCAAATCCCCATAGGTGCTTTGCCCCACGTTCCAGTTGCCATATTCGTCCACCCGCATCACGTGGGAATACTGTAAATAGCCGCCCAGGATGGTCATGGGCACCACAAACCAGAGCATCTGGCGGAAAAGGGCGCTTTCTTCCTCATCCCAGCCCCGCAGCGAGCGTCGATCCCGCAGGAGCCAGCAAAGCAGCGCAATCCCCCCACCGACAGCCAGTGCCAGCACATGGGCCCAGGCGTCAAATTTTCCGAAGAAGGCGAAGCCGGCCGGCAGCCACATCATCTCCAGCGTCCCGAAGCTCAAGCCCAGCCAAATCCGGTCCAGCGGGCGCCGCCGGGGCAGCAGCCATCGAACGCTTACGAGCCCCAGGATCTGGAAGCATATAAAGTATCCAACCGCCAGCAGCATGTTTTACTCCAATCCCTCCGCGATTTCCATCAATCGTCTCATGCGATGATTCACCGCGCTTTTGCTCAGCTTCGGTTCCATCATCTCGCCTAATTCCGTCAAACTCATGTCCGGATTTTCCATCCGGGCCCGGGCCATCTCCCGCAGGGCCGGCGGTAGTGTAAACAGGCCTTGCTGCAGACTGATGTTTCGGCAGGCTTCCGCCTGTTTTTGCGCCGCGTCCAGCATCCGTTCGCTGTTATGCTCGTCGCAATTGGCTGCCCGGGTAGCCTGCAGTCTGGTTTGCTTGCGCACGCGGATATTTTCCATCTTCAGCACGCTGCCGGAGGCTCCCATCAAGGCTAACGCGGCCGCGATCTGGTCCGCTTCCTTCAGATAGACCACCCTTTGCCCCTTGCGCTCATAGCTGTGGAAGGGTAAGTCGCTTTTTTCGATCAGCTTCTGCAGGGTATCCAGCAGCCGGTCATCCTCCGCCTTCCACTCCAGATGGTACCCTTTTTCCGGATTCGACATGGTCCCGGCCCCTAAGAACGCCCCCCGCAGGAAAGCCCGACGGCAGCACTGTCTGGTCAAAGGGTGCCGGGGAACCGTGCGCCGCAGAGTGACCTCCCCTGCCTCGTCCATCTCGATCATATGCAGCGCGGTGAGCAGCACGCGGGAATCCGCCTCGTTCAGCGTGAGCACCCAGGTCCGCCTTCCGCCTAATTTCTTCGTCTGCGTGTAATGCAGCAGGGGGCTGACGCCGATCCGGGTCTTCAGCAATTGGAAAAGCCGCCGGGCGGCGCCGGTATTTTCCATTCGGTAATGGACCGTGATGCGTCCCCGCCCCCGGAAGGACAGATGCCCAGAGGTCTGGGTCAAGGCGCCGATTTCGCTCAGCTGACAGCAGCTTTTCCCCAGGGGCAGGCGAACCAGCTCCTCCTTCACCCGGGAGGAAAAGCTGAGCCCTTCTTCTCGCCTGGCCATGGGTTAATCCTCCATCGTGGTCTCCCACCGGGCCTGCTCCAGCTGCATGTCTCGATGGCTAACCTCCGTGGGCATGCCGCTTTTGCGCAGGAAATCGCCAATGGCCTCCGCGATGGCCACAGAGCGATGGGCGCCGCCAGTGCATCCCACGGCAATCACCAGCCGATGCTTCCCTTCCTCCTGATAATGAGGGATCAGAAAATTCAGCATGTTTTTCCATTGCGCCACGAATTCCTGGGTCAAGGGATTATCCATGACATAATCCCGCACATCCGCGTCCAGGCCGCTGTGCGTCCGCAGGCTTTCGATATAGAAGGGGTTGGGCAGGAATCGAACGTCCATCACCAGATCCGCCTGCCGGGGCAGCCCCCGCTTGAATCCAAAGCTCATGACCTCTGCCCGCATGGAGGGAGTCTCCGTCTCGTCCAGCTTCCCCAGCGTCTTCTTCAGCAAGGACACCATGGCCCGGGAGCGCAGCCCGGTGGTATCGATGACATAATTCGCCGTTTCCCGCAGAGGCTGCAGCCGGGTCCGCTCCTCCGCGATGGCCTCCATCAGCGTCAAGCCTTCCTGAGTCAGGGGGTGATCCCGTCTGCTCTCTTTATACCTGTCCAGCAGGGTTTCATCGCTGGCCTCCAGAAAGATAATATCCATCCGATGGCCCATTTTTCGTAGTTCGCTGATCATCCCCGCCACCGCGTCCGCGTCGAAGAACTCCCCGCTGCGAACGTCCATAGCGATGGTCACCGTGCTTTGCCGAATGGGCGCGGCTGAAAAAGCCTCCACCAGTTTAGGCAGCATCATCGGCGGCATGTTATCCATGCAGAAGCTGCCCTGATCCTCCAAAAAATGCACGCAGGCCGTCTTCCCCGCGCCGCTTTGCCCCGTCACGATCAAATACCTCATGAATGATGATCCTCCTTGGACTTATTTGATGTCTTCCCCCATGATTTTGATCTCCGGTTCCAAATGAATCCCTGTTCTTTCCTCCACGATGCGCTGTACGCTTTTCATGAGCTCAAAAAAATCCTGGGCGCTGTCCCCTGTGTTCACCAGGAAACCAGCGTGCTTGGTGCTGACTCTGGCGCCGCCCACGGCATAGCCCTTCAGCCCGCACTGATCGATCAGCGCCGCAGCGTAGGCCCCTTCCGGCCGCTTAAAAGCGCTGCCGGCGCTGGGCACATCCAGGGGCTGCTTATCCCTCCGCTGGCGGTTCAGCTCGCTCATCTTTTCCCGAATGGCCGCTGTATCGCCGGTATTCAGTCTCATGGTCACCTGGCAGACGATATCCTCCCCCGCCTGCAGAGTGCTGGCCCGGTATCCAAAGGCCAGGGCATCCTTCTCTCTGGTTTCCAGGGTGCCATCCCGATGGGCAATGGTCACCTCCTGTACAACTTGGCTCATTTCCCCGCCGTAGGCGCCTGCGTTCATGAGGACGCCGCCCCCCACGGTGCCAGGAATGCCGGAGGCAAACTCCAGCCCGCTGAGGCCCTTCTCCGCCGCCAAATTCGCCGCAGCGCCCATCATGACTCCCGCATCCGCCACCAGGAGGTTCCCCTGTACGAAGCAGTCTCGCAGGCCCTGGGCCATGCGAATCACCAGCCCGCGAATCCCGCCATCCAGCACCAGCAAATTGCTGCCATGTCCAATGACGGTCACCGGTAGGGCTGCCTCCCGAGCTTCCGATAAAACCTGAATCAGCTCCCGGGTGGATCGGGGCGTCACCAGCCAATCCGCCGGCCCGCCCAGCCGCAGGGTGGTATAATCACGCATGGGCGCGTGTTCAATTGTCTGAAAGCGTTCAAACAAAGCCTACTCTCTCCTCTAAGCCACGAAAATCCTTTTCGCTTCGGTTTATTATACCTCACAAATTCCCCCCGCTCAACTAAAAAAATGCCCCGAAGGGCATTTTTATGACCGGCTGTCTTATTTGATCAGCAGCACCAGCAGGCTCAGAACTACAAAAATCGCCGCGGCAATCTTTGTCCCCAAAGCCAGGCGAGCTTCCATCGTCTTGGCCTTGCTCTTGCTGAAATAGCTGTCGCTGGAACGGCCGGAGAGCGCGCCCATGCCATCGTCATCAGAGCTCTGCAGCAGCACCGTCACGATCATGAACAGGGCGTCAATAATCAACAGGATGGATAACACTGTACTCATACCAAACAAACCTCCTCGTCTGTAGCCCAGTTAGTCTATCATACCGGGCGATAAAATGCAAGAAGAAATTAGATTTCTCTGTTCTGTTTTTGCGCCGCCAAGGCGGTTAGGCAGTTTTCCATGCTGCGCTCAATATGCTTCCGCATCAGCTCCGTGAAATTGTCCAAGTCTTTGGCTTCCACGTAGTCCACCAGCAGATGATGCTCCTGATGGGCCGCGGACCGGCGGCTCTCCTGATGAATGGACATGGCGGAGAAGCGGCGGATGTATTCATCCTGGCCCTCAATCACCCGCAGAATTCGCTTCTGCTGGCTGATGGAGGTCAGCTGCCAGTGGAATTCCCGGGCCAGGGGGCTTAGCCCCTCCACATCGTCCTTCTCCTGCAGCCGGTCCATCTCCGCCAGCTTTTCCCGCAGGGAGGCGATGTCCTCCGCTGTGGCGTTTTCAATAATGCTGGGCAGGGTCAGCATCTCCAGGGCATTCCGAATGGTATAAATCTCACGCACATCCTCGATGGTAAAGGCGCGAACTACCACGCCCCGGCGCATGACATATTCCACCAGCCCGTCCCGTTCCAGCTTCCGCAGGGCCTCTCGCAGGGGCGTCCGGGAAATATGAAGCCGATCGGCGTAATCCGTCTCCACGATGCGCTCCCCCGCGGGAATCTCCCCTGTGATGATCGCCTTTTTTAATACTTCGTAGGCGATCTCGCGAATCGGTCGGCTCTCCATCATCGGCTGAAAGGTCAAAGACATCCACAACATCCTCCTTTAGGGAGCTCCATTCCACAGCTCCAAAGCGCAACGAAATGCTTTTTCGCTGCACTTTGGATACAATCTACACCGAAAATACAAAAAAGTCAAGAGTCCAGATTGTCGTATTTTCGTCAATCTGCCACCCCTGACTTTCATTTTCTTCTATTCCATAGGGATTTCACTGCGGAAAGGCGGGTGTTCTCTCCGGATCGCTTCATCTTCTATGCTGGAACAGGTGTCTATTCTTCGATTCCGTTGATTTTGAAGCGCAGCCGCCGGGCGGGAATCCCCTTCTCCGCCCCCAGGCTGTACATCATCTCCATAAGCCGGGCCTTGGCCACCCGTTCCGTCACCTCGGCGCTGCTGATGCTGACCACCAGATCAGGGTAATCCGGATGCTGGCTCACCAGCATATACTCGCAGGGATCCTTCTCCCTGTCCACATGCCATCGAATCCGGATCAGCTCTTCTTCCGCCATGTTTTGCCCTTCCCCTCCGTGATCAAAATCTTCTTCGCTACCTCCGCGCAGGTGGAAATGCCTGCTCCGCTGGCCAGCTCCGGCCGGCCGCCGCCCCGGGCCACCCGCCGGATCAGCTCATTCATGTCAATGTCCACATCCTGGCTGCGGGCAAAGGTTAGCCGTTCTCCAAAGCTCAGCAGCAATACTTTGCCGTCCTCCGCGATGTATTTGCTTACGGCTTCCGCCACAGGTCTGCTATCCGCCGGATCCATTAGCACGAGGCTTAGCGCTACCCCCTTCAGGCTCTCCGTCTCCTCTGCCTCGTATATCTGATTCAGAATGCGTTCCGTTTCAAATCGGTGCACCTGTCTTTCCGCTTCCGCCAGCCTGGCTTTCAGCTCTCCAGCACTGGACGCCAGCTTCACTACAGGGCAGCTGAGCACATTCCCTGCCTTATGAGCGGAGCGCATGTACACCTGGAACAGCTTCTCCGCCCGCTGTCCGCAGACAAAGGTCACCCGGATTTTCCCTTTGCTGGGGACAGCACTCAGAATCTTGATCTGGCCAATCTGTCCCGTGCTGGAGGGGTGGGTTCCTCCACAAGCCACCATTTCAAAATCCCCCATGGCGACGATGCGAACATGCTCTGTCACGGTAGGCGCTTTTCGCAGCGGCAGGGTCTGCAATTCCTCGTCCGTAGGGAACCAGCATCGGATGGGCGCGTCCAACCGGATTCGGCCATTCACCGTATCCTCCAGCATCTGGATTTCGTCCTCCGTCAAATGGGTTCGCCCATCCGGCATCTGCACGTCAATGCTGCTATCTTCCTTTCCCAGATGCAGACCGATGGTGGTGCCCCCCAGCTTTTCCCAGAGGGCGCCGGCCAGCATATGCTCTCCCCCGTGCTGCTCCATATGATCCCGCCGGCGATCCGCATCGATGCGGCCCTGAACGTTTTCTCCCACTGGGATTTTACCCGTCACCTGGTGCCAGACAACCCCCTCTTGATCCACCTCCACGTCCGTTACCTGGACTGCGCCCCTTGACCACCGGATTTCTCCCGTATCGTAGGGCTGGCCCCCGGAGGTGGGATAGAAGGCGGAACGATCCAATGCCAGCCAGATCCCCTTCTCCTCTCGCTGCGCGATCACCTTCCCTTCGAATTGAAGAAGATAGGCGTTCTCGTAATACAATCTGTCCGTCATCGGCTTCCGTCCTTTCCGGTGGTATTGCCCTCATCTTATCGCACTTTTCTCTTGGATTCAAGTTATCCTTTCTTTTTCTCCGAGGATTATGATATACTCATTCCAGGATCAGTTTCCGTATACGACCGGTTCTTTTACGCCTGCGTGACGATATTTGGGAGGGATACCATGATTCTGCCGCCCCCTGTCCAATCGATTCTTTCCCGGCTACATGCCGCGGGTTTTACCGCATACGCCGTCGGCGGCTGTGTTCGCGATACCCTTCTGGGCGTCCCCCCCAAGGACTGGGATATCTGCACCTCCGCCCTGCCTGCCCAGATGAAGGAGGTCTTCGCCGGAGAGCACGTGGTGGAAACCGGTCTGCAGCATGGGACACTGACCGTGGTGCTGAATCATGTTCCCTATGAGATTACCACCTATCGGGTGGATGGGGCCTATACGGATCATCGCCATCCAGATTCCGTTTCCTTCGTGGATCAGATTGATCAGGATCTATCTCGGCGGGATTTTACCATCAACGCCATGGCTATCGGCAATCAGGGGGAATTGATCGACCTTTTTCAAGGCCGGCAGGATCTGGCGAATCATCTCATTCGCTGCGTCGGCAATCCTTCCCAGCGTTTTGAGGAGGATGCCCTGCGCATTCTCCGGGCCCTTCGTTTCGCCTCCGTGCTGGATTTTTCCATCGCGCCCGACACCGCTGAGGCGATTCGGAAGCTCTATCCCACCCTGGAAAAGGTCGCCGCGGAACGGATTCGGGTCGAGCTGGTGAAGCTTCTTTGCGGTCCCGGCGTGGGCCGAATTCTCCGGGAGTTTACGGAAATAATCGTCTACCTGATCCCCTGCCTCCAGCCCGCTGTCGGGTATCAGCAGGACAACCCCCATCATCTGTACACCGTTTGGGAGCATACCGTCCGGGCGGTGGAAAATGTCCCGCCGGAGCCAGCCCTCCGGTTAACCATGCTCCTGCACGACAGCGGCAAGCCTTTCACCCGGACGACGGACGAAAATGGCGTCGGGCATTATTATGGCCATCAGGCTTATTCCGCTCGTCTGGCCGGGGAGGTACTGGAAAAGCTGCGATTCGACCGCGCGCTTTCCGACCGCGTTGTCCGCCTGGTAGAGGCCCATGATATCCCCCTTAGCTCGGAACGAAATATTCTTCTTCGCCGACTCAACCAATTTGGGGAGCAGGATCTCCGGGCCCTGTTCCAGATCCACCAGGCGGACCGAATCGCTACGGGTACTCGGAACCCAGCCCATGCCCGGCAGCACTGCGAGGAATTGAACGCCGCCCTGGATGAGCTGCTTTCCCAGAAGCCCTGTTTTACCTTAAAGGATCTGGCGGTGAATGGGAAAGATCTGTTAGCCCTGGGCTTCCAGGGGAAGGAAATTGGCGATCGATTGAATTTCCTTCTGAATCAGGTCATGGATGGCCAAGTAGAAAATCAGCGGGAAGCGCTGCTCCAGATGCTGTGAGCCGAAGAAAAATCCCCTCCATTGTGCGGATGGAGGGGATTCCTTTTGCTTGCTTGATTGTGCGTTTCCTAATTTTTATTTTTCTGGCGATCTTACACCAGTTCCAATACGACCATTTCGGCAGCGTCGCCGCGGCGCGGACCCAGCTTATAGATGCGGGTATATCCGCCGGAGCAGTTCTTCTCCGCGTTGCGGGCCTTGTACTTGGGCCCGATTTCACGGAACAGCTTCTCCACCACGGGATGCTTGTTGTCCTTGGTGCGTTCCTTGTATTCGGCCTTGTTCTCGTCGTCCTTCTTGGGCTCCTTCAGGTCGTAGAGGTACGCCATCATGATGCGACGGGCATGCAGCTTGCTGGGAGCGTCGTTCTGCACTTCCAGGGTGATCAGCTGGCCCTTGTCATTGTGGGTCTCCTTGGTGGCCGAGACCGTGTTGTCGCATTCGCGAATAGCCAGCGTGATCATCTTATCAGCGATCCGGCGGACTTCCTTCGCCTTGCTCTCGGTGGTCTCAATCCGGCCATACCAGATCAGATTGGTCACCTGGTTGCGCAGCAGCGCCTTGCGCTGATCAGCCGTGCGACCCAGCTTACGTTGGTTAGCCATGGGATGTTCCTCCTTCTGGTAATGCGCTCAGGAAACAGTTCCTTCGCGCCTGACAATTATTCTTCAATGGGGCGCAGGCCCAGCCCGAGGCCTTCCAGCTTCTGCTGTACTTCCTCCAGGCTCTTGCGGCCAAGATTGCGAACCTTCATCATGTCGTCCTCGTTCTTCTGAACCAGCTCGGCGACGCTGTTGATGCCAGCCCGCTTCAGGCAATTATAAGCCCGAACAGAAAGATCCAGTTCCTCGATGGTCATCTCCAGAACCTTGTCCTTCTTATCCTCTTCCGGCTGCACCAGGCTGACCGGAATGACCTGATCCGTCAGGCCTACGAACAGCTCCAGATGCTCCATCAGGATCTTGGCTGCACCACTGATGGCTTCTTCCGGCTTCAGGGTTCCGTTGGTCCACAGCTCCAGGGTCAACCGGTCATAGTCCGTAATCTGGCCTACACGGGTATCTTCTACCGTGTAATTCACCTTGCGAACCGGGGTGAAGATGGAGTCGATGGGAATCACACCGATGGGCATGCTGGGATTCTTATTCTTATCCGCGCTTACATAGCCGCGGCCCCGCTCCAGGGTCAGCTGCATCTGCAGATGAGCGTCCTCGTTCAGGGTGGCGATATGCAAATCTTTGTTTATAATCTCGACTTCGTCATCCGTCTTGATGTCCCCTGCGGTCAGTTCCATGGGGCCCTTGAAGTCGATGACCACCTGTTTCGGCCCTTCGGCGAACATCTGGCAGGCCATGCTCTTCAGGTTCAGGATGATCTCCGTCACATCTTCCTTTACACCAGGAATGGTGGAAAACTCATGCTGCACACCTTCAATGTGCACCGAGCTGACAGCCACGCCCGGCAGGGAGGACAGAAGTACACGGCGCATGGAGTTACCCAGCGTATGTCCGAATCCACGTTCCAGCGGCTCGATGACAAATTTGCCATACTGACCGTTCTGGCCCACTTCGGCGCATTCGATCCGTGCCTTTTCGATTTCAACGATCATTGGTACCCTCCTCAATTGCTTTCTGATAAGGCGGCCGAAGCCGCTTATCATTAACGGCTGTAGTACTCGACGATCATGTTCTCCGCCACTTCCAGGTCAATATCTTCCCGGGTGGGCAGAGCGGCAACATTGCCAGTCAGATTGGGAGCGTCAAAGCTCAGCCACTTGGGAGTCAACGTCGTCGTGCCCTCCCGCAGGCCCTTGAACAGCTCGCTCTCCGCGGAGCGGGGACGCAGGGTGATCACATCGCCCACCTTCACCTGATAGGAAGGAATGTCCACCTTCTGTCCGTTCACACGGATATGTCCATGGCCCACCACCTGACGAGCCATCCGGCGGGTCTTGGCCAGGCCCAGACGGAACACCACGTTGTCCAGCCGCAGCTCCAGCAGCTTCAGCATGTTTTCACCGGTGATGCCCTTCATGTTGGAGGCCTTCAGATAGTACTTATGGAACTGTTTTTCCTGAACGCCGTACACAAACTTGACCTTCTGCTTTTCCTTCAGCTGTGCGCCGTACTCGGAAACCTTCTTCCGGCGATTGCCGCCGGGATTGCGGGTAGATTTTTTATTGCTATAGCCCATGACGGCCGGAGAAATGTCAAAGCTCCGGCACTTCTTGGCAATAGGATCCTTATTGACAGCCATTCTTGCTTGTCCTCCTTCACATTAAACGCGACGGCGCTTGGGCGGACGGCAGCCATTGTGCGGAATGGGGGTGACGTCCTTAATCATGTTCACGTCCAGACCCGCGGCCTGCAGGGAACGAATCGCGGCTTCACGGCCGGATCCGGGACCATTGACGTAAACTTCTACGGTCTTCAGACCATATTCCATCGCGGCTTTGGCGGCGGTTTCCGCAGCCATCTGGGCGGCGAAGGGCGTGCTCTTCTTGCTTCCGCGGAAGCCCAGCCCGCCGGCACTGGCCCAGCTCAGGGCGTTACCCTGGGTGTCAGTGATGGTCACGATGGTATTGTTGAAAGAAGACTTAATATGGGCGGCGCCGCGCTCGACCAGTTTGCGCTCACGGCGTTTCCGCGAAACCTTCTTAAGCTTTTGCTTAGGTGCCATGAATTTTTCTCCCTCCGTAACCCATCCTTTGGACGGGTTCTCAATCTAATTACTTGGTAGCCTTCTTCTTGCCGGCAATGGTCTTCTTGGGGCCCTTGCGGGTACGAGCGTTCTGCTTCGTATTCTGTCCGCGGACGGGAAGGCCATGACGATGACGAACGCCACGGTAGCAGCCGATTTCGATCAGGCGCTTGATATTGAGGGACACCTCGCGGCGAAGATCGCCTTCCACCTTCAGGTGATGCTCAATGTATTCACGCAGCTTGCTGATTTCAGTCTCGGAGAGATCCTTCACCCGGGTGTCCGGATTGATGCCGACTTCCGCCAGCAGCTTTTGCGACGTGGTCAGACCGATGCCATAAATGTAGGTCAGGCCGATCTCCACGCGCTTTTCTCTGGGCAGGTCAACGCCTGCAATGCGTGCCATGTGTGTCTTACACCTCCATAAATTCTTGACCTGTGGTCAAATGGGGAAACATCGCGACCTCTCCCACAAGCCCTGTCCAGAGAGACCGCTGGACCGCACCCCTCCCAGGGACCCGATCCGCCGCCCCCGACCCTCGCGGCAACCCACCGCTCGAAATCGAGGCTCAGCTCCTGTCGCGGCCCGGTGAAAGCAGGCGCACGACAACGCCACCCAGCCGCTTATGGAAGGCGCGGCCAGACAGCGCATCAAAGAGACGTAGAGGCCAGCCTTCGGAACATATGCTCTTTCAAGCACATGCAGCCGCCCGAAAGCCGACCGGGCTTAACCACTGAATCTTATCACAGCCGATGGAGAAATGCAATCTTTTTCTTGAACAAAATCTTAAAATTTTGTTAACTTTTTTGATCCTTGCCATTCCTATTCCCATCTGTTACAATGGCTCCGTTGATTTCATTTCAAGAAAGGGGTCTTCCTCGTGCATGCTTTATATAATGAGCAGGATCTTGCCGCTCTTCGTAAGCAGATTAAAATTCGTTGGTTTGGCTTTCTGGCCATTTTTCTGATCGCGGTGGTCGCCCTGGCCTTGCTCCTGATTTCCGATAATCATAAGGAGAATCGTCCGGAGCTGATCACCACCCTGGTGCTGATTCTGTCCGGCGGTCTTCTCATCTTTTACTATGATCTTTTGATCCGCCCCCTGCGGGCCTATGAGCGGCATATGGATACCGCCCTGCATGGCCGCTCCCATCAGGTGACGGTGCTTTTTGACCACCTGAACGAGGAATCCTCCCTGGTGGAGGGCGTCAACTATCGGGACCTGATCTTTCTGGGAGAAGCGGACAAGCACGGGGATCGGGAGCGGATGTTCTACTGGGATATGGAGCTGCCCCTGCCTGATTTCAAGAAGGGGCAGGAGATCACCCTGACTTATTTCGACCGCTTTATTACCGCTTTTTCTCTCGCCTGAAGACAAGGAACTGGCCTAATTTTTCGCTCCCCTTTCATAGGGGAGTTTTTTGATTCCCTATGGCATCTCTGAAAAGCTGTTCTTAATTAAGTAATACAGCGTTCGGCCATCCACAGTCACTGCGTCGTGCAATCCGTCGAAATCGCTCATTTCGACGGTATGGGTTTTTCCGGCCAGCGTTCGGAAAGCATAGCTTATTTCCGTGCTTTTCTTTTGCCATCCCGCTGGCAGCGTTCCGCTGACATTGATCACCAGCCATCTTTCATAGGCCGCTTCAAAGACGGAATAGGGAATTTCTTCCCCATCCTTTCGGCAGCTGATCACGACCTGATCCACCTCCCCTTCCACCTCCGCAGGTACGGTGCTCCGCTGAAGCTCATAGGAAGTGATCGTGCCATCCGGCTGATAGATTTCCATGCCGCTCAAGTTTTCGAGAGCCACCAGCACCGGATATCTGGCGGTGGTATCCTTGGAACGCGTCTCCGTCAGGGTGGCGGTGGTAAAATGATTCATGGTATAGATGGTTCCCTGGTAAAGAGCGTAATCCGTCATTTCATTCCGGGATTGTCCGATGGCGAAGGTCAGGCATTCCTCTTCCCAATCCTTCACATCATAGGCCCCTTCCTCCAGAATTTGTCCCGTGGTTCCCGCGGCCAGATGGATTTCGATTCGGTACTGCGGCTGGGACAACCCATATTGGACCAGGTTTTCCTCCGTTCCCTCCGCCACATACAGGCCCAGCCGGAGGTTCCCCGCGTTCTTCTTCAAATTGGACATCTGATCCTGATCCGCCGGATAGGTGATCCATGTCTTCTCCTCTTCCCACCCGGCCAGCCAGTTTCCTGCTGCGTCTGCATCCGTAATCTGCCCATCCAGAGTCCACTCATTGATTTTCTTCCCATCTTTATCCCATACGGTGATGCGATCCAACCGGCTGGTCTGGATTTCCGGCTGCACTACTGGATGCAGCACCGCCTGCTCGATGGTCAGGTCTTCCATCAGGCTCCCCGCCACCGCGAACAGCCGGTCATCCCCATCGATCAGCATAAATCGAAGATCCTGATCATCAATTTCGCTTTTATCTCCAACTCGAATGGTCTTCTCTGTGCCATCCGTATACCTGACCTCCGCAATCAGCGCCGGCTCCGAAAGCCCGAATTCCGCCAATCTCTCCTGATAGTCTGCCGCGTCTTCCGTCAGGATTTCTTCATACACCATGTTAGCCAGAGCATCCAGCATTTGGTCCCCAAGAACCTCATCCAAAGCCCAATCCTCGGTGTTCTCCACTTCCACGGCGGCGACCTGCGTCACCATTTCTCCTGCTTCATTCCGCTCCGCGATCCAGGCATTTCGGCCCTTCACCTGGATTTTCATCCATTCGATCTCTCCTGGATCCCTTTGCCAGAGGCTGCCCCTGGTATCTATCCGCACAGGAAACGGCTCTGGAGGCTGGAGCGCGATATAGGCCAGTATTCCGCTGCCCAGGAGCAGCAGGAAAAGGCCCCCAAAGATGACCTTTTTCCCGGACCCTTTCTTTTGCTTCTTTTCCACCTTCAGCATTTTTTATAAATTCCTTCTTCTGATCAATACCACCAAGGCCACCAGCAGCACGCTCAGGGGCAAAACCGTGACCATCAGGCTGCCCAATCCATTCCCCCGGGCGCTGATTCCAGGACGAAGGGCGTTTCTGGCCATGATTTCCAGATTCGTGTTGCTCTCCCCTGTCAGGTATTCCACCATGCGAATCATCAGCTGCTGCACATCCGTCATGGCGTAAATCTGCTCCTCCGTCATCGCGCCGCTGCTGCCGATGATAAAGGCCCGGCTGATATACCCTCCGGAGGTCACCCGCTGCGCCTGCAGCGCCAGGGCGAAGGGACCGGTTTCATCCCCCTCTTCCTTTTCCACGTTGGTCATGCTGGCGCTCAGCTGCTTCAAATAGGCCTTTTCTCCGCTTGTTAGCACGGGGAGCACGGTCAGGTTTCGATCCGTCTCCCCAGGGGTCTCGAAGGCTCGGCTACCCGGCAGAAGCACGGTATCCGCTCCGGAGGTCACCAATTCCATGGTCACGTCCGTCCGCTGCATCTCCGGAATCAGATCGATACGGATATTGTTATAGTAGCTATTGGTGTCCTCCCGGTCCGCGATCACAATCCCTTCCTTGGGCAGGAATCCATAGGAGCGCAACAGGGCCAGATAGTTCGGCATCTCCTCCACCGGATCCGTGTAATCGCAGGTAAACAGCAAACATCCGCCTTGGTCGATAAAGCTGTTCAGCTTCGAAAGCTCCACCTCCGTCAAGTCCCGCATGGGGCTGAAGAAGATGATCAGCTCGGATGGGTCCGGGATATATTCCGCGTCGGAAAGATCCTGATAGGTGACCTCATAATGGTTTTCCGTCAGGAAGCGGTCAAAAGCGCTGAGAGTTTCCCCATCCAGTTCGCCATGTCCCTGCAGGATGCTTACCCGGGGGATCTCCTCCCGGGTCACATAGAGGATGGCGCTGGTGATCGCCCGTTCATAGGTATACCCGGCATAGGTATAGGTCCCTGTTTCCTCGTCCATGCTCAGGCTGATGAAGTCCGTCGGGTTGAGAATCCGCCAGCGGTTGGTTTCCCCGCAATAGACGATCAAGCTGTCGGAGTTGACGCTCTCCGTCGCAGTGGAAAAGCGGGTCACCAGCGCGGGATTCAGGCTGGGATCCGCCTGCTCCCAGGTCACCTGATCGGAAACCGCCGCGTATCTGTCCAGCAGCTCCATCAGCGGAGCGTCCTCCTGGCCTTTCGAGAAAAAGGCGTAGATATGTACGGCTTTATCCAGCTGCTGAAGGGCGAGCTGGGTTGTTTCGCTTTGCGTCGTAATTCCGTTGAAGGAATAGTCCACTCGCCAGCCCTTTTTCTTCTCCAGAGCTGTGATTCCGATGTTTAGCCCGATCACCGCCGCCATCAGCAGGATGAGCATGCCCGTGCCCGCCCGCTGATGCAAGAGCCGGCACCCTTTCTTTCTGTCCTTTTTCATCCTCTCCGCCTTCTTTCCAAATGATGAACCGTCATCCCCAGGAAAATCAGTACGAAGCTGATTTCGTAAAGCACCCCGGCCCAGCTGAATTGCCCCATCAGGAAAGGCTCGTTTCGATGGTATAGGCTGATGAAATTGATGCACTCGGAAAGCCAGGCCATGCTGACCTGCCCCTCCATCAGATCGATCATCCAGATCAGGAAATTGGCGCCAAAGGCCATGACCGCGGCGGTCACCGGGGTGCCCGCGCATCCGCTGATGTACAGATCCAGCGCCACGAAGGCGCATCCCTGCAGCAGGAAGCCCAGATAGTTCACCAGCAGCTCAGCCGGATAGATTTTGCCATAAATCGCCACTACGGCGACATAGAGCAGCGTGGCTCCCGCGGTAATGACCAGCATGGTCACCGCGGCCAGGTATTTCCCTGCTACGATCCCCACCTGGCTCACTGGGCTGGTCACCAGCAGCTGATCCGTCTTTTTTTGATGCTCTTCCGCCAGCAGCCGCATGGTCAGCACCGGGCTCAGCAGCATCCAGAGATAGCTCATTTGCCCGATGAAGGTGGGCAGATCCCCGCTGTGCTGCCGCAATATGGATAAAAAGAACAGCACAGAGGAAATCAGCAAAAACACGCCCAGAAACA
Source organism: Clostridia bacterium (assembly GCA_017464305.1). GTDB lineage: Bacteria > Bacillota > Clostridia > Christensenellales > Aristaeellaceae > Aristaeella. Next base: position 43,894 of record JAFUDS010000016.1, on the reverse strand, counting down.
CGTATCCCACCGGCGTGTAGAAATAGCTTTGCAGCTCCCGTTTCCAAATGGCTTTCACTTATACATCCTCGATGTCACTAAAAAATCTCGCGGCGGATTTCCCGCCGCGATGATTATATCATATCTTTTCCTGGGGATATGTGAACATCCGGTAAATTAAACTATGCTGAATGCCCCCATTTTCAATTCCAAGGAGCGCCCATTAGTACCTCTTCTTCATTCTCATTCAGCCAGTAGGCCAGATGCCGCTCGTCAATCGCTTCCTCCGGCATGGTCCATCTCTCCTTCGGCACGTGCAGCCCAATGGGGCCGCCCTGGCGAATCAGGCGGACATAATCGTAGATATCGTTGAGCTTATTCTCCAGCTCCACGCCGAACAGCTTTTCCGTCGGAGAGTGATGATTATCGCTGCCCGCAGTCATCAGCAGCCCCTTGGCCCGCCCATAGGCCAGGGCCCGGGCGTCATCCAGCGGCGTGTTGCCGGCGTTGGCCCCTTCGATGCCGTCAGCGAACAGCTCCCCCACCCGAATCTTATCCACATAGTCCCGCAGGCGGAAGGGATGCGCCTGAATCACAGCGCCCCCGGCCCGGTGAACCTCCTCCAGCTGCTGCCGGCGGGTCCAACGTTCCATTTCCGGATGGGCCTTCATGTAATCCTTCGTCAGCCCATAGACCAGGAACTCATCATGGATGAAGTTCTGCTCCAGCCCGAAGAATACGTCCAGCCCCACCTTCTGCCCTTCCTCCCAGGCGTCCTCATACCCCCGAAAGAACAGATCAATCCGCTCCTCCCAGGGCAGATTCCGGGGCACGGCGGTGTTCCCGCCGAAGAAATGATCCGTAATAATGATCCCGGCATATCCCCGTTCTTTATAAAAGCGCACATGCTCCTTCCCCGTGCTGACGCCGCAGGCGCTGGACAGGCAGGTGTGCATATGGGTCTCATACAGATAGCTCATCGAAAAAATCCCTCCGTTTCCGGAAGGAATGATACCACGATTGTTTTCAGGTGGCAACATCAGATTTCCGCCGCGAATCGGTCGAACTGGAAACAGATGTTCTCCTTCTGGTGGGCGTCGCTGGAAAGGATCAGCTTTGCTCCCTTCTCCTTTAAATATGTCCGAATTTCCTTCGCAGGATAGGCGTCCGTCCGATATCCCCGGGAGATGGCGCCGGTATTGACCTCGAAGGTCTTTCCCGTCCGCAGCAGCGTCTCCGCCGCCCCCTGCCAGGCTGCCCGGTACCGAGGATGGGCAGGATCGAACCAGCGCCTCTGTTCATTGAATTTCGACACCAGGTCAAAATGGCCGATGATGTCGCATTTCGTCCGGCGAACCACGTCCGCTTCCAGCTGGAAAAAGGCTTCCGTCAGGGCGTACCAATCCCCGCCGAAATAGGTTTCGCAATCCCGCTCCATCCGCTCCGGCATCCAGTCCACGCAGAGATAATAGCCATCCGGCATGCGCATGGCGTGCACCGAACCGATAACATAATCATATTCGGAAAAATCGTCAGAGTAGTAGTCCCGCTCCAGCCCGCATTTGATCTCAATTTGCCCGGCGTAGGCCTCTTTCAGCCGGCGCAATTCCTGGTGATAGGCGGGAATGTTTTCCGTCGGCATGCAAACCTCGTCCCAATCCGCGTGGGAGTGGTCCGAAATTCCGTACTGGCGCAAGCCTTTGGCGATGGCCTCTTGCACCATCTCCTCCGGGGAATGGGCGCCGTCGGAGAAGGTGGAATGGGTATGCAAATCCATCATTGCGCCGTCATCTTCTCCTGCTTTACTTTGTGGTCGATCACATGTCGGCCGGCCAGCTCGTTCCGAATCTCCTCCAGGCTGATTCCCGCTTCCACCATCAGCACCATCACATGATAGGCCAGGTCCGCGATTTCATAGATGGTTTCCTTCTTGTCCTGGTCCTTGGCGGCGATGATCACCTCCGTGGATTCCTCTCCCACCTTTTTCAGGATCTTATCCAGCCCCTTCTCAAAAAGGTAGGTGGTATAGGAGCCCTCCTTTTTTTTCGCCTTCCGGCCCTGCAGCAGCTCGTACAGTCCCTGATAGGTAAAATCCTGCCGGGATTCGCTGATATACAGGGGATCATTGAAGCAGCTGTCTGTCCCCAAATGGCAGGCCGGGCCGTCCTTTTCCACCAGCACCACCAGGGCGTCCCGGTCGCAGTCCGCGGTGATGGACACGATGTGCTGATAGTTCCCGCTGGTTTCCCCCTTCAGCCACAGCTCCTGTCGGCTGCGGCTCCAGAAGCAGGTCAGCCCCTTTTCCAGGGAAATGGCCAGGCTCTCCCGGTTCATGTAAGCCAGGGTCAGCACCTTGCGGCTCTTGGCGTCCACCACGATGGCGGGAATCAGACCCTTTTCGTCAAATTTTAACTCCTCAATCGTTAGCATGCTTTTCTCCTTTTATACTCTGGCGGGAATCCCCGCCGCTTTCATCGCCTGTTTCAAATCGCTGATGCTGACCTCTCCGAAATGGAAGATGGAGGCGGCCAGCCCGGCATCCACCCCGGGGATGGACTGGAACAGCGTCAGAAAATCCTCGATTTTTCCCGCGCCGCCGCTGGCAATGACGGGCACCTTCGCCACTTCGCATACCTTTTCCAGCATTTCCAGGTCAAAGCCCTGCTTTACGCCGTCGGTGTCGATGGAGTTGACCACCACTTCCCCCGCGCCGTCTCCCACGCCCCGGCGAATCCATTCCAGGGCTTCCAGGCCCGTATTTTCCCTGCCGCCCTTAGCGAACACTCGAAAAACGCCGTCCACCCGTTTCACATCCACGCTCAGCACCACGCATTGATCGCCGTATTTCTTCGCCGCCTGGCCGATGAGGGAGGGATCCCGAATAGCCCCGGAGTTCACCGACACTTTATCCGCCCCGCATTTTAACACCCGGTCAAAATCCGCCACCGTGTTGATGCCGCCCCCCACCGTCAGGGGGATAAACACCTGCCGGGCCGTTTCCGTCAGGATGTCCGTAAACAGGGCCCGGCCCTCTGCGGAGGCGGTAATATCGTAGAACACCAGCTCGTCCGCCCCTCGCTCGGAGTACATTTTCGCCAGCCGCACCGGGCTGTCCACATCCCCCAGTCCTTGGAAATTCACACCCTTCACTACCCGGCCGTTCTTTACATCCAGGCAGGGAATAATCCGTTTTGTAATCATTCTGCCTCCTTCATGGCCGCCCGCAGGTCGATGGCCCCGGTGTACCAGGCCTTGCCGATGATGGCGCCGTACAGGTTCATCCGCCGCAGGGCCCGCACATCCTCCAGGGTGGACACGCCGCCGCTGGCGGTGATCTGCAGGCTCAGCTCCTGGCTCAGCTGGCGGTATAGCTCCCGGTTGGTTCCCCGCATGGCCCCGTCCCGACTGATATCGGTGCAAATCAGGGTTTTCACCCCCAGCCGGGCCATTTTCTCGCAGAATTCCAGGAAGGGATACGCGGAGTTTTCCGTCCATCCCCGGATGGAAACGTATCCATCCCGAATGTCCACCCCTACGGCGATGCGCTCACCGTATTGGTCCAGGGCCTCCGCCAGAAAGTCCGGATCCTGCACCGCGGCCGTGCCCAGGATAACCCGGTCCAGCCCATTGTCCAGATAGGTCCGAACCGTGTCCATTTCTCGAATTCCACCGCCAATTTCACAAAACAGACCGGTTTCTTCTTTTAATTGCAGCACCGTTTTCAGGTTGGGAGCGGTGCCCTCCCGGGCGCCCTCCAGGTCCACCAGGTGCACATGGGTGGCCCCCTGGTCCACAAACTGCCGCCCCACTTCCGCCGGGTGCTCGCTGTACACCGTCATCTGGGCGTAGTCCCCCTTCAGCAGGCGAACCGCCTTCCCTTCATAGAGGTCAATGGCCGGAAAAATGATCATCTTTTCTCATTCCCTCTCCATTTCGCAGAATGCTTGCAGGATTCGCAGCCCCGTCTGACCGCTCTTCTCCGGATGGAACTGGCACCCCATCACGTTCCCTTTTCCGACGCAGGCGGTCAGGTAAGCCCCGTATTCCGTGTCCGCGATCAAGGAATCCTCGCAGCCCGTGGCGGCGAAGGAGTGGACGAAATACACATACTCCCCTTCCCGCAGGTACTTTATCAGCGGGCTTTCCCGCCGGAAGCGCAGGGCGTTCCAGCCCATTTGAGGAATTTTCAGCTGCCCTTCCGGGTCGGCGCCTGCCTCCGTCAGAATCTCCCGAATGGGGCGCACCGTCCCCGCCAGCAGGCCTAACCCTGGGTGTTCCCCATATTCCATGCTCTTTTCGAACAGCAGCTGCATACCCAGACAGATGCCCAGCAGCGGGCGCCCTGCGGCGGCAGCTTCCTTGACCACCAGATCCAATCCCGTGGTCCGCAGCTTCTCCGCCGCGTCGGCAAAGGCACCCACCCCGGGTAGAATCACCCGATCCGCCTGCAAGATCTCCGCCGGATCAGCGGTGATCTTTGGCGCATCCCCCAGGGCTTCCAGGCTGCTGCGCAGGGAAAACAGGTTCCCTACGCCGTAATCCACAATGGCTGTCATGGCTTTATAGCATTCCTTTCGTCGACGGAATTTCCCCGGCCAGGGCAGGATCAATCTCTACGGCTTCCTTCAGGGCCCGGGCCACGCTTTTGAAGGTCCCTTCCAGAATGTGATGGCTGTTGGCTCCAGCCAGCTGGCAAATGTGCAGGGTGCACCGGGCATGGCGAACAAAGCCCTGGAAAAATTCCTCCCCCAGCTCCGTGTCAAAGGTACCTACCTTCTCTGTCGGAATCTGCAGGCTGTAGCCTAAATAGCTGCGTCCGCTCAGATCCACCGCCGAAAGAATCAAGGTTTCGTCCATGGGCAGCAGCCGCTGCCCGTAGCGTCGGATGCCCTTTTTCTCCCCCAGGGCCTGATCGAAGGCCTGGCCCAGGGCGATGCCGATATCCTCCACGCTGTGGTGGTCGTCCACCCAGGTGTCCCCCTTGCAGGAAACCCGCAGGTCAAACCGGCCGTGGCGGGCGAAGAGCTCCAGCATGTGGTTCAAAAAGCCCACTCCGGTGTCGATTTCACATTTCCCGGTGCCGTCCAGGTTCAGGGCGACTCGGATGTCCGTTTCTCCGGTTTTTCGGATAATTTCTGCTGTCCGCATCTTTATTCCTCCAGCAGCTGTTGAACTGCGTGAACCAGGGTTTCCATTTCCTCCTGGGCACCGATGGTGATCCGGCTCCAATCCCGAATTCGTTCCTGGTCAAACCAGCGAATCAGGATTCCCTTCTCCCGCAGGGCGTCCCGCAGCCGGGAGCCCGGGAAGGCGGAATGCCGGACGAAGAGGAAATTGGTTCGGCTGTCCGTCATTTCAAAGCCCATCTCCTCCAGCCGCGCCTGGGTCCAGCTTCGGGTTTCACAAACCTTTTTCACGTTTTCCAAATTATATTCGTCCGCCTCCAGGCAGGCGATCCCCGCGGCCTGGGCCAGCCGGTCCACGTTGTAAGGATTGGTGGAATACTGCATGGTCTTCATTTCCTGAATCCGCTCCGGAGCCGCCGCAGCAAAGCCCAGCCGCAGCCCCGCCAGGGATCGGGATTTGGAGAAGGTCCGGGTAACGATCAGGTTTTCGTACCTGTGAATCAGCTTCACCGCGCTTTCTCCCCCAAAGTCCACATAGGCTTCGTCCACCACCAGAATATGCTCCTTCCGGCGCTTCAGTAAGTCCTCAATGACCTCCAGCCCCAGGGCCAGCCCAGTGGGAGCATTTGGGTTCGCCAGGAAAAGCGTACCCGGAATCCCGTCGTAATCCCGGGGATCAATCCGGAAATCCGCCGTCAGGGGGATCTCCTGAAAGGGCAGCCGATTGATCCGGGCGAACACCGGATAGAATCCATAGGTGATGTCCGGAAAGACCGCCGGCCGATCTTCATCGCAGAAGGCCATGAAGGCGTAGTTCAGTGCCTCATCGCTGCCGTTGGTCATGATCAGGTTTTCCGCCCCGATCCCCAGCCCCTCTGCCAGCTTTTGCCGCAGGAGGCTGCTCTCCGGGTCGGAGTACAGGTTCAGCCGCTGTACCTCTTCCGCTACCCGTTCCCTGACCCCCGGCGCGGGTGGAAAGGGGCTTTCATTGGTGTTCAGCTTGATATATTTCCGCTGCTTCGGCTGCTCTCCGGGGGTGTAAGCTTTCAAATCCTGATACCGCTGGGAAAAATACGGGCTCATGCCTCCTCCTCTCCCCGGCTCAGGGCGCTGCGAGCATGGCCCGTCAGCCCTTCCTTCCGGGCGAACAGCGCCACGTCCGCCGCTACCCGGTTCAAAGCGTCCCGGGTGAAATAGGTGAACTGGGTCTTCTTTACAAAATCATCCACGCTCAGGGGGGATGAGAACTTGGCCGTTCCCTGGGTGGGCAGGGTATGGTTGGGCCCCGCCAGATAGTCTCCCAATGCCTCCGGACAGTTCCGCCCCATGAAGATGGACCCCGCGTGGCGAATCCCATCCAGGTAATCGAAGGGGTTATCCATGCACAGCTCAAGATGCTCCGGCGCAATCTCGTTGGCAATCTCGATGGCCTCCCGCAGATCCTCCGCCAGAATGATCTTCCCATGGTTTTCGATGGATGCCCGGGCGATCTCCTCCCGCTCCAGCAGAGGTAGCTGGCGTTCAATCTCCGCCTGCACCGCCAGGGCCAGGTCCTCGCTGTCCGTCACCAGCACCGCGCTGGCCACCTTGTCGTGCTCTGCCTGGCTCAACAGATCCGCCGCCAGGTGCCGGGGATTGCTCTTCCCATCCGCCACCACCAGAATTTCGCTGGGGCCGGCGATCATGTCGATGCTCACCACGCCATAAACCTGCCGCTTCGCCTCCGCCACGAAAGCGTTCCCCGGGCCCACGATCTTGTCCACCTTCGGCACGCTCTCCGTGCCATAGGCCAGGGCCGCGATGGCTTGGGCGCCTCCCGCCTTCACGATGCGGTCCGCCCCCGCCACCTTCGCCGCTGCCAGAATGGAGGGATCAATCTTCCCGTCCTTTCCGGGAGGCGTGGTCATGACGATTTCCTTCACCCCCGCGATCTTGGCAGGAATGATGTCCATCAGCACCGTGGAAGACAGGGCCGCCGTACCGCCGGGCACATACACCCCTGCCCGATCCACGGGGATCACCTTCTGGCCCATGACGATGCCGTCCTCGTCGTTGATGACGAAGGAGTTCCGCACCTGCCGGCTGTGGAATTTCCGGATATTGGCCGCCGCCTCCTCCAGCACCCGCAGGAATTCGGGCTCCACCTGAGCCACGCCCTCCGCCATTTCCTCCGGAGAAACCAGCAGGCTGTCCAGCGCCGCGCCGTCGAATTTGGCGGTATATTCCTTCAGCGCCGCGTCCCCTCGGGCCCGCACCTGGGCGATGATGTCCGTCACGATGTCCGCCACGTTGGCCGTCGGCATATTGCGATTGAAAATCTCCTCCGTGGGTACCTCGCCCATTTTCAGAATCCGGATCATTTTGCCTGCTCCTCCAATCCCGCCATCAGCCGTTCGATGGCGGCTCTTTTGAATTTGAACCCACTCTTGTTGGCGATGAGCCGTGCGGAGATGGGCACGATGGTTTCCCGCACCTCCAGGTGATTCTCCCGCAGGGTGGTCCCCGTTTCCACGATATCCACAATCACATCGCTGAGCCCTAAAATCGGGGCGATCTCGATGCTGCCGTTCAGGTGGATAATATCGATCTCCCGACCTTTGCTGCCATAATAATCCCGGGCGATGCGGCTGAACTTCGTCGCCACCCGCAGGGTGCGAGCAGGGTTTTCCTCGAATCCCTCCGGGGCAGCCACCGCCATGCGGCATTTGCCGATGCCCAGATCCAGCAGCTCGTAAACCTCCGGCTGATATTCCAACAGGATATCCTTCCCGGCCACTCCGATGTCCGCCGCGCCCCGGGCCACATAAATGGCCACGTCACTGGGCTTGACCCAGAAATAGCGAACCCCGGCTGCCTCGTTTTCGAAAATCAACTTCCGGCTGTTTTCCAGCAGCGCCGGGCATTCAAACCCAGCTTGAGCAAAGAGCCCATATACCTTCTCGCCCAATCTGCCCTTGGGCAGGGCCACATTCAACATCTGACTCATCCTCGCGCACCTCCTTCCAGCCGATCCAGCCGGTGCAGGAACACGGCGAACCCAATGGCCCGATCCTTCCGATGCATCCGCTTCATCAGCGCGTCATACTGCCCGCCGCTGAGCACGGGATCCGGAATTCCCTGCAGGAAGCCCTTGAAGGCGATGCCATTGTAATACTTCAGATCCCCCGTGGCGGAAAAATCGATCCACAGGTGGCTTTCCGCCTCTGCGCCGGCAAAGGAGGCCACCGCCTCCCCCAGCTCCCTGGCGGCTTCCTCGCATCCGTTCTCCTCCGCCAGTCGGCGAATTCTCGGCATCACGGTCTTGGGCGGCCCGTAGATCCCCAGCAGGGAGATCAGGGGCTCCTCCGCCCCCGGGTGAAGCCCTGCCTGCCGGCAGAGCTCCCGAATGCCGTGCTGGTTCTTTTCCCCGGCGCATTTCAGCATGGCCTCCCGCATGCCGTGATCCGTGGCGATGCTGTCCACCAGGGCCCCCAGGAGATCCAGATGGCTGATTTCCAGAATATAGTCCGGGCTCAACAGCGCCAGGCTCTCCGCCGCCAGCTCCAGCACCTGGCTGATGGCCTTTCCATCTACCTGGCCCATGCATTCCACGCCCACCTGGGTCTCCTCCCGGAAGCCGTCCGCCCCGGCGGAAACCCGATACACATTCTCGTGGTAATACAGCTTCTGCAGCCCGGCGCCGCAATCCCCTACATTCTTGACGATACTCAGCGTCACGTCCGGCTTCAGGGCCAGCAGGCGGCCATTGGTGTCCGTAAAGGTGATGACCCCCTCGCTCAGCAGGAAATCCTTGTTCCGGCTGTAAAGGTCGTATTCCTCAAATTTGCTCATCCGATATCGGGCAAAGCCCTTTCGCTGATAGAGTCCGCGCAGCTGGAAGCCGATTCGCTCCAGCTCGTCCATCACATCCTCGTTCCAGTCCACCGAGGCGCCTCCCTCCAAAAGAATTCTTTTCCATGCTATCACATTAGCGTGCTAAAGTCAATCCTTCAACTCGGAAAACTTTTATATTTTAGCACAGAATATATCACTTTTCAAAGAAACATTTTCTTAATAATTCCTTAAAATTTTCTTCTCTTTTATTGAAAAACTATTTACATTTTAAGCCGCCTTTGGTATCATAAGCACGGTATATTCTCACCCGAGTGGTGATTGGGAGGTTTGTTTTCATGAAAAAGCGGTCTCTGTTACTGTTCCTGCTGGTGCTGACCCTGGTTTTTCCCCTGGTGTCCGCTTCCGCTGCGACCTATTATTATGTCAGCGGAACCTCATCCCTAAAGATTCGGGAAAAGCCGGACGCCACCTCCAAGGTGAAGGATTCTTATCGCGCGGATTTTGCTGTCGTTTCCTATAAGAAGTATGACACCAATTGGGCTTATGTCCATTTTTCAGATGGCGCGGAAGGGTATGTCATGCGGAAATATTTGAAGGCCTCTTCCACCTCTACCGCATACGTAACCAAGGATAATTCCGCGCTCCGTTCCGGCCCGGCCACCTCCTTTGGTCAGACAGCGACGCTGTATCAGGGCGATAAAGTCAAGGTGCTCAGCTCCGGCGCAACCTGGAGCTATGTGTCCGCCTCCGCTGGGACCGGTTATATCAAAAAATCCCTGCTTTCCGACAAGGTGGTAAAAAAGTCCGGCAACGCTGGCACACCTTATACCGCTTATGTTAAGAATCCCAGTGGCCGTACGGTGAATGTTCGCCGGGGCGCTGGAAAGGGCTATGCGGTGGATGGGGAGCTGGAGCCCGGCACAGAGGTGACCGTAGAACAGGTCAACGGCAGCTGGAGCCGCATATCCGATCCGATCTCCGGCTGGATGATGAATTCTTATCTGACCAAGACTGCCCCCGCCCCGACCAACACCCCCGATCCGAATGCAACCCCAGTGCCCACCAAGGATCCCAGCGCGGGCAAGGTTCGCTATATCACCTCCGCCAATGGCAAGTCCGTCAACGTTCGTCGGGGTCCCAGCGAAAAGGGATATGCGGTCATGATTTCCCTGCCCGTAGGTTCTGAGGTAACTTTGGTTTCCACGGAAAAGGGCTGGTCCAAGATTACCTCCACTGCCATGCTGGGCGCCGGCTATGTGAAGAATGAATTTCTTTCCTCCAAGAAACCTGGCGTCACGGCTACCCCGAAGCCCGGTGAAACCCCTGCGCCCACCAAGGCGCCCTATAATTCCTTCTCCGCCACCATCACCAATCCCAATGGCGGCAAGGTCAACATCCGCCGGGATGCAGGCCTGGGCTATGCCACTGTGACGCAGCTGGAGCCCGGCACGAAGATCACCGTGCTGGATGAGAAGGGCAACTGGTATAAGATCTCCTTCGATGATGGCAGCGGCTACGTGAAGAAGGAATATGTGAAGAAGTGATTCGTTCAAAAAGGACAACCCTGAGCAAGCACTCAGGGTTGTTTTTTTATGGATAACACCAAAGAAAACTCCCCCGCGAAGCGGGGAAAAAGAAAAGCACAAAAAAACTTCCCCCGCGGAGCGGGGGGAAGTGAAAAGAACCTGTTCTTACATCTTCGGCTGAATGCAGCAGCGGAAGATCAGCTTCTGACTGGCGTCGATCAGATATTCCTCATGGGTTCTTGCGCCCCAGCTGTCATCCCCCGCCACGCCCATCTGGCGCAGGGCCGCCCGCACCACGGTGTACTGCCGTTGGGGCAGCTCGTTCCCGTGGGTGGCGTTTTCAATTTCGTGCGCGGTCCAGGGCAGGGCATTGAATTCCATGCCATCCCCCAGAATCTTCAGCCCCCGGCCTCGGAAATCCGTCACCTCTGCCCATCGGACATCCGTGCGGTTCCCCGCCTCCTGGGGCACCAGGTAAGGAGTCAGATTCTCTCCCGCCTGGAATTCATAGATTCCCAGCCGGGCCCCTTCCTGTCGGTCCACATAGCATTCCGCCGGGCCCCGGCCGTAGTATTTCACCTGGTCGAAATCCGCGTCCATCTTGAAGGTAATGCCGAAGATGGGCATATCTCCCAGCTCCTGGATCGGATCATATTCCAGCCGCAGCTCCGTCCGGCCACAGGGATGGATGGTAATGATCATCTGGCATTCCGTTGCCGGCGTCGTGGGCAGGGTCCACCAGGTACGGAAGGTCACTCCGCCCTCGGGTGTCCGCTCCACCGGTAGGACGCCCTTTTCCTTCTTCAATTGGCCATCGCTCATGGGCGCGGCATACAGATCGGCGATCTTCCACTGGGCGTATCTGGCGGGCATGCGGTTACCGTAGTCGTTGTTGGTGGGTGCCCGCCAAAGAGCTGGCCGTGGCGGCGTTTTCAGCATCTCCCGGCCGCACACGGTGTAGGAGATCAGGGTACCGTGCTCCATGGAATACATGGCGGAGAATCCATCGCCGAACACGCCGGTGTTATGGTCTCCCACCACCACCCGTAGCTTCGGGGCGGCGGGCTGCTGCTTCTCTTCTCCCGCGACGCGCCATACGCCCTGTCCCCAAGCGATTTCATGCCCCGCCGGGGCCCATTCCGTGTCCTCCTTCAGCCGGAAGGAAACGGTGACGGTGTATTCTCCCGCCTTCTCTGGAATCGCGACCGGCAGCGGATACTTCTTTTCGCTCAGAGGGGCCACATCCGTATCCAGGGATACCTTCTGAATCTCCACGCCCTCCCGGGCCAGGGTCACCAGGCCAGCGAAATCCGCCGTACTGCGGAACAGATGCCGGTTCCGGATCAGAATGCCGGAAACATCCACCTCCGCCTCGATGTTGCGGTAATTGTATTTGACCTCCTGCATCTTGGGGGTCGGATCGCCGTTGCCGAAGCAAATGCCGTTGCCCGAGAAATCCCCGTCGTTGGGTCGGTCATCGTAATCCCCGCCGTACAGGTACGCCGTCTTCCCCTGCCGATCACGAACGCGGATGCTCTGGTCGATGTAATCCCAGATGAATCCGCCCTGATATCGGGGCTCCTGATAGGCGTATTCCGTGTACCAATGCATGGCGCCGTTGGAGTTACCCATGCTGTGGGTATATTCGCAGAGGATGAAGGGCTTTTCCTTGTTTTCCGCCAGCCATTCCTTGATTTTCGCCACGGGGGTATACATCTGGCTTTCCATGTCCGTGGTGTCCTTATAGCCCATATCCTTCCCCTGGCAGACGCCTTCGTAATGGACCAGGCGGGTATCGTCCATCCGGCGGAATTCCTGGCTCATCTCGTAGATCACCCGTCCACCGTAGCTCTCGTTGCCACAGCTCCAAATGATGATGCTGGGATGGTTCTTGTCCCGCTCCACCATGCTGTGCACCCGGTCCAGCATCAGGGGCAGATATTCCATCCGGTTTCCCGGCAGGCTGCCCTCCTCCGGAATCTTTCCGGAATAGATCTGGGCCCAAACTCCATGGGTTTCCATGTTGCATTCGTCGATGATGTATAGCCCCAGCTCGTCCGCCAGGTCGTACAGCACGCTGCTGTTGGGATAATGGCTGGTGCGGATGGCATTGATGTTGTGCCGCTTCATGGTGATCAGATCCCGGCGAATCTTCTCCGGCGTCACCGCCCGGCCTGTCTCCGCGCAGAAATCATGACGATTGGCGCCCTTGAAGACGATGCGCTGGCCGTTGATCAGCATGAGCCCGTCCTTCATTTCGAACCGGCGGAAGCCCACCTTCTGGCTTACCTGCTCCGAGATTTCCCCGTCGGGATTCAACAGCCGAATCTGCAAGTCGTACAAATAGGGAATCTCCGCGCTCCATTTCCGGGGATTCGTCACCGGGATGGCCAGGGCGGTCTTCTCCTCCTGAATGATAAACTCGATCCCTTCGATGACTTTCTCCCCGTCCCACAGCTCCAATACCGCTTTGCTGCCCGCAGGAGCCGTAGCCTTCACCTCTACCTCCAGCACCGCGTCCTGATAATGCTCGTCCAGAGTGGTGATCACTCGCAAATCGTCTAAATGGGCCTTCGGAATCCGCTGCAGATAGACGTCCCGGAACAAACCGCTGAAGCGCATGAAGTCCTGATCCTCCAGCCAGCTGCTGATACCCCAGCGATACACCCGGCAGGCCAGCTTGTTCTCCCCTGCCCGCAGATAGGGAGTGATGTCAAATTCATCCGGGGTAAAACTGTCGGAGGCGAAGCCCACGTACTGCCCGTTCAGCCATACGGCCACGCAGCTTTCCGCCCCCTGGAAGCTGAGGATCACCCGATCCCCAGCCCAGTCTTCCGGCAGGGTGAAGTAACGGGCGTAGCAGCCTACAGGGTTGAAGAATTCCGGAATGCCTCCTACGTCGATGTCCTCGGTGCCATCCCAGGGATACTGCACATTGGCATACTGCGGGTGACCATAGCCCTCCATCTGGATATGGGCAGGCACGGGAATGGTGGCCCAGGGCCGGCAATCATATTCCGCGCTTTCGAACCCGGGGATCACCTGTCCCTCGTTCCGGGCATAGAAGAAGTACCAGGCGCCGTTCAGGCTCTGGCATAGGCTTTCCCCCTTCCCGTCCAGAGCCACATGGTCGGAATGGGCGTCCAGCCTGTTTTCCCGGAAATAGGCCGGATCCTTCAACTTCTGGAATTCAAAACTCATCAGGGGATCTCCTTTCAATTTGGCATAATTTACATGCGAAGGGATGTTTCCCTCCGGGGCCCTTGCCTCTTATTTTACCTTTTCTACCTTAATTGTATTGGTGTTCCCGGGCTCGCCGTGAATCTGGCCCCCCGTCAACACCACATTATCCCCGCTCTGCAGGTTCAGCAGCTCCTTCGCATATTTCAGATCCTGCCAGAACATGACGTCCATGCTGTTGTATTCTTCGCTCAGCACCGGCGTTACCGCCCAGCTCAGGTTCAGCTTTCGCCAAGCCTTTTCATCCGTGGTGGTGCCCAGGATGTTGACCGGACCCCGGAATCGGGAAACCATGCGGGCTGTCCGGCCGGAGATGGAGTTCACCACGATGGCCTTGGCGTCCACGTCCACCGCCATGGCACAGGTGGCGTGGGAAATGGCGTCCAGGTTGTTCCGCATCTTGAACTTCGTGGTGTGGAACCAGTCGGCGTAATCGATGTGGCTCTCCGTGTACTCCGCCGTCTCCGCCATGGTCTTCACCGCCTGGACTGGATACTTGCCCGCGGCGGTTTCCCGGCTGAGCATGATGGCAGAAGACCCGTCATAGACCGCGTTGGCTACGTCGGAAATCTCCGCCCGGGTGGGCCGGGGATTATGGATCATGCTCTCCAGCATCTCCGTGGCGGTGATGACCCGCTTGCCCAGCAGCCGGCAGCGGCTGATCAAATATTTCTGTACCGCGGGCACCTCCATGAAGGGAATTTCCACCCCCAGATCACCCCGGGCTACCATGATGCCGTCCGCCACCTCGCAGATTTGTTCCACTTCTTCCACGCCCTTGCGGTTCTCGATCTTGGCAATCAGGTCAATATCCTTGCCTCCGTTTTCATCCAGCAGGGTGCGGAGGGCCTGCACGTCCTCCCGGCAGGAAACGAAGCTGGCGGCGATGAAGTCCACATCGTTGGCGATGCCAAAGAGAATATCGCTTCGATCCTGCTCGCTCAGGTAATCCTGCTTCAGCACCTTCCCCGGGAAATTCATGCTCTTCCGGTTGCTCAGTTCCCCACCGGTCACCACCTGGCAGATAACGTTTGAGCCCTGAATCTCCGTCACCTTCAGGATTACCAATCCATTGTTGATCAGCACCGTGTCCCCTGGCGCCAGCTCCTCCGTCAGCTTGGTGTAGGTAACGGATACTCGGGTCTCATCCCCCTCAATGTCGTCGGTGGTCAGGGTAAAGGTGTCCCCATCCTTCAGGAAAATCTTGCCGTTCTGGAAGGTCTTGATCCGGTATTCCGGGCCCTTGGTGTCCAGCATAATGGCAATGGGCAGCTTTTTCTTTTCCCGAACCCGCTTGATCAGTTCAATCTTGGCCAGGTGCTCCTCATGGGTGCCGTGGGAAAAATTCAGCCGGGCCACGTTCATTCCCGCGTCGCACATGGCTTCCAGGGTGGCCTCGTTCTCGCAAGCCGGGCCGATGGTACAGATGATTTTAGTCTTTCGCATGCTTTGCCTCCTCCAATATTTTTCAAAAATTTACTACTCAGTGGTGCGAAGGGATGTTTCACTCAGGGGCCCTTGGAAGACGTCGGCACTTAGCGGGTGGCGAGTGTGTATACACGAAGGCAGCCGCTTTGTGCCGCTACGTCTGGAACGGGCTCACCTCTGGCGACCGCCAGTGGCGGATATTTCGCCTGAGGTGAGCTCAACCGAAAGGAAGCGATCTCCACTGTGTGGAGTCGCGACCATTGAGGTTGCGGAAAGAGAGCGTGCCCCGGAGGGGAACTCCCGCGCGCACCTATCGTACCATCCTGCTTTCCAGTCATCGGCTGTTCGTCCAACTCCATATTTGGTCTATTACGCCTTTATGATATCTTTTTAGCAAGGGGCTCTGAATCCTCGCTCCCTTCTCTCCCTTTTCGATCAGGATCGGAATCACCATATCCCGCTCCTGCCCCCCGGGGAAGTCCGAGGTATTCACTCGTTGCCCAGAGGTAATGGCATAGAATAGCTCTGGATCCTCCTCATCCCGGGCCACCAGCAGCAGGGCATGCATCCCTCCCTCGTACTCAAAATGCAGCGAAACAGGGGACGCCTCCCCCGCCTGATAAGCCGCCCACAGGGTCTCCAGATCTCCCGACAGCCGCTGTACCCCGCCAATCTTCTCGCACACCCGGTCATAGGTGTATTCAATCTCCTTGCTTCGAACCAGCTCGGACATCCGGATGGGAGAAAAATCTATCCCGAGCCAACTGAGGGCCATGGAGAAAACCGCACGGGAACATTTCTGGTTTGCAACTGGCCGCAGGTCGAAGGCGCCGCTGAACCAGTATTCCTTGACAAACAGCTTATCCTTCGGATCCTGGGCGATGTATCGAATTTTCCCCGCCTGGACAGGAACCACCTCTCCCCCTTCCGCCCCCAGAATCATCTCCCGAACCTGGGGCAGTTGGTTCATCTTCAGAGGACGGGCGGAAGTGATCTGTACCTCCAGGCTCCTCGTGATTTCCCCTTTTCCCTCCGCGTAGGCCGTGACCTCCATTCGCCAAGCCCCCGGCGCACTGTTGCTGGGAAACAGGGCATTGATCCCCTCGCAGGTGTCTGCTCCCCGTGCCATGACGTACCCTGCGGATCGATTGGGATCCCATCCATTGTTCACATGGCGCCGGGTTCGGAAGGATACCGTCTTCCCCTCCGGGTTGTAGATCCTCAACACCAGCCGATCCGCTCCTGGGGCATAGGCGTCCAGGTATACGTAGTGAAAAAGCACGTTGGTGAAGCTAATAGGCGTAGTGGGTCGCAGCTCCAGCGTCAGGGGCTCTGCCTCCGACTCTTCGGAATCGACGGAAGAGCCGGGCTCCTCCGATGCCTCGGCCAGGACGATGGCCGTTACTGAAGCTTCGGTTTCCCCCTCCTTCTCTCTCTCTCCTTCCAGCGCAATTGGAGCCTCGGTCTGTTCCACACTTCGTTTCGTCACGGTGGTAATCACCAGGGATTCCCCTGTGGCCCAACCTCCGCCGCTCCAGATCAGGCAGCCAGCCACCAGCGCCGCCAGCCCGCGCTGCCAGCGATCATGCCCTTCCTTGATCAATTGATTCCTCCACATTTCTTACGAATTCCCGCACGCTGCGCAGCCCGATCTCGTCCCGCTCCATCCGCAGCACAAAGGGGAACCGATCCACCTGCATGCACAGCCAGAAATCCTGCTCTGGAAACACATCCTGGGTCGCCGGGTTGAAAAAATGCTCCGCGCCATGGGTGGGTAAAGCCTCGATCCGCTCCCGCAGATCCTCCAGGGGACACCCCTCCAGCAGGCTGCGAATATACTCCGCGCAGAGCAGATCCTCCTCCGCCCGGCGGACGCCGCCGTTTCCCATACAAACCAGGGATACCTCCTCCGGCTGCTTCGCTTTGATATAGGCAGCCACTGCCGCCGCGTTTACCAGGCTGCCGGAAATGATCTCCGAGGCCCCGGTAGCCTGAACGACCCCCTGGGTACCGGCGCTGGTGGTATGAAAAATCAGCCGACCCTTGACTGCTTCTGGGGGAATCCCGCCGGGAGTGTTTCCAAAGTCGAACCCCTCGATCATCTTCCCCTGCCGCTCGCCGATCAGCAGGCTCCCCGGATGGGCCTCCCGCAGAGCAAAGCCCTCCTCTACGCGCCCCACAGGCCGCACCAGCCGCGCGCCAAAGTCATATAAATAGCACTCCAGGGAGAAGGCCCGCAGCACGTCGATGATCACCGTCAATCCCCGGGCCTGCTTCGCTCCCTCGATCAGCTCCAGAATCCGTATACGCATGCCAGCTTCTTCCATTTCCTCTTGCGCTTTCTCCCGATCATTATACAGAAAGAACCATTTCCGTGCAACAAAAAAACCCGGAAAATTTCCGGGCGAATTTCTCCTCAAGAAGGGCGAAATCAGACCTCTTTTACAGTAAAATCATCATCCCCATCAGCAGCGCGATGCAGGCGGAGCCGAAGGCCATGCACTTTACATAGTTGAGTCTTTCCTCTTTCTTATCTCGGGTAATCCACATCTTCTTTTCCTCCTGCTTCTCTGTTTTTTTGAAAATTGTTAGGGGACAAACCTTATACCGCGATGCCGCTTTCCCGCATCCGCATCCGGCGGTTCACCCGATCATCCAGGCACATCCAGATCTCCGCATCCTCCATGGTTTCCAGCGGCGGAATATAAGAGGGCGGCACCAGGCCCATGTCCCTGTATTCCATCTCCACATATTGCCAGGGGCGCACGCCATACTGAGGCTTTTTCAGCCCGGATTGGAAGAACAGCCGGGCGTTCATTTCATGAATCAGGCGAGGATCCATCCGGTTCAACTCTTCGGTGTAAACATAATTCTCTGTCATTTTGATTCCTCCAACCAGCTCTGTTCTTCCTCTGTCAACCTCTGCTCATCTGTAACCTTGCCCAGCACCCGGCCCACCAGGCGAACATCGCTGTTCTCGCTGAAGCGCAGGGGCGCGTAATCCGAATTGTGAGAATAGAGCCCATCCGCTCTATATTCCTTGATGTATCCTTCTCCGTCCACCAGGAAGAGGCCAATCTCCCCTTCCCGCAGGCGATCCGTGTGCTGCACCAGCACCTGATCCCCATGGTCGAAGGTAGGCTCCATGCTGTGCCCGTTGACCGTCACGATTTCATCGGCCTTTTCGGTATTTTCATCCTTCCGCAGCCAAATGGCTTCGCCCTGTTCCCCTTCCAGGGGGAACCCTGTGCCCGCGGCGGCGAAAAGATCGCTGCGATAGAGGGCGACCACCTGACCTCGCAGGCTTTGAAGATGCTGGAGATGCCTCGTCTCCCGCTCCTGCTTTTCCTTCCGTTTCGTAGCCCGGCCAGCGGCCAGGGCCTCCACCTGCCAAAGGATGGCCTGCTGATCCTCCGCCTCCAGGGACCGGAAGGCAGTCAGCAATTGCCGCTCCCCCCTGGTTACCCCTTCACGAACCCCGAAAAAGCCGCCCAGGGACAGCCCCAGCGCCTTGCACAGCGCGGGAAGGGAATCCAGATCGGGCCGGCTGTGCCCCGTTTCCCACCCGGCGACGGTGTTCCGGCTCATGCCCAGGGCCTCCGCCAATTGCTGCTGATTCAGCCCGGCGGCCTTCCTGGCCTCCTTAATCCGGTCCGCGTATTTCCCGCTGCCGGCGGGCGTACCTCTTTGCGCCATGACCTTCCCTCCCTTCGACGTTTCAAATTGTAACACGATTTGTTTCATTTGTCAACACTCTAATTAATATTTTGTTTCATTTTGAAACAATTTTGTATTTTCAGCAAAAAGGAATATAATAGGTTGATTTTCCCTGGAGGAGGCGCTCATGCTTTTTCTACTATTGTATCTGCTGTGGGTGTTTTTCAACGCCCATGTGACCGTCGAAATCCTGCTGATCGGGCTGCTGGCGGTGGGCTGCGTTTGGCTGCTCTCCCTGCGCATGCTGGATCTGACCCCTGGGGCGGATTTTCGACGGCTCCGGTTTCTTCCCCGGGCGGTAGGCTATCTCTTTTATTTATTGAAGGAGGTCATTTTAGCCGCCCTTTCCGTCATGCGGCGAATCTGGACCCCCGGCCAACCCGACTCCTCCCTGGCGGATTTTGATTCCTCTTTAAAAACGAATATGGGCCGAATCATCCTGGCGGATTCCATCACTCTGACCCCCGGCACCATTACGGTGGAGTCTGAGGAGGGCCATTTCCAGGTGCATTGCCTGGAGCAGGCCTCCGGGCAGGATCTGGATTCCAATGAAATGCTGCGCCGTGTGCGCCGGCTGGAAGGAGGCCAGGCATGATGGATTTCTATGCCCGGTTGCTCTGGGTAGCCCTGGGGGTGCTGGCCCTGTTGATTCTCGGCTGCATTTTCCGCGCCGTGCGGGGCCCCAAAGTCGCGGATCGGCTGGTGGCGGTGAATATGATGACCACCCTGGTTACCATCGGCATCTGTATCCTGACCTTCTTGCTGGGGGAAGGCTATCTGGCGGATGTGGCGCTGATCTTCAGTCTCCTGGGCTGTCTGGCCGTGGTGGTGCTGACCCGCATATTCCTTTCCCTGTCCCAGCAAAAGGAATCTACCCGGAAAGGAGGCGTCGCCCATGTGGAATAACATTCGCTTTGGCCTCGCCGCCGGGCTGATGTTCCTTTCGCTCTTTACGCTGTGCACCGGGGTGCTGGGTGTTTTCCGCTTCCGGGATACCCTGCAGCGCATGCATGCCGCCGCCGTCAATGATACCCTGGGGCTGCTGCTGGCCATCTGCAGCCTGGTTCTGGCCCAGGGAGCGGATTTTACCTCCCTGAAGCTGATCCTGGTGGTGGTTTTTCTGTGGGTGGCCTCCCCGGTTTCCTCCCATCTCATCGCCCAGCTGGAGGTTCGCTCCCGGCGGGCGGAAAAGGAGGCGAAGCGCTGATGGAAATCGTAATGACGTTGCTACTGATCATCGTCCTCCTCAACGCGATCATGGTGGTGCGGACGAAGCATCTGCTGGCGGCCTGCATTATCTTCATGGCCCAGAGCCTGGTGATGGTGCTGATCTGGATTCTGCTGCAGTCCCCCGATCTGGCCATTACCGAGGCGGCGGTGGGCGCAGGGGTCTCCTCCCTGCTGTTCTTCCTGGCCCTGAAGAAGATTCAGGCCATCGACCAGGGAAAGGAGGATTCCACTCATGAAAAATGATCTGGATCGGGATCTGAGCCTTTCCCTGGAGGAGTCCGCTCCCCAGGCCTCCCACCTGGACGCGGCCCATCTCCATGCTCATGACACTCGGATTCACAGGCAGGATCGGACCTATTCCGCCCGGGAAAACTGGGCCCACGCCCTTTCCCTGGGGGTCTATCGCGCCCTCTCCGTCCTGGTGGCGGTGGGCGTCATTCTGGTGCTGCTCTGGGGCGTCATGGATCTGCCCGCCTTTGGCCGGGAGACCAACCCGGTGGAAAACGAGGTGTCGGAGCGCTATCTGGCCCAGGGGCTGCAGGAGGGCGGCGCCACCAACCTGGTGGCCAACATGATCCTGGATTATCGTGCCTTTGATACCCTGGGGGAAAGCAATGTGCTCTTCACCGCGGCCACCGCCGTGCTCCTGCTGCTGCGGGGGCTGCAGTCCCGGGAGGCGAATCATCCCCTGGCGTCCGCGGCCCCAGAAGCCCCCGCGGATCCTATCCTGCGGGCCGGCGCCCGGGCCCTGTGCCCCGTAATTCTGCTCTACGGGCTGTATATTATTTTGAATGGACATCTGGGCCCCGGCGGCGGCTTCTCCGGCGGGGCGGTCATGGGCGCGGCCCTGATCCTGTATCGGGAAGCCTATGGGCCGGAAAAAATGGGCCGTTTCTTCTCCTTCCGGACCTATCGGGCCATCTCCTTTTTCGCCCTGGCCTTCTACGCCCTGTCCAAGGCTTATTCCTTCTTTACCGGGGCCAATCATCTGCCCTCCATCATCTCCAACGGCACCCCCGGCGCTATTCTGTCCGCTGGGTTGATTTTGCCCCTGAATATCGCCGTGGGGTTCGTGGTATGCTGCACCATGTATGGCTTTTTCGCCCTGTTTGAGAAAGGAGAGATCTAACGAATGAATCTGCAGATACTCCTGGAGAACCGGGTGGAGGCGGCGGCCATCATCCTCTTTGGCATCGGGCTCACCACCCTGCTGCTGAATCGGAATCTGATCAAGAAGATCATCGGCTTTTCCTTTATGGATTCCGCCATCTTCCTGTTCCTGGCCTCGGAGGGCTATATTTCCGGCCACACCGCCCCGATTCAGGACGCAGCCGGTTCCCTGCCCGCCGCCTCCTTCATTAACCCCATCCCCGCCGGTCTGGTGCTGACGGGCATCGTCGTTTCCGTGTCCGTCACAGCGGTGATGCTGTCCCTGACGGTGCGGCTGTATCAGCGCTTCCATACCCTGAATCTGGATGAAATCGTCCAGCTGGCCCGGGAAGCCAATGAAGAGGAAGAGGAGGCGAATGACTGATGCTCTGGTGGCAAAACATTCCCTTCTTCTCCATTATCCTGTTCCTGCTGTCCGCTGCGGTCTGCTCCGTGCTGCCGCCCCGGGGCGCCCGAGCCTGGGCCCGGGCCGTGCTGGGGCTATGCCTGGCGGGAGGCGCCCTGCTGCTTGCCATCCTGGGGCAGCCCGGCAGCGCTTCCTTTACCTTTATGATGGGTCATTTCCCCGCCCCCTGGGGTAATGAGATTCGCGCCGGCGCCCTGGAGGCCCTGCTGGCCTGCCTCTTCCCCGGCGTTATGCTCTGCGCCCTGCTGTCCGGCGCCCCGGCCCTGTCCTCTGGTCGTCAGGCCTCCCGGGAGCCCCAGTACCTTTCCCTGTGCATGCTGCTGATGGCCGCGCTGCTGTCTCAGGCCTATTCCAATGACCTGTTTACCTGCTATGTCTTTCTGGAGATTATGACCCTCAGCGCCGGTGCCCTCATCGTCTTTCAAAATTCCGGCCGGGCCCTGGCCGCGGGCATGCGCTATATGGTGCTGAATCTGGTGGGCTCCGGGCTGTTCCTGCTGGGGGTGGTCCTGCTCTATGATTTGACCGGCCATCTGCTGATGGAGAATCTGTTTGTCTCCCTGCAGGCCTTGGCCGCCACCGGGGAATATCATCGTTCCCTGACCATCATCATCGCACTGATCACCGTGGGGCTTTCCATCAAGAGCGCCCTCTTCCCCTTCCACTCCTGGGCACCGGACGCTTATTCCTCCAGCGTGCCCTCCTCCAACGCGATTCTGTCCTCCCTGGTTTCCAAGGGATACATTCTGTTGCTGCTGAAGGTCTATGCCCGGGTCTTTGGATGGGATCTGGTGCTCCTTTCCCAAGTGGATCATCTGCTGCTGGTGTTCGCCTGGGCTGGCATGATCTTTGGGTCCCTGGCCGCCATTCGCACCTCCCGTTTCACCCGTATGATCGCCTGGTCCTCCGTGGCCCAGATTGGTTATATCTTCCTGGGCGTAGGCCTGGGCGCGGGGGGCGGCTATCAGGCGGCGGTGTTCCATCTGCTGGTTCATTCCTGCTCCAAGGCGCTGCTTTTCCTCTCCGGGGAGGAGCTGCGCCGCAGCGCGGGAGGCAGCGATTCCTTTGCGGATCTGGCGGGGGCCGCTCGAAAGCATCCGGTATATGGCGCGCTATGGACGGTGGGCGCCTTCTCCCTGGTGGGGCTTCCCTTCACCGGGGGGCTCATCTCAAAGCTGCTGCTGGGAGGCGAAGCCCTTCGCCACAGCCCGCCCGTGGCCATCATTACCCTGGCGGTTCTGGCCCTCAGCACCCTTTTGAATGTGCTCTATTTCCTGCGGACCATGCTGATCCTCTGGTCCCCCGACCAGGGATCCTCCCGGCGGGGTTCCCTTTCTCCCCTGGGGCTGGGGGCCTGTGGCCTGCTGGCGGCGGGAATTCTCGTCTCCTTTTTCCTGGCCCAGCCCCTGCTGGAGGTCATCAGTTTGGGCCTGTCCCAGTTCTCCTGATTCGTGCAAAATAATTTGATCCCCTTTGATGGAGGTTTACGATGGAAGGTAATCTGTTTCTGTTGATTCCTGTGCTGCTTCCCATTCTGGCGGGTCTGGGCGTTGGACTCATTCCCGCGCTGCGGGAAAGATCCTCTGCCCGGCGCTGGACGGGGCTTTTCCTGGTTTTGTCCTCCGCCGCCATGGCCTATGCCGCCTGGCGACTGGCCGGGCAGAGCCTGATTCTCTGGCATCTGACGGCGTCCATCCCGATTCAGCTGTCCCTGGATGCCCTCAGCCGCTTCTTCCTGGCCCTGGTGGCGCTGATGTGGCCCCTGGCGGGCTATTTCGCCTTCGAGTATATGCGCCATGAGGAGGATGAGCATCGGTTCTATGCCTTCTATCTGGCGACCCAGGGGGTGCTGTCCGGCCTCACCATGGCGGGCAATCTGGTCACCTTCTATCTGTTCTATGAGGCCATGACCCTCATCACCCTGCCCCTGGTGCTTCATACCCGCACCAAGGAGGCCATCGCTGCCGCCATCAAGTATCTGATCTATTCCGTCTTTGGCGCCAGCGCCGCCCTGCTGGGCATCTTTTATCTGAACCATGTCTGCGAGACCCTGGCCTTCCTCCCCGGCGGTTCCCTGCGCCTGGCGGAGGGCCAGCGGAGCGCCCTGCTGTGGGTAGCCTTCGCCATGATCCTGGGCTTCGGCACCAAGGCGGGCATGTTCCCCCTCCATGGCTGGCTGCCCACCGCCCATCCCGTGGCCCCTGCTCCCGCCTCCGCGGTGCTTTCCGGCGTCATTACCAAAATGGGCGTCCTGGGCGTCATTCGCGTGGTTTATTATTGCATCGGCGCCGATGTTCTCCGGGGCTCCTGGGTGCAGATCGCCTGGATGATCCTGGCCCTGATCACGGTATTCATGGGCTCCATGCTGGCCTTGAAGGAGGATCTGTTCAAGAAACGGCTGGCCTATTCCTCCGTGTCCCAGGTCAGCTATGTGCTCTTCGGCCTGTCCACCCTGACCGCCGTCGGCTTCCAAGGGGCGTTGCTGCATGTGCTGTTCCATTCCGCCATTAAGATTACCCTGTTCATGACCGCCGGCGTGGTCATCAGCAAAACCGGTCTCACCCATGTCTCCGACCTGAAGGGCCTGGGCAAGCGGATGCCCCTGGTGCTGGTGCTCTTTACCCTGGTTTCCCTGGGGCTCATCGGCATCCCGCCCACCGGCGGCTTCGTCAGCAAGTGGTTCATCGCCTC
The DNA here is from genome assembly GCA_017464305.1 of Clostridia bacterium. Classification (GTDB taxonomy): domain Bacteria; phylum Bacillota; class Clostridia; order Christensenellales; family Aristaeellaceae; genus Aristaeella. Next base: position 19,547 of record JAFUDS010000016.1, on the reverse strand, counting down.
CGGCGCCATGGATCTGGGCTCCGCCTTCTCCTTTATTGGCCCGGCGGTGCTGCTGATTTCCGCCATTCTGACCGCCGCTTATTTGCTGACCATTACCATTCAAGGCTTCTTCCCCGGCCATGACGCGGATCTCTCCGCCTGCACCCCCGTGCGGGTAGGCCCGCTGATGTGGGTGCCCATGCTGCTGCTGACCCTGGTGGTGGTCTTCGGCGGCATGTTCCCCGGCCGGTTCATTGCCTTCTTCCAGTCCATCGCCGCTGCCATCGTGTAAAGGGAAGGAGGCCCAGATCGCTATGTTGCTGTTGCTTCCTGCCCTGCTGTGCGCGCTGGGAAGTCTGTGGGTCCCCCGCCTTCGCCAGCGCCGGTCCCGGAATATATATGTCTTTTCCCTGACCCTGGTCACCTCCCTGCTGCTATTTCTCGTGGCGAGGAAGGACAGTGCCGAATGGACGCTGCTGCAGGTGACACCCCTGTTTTCCATCGTCTTCCGAGTGGATGCGGTGAATCGCGTCTTCCTGTTGCTCCTCGCCTTCCTCTGGCCCCTGGCGGCCCTCTATGCCTTCGAATATATGGCCCATGAGGAGCGGGAGGCACGGTTCTTTACCTTCTATACCCTGTCCTATGCCGTAACGCAGCTCCTGGCCCTGTCCGCCAATCTGTTTACGCTGTATCTGTTCTATGAGTGCCTGACCCTGATTACCCTTCCTCTGGTGACCCATAAGGAGGATGGGGATTCCCTCCGGGCGGGCCTGACCTATCTGAAGTATACCATCGGCGGGGCGGCCCTGGGCCTGGTGGGGCTCATGGTCCTGGGGCATTTCAGCGCTTCCGGCAGTTTTGTCTCCGGGGGCTTGCTTTCCCTGGAGGAGCTTTCCTCCGCGGACCTGGCCCTGCTGCGGGCCGCCTTTCTTTGCGCCTTCCTGGGCTTTGGCGCCAAGGCTGCTCTCTTTCCCCTGTCCCCCTGGCTGCCCCGGGCTTCCGTGGCCCCCACGCCGGTCACCGCCCTGTTGCATGCCGTGGCGGTGGTCAATGCCGGCGTATTCGCCTGCCTGCGGCTGACCTATGATTGTTTTGGGCCGGCGGTGCTGGCCGGTTCCTGGGCCCAGACGGCTGTCCTGCTTCTTTCCGCCTTCACCATCCTCTTCGGCGCGGTCATGGCGGTGCGGGAGCGGCATCTCAAGCGCCGCCTGGCCTGGAGCACGGTGTATCACCTGTCCTATATGCTCTTCTCCCTGTCGCTGATGACCCCGGCGGGGTTGAACGGCGCCCTGACCCATCTGGTGTTCCATGGCTTCATGAAGATTTCCCTCTTCTTCTGTGCCGGCGCCTTCCTGGTCCGGGCGGAGGCGGAGTATCTGCCCCAGCTGCGGGGCATGGGCCGCGCCCTGCCCTGGACCGTGGGCTTCTATACCCTGGCCGGCCTGGCCCTGACGGGCATTCCGCCCCTCATCGGCTTCCAGTCCAAATGGGCCATTCTCACTGCGGCGGTACCCCTGGGCACCATGCCCGCCTGGATCGGCGCGGCGGCGGTCATCCTGTCCTCCGTGCTGGCCGCGGTGTATCTGCTGGAGCCGGCGGTACAGATGATCTTCCTGCCCGGCGCTCCCCGCCCGGAAGCCTCCGATCCCTCCTGGCGGATGCTGCTTCCCCTGGGCCTGCTGGCCGCCTGCATCGTCCTGCTGGGTATCTGGCCCGGTCCCGTCCGGTCCCTGATCGACGCGGCGGTGGCGCTTTATTAAAAGGAGCGAAAGCAATGACATTTTCCTTTCCTTTGTGCGGATTCCCCCTCACCTTCTCCCTGGAAGGCTTTCATGGCATCTATGCCTTGATCGGGGTCTTCATGTGGGCCATTTCCCTGCTGTTTACGCCCCGCTATTTCCGCGGCCATCATCATCAAGGCCGATATTATTTCTTCACCCTGCTGACCTTCGTGGCCACCATCGGTGTTTTCCTGTCGGAGGATCTGTATACCACCTTTATTTTCTTTGAAATCATGTCCTTCGCTTCCTATCCCTGGGTCGCCCAGGAGGAAACGCCCCAAGCCCTGCGGGCCGCCCAGACCTATCTGGCGGTGGCAGTGTTCGGTGGCATGGTGACCCTGATGGGCCTCTTCTGGCTCTACCATCTGGCGGGCACCCTGTCCTTCTCCGGCCTCCAGGCCTACGCGGAATCCCTGCCGGATCGCGGCATCCTCTATTGGCCCGTCGCCCTGGCCTTTGTGGGCTTCGCCGCCAAGGCCGGCGTCTTCCCCCTGCATATCTGGCTGCCCAAGGCCCATCCTGTGGCCCCGGCGCCTGCCTCGGCCCTACTTTCCGGCATTCTGACCAAGTCCGGCGTCTTCGGCATGATCGTCCTCTCCACCCGGCTGTTCCAGTCGGATGTGGTCTGGGGCAATGTGCTGCTGATTTTAGCGGGCATTACCATGGTGTTGGGTGCGGTGAAGGCGGTGTTCTCCACCGATTTGAAGCATACCCTGGCCTGCTCCTCCATGTCCCAGATCGGCTTTATCCTCACGGGCCTGGCCTTCGCCGTGCTGCTGGGGCATGAAAACGCCCTGGCTACCCGCGGCGCCTTCCTGCATATGGTGAATCACAGCCTCATCAAGCTGGACCTGTTCCTTTGCGCCGGCGCGGTGTTTATGAATACCCATTCCCTCGATCTGACGGAGATCCGTGGTTTCGGCCGCAAGAAGCCCCTGCTGCATTTCTGCTTCCTTCTGGGATATCTGGGCATTATCGGCATGCCCCTGTTCAATGGATATCTTTCCAAGTCCCTGATTCACGAAGCTATCCTGGAATACGCGGAGGAGGTATCCGCTGGCGCGGTATGGTATTCGTTGTATGAGAAGCTGTTCCTGTTCTCCGGCGGTCTCACCGCCGCTTATATGACCAAGCTTTATCTATGCCTCTTCTGGTTCCGGAATCGGGATGCCGCCCTCCAGGAAAAATGGGATGCCAAGCGCACTTATCTCTCCCCCGCCTCCGGCGCCGCCCTGGTGTTGGCCGCGGCGGTGCTGCCCCTGCTGGGCATGCTGCCGGATCGCACCGCCCGTCCTCTGGCGGAGGCCGCCATGCCCTTCCTGCGTGGCGCGGCTCACCCCGGCGCCATCGCCTGGTTCTCCCTGGAAAACCTGCAGGGAGCCGCCATATCCCTTGCCATCGGGGCGCTGGTGTGTTACTTGATTCATCGCTTCCTGGTACGCCAGGGGGAATATCTAAACCGCTGGCCCGCCTGGCTGGACCTGGAGGATGGGTTCTATCGCCCCCTGGTAGTCCGGTGGCTGCCCGCAGTCGGCACCGCCTTCGCCAAAGCCTGTGACCGTCTGCTGGATAATCCCCTGGTGCTTCGCTGGATTCCCCGCGGGGTCGTGTCCTGCACCCGGGGGCTGGATCGAGCCATCGAAAACCCGCTGATTCTCCGCTGGGTTCCCGCCGCGGTCACCTTCCTGACCCGCGGCCTGGAAAAGGCCACCGACTCCCTGGCCCTGGGCCTGCGCCATTCCCTTTTCCGCCCCCAGAAGGTTCAGGATTATCAGCTGTCCCTTTCCGAAAAGATGGATCTGGCCCTGGGCGAAGCCTGGGATAAGCTCTCTCCCCAGAAGGATCATGTGGCCCTGCTGGTCTCCACAAAAAAAGAAGTGGAAAAGGCAAATCATTACCTTTCCCACTCCATGTCCTTCGGCCTCCTGACCCTGGCCATCGGCCTGCTGATCGCCCTGGTCTATCTGCTGGCCGCCTTTAAGTGACAGCCATTCAGGGAACACTGGTTTGTTCAAATCCGCAAGGAAAACGCTGTTTGCATCTCCCTTTTACAGGCTTCTTTCTTGCTCCCCCGCTCCGCGAGGGAGCTTTATTTATCGGTTCATCTCGTCCACAATCTGCGTCGGTTTCGCAGTCATCTCCACCCAGGCCGGAAGGAATCCGCTTTTGATCGCGTTTCTCACCGATCGGATGTTCGACCAGGCCGAGCAGTAAAAGGGTACTTTTCCTCGTAGGAGGATTTCCTTGGCGAGCCTGCTGGTCAGGGCGGAGGCGATCCCTTGCCGTCGATATGCTGGAAGCACGTCCACCCCGATCTGCCACATCTCCTCACAATCCGAGGAGCAGGCGGCCAGTCCGGCCAGTTTCCCGCCATCATAAGCGCCGATCCCCAGCACGTCCAGCTGCTTCCGGTCATCGCATAGCGCGTTGCTCCATTCCGGCTTATACAATTCCGCAAAGTCCGCCTGTGTCAGCAATCGTGTCTCATAGCCGCAAGGGAGATCGGGAATTCCCTCTGTCGCGGGAAGATAGTATTCCGCCATGAAACAGATTCGATGTCCCTTCGCCATCAAGCGGTCATTCAACCAATGCATATTCGGCGTTTCGAAGCAGTGATAGAACTCATATTTGCCGATGTATTCCTCGACAATGCCTGCCACCTCATCCGTTGCCGCCGCTACAACATTGTTGCCATAGGATACAAGATTGCAGGTAATGGGCTCCTTCAGGTATCTTCTCGCCGCCTGGCCTAAACGGAAAGGAACGATGACGTTCTCTGATCGCAGGAAGTCACCCGCCTGGCATCCGATGTCCTCCGCGGATTGCGCCATCGCGATCCGCCTTATTTCTTGGTCAGTCATGCTTTCTCCGCCCTGTCCTCTGTGCCTTATTCTGAATCCTTGCTGATGTCCACCCAGGACTCATATCCGCTGCATTGCTCCAGCTCAGCGATGGTCAGCCGCACGCCGCTATGGTCAGAGCCAACCGCCGGATACACTACTTCATGTTGTTTCAGGCTGACATCCAGAAACACCTTCACCCCTTCGTTGATCCCGAAGGGGCATACGCCGCCCACCGCATGACCTATCAGCTGCTCTACCTGGTCGCCAGGGATCATCTTTGCTTTACAGCCAAAGGTTTCCTTGTACTTGTGGTTATCCACCCGCGCCAATCCATCCGCCAGGATCAAAACTGGCGTCTCCCCCTGTAAGAAGGAAAGTGTTTTTGCGATCATCCCCGGCTCACAGCCGATTGCCTCTGCCGCCTCGGCTACTGTGGCGCTGCTGCGCTCCGGAATTACGATTCGATCTCCGAACCCGTAGGATTCCAAATGGGCCTTCGCCCGTTCAAATGCCATACCGTTTTTTTCTCCTTTTCATAAAATGATAAGAGCTCCGGGAGCCTCCATCGCTTCTCCCGGAGCCCGTTTGCTTTTTATTTTGCCGGTTCCAGCCGAATCACATTCCAGCTCAGGGCAGGAAGAGTGATCGTCAGCCTTCCTCCATCCATCCGGCCAGTATTCCCTGCCACAGGGGCCACGTTATCCGGATGCTCCTCGGTATTCACCGCTTTTACATCGTCATGATGCAGCAGGATATGCTCCTTTACCCGCAGATCGCCAAAGTCCCGCAGATCCGCGCTCAGTTCCAGCTCTTCCTCCGGATCCCGGTTCACGGCGAAAATGGTTAAACTTCCGTCTTCGGAAAGGGTCGCTGAGGTATCCATATAGGGCACACCCTCGTAGTCTGCACAATCGTAGACCGGGCTTTCTGTCACCGGGCGCAGGGCGATACCACGGCCATAGACGGAAGCGTGCATCAGCGGCCAGTAAATCGTCTGGGCCCAGGCGCCGCCGCCATTGCGGGTCATAATGGGCGCAATCACGTTTACCAACTGCGCCAGGCAGGCAATCTTCACTCGATCGCTGTTGCGAATCAGCGTATTCAGCATCGAGCCCACTAGCAGCGCATCCTCGAAGTTATATACATCCTCCAGCAGTGGCAGAGCGGGCCCCCATTTCTCCCGCTTCCATATCTCTTTATCCTGCTCATTGGAATGATACCATACGTTCCATTCGTCAAAGCTCAGGTTCAGCTTCTTTTTACTGTGCTTCTTCCCGCCCACGGCATCGCAAATCGACACCACCGTATGGATGAATTCGTCCATATCCATGCTGCGGGCCAGGAATCCAGGGGTGTCATTGGTGGGATTGCCATAATAGCGGTGGATGGACACATAATCCACGTTATCATAGCACTCGTCCAGCATGGTGTATTCCCAGGTCCCGAAGGTAGGCATGTTGGAGGAAGCGCTGCCGCAGGCCACTGTCTCAATGGTGGGATCCACCCACTTCATCAGCTTGGCAGCCTCGTTTGCCACACGGCCGTATTCATAGGCTGTCTTGTGCCCCATCTGCCAGGGCCCATCCATCTCATTGCCCAGGCACCACAGCTTAATGCCAAAGGGCTCCTTCGCACCGTTCTTGATCCGCAGATCGCTCCATGCGCTGCCGCCTGGATGGTTGGCGTATTCTACCACATTCCGGGCTTCGTCCGGCCCCCGAGTGCCCAGATTCACGGCATACATGACTTCGCTGCCAGCTTTCCGGCTCCAGTCCACAAACTCATGGAGACCCACCTGATTGGTCTCCGTCGTAAACCAGGCCAGATCCAGCCGCTTCGGGCGATTTTCCGCAGGGCCAATGGAATCCTCCCAGTTGAACCCGGAAACAAAGTTGCCGCCGGGATAGCGCACCACGGGAATCTGCAGCCGCTTCACCAGGTCAATCACGTCTTTCCGAAAGCCCTGCTCATCTGCCAGGGGGTGGCCGGGTTCGTAGATGCCACCGTAGACCGCGCGGCCCAGATGTTCGATAAAGGAGCCATAAATTCGCTTATCGATCTGCCCAATCGCAAAATCCTTATCCAGAATCAGCTTTGCTTTTTTCACGTTGTTTCCTCCTTTTCGTTTCGAGTGTCTGGAAGAGAAACTCTCTCCAGTTCCCACACTTTACCTTTTCAACCCAGCATTCCCATGCATGGGTAGATCATCTGCTTTCCCGATGATCGGAATGTAGATTCGGAATCGAGGGGATTATAGCACAATGAAGTGTCATTCGTCCATGCTTTCGTTTTTTATTCAGCAGAAGCTTTCAACTTCGCCCTGGAAAGCTTCCATCCATCCCAGCACGTAGTGTGTTATTCGCAATCAAAGTGATGGGAGAGATCCTCCGAAATCGTTCTTTTTCTTCCCTCATCTCCGTGTATCAGATTTATCCTATCATCCCATAATCATCTTTACGATTCTCTCTCGCAGTTGACCTTCTATCAAATCCTCCAGATCGATCATCTGGATATTCAGGTCCGCCGCCCGGTGGCGAGCTGCGGATCCGGCCGGCTCCGCGCTGACAATCGCTGCCTGCGCAATCTTCCCGCCGAAGCGATCCCGCAGCACCGCCAGCTCGTTGATGGCTTCCGTCCGAACGGCGCAGGTCTTGCAGCTGATGAACAGCGGCACAATACCTCTCGTGGCCATGACGTCCAGTTCATTGCTGACCTTGCCTGTCTTTTCGCTGGCATCCCAGTCCACCACCGCGCTGGTATGCACGTCGTCGAACAGCCCCGTATCCAGGCAGGCCTTGTATGTTTTCAGCTCCAGCACGCTGCCTACGTCCCGCAGCCAGGCTCGGATCTGCGCGTCCTTAAATTTGAATTGGACCTTCTCTTCCGGAATGATCTCCAGGTCGCTGATCAGCCCGATCTTTTCCATCTCCCGCAACGCATCCTCCGGCGCAGTCAACTGAGCGCCCCGCTCCCCCTTCACGGCATAGCTGGATTCCACCCGCAGGGAATAGTTTCCCTCCCGATCCGCCGCGGATGCTCGCTGCATCCAGGTGACAATATGATCCCAGGAGGTCCGGTGCTTCATATACAAGTCGAAAAAAGGATCCATCATCGGCAGATATTTCTGCAGGATGGCGTTATCGACTCTTCCCTTGCGCATGGTTCCTCCAGCCATCAGGAAGGTATCCTCCACGGTGAAGGAAATATCACAATTCAGGTTTTCCGCGAATTCCGCGTTCCGAATGTTATAGAACCGATTCATCCGCCGACTGTAGGTGATGACCGGGATATTCATCTCTCCGCAAACCAGCCCTGCGGCGAAAAGCACCGCGTCCGTTCCCCCAGTGATGTCCATTACGCTGTCTGGATATTGCTGAATCAGCCCGCGAAAGGCCTCCGCCAGCTTCTCTGTGTCGTAGATATCTACGTACAAAAAGCCCATCTTCGTCTGGATGCCCCGGTGGGTGAAATAATCCCTGAGCTGTTTCCGGATATGCTCCTGATCTCCTTCTCCTTCGGCGCAGATATAGATGACCCGCTCCGGATGCCCAACTTCCACCCCGAGCACGTTTTCCAAGGGTCGCTCATCGTACAGCTCAATCAGCGTTGTAATCTCCATTTTCATTCCCTCCCAGCTGTCTCTTCCACATCCATCCATATTCCTGCCAGTCAAGCAGCCCGTCGAACCATCATGTTTCCTGGTAACCCTTTCCCGCGCGGGCAATAGCACGTGTTCCAATTCTAACAAAATGGGTAATACCTGCCAAAGCGCTCCGTTTCAGCGCCTTTCCTGCTCCCGCAGCCATGCCAATAGCCCCTCGCATCCTTCCTCGATCTGGTGAATAGTGCCCCGGAAGTCCCGCGTGTACCAGGGATCGTCAATTTCCTGCCCAGCCTCCCCGGCCCAATCCATCATCAGGGATAGCTTCCCTTCCGGGTCGCCGCCGTAGATGCGTCGCATGTCCATCATGTTCTCGCTGTCCATGCCGATGATGTAATCCCAGGCATTGTAATCGGCCCGGGTCGTCTGTCGAGCCGCGTGAGGATGACAAACATAACCCGCGGCCTGCAGGGCTTTCTTCATTGGCGGGTAAATATCGTTCCCGATTTCTTCCCGCGTTGCGGCCGCCGAGGCGATGCGAAATCGTTCCCCCTCTGGCCGTTCCTCCAGCTTCTGCCGCATAATCATTTCCGCCGCCGCGCTCCGGCAAATATTGCCATGGCAAACAAACAAAATCCGAATCATCGTTCGATAAAGCCTCCTCCGGCCCGATAATGCCGCGTTTTCAAACGGTTTCGGTGATGTCGAATCTGGTCATTTCTGAACGGGTCATTTTCATGACTTCACAAAACGCTGCAAAATGAGGCAAATCGGTGCCACCAAAAGTAGTAGAAAAGTAGTAAAACGGCTGATTCTTACTACTCGGCACCTGCTCAAGAATACCACAGGAATCTTTTCCCTGCAACGAAAAAACCGGCTGATTTCCTCAGCCGGGTAGCATATTCAGTCTCCACAACCAGGAGACAGGGCATATAACTCTTGCGCTCTTTTTTCTAATTCTCTGTAATCGATTTTACCTACAGCCGTTGTGGGCATTGAGGAAAGGAAATGAATTGAAACTGGTTGATCATATTCGGGAAGTTCTTTTTCACAGATTTTCTTGATTTCAGACTCAATGTTTTCTGCTTTAGTCAGATTATTCCGTAAAGTAGCGTATACCACTGGCTTATAATGGTTTTCAGAAGAAGCATAACAAACAACACAGCACTCTTCTATTTCCTCGTTTTTTAGAATAGTTTTTTCTATACGATCTGGGAATATCTTTGAAAGTGCTCCATTATATTCAGTGATGTATATTCGCTTCAATCTTCCTTGAATGAAAACAAAACCATCTTCATCAATATATCCCAAATCACCTGTATGGATCCATTTTTTCCCATCTCTATGAGTCTTTATAATGGCTTTTGTTTCTTCCTGATTATCTATATATCCTATCATGAGTGAAGGTCCACTAATACATATTTCGCCAACTTGCATGTATTGCATCTCCTCAAGCGTATCAGGATCGAATGCTGAAACAATGTTTTTTACAAGTGGAATTCCAACACTTCCAAGCTTGGTGCATCCATTCATCTGTGAACAAGCTGTAGCACCAACCTCACTCATACCATAGCCAATGAGAAACTCTGTTTTTGCATGAAATTTCTGAAATACTGTATTTAGTTGTTTAACTTGTTCCACGGAAATATCTGAACCACCGGCAGCCGCTATCTTCAAGAAAGAAAGATCACGTATTTTATCTGAGCTAACAACAGAGTTCCAATACATCGGTACACTTATAACATAGTTGGGTTTGTGCTTTAATATTAGTCTATCGGTCGTTGTCTGGTCTACCTTAGGGATTAGAACAACTTTCATTCCCAAAGATAAAGGCATGTGCAGATTTACTGTTAAGCCATATATTGCGAAAGGTACAATGATGTTTAATAAAGTTTCTTGGCGCTGATGAACAAAAGCATTGTCATAATGAGTTGCAATAGAATTAAAGGCAACATCAGACAACATGACTCCTTTGGGAAGACCTGTTGTGCCTCCAGTATGTCCAATAATGCTACATCCATGCGGGTCATGTTTTTCGATAAATGCATCAAGATGATTGATGTTTTTGAACATGTCATTCCAGTATAGTGTAAAATCATCACGCTGATGTTTTTTTACTTTCAGTCTGTATGCTACTTTTTTTACTGCACTACAGGAATTAAATAATGGCATGCAAACCAGTTTTCTTATAGATGTTCTCTTTGCTGCCTCATAAGCTTTTTCTACAAAGAGATCAAGAGTAATAAACCATTTGGGATTTCCTTCTTGTAGGTAATGCTCAATTTCATCTACACTCGACAATACATTAATCATGCATGCAATTGCCCCTATTTTATTAAGAGCATAGATTGTGTATACAACCTCAGGCTGATTTAACGCCATTATTACAACAATATCACCTTTCTTTATGCCTAAATTAAGAAAGGCAGCAGCAGTTCGATCAATTTCTCTAAACAGTTGGCCATAGGTTATTTTCCGATCAAAGAAAATAAGTGCAATATCATTTGGAAAGTCTTTATTGTTTCTCCATATGAACTCATATATCGAACACTCTGGAATTATAGTATCTCTCGATTTTTCACTATAGTATCTTAACCATGGTTTATCAATAGATGGATATCCAGATATCGCCCTCTCCATATTCTTTTCCTCCATATTCCTATCCTCCAAATAAGATTAATAAAGAAAATCTCTATCTGCTTGCAGTTATTTGATCAACCGTTTGTTCATGAAACCATCTCACAAAATGTAAAGATAGCGAAACCGAACACAAAAAATTATATCTCAAATTGTGATAAAAAACAATATCTCAAAACGAGATTTGTATAATCATTTCATCACATGGAAAGGCGGGTACTCTTATGCGATTGCGTGACTTGCGCGAAGACTATGACATGACGCAGACCACGCTTGCCGATTTGCTTCACGTTAAACAAAACACGTATTCCCAGTATGAAAACGGGCAACGGCAGATTCCAATTGAAGTACTGATTCAGCTCGCTTCCATCTTTAAGACATCAACCGACTACCTTCTCGGGATTACAGATGATCCACGGCCCTATCCCAGAGGAAAAACAAGGATGTAAAAGTGCTCATAAGAATTAATATAGGTTTCGTGAGCTTTTCCTTTGGGCCCGGATGATTCTGAACAAGCAATTCTGCTCGCATCAAAATAAAACCGGCTGGATTACTCCAACCGGCTGTGCTCCCAGGGGCTTATCATCCTGCCCGGAACTGATTCTTTGTCATCCTCACATCATTCGTCTTGCCCATCAACTTCTCCTGCTCGCGCCTGGCATCCTCTGCCTCCTGCAGCCGTGCCATCTCTGTTTCCGCGTCCTCCAGGCCCAGGTGCGTGTAAACGTTCATCGTCACCCCGATGTCGCTGTGTCCCATCAGGTACTGCAGTGTCTTCGGGTACATGCCCGCTTTCGCCTGTAGGCTGCAGTAGGTGTGTCGACAAACATGCGGTGTGATGTTCGGCATCTGCTCGCGGAAGATCTCGTTGTACCTTCCTACCATGTGTCTTAACCTATTTTCCCAGTGCAGGGCCACCAGCGGCATTCCGTTCTCGTCTAAGTACAAGAATCCTGTGTATTCCCCGATCATCTTTTCTACCTTCGGAGCTTCACGTTCCTTTAGGATCATCTTAAAACATTCTGCAACCTCATCTGTCATTGGCAGCTTCCGAGTGCCTGCATTAGTCTTTGTCTTCTCAATCACGTACCCCATATGACTGGTGCGCTGCAGCTGGTGATCAACATTAATGATCTTACGCTTCAGGTCAATGTCCTTTATCGTAAGCCCACAGAATTCTGAAATCCGCAACCCCGTGTGGAACAATATGTAGATCGCTTCGTAATATCGGCAGTAGTAGATGTCATCATGGATGAACTTCAGAAATTTCTCCATCTGCTTCTTGGTAATGGCTTCTCGCATGACTGAGTCGTTTATTAGAACTCCTGCTAGCTGGAATCCAAAGGGATTCTTGTTTAGCACGTCATCATCTACCGCCATCTGAAAAGCTGGTCTCAACACTCCGCGTACTGTATGGATGGTACTGTATCGTTTCCCGTCGCTTTGCAACTTGATCAGAAACAGCTTCGCATCCGAAGTCTTCACATCACCGATCTTCCAGCCGCTGAATTCCTCTTTCTTCAGAATGTTTCTCACGCAGTTGTAGCCTGCCATGGTGTTGGGCCGCATTCCGGTCTTTGTAGCCAAGTACTTCTCCACAAGCTCCATCACCGTCATCTTTTTTAGCGTAGGATTCATCCCATTATCCCGATCATAGCCGATCTGCTTCTCCAGCTCACGCAGAGAAAGGCAGGGGCGTTTGCCCTGTGGCAGCTTGTCTGTCGGCTCCAGCTTCCAACTGTACACAAACTTCGCTTTTCCATTGACCAGGTACTTAAACTGGTATTTCCCGTCTGCGCGGATGCTTTCTCCGTTCCGCAGCACTCGATGCTTAGAATCCCGTCGCTTCCCTTGATTTTCTTTCGCCATTCTTCAGCCACTCCCTTTCTTCTGGATTCTGCCATAAATATTTATCGAATTCGTACCGGATGATTAACTTCCTCTTTCCATACATCGCCACAAACGGTAGCCTCTTTTTCCCATTGATCAAAAGTCTAAAGCGTCTCCTACTCATCCCATAAAGCTGAATTGCTTCCTCCGGTCTAAGAATAGCTTTTTCTTCAATCGCGGTTTTCATACGCCACCCCTCCTTTCTGCCTGCAAGGCACCGTATTACTCACTCTGAAGCCCTGAAAAGTCAACTACTTTTTGGCATATAAACATGTTAGAGCGCAGAGGTTTGTGAAAGGAATTCTTCAAACCGCTCTCGGATGATCAGGTACTTGTTCCCGTTAAATATGGCAAAATCGCCGAGATGCTCCTCCGCCATCTGGCGGAGCCGTTTCATTCCGATGCTGTAATAATTTGCCGCCTCTCTTATCGTCAGGGCGTACTTTTGATTGATGGGCAATTCTGGTCTTCTCATTGCTTTTCGCTCCTTCCTGAGGTGTTATCTTCCCTCAGTTAAGGCCTAAAAAGTTAAGCCCCCAGAAACGGCCAAATTTGGCCCGTACGCCGCAAGCACAAGAAAACCGCCCAGTTCCTCAACTGGACGGCTTCTTGCGGGGACAGCGCCAACGTGGGGCGAAACAGAGCAGCTGGCATTCCTTACAGCTTATGCTCCTTGTAGAAAACTCCTACCATTGCACCCACTCCATCGCCTGGAGTAACAACCTGTTGCAGAGTCCACCCCTGTTCGGACATCTCATTAATCAGCTTTTCTGCCTTTTCGATGTCTTTTTCACGAGACATACTAAGACCTTTATTCGGGTATACCAGTTTGTATTCACGCATGTTTCTTTCTCCTCCTCTAAACTCCACTACATGGAAAATGTATTATTTTTTCGCCACAGCGTCCTTCATACCCTTGTCAGGCTTGGAACCATCTATCCCTTTCAATCACATATGTCTTCACCGTAGCACGCTCCAATTCGTAAATTGGTTCTCTGAACACTCCCCCAAGACTGATGACCAATTTCTGTGACCTCTGTTCACCGCTGGTGAGCATCTGCGCAGACATATCCCTTCGGAACTTTCAAGTCGCCATGTGCCCTGTAGTAGTCCTGGCTATGGCTTACCCCTTCTCGCCAGGCATTCCAACTTCGGCTCTTCCGTCCGTCCCATTCAAATCCCAAAAGATCCAGCCGCGCCTTTCGCTCTTCATCCGGCGGTCTTTTCCGCTGCTCAGCTATAGCAAAAGAAAAGAACCGTTCTCCCGATTCTTCTCAAAAAATCTCCTTTATTCCAAAGAATTATTGTGGCTTTAATTTTTTTCTAGCAATAACCCTGTTCCCAATCTTTGTAATCTGAAATTCATTTTTTATATACATAGAATCCGTTCCACCACAATTTCTTACATCAAATGTTCCTTCTGACGGATATCCTTCAATGTATTCATAGCCATTTTCAATTGCATACTGACAAGCATACTCCAACAGAGAATTTGCTATTCCCATCCCCCTCATATCGGGAGCAACAATATAGCATACAATACATAATACCTTAGATTGTTGCTCTATTCCGTCCCAACTTTCAGGATCATTTTTTCTGTTAAGTCTAAAGTAATTATCTTTTGTATCAGCATTACAAAATCCAACAATCTCTCCATCAGAAATCGCCACAAAACCATTTAGCTTGTTATTCTTAATCAACTCATATGCGTAATTACGCTTACAAAAAGGTCTTTCACTTTCAGGCAACGTACTTCTTTCAAATTCCTTCTGTTCCGTCCAGTGATGCCATACACAATAGCACCCCTTTTCCTTGCTTCCATCTGAAAATGCCCTTTCATCAAAGAATTTTATATATAAATCTGCCATATCAGGTGTCAGGCTAAGTATCTTAATATTTTGCATATCTACCTCTATGATGTTTAGCGTTTCACATATTGAATTCGTACAGTTTAAAGTTCATCCACCCTGTGTCTTCATAGAATAATCGAACCGTATCCACATATTCAAAGCCAGCAGATGGATACAGCTTTTCCGCAGGAATATTCCCTTCCAACACGTCCAGCCTAACGGACTTCATCCCCGCTGTCTTGGCTAGTCCCAAACCATAGTTAACCAGTTCCTTTGCATATCCTTTCCTGGCGAATCTTGGGTGAACGCATAGCGTATGAATCACCAGAAATTCCTTTTGCTCCAGTTTCCGGCTCCAAGGCGCGTCATAGTACTCAGGATTGCATCGCTGGTTTACCACCATTGCTCCAACAATCTCGTCCTCCACCCTGCCAGCAAACATTGTTCCTGCTTCGACAGCTGCCTTTATGTCTTCCGGAGCGGGGTAAATATCCTTCTGCCACATAGGATGGTATTTTGCACCCTGTAATGCATCTATTACGGAGTGATAAAACAGCCGCATCTCCTGCCAATCTGTCGCTGTGGTAATGATCACGCTATCTTCGCCTCCGCCATTTTCAACGCAGTACCCCAGACATTGGAAAGGTATACCCGCTCATCATCACCAGTCTTACCAAGCCAGTAATCCTTAGCTCTGTCCAATTCCACTTCCTCAATGAACCATCCATCATGTAATGGGTGGAGCGACTTGTGTATCGTTTCCGTCGATTCCATCTTCCTACCTCACAACGCTTGTAACATCTGCTCTGGATTGTCCGCAGCCTTTACCTTGTCCATCGCCTGCACGATCGTCCCATTTTCATCGATCAGATATGTGGTGCGGACAACACCCATAGTCACTTTCCCATAGTTTTTCTTTTCTTTCCACACATCATACGCCTGAATGACCTTTTTTTCCGGATCGGAAAGCAGCGTAAACGGAAGTCCATGTGTTTCTTCAAACTTCTTGTGTGAAGCAACACTGTCCTTGCTGATCCCAATTACAACTGCCCCCTTCTCTCTGATCTGTGGGTAGCGATCGGCAAAGCCGCAGGCCTGCTTGGTACAGCCGCTTGTCATATCCTTGGGGTAAAAATACAGAATAACTCTCTTACCGGCATAGTCGGACAGCGAGTGAATTTCGCCATTCTGATCCTGTAAAGTAAAATCAGGGGCTTTTGTTCCTATCGGTAACATGCTTCTCCTCCTATCTCTCCATCAGAAACGTTGCTGCTTCATCAGCTACATGCACTAACCAGGCTAAAGGAAATTGATGGTATGCATTGCTGACATCTCGAACTGTGGATGAACTTCCATCAGAAAAGCCCATGTGACAGTTGATCGCTGCTGCCTCTTCTGTTGTCAGTTTCATAAACTGCTGAACCAGAAAGACAGACTTTGATCCATGCCCGCCGAAGTGGAACTTCTCCTCCACCACGTAATAGGGCACTTCCCTCCACTCACCATTGATCTTCTGATTCCGCTTGTCTGTTTTATACATGTTGACCTTACAGAGATCATGAAACAGTGTAGAAATTACAAGCGACTCCTCAGAAGGTGGTGTAGGCATCATGAAAACCAGTCGTTTTGCCTGCTGATATACATCAATGGAGTGCTGACAAAGTCCCCCCGCATAAGCTCCATGATACTTTGTACTGGCAGGTGCAGTGAAAAAATCGGATTTGCTCAACCATGAAAGCAAATCTTCTATTCCCTCACGCTGAATGCTGGCTCTGCAAATTTCTAAAAATGTTTGCTTCTGTGTTTCAATATTCAGCTCCATTGGCTTCCTCCTATTACTGTTTCGGCCCTAACTGTGCCCGCTGATTGCTGTTGACATACTCTGCAACCTGACGGATATGGCCATTCAACTCCTTGATATCTGCTTCCCAGCAGCTCTTGTCTTCCAGACCGATAATATTTCCCATCAAATACGCAGCTACCTCATCCGAGATAACGTGAAGATCATTCAATTGTTCCGTCATCGTCGCATCTGGCTTGTTCGCATATTTCTTATTAAGATACTTCTGCATCTCATCAGCAGCCAGGTCATAGATTTTTTCAGCAACCTTAGTAAGTTCAGCCTGTTGTTTCTTCGTCATAGTTCAGCTTCCTTTCCTCCATCAAGATCGTTTTTATCTCCAAGTTCCTCAAAACGTCTTTTGAATGCTTCCATCCATCCCACAAGAACGATAGTCGAAAGCATAGAATCTTCATCACCGACTGTCCCTTTTTCATAAGCACTTTCAGATGCCTTCAGCAAGCGCTGATGAATCGGGAGAATCCATGTAATATCGTTCCAGATCTCCGGATAGTCCTCCATTTTCCGATCAACCATCCCAACCATTGCGTCTACAAGCCTTGTATGATCAACATCCGGGAGGTTCTCCTTATCGATCGTATGGAACATATCGCGGAGCCAATCCAGAGATTTCGCCGTTTCAGCGTTAAACATAAGCAGAAACGCTTTTAGCTGTTCGTCATTCATTCCTCTTCATCCCGCTTAAAGTTCCGATAATCCTTATGCAGCACCCTGTATGCTGGATGATATGCGTTCCGATACTGTTCCGAATGGGATGGCAACCAGTTTTCATCCAGCACTTTCTCCGCTGCAGCTTTCATCTTGTCGGAACCATCATACTTCACGCAGAAGTTATACACATTCTGCCGGGTAAATGACAATCCCTTTTCCTCCGTAGACCGGACAAGAAGCCACGCAAGCAAATCCGGGGAAAATCCCATTTGTTTTGCTTGTCGCAAATTTATCCGTACCCATTCTGTGCTGATCTTCTCTAACAGCCGTTCTGAGCCATCATACTGTAGCGGCTCCATCTCTGAGGCCAGTCTCTCCCGGGCTTCCTGCTCCGAACTGATCAGGTGCCCAACACCCAGCATCCCCTGGAAGACAAACTTCACAACATCCTCCTCTGTCATCAAGGGGCGAAGCTGCTGCTGAAGCTCAAGTTGTCTCTTTATTTCATTCGCACAAAGGAGTTTCAGATTCATCTCCGTCTGTGAACGACCATTCTGAATGAAAATGATCCTCGATTGATGCCGCAGTTTTCTAAGCCCTTTTGCTATTATCTGTCGAGCGCGTTCTTTTGACACTCCGTGCGTATCTCCAGTTTCTTCTAGGGTATACTTTTTCTCATACCGAAGCCGGATCATATCTTCTTCACGGGGACGAATGGTGGACAAGGCGTAATTCAGTCCGTCCAACTGATCTTCAGTAAGCGCTCTATACTGTCCGACTTCGAAAATCATCTCCAGCCCGATATCTTTGAGCAGGTTTTCCGGATAATCCAGCTCTTCACGCTCCATTTTCTTCCTGCGCTCTCGCGGAGGTATGTATTCCGGATTATTTGTCACGACAAGAACATTCTTCTCTTCAGCATAGTTTATGGTATTCTGCGTTCCTCCAGGAGCACCATTGTAATAGGCAATCACCTTACTGCTATGATCTACCATCCACTCATTCCGCTGCTGGAACACGTTTTCATGGTAATGCTTGCTGATATTAACGACGAGATCCGCATCCTTAAGCAACTGATCGTACTGAGCTTTCCACTCAGCAGACCATCTGTTAGCAAAGCCCGGCCAGGGTGTAGCCGCTATCAGTTTTATATTCGGAGTGTGGCCAATTCGAGCTCTTATCTCATCACGAAGCTTGAGCACGATCTGTCCGGCCCAGATATCTACCCCCATTGCACAGCCAGTGATGAAAGTAGAATATCCCCGTTTGTATGAAATAGTGATCTCGTGCTCAAGCCAGGCCTTGACTGTGGCTTCATCTTCGTTCAGTTTTTCCAGTCTATGCCCACTGAAGCAACACCGGTGGAGACGCTTTTCTTCCTCAGTCATTCCTGGCTCCTTTCTTGGACTCGCAGATAATCCGCTGTAGTCCCTATCGCAATACTAAATCAATCGTCTTCTCTCAATAACCTGTCCAGGAATCTCTTCCTGTCCCGAATAAACTTCTCCGTAATCCTGAAACTTTCAGTTTCTTCATATTCAATCGGATGAATCGTCCCAGAATCAAAGCTGAGGATCTCTGCATCCGGCATTCCCAGCAGTATCGGGGAATGCGTAACCACAATAAACTGTGCATTTTCTCTTGCGCAATTGATCATGAGTACAGCAAAGAAGAAGCAACGAAGACATTTCAAGTGGTCAGCGGAAACATGTTCACGAAAATCTATGAACCTGTTATGCGCATTAGTCCCTCTTCCATTGCCTTCAGCAAATCCTGCTCGATGAAAATGCCCTGCGATCATGTTGAAATCCTGTTCAATCCAGTAGAACGCATGATTGTTGTCCGTCCAGCCAGCCCGGATCATCTCAACGCATTCCCATGGGATGCCAAATCCCACGGAGCCAGTTCCATGACTAAAGTGCTTTACAACACCATGGGTTGGGAGGCTGATTATACTTACCGCATACCATGCCAGACTATGCAAGGGCCTGGAGGTGAAGTCGTACTTCTCTTTGATCTGGATAATTATGTTGGACGTGCGATCAATAAATCAGAGGAAGTGATCATCGCCCGAAAACAAACTGAAGCTGATCAGGATAGCGCTGGGAAAAGTTATTTCTACCCACCTGAGGAAGATGATGAGCCGCAGGAAATACGGGAAATGGAAGAGAAGTTCCAAAGGGCTGTAGAGATCAATAAAAAGATATTCGGTGTTCCAGCCTTTGAACATCAATCCTCCATGCGCGGCTTCATCCATGGTAATACCTGGGATATGATGACTCCAGCGCAGCCAATGGATATCAATCATACCATAGTGTCCGCCGACTGACTGACGTGGTTAACAACGACAGGCTTATTTATTTGCTCGGGACAACCCGCATCGGCGGAATCGGTACAAACGACAAGATGCTGGTGGCATAGCGACACACTCCGGGCTGCAAAAATCCAGGCCAT
>JAFUDS010000015.1 GCA_017464305.1 Clostridia bacterium | reverse complement strand
GTGTGGGGCAAGATCAAAGAAGCCTTCAACCTGGAAACCATCATCAATTTCTTTAAGGATATTGCATCCAATATTTGGAGCGGCCTGACCGATGGCCTGTCCGAAAAAGTGGATTCGGTGATGGAAACCGTCAAGGGCTTTTTCTCCTCCGTGTGGGATGGCGTTCTGAGCTTCTTCGGGATTCATTCCCCCTCCACGCTGGCAAAAGAAGCCGGCGAGAATGTCATGGAGGGATTCAGCCAAGGCGCGGATGGAAAGACCGCATCCGTCACCGAAAAGCTCAAAGGCGTATTCAGCACCATTTGGGAGGGCGCAAAATCTGTATGGGATAGCGTGACCGGCTGGCTCGGAAAGCTGTTCGGCTGGGGCGGCGAGGACGAGAAAGCCGCTTCCGATGCCAAGGAAAAGGCCGGGGCTGCCGGAGAGGATGCAAAGAACGAATTGGTGTCCTCCTTCGAGGGTGCCGATACCGAGGTCGCCGCTGTTTTCGAGAACATGCAGACGCAGAGCCAAACGGCCATTGACACCTTGAAAGAAGGTGTCACGACTGCGTTTGAGGAAATGAAGCAGACCATCACTGATTTCAAGACCCAGGCAACAACCGACCTCGGCCTCCTGGTCGCCGGATTCACCGGCACCGATACGCAGGTGTCCACCTTCGCAACCAATGTCCAGACCACCTTAACCACGCTGATCACCAATATCTCCATGGGATTCACGACCCTGCGGGATTCGGTGTCTGCCGCGTGGGAAACCCTGGCGACCAATGCCGGGACGCATACCGCCACCATTACTACGCTATTCTCCACCATGCAGACCGATACGGTCACCAGCATGGGGCTGATGGTTCAGGCTGGCCTTGCCGCTGATAATACCTTTGCCACGATCTGCACCAACCTTGGGCTGAACGTGACCAAGGCAAAGAATACCATCGTGTCCTCTTTCAATGCTGTGGTGACGGCGGCCAAGCGGATGGCGAGCGGGATTGTGAGCGCGATCCGCAGCCTCCCCTCCTCCGTGGCCTCCACCTTCAACAGCGTGGCGAGTAGCATCCAGAGCGCCATGAGCCGGGCGGCCAGCAATGTATCCTCTGCCGTGTCCTCTATCAAGAGCAGCCTGAGCAGCATCCCCAAATCGGTGAATGTGAACGTGAACACAACCAAGACCACCACCGAAAAGAAGTATGGTCGCGGCGGCGTGGAGTACACCGAGCAGCAAGTCACCGTGGGCGATACCGGCAAGGAATACATGATCCCCGTGGAAGGGCCTGATCCCAAACGGGCAAAAGCCCTCCTCCGTGCCGCTGCTGCCGATCTGGGCTTGACGGTCAGCTCCCATGAGGAGGCGTCCCGGATGCTGGGCGGCAGCGCCGAGCGCAACGTGACGCCGAATTATGTGAACAACAACAGCTCCAACAGCCAGAACGTGACCAATAACAATCAGGTCATGGCCCCGGCTACGATCAATGTCTATGGCAATGATCCGCAGAGCACCGCCCGCAACGTGGCGAAAAATCAGGAAAAGCTCCTGGTCAGAAATCTCAGATCAATACTTGCGTGATCCTGGAAACGGGTATATACTTTCTTTTGAAAGTCTTAAAAGGGGGTATATACCCGTGAAAGTTCTTGGAATGATCGTTTGCTTCATCCTTTGCCTGGTCGCCGTCCTGGGGATGGTTTTAGGCTTTACCGGGGATGATATGCGGGAGCTGGGATATATCTCTGCTGTGCTGTTCGCTTCATCCTTCGCCCTGATCCTGAATCTTAGGCGAAGGATGAAGGCAGGAAACCAAGTTGATTCTGTGATGATTGCCGGACAGGAGAGCCGGACGAAAACCGGCTCCGCAATCGGCAGGGGCGCCGTGGGCGGCGCGTTGCTTGGGCCGCTGGGAATGGTCGCCGGTGCTGCCGGCGCAAAGAAGAATACCACCGTCACCCTGATTATTAGGTATAAGTCTGGGAGGACGGAAACCAAGGCTGTCAAGCTAAATTCTTCCGAGTTCAAGAAATATGCCAAGTATATCAAGATGGATTAAGCCCATCGTGTCACCAGAAGCGCCGCCCATCCGGGCAGGCGCTTTTTTCGTGCATCCATCCAGAAGGGAGGCGGAAAGATGGCCGTCACGCAGACCATGATAGACAGCCCTTCCTTTGGGCGGTTTATCTTCGATGCCGTATTCAGTACGGAACATAATTTGAGCGTCACCGCGACGCAGCACCCGGTTCAGACCGGCTCCTCTGTGAGTGACCATGCCTTTACAAATCCAAGCGAGGTATCAATCGAAATCGGTATGTCGGACGCCATGCAGGGCGTGGGGGCGGATCACAGCGTCAATGCCTTCCAGCAGCTCAAAGCGATCATGCTGAGAAAAGAGCCGTTGACCGTGATCACCCGCCTGGATACCTACACCGATATGCTGATCACCAGCATTTCCGCCCCGGACAACTATGAAACCATGCACGGGCTGAAAGCCCAGGTGTATTTTCAGCAGATCGAGATTGTGAGTGTCGCCACGGTGAAGGTCCAGCAGTTGGTCACGGGCAGCCAGCAGCAGACCACCCAGGGGGTGGGAACGCAGCAGACCACGACCACGCAGACCAAGCCGCAGACCACCACCGGCGGGGGCACCTCGCAGGGAACGAGCGGCGGCACACAGCAATCCGTCCTTTATCAGATATTCAAGGGCAGCTCCACGCAGCAGACCACAAAATCCACGTCCTCTGTTTCCGGCGGGACGCTGAGCAAGCTGGGGTCGCTGTTGACCGGCAAATAATGGGGAGGTGATCGCGTGTCCTGGCATGAGATACCGCTGGATAATACCCCGGATCAGGAATTTCATATCACGGTGGAAGCCAACGAGAAAAATATCCCCCTGATCATGCACCTTCGGTATAACACTGAGGGTGCATTTTGGCACATGGATATTTCCGATGGGAATACCGGGAAAATGATGATCAGCAATGTGCCGCTGGTCACGGGAGAGTTCCCCGCCGCCGATATGATGCGCCAATTCCAGCATTTGGGGATCGGCAGCGCAATCATCCTCAATGTTACCGATAAAACAGCCGGGAACATCCCCGGAATGTTTGACCTGGGGACGGACTTCATCCTTCTGTGGGGAAGTGGTGATATAGAATGAGCTATCCCATTTCTGGCTACCGCCAATATATGCGCAAATATCGGGTGATCGTCGGAAACCCGAAAACGGGCCGGGGATTTGATGTGTCCAATCTTCGGTGTACTTTTTATGTGGAAAAGGCAATGAATGAGGAGCCGAATTTTTCTCAGGTGTCCATTTACAACCTGGCGAAAGCCTCCGTTGCCATGGTAAAGCCTGGGGATATATGCACCATCGAGGCCGGGTATGAGAACGGCAATTATGGCATGATCTTCACGGGCGAGGTGGTGCAGCCGCTGGTCACATTGGAGGAGGGCGTGGATCGCCTCCTCACCCTGGTATGCCAGGATGGGGATACCTTCCTCAATTCTGCCTTTGTGTCTCAGTCCCTTGGATCGGGGGCGAATAATGGAACGGTCCTCGCTGCGTGTACCGAGGGGAATATTTCCACCGGCTTCATTTCCCAAACGATTTATGGCGGCGGCCTTCCCCGCGGCAAGGTGCTTTTCGGGATGGCCGCCGATTATGTTTCCGATATTGCCGAGGAGAGCGAGGCTCAGATGTATGTGGAGGATGGCAAGCTCCATATCGTCGGAGCCGGGGATTATGGCCCGGGGACGGCGGTTGAGCTGAATCCCGCCACCGGCCTGATCGGCGCACCCAATCAGACCGACGACGGCGTTTCCGGCCAGTGCCTGATCAATCCGTCAATCAAGCTGAACACCCTGATCCATATAGGGGCCAGCCTGGTCACGGGACAGATGATAAGCCAGGGCGACGCATCCTATACGGCGGTTAGCTCCGCCGGTATCTATCGGATCGTCAAGCTGATCTATGAAGGGGATACGCGGGGCGATTCCTGGTATTGCACTTTTGAGGCCATCACACAGTCCGGCGCCAAGCCGGATGGCCTGACCGATGGCGCGACGAATCCTTGGAGGTGATCCTGTGCGTGGAGTTGATGAGAGAACCGGCAGCGTAGGAAGCGCGATCAAATATACCTTGGGATCGCTGGAAGCGGATATAAGGTGCGCGATCCCCGGTATCATCCAGTCCTATGACCCGGACAAGGGAACATGCACCGTGCAATGTGCGATCCGTGAAAAGGTGAGCGTCAATGGATCGGAGCAGGAAATGAGCATCCCCGTTCTGCCGGATGTGCCTATTGTGATGCCGAGAACGAAGGATTATATGCTGTGCCTCTATCCCCAAAAGGATGATGAGTGCCTGGTGATCTTTTCGGATTTGTGCATTGATGGCTGGTGGCAGTCCGGCGGGGAGCAGTCTCAGATGGACAACCGGCGGCATGACCTGTCCGATGGGTTTGCGATCCTTGCCCCGTGGAGCCAAACACGGAAGCCGGATTCCCCGCTGAAAGAGGAGGGTATCCGGGTCCAGAACGTAAAAAACAAGGCGTACTTCTGGATCAAGAAAAACAATGTGATCGTGTGTTCTGCCACCGGCGGCATCAGCAATTACGGCCAGGTGATAATCCAGGGCAAAAACGAGAATGTGTATATCAAGTTTGAGGATGAGGATATTCAGATCAAATGCAAAAACCTGAAAATTGAAACCGTTGAAAAGATCGATATTCAGGCTTTGCAGGACATCACCATCTCCTCCCTCCTGTCCATCAAGATAGAGGCCCTGACCACTCTTGATCTGAAATCTACCGCCGCTATGACCCTGGACGCCACCGGCCCGCTGACCATGAAATCCGCCGCGGCGACCACGGTCGCAGGATCGACCATTGATTTGAATGGGACGCTCAGGATCAACGGCAGCCCCTACCTGTCCCATACGCACACCGCGCCGGATGGCGGCGGCACGACTTCGGGGGTGAATTGATATGCGGGCGCAATATACCACGCAGCTCAAATACAGAAAACGGGATGCTAAGGGGGATTATTGCTTCGGCCATGGGGATGATGATTTTCTCTTTGGCCTGGATGCCATGCGCCAGGTGCTTCAGACCCGCCTCGCTGCCATTTATGGCGAGTGGTGGGAGGGCGACCCGACGGCGATCCCCTATTATCCCGATGTGCTGGGCGTCCCGGCCACCGGCGCCAATAAGGATGCCATTGACCTGATGATCATTCAGCGGATCATGGATACCGTGGGCGTCAACAGCGTTTCCAAGGTGGAATCCTCCTATGATGGGCGCCATTATAGCTTTTCCTGCACAGTCAATACCGTTTATGGAGAAACGTATGCGGAGGTGAACCTATGAGCTACTTCAAGCCGTATATCGATGAATCGGGATACCATTACCCGACCTACAACGAGATTTTGGAATCCTTCATCGATGATTTTCAGACCATCTACGGCTCCGGCGCGTACCTGGGGAGCGATTCCCAGGATTACGAATTTCTGAGCAAGATCGCCGAGAAAATCTACGATACCTATCAGACCTGCGAGCTGGTCTATGATGCCAGAAGCCCCGTCACCGCCATTGGTACGGGGCTTGATTATATCGTGGCGATCAATGGTATCGCCCGGAAGCAGGCCACAAAGAGCATGGTCGTTCTGACCCTGAGCGGGGAGCCGAATACTACGATCAACAATGGCTTTGTGTCGGATACCAACGGCAATATTTGGGATTTGCCGGAGGTGACGATCATCGGGGATACCGGCACCGTCCAGGTGGAGGCGTATTGCCGGGATGCCGGATTGATCCAGGCCGCCCCCGGCACCGTTACCCATATTATGACGCCTGTCGCCGGTTGGGAGAGTGTCACAAATGAGGGCAGCGCGGCCACCGGCACCGTCACCGAAACGGATAGTGAGCTGCGGGCGCGGCAGGCTGATTCTGTTGCCCTGCCCTCGCAGAGCATGAAGGACGGCCTCCGGGCTGGCCTGAGCGCCATTTCCGGGGTGAGCCGCCGGGAGGTCTATGAGAATGATACAAACGCGGTGGATGCCAACGGTATCCCCGGCCATTCCATCTGCTGTGTGGTCGAGGGTGGCGAGGAGGCCGAGATCGGCGAAGTGATCTTCCTGCGCAAAGGCGATGGCGTCGGCACATATGGCGGCCCTGTCGGCAGCGCCGGAAGAAAAGAGGTGCATGTCACCGATGCCTCCGGCCAGGACAACACCATCCTGTTCTCCCGCCTGTCCTATGTGGATGTGGCAATGCAGATCACCATCACCCGCCGCGCAGGATACAAAACCAGTACGCCGGATGAGATCAAGGCTGCGATCATCGAATATCTGGATACATTCAGCATCGGCACCGACCTGACCACTTCGATCATTTGGATGGTCGCGCAGTCTATCAATGTGGATGCCCGGACGCCCACCTTCTCCATCACCGAGGTGCTGGCAGCCAGGAACGGGGACGATCTCAGCACATCTGATGTGGTGATTGACTTCGATGAGGTTGCCAGGGGCCGCGAGCCGTTGATCTCCGTGGTTATCGCCAATTAAGGGAGGTGCTGAGCATGGCCGAGCAGGATATTCAGGAATACCTTGACGGGATTGAATCGCAGCACAAAACAGCCGAGAAGTACATGAGCCATCTTGCCAAGGTCCTTGAGTATATCGACGCCGCTCACATGGTGGCGAAGGATATGCCCAGGGATTTTTATGTGCATGAGGCCGTCGGGAAACAGTTGGATATTGTGGCGCTGAATATCGGTGCGGATCGCCGTTTCCCGCCGGTAAGCATCCCCGGCCTTCCGGCTACGCTGTCCGATGATGTGTTCCGCAAGGTGCTCCTGGCAAAGATCATTCAAAATCAGTGGGACGGAACAGAGGAGCATTTTCAGCAGATATGGGATGCGACGATGGCCGACGAAATGGATGCTGTTTACCACGACAATCAGGATATGTCTATGGACGTGGATATAACCGGCTATACCGAGCCTGTCATGGTGGAGCTGATCCTGGCCGGATACATCATCCCGAAGCCCCTGGGCGTCAAAATGAAGGTCACGATCCGGCAGGAAACTGTGGCGGATGCAAACGCCAGATTCCCGACCTCTGCCGGCACTGACCTGGCGGCGGATCAGGCCCGGATCACCATCCGCTATCCAACGCAGCAGCTTTCCGAGGCGGAGACGGAAATCCGGGCCGGATGCTCCATGCCGGAGAGCTACGCCAAGATCGGCATTCCGATCAATTTCCAACGTGAGCAGCAAGATACGGACACCGTTCTGTACGGCGCTTCCCTGCCGTGCAACTATGCCCGGATCGCTGTCAATACACAGTAAAAGAAAGGATGTGACCAAACTTATGGCATTGGAAGCCTATCTGACCACCGCGGGCTTGACCGTGCTGAATAAGGTGCTGGCCGCCCAGGGAGCTTTGAAGTTCACCAAAGCAGAGCTTGGCAGCGGCGTTGTGACGGGAGAATCTGCTTGCAGGGCGCGCACCTCCCTGTCGAAAAAGATTTGCGACGCCTCTTTCATCGGTGCGGAGCTGGAAGGAGGGCAGGCGAAAATCAAAGTACAATACCGTAATAGCGGCCTTGCCACGGGCTTTTTCGTGAACGAAATCGGCCTGTATGTGCAGGACCCGACCTCCTCCGCCAACGTGCTGTATTGCTATGCCACCTTCGGGGATACCCCGGACTGGATCGCCCCGGCATCGTCTGCGGATTATGTCCGTGAGTATGATGTGATCACGGTGGTCTCCGCCGTGTCCAGCGTGACGGTCAATGTGTCTCCCTCTGCCCTGGTGACGATGGAGCAGCGCACGGTGGACTTGGAGGCCGTGACCGACATGATCAATATGCTCCTGACGGAGTTTGATCAGACGCTTCGTGACCATGAGGACAGGATCGCCACGGCGGAGGCGCAGCTTGCGGCTCTGTCCGGGAGCTGATAGGAGGGAAAGCTATGGATGAGCAGGAATTGATGATCCAAGAGCATGAGCCTACCGATGAAGAAATTGCCGAATGGGAGCGGGAACGCGCCGAGAGGGAAGCGGCGAAGATTGCTCCGTTCAAGGCCATTGCGGAGGCCAACCGTGACCGCGATGATCTTCTGGCGGATGCGCTGGAAGAATTGACCATGCTGGAAATTGGAGGTGAGTAAAAATGGCATATAAGCTGATGAAGCGTCTGGTTGAAGCCGCCGTTAAGGACGGCACCATCGAGGAGAAGCGTGACGACTACATGGAAAAGCTGGATGTGTACCTGGCCGGGAATCGCATCACCGTGGCCCAATATCAGGAGCTGGCCGCCCTGCTGGGAGGTATGAACGATGATTAATACCGCGTTGGAGCTGGCCGCCCGTCGGCATGGCAATAAAGTTCTGTACGATGCAAAGGGAAACCCCTCTGTATTCGTGCCGTTCTATCAGATGCAGTCCTCTTTCCTGGATGCCTCTCTGCCGGGTCATGCGCATCCGGCCTTTACCACCGGCGGCACTCTGTATGACCGCATTCTCCTGGGCCAGTATATGGCCTCTGAGCTGGAAACCAACGGCACCCTGTATTCCCTGCCCGGACGCGCTCCGATGGTGAGCCTCGGCATGGACCCGTTTCTGACCAGGATGCAGGCTTTCCGTTATGGCGTGTCCGGCATGACCATCGCGGATCATGGCCTGATCCTGTTGATGTGCCATAAGTACGGATGGAATCCGCACGGCAACAACAACTACGGTCATGATTACCGCGACGGTACCCGTTGGGAAACCGGCAAAAGCATCACCGTCGGTTTGAAACGAGTTCAGTTTGGATGGGAGTATACCGCCCTGAAACCCCATACCTCCGATCTGACCAATCAGCCCTACAATTCCCCGGAATACTGGGCGAAGGGTAAGCAGGTGGGCGGCGTTCCCGTGGAATCGCAGATCAGCGAATCCAATTACAGCGGCCTCAATACCATCACCGGCAGCGGTCCGCGCAGCTGGTGCCTGGGGAATGATGTGGGCAGCCTGAATGATGTGGTCGGCAATGCCAACGAACAGGTGTACGGTGTGCGTCTGGTCAACTGTGAGATTCAGATTATCCCCGATAATGATGCCGCCGCCCCCGGTGCTGACCTGTCCGCCAATAGTACCCTGTGGAAAGCCATTCTTCCGAACAGCTCCGATGATGGGTATACCCTGGTGGAGCCCGGCACCCCTGGCACAGTGCATTATGCGTGGATCGATGGCAAGATAACATTGGTTGCCCGTGAGCTGACGGATGAGGAGTTTGATGGAGTACAGCGCAATACTGTATTCAAGGATGTTGCTGTGGACAGCGCCACCCTCCCCTATGTGCCGTATATTCTCAAAGAGCTGGGCCTTGCCCCTATTCCCGGCATGACAGTTCCCGGCCGTTTGTATGTGCAATTTACAAGGGATGAGCGCGTCGCCCGGCGCGGTGGCAACTATCACAGCGCCAGCGACGCAGGCCCGGCCTATTTGATTTTCTCCTACTACCGTTCCTACGCGAGCACGTTCTGTGGCGGGCGGCCCCGCTCCCTCTGGGTGCCTGATACCTGGTAAACTGAAATCCTGAGGGGCCGCGCGGTAGCGCGTGCCCCCGGATTTTCTGACCGACAACACGGAGGTTTATATGGAAACCGATTATAACAATCCAGGCCCGACCTGCCAGAAGATCGAGGACTTGATCCGATGGGTGCGGCCCATCGTGCGCAGATGGCCCAGGGCGGAAAGAGAAACCTTGGGCGCGGATGTGATGAACCAGCTCCATACCATGTATAGGCTGGCGACCAAGGCCAGGCTGCATTATTACAATAAGAGTACGCTCCGGGATTTGGACGTGGAAAAGGAAATGCTGAAAGGCTTTATGAGGGAGGCCAGCAGAACGAGCTACACGGACAAACGGGGAAACGTGCGGTATCTGATCGAGGTACACAGCTATGGGGTGTGGTGCGGCATGATTGAGGAGATCGGAAACCTGATCGGCGGATGGATCAAGAAAGCGGAAGCCAAAACCTCCGGCAAAAAGGAATCGAGGGATGAATAATCCCATGATTTGGGGAATATGCCGTGAATTGGCAGTTTGCTTTGTGGCGGCGGTGCCGGTGGCGCGTCGCCCGGCGCGGTGGCAACTATAACAACACCAGCAACACAGGCCCGGCCTATTTGAATTTCAACAACAACCGTTCCAACGCGAACACGAACTATGGCGGGCGGCCCCGCTCCCGGATATGGTATCACCATTCCGTCCTGCCAGATTACGGATCAGCAGGCTTTTTTGTAATTCGGGAGGGGCATATTTCCCACCGGCCCCTATTGAGCCGGTAAATGAGAATCCAGTTGGTGCTCCACGCAATGCGCCGGCTGGAATCGCCATGAAGATGCCGGAAGGCAGCGCCCCGGAGGCTGGCAGCAGGATGCGAACGGAATACACCAGCCAAAAGGACAGCGGAAACGCCACGCATGGCATTTCTTATTCGATACCCTGATTATTCGTCAAGATGGAGCATAGGGAATATGGAAAAACTGCATAACCTTATGGACAAGATTTGCTCCTTTGAAAACTTGTACGCTGCATATCAGGAGGCGGCGAAGGGAAAGAGATACCGGGATGAGGTCATTGCCTTCACGCAGAATTTGGAAGAAAACTTAATCCAGTTGCAAAGGGAATTGATGGGCTGGTATTACAAGGTAGGCCCATACCGTGAGTTCTATGTGAATTTCCCCAAATCACGCCTGGTTATGGCGCTGGGGTTCCGGGACAGGATCGTGCAATGGGCCATCTATCGGCAAATCAATCCCTACATGGATAAGAGGTTCATCCAACACAGTTATGGATGCAGAAAA
The DNA here is from genome assembly GCA_017464305.1 of Clostridia bacterium. Classification (GTDB taxonomy): domain Bacteria; phylum Bacillota; class Clostridia; order Christensenellales; family Aristaeellaceae; genus Aristaeella. The sequence continues at coordinate 75,562 of JAFUDS010000015.1, read as the reverse complement.
GAGAAGGGCACCCTGGCAGCAGCCGAGTGTCTTTTGAATTGGGTGCAGAAGGTAAGCCGCCGGCCAGATGCCGGCGAATGGGTGATCATCAAAGGTGACATCAGCAAGTATTTCTACCGCGTAGACCATGAAAAAACCCTGGAAATGTACGATGAGATCACCGATGATCTGTGGTTTATGTGGTTGATGTGCGTGATCATTGATAACCCGGATATTCCCTTTGGCCTTCCGCCCGGATCGAGCATTGCGGATTGTCCCCGCAAGGAACGCTTGTATGATGTGGGGATGCCGATAGGAAACCTCTCCTCTCAGGAAACCGCCAATATTTATCTGGATCGCCTGGATCAATATTGCAAGCACGTTCTGCATGTCCATTACTATGTTCGCTATATGGATGATTTTATTCTCCTGGTCAAAGGAAGGGAGGAGGCCGAGCGTCTGTTTGACAGGATCGCCACCTTCTTGAAGGATGATCTGCGCCTGGATATAAGCCCAAAGAGCAAGATCGTACCGGCAGTGCAGGGGTGCGAGTTTGTCGGCTATCGGGTGACGCCGCACGGGTTGAGGCTGAGAAAGAAAACCACGCAGCATATCAAGCAGAGCCTCCTCTATGTGGCCGGGTTATATGCCGATGGGCTTATTGACCTGGACAATGCATTGCAGACCGTCAATAGTTATTATGGCATGACCAAGCATTGCAACGGCGCCAATCTGTGCAAATGGATAGAGGATCACTATGTCCTATGCAGAAAGAGCGCCGATGATGTGGAGGTCGTGGATGATAGCATTTGGGTGTCTGCCTATGATGAGGAGGGGATGGTCGCGTAGTGAACAAACAGAGGATCGTGATCAGCGACTTCTACGAGATTTGCGAAACTGCCGGCGGAAAGGCGGATGTGTACCTGTTTCCCCCTGGCGGGGATGCCCTGATGGTGCATGATGTGGAGATCGTGGAAGGTTTGGAGCTGGATATAAGGGAGCACTTCTATACGTGGTGCGATAAGGCGGAGCCGGTATGAGCTGGCTTCGCCTTTTATAGAGAGGGGTGATAGGTTGAGCGCGGTTGATAAGGTGCTGGCCGTGGCCGGTGCCGAGGTGGGTTATCTGGAAAAGGAAACCAAGAATGAGCTGGACGATAAGACCGCCAATGCCGGGGATGAGAACATCACGAAATACGCCCGTGATATGGACGGCATTCCGTGGTTTTACAATGGCAGGAAGCAGGGGATCGCCTGGTGTGACGTGTTTGTGGATTGGTGCTTTATGCAGGCCTTCGGTGCGGATAAGGCGCGGGAGCTGCTGTGCCAACCCAAGAAAAGCTCCGGCGCCGGGTGCAATTCCAGCATGGGATACTACCGCAAGGCCGGCAGGCTGTTCAGTTCCCCGTGCGTAGGGGATCAGGTCTTTTTCTGGTCGTCCGAGTATCCAAACCAGGCCGGACACACCGGCATTGTGGAGAAGGTCACCAGCACCCGGATTTATACCATCGAGGGCAACACCACCGGGGCGTCCAACAAGGTCGCCAACGGCGGCGGGGTTGCCCGGAAGAATTACACCATCGGCTACGGCAGGATCGCCGGATTCGGGCGGCCTGATTATTCGCTGGTGGAAGAAAAAGAGAGTGGAGGTGGAGAAAAAATGAGCTACACGGCAAAGGTGGTCGCTCAGAGCGGGAAAACCGTCAATCTGAGGGAAAAGGCCAACGGCGGCTCCAAGGTGATTTATCAGGTGCCTATCGGGGCCACGGTCTATATGGAGGGCAGCTCTGGCGAATGGACGCGATGCACCTATGAGGCGCCCGACTTTATCCATACCGGGTACATGATGAGCAAATTCCTGCAGGAAATCCCGGATGAGCACGGGGACGCTGGCGGCGATGGCGAGTATATCACCGTCAAAAAGGCTGATCTCCTGGCAGTCTATGATCTGCTGGATAAGATGCTGTTCGGGGACAGCGGATCGGGTGACAGCACCCCGGCTGTGGGGTGATTCCATTGGAGCAGTTTTGGAATTGGATAGGTGAGCATTGGGGATATATCGCCGTCGGTTTATCCCTGTTCATTGACTTTAACCCGCACATCAAGTGGAATCCCTGGAAGTCCTTTTTTGGCTGGCTCGGGAAGCTGCTCACCCAGGATGTGCGGGATGAGCTGGCCGGGATCAAAAAGGATGTGGAGGGCGTGAAAGAGGAGCAGGAACGGCAGGCGAGGGAGATGGATGAGAACGAAATGGATACCATCCGCACCACCGTTCTTGACTTCGCCAATTCCTGCCGGTTGAAACGCCGCCATACCAAGGAGGAATTTGATCACATATTCGCCCTCAACGATAAATACCAAAAGCTCCTCAAGAAAACAGGTCAGCAAAATGGCCGCTTCGAGGAGGCTTTTGATTATATCCGTGTTCTGTACCGTGACTGCATGGAGCAAAACGATTTTCTATGATCGTACGGCAAAAATGAGGTGATAAGATGGATGCAAAAGCGAGAAGCCCCACCAAAAAGACAAAAGCCCCCTATATCCAATATTCCAAACGGCTGGCTACTGGAATTGCCGCTTTCTGGTGCCTGTTCCGCATTGCGGCCCTGGCTGTGCTGATCCTGCGTCCGTCGCTGGCTTCGGCCGTGCAGGGCATCATCCAGGGGGCGGATGATGTAATGATGGTCAATATTGGATTCTATGCTGGAAATTCTGTGGCGGAGAAGGGGATCGTGGGCTATTTCAAGTCCCGCCCATCCTCCTCCGCCCAGGATGAGGATACCGTTTCCGATGAAGAATCAAACGGATAAATGGAGGTAAGAAGTATGAATAGTGAAACCCTGCTCACCGTTGCCGCCCTGATTGTGGCGGGCGTCGCCATCGTGATCCTGCTCCTGCTTTATAAACGGGGCTTTCTGTCCAAGGATACCATCAGCTTCATTTCCAAGGCCATTGACGCACTCCCCAAATATGAAGATACCTTTTTATCTTCCCTGGTGTATTGGTGCCGTCTGGCCGTAGATGCCGTGGATCAGATGGTCAAGAATGGCACCGTAAAAGAAGATGATAATGAGCGCAAGGGGACGGCTCTGAGCTTGGTCATGCAGTATGCCGCCGTCGATGGAAAACAATTGACCGGCGACCAATTCAAGGCCGCCGATTCCATCGTAGAAAGTATTATTGGAAGGGAGCATAAAGAAGGGCCGCAGCCCGTTCCTCTGATCGCCGTGCAGCGTGTAACTGAAACCGCGACGGCGGATCAGGCCGAGGAGCCGGAGCAGGCCGGCGAAACGGAAGAATAAGAATAGGAGGCCCTGGCGCGGGAGTGAAGCACGCCAGGGCCTCTTTTTTTGTTTTACTGCAATTCTGTTACGATATGCTGCGATTTTCCTAAATTCGCTTTTAAGCTAAAAACGCGCTGACAAATGGAGAAAAGCACGACAAAATGGTATTGTCCCCGGTGAGGGGCGGAAAGCGAGGGCTTTGATATGAAGCTGTTTGATCTTCTGAAAGTCATTGACGGTAGGGAGCTTGTTTCTGTGTGGACTGAGGACAGGAAAAGGCTGGCCTTATTCGAGTGCGACGATGTTGTTGATCGCAGCAAGGATGGAGTAGTGTTCGTCCGCGAGGAGAATAACGACTGCTCTCTGCTGGACAAAGAGGTGTGCAGGGTATATGTGGCCGTTATTGACGATTGGGGCCTGCCTGGAGTGCATGTGATTGTAAAGTAAGGAGGTATCACAAATGACGAACAAAGAATTGAGTGCCGCGATCCGGGATGATCTGAAAAAGGCCGGTATCCCCAAGAGCGCCTATTCGATCCGCGTACAATGGGCCGGTTATGAGCGGAGTATCACTATCAAAGTTAAGGATATTTCCGTCAATATTGATCGGGTGAACCGCGTCCTCCTTCATTATCAGCATGTGTACCGGGACGAGCGCTGCGGAGAAATCCTGGCCGGTGGGAATACCTACGCCCACGCCGATTACGACTATAAGATGATGGACCTGGAGAGCGAGCGCTTCCAGGATCGGGCGGCGGAGCTGATGGCTGCCGATCTGCCTTTGTTTGTGGGCCAGGTGGTCGCCACGTATAGCAGGAACGGCCACGACCGCGAGCTGCTGTATTTCAAGGGGGATCAGTTCATGGTCGCCCGGAAAAAGGGCGGCTCCTCCATAGGAAATCAAAGGCATTATGCCGGTGATGTTCGGTCCATTGCCAAGGCCCTGGCGTTGTTTGACAACCTGGGCGCAATCCCGAAGTACTGAGGAGGTGCGAACATGGGTGTCTATGAAATGACTGGCACGAATCGCGGCGGGGAGTATGGGCGGGTCTGCATCGTGCGGGCTGCTTCTTCGGATGAGGCGTTCAAAACGGCCAGGGCGATTTACGGCTCCGGCTGTGTGACGGGAAGCCAGGCCTACAATGACATGTGTGATGATTGCGCTCTGCTGGGCCAAGGGTGCGAAGGATCACACAGCCAGGTTTGGACTGGCTGCGTGCGGCGGAAGGAACGGGAGGATAAGCTGCTATCCCCTGGGGATCGGATTTGGGTGAGAGGGAAAACATACGGCGTTTCCGTGATCCAGGCGCAGGACTATTACAAGGGTGTATGGGATGCGGAGTTTCTGGACGAGAACGGGCAGTATCATCATTGGAAGTCTGATTATGATGGGGGCAGGGTATTCCCTGGCCCGGAGGTAATCTATGAAGGCTAAGTATTATATCTTCCTGGCGCACACCAAGGACTGGAAGCATCGGAGAGAATGGAACATCCTTTCCGATGATGCCAAGAAAGCGGAGAGGCAGCTGCGCCGCCTCCTCCGTCGCCTGTATCCTGGCCGGGTCTACGTGATCGAGCATAAAGACGTGTTTGTTTACTGATTTACTACGAAATTACTAAATCATCGAAAACGGGACAAAATGCGCTGACAGGGAGGGTCAAACACGGTATGATATGAGTGTGGGGCGGGTGATCCGCTCCCGGAAAGAAGGACGAGAAAATGATGATCTGGATCGTGTGTGGCCATGGTCTCACGGATGTGCGCGTCCGCGCTCGGACGTTCAGTGAGGCGCTGGAAAAGGCCCGGCTGCGTGATCCTGGTTACTGCGCCGGCTATGTGGCCGACGATGATGATTGAGGAGGTGCGAGCATGTCAAGGAATCGCAAGCCTGAGTACATCAAGAAGCTCCTGGGGATCGTGACGCCCAATGGGTACAAGTTCGATGCTTCCAACTATCTCTACAATCCGAATTATGAGCATGAGTATCCTTCTTTCAAGAAGGTGATCAAAGAGGATGATGAGCGCGTTACCTATCGCTGTGTCCATTATGTCCGCCACTATTCCGGCTGCGGCTCCTATGAGGAGAAGGTTTTCAGCGTCCCCAAGAAAGAGCTGGGCGGCTGGTCTGTGATCCATGACATGGTTACAACTCACCTGGAAGATGCGCCCCGGTTCAATTTGACTAAGCTGCTGTCGTTCTGCTGAGAGGAGGCGTGAGGGCATGATGGAGAGCCGCAATAGCTACGGTTGGGGCTATGTCGGGTCGGATAAGAAGGGGTTCGAGTGGCTGTTTCAGCCGGACGAAAAGGACCCGTGCTATATGGAGGGCAACCTTTTTAGCGGGCGTGTTAAGAGCGGGTATGTGTATCCCACGAAGGAAAAGGCGATCAGTGAGGGCAAGAAGTGGCTGCGCGGTGCGAGCAGCAGAAGCGGAGCGATCACGGCGATCAAGGCCGAACCTGTTCATTTTGAATACTGAGGAGGTGCAAGTGATGGCGCGTCGTATTGGCCGTAAGGCCCGCATCTGGGCCTACTTGGACGGAAAGAAGCTGGTGGAAGTGATCCAGGCCGCCCTTGATAATAACATGATGGTGGATGAGGTAAAGGCCCTGCTGATCCGGGAGAATCCCGGTCATGTGGTCACGTTTAAGGTGGAGTATTGAGAGGAGGCGGCAGCATGAAAAAGAGCCTGGCCCAGTTGAAACGGGACGCCAAGGCTGGCGGCCTGGTCATGGAATTGGTGGAGCACTTCGGGCGGACGGGGGATCAGATTCCTCCCCGTCTGCGCGGTCTGCGTCCCCTGGTGGATGCCAACAGCGTGTCCGTTTTCTTTCTCAATGCAGATGGCAAGAAAAGTGCCTGTGATATTGCCAGGGCCTCCCTGGTGGATTATGACGATGAAGGGCTCACCGTGTACCGATTCGGGCATCGGCCTTTGACGGGTGCGGAGGCTGCGGCCCTGGCCGAATGGGAGGAGATCAGGCAGAGCAAGCAATATCAGGATCAGTCCTATGCCGATGCCATGACGGACGGCTCCTCAACCTACTGGTGGTGGAAATCCTTCTGGAGCAAGAAGGGCATGGAGTACATGAGCTGCTTTGATACCACGGCGGGGCATGGCCGGTATTATGATGCCGCCATCAATGAGGTGTGGGATTTGAATGTGCGCGGGGAGGCGATCCTGCGTTATCGCATTGTGAGAGAGGAGGAAAACGGATGCAGAGCGAGCGCGTGAGGTATCGGCAGCGGTTTTTTGCCACCCGGCAGGAGGCGGCGGATTTCCGCCGCCGGAGGGGTGGCGGTGTGATCCTCAATGATCACAAAAAGTCTCAGCATGTGTCTTTCCGCATTGAGGCGGCTATCGCTGGCATGACCCTGGCTCAGATTGCAGAAAAGCCCTGGTGCGTGGCCTGGAATGAGACGGAGGGGAACGGATAGGCTCCGTGATGCCTTTTGAATGAATTAAAAAGGCTCCTGGCGGTTCCTCTGGATGGCGGGAAGGGAAATCCCTTCCCTGATCCATAGGGGGTGCAGAACGCAAAATACAAAGGATGGAGGGATCACGGTGTTCAAGTATTATCTGATCGGCAGGATGGAAGATGCAAGCGCCCTCCCGGATGGCGGCCTGGTGTCGTTTAAGGTTCTCGGCAGCAGGCCCTTTGATCCATCTGTCGGGTGCCGCGTGTGTGGTGTGGTGGTGTATGATCATATGCTGTCCGCCCAGGATATTCAGCGTTGCCACCTGGCCCGAGCTGCGGTATAATGGATGAAATGATTTTCGGAGGTGATCGCGGATGGCAATGATCCCGCTGGCGGAGTATGCCCGGCGTCTGGAAAAAGGCGAGGATTCGGCCCGGAGGATCGCCCGGACTGGCGGCTTCAAAACCGCCGTGAAGATAGGCAATACCTGGCTGATCGATGAGGATGAGCCGTGGGTGGATCGCCGGGTCAAGACCGGGAAATATAGCGCCTACTGGAAGCGTCGGCGTGAGGAATACGCCGCCTGGAAAGAGAAACAAAAGAAGCTGGAAGATCAAACACAGCAGCAGGGGGAATGATCCTCCTGCTTTTTGATTGCTTCATTTTTGCGTCATTCGCTACGAAATTCCTAAATACTCAAAATAGGCCGAAAACGCGCTGACAAACCCCTTAAAGCACGGCATAATAGTATCGTGGTCGGGAGGTGATCCCGCCGCGATCCTGATTGATCGGAGGCTGAAATGATGAAAGTTCATGGTGTGTACAAGCTGGTCCTGGCGGATGGCCGGTATCTGGCTGTCAAGGCCAACAACAGCGTGGAGGCCTTCGACAAGATGCGGCTGCTCTGGCCGGTGCTGACGGATGGGTATTCCTTCCGCGACGTGATCTTCTACTGAGGAGGGAAAAGGATGATCCGCTCTTACTGGGTTGAGTATGATACCAAGCGCGGCGAGGATTGCGAGCACAAGTTCAGCTCCCTTCCGGCTGCCGAGGCATTCTATGACAAGGTTTCCGATGTGCCCTACAAGGTGCTGAAAGCCTATGATGATCAGAAGGGCGACATCATCATCAAGCGTGAAATCCATGAGGAGGTGTGAGTATGGTCATCTTTGATCGCAAAGGTCCTTCCGGCAATATCTTCTTCATCCTGGCAAACGCCTACGGTGAAATGAAAGCGTGCGGCCTGGTGGATGAATACCGCGAAATGGAGCGCCGGGTCAAGGCGTGCCATTCCTATGATGATGCGCTGCGAGTGATCGGTGAGTATGTGGATTTGGAGGAGGTGTGACCATGGATAAGTTCCTGGTGATTTATCGGTACGATGATGAGTATGCGCCGCGCCTGGAGACCATCCGCGAGCTGGCGAATCGCTCCTTGGAGGAGGGCCAGCTGGCCGGAGTGTTGAGCGATTACGTTGTCTATCGCCTGATCCCCGACAAGGACCCGATCCGGCTGAAAGCCATTGAGGACTTCGGCTGCGGATGGATGAGCATCACCTTGTATGATCGCTTCAATAACCTGGTGGATTCCATCACTATTGATCGCCCGTGAGGAGGTGCCAAGGATGCTCTACAAGCGGATGAAAGCCCTGTGTCGGCAGCTTGCCCTCTGCGAAATGCAGGACAGGATCAACCATGCAAAGGATCGGCGGTTCGTGTACCGCGAAAGCGACTTCACCGAGGCGGAAATGGGCTGCGTCCGCGAGATAGCGGCCCAGGTGGAGGATGTATTGAGGCGAAACGGAGGCCGCCCCTGGGCCTCTGTGCTGCCTCTGGTGAAAGGCATTTTGCCGAATATGGCCCTGGGCTTCGGTACGCAGGATGAAATTATAGCGACGTGCAAATATAACGGCATCCTGTTCTCCGCCTGATCGCTACGAAAAGACTAAATCCTCTTTTTGAGGTCAAAACGCGCTGACTTTCTGCCCCGGCCACGGTATGATATAGGTGTGGCCGGGGTGGTCACGTTTCCGGGACAAAAGATTGGAGGGTTGAGCATGAAGATCGTCAATGTGAGCATTGAGAAGTTCGCCGAGCAGTTCAAGAAAGAGTATGAATTTCTCTATGACAACTATGATCGTGTGGCCGGGTACAATGAGGCCGTGGATGCCTTCGATGTGTTCATCCAGGATGAGCAGCGGGCGGCCTTCGTCGGGGAGTTTGCCAAGTACCGGCAGGATATGATTACCAGCGATCGGGAGGCTGCGGCCTTCATGTTCGCCCTGGATGCCATGGGCGCTCTGGAGTGATCAGAAGTATGGCGGCTGTGATCCAGCCGCCTTTTTCATGCCCGAAGATCCATTTGCTACGGAATTACTGCGAGTTGCTGCGGAGTTCCTAAATGTGCGGAAGTGGGCGAAAACGCGCTGACTTTTGGATATAAACACGGCATAATGGGATTGTGGGGAGGGGTTCTCCTCCCCCGGAATGGAGGACTGAGATATGACAAAGAACAGCGTCTTTGAGGTTGCCTGGCATGAGGCTGACAGGAAAGGCCTGATCGTGGCAAAGCGGAAAAAGTTCTCCTCCCCTGCGGCCCGTGAGCGGTTCATCGAAAAGCTGGCGGAAAAGTCCTCGTTCTTGTGGATCGATGCTTTCCTGGATTATTGATGTGAGAATGGAGGAGCGAGTATGGCGCGGATCATTCGTTGTTTGCCTGTGAATGTGTACCGGGATTCTGGGGCTGATTGCACCAACAACGGCGTTTCCAAGTTCTTTGATCGGCTGCTGGTAGAGTGCCCGACGGGGCCGTATTCCTTCGATGCGGAGCATGAAATCCCCCTCAATTTCTGCCGCCTGAATGTTCGGAATTTCCGCGGGGAGGTGCTGTTTGATATTCGCCCGGCCACCGTGACGGCAAGCGGCGCCGTGGTGGATCGGGGCAATCGGTGGTATATGATGGGCGGAAATTTCGCCCATACCCCTGATAGCCGGTTCCGGGAGCTGATGGAAGCGCGGGGGCGCAGTGCTGTTCACGGCGCTGTTGCGATCCATGACCGGGTTGAGAATTGAGGAGGTGGAAGAAATGACGCTGGCGGAGATCAAAGAGAGGGCCAACAAGGGCTTTATGCCCTACAAGGATTATGGGCTGCTGGATGTGCGGATCACAGAGTGCAAGAGCTTCCCTGGGGATTACTTCCTGCATATTACCTTGAAAGCTCAAAACCCATTCTGCACGGATGCCATGTTTGGCGGCGGCTTCCTGGAGTTTGCCACCGAGGAGGACGTTGAAAAGCTGGATGAGGCCCTGGAAAAAGCCGTGGAGAAGATGCGGAAAGCCGAAAAGCTGGCTGGCATTGATCCGTTCATGCTGCAGCGCGTGGATAAGGAAAGCCGGGAGGTTCACTACAAGGCGGAGGGCTTCGATAGAAAGCTGAATTATGAGGATGCCACCACCGTGGATGGTATGTTTTTCCTCTATGTTCTGTACGGCGGCGAGAATGATTATCCCTTTAGCCGTCCGGTGATCCTGGATGGCAAAGTCTATAAGCCCATCTATTCTTTCTGGCTGGAACATTCCTATTATGACCACAAGCATCCGATGGGGCTGCTGCCGGATGAGGAGCAGAAAAATGATGTGGGAGGTGTGAATTGATGAGCAGCGCGATCTATGCGATCCCCGAAACCAAGAAGGCCCAGGAAACCTTTTACCCTACACCGGCGAAGCTGGCAGAGAAGATGATCAGCCTGGTCAAATGGTATGAGGTGGAGAGCGTTCTGGAGCCGAGCGCGGGCAAGGGCGATTTGGCGCGGTATGCTTGTTGGGAGCTGAACGCACGGCACAGCTACCATAAGAATTTTGCTGAGCCTGAAAATTATGTGCCGGGTGAAGATGTGGATTGCGTGGAGATTGATCCCAACCTCCAAGCGATCCTCCGGGACAAGGGTTTTCGGGTGGTGCATGATGATTTTCTCACTTATCAAACGCATAAGCATTATGACCTGATCCTGATGAATCCTCCGTTTTCGGACGGAGCGGCACACCTTCTCAAAGCCCTGGATATGATCAAGGATGGCGGCCAGGTGGTATGTCTGCTTAATGCGGAAACCCTGAAAAATCCCTATACCGCGCAGCGCCGGGTCCTGTTGAATCGATTGGAGCAGATGGAGGCGTCTATCGAATATATCTCAGGCGCCTTTGGCAAGGCTGAGCGCAGCACCGATGTGGAGATCGCCCTGGTCAATGCGAAGGTCGAAGCCGCCGAGGATGGGGACAGCATGATCATGGATCACCTCCGCCCGGCCCATAAGTACACCGATAAATCCGATGTAGGTGCGGATCGTGCGCTTGCCAAGGCCGATTATATTGATGCCATCGTGGACAGGTTCAATTATGAGGTGGAGTGCGGTATCAGGCTGATCCAGGAATACCGAGCGCTGGCTCCGTTGATCGTGGAGAAAATCGGAGAGAACAAGTGCGGCAATCCCCTGATCTCCTTGGCTGTTGGCGGTAAAAAGGACAACCATTCTATCAATGAGTACATCCGTTTGACCAGGGAAAAGTATTGGGCTGCCCTGTTCAAAAATCCGCATTTCATGGAGCAGTTGACAACCAATCTGCAAAATGATCTTCAAAGCAAGGTGCATGAGCTGTCCAATTATGAGTTTAGCGCCTATAATATCTATCAGTTGATGATCGAAATGAATAACCGGGTGATCGGAGGAATTGAGCAGACAATCCTTGATCTGTTCGATGAGTGGACGATTAAATACCATTGGGATGAAATGTCAAAGAACATCCATTATTACAACGGCTGGAAAACCAACAATGCTTTTGCAGTCAACAAAAAGGTGATCCTCCCGCTGAATGGATACACTCGCTGGTCATGCGCCCCGGATGAGTTCAGAGCCTACAACGTGCGCGGCAAGCTGGGCGATATTGAAAAGGTGTTCAACTACCTGGACGGCGGACAAGCGCCGGATGTGAGCCTGAGTGATGCCCTGGCTTATGTTGAAAAAACAGGCGACACGCGGAAGGTGCCGACAAAGCACTTCTTTATCACCTTCTACAAAAAGGGCACGTGTCATATTGAGTTCAGGAATCCCGATCTCCTGGCGAAGTTCAATATCTTCGCTGGCCGTCACAAGAATTGGCTGCCGCCGTCCTTCGGGCGGAAGGGATACAAGGAGCTGGACAGGGAAGAAAAGGCCGTCGTGGACAGCTTCATGGGCAAAGAGGCCTATGAGCAGGTGGTGAGCCGCCCAGATTATTTCCTGCAGGATGCCTCTCAAATGCTGGCTCTGACCGGCTCCTGATCCTGACAACTGAATTGACAACTACAACGGGGTCGTAATGGCAATAATGTGCCCAAAATGGTCAACATGAGCAAAAGGAAAATCCCCAGGAATCGCCTGATTCCTGGGGATTTTCTTGGTGCGCCCGGCGCGACTCGAACGCGCGGCCTTCAGAGTCGGAGGGTGGCCGTTATTGGTCTGAAACCCCTTGATCTATAAGGTTTTCCAGGGTGCTGGCTCCGTCTTGACAACCAGATTGACAACTGGACAGCATTTTTTCAACCTGATTTTTGGATTTTTGGGCTCTGCCGGGTGATAGGTGATCGTATATCCTGAGGATCATTTTTTCATCCGCGTGGCCCATCCATTCCATAGCTTGCTTCATGTCCACCCCGGCATCCCGGAGCATGGTACAATAGCTGTGCCTGAGATCGTGTGGGCGAATATCAAAGGTTTTCCAGGGTGGGAGATCGACGGCTGCCGCTTCCTCTTTCCGGCCCTCTTGCCGGAGGCGTTCTGCCTCCTTGATCCTGGCCTTATGCTCCCTGGTGTGGCCATACCACCGCTTTTGTTTGACGCCGTTGATCCTGCACTCTACGGCCAGGATGTATGATGCCCATGCCGAATCAAATGCGGATTCTGACATAAGGACGCCCTGGGCCGATGGAGCGAGGAGGCCGTGCAATCCTTCCAGTTCTTTCCTGAGGATGGAAAAGAGAGAAATATCCCGTGACCCGGCCTCTGTCTTTGGATCATCCAATATAGGCTGATTGCTGTCAAATCGGACGGCGTATCGTACGTGGATCAGGTCATTATTATAATCAATGTCGCGGTCAAGATCAAGGGCCAGGGCCTCCCCTCGCCGGAGGCCAGCGTAGAGCATGACCATCACAGCGGGGCGGAATGAGTGTGGAGTGTCCAGGATCAGCGCCCGCTCCTGGTCGGTGATCGCCCGGTGCGATCCGTCCGATCCTTTGTCTGGCTGGGCGTGTTTGGAGCGAAAAGGATTCTTGATGCAGAGATTGTTTTCGATGGCCGTATCAAAAAGGTCGATGAAAAGCATCCTGGCCCTTTTGATTGTGCTGTCTGAATAGCCGACATAATGGGAGGCATAGACCCCCTTTGCGTCGTCCACCGTGACACGGCAGAGGGGAACGTCGCCGATGGAATCAATGAGGGCGTTGATCTGTTTGGCATAATCGTTGTAGGTTTTCCGGCCCACGCCGCCACGGTGAAGGGGCAGCCATTTTCCGGCGTAGGTGCGCACGGTGATTCCCTGGGCCTCCTTGGAGAGAGCCGCCGCCTGTTCCCGTTTCCATGCCTCATATTTCTGCTCGGCCTCTTTCTCTGTCCTTCCGTAAAAGTATTGCCCGTCCCGGTGCAGCGGGATTCTCCCGTCCGCCCTGGGCTTCAATTTTCTTCGGGGCATGATCCGCCTCCTATGATGGGAATATATGTTCTCCTATTTTCTGCCGCCTGATCGCTTGGTCAGGCGGCCTTTTTTAATTCTTTGAAAGAAGCTCCATCAGGTATTGCTCATTGATGAGGACGGCGTTAGAGGAGCCGGGGACGGAGATTTGGTAAAAGTCCTCGCCGGTGGATGCCTTGACGGTGATCTCCTGGGGATTTTCCAGGAATTGATCCAGGGTGATTTTTTCCATGACGAACCTCCTTTATAAGTATTTCTGAACGGCCCGGCGGAGCCGATCCTGGCAGGCGTAAAGATCGTCGTTGCTTTGAAGGATTTGCTTTTCAGGCTTCTTGGCCTCCTCCGTCGGATAGTGGATTTGCCAAAGGGCATCATTCACGGGATAGAGGCGGCATATCCATTGTGTGGTTTTTCCATCCAGAAGGACGGCGAAGTATGACCGGCAATCCTTATACTGGACACGGGCGGGATCGATATATTGATGTAACAGGGTGCGGATGATATAGTATGCCTCTATTTCTTCCTGCGTGGTGATAATCCCGTTGTCCTCCTGGGCGGGCTCTTCTGGCTTGTTGGCCTCCTGGATGGCGGCGATCCCGGCGCTGATCCTGTCGGCCAGGTATTGATCGATAGATCGTTTTACAATGGTCTGGAAGTTTTTAGCGCTCTTTGCCGTCTTTTTCCCATTGTAAACCCGTTTCATAATGAACGCAGTAAATTCGTTGTCGGGATCGGAGAAAAGCCGATCCAGCAGGGCGATTACCTCAGATGAGTATTTCATTTCCGTGGCCGCTCCCACGATGGCCTCAATATCAAATGTGTCACGATGGAAAGCGGCCAGGTCTTCCATATCTTTTTCCGCAAGAGCAAGCATATTGATTTCCCGGAATGGGGTTATATCCATGCGGTTGTCGGAATCCAAGTCGCCAAAGAATCGGTATATTACGCCGTTTGTCAGGATGCCGAGCTTGGCGCTGGTGGCGCTGAAATAATTGTAAAGCTGGGATTCGTAGCCGTCCAGCGAATAACCGTTCCATTTTGCCTCAATGAGAATTTCCGGCTTTCCGTCCCGGAGGATGGCATAGTCCACCCGCTGATCCTTTTTCACGCTGATAGCGGAAACAAATTCGGGGATGAAAACGGATGGATCGTCAACATCATAGCCGAGTACGTCCCGGAAGAATGGGAGGATCAGGGAGGTCTTACTGGCCTCCTCTGTTTTGCATAGCTCATGGCGGGCGGCTACGAGCTGGGCGTGGTGGAGCAGGGCGTCCTTGAATTGCTGCATGTCCATGTGTTCGTCCTCACTTTCTCATACTGCGCCGGATTTCAATACAGATACCGAGGATTTTAACCGGCAAATTGGAGATTTCCTCATTGGTGAAAAACCGAGGATCATATTCAGGGTTCAATGGCAAGAGTGTCAGTCCGTTCTCATGGAGCTTGACCCGCTTAAATGTGGCATCGTCGCCGTTCACCATCACCACGCAATCATCCCCGCTGTTACACCGTTCCTGCTGCTGAATGATAATGGTATCGCCGTCCCGGTATTCCGGCTCCATGCTGTTTCCCTTGATACGAAGGGCGAAATATCCGTGGCCCGGCTTGGTGGAGGCCAGGGGAATATCCTCATAGTCCAGGATTTCCTCAATGGCCTCAAATGGCACACCGGCGGGGATTTTTCCAAGGACAGGTATTGTGATATATTCTTTCTTTTTCCCCTTCCTTGGCTCCATCCTCTTTATATCTTCTGGCCCTTCCGTCAAGGAATCCATGGAAACGTCAAATAGTTTTGATATGGCAATAAGCTGATCCGTGTCTGGGCGTGTCGCCCCGATCTCCCATTGGCTCACGGCGCCCTGGGTCACATGGAGCAAAGACGCAAATTTGGTCTGGCTATAACCGAGCTGCTTTCTGAGCCGCTTGATGTTGCTCCCAACCATGAAAAATCCCCCTCCTTAATAGATACTCTTTTATTTTAATAGAAGTCCTTTTATTTTGCAAGAAAATATAAGAAATACTGTTGACAAATACTATTAGACGCGCTATTATAAGAATGGCTATTGGATGTGTCCCACGATTCACTATTATTAGCCATTGGAGGTGAGTGAATGGAATCGGATATGAAGCTGAGAATCCGCGAGAAAAGGCGGGAAATTGGGATCACGCAAGAGGCGCTTGCTCGCGCCGTTGGCGTGACGCAAGGGGCTGTCGTTCAGTGGGAAAACGGGTCTTCTTCCCCCCGGCTGGTTTTGATCCCGAAGATCGCAGAAGCCCTTGGCTGTACCGCAAATGACCTGTTCGGCAAGAGCGTGTGAGGTGATGAAGATGGAAGAAAACAAAATCCGCATGAGGCTGTGGGAGAAGGGCATCAAGCAGGCGGATGTGATCCGGGAGCTGCCGGATGTGAACGCCGTCCAGTTCAGCGCCATTGTGGCCGGAAATGTGATGCCTACGCGGGGCGACCTGGCCGTGATCTGCGAAAAGCTGGATTGCAAGCCCACCGATCTGTATTCCCCCGAGGCGCTGCGTCTGGGCGGGGATGAGAAGGTCGCCCAGGCCGCGCCGGTGGTGAGGCTCCGCCGGGAGGACGGCAGGGAGAAGAAAGAGGGGCAAGAGCGTTTCAGGGTGTGGATGGAGGCCAAGGAAAAGGCCGCCTTGATCGATGCTTGCAAGGTGCTGGGGTACAAGAGCACGGCTGAGTGGTTCCGGGAAATGTATCGGGAGACGCTGACCCGCTGCGCAACGATAGCCAGCGGCCTCCCTCAACAGATTGAGTTTGCGGCTGCCGCCGGAGCCGAACACTACACCATTGCGGACATCCCGCATCGGCTGTTATCCAGCTCGTTGAATAAATCGTAACAGATTCGGCGGTGATTTGAAATGGCGGTGTTCGCAGGAAGTGACCTTAAAAAGTGGCGGGATACGCAAGGAATCAGCCAAGCTGACCTCGCGGAGCGCATATCGTGTGATGCCTCCACGATTGCCAGGTACGAAAACGGAAAGCTGAAACCAAATCCCGATGTGATGTATGAGATTTGCGAGGTTCTGGGTGACGTTGATAAATGGACAACCTGGATGCGCACCGAGTATCCGGCCAGCTATGGCAGGATGCACCCGGAAACCACGGATCATCCCCTCCCCGGCGCTCTGTTGACCCTTTATGCCGAAATGGCCGATGTGCTGGATTTGCAGCGCGAGGCGTCCAGGGACGGGGCGGATGGAAAGATTGATGATCCGGCCATGCAGGAGAAAATCCGCAAGGAAGTGACCGAAATGATCCAGGCCGCGCAGCGGGTACGGTCTTTGCTGGGAGGTGGACAGAATGGAAAACCCGTTGATGGATAAATACCAGGTGGCCGAGCACATCGGGGGTATCACCCCCAGGTCTGCGGCCAGGCTGATGAAAACCATGCCCTGCATCAACATGGGGCGGAGCGAGGCCAGGCCCCGGTTGCGGGTGTATCGCTCCGATCTCCTGATTTGGCTGGAACAGCGGAAGGTGATCCGAGCGGCGGTGGCCCGGCCTGAGATTAAGCCCGCGAGGCCCAGGATCAAAAAGAGCGCCTATGGAGAGGGGATGGATGCCGATGGACACGTTCTCCGGCGATAAGGCCATGATCCGTGCGGCCCAGCGATCCATTGAGGATATGAAAGCGGAACGGGCGGCAATGGTAAAACGCCGCGCTCCGGCTGCCGTGATCATGGCCTTGGATAAGCGAATCGAAAAGTGTGAGCAGATAATCAAGGAAGGGGAGAAAAACCAATGATCAGTTATGTGTTTGTGATCCTGGCCGTGTCGTGCTTCGCCCTTGGGTTTTTGACCCGTTTGGGAATTGACAAATGGGCTTCGGATCGGGAGGCGCCCATGAAGGATGAGCTGAAAACCTCTCAGGAAACGATCCTGAATCTGCGTGTCAACGATGCCTACCGTGCGGGCAGGGAGTATTATCTGGCGGCCTATGAAGCTCCCTCCCCCATGTATCAGGATGATAACACAGTGAGATTTCCTCAGGCCCAGGCCCGGTAAAGAAAAAATCCCTATTTGAGATAGGAGGCTGTGAAAAATGCAGTTAGTCATTGACAAGATCAAAATTGAAAACTTCAAGGGCACGAAGGCCCTGGAAATCCAGTTCGGGATGAACACCGCCATTTATGCTCAGAACGGTGTCGGAAAGACCACCGTTGCGGATGCGTTCTATTGGGTGCTGTTTAACAAGGACAGCGCCGGTCATGCTCCTGGCTCCGATGATTTCCACGAGAAGCCGCTGGATGCCTCCGGCAATGAGGTTCACGACCTGGAAACGATGGTAGAGCTTTCCTGCCGTCTGGATGATGCGCCCTTTGTCCTCAAAAGGATGCAGCGGGAAAACTGGGTGAAAAAGCGCGGCCAGTCCGAGCGCACCTATCAGGGGAATGTGAGTACCTATTGGATCAATGGAGTGGAAACCGGGGCCAACGACTTCCACAAACGTATCTCTGCCATTGCCGATGAAGATACCTTCCCCATGATCGCCACCATGAGCGCCTTCAATGCCGCAGATTGGAAAAAACGCAGGGCGATCCTGCTCAGCCTGTCCGGGGCCGATGTGGATGCGATCATGTGGCAGAAGCCCGAATATGCCGATCTCCATACTGAGTGTGAGCAGCGCGGGATCAAGGTGGAGGATATTCGGAAAGTGCTGCAGGATCAGCTCCGTGGCCTTCGCCGGGATGCCGATATGATCCCCGTGCGCATCGATGAGGCGAGCCGTTCTATCCCGGTTGTAACTGATGAGGAAATCCGCAATGCGGAGTTCATGGTCAAGGAACGGACGGAAACCATTGAAAAAATCGATCAGCTGATCGCTGCCGAGAAAGCCGGCATCTCCGGCGGGGATGCGACCCAGGCCCGGATCATTGCCGTCAATCAGCAGATGCTCTATATGCAGGACGACGCCCGCCGCCTCCGCACGATGGAGCGGGAGAAGATCACCCGTGAAATTAAGATGCGCGAGGATACGGCCATGCAGTATGCGGCCCGGCTGGATACCATCAAGGCCGATCTGGATCGCCGTACCAAGGAACGGGACGCGGCGGAGGCCGAGAGGGAACAGCTCCGCAATGAGTATTCCGTCGCCTATTCGGAGACGTGGGATGCGACCACGATTAGCGACGAGTGCCCGACCTGCGGCCAGACGCTCCCCCGCGAGCAGTTGGAGGTCATTATCGCCAAGGCCAAGCTGACATTTGCCGAGGAGAAAAAAGCCAAGCTGGAGCGGATCAAGAAGCGCGGCCAGGATGCCGCCTTCCGGGTGAATGATGCTTGCAGAGCGATCCAGAACCTTGTGGACGGGCAGCAGCAGACCGAGGAGGACAGCACCGAGAACGGAAAAATCCTGTCCGGGCTGCGGGATGCCCTGGCCGACCTGGATAAACAGCCGCTCCCCTGCTATGACGATCCCCATTATATCGAATTGCAGAAAGAAGCCGAATCCCTTGCCGCCGGAGGGCAGCAGACCTCCGGGGATCGGATTGATAATCTCCAGGTGGAGCGCCAGCAGGCCAAAGAGGTGCTGGACAAGTATCAGGCCGTTTTGCTCCGGCGCGATCAGGCGGAGGCCTTGCAGCGCCGGATCGAGGAGCTGGAAGCCGCCCATCGGGAGGTTGGAGATAAGATCGCCGCCGTTGAAAAAATGATCATGCTGGCCGAGCGCTTCATCACGGATCGCTGCGGGCTCTTGGAGGAGAGTATCAATGATCTGTTCCCGACCCTGCGCTGGAAGCTGTTCAACACGCAGATCAACGGCGGGATCACGGATACCTGTGTCTGCCTGATCCCCTGTGGCAATTCCGCCGTGACCTACGCCTCCTCCAATACCGCCTCCAAGCTCCATGCGGATATAGAGGTGATCAATGTGCTGTCCAGGCAGTACGGCATCCAGCTCCCTTGTTTCTTTGATAATCGTGAGCGCGTGAATTTTGTGCCGCGCACCGAGGGCCAGATCATCACCCTCAGCGTATCCGATGATGAGGATATGCGGGTGGAGATAAATTAAATCCCGCCCTTTGAGGCGGAGAATACGGAGGTATTTGAAAATGTCCGAAGTCAAGAAGCAGCAAAGCCCTGTCGCCCTGATGAAAGCCTACTGTGAAGGCCAGGCGGTGCAGAACAAATTGGAGGGGCTGTTGGGCGAATCCAAAAACACCTTCCTGGCCTCCCTGCTTGACCTCTATACCAGCGACGGAAATCTGATGCTCTGCGATCCGAAGCTGGTTATGGGTGAAGCCATGAAAGCCGCCGTGCTGAAGCTTCCCATCACAAAGAGCCTGGGGTTTGCCTACATCGTCCCCTTCAAGAACAAAAAAGGCGAATCCATCCCCACCTTCATCATGGGCTATCGTGGCTATATCCAGTTGGCTATGCGTACAGGCCAGTACAAGAGCATCAATGCCGACTGTGTGTATGAGGGCGAAACGGCCAAGTTCAACCGCGTCACTGGCGAATTGGAAATCACCGGCGAGGCCAAGAGCGATAAGGCCATCGGCTACTTCGCCTATTTCCAGATGCTCAACGGCTTCTACAAGGCGATCTATTGGACCCGCGAAAAGATCACGGAGCACGCGAAGAAAAAGAGCCGCAGTTGGAGTATGCAGTCCTCCCCCTGGCATACGGACTTTGACGCCATGGCATGTAAGACCATGCTCCGGCAGATTCTGAGCAAGTATGGGTTCATGTCCGTGGAGTATATGACCGCCGCCGCCTATGACGCCGACAAGGAAGTGGAGGCCGAGGTGAGCGCCAATGCCAACGGCGCTCCCATGATCATTGATGATGCTCCCGCCGGCGCCCTTCCTGCCGAGGTCGTGGATGCCGCCGAGGTGGTGGATCAGGGAACCGGGGAAATCCTGAGTGACGCCCAGGCGGATGCTACTGAGGCTGAGAGCGATCCCGACGCTGAACCGGGATTCTGATATGAGGCTGAAAGTGCTGTCTACCGGCAGCCGTGGAAATTGCTATCTGCTCCAGGATGGGGACGAAATCCTCATCCTGGACGCCGGGCTCCCCATCCGCCGGATCATGGAGGCGATTGATAATCCTGAGGAGATCGTTGGCTGCCTGATCACGCATGAGCACATGGATCACGCCAAGGCTGCGTATGACCTGGCAAAGAGAGGGATCAAGGTCTACGCCAGCGCTGGCACCTGGGCGGCGATCCAGGGGGACAAGCCCCGGCTGTGGAGCCAATGCTACGCCTATAAGGATTGGAGCGTGAGCCTGGGCCGGTATCAGGTATTTCCATTCCCTACGGAGCATGACGCCGCCGAGCCGATGGGCTTTGTGATCCGCAACAATGCCACCAACGAAAAGCTTCTCTATGCCACCGATACCTTCTACCTCAGACGGACCTTCCCCGGTATGCACTATTGGCTGGTGGAGTGTAACTACTGCGAGGATCAGCTGGATCGGATGCTCTATGATGGCCTGATTGATATAGAGCTGAGAAACAGATTGAAAAAGTCGCACATGTCCCTGGGGAGGCTTGAGGAGGCTCTTTCCCTTAATGATCTGACCGTCACCCGGAAGATCATCCTCTGCCACCTGTCGGATCAGCGATCCGATGAGCGCCGGATGGTCAAGGAAATCCTGGAATCCACCGGCATTGATACCGTTGCCGCCGATGCTCAAATGGAAATCCCGTTGGAGCTGGCACCATTTTGAAAGTTTTGAAAGGATGTGAAAACCCATGCCTTCGAGAGAGATCAAGTCCCTGGATCAAGTGATGGATGGCGCTGTCAATGAGCGTTTCAAGCGTGAGCTGGATAAAGTGTGGGGCAATATCTTTGATCCCAACACCAACCCGGAGCAGAAGCGCAGCGTCACCCTGACCTTTACCTTCAAGCCCAACCAGAACCGTGATGCTGCCAGTATGAGCTTCGATGTGAAGTCCAAGCTGGCGCCGCCGGTGCCTGTGCAGCAGACCGTCCTCATGTACCAGAGGGATGATGGCAGCGTGATCGTCACCGAGCGCACCGATCAGATTCCCGGACAAATTGACATGGAGGGTAATGTGCAGGCAGCGCCTAACGTGGTGGAGTTCAAGGCTCCCGAAGCACAGACCAATTAAGGCCGTCGGCCTGTTGGAAATAAAAGAATGGAGGTTGTCAAATGGATAACGAAATGATGAAATGCACCGACCTGACTGAGCTGGCCCAACTGCTGATCGATAAGGGCGTGGAGCTGGAAAGCAACCGCGCCAAGGCCGAGGATGTTCCCCGCGTGGTGATGATCCATGATGTTCCCCACCTTTATGTCAACAATGAGCTGGAACCTGTCCCTGTTCCTGAACCTGACCGCGAGTATAGACCCGATCCCTTCATCCCCTATACCCTGGATGGCCTGGTCAAGTGGATCAAGGCGGACACGGATCACTTCTTTGCCAAGGAAAATCCCGCCGCCCTGGTGGTGGTGGAAAGCCCCACGAAGGTATCCGTCTATACCGAGGTTCGCGGCTTCTATAAAGAGCGCGTCAAGCTGGCCGAGTGCCGCTATGCCGCCCCGGAAATCCCCCTCAACCGCTACATCGATTCTGAATCCCTCTTTGTCAACATCCAGACGTGCTACATCCAGGATGATAACCGGGATGCCGTGCTGAAGGTGGTCAATAACATCAAAGAGGAGCAGAGCGAGCAGGTGGCGGATGATGGCATTTCTCAGCGCCTCACCATGAAAGCGGGTGTGGCCGAGGTATCCACCAGCATTTTCAAAAATCCCGCCTGGCTGCGTCCCATGCGTACCTTCACCGAGGTGGAGCAGCCCGTGTCCTCCTTTGTCCTCCGCATCAAAGAGGGCAAGCAGGCGGCTTTGTTTGAGGCCGACGGCGGCAAGTGGAAGAATACCGCCGTCAAGTCTATCGCCGCCTATCTGGTAAAGCAGCTCGCCGGCCTGAACCTGGTCGTGATCGGCTGATGATCCCCGGCAGGGCCGGAATGATAATCCGGCCCTGCCTCCTCAGAAATCAGAAATACAACGGAAAGGAGGTTTGCAAGATGGGGTGGATAAGCGTTTATGATACGCTGCGCGAACATCCGAAAACCTATGATCTCGCCGACAAATTAAAAATCGAACAATATGCGGCGGGTGGAATAGTTGTATTTCTGTGGACGTGGGCGCTGATCAACGCGCCCGATGGGGATTTGACAAAGTTCCCGGATGGAGCCATTGCGAGGGCTTGCTTCTGGGACAAGAAGCCGAAGATGCTGATGGATGCCCTGAGTGAGTGCGGGTGGCTTGATCCTCCCGGCCTGATCCATGATTGGGGAGTTTATGCCGGGGCATTGATGGATAAAGAGGATAGGCGCCGGGAAAATGACCGCATCCGGCAACAGCGATTCCGGGATAAGAAAGCCAATGGAAAAAACCGTGACGCCGGTGATCCTGTCACGCCGCGTAACGCTTCTGTCACGCGTGACGCGATTGAACATGTCACGCCATGTCACGCTCCTACAAAAGAAGAGAAGAGAGAAGAAGATATAACAGAAGATAACAATAGCAGAGAAGAAGAACGTGACATAACGGGGATTCCCCCTTCTGCTGCTGATATGTCGGCGGTTCAGTATTGCGATATGTGCCTCCGGGGCATGTCGCCGGGGAATTATGAGGAGCTTCGCTCCTTCATGGAGGATGGGTTATCGGATGAATTGATAAAGTTTGCTGTGGATGATGCTTGCGGGCACGGAAAAAGAGCCTGGTCGTATGTGAGCAAAATTCTGAGCCGATACGTGGTGGAAGGGATCAGGACGGTGGATCAGGCCAGGGCTGGCCGCAAGGATACCGAAGCCGCGAATGGAAATCAGCCGCCGCAGGCGGCCAAAGGATGGGGTGGTGATCTGTAATGTCCCTATTTCATGCGGTCCTCAAAGACGCGATCCGCCCGGCGGAGGAGCTGATGGGGGATTATCGGGATGAGGAGGACGGGCTGCTGCGCTGCGGCGTGTGCAATGAAAAAAAGGAATTTCGCATCCAGATTTTCCCGGATCAGCCGCCCTCCGTCGTCCCCGTCCCATGTGAGTGCATGAAGAAAAAGCAGCGGGAGGAGGAGGCCCGGCAGAAAGCCAGGGAGGCCAGGGATCGCATTGAGGCCATGCGGCGCCAGGGGCTTGCCGATGATCTGTACTTGGGATACACCTTCGCGGATGATGATCGCCGGGATGAAAAAGCGTCCAGGATCGCCCGACGGTATGTGGCGGAGTTTGAGCAGTTCATGGCCCATAATATTGGCCTCATGCTCTATGGGGAGGTCGGCGTGGGCAAGTCCTTCCTGGCCGGATGTATCGCCAATGCCCTGATCGATCATGGAAATTATGTGCTGATGAGCACGGTGCAAAACCTGGTGGCCGAGGCCGGGAAAGACTTCAATGAGGATCGGGAGGAGGTTTTCCGGGAGATCGCCGGGGCGCGGCTCCTGATCCTGGATGATTTCGGGGTGCAGCGGGATACCGAGTACATGACCGAGCAGACCTATGAGATTGTCAATGCCCGGTATAAGGCCAAGAAGCCCCTGATCGTCACCACCAATTTGTCCCCTGCGCTCATGGAGCAGGAAAAGAGCCTGGAAAAGCGCCGCATCTATGAGCGGATCATGGAAATGTGTCAGACCGTCCGGGTAAACGGTGAGAGCCGCCGGATGGGGATTGCCAAAGAAAAGGCCGATATGGCCCGGAAACTTCTGAGACTGGATGAGGAGGATACAGTATGAACACCTATACCAAGTGGGCGCTGGCCCGTTTCTTCAAAGGATTGGCAAGGGCGCTGATCATGGTGATTTTCATTGTCACCTATCCGATCTGCAAGCCGGTTGACCTGCTGAGCGCCGTCTATTTCCGGCTGGGGCGGTGAGAGCATGGGCCGGGGTGTCCCATATCGCAATGTTGAGGGGTATCCCGATCCCACGGCCCACAAAGCCATCAATAACGCGATCCGGGAGGAGCGCCGCCGGGATGCCAGAGCGAGGCGGGCAATGGAAAACCTTCGCCGTCTGGCTGATGAGCTGGGGTTTGAGATCGTGAACAGGATAGAGCTGCGGGATCGGTATACGGGCAAGATTTTCAAGTGAGGAGGAGCCTATGAAATACTTTATAGGCATTGATCCCGGAAAGTCCGGGGCGATAGCGGTGATAACCGAGGAAAGAAAGATTTTGGAGCTGGCGACCTTTTCCAAAGAGGCATACCTAAAAATCATCGGGCTTTATAGCCGCCTGGATTGTGTGTGCTGCCTGGAACATGTGGCCTCCATGCCCGGCCAGGGCGTGGCGTCCACCTTCTGCTTCGGTGAAAATTTCGGATGGATTCAGGGTGCCTTGGAAGCCAATGGCTGCAGTTATCAGTTGGTGCGGCCCAGGGTTTGGAAAAAGGATTTTTCCCTGAACGATTCCAAGCAGCTTTCCACCGAGGCTTGCCGCCGACTTTTCCCGGATGTGGGAGATCGGCTGCACAAAACGCCAAAATCCAAGAAAGATGATGATGGACTGGCCGAGGCGCTGCTGATGGCCGAGTATGCGCGGAGGAGGCTGTGAGGATGAGTACGGATTTATGGCTGTGCAAGGCTCCAAATAGTAGGACAGTGGAGATAGAAACGGCTCGTTTTCATGGATTTTTTCAAGGGAGCGAGATTGTTCCACCTTCTATGATGATCGGAGGACATAACGGAGGAACGCTTTATTTTCCTGTGGCGTTGGTGGAGTTTGCGGACGGTCACTTTGAAACGCTGCGCGTGAATGATGTAACAATGCTCCATTATGCAGAAGCATGGGAGAAAGAGGAAAAGCGAGCTACCGTTGATATTGACCACCTTTTCTAAGTACGGAGGGAGACGAAATGCTGATTATCAAAGAACCGTCCAAGCTCTTGCTGGCAGAAAAATATGTCAGTGAGAAAACGCCCATCCGTTTCAACTGCAAAATATGCAGATGTGAATTTGTGGCCGCAAAGGGGGAACGCGAGCTTTTCGTTCCCCGTATCGGGCCGGGGCCAATGTATTCGTATAGAGTGGTTTGCCCTGGATGCGGAGAAACGATAGAGGCCGACGGCGTTCTGGTCACGCCACATGAATTTTTGGCAATCATCGAGGCAAAAGAAAAGGCCAGCGAAGAAGCGAAAAAGAAAGAATCCGCGCCCAGGTACGATGATGAGGAGGATTGAAAATGCCGTATGAGCTGAACCGCAAGAGCCGCCGTAAAATGGCCCGGCCTGGATTTGCCGATCAGAAATTGAATGAGGTGGAGAGCCGGGCGCGGGAGGATGCCATGCGCAATGCCTGGGCCGGGATGATGCTTGTGCTGCACACCAAGCACGGGTTCACCGGGGAGCAGCTTCACCAGTTGGGCGCCGATACCATCAGCACGATCCGGGGGAGCCTGTGCGCTTCGGAGTTGGTGGAGCGATTGAAAAAGCTATCCGGGTTTGATGTGGATGAGCCGATCCCGGAGGATGAGCTGGAAGATTTCCCCGATATTCCTGAGGATGAGCTGTGAGGAGGGTTTGAAAATGAGGCGCGAGGAGAGAAACGATAAGCCCCGGATGTGTGATCCTGGCATGTGTACCTTTTGCCAGTATATTGGGGATGGGGATATGGTTTGCACCAATCCCAAAGTGACGGATCGGGAGGCTGCCGTCCTTGTGGTCGAGGATTGGCAGCAGAATGAAAATGCCCTGGCTTGCCGTCGCCTGGGCCGGAGGGGAGGATGGAGGCATGGGCGCCAGAACAAAGATTGATTGGGCGGATGCCTCATGGAATCCCGTCACGGGCTGCCTCCATGAGTGCGAATATTGCTACGCCCGGAGGATAGCGGAGCGATTCTGTGGGTTTGATCCCGACGAAAACCCGGACGATTGGAAATTCCGCAGGGGCGGGACGATATGCGAGCTTGACGGGATGCAGGCCAGGCGGCAGAAAAACGGAAAAGTTGTCCCTGCGTTCTATCCTTTCGGATTCACCCCAACATTTCATCGCTATAAGTTGGATGAGCCGGAGCTGTGGAAGAAACCGCGCAACATCTTTGTCTGCTCAATGGCTGATCTGTTCGGTGGATGGGTGCCGGATGAATGGATTGATAATGTGATCCTCGCAACACAAAAGGCCCTGCAGCATCGTTACCTGTTTCTCACAAAGGCTCCTTGGCGATATGATGATTGGCTTGAAAGGTTTGAGAACGGAGAGATTAAAGGGCTGGATGTGGTGGAAAATTGCTGGTTTGGCGCGAGTGCATCGAATAATGAGCAGCTTGAACAAGCCAACAGATCACGCGCCATGTGGCTATCTATCGAGCCGATCCGGGAGCGGATTTTCACCGACGAAGATCAGTTTGTCGATACGATTATGACACCTTCGGGAGAGGTGGAAAGACCGCGCTGGGCCTGGGTCGTGATAGGCGCAGAAACGGGCAATTCCAAAAACAGGATCAGGCCGGAAAAGGAATGGATTGATGATATTGTATCCGAGTGCAAGCGCTGGGGTACGCCGGTGTTTATGAAGGAAAGCCTCAGAGAGATCACGGGGCCGGACTTCATCCAGGAATTTCCCTGGGAGGTGAATGATAATGCGTGAAGTCCTTTTCCGTGGCAAGAACATGTATGGTGAGTGGGTGGTCGGCCAGCTTGTCCGCTGCTCATTCGTGGATGGGGAGTGCATGATTCAGGCGAAAATACCTACCGAGGGTGTTTGGATGAATTTTGCCGTCCATGCCGGGAGCGTCGGGCAGTACACGGGATTCCAGGACAAGAATGATAATCCCATTTTTGAGGGGGATATTGTTCGGTATCAGGTGGACAACGACGATTGCCCGTTCCCGAATAAGGATACCAAGAAAAGGATCGGCCTGGTCATATGGAAAGCGTTCAGAGGCTCATTCGCCCTCAAATGCAATCCGTACATGAATGACGATCTTTTCAGGTATGTCAACCAGGGAAACCGGGTGGAAGTGATCGGAAATTTTTATGATAATCCGAAGATGCTGAAATATGGCGAGGAGGGAAAGCCGGATGAGGAGCAGGAAAGAACGGACGATCCTTTTCAGGGGTAAGCGGGTTGATAATAAGGGCTGGGCCAAGGGCTGCTATGTGAATGGCCGAGGCCCGAAGGATCAGCCACATCATACCAGGCATTATATCCTGGAATATCCCGATGCCTGGCATGAGATTTATACCAACACCATCGGCCAATATACCGGGCTGAATGATAAGAACGGGAAAATGATCTTTGAGGGCGATATTTTGTCTGCCTTCCTGGATGATAATTTCCCGGAAATCGAAACCCGCGCCGTGGTCGTGTGGCAGGATGATCAGCTTAGCTGGGGCATGGAGCAGCCGGGTTTTGGCGTCGATCCCCTGGAAACCTACGACGGGTTGACCTGGGCTGTGATTGGAAATATCCACGATAACCCGGAGCTACTGGCGTGAGGGGGCAAGAATATGACCAAGGGTGAAATGATCGAAGGGCTGCGGTTCATCAGGAAATACGAGGCCAACTTTGCGCAGTCCCTTCAAACGCTGGATGAGGTCATTTCCTTCCTGGCCGTGGAGGAGTTCACCGATCAGGACAGGGAGGACTTGGATATTATCCGCCGCATCCGGGATGGCAGTTTGAAAAAGTGCGTCCGTCACGATTATGTGATCTACAATGGGGAGTGGTACAGGGCGCATCCTATGAACGCTCCGGCGGAGGATGGAGAGGAGGCACGGGCGGTATGACGATTAAAAAGGCCGTTGCTCTCCTGGAAAAGTATCACCAACAAGCCGAGAACACCAACAAAGTGATTCCCGGATTCATCAAGAATCCTGTTGCCTGGGCGCTGTATCAGGCATGGAAAGAGGCGGATAAGGGGGCAAAGAAGGGATGAACGACAATGATTTGGTAAAACGCAAGGACGCCCTTGGCTCAATCAATGGCGTTGCAACGGGCGGCATGAATGGAGGCATGATTACAAAAGCCTTGTGTTTTGCTTCTGTAAAAAGCAAAACCATAACGCCGTCCATTGAGGCCGTCCCATTGGAGCCGCTGGCGGCGATGCTGTCATTGGTTGTGGCGGATAATATTAGCTGCTCATATTGCAAAAACATCCTTGAAAGGTGCGAGCCTTCCGAAATGATGGGTTATTCCTGTGGGAGTGCTGAATATTGGGAAAATTTCCTCCGTGCGTGGATGAAAAAGATGCAAGAGGGAGGAGCTGAGAAAAATGATAAAGTGGTCTGAGTACCTGGATGTGTGGGGATCGGTGAAACGATCCGCCCGTACAACGATCCATAAGGACGGAGAGGGCACGTATCCGAGCGATTCCTGGAAGAAAACAATCCTCCTGGCCGAGCATTCTCCCATCCGGCGGATCATGTTCGGTTGGAAATGGTCGGGGATGAAAAGCTGGGTGTCGGTGCATTTCGTCCGGCATAAGCACGGGATCGAGCATTGGGTCAGCACCCAACGGACGGATAGGACGGGCATTGATCGGGACGCAAGCCGCCAGGATGCGCCGGTGGATCACGAATGTCTTGCCAATGCCCAAGCGCTGATTTTCATTAGCCGCCGGAGGCTGTGCAGTCAGGCGGCCAAGGAAACGCGGGAGGCCTGGAAGGAAGTCAAGCAGCAGGTCGCAGAGCGTGATCCTGTGCTGGCCTCCGTTATGGTGCCGGAGTGTATTTACCGTGGATTCTGCCCGGAGTTCAAAGGCTGCGGGTTCGTGGACACGGAGGAGTACCAACGGAAGCTCGCCGAGTATCGGAGGAAATGAAAATGTCAGATGAGAGTACTAAAATCGTGGCCTTGTTCTGCAAAAACGTCCGTTTTCTGTGTAGAGAGAAGGGCAAGAGCATCAGCGAGGTTGAAAAAGAAGCGGGGAGGTCGGTTGGCTACCTGTCGCGGGCGGAGAGAGGCGCGGAGGCTTCGCTGCCATTGTCAACGTGCTGCCGGATTGCCGAGGTTTTGAAGGTGCGGCTGCCGGTGCTCCTGGATCAAGACCTGGAAAGATGGGCGAGGATCAATAAGCTGCGGGCCGAGATTAAGGCCAGGGAGAAAGAGCTGGAAGGTCTCACCATCTGCGAATCTGATGATTGGGAGGAATGAAAATGCTGGCGAGAAAGTGCGATCGGTGCAAGGTGCTATATGAGCCGTTCAAAGGAAAGTATGAGAATATCCCTGCGGATATAAATACAGCGGCCCTGTATTACCGGGATATGTTCGGATTGAACGATCAGAATCCCTTGAATTTTGACCTCTGCCCTCATTGCATGGAGGGGGCAGTAAAATACTTAACCGACCCGGATTCTGAGGTCGTATGAGGAGGGATGAAAAATGGAAATGACGATCAGAGAGTATGCCAAGGCCGCAGGCCGCACGATAAACCCGAAGCTGTCCATGCTGGATGTTCGTAATCACGCCCTGTTTGAAATGGCGTCCGAGCTGGGAGAAGTCCATGCCATTTATCAAAAGCAGTTGCAGGGGCATGAGGTGGTCAAGGATCACTTGATCGAGGAGCTGGGAGATCTGATGTG
Organism: Clostridia bacterium; assembly: GCA_017464305.1. Classification (GTDB taxonomy): domain Bacteria; phylum Bacillota; class Clostridia; order Christensenellales; family Aristaeellaceae; genus Aristaeella. Next base: position 45,634 of record JAFUDS010000015.1, on the reverse strand, counting down.
GGGTGTGATGGAGCTGTGCTTTGCCGAGAAGATTGATCCCCAGGAAGTCTTTGAATATAACATCGATAAGCTGCTGAAACGGTATCCCGACGGTTTTGACCCGGAGCGGAGTATTCATAGGGAGGTATAAGATGGCCCGATTGATAAAGCTGACCCTGGCAAAAAGGGAAGGAAAGCCGGTCTATATAAACCCCGATGCTATTGAAAGCGTAACCGAGGAAACCATGGAAAACCAATACAAGGGATATACCCTTGTGGCGCTCACTACATCGGATAATACCGTCTGCCATGTGATCGAATCCCCCGAAACCGTTGCCAAGCTGATTAACGGGATATTTGCTGGGCCGTATGTCATGGAGGTGCAAGAAGGTGTCGAGAAATCTCCCGAAGCAAAACGATCTCCTATTGGCAATTCGTAAGAAGTGTGCGGATTGTATGTGCGGCCAGACAAAGCTCGTCAAGCTGTGCGCATCGAGGGATTGCCCCCTGTTCCCATACCGTAGTTCGGACGCGCTGCCGGTTGACAGTCAAGCAAAAAACCGGGAGATTGCCGGACAAGTCTCTATGTTAATATAAAATAATATGTATACGATGGAGGATAAAAGAATGAGATTGTTCAGTACGGAGCAAGTAAGCAAATACCATCCCGATAAAATGGCGGATCAGATCAGCGACGCGATCCTGGACGCATACCTGGCCCTTGATCCCAACAGCCATGTGGCCGTTGAGTGCATGGTCAAGAATGGTCAGGCGTTTGTGTGTGGGGAGGTCACTTCGGCGGCGGAGGAGGCCGTGGATATTGCAGAGATCGTCAACCGGGTATCCTGCGGCCTGGGCTATGGCAATCTGGCCGTAAAAAAGGTGATCTCCTATCAGTCGCCGGAGATCGCCGGAGGTGTGGGAGAAGGCTGGAACGCCCTCACGGCTGCCGGGGATCAGGGGATCATGTTCGGCTATGCGGAGCGCGGCACGGAAAGCCGTCTCCCCTTCGCCTTTGACCTGGCGAATAAGATCATAGCGGCGATTGAAAAAGATATTGAGGAGAATCCCGGAAAGACGCCGTTCAAAGGGGACACCAAAACCCAGGTGACGGTTGACCTGGACAAGCCTCAGAATATGGACGCCGTGGAAACCATTGTGATCAGCGCTTGCCATCTGCCGGGGATCAATCACGATCAACTGGAGCGGTACATCCTCAACCTTCTGTATGCCAACGAAATCTATGCGCCCAATGCCGAGTATATTATCAATCCTGCCGGAGCCTGGACCCTGGGCGGCCCGATGGCCGATTGTGGCTTGACAGGGCGGAAAATCGTCTGCGACCAGTACGGCGGCTTCATGCCGGTGGGCGGCGGAGCCTTCTCTGGCAAAGACCCGTCCAAGGTGGATCGCACGGCCTCCTATATGGCCCATGAGATCGCCAAGACCGCCCTGGATATATTCCCAACCCTGAAATGGTGCAAGGTGCAACTGGCCTATGCTATCGGAAAGCGGGAGCCGGTCAGCGTTAGTATTGAAAATGACCAGGGCATCCCGATTGAGGAGTGGGTGCGGTATACCTTCGATCTCACGCCTTATGGGATGGTCAAATATCTGCATCTCCTGGATGGCGGGTTTGAAAAACGGGCGGGCGGCTGCCATTACCGCTATCCCTTCAACACGGCCAGGAAGTCCGAGGAGGAGTGAGCCATGAGCAGAGTATCTAATGGCTGTCACTTCATAGGCAATTTGACCCGTGATCCTGAGGTCACGACGGTGGGCGGATATACGAAATGCACATTTTCCGTCGCCGTGCAGCGGCAGAAAGCCGGACAGGATGGTGTCAAAAGGGCGGACTTCATCCCGATTGAGGCGTGGCGCACCCTGGGCGAGAATTGCGGAAAGTATCTCACCAAGGGCCGCAGGGTGGCGGTGGACTGCCATGTGCAGACAAACACCTGGGAGACTGAGGATGGGAAAAAGAGATTTTCAATCTCCTTCGTGGCCGATGATGTGGAGTTTCAGCCGGGCGGAGGCAAGCAGCAGGGAGCCGGTGAAGCTGCCCAGGGCGCCGGAGCTGCCGCTGGCGGATTCATCCAAGTGGATGATGATGAATTGCCGTTCTGATCCTGGGGAGGTGATTGATAATGACGCATGAGCAAGTGGACGCTATGCTGGCCGAGTACCGGGAGAGCGTGGGCCGCTGCGGATACCTGGAAAAGCGGATACCTGAGCTGGCGGCGGAGATCGAGCAGGAAAAGGCCAGGCTCATCCAGGAAGCCGCCCAGGAATCGCCGAGCATGGAGCCGGGGATGCCGCATGGGAGCGGGGTTGGAAATCCCGTGGAGAAGATCGTCCTCCGATATGCGGACGGATTCCTGCCGGATGAGATCAGAGGAATGGACAAAGAGCTGCGGGAGCTGCGGGATGAGTATGCGCGGCGGCAGCGGGTGATCCAGTATGTGGATGCCTGGCTCCAGGGCCTCAATGAGCGGGAGAAGTGGATTATCATTCACAAGGTCGTGGATGTGGAGTATTCCTGGCGGGAGGTGATCTGCATGTATCGGCTGCAGTATGGCGAGGAGTACAGCCGGGACGCCCTCAAGAGGATCAAAGAGCGGGCGTTGGAAAAGATATATAAATTCGCTGCCTGAGGAGAGGCAAAAAATAGAACACCTCCGAAAATGCACCCCCCGTATCCCCGGATTTGCTTCTTTTCATCCGAAAATTCCCGTGATATAATTATGACACGGAAACGCAGAGCCTCGGCCCTGCGTTTTTAATATTTTGAAAAGGTGCATATCACGATGATCCTCTGCCGGACGGTAAATTGGTCGGGTGGAGAGAAACAGGCTGAGGAGGGCTGTTTTATGCCGCAGAAACGAATTGCCATTGTCTATAAGCTGCTGAGTGAGCTGATCCCCGATGAAAAGAATCCCCGTCGGAATGACGCGGCTGTCCCGGCGGTGGTGGAATCCATCCGGGAGTTCGGCTTCCGGGTGCCGATTGTCATTGACGCCAATGATGTGATCCGGGCGGGCCATACCAGGTACAAGGCCGCGCAGGAGTTGAACATCGTCAAGGTGCCGTGCATCGTCGCCTCCGATCTGAACGAGAAGCAGCTCAAAGCCTTCCAGTTGGCCGACAACAAAACCGGGGAGCTGTCCTCCTGGGATGCCTCCCTGCTGAGCATGGAAATGAGCAGCATTTCGGAGCTGTTCGATATGTCCCTGTTTGGCTTCAACGTCAAGAAGGATGATTCCATGCTGGATGATGAGGGCGGCGAGGGCGCCGCTGCGGGAACGAGCAAGAGTGATAAATTCGTCACCTGTCCGCGCTGCGGCAAGGTATTTCTGAAAAGTGAGGGGCACCCGAAAACGGGCGCCTCTTTTGATGCTGATGAGTTCTTGGACGAGGATGATATGGAGGATGGGGGCGATTTTGAATGAGCGAGCTGAAGATCGTTTATCGTTCCCTGGCTGATATAAAGCCCTATGAGCGCAACCCCCGCAAGAATGATAATGCGGTGGATGCCGTGGCCGCCTCCATTCAGGCGTTTGGCTTCCTGGTGCCTATCATTCTGGACAGTGAGGAGACGCGGGTGATCGTCGCCGGTCATACCCGGTACCGCGCCGCCTTGAAGCTGCACCTGGACGAAGTTCCCACGGTGCTGGCCGATGATCTCACCGAGGATCAGATCAAGGCCTATCGCCTGGTTGATAATAAGGTCGCTGAGCTGGCCCTGTGGGATTTGCCCCTGATGAATGAAGCCCTGGATGAAGTGGGCGGGCTGTTCGATATGTCCGAGTTCGGTTTTGATCTGGGCGTTGGGGATGTGTTCGAGCCGAAGGACACCAGCAAAGAGATCGACGCGGATTCCTTCGGGGATGATGCGTTTGAGTATGAGTGCCCGGATTGCGGGTTCAGGTTCAATGAGTATGAGTGATAAAAGAGTGGCGGGGCATGTGTTCCCCTGGAAATGGAATTTGTCCGAGCTGAAGGAAATCGAGTGGAACGGCTGCAACGTGTTCACCTGTTTTTCCTGCGGCGGCGGATCGTCCATGGGATATAAGCGCGCCGGGTATCATGTGATCGGGAACGTAGAGATAGATAGGGATATGAATAAAATATATAATATAAATCATAAACCTATGTACTCTTATAACATGGATATACGAGAATTTATATCTATCCCGGATAAGGATTTACCCGGTGAGCTGTTTAACCTGGACGTGCTGGACGGATCGCCGCCCTGCTCCGTGTTCTCTACGGCAGGAGAGCGGGAGAAGGGATGGAACACCGAAAAGCAGTTCAGGGAGGGCCAGAAGATGCAGCGCCTGGATGATCTGTTCTTTGCCTTTATCAACGTAGCTGCCAAGCTGAAACCCAGGGTGGTGGTCGCGGAGAACGTGAAGGGGCTGATCACCGGGAACGCTAAGGGATATGTGAACGAGATCGTCAAGGCGTTCAGAGCTGCCGGATATGTGCCGCAGATATTCCTCCTCAATTCCGCGAGAATGGGAGTGCCGCAGGCCCGGGAGCGGGTCTTTTTCATTGCCCGGCGGGAGGATCAGAAATTCCCGAAGTTGGCTCTGGCCTTTGATGAGCAGGTGATCCCCTTTGGAGAGGTGAGAACGAGAACGGGTGTTCCCGTATCTGAGGATACTGACGCATTCAGGCTGATGCAGAAGCGGAGGCCGGAGGATACCTGCATGGCCGACATCAACCTTCGCCTGTACGGGAAAAATTCCGGATTCACCATCCCGATTGTCAATGATAATCGAGTGGCGCCGACGCTGACCAGCGGATCAACCTTTTATCGGGGATATGACGCGGCCAAGTTCTCCGATGGGGATTTTATCAACATCCAGTCTTTCCCCCAGGATTACAATTTCCTGGATCAGTCGCCGCAGTATGTATGCGGCATGAGCGTTCCGCCTGTGATGATGGCGCAGATTGCGAGGCAGGTTTACCGCCAGTGGTTACGCCGTCCGGGGTGAGAATAGGCCATCAAAATAAGTGGGTGGTGAAGTGGCAAACGATGAAAACATCAAGGGCTATCAATTCGGCTCAACGGAGAAAAGAACAGCGGAAGAACAGCGAGAATTGAAGTCCAAGGGAGGCAAGGCCAGCGGCATAGCGCGCCGACGGAAAAGGGACGCCAGAAAGATCATGGAGAGCGTGCTGAAATCCAAGCCGGTCATGGATGCCGAGACCCGGAAAGTCGTGGATCGCCTGGGCATCCAAGGCAGCGGCAAGAACAAGGATCAGTATGATTTGGAGCTGATCGCCACGGCTGCCTTGATGCAAAAGGCCATGAGAGGGGATGTAAAGGCCCACAGGTTGATCCTGGAAATCATGGGCGAGGACGCCGCGACCAACCGCGAGCGCGAGCGTATGGAGCATGAGCGCCAGATGTTGGAAATGCAGTATGCGCCTCCTGAGGTCGCGGATGATGGATTCATTGAGGCCCTGAACGCCGTCAATGCCTTTGACGGGCCGGAGGATGTGCCGATGGATTTAGAGGACGGTGGCGAAGATGAAGATTCGGACGCTGAATAGGGTGCGGGATACCGGGTTCAAGTTCGTCGCCTTCTCCAAGCGTCAAAAGCAGGTGCTTACCTGGTGGACGGATTCCAGCCCATATAAGGATCATAACGGGATCATTGCCGATGGATCGATCCGCGCCGGAAAGACCTTGACCATGGCGATCTCTTTTGTCATGTGGGCCATGACCCGGTTTAACGGCATGAATTTCGGTATATGCGGAAAGACCATCGGCTCCCTGCGCCGCAACGTGATCAACGACCTCAAAAGGACGGCGACCAGTCGGGGCTATGTGGTGGAGGATCGCCGGGGCGATAACATGCTGATCATCAGGCGCGGGAGCGTCTACAACCTCTTTTACCTTTTCGGCGGGCGCGACGAATCAAGCCAGAATCTCGTCCAGGGCGTCACCCTGGCCGGATGCCTGTTTGATGAGGTCGCCCTGATGCCGGAATCCTTTGTAAACCAGGCAACGGCCCGCTGCTCTGTGGAAGGGGCCAAGCTGTGGTTCAACTGCAACCCGGACGGGCGGCTGCATTGGTTCAAAATCAACTGGATCAATAAATACCGAAAAAATAAGTTCCTGTACATTCACTTCACGATGGATGATAACCCGTCGTTGAGCGAGGCAACCAAGGCCAGGTATCGAGGGATGTATGTCGGTGTCTTTTTCCGCCGGTATATCGAGGGCCTGTGGGTGGCTGCCGAGGGGCTTATCTTCGATATGTGGGATGAGGAGTTAAACAGCTTCGATTATGACCCGGATAATGAGCCGTGGGCGCGTGCCATATCCCGGCATTATGTGGCGGTGGACTTTGGCATGCAAAACCCGACGGCCTTCCTGGAAGCCTGGGACGATGGCAAAACCTTCTGGTGCGTCAACGAATACTACCACGATTCCAGGGCGTCCAAGCAGCAGAAAACAGCCGCGCAGTATGCGGATGATTTTGATACCTTCGTGGGCGGGGATCATACGGTCCGGGTGATCGTTGACCCGTCGGCGGAGGTGTTTTCGTATGAGCTGCGCAACCGCGGGTATATCGTGATCGATGCGGACAATGAGGTGATCGAGGGGATCAGGCTCACGGCCACGATGATCTATAAGCGCCGGATAAGGGTCGCCCGGCACCTCAAATATTTCCGCCGGGAGATCAGCACCTATGTTTGGGATCAAAAGGCCGCGCTGCACGGTGAGGAGAAGCCGGTCAAAGAGAAAGATCATTTGATGGACGCTTGCCGGTATCTCATAAAGGGCAACGTGAACAAGAGGAGGCTTGCTGCGGCATGAGCAAAAGTAAATCGAGGCGGCGGCCTTCTCCGCCGGTCAATACCCGAGACGCCAGGAGCGCGGCCAATAAAGCCGTGGGCCTGGGCCTTGGGCTGAACGCACGGCTCACCATGGATGAGCTGATCAACCAGTATGCCAGAATCGGGATGCAGGAACATCTCATCGGCAACAATCAGTATGGCACCAAGCGGATCACGCAGAATTATCAGCTCCTCAACAGCCTCTACCGTGGGGACTGGATTGCGGGCCGCATCGTGGATATTCCCCCGGAGGATATGACGAAAAACTGGTATAAGCTGTCCTGCCAGGTGGAGCCGGATCAGGAGGCGATCCTGGCCCGTGTGGAGCGCAAAACCCACGTGCGGGAGAAGATTACCGAGGGGCTGCAATGGGGACGCCTCTACGGTGGCGCTGCCGGTATCATGGTGATTGAGGGCCAGGAGGATATGCTGGATAAGCCCCTGGATTTGAATATGATCCTGCCGGGACAGTTCAAGGGCATCATCATAGCGGACAGATGGAGCGGCGTTTTCCCGTCCTCCGAGCTGGTCACGGATATATCAGACGCGGATCATGGCCTACCGGCCTATTATGTGTTCTCTATGGATGATTCCAATATGGATTATGGGCTGCGCGTCCATCATAGCCGGGTGCTTCGCTTCCCCGGCGCCAAGCTGCCCTATATCGAGCGGATCACGGAGAGCCATTGGGGAATGAGCGTCCTTGAACGGGTATTCGATGAGTTGAACAAGCGGAACACCACCAGTGCCAATATCGCGCAGCTCATTTTCCAGGCTCACCTTCGCGTGCTGAAGATGGAGCACATGGGCCAAGACCTGGCCTTTATGGACAGCGAGCAGTCGGCTATGTTCTACCGTACCCTGGAAGCGCAAAACAAGCTGATGAACAACATGAGCTTGCAAGTGCTGTCCAAGGATGATGATTTCCAGACCTTCCAATACACCTTCGCCGGTTTGTCCGATATTTACGAAATGTTTATGATGGATGTATCCGGCTCGGCGGAAATTCCCGTCACCCGCCTGTTTGGTCGTTCTCCTGCCGGTCTCAATTCCACCGGCGAGGGCGACCTGATCAATTATTATGACAGGATCACCAAGGATCAGAAATCCGATCTTCGCCCGGTCATTGATAAGCTGCTGCCGGTCATGTGCCTGTCTGCCTGGGGAGCGATCCCCGACGACCTGGATTATGAGTTCAACCCGATCCGGGATACCCCGGCGGATGAACGCGCCAACCTGATCCAGCAGACCTCCGCTGCCATCAATGCCTCCTTCCAGTCCGGCCTCATTTCTCAGCGGACGGCCCTCAAAGAGCTGCGCGAGAGCGGAAAGCCGTTGGATATGTGGAAGAATATCACGGATGAGGATGTGGAGAAAGCCGACGATGGCACACAGCCGCAGGGCGAGGAGCCGACGCTTGAAGGTGATCCTGCTGCCATGGGAGGAGGCTTGCAATGAATGACCGTGATGTGATGCGGATGCTGAACCGAATCCGCAAGAAGGGAATCAATGAAATCCAGGGCCTGCGCCAAATTGTCCATGATGCTGATTCCTCCTTTTCTGATAAGCTGCTGGCGCAGGCCATTTTAGAGAATCCTCAGATTTTGGAGCAGGGCCAGACTGACGGCGGCCCTGGCTCCGGCAACTTCGGTCATGGCGGGCGTCCTGGTAAAAGGGGCGGCAGCGCCAAGTCTGGCTCCGGCGGGCGTGTAAGCGGAAACGCCGGTAAAAATTCCAAGGGCGAGGTATTCTCCGGCAAGGATTATTCTTTGGCAGGCCGGGGGATGCAGAAATCCGGCGCAAAGCGCACCTGGAGCAGCCAGGGCAAAAAGAGCGAACAATTCCCGCAAGGCTCTGGCACCACCCGGATCAGTGAAGGGGATGTAAACGTCGGCCTCCATACCGTCAACAAGTATCTGAATGAGGACGGGTCGCTCACGCCGGAGAGGGCCGAGCTGCATGAGCAGATCATCAACGATCTGTTCGCGGGAAAGCAGCCGGTGGCCGAGGGCGAGCAAAAGACCTTCTACTTCCTGGGAGGCGGGTCGGCGTCCGGTAAAGGTAGCTTTACCAACCCGGAAAGAGCCGCCGGTTATGATATGCCGGACAAGACCCAAACGGCGGTTATTGACGCCGACATTTTGAAGGGCAAGCTGCCCGAGTATGACTATGACGAAAAGACCGGCAAAGGCCCAGGCACCACGGACAGGGAGAAAGCCGCGTCCTTCGCCCATGAGGAATCCTCAGCCCTGGCAAAGCGGGCCATGGAGGCGGCCTTTGCGAATGGGTATAATTGCACCCTGGATGGCACCGGCGACGGCGGGGTAAAAAGCGTGATGAAGAAAATCCAGCAGGCCAGAGATGCCGGGTATGTGGTCGAGGCCAGGTATTGCACAGCCTCCATCGAAAACGCCCTGGAGCGCAATATCTCCCGCGCCAAGAAGTCGGGCCGCAAGGTGCAGACGGATTCCGTGGTCGGTATCCATAAGGCCGTATCCAGGATTTTCCCGCAGGTGGCGAGCGAGTTTGATCATGTGACCCTCTGGGATCACGACGGTCCTTCTCCGCGCCTGGTGGCTGAGTGCTTCCGGGGCCAGCAGATTCAGGTCAAAGACCAGACGCTTTATCAGAAATTTTTAGATAAAGCCAACTGGAACGGCTGACAAAAGGCCGGAAGCGCGCTATAATAGAGCCGAGGAGGGATGCCTATGCTGCGTGAGGGCGCAATGTGTGGATTGCTGCAAATGGCGATTGACAAGGTGAAGGATGGGATCGATCCCGAGTTCGATTTCCCTTCCGAGGAGCATCGTGAGTTCTACGAGCGCCAGGTCAAGGATTTGCAGGACTATATGGAGAAGGTCGGCCCGGAGGAGTTCGCCAAAACCACCTTCGATATTCCCTACAACTACATGGACGACGACGATTACGACGACGAATAAACAAGGGGTGATGCTGGTATGAGGCGGAGCGCCGAAGTACAATTTATGAAGCTCTTGCGCGATTGCCAGCGTCAGCCCGGCAGTCGCGTCTTACGTTTGAAGGGAGCCGCCGGTGATCCTGCGGTGGGGAAATATGCCAGGCTTGCCCTGGCTATGGATCATGCCGAGGATGGCGGGCCTGGATCGGGAAACCACGGCCATGCGGGCCGTCCGGGCCAGCGCGGAGGATCGGCCAAGGGCAGCGGGTACAGTATGGCTCCTGGCCGTGCTGCTGTACCGTCGCCCAATAAGCGGGTATCCGCGAAAGATTTTGTCCCGGCCCTGCAGGCTGCCAAGGACGCCCAGCCGGAAACGGCCAGGTGGCGCGTGGATAGTTACCGTACCGCCGAGGATTTTGAGGCCGAAGGAATTGCCGTGCATACCACCGAGGGCGGCTCCACCTTCGCCATCAAGCCGGACGGCGATATTATCAGCGTATGCAAGAACGCCAAGACGGACAGAGGCACCAATGCCCGTGACCTGATGGCCGCGGCGGTTGAGGCCGGAGGTACGCACCTTGATTCCTACGCTGGCAATTTCGGCTTTTATACCAAGTGCGGATTTGAAGTGGTGTCCAGGTGCAAGTTTGATCCGCAGTATGCTCCTCCCGGATGGGATGCGTCCAGGGACAAGAAAGAGGATATTGTGTTCATGCGGTATGTGGGCGTTGGGAAAGTCCAGGATCGGAGCTTTGAGGCTGTCAAGCGCCGCGTCCCGTATTCGGCCAGCTATGACGATGCGGCGGCTGCATTGGAGAGCGTGATGAGAGGAGAAGCAAAGAAATGAGCAAGGAACAATTCCAGGCGGCGGTGCTGGAAGCCCTCAAACGGGAGGACTACGCCGGGGATCGCTCCGAGGAGGAGCTGATCGATGCCATGAAGGAATACCAGGATATTATCGACGGCTGCTTTGAGGAGGCCTGTTCTGAGGATTCCTTCGGCTTCGGGTGGCACGCGGATAATGCTGCCTGGAATATTACCATGTGCATTTGATAGATCGGCCCGGAAAAGTTGGGCCATAATCTTTTCAGGATCGTACCCCTTGCGGGTGCGGTCCTCTTTTTATGCTTTTCTTTAAGGCGGTGATGGCGTGGCGGGAATGTCCAAGCAGGCAATGGCCGCAATGGAGGCCGAGGCGAGGCGGAACGAGAGGCAGTATAAAAACGCCTTGATGAAGCTGGTCGGAGAGATCACCAGGCTCATTGCAAACGAAGCTGATCCGGCCATGATCGTGACCGCCCTTCGGACTTTTGCAGATTCAAAGGCTGTGACGGAATGGGCCGAGGCTTCGGCCAGGCGGATGGTTACGGGCGTCCTGGCGTCCGAAAAGCGGAGCTGGCGGATGGCTGCCTCCTCCTCAATGAAGGGCCGCGCCATTTACGCCGCCCTTCGGAAAGAGCTGACCAATACGCCGGTGGGGATCGCGGTCAATGAGATCGTCGCCAACAATTCCCTGCTGATCAAGACCGTCCCCCGTGACCTGGCTGCGCAGTTCTCCGAGTACGCGCTGAAAATGACCATGCAGGGCGTAAGGCCGGAGCAGATCGCCGTTGAAATGCAAAGGAAAGCCCCGCAGCTCGCCGGGTATCAGGTGCGACGGATCGCCAGGACGGAATCGGCCAAGGCCTCCTCCGCGCTCAAACAGGCGAGGAGCGAGGTGATCGGCTGCGACTGGTATATCTGGCATACTTGCCAGGATGAGCGAGTGCGCGGCTATAAGACCAACCCCCAGGGTGGTCATTACAAGATGGAGGGCATCCTGTGCCGGTGGAGCGATCCGCCGAACCCGGAGGCCCTTTTCCCGTATCCGGGCGGAAAATCTGTCGGGCCGTACCATCCCGGCGGCATTTATAACTGTCGCTGCATTGCCCTGCAGGTTGTCGCCCTTGAAGATATTTCGTTCCCGTGCAAAGCACATATCCACGGAAAGATTGTGCAGATCGGTTCTTTGAACGAATTAAAAAGGCTTGCCGCTGCCTGATGATTGATGGAGGTGAGAATATGTCCAAGGCTACGAATAAGAGCGTGACGGTATCCGCAGAGGCCAAAGAAGTGGAGGAGGTGATCGTTGATCCCGAAACCACCGGCACCGGCAGCGGTCCGTGGACGGTCAAGCCCGGCGAGTATCTGAGCATCGTCGCCGGAAACCGGGTGCTGTTCCAGGGCCACGGCGTGGAGAGCGTCACCGTCAAGATGCGGGGTGAATAACCTTGCTTGCCTATTACGGTACGCGGATCAGCGATCACATGACGGAAACGCCGGAGGGATTCCTGATCTGCCATGATGTGCCGATCAACCGCACCGGGACACAGAAATACCTTGCGCGGGAGATCGGCCTGGAAGGTGATGAGCTGGTCACGGTGATCCGCACAGAGGAGGAGGTTTTCAGCCGCGAGGCGCTGTCCTCCTTTGAAGGGAAACCCGTCACCCAGGATCATCCCCCTGGCTATGCTGTGAAGCCCTATAACTATGGCATGTATGCCAAAGGCCATACGCAGAATGTCCGGCGCGGCGCCGGAGCTGATGCTGATTGCAGTATGGCCGATCTTTTCATCAATGACCCTGATCTTATCCGAGCCATCAAGGGCGGGACGCGGGAGGTATCCTGCGGCTATGAGTGCTCTTATGTGCCGGATGGGAAGGGCCATTTTTATCAGCGTGAGATTCGCGGAAACCATGTGGCGGTCGTAGCGGCAGGCCGCGCCGGTCACCGTGTCTCTATAAAGGATTCCCTCCCGGAATCCGTAAAAAAAGAAAGGAATGAGACAATGAGCAAAGAGAAGGACAAGAAGCCGTCCTTGCTTTCCCGATTCTTCATGGGTTGGGCGGCTGACAAAGACCCCGAAGAAGCTGCCAACGCTCTTGATGAGCTGTTGGATAACCCCGAGGAGCAGAAGGACGCCGAGCCTGAGCAGGCCGCGCCCGCTGCTGCCCCTGCTGCGGCTCCGGCTCCTGCCCCTGCTGCCAAGGACGACGCCCCCGAGGTTGTGGCCCTGCTCAAACAGGTGCTTGCCAAGCTGGAAGGTCAGCAGGCCGCGCCTGACACCGATCCTCTGCAGCAGTTGGCGGATGAGCTGGCCGGTACTGCCACCCCTGCTCCCGCTGCGGCTACCCCCGAGGATCAGGAATCCTCTGTCACCGTCCCCGCCGAGGAAATGAAAGCTGGTGATGAGGATAAGGGCGATATTGGCGCTGCCGAGCAGCCCAAGAACCCCATCCCCGGTGCTGACAGCGCCGTGGTGATGCTGGAAGCCCTGCGGCCTTATCTGGCCAAGCTGCCTGAGAAGGAACGTCGCGCCGCCGCGGATGCTGCCCTGCAGTCTGTCCGCCAGGCCAAGGGCATGACCCGCAAGGCCACTTCCGACGGCTATGCTGCCATTCAGCAGGCCATGAAGCAGAAGGGCGCTGCGGCCAAGAAGTCCACCCAGGACGAAGCCCAGATTGGCAAGTCCATCATGGCGAAGCACAACGCTCATGCCAAGAAAAACTAAGAAATAGGAGGTCAACAATATGCCTGGTAAAGTTATCGGCGATAAGCTGCCTATCGGTTATGCCGGCACCCCGTCCCGGATGAGCGATTGCGTGATTGATCCTCACCGCTACGATGTGGCCAACAAGGCCGACGGCAATATCCAGTTCGGCGCTCCCCTGCTCCTGGATACCACCAACGGCGGTATCCGCAAGTTCAAGTCTACCGACACCGCCGCCACCGGCTTCATCGGTGTGGCCGTCCGTCGGATGGGCCAGCCCAAAGCTGATGCCGCTGACGGTTGGTATTACGCCCCCGGCGAGGTGGTGGATGTTCTCCTGCGCGGCGCTATCGTCGTGGAGTTCGAGGATGTGACCGGCATCGTCCAGGGTGGCGCGGTCTATGTCAACCCCGCCACCGGCAAATTCAGCACCGTTTCCACCAACAACCTGCTGATCAGCAATGCCAAGATCGCCACTGGCCGTACCGACACGGACAAGCTGGTGGAGATTGTGCTGATCACCCGCGCCCTGTAATTCTGGCAGAAGGGAGAATATAGAGTATGCAGCAGTTCGATATTAGCAAATTCCCCATGCTGACCCTGGACGCCGCCCCTGGTGGCGTCATGGCCTTCGATGCGGGCGGCATGGCCTTCCTGGTGGGCGAGCTGGAAAGGCGTGATCCCACCCTGAACGAACCCCTCACCGCCGTCACCTGGCAGCGCGATATGCCCGTTAAGACCGGCGGCGGCTTCGTGGATTCCGTCGCTTCCTTCAATGTGTCCTATGGCTCCACCGGCGGCCCTGAGGATGGCCTGATGGGCCAGGATACCAATGAGCTGCCTGTGATCCAGGCCGACATTGGCAAGGATACCGTCCCCGTCTTCATCTGGGGCCATATCCTGAAAGTTCCCATGATCGATCAGGAAAAGCTCCAGAAGGTGGGCCGTTCCTTGGAGCAGATTTATGACAAGGGTCTGCGCCTGGCTCACGATAAGAAGCTGGACGAAAACGTGTACTACGGCTTCCCCGAGCACGGCTCCTATGGCCTGGTGAATGATCCCAACATCACCACCGTCACCGCCGCGCCCCATACCTCCGGCGGCACCGATACTCAGTGGAGCAAGAAGGACGCGGATGAAATCCTGGCGGATATTAACCGCGGCCTGGTTGGCACCATCAAGGCGTCTGAGTATGACAATCGCGGCATGGCCGATAGCGTGCTGATCCCCTGGGATCAGTTCAGCGACATCTCTATGCGCAAGGTTGGCGTGACCGGCGATAAGTCCATCCTGACCTATCTGCTGGAAAACAACATCGCCAAGAAGCAGGGTATTGAGCTGACCATCCTCCCCGCCAAACAGTGCGCGGGCGCCGGTACTGGCGGCGCTGATCGTATGATCTTCTACCGCAACGATGAGGAAATGGTCCGTATGAACATCACCGTTCCCTTGAAGCGGCTGTTCACCCAGCCCTCTGCCGCGCACATTGCGTACCTGACCCCCTTCGTGACCCAGTTCTCCGCGCTGGAGTGGATTTACACCACCCACGCCATGTATATCGACGGTATCTAATACCTGAGATATGGAGCGCCCGGTCAGGGCGAGAAAGAGAAGGTAAAATATGGTCAAAGTGTTCAACAAGGTCGCCCGTACCTTCCAGCTGGAAAACGAGGACGGCAGCAAGAAAATGAAGGTCAAGCCCCTGGCTTCCGAAAATATCCCCGATGAGTTCACCGGGGATATTACTTTTCGTATGGCCGTCGCTGCCGGTGAGCTGATGATCTGGCAGGAGGCCAAGGAAGTGGATGAGGCTCAGAAGAAAGCCGAAGCCGCTGCCAAGAAAGCCGCTGAAAAGGCTGCCAAGGAAGAAGCAGCCCGCAAGGCCAAGGAAGAAGCCGAAGCCGCTGCCAAGAAAGCCGAGGGTTAAGCCATGAGAGGATTCAGCGGCGTTGTCGAGGAGGCGGCCAACATCCGTGTTGACGGTGATTCCGTCGTCCAGATTACCGCCTCTGAATTTCTTGAAATCTATCCGCAGTTTTCCACGGATGCGATCCCCAAGGCCTTCCTTGATATGACGCTGGATCGGGCCAATGCTTCGATCCAGGAAGCGCGGTGGCGATCCAGCAGAAAGATGGCTGTCTGTCTGCTGGTCGCCCATTACTGCACCTTGTATCTCAAAACCGCAGTGCCGGAGGGCGTCACCGCGCCCTCCGTCATTGCTGGTCGTGGAGAGAGTAAAGGCGCGGCAACGAGCAAAAGCGTCGGGAGCGTCAGTGTGGGCTATGGGAGTGCCGAGGGATCGAGCGATCTCACGGGATACGGAAGTCTGCGGGATACGGTCTTTGGTCAGCAGCTTGCTACCATGGCCCGAATGGTCGGGGCCGGGATGGTTGTTATTCGGTGATATGAGGTGATGAGCATGAGTGGAAGGGTAAAAACTGGCGTAACGGTGAAGGTCTCAGGGGATGCCGACGCTCTGAAAAAGGGCCTGGATTTCCTGAAAAACCATCGGGTGCTTGTAGGCATCCCGGAATCCGCCGGAGCCGCGAGAAGCAGCGCGGACAATGGATCGGTCACCCAGGTCCAGCTCGCCTTTATTCACACCTACGGATCGCCGCTCAACCGCATCCCGCCCCGTCCATTCCTTGAACCGGCGATCAGCGAACCCGATACCCAAAGCAAGATCGTCGAGAACATGAAACAGGCCGCCCTGTGTGCCATCAAAGGTGACACGGGCGGCGCTATTTCTGAAATGCACAAGGCCGGGACGCGGGGAGAGAACGCAGCGCAGACCTATATTGGCAGCGACAAGCTGGCTCCCAATGCCCCGATCACCGTTGAGGGCGGATGGATGCGCAACCGCAAATCCGGCAAGCCCTTCAAGGTGGAGGGAAAAGGATCGTCCAGGCCGCTGATTGACACCGGCAGCCTGAGAAGCTCCATAACCCATGTTGTAGAGGGGGAATGATGAATGAACACTGCGCCGAACCCGGATGTTGCTTTTCTCTGTGTTGATCCTGATCTGGGCGCCCAGCCCTTCAAGGTCACGCGCAGAAAGGGCAAATGGGTGAAGGGCTCCATGACTGTCACCAGCACGGAAACCCTGAATCCCATCGGCATCATTCAGCCTACCTCCGCCGAGGAGTTGGCCCAATTCCCCGAAGGTGAGCGCCGCCGCGCAATGATCACCATATACACCACGACCATGCTTTACATGTCCGAAGGGGAGGACTTTTCGGATGATGTGACATGGCACGATGAGCAGTACAAGGTGATGCGGAGTGATCGGTGGCGGGATTATGGCTACTGTGTAGCCTACTGTCAAAAGAGGTAAGCGCATGACAAAGAAAGAGCTGGAAAATGTGATCTGGACGGCCACCGTCATGTGCCTTGCCCTTGATCCCGCAAGCGAGGATGAGTTTGTTCAGCAGCGAGTGCGGAAAAGCTGGCCGACGACTGAAACGGGATCGACGAATTGGAAGCGTGACGAAAACGTGGTATTCCTGAGGATCACGCCCTGGGATGATGAGATCGGCAGATATGCCGATAGCTCCTATTACTTCGAGCAGGAAACGCAGCTTCATAGGGAACGGGTGGACTTCACCAAAGCCCATCAGATTCATTTCGTCTGTTATGGCCCGGATTCCTATGATGATGCGGAAACGATCAGGATAGGGATTCTCCGCGCGAACATCCGCCAATTCCTGCAAAAGCATAGGATCGGCGTCATGCCCCATATCCGGGAGCCGCAGCAGATGAGCGAGCAGGATGAAACGGGCGAGTGGTGGGAGCGCTACGATTTGACGGTGTACTGCTACGAAAACGTTACCAAGGACTACGAAATCGGCACAATCGAGGTTGCGCCGAATGTGATCACAATGTAATTAGGAGGTGCAAAGATTCCATGTCCAAGTTGAATATTGACAGCATTGTGAATGTTGTCGTTTCCACGGCTGGCGTCGCCACCGCCCGTAAGGGCTTCAATGTGGGCCTGATCGTCGGCTCTTCCAACCATCTGAACGCCACCACCCGCTGCAAGTCTTATAGCAGCCTGGATGCCATGGTGGAAGATGGCTTCACTGAAACTGATCCTGAGTACAAGGCGGCGGCCCTGTACTTCGCTGCCGATGCCCGGCCTCAGAAGGTCGTGATCGGCTATCGCAATCCCGCCGAGAGCAACGGTGAAACCTGGGTGCAGGCCGTCACCGACTGCATGGCCAAGAGCGCCGAATGGTACGGCTGCTATCTGGCCGGCACTGTGACCGCTGCCGATCTGCAGGCCGTGGCTACCTATCTGGAAACCAAGACCGCCGCGCTGTTCTACGATTCCTCTGATGAGGCGGACAAGACCAGCGCCAACACCGGCAGGATCGGCGTGATGAAGGGCCTGGGCTATAAGCGCTCCCTCGGCCTGTGGTCCGGCACCACCTACGCCGGCGCCGCCCTGATGGGCTATGCCATGGGCGGCAATGATGGCACCCCCAACAGCCATTACACCTTGAAGTTCAAGACCCTCCCCGGCGTCACCCCCGATGATCTGGGCGAGAGCGAGGTCGAGAATGTCAAGGCCAAGAATGGCAACGTGTATGTGTGCCGTTCTGCCACCTATAACCAGGTGGAGGATGGCGTGTGCGCCAACGGCGGCTTCTTCGATGAGCTGATCGGGCTGGATCAGCTGGCGAATGATATGCAGCTGGCCTGTATGGACGTGCTGAAGAACAGCCGCAAGGTGCCGTATACCGATGCCGGTGCTCTGCAGTTCGTCCTGGCCTGTAACGGCGCCTGTCAGAACGCCGTCCGCCGGGGCTTCCTGGCTCCTGGCATCTGGCAGAAGGATGATGTGCTGAACCTGTCCCGTGGCGACATGCTGGAAACCGGCTATCTGTGCCAGGCCGAGGCTGTGGCTGATCAGGCCGAATCTCAGAAGCTCCTCCGCATCTGCCCGCCCATCTATGTGTGCGCGAACCTGGCCGGCGCTATTCATAGCGTCGCCATCAAGGTCATCGTGCAGTAAGGGAGGTAAAACAAGATGATCAACCCTACCTATTCCTTTGCGGATGTATCCCTGGTGCTGTCCCATCCCGCCATTGGCACCTTCACCTTCACTGGTGAGGGCGTCGGCTCCGTGACCATTGCCAGGGCCAACGATGTGACCGCCCATGATCTGGCTGCGGATGGCTCTGTCATGCCCTCCAAGATCATTGCCAAGAATGGCACCATGGCCCTGGCGATCCAGCAGACCAGCGCGGGCCATGCCTGGCTCAAAAAGGCCTATGCCTATCTGGAAAACGCCCCCACGGATCAGTGGGTCGGTATGACCGGCGTTCTGAAAGACCCGGCCCTGGGCGACACCATCAACATGACCGGCATTTCCTTCCAGAAGAAAGCCGATGCCGGTTATCAGCAGACCGGCCAGCAGGTGGGCTGGAATTTCATGGTTTGCGAGATCACCGGCTAACCCTTGCCGGTTAATAACCCCAACCTGTAAAGCCCCGGTAAGGGGCTTTTTAACGTCTTAAAAAGAGCAAGAGGAGGCTATGCAATATGCCCGCTGAGATTTTTACTACCGTAACCATCGGAGAGCGCACTTTTGCCATCAAGAAATTCGATGCCAAGGCCGGCTTGAAGCTGGCGCGCTTCGTGATCGCCAAGCTCGCCCCGCTCATTCCCATGCTGAATGTCGGCACGGATGAGAACGGCCAGGAGAAAGAAATGTCGGATGAACAGCTCTATGATGTGGTCGGCATGATCACCGAGAACCTGAGCGACGACGACATTGACAGCCTGGTGGATAAGTGCCTCCGTGTCTGTTATGAGATTCTTCCCGCCGGTAGGGCGGCTGTAATTGACGAAACGGGTCATTATGGCGTAGAGGGCGTGGAGTATGATCCCGTCCTTGCCCTGCGGCTGTGCTTCGAGGCCATCAAGTGGGGCGCTTCCGCTTTTTTCGACGGGAAAAACTTGGCTTCGAGGTTCGCCAAGAAAGAGGCTGGATCGCAGCAGAACCAGTAAATTATGATGCGTACCTGTTCGCGCCCGTTGTGGCGGGCATGTGGCGTCAGCATGAGTGCTGGGATGGAACGTATACCCTGGACGATCTGCTGGATGCCCATGAAATGCTTGCCGTCCGTGCTGAGAATGATCACCGGGCCGAGGAGTGGTACGAAATGATGCGCCTGTCGCAGAAGGGGGTGAGATAATGGCGGCTGAAACCTTGAGGGATTTTCTAATCAGTATTGGCTATGAGGTCGATGAGGCCGGAGCGCAAAAAGCGGATCAGGCCGTCAATTCCCTTGATCAAGCTGTCCGAACCCTGGGCGAAATTCTGATCCAGGCGGCGGAAAAGCTAAAGTCTTTTATCTCCGATGCTGCCAAGGGATCGGATGAGATTGCCGAGGGCGCTGAGAGCATGGAGGCCGCTGCGGATGCAGCGGCCTCTCTTTCCGATGGAGAGGAGCAAGCCGCCGAGGCTGCGCGGAATATGGCCGATGCCCAGGCTGGCGTCGGTGATGCCGTCGCGGATCAGGCCGATGCCATGCAGCAGGGGGCGGATGCTGCCGTAGAGCTGGGAGAGGGTGAGCGGGAAGCCGCCGACGCCGCCGCCGAGCTGGGCGACGCCGTAGGCCAAGCCGCAAAGAAAACCGAGGATTTGGGAAAGAGCGCGCAGAACGCGGCGAAGCATGCCAAGAGTGCCGCCGAGGGATTCAAGCAGGCCAATCAAGCCGCGAAGATGCAGAACGCCAAGACCGGCTCCGTCAACCTAAAGCAGATGAATAACGAGCTGAAAAAGGGCGTGAGCCTGATTAAGCGGTTCGTCGGTGCTGCCGCTGCCTTTGTGATCGGCGGGAGTATCAAGTCTGCCATTTCGGATGTGCTCAATATGAATGAGGGGCTGGCTGAGAGCGCAAAGACCCTCAAAAAGTCCATCGAAGAAACCCGCGCCTATAATACGGCCCTGGCCCTGATGGGAAAGACCGCCGAGGAGATCAAGAACAGCAAGACCTTGACGGCGACCTTCAATAGCTTGCAGGCCATCGGAGCGCAGATGGCGCTCCCGCAGGCCGCCCAGGGCGTCCATGCAATTCAGGATATGAAAGATGCGCTGCTGCAGCTCAAATTTACGGGTACGTATGTGATGCAGTGGCTTGTTTATAGAATACAGACGGTTGCCGAGGGGCCGTTGGCTGAAATCCGCTCCATGATCGGGGATCTGAAAGATAAGCTGATCGCCAACGTGGACAAGATAGCGAGTGCTCTTGCCAAGGGTGTATCCTGGGCCGTTCAGATTCTTGGCTCTGTTATTAAGGCGATCAGCACGATCCTTGGGTGGATCGATAAGCTGCCGCCGGCCATCAAGATTGTGGGCGCTGTCGCCCTGGCCGTTATTGCTGCCATTCATTCCAAGGCCTTCCTGATCACCTTGATCGTCGGGGCGATCCTACTCCTGATCGATGATTTTGTCACCTATATGGAGGGTGGCGATTCGCTGTTTGCCGGATTCTGGGGAAAGCTCCTGGAATGGGTGGAGGCCGTCCGACCCTATGTGGAAAAATTCATCGAATACTTTTCCGCCGGCCTTGAGGCCGTATGGGATGCTGCCAAGTGGCTGATCGATCTTCTGAATAATGATTTTACCGCTGCCGTGCTTGCCGTGAGCGCTGTCCTGTGGCTTCTCAGTGCCAACCCTGTCGTGGCGATCATTACCGCCGTAATCGCCTTGATCACCGCCCTTGGATGGCTGGTCAAGAATTGGGATAAAGTCAAGGCAAAGGCAGAGGAGGTATGGACGGCGATCAAGGAATGGGTGATCGGCGTATGGGAATCTATCAAGGAAAAATGGAACGGCGTCAAAGAGTGGTTTTCTGAGAAATTCGAGGCTGCCAAACAGGGGATCGAGGATGCCTGGGCCTCCGTGGTGGGATTCTTCACGGAAATATGGACGGGTATCAAAAATGCCTTCGCTGCTGTTGGCCTGTGGTTTGCCGCAAAGTTCGCTATTGCGAAACAGGCCATTGTTACGGCCTGGTCCTCTGTTGTCGCGTTCTTTGAAGGAATCTGGAAAGGAATATGCGAGGCCTTTTCCACCGTTGTTTCAGATGTTGGTCAATGGTTTACTGACGCATGGGAGGCAGTAAAGACCGCATGGGCCGGAGTAAAGCAGTTTTTCTCCGACAAATGGAAGGATATTACCGATGCTTTCAGCACAGCCGTCGCCGATATAGGACAGTGGTTCACCGACGCCTGGGCGGCGGTGGAGACGGCTTGGGCCAGCGTAAAGCAATTCTTTACCGATAGGTGGAATGACATCGTACAGGCTTTCAGTACAGCGGTTGCAGATATTCGGCAATGGTTTACTGATGCCTGGTCCGCCGTGGAAACGGCTTGGGCGGGCGTGTCGCAATTCTTCTCTGATGCCTGGCAATCCGTCGTGGATGCTTTCAACACCCTTGTAACCGATGTTGGGGCGTGGTTTACGGATGCCTGGGCTGCAATAGAAACCGCCTGGTCGAATTTCAAGCAGTTCTTTGTTGACAGGTGGAACGATATTGTTAGCGCGTTCAGCTCCTTGGTAGCCGATATTACAAGTTGGTTTACCGAAGCATGGGGAGCTGTGGAAACCGCATGGGCCAACGTGGGCTCTTTCTTTACTGAGGCCTGGAATAGTATTGTTTCCGCCTTCAATACCTTGGTTACGGATGTGACAAGTTGGTTTACCGAGGCTTGGGGTGCGGTAGAGACCGCCTGGGCTGGGGTAAGTCAATTCTTCACCGATGCCTATAATAGCATAGTGACCGCGTTCTCCACCGTGATCTCCGATGTGACGAGCTGGTTCACGGACGCATGGAGCGCGGTTGAAACTGCGTGGGCCGGAGTAAAAACCTTCTTTGAGGGTGTGTGGGCGGATATAACGTCCGCTTTCAGTTCGCTGGTCACGGATGTGGGCCAATGGTTCACGGATGCGTGGGGAGCTGTCGAAACCGCCTGGTCGAATGTGACGGGATTCTTCTCCGAGGTATGGGGAAATATCACCGGGGCGTTTGACACGGCCCTGTCTACCTTCACCAACATAGGCAATGACATTTGGACGGGGATCACTTCCGCTTTTTCCGATGTGGCAACGTGGTTCACGACGAATGTATGGGACCCGATTGTGGGTGTGTTTGATTCGGCCCTGGAAACCTTCTCCAATGTGGCGACGAATATATGGAATGGCCTGAAAACCGGCTTTGAGAGCGTCAAGACTTGGTTTGAAACCAATGTGTGGGGCAAGATCAAAGAAGCCTTCAACCTGGAAACCATCATCAATTTCTTTAAGGATATTGCATCCAATATTTGGAGCGGCCTGACCGATGGCCTGTCCGAAAAAGTGGATTCGGTGATGGAAACCGTCAAGGGCTTTTTCTCCTCCGTGTGGGATGGCGTTCTGAGCTTCTTCGGGATTCATTCCCCCTCCACGCTGGCAAAAGAAGCCGGCGAGAATGTCATGGAGGGATTCAGCCAAGGCGCGGATGGAAAGACCGCATCCGTCACCGAAAAGCTCAAAGGCGTATTCAGCACCATTTGGGAGGGCGCAAAATCTGTATGGGATAGCGTGACCGGCTGGCTCGGAAAGCTGTTCGGCTGGGGCGGCGAGGACGAGAAAGCCGCTTCCGATGCCAAGGAAAAGGCCGGGGCTGCCGGAGAGGATGCAAAGAACGAATTGGTGTCCTCCTTCGAGGGTGCCGATACCGAGGTCGCCGCTGTTTTCGAGAACATGCAGACGCAGAGCCAAACGGCCATTGACACCTTGAAAGAAGGTGTCACGACTGCGTTTGAGGAAATGAAGCAGACCATCACTGATTTCAAGACCCAGGCAACAACCGACCTCGGCCTCCTGGTCGCCGGATTCACCGGCACCGATACGCAGGTGTCCACCTTCGCAACCAATGTCCAGACCACCTTAACCACGCTGATCACCAATATCTCCATGGGATTCACGACCCTGCGGGATTCGGTGTCTGCCGCGTGGGAAACCCTGGCGACCAATGCCGGGACGCATACCGCCACCATTACTACGCTATTCTCCACCATGCAGACCGATACGGTCACCAGCATGGGGCTGATGGTTCAGGCTGGCCTTGCCGCTGATAATACCTTTGCCACGATCTGCACCAACCTTGGGCTGAACGTGACCAAGGCAAAGAATACCATCGTGTCCTCTTTCAATGCTGTGGTGACGGCGGCCAAGCGGATGGCGAGCGGGATTGTGAGCGCGATCCGCAGCCTCCCCTCCTCCGTGGCCTCCACCTTCAACAGCGTGGCGAGTAGCATCCAGAGCGCCATGAGCCGGGCGGCCAGCAATGTATCCTCTGCCGTGTCCTCTATCAAGAGCAGCCTGAGCAGCATCCCCAAATCGGTGAATGTGAACGTGAACACAACCAAGACCACCACCGAAAAGAAGTATGGTCGCGGCGGCGTGGAGTACACCGAGCAGCAAGTCACCGTGGGCGATACCGGCAAGGAATACATGATCCCCGTGGAAGGGCCTGATCCCAAACGGGCAAAAGCCCTCCTCCGTGCCGCTGCTGCCGATCTGGGCTTGACGGTCAGCTCCCATGAGGAGGCGTCCCGGATGCTGGGCGGCAGCGCCGAGCGCAACGTGACGCCGAATTATGTGAACAACAACAGCTCCAACAGCCAGAACGTGACCAATAACAATCAGGTCATGGCCCCGGCTACGATCAATGTCTATGGCAATGATCCGCAGAGCACCGCCCGCAACGTGGCGAAAAATCAGGAAAAGCTCCTGGTCAGAAATCTCAGATCAATACTTGCGTGATCCTGGAAACGGGTATATACTTTCTTTTGAAAGTCTTAAAAGGGGGTATATACCCGTGAAAGTTCTTGGAATGATCGTTTGCTTCATCCTTTGCCTGGTCGCCGTCCTGGGGATGGTTTTAGGCTTTACCGGGGATGATATGCGGGAGCTGGGATATATCTCTGCTGTGCTGTTCGCTTCATCCTTCGCCCTGATCCTGAATCTTAGGCGAAGGATGAAGGCAGGAAACCAAGTTGATTCTGTGATGATTGCCGGACAGGAGAGCCGGACGAAAACCGGCTCCGCAATCGGCAGGGGCGCCGTGGGCGGCGCGTTGCTTGGGCCGCTGGGAATGGTCGCCGGTGCTGCCGGCGCAAAGAAGAATACCACCGTCACCCTGATTATTAGGTATAAGTCTGGGAGGACGGAAACCAAGGCTGTCAAGCTAAATTCTTCCGAGTTCAAGAAATATGCCAAGTATATCAAGATGGATTAAGCCCATCGTGTCACCAGAAGCGCCGCCCATCCGGGCAGGCGCTTTTTTCGTGCATCCATCCAGAAGGGAGGCGGAAAGATGGCCGTCACGCAGACCATGATAGACAGCCCTTCCTTTGGGCGGTTTATCTTCGATGCCGTATTCAGTACGGAACATAATTTGAGCGTCACCGCGACGCAGCACCCGGTTCAGACCGGCTCCTCTGTGAGTGACCATGCCTTTACAAATCCAAGCGAGGTATCAATCGAAATCGGTATGTCGGACGCCATGCAGGGCGTGGGGGCGGATCACAGCGTCAATGCCTTCCAGCAGCTCAAAGCGATCATGCTGAGAAAAGAGCCGTTGACCGTGATCACCCGCCTGGATACCTACACCGATATGCTGATCACCAGCATTTCCGCCCCGGACAACTATGAAACCATGCACGGGCTGAAAGCCCAGGTGTATTTTCAGCAGATCGAGATTGTGAGTGTCGCCACGGTGAAGGTCCAGCAGTTGGTCACGGGCAGCCAGCAGCAGACCACCCAGGGGGTGGGAACGCAGCAGACCACGACCACGCAGACCAAGCCGCAGACCACCACCGGCGGGGGCACCTCGCAGGGAACGAGCGGCGGCACACAGCAATCCGTCCTTTATCAGATATTCAAGGGCAGCTCCACGCAGCAGACCACAAAATCCACGTCCTCTGTTTCCGGCGGGACGCTGAGCAAGCTGGGGTCGCTGTTGACCGGCAAATAATGGGGAGGTGATCGCGTGTCCTGGCATGAGATACCGCTGGATAATACCCCGGATCAGGAATTTCATATCACGGTGGAAGCCAACGAGAAAAATATCCCCCTGATCATGCACCTTCGGTATAACACTGAGGGTGCATTTTGGCACATGGATATTTCCGATGGGAATACCGGGAAAATGATGATCAGCAATGTGCCGCTGGTCACGGGAGAGTTCCCCGCCGCCGATATGATGCGCCAATTCCAGCATTTGGGGATCGGCAGCGCAATCATCCTCAATGTTACCGATAAAACAGCCGGGAACATCCCCGGAATGTTTGACCTGGGGACGGACTTCATCCTTCTGTGGGGAAGTGGTGATATAGAATGAGCTATCCCATTTCTGGCTACCGCCAATATATGCGCAAATATCGGGTGATCGTCGGAAACCCGAAAACGGGCCGGGGATTTGATGTGTCCAATCTTCGGTGTACTTTTTATGTGGAAAAGGCAATGAATGAGGAGCCGAATTTTTCTCAGGTGTCCATTTACAACCTGGCGAAAGCCTCCGTTGCCATGGTAAAGCCTGGGGATATATGCACCATCGAGGCCGGGTATGAGAACGGCAATTATGGCATGATCTTCACGGGCGAGGTGGTGCAGCCGCTGGTCACATTGGAGGAGGGCGTGGATCGCCTCCTCACCCTGGTATGCCAGGATGGGGATACCTTCCTCAATTCTGCCTTTGTGTCTCAGTCCCTTGGATCGGGGGCGAATAATGGAACGGTCCTCGCTGCGTGTACCGAGGGGAATATTTCCACCGGCTTCATTTCCCAAACGATTTATGGCGGCGGCCTTCCCCGCGGCAAGGTGCTTTTCGGGATGGCCGCCGATTATGTTTCCGATATTGCCGAGGAGAGCGAGGCTCAGATGTATGTGGAGGATGGCAAGCTCCATATCGTCGGAGCCGGGGATTATGGCCCGGGGACGGCGGTTGAGCTGAATCCCGCCACCGGCCTGATCGGCGCACCCAATCAGACCGACGACGGCGTTTCCGGCCAGTGCCTGATCAATCCGTCAATCAAGCTGAACACCCTGATCCATATAGGGGCCAGCCTGGTCACGGGACAGATGATAAGCCAGGGCGACGCATCCTATACGGCGGTTAGCTCCGCCGGTATCTATCGGATCGTCAAGCTGATCTATGAAGGGGATACGCGGGGCGATTCCTGGTATTGCACTTTTGAGGCCATCACACAGTCCGGCGCCAAGCCGGATGGCCTGACCGATGGCGCGACGAATCCTTGGAGGTGATCCTGTGCGTGGAGTTGATGAGAGAACCGGCAGCGTAGGAAGCGCGATCAAATATACCTTGGGATCGCTGGAAGCGGATATAAGGTGCGCGATCCCCGGTATCATCCAGTCCTATGACCCGGACAAGGGAACATGCACCGTGCAATGTGCGATCCGTGAAAAGGTGAGCGTCAATGGATCGGAGCAGGAAATGAGCATCCCCGTTCTGCCGGATGTGCCTATTGTGATGCCGAGAACGAAGGATTATATGCTGTGCCTCTATCCCCAAAAGGATGATGAGTGCCTGGTGATCTTTTCGGATTTGTGCATTGATGGCTGGTGGCAGTCCGGCGGGGAGCAGTCTCAGATGGACAACCGGCGGCATGACCTGTCCGATGGGTTTGCGATCCTTGCCCCGTGGAGCCAAACACGGAAGCCGGATTCCCCGCTGAAAGAGGAGGGTATCCGGGTCCAGAACGTAAAAAACAAGGCGTACTTCTGGATCAAGAAAAACAATGTGATCGTGTGTTCTGCCACCGGCGGCATCAGCAATTACGGCCAGGTGATAATCCAGGGCAAAAACGAGAATGTGTATATCAAGTTTGAGGATGAGGATATTCAGATCAAATGCAAAAACCTGAAAATTGAAACCGTTGAAAAGATCGATATTCAGGCTTTGCAGGACATCACCATCTCCTCCCTCCTGTCCATCAAGATAGAGGCCCTGACCACTCTTGATCTGAAATCTACCGCCGCTATGACCCTGGACGCCACCGGCCCGCTGACCATGAAATCCGCCGCGGCGACCACGGTCGCAGGATCGACCATTGATTTGAATGGGACGCTCAGGATCAACGGCAGCCCCTACCTGTCCCATACGCACACCGCGCCGGATGGCGGCGGCACGACTTCGGGGGTGAATTGATATGCGGGCGCAATATACCACGCAGCTCAAATACAGAAAACGGGATGCTAAGGGGGATTATTGCTTCGGCCATGGGGATGATGATTTTCTCTTTGGCCTGGATGCCATGCGCCAGGTGCTTCAGACCCGCCTCGCTGCCATTTATGGCGAGTGGTGGGAGGGCGACCCGACGGCGATCCCCTATTATCCCGATGTGCTGGGCGTCCCGGCCACCGGCGCCAATAAGGATGCCATTGACCTGATGATCATTCAGCGGATCATGGATACCGTGGGCGTCAACAGCGTTTCCAAGGTGGAATCCTCCTATGATGGGCGCCATTATAGCTTTTCCTGCACAGTCAATACCGTTTATGGAGAAACGTATGCGGAGGTGAACCTATGAGCTACTTCAAGCCGTATATCGATGAATCGGGATACCATTACCCGACCTACAACGAGATTTTGGAATCCTTCATCGATGATTTTCAGACCATCTACGGCTCCGGCGCGTACCTGGGGAGCGATTCCCAGGATTACGAATTTCTGAGCAAGATCGCCGAGAAAATCTACGATACCTATCAGACCTGCGAGCTGGTCTATGATGCCAGAAGCCCCGTCACCGCCATTGGTACGGGGCTTGATTATATCGTGGCGATCAATGGTATCGCCCGGAAGCAGGCCACAAAGAGCATGGTCGTTCTGACCCTGAGCGGGGAGCCGAATACTACGATCAACAATGGCTTTGTGTCGGATACCAACGGCAATATTTGGGATTTGCCGGAGGTGACGATCATCGGGGATACCGGCACCGTCCAGGTGGAGGCGTATTGCCGGGATGCCGGATTGATCCAGGCCGCCCCCGGCACCGTTACCCATATTATGACGCCTGTCGCCGGTTGGGAGAGTGTCACAAATGAGGGCAGCGCGGCCACCGGCACCGTCACCGAAACGGATAGTGAGCTGCGGGCGCGGCAGGCTGATTCTGTTGCCCTGCCCTCGCAGAGCATGAAGGACGGCCTCCGGGCTGGCCTGAGCGCCATTTCCGGGGTGAGCCGCCGGGAGGTCTATGAGAATGATACAAACGCGGTGGATGCCAACGGTATCCCCGGCCATTCCATCTGCTGTGTGGTCGAGGGTGGCGAGGAGGCCGAGATCGGCGAAGTGATCTTCCTGCGCAAAGGCGATGGCGTCGGCACATATGGCGGCCCTGTCGGCAGCGCCGGAAGAAAAGAGGTGCATGTCACCGATGCCTCCGGCCAGGACAACACCATCCTGTTCTCCCGCCTGTCCTATGTGGATGTGGCAATGCAGATCACCATCACCCGCCGCGCAGGATACAAAACCAGTACGCCGGATGAGATCAAGGCTGCGATCATCGAATATCTGGATACATTCAGCATCGGCACCGACCTGACCACTTCGATCATTTGGATGGTCGCGCAGTCTATCAATGTGGATGCCCGGACGCCCACCTTCTCCATCACCGAGGTGCTGGCAGCCAGGAACGGGGACGATCTCAGCACATCTGATGTGGTGATTGACTTCGATGAGGTTGCCAGGGGCCGCGAGCCGTTGATCTCCGTGGTTATCGCCAATTAAGGGAGGTGCTGAGCATGGCCGAGCAGGATATTCAGGAATACCTTGACGGGATTGAATCGCAGCACAAAACAGCCGAGAAGTACATGAGCCATCTTGCCAAGGTCCTTGAGTATATCGACGCCGCTCACATGGTGGCGAAGGATATGCCCAGGGATTTTTATGTGCATGAGGCCGTCGGGAAACAGTTGGATATTGTGGCGCTGAATATCGGTGCGGATCGCCGTTTCCCGCCGGTAAGCATCCCCGGCCTTCCGGCTACGCTGTCCGATGATGTGTTCCGCAAGGTGCTCCTGGCAAAGATCATTCAAAATCAGTGGGACGGAACAGAGGAGCATTTTCAGCAGATATGGGATGCGACGATGGCCGACGAAATGGATGCTGTTTACCACGACAATCAGGATATGTCTATGGACGTGGATATAACCGGCTATACCGAGCCTGTCATGGTGGAGCTGATCCTGGCCGGATACATCATCCCGAAGCCCCTGGGCGTCAAAATGAAGGTCACGATCCGGCAGGAAACTGTGGCGGATGCAAACGCCAGATTCCCGACCTCTGCCGGCACTGACCTGGCGGCGGATCAGGCCCGGATCACCATCCGCTATCCAACGCAGCAGCTTTCCGAGGCGGAGACGGAAATCCGGGCCGGATGCTCCATGCCGGAGAGCTACGCCAAGATCGGCATTCCGATCAATTTCCAACGTGAGCAGCAAGATACGGACACCGTTCTGTACGGCGCTTCCCTGCCGTGCAACTATGCCCGGATCGCTGTCAATACACAGTAAAAGAAAGGATGTGACCAAACTTATGGCATTGGAAGCCTATCTGACCACCGCGGGCTTGACCGTGCTGAATAAGGTGCTGGCCGCCCAGGGAGCTTTGAAGTTCACCAAAGCAGAGCTTGGCAGCGGCGTTGTGACGGGAGAATCTGCTTGCAGGGCGCGCACCTCCCTGTCGAAAAAGATTTGCGACGCCTCTTTCATCGGTGCGGAGCTGGAAGGAGGGCAGGCGAAAATCAAAGTACAATACCGTAATAGCGGCCTTGCCACGGGCTTTTTCGTGAACGAAATCGGCCTGTATGTGCAGGACCCGACCTCCTCCGCCAACGTGCTGTATTGCTATGCCACCTTCGGGGATACCCCGGACTGGATCGCCCCGGCATCGTCTGCGGATTATGTCCGTGAGTATGATGTGATCACGGTGGTCTCCGCCGTGTCCAGCGTGACGGTCAATGTGTCTCCCTCTGCCCTGGTGACGATGGAGCAGCGCACGGTGGACTTGGAGGCCGTGACCGACATGATCAATATGCTCCTGACGGAGTTTGATCAGACGCTTCGTGACCATGAGGACAGGATCGCCACGGCGGAGGCGCAGCTTGCGGCTCTGTCCGGGAGCTGATAGGAGGGAAAGCTATGGATGAGCAGGAATTGATGATCCAAGAGCATGAGCCTACCGATGAAGAAATTGCCGAATGGGAGCGGGAACGCGCCGAGAGGGAAGCGGCGAAGATTGCTCCGTTCAAGGCCATTGCGGAGGCCAACCGTGACCGCGATGATCTTCTGGCGGATGCGCTGGAAGAATTGACCATGCTGGAAATTGGAGGTGAGTAAAAATGGCATATAAGCTGATGAAGCGTCTGGTTGAAGCCGCCGTTAAGGACGGCACCATCGAGGAGAAGCGTGACGACTACATGGAAAAGCTGGATGTGTACCTGGCCGGGAATCGCAT
Organism: Clostridia bacterium; assembly: GCA_017464305.1. Classification (GTDB taxonomy): domain Bacteria; phylum Bacillota; class Clostridia; order Christensenellales; family Aristaeellaceae; genus Aristaeella. The sequence continues at coordinate 14,822 of JAFUDS010000015.1, read as the reverse complement.
CACCGTGGCCCAATATCAGGAGCTGGCCGCCCTGCTGGGAGGTATGAACGATGATTAATACCGCGTTGGAGCTGGCCGCCCGTCGGCATGGCAATAAAGTTCTGTACGATGCAAAGGGAAACCCCTCTGTATTCGTGCCGTTCTATCAGATGCAGTCCTCTTTCCTGGATGCCTCTCTGCCGGGTCATGCGCATCCGGCCTTTACCACCGGCGGCACTCTGTATGACCGCATTCTCCTGGGCCAGTATATGGCCTCTGAGCTGGAAACCAACGGCACCCTGTATTCCCTGCCCGGACGCGCTCCGATGGTGAGCCTCGGCATGGACCCGTTTCTGACCAGGATGCAGGCTTTCCGTTATGGCGTGTCCGGCATGACCATCGCGGATCATGGCCTGATCCTGTTGATGTGCCATAAGTACGGATGGAATCCGCACGGCAACAACAACTACGGTCATGATTACCGCGACGGTACCCGTTGGGAAACCGGCAAAAGCATCACCGTCGGTTTGAAACGAGTTCAGTTTGGATGGGAGTATACCGCCCTGAAACCCCATACCTCCGATCTGACCAATCAGCCCTACAATTCCCCGGAATACTGGGCGAAGGGTAAGCAGGTGGGCGGCGTTCCCGTGGAATCGCAGATCAGCGAATCCAATTACAGCGGCCTCAATACCATCACCGGCAGCGGTCCGCGCAGCTGGTGCCTGGGGAATGATGTGGGCAGCCTGAATGATGTGGTCGGCAATGCCAACGAACAGGTGTACGGTGTGCGTCTGGTCAACTGTGAGATTCAGATTATCCCCGATAATGATGCCGCCGCCCCCGGTGCTGACCTGTCCGCCAATAGTACCCTGTGGAAAGCCATTCTTCCGAACAGCTCCGATGATGGGTATACCCTGGTGGAGCCCGGCACCCCTGGCACAGTGCATTATGCGTGGATCGATGGCAAGATAACATTGGTTGCCCGTGAGCTGACGGATGAGGAGTTTGATGGAGTACAGCGCAATACTGTATTCAAGGATGTTGCTGTGGACAGCGCCACCCTCCCCTATGTGCCGTATATTCTCAAAGAGCTGGGCCTTGCCCCTATTCCCGGCATGACAGTTCCCGGCCGTTTGTATGTGCAATTTACAAGGGATGAGCGCGTCGCCCGGCGCGGTGGCAACTATCACAGCGCCAGCGACGCAGGCCCGGCCTATTTGATTTTCTCCTACTACCGTTCCTACGCGAGCACGTTCTGTGGCGGGCGGCCCCGCTCCCTCTGGGTGCCTGATACCTGGTAAACTGAAATCCTGAGGGGCCGCGCGGTAGCGCGTGCCCCCGGATTTTCTGACCGACAACACGGAGGTTTATATGGAAACCGATTATAACAATCCAGGCCCGACCTGCCAGAAGATCGAGGACTTGATCCGATGGGTGCGGCCCATCGTGCGCAGATGGCCCAGGGCGGAAAGAGAAACCTTGGGCGCGGATGTGATGAACCAGCTCCATACCATGTATAGGCTGGCGACCAAGGCCAGGCTGCATTATTACAATAAGAGTACGCTCCGGGATTTGGACGTGGAAAAGGAAATGCTGAAAGGCTTTATGAGGGAGGCCAGCAGAACGAGCTACACGGACAAACGGGGAAACGTGCGGTATCTGATCGAGGTACACAGCTATGGGGTGTGGTGCGGCATGATTGAGGAGATCGGAAACCTGATCGGCGGATGGATCAAGAAAGCGGAAGCCAAAACCTCCGGCAAAAAGGAATCGAGGGATGAATAATCCCATGATTTGGGGAATATGCCGTGAATTGGCAGTTTGCTTTGTGGCGGCGGTGCCGGTGGCGCGTCGCCCGGCGCGGTGGCAACTATAACAACACCAGCAACACAGGCCCGGCCTATTTGAATTTCAACAACAACCGTTCCAACGCGAACACGAACTATGGCGGGCGGCCCCGCTCCCGGATATGGTATCACCATTCCGTCCTGCCAGATTACGGATCAGCAGGCTTTTTTGTAATTCGGGAGGGGCATATTTCCCACCGGCCCCTATTGAGCCGGTAAATGAGAATCCAGTTGGTGCTCCACGCAATGCGCCGGCTGGAATCGCCATGAAGATGCCGGAAGGCAGCGCCCCGGAGGCTGGCAGCAGGATGCGAACGGAATACACCAGCCAAAAGGACAGCGGAAACGCCACGCATGGCATTTCTTATTCGATACCCTGATTATTCGTCAAGATGGAGCATAGGGAATATGGAAAAACTGCATAACCTTATGGACAAGATTTGCTCCTTTGAAAACTTGTACGCTGCATATCAGGAGGCGGCGAAGGGAAAGAGATACCGGGATGAGGTCATTGCCTTCACGCAGAATTTGGAAGAAAACTTAATCCAGTTGCAAAGGGAATTGATGGGCTGGTATTACAAGGTAGGCCCATACCGTGAGTTCTATGTGAATTTCCCCAAATCACGCCTGGTTATGGCGCTGGGGTTCCGGGACAGGATCGTGCAATGGGCCATCTATCGGCAAATCAATCCCTACATGGATAAGAGGTTCATCCAACACAGTTATGGATGCAGAAAAGAGAAGGGCACCCTGGCAGCAGCCGAGTGTCTTTTGAATTGGGTGCAGAAGGTAAGCCGCCGGCCAGATGCCGGCGAATGGGTGATCATCAAAGGTGACATCAGCAAGTATTTCTACCGCGTAGACCATGAAAAAACCCTGGAAATGTACGATGAGATCACCGATGATCTGTGGTTTATGTGGTTGATGTGCGTGATCATTGATAACCCGGATATTCCCTTTGGCCTTCCGCCCGGATCGAGCATTGCGGATTGTCCCCGCAAGGAACGCTTGTATGATGTGGGGATGCCGATAGGAAACCTCTCCTCTCAGGAAACCGCCAATATTTATCTGGATCGCCTGGATCAATATTGCAAGCACGTTCTGCATGTCCATTACTATGTTCGCTATATGGATGATTTTATTCTCCTGGTCAAAGGAAGGGAGGAGGCCGAGCGTCTGTTTGACAGGATCGCCACCTTCTTGAAGGATGATCTGCGCCTGGATATAAGCCCAAAGAGCAAGATCGTACCGGCAGTGCAGGGGTGCGAGTTTGTCGGCTATCGGGTGACGCCGCACGGGTTGAGGCTGAGAAAGAAAACCACGCAGCATATCAAGCAGAGCCTCCTCTATGTGGCCGGGTTATATGCCGATGGGCTTATTGACCTGGACAATGCATTGCAGACCGTCAATAGTTATTATGGCATGACCAAGCATTGCAACGGCGCCAATCTGTGCAAATGGATAGAGGATCACTATGTCCTATGCAGAAAGAGCGCCGATGATGTGGAGGTCGTGGATGATAGCATTTGGGTGTCTGCCTATGATGAGGAGGGGATGGTCGCGTAGTGAACAAACAGAGGATCGTGATCAGCGACTTCTACGAGATTTGCGAAACTGCCGGCGGAAAGGCGGATGTGTACCTGTTTCCCCCTGGCGGGGATGCCCTGATGGTGCATGATGTGGAGATCGTGGAAGGTTTGGAGCTGGATATAAGGGAGCACTTCTATACGTGGTGCGATAAGGCGGAGCCGGTATGAGCTGGCTTCGCCTTTTATAGAGAGGGGTGATAGGTTGAGCGCGGTTGATAAGGTGCTGGCCGTGGCCGGTGCCGAGGTGGGTTATCTGGAAAAGGAAACCAAGAATGAGCTGGACGATAAGACCGCCAATGCCGGGGATGAGAACATCACGAAATACGCCCGTGATATGGACGGCATTCCGTGGTTTTACAATGGCAGGAAGCAGGGGATCGCCTGGTGTGACGTGTTTGTGGATTGGTGCTTTATGCAGGCCTTCGGTGCGGATAAGGCGCGGGAGCTGCTGTGCCAACCCAAGAAAAGCTCCGGCGCCGGGTGCAATTCCAGCATGGGATACTACCGCAAGGCCGGCAGGCTGTTCAGTTCCCCGTGCGTAGGGGATCAGGTCTTTTTCTGGTCGTCCGAGTATCCAAACCAGGCCGGACACACCGGCATTGTGGAGAAGGTCACCAGCACCCGGATTTATACCATCGAGGGCAACACCACCGGGGCGTCCAACAAGGTCGCCAACGGCGGCGGGGTTGCCCGGAAGAATTACACCATCGGCTACGGCAGGATCGCCGGATTCGGGCGGCCTGATTATTCGCTGGTGGAAGAAAAAGAGAGTGGAGGTGGAGAAAAAATGAGCTACACGGCAAAGGTGGTCGCTCAGAGCGGGAAAACCGTCAATCTGAGGGAAAAGGCCAACGGCGGCTCCAAGGTGATTTATCAGGTGCCTATCGGGGCCACGGTCTATATGGAGGGCAGCTCTGGCGAATGGACGCGATGCACCTATGAGGCGCCCGACTTTATCCATACCGGGTACATGATGAGCAAATTCCTGCAGGAAATCCCGGATGAGCACGGGGACGCTGGCGGCGATGGCGAGTATATCACCGTCAAAAAGGCTGATCTCCTGGCAGTCTATGATCTGCTGGATAAGATGCTGTTCGGGGACAGCGGATCGGGTGACAGCACCCCGGCTGTGGGGTGATTCCATTGGAGCAGTTTTGGAATTGGATAGGTGAGCATTGGGGATATATCGCCGTCGGTTTATCCCTGTTCATTGACTTTAACCCGCACATCAAGTGGAATCCCTGGAAGTCCTTTTTTGGCTGGCTTGGAAAGCTGCTCACCCAGGATGTGCGGGATGAGCTGGCCGGGATCAAAAAGGATGTGGAGGGCGTGAAAGAGGAGCAGGAACGGCAGGCGAGGGAGATGGATGAGAACGAAATGGATACCATCCGCACCACCGTTCTTGACTTCGCCAATTCCTGCCGGTTGAAACGCCGCCATACCAAGGAGGAATTTGATCACATATTCGCCCTCAACGATAAATACCAAAAGCTCCTCAAGAAAACAGGTCAGCAAAATGGCCGCTTCGAGGAGGCTTTTGATTATATCCGTGTTCTGTACCGTGACTGCATGGAGCAAAACGATTTTCTGTGATCGTACAGCCCAAATGAGGTGATAAGATGGATGCAAAAGCGAGAAGCCCCACCAAAAAGACAAAAGCCCCCTATATCCAATATTCCAAACGGCTGGCTACTGGAATTGCCGCTTTCTGGTGCCTGTTCCGCATTGCGGCCCTGGCTGTGCTGATCCTGCGTCCGTCGCTGGCTTCGGCCGTGCAGGGCATCATCCAGGGGGCGGATGATGTAATGATGGTCAATATTGGATTCTATGCTGGAAATTCTGTGGCGGAGAAGGGGATCGTGGGCTATTTCAAGTCCCGCCCATCCTCCTCCGCCCAGGATGAGGATACCGTTTCCGATGAAGAATCAAACGGATAAATGGAGGTAAGAAGTATGAATAGTGAAACCCTGCTCACCGTTGCCGCCCTGATTGTGGCGGGCGTCGCCATCGTGATCCTGCTCCTGCTTTATAAACGGGGCTTTCTGTCCAAGGATACCATCAGCTTCATTTCCAAGGCCATTGACGCACTCCCCAAATATGAAGATACCTTTTTATCTTCCCTGGTGTATTGGTGCCGTCTGGCCGTAGATGCCGTGGATCAGATGGTCAAGAATGGCACCGTAAAAGAAGATGATAATGAGCGCAAGGGGACGGCTCTGAGCTTGGTCATGCAGTATGCCGCCGTCGATGGAAAACAATTGACCGGCGACCAATTCAAGGCCGCCGATTCCATCGTAGAAAGTATTATTGGAAGGGAGCATAAAGAAGGGCCGCAGCCCGTTCCTCTGATCGCCGTGCAGCGTGTAACTGAAACCGCGACGGCGGATCAGGCCGAGGAGCCGGAGCAGGCCGGCGAAACGGAAGAATAAGAATAGGAGGCCCTGGCGCGGGAGTGAAGCACGCCAGGGCCTCTTTTTTTGTTTTACTGCAATTCTGTTACGATATGCTGCGATTTTCCTAAATTCGCTTTTAAGCTAAAAACGCGCTGACAAATGGAGAAAAGCACGACAAAATGGTATTGTCCCCGGTGAGGGGCGGAAAGCGAGGGCTTTGATATGAAGCTGTTTGATCTTCTGAAAGTCATTGACGGTAGGGAGCTTGTTTCTGTGTGGACTGAGGACAGGAAAAGGCTGGCCTTATTCGAGTGCGACGATGTTGTTGATCGCAGCAAGGATGGAGTAGTGTTCGTCCGCGAGGAGAATAACGACTGCTCTCTGCTGGACAAAGAGGTGTGCAGGGTATATGTGGCCGTTATTGACGATTGGGGCCTGCCTGGAGTGCATGTGATTGTAAAGTAAGGAGGTATCACAAATGACGAACAAAGAATTGAGTGCCGCGATCCGGGATGATCTGAAAAAGGCCGGTATCCCCAAGAGCGCCTATTCGATCCGCGTACAATGGGCCGGTTATGAGCGGAGTATCACTATCAAAGTTAAGGATATTTCCGTCAATATTGATCGGGTGAACCGCGTCCTCCTTCATTATCAGCATGTGTACCGGGACGAGCGCTGCGGAGAAATCCTGGCCGGTGGGAATACCTACGCCCACGCCGATTACGACTATAAGATGATGGACCTGGAGAGCGAGCGCTTCCAGGATCGGGCGGCGGAGCTGATGGCTGCCGATCTGCCTTTGTTTGTGGGCCAGGTGGTCGCCACGTATAGCAGGAACGGCCACGACCGCGAGCTGCTGTATTTCAAGGGGGATCAGTTCATGGTCGCCCGGAAAAAGGGCGGCTCCTCCATAGGAAATCAAAGGCATTATGCCGGTGATGTTCGGTCCATTGCCAAGGCCCTGGCGTTGTTTGACAACCTGGGCGCAATCCCGAAGTACTGAGGAGGTGCGAACATGGGTGTCTATGAAATGACTGGCACGAATCGCGGCGGGGAGTATGGGCGGGTCTGCATCGTGCGGGCTGCTTCTTCGGATGAGGCGTTCAAAACGGCCAGGGCGATTTACGGCTCCGGCTGTGTGACGGGAAGCCAGGCCTACAATGACATGTGTGATGATTGCGCTCTGCTGGGCCAAGGGTGCGAAGGATCACACAGCCAGGTTTGGACTGGCTGCGTGCGGCGGAAGGAACGGGAGGATAAGCTGCTATCCCCTGGGGATCGGATTTGGGTGAGAGGGAAAACATACGGCGTTTCCGTGATCCAGGCGCAGGACTATTACAAGGGTGTATGGGATGCGGAGTTTCTGGACGAGAACGGGCAGTATCATCATTGGAAGTCTGATTATGATGGGGGCAGGGTATTCCCTGGCCCGGAGGTAATCTATGAAGGCTAAGTATTATATCTTCCTGGCGCACACCAAGGACTGGAAGCATCGGAGAGAATGGAACATCCTTTCCGATGATGCCAAGAAAGCGGAGAGGCAGCTGCGCCGCCTCCTCCGTCGCCTGTATCCTGGCCGGGTCTACGTGATCGAGCATAAAGACGTGTTTGTTTACTGATTTACTACGAAATTACTAAATCATCGAAAACGGGACAAAATGCGCTGACAGGGAGGGTCAAACACGGTATGATATGAGTGTGGGGCGGGTGATCCGCTCCCGGAAAGAAGGACGAGAAAATGATGATCTGGATCGTGTGTGGCCATGGTCTCACGGATGTGCGCGTCCGCGCTCGGACGTTCAGTGAGGCGCTGGAAAAGGCCCGGCTGCGTGATCCTGGTTACTGCGCCGGCTATGTGGCCGACGATGATGATTGAGGAGGTGCGAGCATGTCAAGGAATCGCAAGCCTGAGTACATCAAGAAGCTCCTGGGGATCGTGACGCCCAATGGGTACAAGTTCGATGCTTCCAACTATCTCTACAATCCGAATTATGAGCATGAGTATCCTTCTTTCAAGAAGGTGATCAAAGAGGATGATGAGCGCGTTACCTATCGCTGTGTCCATTATGTCCGCCACTATTCCGGCTGCGGCTCCTATGAGGAGAAGGTTTTCAGCGTCCCCAAGAAAGAGCTGGGCGGCTGGTCTGTGATCCATGACATGGTTACAACTCACCTGGAAGATGCGCCCCGGTTCAATTTGACTAAGCTGCTGTCGTTCTGCTGAGAGGAGGCGTGAGGGCATGATGGAGAGCCGCAATAGCTACGGTTGGGGCTATGTCGGGTCGGATAAGAAGGGGTTCGAGTGGCTGTTTCAGCCGGACGAAAAGGACCCGTGCTATATGGAGGGCAACCTTTTTAGCGGGCGTGTTAAGAGCGGGTATGTGTATCCCACGAAGGAAAAGGCGATCAGTGAGGGCAAGAAGTGGCTGCGCGGTGCGAGCAGCAGAAGCGGAGCGATCACGGCGATCAAGGCCGAACCTGTTCATTTTGAATACTGAGGAGGTGCAAGTGATGGCGCGTCGTATTGGCCGTAAGGCCCGCATCTGGGCCTACTTGGACGGAAAGAAGCTGGTGGAAGTGATCCAGGCCGCCCTTGATAATAACATGATGGTGGATGAGGTAAAGGCCCTGCTGATCCGGGAGAATCCCGGTCATGTGGTCACGTTTAAGGTGGAGTATTGAGAGGAGGCGGCAGCATGAAAAAGAGCCTGGCCCAGTTGAAACGGGACGCCAAGGCTGGCGGCCTGGTCATGGAATTGGTGGAGCACTTCGGGCGGACGGGGGATCAGATTCCTCCCCGTCTGCGCGGTCTGCGTCCCCTGGTGGATGCCAACAGCGTGTCCGTTTTCTTTCTCAATGCAGATGGCAAGAAAAGTGCCTGTGATATTGCCAGGGCCTCCCTGGTGGATTATGACGATGAAGGGCTCACCGTGTACCGATTCGGGCATCGGCCTTTGACGGGTGCGGAGGCTGCGGCCCTGGCCGAATGGGAGGAGATCAGGCAGAGCAAGCAATATCAGGATCAGTCCTATGCCGATGCCATGACGGACGGCTCCTCAACCTACTGGTGGTGGAAATCCTTCTGGAGCAAGAAGGGCATGGAGTACATGAGCTGCTTTGATACCACGGCGGGGCATGGCCGGTATTATGATGCCGCCATCAATGAGGTGTGGGATTTGAATGTGCGCGGGGAGGCGATCCTGCGTTATCGCATTGTGAGAGAGGAGGAAAACGGATGCAGAGCGAGCGCGTGAGGTATCGGCAGCGGTTTTTTGCCACCCGGCAGGAGGCGGCGGATTTCCGCCGCCGGAGGGGTGGCGGTGTGATCCTCAATGATCACAAAAAGTCTCAGCATGTGTCTTTCCGCATTGAGGCGGCTATCGCTGGCATGACCCTGGCTCAGATTGCAGAAAAGCCCTGGTGCGTGGCCTGGAATGAGACGGAGGGGAACGGATAGGCTCCGTGATGCCTTTTGAATGAATTAAAAAGGCTCCTGGCGGTTCCTCTGGATGGCGGGAAGGGAAATCCCTTCCCTGATCCATAGGGGGTGCAGAACGCAAAATACAAAGGATGGAGGGATCACGGTGTTCAAGTATTATCTGATCGGCAGGATGGAAGATGCAAGCGCCCTCCCGGATGGCGGCCTGGTGTCGTTTAAGGTTCTCGGCAGCAGGCCCTTTGATCCATCTGTCGGGTGCCGCGTGTGTGGTGTGGTGGTGTATGATCATATGCTGTCCGCCCAGGATATTCAGCGTTGCCACCTGGCCCGAGCTGCGGTATAATGGATGAAATGATTTTCGGAGGTGATCGCGGATGGCAATGATCCCGCTGGCGGAGTATGCCCGGCGTCTGGAAAAAGGCGAGGATTCGGCCCGGAGGATCGCCCGGACTGGCGGCTTCAAAACCGCCGTGAAGATAGGCAATACCTGGCTGATCGATGAGGATGAGCCGTGGGTGGATCGCCGGGTCAAGACCGGGAAATATAGCGCCTACTGGAAGCGTCGGCGTGAGGAATACGCCGCCTGGAAAGAGAAACAAAAGAAGCTGGAAGATCAAACACAGCAGCAGGGGGAATGATCCTCCTGCTTTTTGATTGCTTCATTTTTGCGTCATTCGCTACGAAATTCCTAAATACTCAAAATAGGCCGAAAACGCGCTGACAAACCCCTTAAAGCACGGCATAATAGTATCGTGGTCGGGAGGTGATCCCGCCGCGATCCTGATTGATCGGAGGCTGAAATGATGAAAGTTCATGGTGTGTACAAGCTGGTCCTGGCGGATGGCCGGTATCTGGCTGTCAAGGCCAACAACAGCGTGGAGGCCTTCGACAAGATGCGGCTGCTCTGGCCGGTGCTGACGGATGGGTATTCCTTCCGCGACGTGATCTTCTACTGAGGAGGGAAAAGGATGATCCGCTCTTACTGGGTTGAGTATGATACCAAGCGCGGCGAGGATTGCGAGCACAAGTTCAGCTCCCTTCCGGCTGCCGAGGCATTCTATGACAAGGTTTCCGATGTGCCCTACAAGGTGCTGAAAGCCTATGATGATCAGAAGGGCGACATCATCATCAAGCGTGAAATCCATGAGGAGGTGTGAGTATGGTCATCTTTGATCGCAAAGGTCCTTCCGGCAATATCTTCTTCATCCTGGCAAACGCCTACGGTGAAATGAAAGCGTGCGGCCTGGTGGATGAATACCGCGAAATGGAGCGCCGGGTCAAGGCGTGCCATTCCTATGATGATGCGCTGCGAGTGATCGGTGAGTATGTGGATTTGGAGGAGGTGTGACCATGGATAAGTTCCTGGTGATTTATCGGTACGATGATGAGTATGCGCCGCGCCTGGAGACCATCCGCGAGCTGGCGAATCGCTCCTTGGAGGAGGGCCAGCTGGCCGGAGTGTTGAGCGATTACGTTGTCTATCGCCTGATCCCCGACAAGGACCCGATCCGGCTGAAAGCCATTGAGGACTTCGGCTGCGGATGGATGAGCATCACCTTGTATGATCGCTTCAATAACCTGGTGGATTCCATCACTATTGATCGCCCGTGAGGAGGTGCCAAGGATGCTCTACAAGCGGATGAAAGCCCTGTGTCGGCAGCTTGCCCTCTGCGAAATGCAGGACAGGATCAACCATGCAAAGGATCGGCGGTTCGTGTACCGCGAAAGCGACTTCACCGAGGCGGAAATGGGCTGCGTCCGCGAGATAGCGGCCCAGGTGGAGGATGTATTGAGGCGAAACGGAGGCCGCCCCTGGGCCTCTGTGCTGCCTCTGGTGAAAGGCATTTTGCCGAATATGGCCCTGGGCTTCGGTACGCAGGATGAAATTATAGCGACGTGCAAATATAACGGCATCCTGTTCTCCGCCTGATCGCTACGAAAAGACTAAATCCTCTTTTTGAGGTCAAAACGCGCTGACTTTCTGCCCCGGCCACGGTATGATATAGGTGTGGCCGGGGTGGTCACGTTTCCGGGACAAAAGATTGGAGGGTTGAGCATGAAGATCGTCAATGTGAGCATTGAGAAGTTCGCCGAGCAGTTCAAGAAAGAGTATGAATTTCTCTATGACAACTATGATCGTGTGGCCGGGTACAATGAGGCCGTGGATGCCTTCGATGTGTTCATCCAGGATGAGCAGCGGGCGGCCTTCGTCGGGGAGTTTGCCAAGTACCGGCAGGATATGATTACCAGCGATCGGGAGGCTGCGGCCTTCATGTTCGCCCTGGATGCCATGGGCGCTCTGGAGTGATCAGAAGTATGGCGGCTGTGATCCAGCCGCCTTTTTCATGCCCGAAGATCCATTTGCTACGGAATTACTGCGAGTTGCTGCGGAGTTCCTAAATGTGCGGAAGTGGGCGAAAACGCGCTGACTTTTGGATATAAACACGGCATAATGGGATTGTGGGGAGGGGTTCTCCTCCCCCGGAATGGAGGACTGAGATATGACAAAGAACAGCGTCTTTGAGGTTGCCTGGCATGAGGCTGACAGGAAAGGCCTGATCGTGGCAAAGCGGAAAAAGTTCTCCTCCCCTGCGGCCCGTGAGCGGTTCATCGAAAAGCTGGCGGAAAAGTCCTCGTTCTTGTGGATCGATGCTTTCCTGGATTATTGATGTGAGAATGGAGGAGCGAGTATGGCGCGGATCATTCGTTGTTTGCCTGTGAATGTGTACCGGGATTCTGGGGCTGATTGCACCAACAACGGCGTTTCCAAGTTCTTTGATCGGCTGCTGGTAGAGTGCCCGACGGGGCCGTATTCCTTCGATGCGGAGCATGAAATCCCCCTCAATTTCTGCCGCCTGAATGTTCGGAATTTCCGCGGGGAGGTGCTGTTTGATATTCGCCCGGCCACCGTGACGGCAAGCGGCGCCGTGGTGGATCGGGGCAATCGGTGGTATATGATGGGCGGAAATTTCGCCCATACCCCTGATAGCCGGTTCCGGGAGCTGATGGAAGCGCGGGGGCGCAGTGCTGTTCACGGCGCTGTTGCGATCCATGACCGGGTTGAGAATTGAGGAGGTGGAAGAAATGACGCTGGCGGAGATCAAAGAGAGGGCCAACAAGGGCTTTATGCCCTACAAGGATTATGGGCTGCTGGATGTGCGGATCACAGAGTGCAAGAGCTTCCCTGGGGATTACTTCCTGCATATTACCTTGAAAGCTCAAAACCCATTCTGCACGGATGCCATGTTTGGCGGCGGCTTCCTGGAGTTTGCCACCGAGGAGGACGTTGAAAAGCTGGATGAGGCCCTGGAAAAAGCCGTGGAGAAGATGCGGAAAGCCGAAAAGCTGGCTGGCATTGATCCGTTCATGCTGCAGCGCGTGGATAAGGAAAGCCGGGAGGTTCACTACAAGGCGGAGGGCTTCGATAGAAAGCTGAATTATGAGGATGCCACCACCGTGGATGGTATGTTTTTCCTCTATGTTCTGTACGGCGGCGAGAATGATTATCCCTTTAGCCGTCCGGTGATCCTGGATGGCAAAGTCTATAAGCCCATCTATTCTTTCTGGCTGGAACATTCCTATTATGACCACAAGCATCCGATGGGGCTGCTGCCGGATGAGGAGCAGAAAAATGATGTGGGAGGTGTGAATTGATGAGCAGCGCGATCTATGCGATCCCCGAAACCAAGAAGGCCCAGGAAACCTTTTACCCTACACCGGCGAAGCTGGCAGAGAAGATGATCAGCCTGGTCAAATGGTATGAGGTGGAGAGCGTTCTGGAGCCGAGCGCGGGCAAGGGCGATTTGGCGCGGTATGCTTGTTGGGAGCTGAACGCACGGCACAGCTACCATAAGAATTTTGCTGAGCCTGAAAATTATGTGCCGGGTGAAGATGTGGATTGCGTGGAGATTGATCCCAACCTCCAAGCGATCCTCCGGGACAAGGGTTTTCGGGTGGTGCATGATGATTTTCTCACTTATCAAACGCATAAGCATTATGACCTGATCCTGATGAATCCTCCGTTTTCGGACGGAGCGGCACACCTTCTCAAAGCCCTGGATATGATCAAGGATGGCGGCCAGGTGGTATGTCTGCTTAATGCGGAAACCCTGAAAAATCCCTATACCGCGCAGCGCCGGGTCCTGTTGAATCGATTGGAGCAGATGGAGGCGTCTATCGAATATATCTCAGGCGCCTTTGGCAAGGCTGAGCGCAGCACCGATGTGGAGATCGCCCTGGTCAATGCGAAGGTCGAAGCCGCCGAGGATGGGGACAGCATGATCATGGATCACCTCCGCCCGGCCCATAAGTACACCGATAAATCCGATGTAGGTGCGGATCGTGCGCTTGCCAAGGCCGATTATATTGATGCCATCGTGGACAGGTTCAATTATGAGGTGGAGTGCGGTATCAGGCTGATCCAGGAATACCGAGCGCTGGCTCCGTTGATCGTGGAGAAAATCGGAGAGAACAAGTGCGGCAATCCCCTGATCTCCTTGGCTGTTGGCGGTAAAAAGGACAACCATTCTATCAATGAGTACATCCGTTTGACCAGGGAAAAGTATTGGGCTGCCCTGTTCAAAAATCCGCATTTCATGGAGCAGTTGACAACCAATCTGCAAAATGATCTTCAAAGCAAGGTGCATGAGCTGTCCAATTATGAGTTTAGCGCCTATAATATCTATCAGTTGATGATCGAAATGAATAACCGGGTGATCGGAGGAATTGAGCAGACAATCCTTGATCTGTTCGATGAGTGGACGATTAAATACCATTGGGATGAAATGTCAAAGAACATCCATTATTACAACGGCTGGAAAACCAACAATGCTTTTGCAGTCAACAAAAAGGTGATCCTCCCGCTGAATGGATACACTCGCTGGTCATGCGCCCCGGATGAGTTCAGAGCCTACAACGTGCGCGGCAAGCTGGGCGATATTGAAAAGGTGTTCAACTACCTGGACGGCGGACAAGCGCCGGATGTGAGCCTGAGTGATGCCCTGGCTTATGTTGAAAAAACAGGCGACACGCGGAAGGTGCCGACAAAGCACTTCTTTATCACCTTCTACAAAAAGGGCACGTGTCATATTGAGTTCAGGAATCCCGATCTCCTGGCGAAGTTCAATATCTTCGCTGGCCGTCACAAGAATTGGCTGCCGCCGTCCTTCGGGCGGAAGGGATACAAGGAGCTGGACAGGGAAGAAAAGGCCGTCGTGGACAGCTTCATGGGCAAAGAGGCCTATGAGCAGGTGGTGAGCCGCCCAGATTATTTCCTGCAGGATGCCTCTCAAATGCTGGCTCTGACCGGCTCCTGATCCTGACAACTGAATTGACAACTACAACGGGGTCGTAATGGCAATAATGTGCCCAAAATGGTCAACATGAGCAAAAGGAAAATCCCCAGGAATCGCCTGATTCCTGGGGATTTTCTTGGTGCGCCCGGCGCGACTCGAACGCGCGGCCTTCAGAGTCGGAGGGTGGCCGTTATTGGTCTGAAACCCCTTGATCTATAAGGTTTTCCAGGGTGCTGGCTCCGTCTTGACAACCAGATTGACAACTGGACAGCATTTTT
>JAFUDS010000037.1 GCA_017464305.1 Clostridia bacterium | reverse complement strand
GTTATAGAGAATATCGATTTCCTTGCCTACTGTGAAATCGTCCTTTTTCTGGCCCCGATCAGTAACATAGTCCTTGCCATCTACCGAATATGCAACCATGACCTCCCAGGTGTCGGTTTCGTTTGAATCCATCGCCGCATAGGTGCGTTCCATGGACTGGATCACGGCCTTGGTTGGAAGGAAGGTGTCGTCCTGACGAATGCCGATTACGCCGGCGATGATGAAGGCCAAACCGAAGAGGATCGCGCCGACTTTCATC
Organism: Clostridia bacterium; assembly: GCA_017464305.1. Lineage (GTDB taxonomy): Bacteria > Bacillota > Clostridia > Christensenellales > Aristaeellaceae > Aristaeella. Next base: position 5,630 of record JAFUDS010000037.1, on the reverse strand, counting down.
AAGCGCTTCAGGGTGTTGGAAAGACGGATCATGTGGTTTTCCTTCCTTTCTTTTTATCCGGCCGCATCCAGCCGCTGCCGTGCCACCAGCTCGGCGAAATGGCCGTTCTGCGCGATCAGGTCATCATACGTGCCTTCCTCTATGATCGTCCCTTTGTCCATGACCAGAATCCGGTCGCAGTTGCGGATGGTGGAGAGGCGGTGGGCGATCACGATGCGTGTGCAGTTCAGCTTGTCCAGCGCGCCAGACACCTGCTTTTGCGTCTTGTTGTCCAGGGCGCTGGTGGCTTCGTCGAAAATCAGGATACTGGGCTTGGGGGCGACGGCCCGGGCGATCATCAGCCGCTGCTTCTGTCCGCCGGAGATTCCCCCCTGGCCCTCGGAGATCAGGGTCTGCATGCCCATGGGCATGTCCCTTATATCCTGGGCGATGCCCGCCATCTCCGCCGCTTCCCAGGCTTCATCCAGCGTCAGATCGGGAGCGGAAATGGTAATATTGGAGAAAATGTCGCCCTGGAACAGCTGGCCGTTCTGGATCACCACGCCGATGTGCTTGCGCAGAGAACGGGGATCGATGCTGTTCAGGTCGTGCCGGTCGTAGAATATCCCACCCTTTTCCGGCTTTTCAAAGCCCAGCAGCAGCCGCACCAGCGTAGATTTGCCGCAGCCCGTGCGGCCCACGATGGCCACATATTCCCCGGCCTTGATATCCAGGGAAAGATCATTCAGCACATAGGGCGTGTTTTTCTCATACCGGAAGGAAACATGGCTCATTTCAATGTGCCCCGTCACGCGGTCAACGGGCTGCTTGTCTGCGGCTACTTCAGGTTCGGCTTTCAGGATAGGCTCGGCCATTTCCAGCACCGGACGGATGGAGGCCACCGAGACGGCGATGCCGGCCAGCGCGGAGAACGCGCCCATGACCCGGCCATAGGCAGCCGTGAAAGCGTAATACTGGCTGACGCCCACATTCGTTTGAATCGCCAGATAATACAGCACGATGGTGCCGATCAGCGAAATCGCCGTGGTGATGACGGTGTTGATTTTGAGAAACAGCGGCGGGTTGTATTCCAGCCGTGCACCTTTGGCGTACAGCCGTCCCCACCGGGCAAAGACCCGCTTTTCGGAGCCGGAAAGCCGGATCTTCTGGATGCCGTTCATCACGGCGTAGCTCATGCCCTGCTCCTCGGCGCTCAGCTTCATCCGCTTCCTCGAAATGCCGATTTGCACAAGGGATACCGCCAGACTCATCACCACCGTGGCCAGGATGATCAGCAGCGACGGCCACACCAGCGCCGGGGCAAAGCTGAAGATCTGCGCCACATAGAGCAGGGACAGGAGGCTGCTCAGGCCGATGGACAGAATGGTATTCAGCATCATGCTGCACAGGGAATTGACGCTGCCCGCCCGGCTGGACAGCTCGCCGGAGGAATACCTGCGGAAAAAGCTCACCGGCAGGGACAGAATGCGCATCATCACCGAGGCCTGCACCGCCTGGGAGGTTTTGGTGTTGATCCGCTGCATCAAAAGGCTGCGCACCAGGCCGATCAGCTGGGCGGCAAAGGCGCTGGTCAGGAGAAACACCCCTACGCCCGCCATCAGGTTCATATTGTGGCCTTCCAGGATCTTGCCCGTCACCAGGCTGTACACCCGGGGCTCGATCATCCCCACCAGCTGCACGGCCAGGGTGGCCAGCACGATCACCACCAGGTCCCCGTGGGTGATGCTGTTTTTCATGTACTTTAGCAGATCGGGAATGCCCAGCTTTTTCATGGGCAGGGGCTGATAAAAACACAGCGCTTCTCGGGAAAACAGCCTGGTGGTTTTCCGGGTAATGCGGGTTCTCTTGCCTGTGGCAGGGTCTTTGAAATAATAACCGTAAATCGTTCCCGGCAACAGGGCTACCGCGGTTCCCGCTTCCTTGAGATAGCCCAGCATGGGGCCGTAGGCGTCGTTCTGCCAGCCCTCCTCCAGTTCCACTTCCCGGGTCATCAGGCCCGTGGGCCGCAGCACATATTCCAGCTGGTCGTTCACGTCCCGGATGGTATCCGGGATCTCGACGGGCTTTTGATGATAGAATTTCAGGATGTCGTCGATAGCTTCCTTGGCGATCAGGCGCTCGTCCTCCAGACGATTCGCGTCCCACTTGTCCATAACCACGCTGGCCATGCGGAAAAAGGAGTCTTCCAATACGTTCTGGTCATTTTCCGTTCGCTGCCTGATCTGTTCGGTAAACCAACCCATAACAGAAGTCCTCCTTTCTTATTCGCTGGTCACAAGTTCGGCGTAAGCGCCGCCCTTGGCGTAAAGCTCCTCGTGCGTGCCACGTTCCACAATACGGCCCTTATCCAGCACGATGATCTCGTCGCAGTCCCGGATGGTAGAAAGCCGATGGGCCACCACGATGCAGGAAATGCCGCGATCCTTGATGGCCTTCACCAGCTCATATTCCGTTTTGGCGTCCAGGGCGCTGGTGGCCTCGTCCAAGATAATAATAGAGGGGTCTTGGGCCAGCACCCGGGCGATCTCGATGCGCTGCCGCTGGCCGCCGGACAGATCCTTGCCGTTCTCCGTCAGCCTGCCCTGATATCCGCCGGGCCGCTGCAAAATATCCTCGTGGATCTGGGCGTCCCGGGCAGCCAGGATCACTTCAAAATCCTCGATGGTGTCGTCCCACATGCGGATGTTGTTGGCAATGGTATCCTCAAACAGCACGATGTCCTGATCCACCATGGCCACGGAGCCGGTAAAAACGTTGCGGGGGATCTGGGAAATGGGCTTGCCGTCAAAGAGAATCTCGCCCGCCCAGGGCTGGTACAGCCCGGTGATCAGCTTGCTGACGGTGGATTTGCCGCAGCCGCTGGCCCCCACGATGGCGATGCGCTGCCCCTGTTTCAGGTGCATGGAAAAATCGGAAATGATGGGATTGCCCAGCCGGGAATAGCCGAAGGTGACGTGCTTCAGTTCCAGGTCGCCGCTGAGCTTGGCATAGTCTTCCGATGCGCAGTCCGCGCCGTATTGCAGGGTAGGATCGTCCGGGTTCTGCATCACGTCCTCCACCCGTTCCATTTCGGTGCGCATCTCCTGGATGGTCTGGCCCGCGCTGACCAGCGTCATGGCCGGGCCCATAAAGGAGGAAAGCAGCCCCTGGAAGGTGACGATCATGCCGACGGTGAAGCTGCCCGACATGGCCAGGCGCACGCCCAGGAACAGCACCAGATAATTGCTGGCCGTGCTGATGAACTGCGGGATCAGGCCGATGCGGGCGTTGAGGGTGGCAAACTTCACCTGCTGGGTGTTCACCGACGCCTGGTAGCCGCTCCACTTGCGGAAGAAGCCGCCCTCTGCCCCGGAGGATTTGATGGTCTCCGTCATGCTGATGCCGGCCAGCGTGGCGGAAGCCAGCTTGCCCGCGTCCCGCATTTCCACCCGCATCAGATTGATGCGCTTGTTGGACAGATACCGGGCCACGGCGAGGTTCAGGGCCAGGGAAGCCACGCCCACCAGGGTCATCACGGCGCTGTAGCGCAGCATGACCACCAGGTAAAAGAGCATCATTACCGTGTTCAGCGCCAGCGGGGCCACGGTGTTCACCAGCGTGCCCGCAATGGAGGCGTTGGTGCCCTGCCGCTGCAGAATATCGCCAGTCAAGCGCTGGGAGAAAAACTCCATGGGCAATTTCAATACCTTCCACATAAAGGAGGCGTTGCCCTCGATGGCCATTTTGCCGTTGATCTTCAGGCTGTAAACGGCTTGTGCCCATTGCACGACGATCTGGAAGCCCGCCAGCAGGATCATGGCCGTGATAAAGGGATACAGCCAATCCGGGGCCTGGCCGGTCAGCAGACGGTCAAAGAAGATGCGGGACATGACGGGATTGATGATGCCGAACAAATAAGAAATGATGGAGGTCAGCACGATAAAGGCCACGGCGGGGGCCGCGCCCTTCAGGCGCTTCCGGGCAAACGCCAGGGTGCTCTTGCGCTTGCCGGAGGGCGTGAAGCCTTCCCCGGGCTTGAAGGTCAGCACCAGGCCGGTGAAGGATTGGTCAAACTGCTCCATGGGCACCTGCACCATGCCCCGGGCGGGATCGTTGAGCACAGCCTTGTCGCCCTTGAAGCCGTCCAGCACCACGAAATGATTGAAATTCCAATGGATGATGCAGGGAAAGGAAGCCTCCTTTTTCAGGACTTCCACTTCCATGCGGTAGCCGTGCACCTCCAGCCCATAGCTCTGGGCGGCAAGGTACACATTTTTCATATTGGAGCCGTCCCGGCTTACGCCGCAATCTGCGCGCACAACCTCCAGGGGAATCCATTTCTGATAGTACGCCAGCACCATGGCAAGGCTGGCCGCGCCGCACTCCAGCGCTTCCATTTGCATGATCACCGGCACCTTCGCGATCCCGTTTTTGACGGGCTGCTTCACTCTCTTTTCAGCCATAGACAGCCCCCGTCAATTCCACAGGAAGCTGATGGGCGTGGTGGATTCCAGCACCAGCTCTGCTTCGTAGTCCCCATCCGGAAGCGGAACATAAAGATTGTCTGTTGAAATCTCAAGTACGACCTCGTTATTGGGCTGCACGCCAATCCAGCTGATATAGCCTTCTACTTTTCCCAATCGGACCTTCATACCCAGATCCACCTGATCCTTTATGGCATGTGGAAGGTAGGCCACCATCCCTGTGAGTTTTTCCGTCTCCCCGCTGGCAGTATCCTCTCCCGGAATCTCATAGTGTGACAATGACACCGTGATGGGCATCGTGTTTTCCATCGTAGCCGTGGAGGCGTACACGATAAAGCCTACCAGCAGCGCCACGATTGCGCCAAGGATCATCCACAGCCTGGGGCTGGTGACGCGCATGTAATCATGCAGCTCCTCCGGGGAGGAAATGCGCTCCATGCTCTTTTTTCTGAACAGTCCGTTTTCCATCGGATTCTCCTCTTTTCTCGCCCCGACAGCCTCTCCATCCCCAGGCGGAAGTCATGTGATACGGCGTCTCCCGATCAGTCTTTGATCCATTGGCTGCATTCTGTGCATTTCTTATACAGGCGTCTGAAGCCGCGGCCAGGCAGATCGGTCATCTCTTAACGAGGTAAACCTTTTTGTTGAGACTGTCCCAGCGGAGGTAGAAAGACTTCACGCAGGCATCGCATATGAATGCTACTTCGAAGGAACTCGCCCCGATCCTCTTTACGACATCCGCGCTTGTGTTCCCGCAATACGGGCATTTGATTTCATACCCGTCGAGCCATGTGTGGTATTTTCCATTGGAATGAAACGTCCAGCCGCCGGCCACCTGGCCCATTTCTTCCATGTTCAGTTCCTGCTTGTCACTCATGCTTATGTTCCTTATTATTCGTCCGTCGCCGCAATGATCACGGAGCAGTGACGGATTTACAGGATTCCATTACCAGTGTGCCCTGATATAGTCTTCCTGTTCCTTGTTGAAGTATTTGTTATAGGCGTAAAAATTCCGGATGCATTCCTCCAGCGTTTTTCCGTTTCTCTTTGCCACAATGATCACCTCGTCCAGATAGTCTGTGACATCGGAATCAAGTTTCCCGCCGGTTACTTTTTCCAGATCTGAAAAAGTAAGGTCTTTTGCTTTCATGTCAGAATTCATTATAT
>JAFUDS010000036.1 GCA_017464305.1 Clostridia bacterium | reverse complement strand
GATGGCGATGCGCTGCTTCTGCCCGCCGGAGACGGTAACGCCTCGCTCGCCCAGCATGGTTTCGTATCCCTCTGGGAAGTCCATTATATTGTCGTGCACGTCCGCGTCCATGGCCGCCTGCCGCACCTTCTCCATCTCCAGGGTATCCGCGCTAAAGGCAATATTCCTGGCGATGGTATCGCTGAAGAGGAAGGAATCCTGCGGCACATAGGCAATATCCCGATGCAGCACCCCCAGGGGAATTCGCCGCAGCACATGCCCATCCAGCCGAATCATTTCTGGAATTTCTGTATCCCACAGGCGCTCCAGCAGATTCATGAGGGTGGTTTTCCCGCTGCCGGTGCGCCCGATCACTGCCAGGGTCTCCCCCCGGCGAACGCCTACGGAGATATCCGTCAGGGCATTTTCCTGCGCCCCGGGATACCGGAAGGACAGATGATCGATCATGATGCTGCCCTCCAGCTGCTCGATGGCGGGATCTCCTTCCTCCTGGATGTCCGGCTTCTCCTCCAGAATCGACTGAATCCGCTTGAGAGAGGCCAGCCCCTGGCTCATGTTGGAGATGCTTTCGCCCACGGCGATCATGGGCCAGACCAGCATGGTAACATAGCTGTTGAAGGCGACGAACTGCCCCAGCGTAATTTCGCCCTCAATGGCCATCCTACCACCGAAGATCAGGGTCAACAGCAGTGAAAAGCCGATGATCAAATCCAGCAGCGGCAGAACCAGGGCCATCAGCCGCACCACAGCCATGTTCTTTTCCCGACTGTTGCCGTTGGCTTTGGCAAAGGCCGCCAGCTCCTTCCGCTCTTGGACGAAGGCCTTGATGACCCGGATGCCGCTGACCGCCTCCTGGGCCTCGTCCGTCAAGCTGGAAAAAGCCTCCTGCCGGGCCAGGAAGCGCTTGTGCATGGTTTTTCCAAACCAGATATCCCCGAAGATGATAATCACCAGCGGAATAATCGTGATGAAGGTCAGCCGGGGGCTGACGAACCGGATCATGCTGTACAGCACCAGGATCATCATCACCGTGGCGTCAAAGGCAGAGATGATGGTCATGCCCATCAGCCCCCGCACCGCGCCCAGATCGTTGGTAAAATGGGCCATCAGATCGCCAGTCTTGTGCTCGTTAAAATAGGACATGGAAAGGGTTTCCAGATGCGCGAAGGTCTCTCCCCGCAAATCCCTTTCCACCCGTCGCGCCGCGCCAAAGATGGTTACCCGCCATCCAAAGCGCCCCAGGGTAATCATCGCGCCCATGGCCAGCAGTCGCAGGGCAATCCCCCAGATTCCGCCCCCATCCAGCAACCCGGCGGCCAACCCATCCGTCAAATCCCCCGTCAGCCGGGGAATTTCAGTATTCACCATGTCCACGACGAAGAGGGAAATAATCCCCAGAAGGTACATCCACCAATATTTCCCCGCGAATTTCAATGCCAGTTTGACCTCTTTTTTCATGCCCCAACTCCGCCGTGTTTTCTTTCTATGGATCCACTGATTTCTCTTTCTCTTTTTTCACGCAAGGAAAGCCCCCTGGCGCCGCATACGCACCAGGGGGCTTTCCTTCCTTCGACTTACGCCTGGGCAGGAGCGCCAACAGGGCAAGTGTCCGCGCAAGCGCCGCACTCGATGCAGGAATCCGCGTCGATCACGTACTTGCCGTCGCCTTCAGCAATCGCGCCCACCGGGCATTCCGCAGCGCAAGCGCCGCAAGCGATGCATTCGTCAGAAATCTGATATGCCATAATCAAAAACCTCCATTCATTCCGTCCGTTCAGGACTTCTAAGCACATTATACACATTTCTACAGGAATTGCAAGCGATTTTTACAAAAAACTTGTCAATTTCGGTCATGAATTTTCGCATCTATTACATTTGAGCATTTGTTCAAATGATTTGTGAAATGGAATTGAAATATGTTGCTCATAGGCAACGCCTTGTTTTCTTGTTTTAAACCGTTTTAAATCCCCCTGCCGCTCCTTGCGGCAGGGGGAGATGTAACCTATATCAACCATGCTCTTGTCACTGATCCGCGGCCTTCATGGCCTTTTCCAGTGCGTCCGCCCATCCCTTGGATTTACTGTTGGCGGCAGGCTTACCCGCGCTTGGATTCGCTTCCGGCGCTTTCACCGCTTGAGCGGACTGCGAAGCCTCCGAAGCTTTATTCCCCTGCTCCTGAGGCTTCCCCTCCGGAGCCGTGGCGGCCTTCTTCTCCCGATCTGGGTTTTCCCTTCTTACGGGTTGCCCAAACCTCTGTTCTCGGGCGGGCTTCCGGCTCCGATCGTTGCGTGGCCGCGGAGGACGGCGATTCTCCTGCTTCCTTTCCTCCTCTGGCGCAGGCTCCCCTTCCGCCTCTTCCTTTTTCTCGCTCCGGGGGCCGAAGCGATTATTCCGCGGGGGCCGCTCTCCCTTCGTCTGCCTGGGGGGCCGGGGCTTCCGCGCCGCATCCTCCGAGGGCTGTTCCTCCATCTCCGCCAGGGCCACTGCTTCCTCCTGGTCCAGCGGAAGCTCCAGGGAAACCTCCCCCTCCATCAGGGCGTCGATCTCCTCCAGGGGCTCTTCCGCCTCTGCGGAGGCCTGTTGCTGGGGTGCGCTGTGGCTCCCGGGCTTGGAAATCTGCTCCAGGGGATATTCCCGAATCTCCGTGGTATCTCCTACCGGGATGCGCACGGACACCGTCTCCTTGACTACGTTCAGATCCGTCACCGTGCCGTTGCCGTCCGGCGTCACCACCTCCCGACCCACCCGGGGCATCCGCTTCCGCGTCGCTTCGTATTGATCCTGTTCATATTTCAGGCAGCACATCAGCCGGCCACAAACGCCGCTGATCTTCGTCGGATTCAGGGAAAGGTTCTGTTCCTTGGCCATCTTGATGGAAACCGGCTGGAAATCGCTCAGGAAAGCGCCGCAGCAGATAGGCCGCCCGCAGGGGCCTAACCCGCCCAGCATCCGTGCCTCATCGCGGACGCCGATTTGCCGCAGCTCGATGCGGGTTTTAAAGGTGGAGGCCAGATCCCTCACCAGCGCCCGAAAATCCACCCGGCCATTGGCCGTAAAGTAGAACATCATCTTGTTGTTGTCAAAGGTGCTCTCTACGGAAACCAGCTTCATCTCCAGCTTGTGCTCCAGAATTTTCCGCTGGCAAATCGCGTAGGCGTCCCGTTCCCGGGCCCGGTTGTCCGTGGCCTGCTGGATATCCTGGGCCGTGGCGATGCGGAGAATCTTAGGCAATTCGGTCTTGACCTGGTCATCCTCCATCTCGTTGACGCCCAGAATCACCTCCCCCAGGTCGGGGCCATGGCTGGTCTCCGCGACGATGTAATCCCCCACATGGGGGGTCAATTCATTGCTGTTGTAATACAGCATCTTTCCGTCCTGTTGAAACCGGACTCCTGCAACTCGTATCATTTATCGACTGCCTCCATGAGCGTCAAAATCAATTGTTCTATCACGGTCTGGAACTGAACCTGGGATCGAACCCGTTTCCGCGCCAGCGTCAGCGCTTCGTTCAGCTTAATGAAATCAGGAAGCTCCGCCCGCTGGGAAAACTTTTCCCATGGGGGTGGAAGCGCCGCCCCCGTGCTTCCCAGCCCCAGGCGCCGATGGGCCATGCGGCTGAAGCATTGATCCAGCACCGTGAAAATCGCTTCCGCTTCGTCCTTCCGGTCCTTCCATTTGGTGGAAACCTTCAGAATGCCGCTGCGGCTGCTTCCTCCCAGAAAATCCTGAATAACCTCCTCCCGGAAATGCCAGTACTCCTCATCCCCGGCGATGCGCAGCCCCTTCCCGAAGGATCCGCCAGCATCCAGCGCGGCCTGCTGCGCCCGGGCGGAATCGATGCCGTTTTCCGTCAGCACTCGCATGACGTCCCGATCCCCCCAGGGGTGCATCTTCAGCGGCCGACATCGGCTGACAATGGTGGGCAGCAGCTGATCCGCGTTCACGCAGGTCAGCAGGAAATGCGTCCCCTCCGGCGGCTCCTCCAGGGTTTTCAGCAGCTTATTCTGAGCGGCTTGGTTCATATCCTCCGCGTGCCGGATGATGACAATATGCTTGTTCCCCTGGAACCCCTGGAGGCTCACCATCCCGATCATTGCTTTGATATCGTCCACCGGGATCACGGTTTTCGCCTCTGCTGCGGGATCCAGATGCTCCCCCTTGCGGAGGACAATCAAGTCCGGATGGGTCAGCGCAGCCACTTCCATACAGGCCTTGCATTTTCCGCAGGGCTTCACCCCCGCATCTGGATTTTCGCATAGCAAAGCCGCCGCCAGGCTCCAGGCCAGGCTCCATTTTCCGACCCCGGCTTCCCCCGAGATCAAAAGCCCATGGGTCATCCGATTCTCTCGGGCCTGCTGTATCAATGCGGAAACTGCTTCGCCCTGGGGCAAAAAGCTTTCCAATGGGATCATTTTATACCTTCAGGAATTGTTCCACATTCAGCACGAACAGGGTAGCGCCGCCCACCGTCACCTCCACGGGGAAGGGCACATATCCTCCCGCGGAAACGCCGGAGGCGCTGGTGTGCGTGGTGGTCATCTGCTTCCGGCTCTTGCAGACGGATTCAATCGCCTCGATGGCCTCCTTCACCCGTTCATCCTCTACGCCGATCAGTAGCGTCGTGTTCCCCGCCTTGAGGAACCCGCCCGTGGTGGCCAGCTTGGTCACGCCGAAGCCCTTATTCATCAATCCGGTCAACAGACGGGAAGAATCTTCATCCTGTACGATGGCGATAATCAGTTTCATCTGGATCATCCTCCTTCTGAGTCTTTACCAACCTATATTATATTCAATCCATGCCAGAAAATCAACCCGCGCTTTACATCCGCCTTGAAATTCGATAAACTGTTTAGTCGTGCGAAGAGATGTTTCACTCTGAGGCCCTTGGAAGACGTCGGCACTTAGTGGGTGGCGAGCGCGTACGCGCGAAGACAGCCACTTTGTGCCGCTACGTCTGGAACGGAGCGAGAGCGTGCCTCGGAGGGGAACTCTCGCGCGCTTACGACTAAACATATGCAGTTTTATCAGGGGGAACATTTTATGCATCCAGATCGGATTTTTACCTGGGACGCCGCCTCGGCCTTCGGCTTGGAGGGCGCCATCGGCAGCGAACTGAAGCGCCTGGGGGTGAAAAATGTCCAGCCGCAAAATGGCTATGTCCGTTTTTCCGGCACCGTCCTGGATGCTTGGCGCTGCAATCTTCGCCTGCGCTTCAGCGATCGGGTATATCTGGTGCTGGCGGAGGAGAAGGTCACCTCCTTTGAGGCCCTGTTTCAGCTGGTTTCCTCCATCCCCTGGGAGGAATTTGCCGCAGGCACGGAAGCCTTCAATATCTCCGCCCAATGCGCCCGCAGCCAGCTCATGAGCCCCCGGGATTGCCAGTCCATCACCAAGAAGGCAATCTTGACCCGTCTGACCAAGCGCACCCATCGTGCCGTGTTCCCGGAGAAAGGCGCCGCTTTCCCCGTGCATGTCAGCCTCCATGCCGATGTAGCCCGAATTCTGCTGGATACCTCCGGCGTCTCCCTTTCCCGCCGGGGCTATCGAACCTGGAATGGGGAAGCCCCCCTGCGGGAGACGTTAGCTGCCGCGCTGGTGGAGTTCAGTCCCTGGCGGCCTGGTGTGCCCCTGTATGATCCCTGCTGCGGCACGGGCACGCTGCTGGTGGAAGCCGCCCTGCGCCAGGGCCATATGGCCCCGGGGTTAAACCGAAGCTTCGCCATGGAAGCCTTCCGTTTCTTCCCCGCCCAGGCCGCGGAGGAAATCCGCGCCCAGCTGCGAAGCGAATGTGAGCCGGACCGAATTTCCCACATTGCTGGATCGGATATCGACCCCGAAGCGATCGGTCTGGCCCAGCGTCATGTGTCTCAGGCCGGGCTGTCGGGTCGAATTTCGTTGCAGGTGCTCCCCCTGCAGGATCTGACCCTGGCGGAAGAAAGAGGCGTCTTTCTTTGCAATCCCCCTTACGGTGAGCGCCTGGGGGACGCGGAGAACTGTCATCAGCTTTATCATGATCTCCGCCTGCTGCAAGATCGTCATCCTACCTGGAGCCTGTGCGCCATTTCCTCCGACCCGGCCTTTGAGAAAGCCTTTGGCCGCCGGGCGGATAAAAAACGCCGGCTTTATAACGGCCGGCTGGAATGTCAGTTCTATACCTATTTGCCACGAAAGGAAAGCTGATGGATTCACCTATTTCCATCTACAAGGATTCTCTCTCGCCCCCGCTCCGCGGGGGCGTTTTCGTCGCCTTCTTCCTCAATAATTCAGCAATACCCGCTCTGTCAGCAGCCACCCCGTGTCCTTCTGAATCTTTTGCAAAATCCGTAGCGCGTCCTCGTCATAGGCGATGCTCGGTTGATAATTGTTGATCTTTTTTTCCGCCAGGGAGCTGGTCAGAATGGGAATCAGCCTGATTTCAATTCGGTTCTCCGTCCGCTCCGGATAGAATTTCGCCTGGGCAATCAAGGCGTCATAGGTGGTCAGCTTGATGGTCCCCCCAAAGACCAGGTTCCCCAGGCTGTAGACCACCGGCATCCCGTCCATCCAGTCCATTCCCTGAACCACGTGGGGGTGATGCCCGATGACCAGATCCACCCCTGCCCGCTTGCAGGCCCGGGCCATGGCCTCCTGCAGTGCGTTATGCAGCTCCTCGTATTCCGTCCCCCAGTGGCATTGATAGATGATGAATTCCGCCCCCTGGGCCTTCATCTCTTCCACGTCTCGTCCAATGATCCCAGGATCCTGCCGATAGGTCGTCTCCCGGCATCCGCCGAAGCCAAACAAATGCCCCTGGATGTCTATCACGCGGTTGACGCCATTTCCACAATAGGCCGCAACACCCTCCAGCGCCTCCTGGGTGGATCGGTATCCCTCTTCGCCATAATCGATGGTGTGGTTGTTCGCCAGGTTCACCAGCTCGATCCCACCAGCCTGCAGCGCCTGCGCATAGCTGGTCAGCCCCCGGAAGCGCCATTGCTTGGTCAGGTCTTCCCCGGCCCCATCATCCTTCAGTACGCCTTCCAGGTTCACTACCGTGAAGTCATCCTTGAGGAACAGGGATTTCAGCCCCGCAAAGGGCCAATCGAATCCCTCCTTTTCCAGATAGGCTGGCATCCCTTCAGGATCGCCGTAATAGCTTTCCCGCCCGCCCAGCACCACATCCCCGCCAAAGCTGATGTTGATGGCTTCCTCCTCCTCCGATTCAGGCTCCACCTGCCAGGCATTCTGTAGCCCCTCCATCAGGTTCGGCGTGTTCCCCGTGATGCGGTTTTCCAGCCAAATCCGCTCCTCCGGGTCGTCCATCACGATGATCCGGGTATGATAAGGCAGATGCGTCCAGAACCAGTAGGCATTGATCCCCTGCTCGCTGGGCTTTTCCTGCACGCGGATGCAGGCATGGGAAGCCTTGGTGCCCAGATACATCTCCCCGGGTAGCATGTCTTTTTTCCCAGATTCATTCCAGGCGTAGGGAATTTGATGCAGCAGGTTTCCCCCGTCGTACCGAATCACAAAGTCATATTTTAAGCCATTCGTGGAGTAATCCGACATGTGGAAATTTGTCAGGAAGCTCCCTGCCGCCGTCTCCTGATACAGTTCGCCTTTTTGCATCCGGCCGGTGGAAACCAGCAGGGTGTCTATCTTTTCTCCCCAGTGATAAACCGTCAACGTTTGATATTTTTTATCCACCAACAGCCCGTATTCACTCTGGGGCTGAACCACCTTGATCACCTTTTTCGGAATCCACCCCTCGACCTGGGCCCCCTTCTCATGGTTCCAGGCGCTGATGCGGACCCATTTCTCCCCGATTTCCAGCACGGAGAGGCTCTGGCTCTGCCCATGCAGCGTACCCAATACCTTGCTGCTGGAATCCGGTTCGGCGTACACTCTTTGATGCGCCACATTCGCGATATCGATCACCGCGGCTGGGGCCATCATCTTGGCCCAAATCTCCGCGTCAGTATCCTCCCGGGTGGGCATGATGTCCCCCGTCAACTGCAAGGGCAGCTCTGGCCGCTTCCCTTCATGGATGGTGATCGAAAACTCCTTGGCGTAGGAGGGATGCTGCGCGCCAAAAACCAGAACCCGGTATGTTCCTGCTGCCAGAGCGTGTTTTCCCGTCAGCATGGGATAGGAAATCTGGTTCACTCGAGCGCCCTTGGCCTGGCGGCTGGTCTGCAAAACCAGAGCGTCCGTTTCTCCGTCAAAGAATTGAGCTACCAGCTGATCCGTATATAGCAGCTTGAATTCCAGGAACCAATCCGTCGCGTCCTGTAAGTATACCTCCGGGTCGCTGGGCAGGGCAAACAAAATCGCCTGCTGAGCAGGGATCACCCGGATCGCCGTCTGCGCAGCATATTCCTGCCCAGAGGCTCCTTGTAAGCTTCCCCGGATGGTGTAGCTTTTCTGCGCCATGCGCTCTTCGTTCCATCCCAGCCCATCCCAGACGATTTGACTTTTCCCCGCTGGAACCTCTTTGTCCAGAATGCGATAAAGCGTGGTCTCGTCCCATATCTCCAGAGAAACCTGGCCGGCCTCCGGGGCAGTAATCGTCAGTGGGTTGCTTTGATATCCGGAGATTCCCTCCTTCGGGGCATGGACCTGGAAGCCAATTTCTTCTCCCAGCGCGCCGGAAAACAGCCAAAGCAGCATGCCAAAGCTAAACAAAACAAAGAATTGCAAACACCAACTCTTTCGCATCCTGCCGCGCTCCTTTCCCCGCAAACTGTCTTCAGCTATGTCCAGCTGCTTTGAAATGCAAACAAACAAAGATGGAAACGAAATCATAAAAATGAGGATGCAGCAAGCTGCATCCTCCGCGGAGAGTTAGGGATTCGAACCCTAGGTGAGGTATCACCCCACACACGATTTCCAGTCGTGCGCCTTAGACCACTCAGCCAACTCTCCTTAAGAGCTGAAGTGCTCACTCATCCTATTATACAAAATTTCGCCTGAATGTCAAGCGAAAAATTTCGTCTCGGGGCGTGAAAAGAGGGAGCGGCTTTCGCCGCTCCCCCGATGGAAACAAATCGATGAAGAATTATTCCGCGGTGTATCCGTAGTACTGAGCCAGCTTCTCGATGCGCTCCTCAGTAATGGCGGTACCGCCGTTGGCCATGTAATCATCCAGGCCCTGATCGTACACAGCGTCGAAGTTCTCTTCGCTGGCGGTGACAGCCTTGGTCAGCAGGGTGTCACGATAGGTGGGCAGGCTGGTGCCGTATTCCGCTTCAGCGGCGATGGCGCCCACATGATACACATAGGGCACGCGGCCTTCGTTCTTGGAGGCAGCCAGGGCGGAAACGATGTACTTGGAATCCACGCCTTCATAGCCCAGAGCGGTGGTCTCGGCAGTGGCTTCGCCCAGGTACAGGCCGTTCACGGTGATGGTGTAGTCGATGTTGTTCAGAGAGTTCTGCAGCCAATCGCCAGTGGTGGCAATCTTCTCATAGGCGCCGTTGTCCAACTTGTTGAAGGTGGTGCCTTCTTCGCCCAGCTGCAGCAGCGCGATGGTCTCGGGGCTGGAGATGAAGTCCAGATACAGCAGGGAGGCCAGAGGCTCATCGTTGGTCGCGGGGAAGAAAACCTTCCGGTCCACAGAGGAGGCCAGGAACTTGCGATACACGCCCGCGTCGTTCTTGAAGCAATCCACAGCCACATAAGCCGCATCGGGATCGATCCGCTTCAGCGCAGCCGCGATGGAGTCTTCGCCGTTACGATAGGGGTAGTCCCAGTTGTGCTGGAAAGCACCCACGAAGCCAGCCTTCATGTTGTTGTCTTCGGTGGTGTCGCCAGAGGGATATTCGCCGAAATCCTTCCAGACCAGGCCTTCGTTGTACCACTTGTTCAGCACGCGGACGCCTTCCTTGAAGTTGGGGTACAGCAGATGACGATCATCGAAGCCGTTGATGAACAGCTCTTCATCGGTCACCGCGTCCGGAATGTAAGCAGCGAACAGGTGATCGTTCCGCCAGGCCACGTCATAGCTGGTGGAATAGGGGATCATGTGGGAAGCGTCGTCGCCCAGCAGCAGCTCCGCGTTGTCACGGAAGGCCACCAGCGCATCATGGAACTCTTCCTCGGTGGTGGGCAGGGGCAGATCCAGCTTGGCCAGCCAGTCTTCCCGGATGAAGGTATTGATCCGGGCGTTCTCCGCCAGAATCGCTTCGATGGCCCACAGATCGCCGGTGTCGGGATCCTGATCATAGAAGATGTTGCCATCGCCCAGCAGGTTCCACAGGTTGGGCAGCAGGTCCTTGTACTCTTCCAGCTTCTTGCCGCCGATATCATTCAGGTTGATGATACCACCCATGTCCGCGTAGGTCTGCACGGTGGGATAGCTGTAGGTCACGCATACGTCGGGAGCATCGCCCGCGGCCAGCGCGTTGTTGATGTCGTCCACTTCGGTCCAACGGCCGATGGAAACGAATTCAACTTCCACATTGTACTTGTCCAGCATGCCCTGCTTGATGTAATCAGTGTAGGGATTGTTGGTGGGGTCGGTTCCGCCGTCATTGAAACGGTTGTAGATTTCCACGGTGATCTTTTTGGTGTCGGCAAACTTGCCGTCCACCAGTTCATCCGCGGAGGCGACGCTGAAGGAGCACAAGCTGATCAGCAGCGCCAGGGACAGTACCAGAGCCAGGATCTTCTTCATAGGGGTTCCTCCTTTTTTATATTCAGGGCAGACCTCTGCCCCGGGGAAACATTGGATGGGGATCGTTATTGTCTCTACTTCCGGTCGCCAATATAGTCGCGACTCCGCACTGCGGAGCTCGCTCCTTATTGGCTCTATGACAATTCGATGAGATTCCCGCCACTGGCGGTCGTCGAATCCCGGTCGCCAATATAGTCGCGACTCCGCACCGCGGAGCTCGCTCCTTATTGGCTCTGTGACAATTCGACGAGATTCCCGCCACTGGCGGTCGTCGAATTGTCACCCCTTTACAGCTCCAATCGTCACACCAGTAACGAAATACCGCTGCAGCCAGGGGTAAACCAGCAGGATCGGTACGGTAGCAAACATAACCGTAGCCATTTTTAACGTCTCACCCACGCCGGGCTTGGAGAAGCCCTCCTGGGTGGCGATTTCTACTGCCGTGGTGTTCTGCAGGATGTTGTACAGCAGCAGCTGGATGGGATACAGGTCCTCCCGCTTTTTGATGTATAGCAGCGCGTCGGAGAACCCATTCCACCGGCCCACCGCGTAGAACAGCGCCAGGGTGGCCAGCACGGAGGTGCTCAGGGGCAAATAGATCCGAATCAGCGTCCGGATGGGGCCAGCGCCATCGATCTCCGCCGCTTCCCGCAGGCTTTCCGGCACGCTGTAGAAGAAGCTGCGCATGATGATCATGTTGTATACGCTGATGACGCTGGGGATAATCAGCACCCAAACGTTTTCCAGCAGCCCCAGGTTCTTGATGTTCAGGTAATGGGGAATGGTTCCTGCGCTGAAGTACATGGTGAACAGGATAAACCCGTTAATGAACTTCCCGCCCTTCAGGTTATCATACGTCAGTGGATAGGCGCAGATCACGGTCATGAACAGGCTGAGAATCGTGCATCCGATGGTCAGCAGGCCTGTATACCAAAGGGAGTGAACATACTTGGCGTCCCGCAGCACGGTGGTATATGCGTCCACATTCCACCCCTTGGGCCACAGCACCACTTCGTTCCGAACCAGATAATCCGAGGATGAAAGGCTCCGGGCCAGCACGTTCAGCAGCGGCACCAGGCAGATAAACATCAAAATGAAGCAGATGACCGCGATAATCACATCGCCGGCTTTGGTACTCTTGGATTTAATCATCGTCTTTCCTCCCCCTCTCTTACATGATTCCGCGCTCACCCATGCGCTTGGCCAGGCTGTTGGCGGCGATCAGGAAGATGACGCCGACCACGCTCTGGAACAGGCCCACGGCGGTGGACAGGGAGAACTGGCTATTCTGGATACCGCGCTGATAAACGTAGATGGAAATGACGTTGCTCACGTCGGTCACCAGCCGGTTACTCAAGGCCAGAGGCCGGTCGAATTCAGAGCCCAGGATACGGCCCAGGTTCATGATCAACAGGGTGATGATGGTGGGCCGCAGGCCCGGCAGCGTCACGTGCCAGATCCGGCGGAACCGGCCCGCGCCGTCCACTGCGGCGGCCTCGTACAGCTCGGGGCTGATGCCCGTCAGGGCGGCCAGATAAATGATGGTCCCCCATCCAGCTTCCTTCCAGATGCCCAGGGCTACATAGGTGGCCACCCAGTGATTGCCATCCGCCATGAAGGGGATGGAGGCGTCCGGATTCCCGGTCACCTTCTTCAGCAGAATGTTCAGCAGGCCGTCGTTGGAGGCGAACAGCCGCAGCGCCAAGCCGGAGATGATGATCCAGCTCAGGAAGTGAGGCAGATACAACACCGTCTGCGTAATCTTCTTAAACCGCTTGTAGCTCAACTCATTCAGCAGCAGGGCCAGAATAATCGGCGCCGGGAACCCAGCCACCAGGTCCAGCAGGTTCAGCGTCAAGGTGTTCCGCAAAGCGTTCAGAAAGGTCCGGTCATTGAAGGCCTTGATGAAGTATTCAAAACCGTTATTCTTCGCCCAGGGCAGCTCCCAGGGAGCCTTGAAGATGTTGTTTTGCTTAAAGGCGGACAGAATATAGGCCATGGGCACATATCTGAACACGATGAAGAAAACAATCGGCAGAATCAACAGCAGATACAGCGTACCGTATCGGCGCATATAGCTGCCGCTGAACGGGTTCTTCTTCCGGGTCTTGGAACTGGCATTGCTCAAAGAAACTCCCCCTTGCTTTCCTGAATAATGGTAGGTATCCAATCTATATTCCGCCTCGGAATCCCCTCCGGGGACGCAATATCCAGAAACAATTTCTCGCCCTTGAGTAACCTATATCTTTCATCCTAACCAGCCGAGCCAAAACCTACCGGCTGCATCGGATTTATCTTACCATATACCACACCATTTGTCCAACGGTTTTTCTAGCTCAATTGTCAATTGTCCTTACTGGATCAAATAGGTGCTTCTGAAGTCGTTTATTTGCACTTTATCCCTTGCTACTTTATCCGGTCCACCATTTACTTTTTTCTTTCCAAAGTCATACCATATCTCTCCTATAAATCTCCAATCCCTGATTGACTTGTCGAAGAATCCCCGCTTTTTCCTGAGATCCTTCTCGAAAATAAAGAATATCATAGTCCTGATCCATGTCGTACAGAAAAACCTGATCGATGAAGCGTTTGAAATCATGGGAGCGTATTCAGCACAGTCTTGTCGATGGAGTTGGGCTCCGTCAGGCTGCTGGACCGGTCGTACCGGGCATACAGGCTGGGGGCGGAGCGCAGGTCCGCGCTTTCCCCCTGGACCTTCAGGCTGTAATTCTTCCCCTCCTCCGTCATGGACACGCCCTGGGGCTGGCTGGCCAGATAAGCCGCGTAGTCCGGATAGCGAGTCACGGGAGTCAGGGTGATCCCCTGAATAATGACCGGCTCATTCACGGCCCGCAGGGTCAGGGTGTTTTCCCCTTCCTCAAAATAGAAGGCGTAGGGCTCCGTCTGGTATCCCATGTCGTCCCGGAAGAAGGCGGTCTGGCTTTCGAACCGTTCCACCTGGCTGGGGCGGATGTCGTTGCCCTGGTTGTCCTGCCGAATCTCGCCCTCGTCGGTCCAAAGCCGGCTGAAGCACAGGGTGGAAGCGCCAGAGAAAGGCAGCTCCCCGTTGATCAGCAGCTCCCGCTCAATGTCGATCCCCCGGCTGGCCACCGTCAGATAGTTGAGGCGAATGTTATACAGTCCGGCCTGGGGAACCTCCACCTTCCAGGTCACCTCGGAATCATCCGCCGTATAGACGCCGCCCTCCCGGATCTCCGCCGTCCCCTCCAGGGCCAGCAAATCTACCGGAACCTCGGCCGACACGGCAGGCAGCGCGGCGTATTTCGCCAGATATCCATCATAGGTGTTTTCCCGCCCGATGCCGCTGACATCCGCGTCCAGATCCACGCCTGCGTATTTGGCGCTGAAATCGTCCGTCCCCTGGCCCAACAGCCAGACGAGCCCCACGATCACCACCGCCACCAGCACGCCAATCAGAATGTTCCGTCCCCTTCTTGACATGAGTTCAACTCCCTCCACGCCGGAAAAATCTACCGTTGCCTGAGCAAAGCATCGCCTATCCGCTTTCTGCCGAAAGCAGCGGGCAAAACACATTGCTAACCTGGAAAAGTTTCAACCAAAAACAGCTAAATGCATTATATCCGTTCGCCTTTTCCCTGTCAATTTGAAAATTCGCCGATGAATTTCTGAATTCTTGGTGAAAAATGCTTGATTATCAATGCTTGAATCGTTTTTATCATAAAGAGTTGTTTTCAAAGTGCCACAAAATATAGAAGAAAAAAGACGGAAGAAACACAATTCTTCCGTCTGAAAACATACCGATTTCTGTTTTTTCTCTGGAAAACTTACCGCAGTTCAGCGCCCAGCTTGAACTTCAGGTTCCCCAGAATCTTCTTGATGTACTTATCCACTTCCTCCGGCTGCAGGGCGTGATCCTCGCTTTCGAAGCGAATCTTGAAGGCCATGCTCTTCTTCCCTTCGCCGATCTGTTCTCCGCGGTAGATATCGAACAGCTCCACGTCCGTCACCTGCTTGCAGGCCCGGGCAATCTCCGCGATCATTTCGCCGCAGGTTTTCTCCTCGTCCACCGTCAGGGCCAGATCCCGCACCACTGCTGGGAAAGCAGAGATGGGATGATAATGGAAGCTGCCGGCCGCGTGGCTCATCATCTTCGCGTAGTCAATTTCGCCCAGGAAGATCTTGTGGTGGCTCTTACTGTCCTTATGCAACTTCAGCTCCGCCGTCACCTCGTTGGCCAGCTTGCCGAAAACGCCGACCCGCTCCCCTTCGCAGAGGATGTAAGCCGCGATGCCGGGATGCAGATAGGGCACATCCTGGGCCCTTTCCACCTCGAACTTCAGCCCGAAGGCTTCCCCCAGGGCCTCGATGCTGCCCTTCATGGCGAAGAAGTCCTCGTCGTTGCCGAAGGAAGCCAGACCGATGTGCAGCCGTTCCTCCGGCAGCTGGCCCTTCTCCCCAGGGATGTAGATATTAGCAATCTCGTAGATTCGGCCTTCCCCGTTGCCCCGCTTCAGGTTTTCGATCACCACGTTCAGCAGGCTGGGAGCCAGCAGGGGCCGCATGATGGCCAGCTTTTCCGTAATGGGGTTCAAAATCCGGACCACGTTCCGCTCCGGGGCGTCCGCCGCGATGTGCAGATTGTCCAGATCGCTGTCCGCGTAGAAGGCCAGGGTGGAAATCTCGCTGTAGCCCTGGGCGCAGATGGTCCGCATGACCTTGTCCCGCCGCAGCTGCTCCGGCTTCTTGCCGCCGCTGGTCACCAGCGCCTTCTCCAGGAAGGTGGGCTCCATGTGGTCGTATCCGTATTCCCGGATGACCTCCTCCGCCAGGTCCGGCTCACCGATGTCGATATCCTCCCGATACCGGGGCGCCACCACCTGCAGCAGATCCCCTTCCTGGGTGACCTCGAAGTTCAAGGCCTTCAGAATCCGCAGAATCTCGTCCTCCGGCACCTGGATGCCCAGAATGGCGTTGATGCCGCTGATGCGGGCGGTAAAGCGCTTGCCCTCCTGGGGCGCGCCGGCGCTTTCGTCGAAGGCGCTGGATGTCACCTCGCCGCAGCCCAGCTCCTCAATCAGGTGCAGGGCCCGGGCCATGCCCAGCTCCGTGGTGTATTCGCTGATGCCCTTCTCGAACCGGGCGGAGGAGTCAGAGCTCTGTCCCAGGGCCCGGGAGGTCTTCCGCACGCTGTCCCGGGCGAACTTCGCCGCCTCGAACAGCAGCTGGCGGGTGTTGTCCGTAATTTCGCTGTTCAGTCCACCCATGATGCCCGCCAGGGCCACCGGGCGGTTGCCGTCGCAGATCACCAGGTTCTCCGTCGTCAGATCGAATTCCTTTTCATCCAGGGTCTGAATCTTCTCTCCCTGCTCCGCCCGGCGGACGATGATCTCCGTGTTCTGCAGCATGTCCAGATCGAAGGCGTGCATGGGTTGGCCGATCTCCAGCATGACGTAGTTGGTAATATCCACCACGTTGTTGATGCTCCGCAGGCCGCAGAGGGCCAGGTGCCGCTTCATCCACCGGGGGCTCTCCCCAGGGGTGATGTTCCGCACGCCGTGGGCCAGATACCGGGGGCAGAGGTCCGGTGCCTTCACCGTCACCTGCAGACCAGGGTACTGGAAGTCGGAGCAGCTGTAATCCGTCCGGGGCATCTTCAATTCCTTCCCCAGCACGGCCGCCACCTCCCGGGCGATACCCAGGATGCTCTGGCAGTCCGGCCGGTTCGCGGTAATGGAGATATCGAAAATATAATCATCCAGGCCCACCACGCCCTTGATGTCCGTCCCGGGCACGGTGTCCTTCGGCAGATCCAGCAGCCCATTCACCTCCGCGCCGGGATACAGATCCTCATTCAGCCCCAGCTCCTCCCCGGAGCAGAGCATGCCGTCGGAGGGAATCCCCCGCAGGGGCTTGGCCTTGATGGTAATCCCCCCGGGCAGGGTGGACCCATCCAGGGCGGCGGGGGTATGCATCCCCGCGTACACATTGGGAGCGCCGGTGACGATCTGCTTCGTGCCGAATTCACCGCAGTTCACCTGGCAGGTGAACAGATGGGTCCCTTCCACCTTTTCGCAGCTCAGCACCTCGCCTACCACGACGCCGCTGATCTCCCCGCCCAGGTCGATCAGCTCCTCTACTTCAAATCCGCACCCAAAGAGCTTTCCTTCCAGCTCCTGGGCGCTGATATCGATATCCACATATTCCTTCAGCCAGCTGAATGGCGCTTTCATTCTTCCTCGACCTCCTTAATCCTTGAACTGCTTCAGGAACCGCAGATCGTTTTCGAACAGCAGCCCGATATTGTTGATGCCGTATTTCAGCATGGCGATGCGCTCGATGCCGATGCCGAAGGCGAAGCCGGAATAAACCTCCGGGTCGATGCCGCAGTTGGCCAGCACCTGCTTATGTACCACGCCGCCGCCCAGCACCTCGATCCATCCCGTGTGCTTGCACAGGCCGCAACCCTTACCGCCGCATTCGAAGCAGCTGACGTCCACCTCGACGCTGGGCTCCGTGAAGGGGAAATAGCTGGGCCGCAGCCGGGTCTTCACCTCGGGCCCAAAGATCTGCTGCACGAATTTGTCCAGCATGCCCTGCAGGTCGCACAGAGTGATCCCCTTGTCCACCACCAGACCTTCCATCTGGTGGAACATGGGGCTGTGGGTCGCGTCGCTGTCGGAGCGGAACACCCGCCCGGGGCTCAGCACCTTGATGGGGGGCTTTTCCATGTCCATCACGCGGATCTGCCCAGGGCTGGTGTGCGTCCGCAGCAAAATATCCTCGTCGATATAGAAGGTGTCCTGCATATCCCGGGCAGGATGATCCTTGGCCACGTTCAGCCGGGTGAAGTTATGGTCGTCATCCTCGATTTCCGGCCCCTCAAAAACCTCAAATCCCATGCCCAGGAAGACGTTGATCATCTCGTTCTTCACGATGGTCAGGGGATGCAGATTCCCCGTTTCCCGCTTCTTGGCGGGCAGAGTGATGTCCACCTGCTCCATGCGGTTGCGAGCGGCCATTTCCATCTGTTCCATCCGCTCGGAATATTCCTTGTAGCGCTGCTCCGCCTGGACCTTAAAGTCGTTGATCACCTTGCCCATGGCGGGGCGATCTTCCTTCGAAACGGCGCTCAGGCCCTTCATCAGGTCGGCCACGCTGCCCTTTTTCCCCAGGAAATCCTGCCAGAAGGCCGCCAGCTTTTCCCGATTGTCGATCTGGCTCAGCCGTTCCTCCATCTGCGCCCGCAGGGCTTTGATTTTCTGTTCCACTCCCAGTCACTCCTTACCCATTTGGGATAAAAAAATACACAGGGAGAAATCTATCACGCTCCCCCCTGATTGTCAAGCTCCCCCGCGAAGCGGGGGAGCGAAACGCCTTACTGCGCGTTTTTCACCATTTGCTTGATATCTTCCACAATGGACTTCAGTCCCTTATTCTCCTTCAAATTGGATTCCACCGTCTTGCAGCTGTGCAGCACCGTCGTATGATCCCGCCCGCCGAACACATTGCCGATCTGGGGCAGGCTCATCCCCGTCATCTCCCGGGTCAGATACATAGCGATCTGCCGGGGCACAGTGATCTCCCGCCGCCGGGTCGCCCCCGTCATTTCGTTCAGGCTCAGGCCGTAATAGTCACTCACCGTCCGCATGATCAGCTCCGCCGTGATCTGCTTGTGCTGCCGTTGGTCGAAAATCTCCTGCAGCGCCGCCTCGCACAGCTCCATGGTGATGGGCTGATGCACCATGTTGGAATAAGCCACCAGCCGGGTCAGCCCGCCTTCCAGCTCTCGCACGTTGTTTTCAATCTTCCCGGCGATCAGCTGCAGCACCTCATCCGGCGCCTCGATGTTTTCCCGCTGGGCCTTGTCCCGCAGGATGGCCACCCGAGTATCCACATCCGGCCGTTGAATATCCGCCACCAGGCCCCACTCGAACCGGCTGCAAAGTCGCTCCTCCAGGCGCTGAATGTCCTTCGGGGGCTTATCGCTGGTCAGAATAATCTGCTTTCCTGCGTTGTGCAGTTCGTTAAAGGTGTTGAAGAATTCCTGCTGAGTGCTCTCCCGCCCGGCGATGAACTGGATATCGTCCACCATCAGGATATCCACCTTCCGGATCTTTTCCCGGAATTCGTAGGTCTTCTTCTGTTGAATGGCGCTGATCAATTCGTTGGTAAAGGTTTCACTGGTCATGTACAGAATCTGGGTATCCGGATTCTTCTCATGGGCAAAATGCCCGATGGCCTGCATCAAGTGGGTCTTTCCTAACCCCACGCCGCCGTAGATGAACAGCGGATTGTAGGCCTCCGCCGGATTCTCCGCCACCGCCAAGGCCGCCGCGTGGGCAAAGCGATTGCCGCTGCCAACCACGAAGCGGTCGAAGGTATACTTTGGGTTCAGCCGGGGGTTGTTGGATTCCTCCTTGGCGTCCTCCCGGGCCAGGCGCTGCTCCATCTCTTCCCGGGTCAGCAGCTCGGCATGCAAAGCCTTTCCCCCCGCCTGGGTCAGGCACTGGTCGATGGCCTGCTTGTATTGCTTGACGACAAAATCCCGCATGGGCTCCATCTTCACCGTCAGTAAAAGGCAGTCGTCCTCCAACGCCATGGGAACCAGATTGTCCCCAATCCAGGTATCATAAGAAACCCGCGCAATGTCCTGTTGCAGCAGGTCGCAAGCTTCCGTCCAGAGCGTCTCCAATTCCATCGTTCGTCTTCCTTCTATGCCCTGCTCCAAGGGAAAGGGCGAAAAAATCTCCACCGCCCAGGCTGTGGATAACCGGGCTGTGGATAAGTGAACCATTCAAATCCGGTGTCATGATCATATCAAAAAATTCGTGAAATTTCAAGCCTTCCCGGCCTGTGGATAATTTTTGCAATTTGTTAGAAATCCCCTCCGCAAAAATCCCGAGTGTTGTGGTTCCATTCGAACTTATCCACAATATTTATGTTTTTTACATTTCTTCCCCCCTGTTCTTTTTGCGTTTTCCCGCTGTTTGCTTCGCTTTTGTCATAAGTATCAAAAAAAAGTAATATTTTCCCTTGAAAACCTGTTTTTTCTTATTTATATGTGGTAAAATCTGCTCAGGAAAACGCTGGATTTTCTCCCCCGGAAAGGGGAAGCATCGCATCGTCGCGCCTTCGCGGATCTAAGCGGTTCTCCAGCGGCTTCCAGAAAGGGCTTTTCGCCTGAAGGGAGGGGCTTTTATGGTTTCGGTCAATCGCGTCCAGGCCGCTTTGCGGCCGCGCTTCGGCGATGCCCTCCTCCGTGATCCCGGCTTTGCAGAAGCCGTAGTCCAAGCTCTTTCCTCCTTTGATCCCCTTCGGGAGTCCCTGTCCGCCCTGGCCCTGCGCCTGGAGGATGTATTGTTCAACGCCGTGTATGATCGGGTGGGCCCAGGGATGACCTATCCCTTGCCGGATGGCTCCTCCCGTCGGCTCCTGATGTCCGATCTTTCCGCCGCGGCGGATGAAGCGCTGTTTCCCCTGTTCGACAGCTGGGCCCCCTCGCGGGAAAGCTACGATCTGCTCCATGCCTATTGGATGGACGCCGGGTCCTTCTCCGCCATGCGCGCACTGTATCTGAATTTTGACGCCTTCCTGCCAGCGGCGGAGAAGGAATATATCCAGCGCATCGTGCGGGAAAATCTGCCTCCCGCCCTGCTGGATTCCTGGTTTTCAAGAAAGGATGAATCGTTTTGAAATCTTCTGCCACGAAATTTCTGTCCCTGCTGCTGGCGCTGCTCCTGCTCCCCCTGCCCGCCCTGGCGGGGACGGTGGTTACCAGCTTTTATCCCATCTGGCTGCTGGCGCTGAATTTGACGGCAGGGGTGCCGGATCTGCAGGTGCGGAATCTCGCTGCCCCGGATACCGGCTGCCTCCATGATTATCAGCTGCAAACCGGGGATATGAAAACCCTGGCGGAGGCGGATCTCTTCCTGGTCAATGGTGCCGGCATGGAGTCCTATCTGGACTTGGTCTACGATGCTTTCCCGGCGCTCCCCGTGGCCGCGGCCTCCGATGGCATCCCCCTGCTCTATGGGCTGGACGCCCTGGAAATCGGCAAGGCAGAGGAGGATGAGGAGGAAGCCAACGCCCATCTCTGGCTCAGCGCCGCCAATGCCGCCCGCATGGCGGAGAACCTGGCAGCGGCCCTGGTGGCCCAGTTCCCTGCCGATGCCTCCCTCATTCAGGATAACTTGACTGCCCTGACCCAGCGGCTCTCCGCCCTGGATGCGGAGCTGAAGGAGGGGCTGTCCCACCTGCCCCATCGTCAAATCATTACCTTCCACGAGGCCTTCCCCTATTTTGCCGCTGCCTATGACCTGGAGGTGGTGGCCGTGGTAAACCGGGAACCAGGCGAAACCCTGACCCCCGCTCAGCTGGCGCAGCTGGTGGAAGTCATTCAGGATCTGGGCCTGCCGCCTCTCTTCGTGGAACCCCAGTATGAGGATCTTTCCGCCCGCACCCTGTCGGCGGAAACCGGCGCGAAGGTCTATACGCTGGATCCGGTAGTCACCGGCCCCGAGGAGGATGTCCCCCTGGATTATTATGAAACCATCATGCGCCAGAATATGGCCACCCTGCAGGAAGCCCTGGGGAAATAATCAAAGATCAAAGCTCCTCCGCGAAGCGGAGGAGAATAATGTCAAGCGTTTCCCCGCGAAGCGGAGGAGAATAAGTACCTAAGCCTCTCCCCGATACGGAGGAGCAAAATATAAAACCGAGCAGGGATATGGAAGAAAAGGAGAAAGGAGCGGAAGGATGTCCGAGGAGCTTTATGAAGTCTTATCCCTTTCCTCCCGCTATCTTTTTACCCTGCTGGGCGTGCTCATCGTCCTTCGCGCCTTCTTTTGGTTGCTCAGTGATCGGGCGGAAAAGCGTCGCCGGCTAAAGAAGCTGCCCTTCTCCGGCATGATTGGGGAATTTGTGGTCCTGGCGGATGGGGGCGATCTTCACGCTGGGGATCATATCAGCATTCCCTGGGAGGGCGTCCTGGGCTCCGTTCGCTCCTGCGATGTCTATGTCCCCGGTCAGGAAGTGCGCCGCCAGCATCTTTCCTTTGCCTTTGATCCGGATCAGGGGCTGGTACTCTCCCCCTTCCGGGGCTGCGAAGCTCTGGTGAATGGAGAAAGCATGAATCATCGCTCCCTTTCCCTGCGCCATGGTTCCCTGCTGCAGGTAGGGAATGTGCTGATGCGCCTGCGGCTCTTCGCCGGGCTGGATGCCAATGCCGGCTTCGATGCCGCACCCTCCGCCGTGACGACTCAATTTCCACCCGCGGTTTCTCCGGCGGAATATCCTCCGATGTATCCCCCCTTCCCGGCGCAGGAGGTTCCTGCCCCGGCAGCTATTATGCCTGCCTTCCCTGCGGAAATAGCCGGACCTGCGGCGCCCGTTTTCCCCCAGGAAGGTGGCCCCGTCCTTTCGCCTGCTCCCAAGGTTCCCTCGGAGCCATCCACCGTGCCAGATTCTGCGGATACGGTAACGCAGCGTCCACCCGCCCGCCGTCGGCGCAGTGACAGATGGGAGGTGGACTGGAGTGAGTAAACGGAAAAGCCATACTCCCGGCCGTCGCCTGTCCCTGGTGGTGATGCTCTTTTTTGCCCTGGCCTTCCTGCTGCTGGGGGCGCGAAAGAATGATTTCATGGGATATATTCTGGCCCTGGCCGTCCCTGCCATGATCTTTGTGGGCACCTGGGTGCTGCCCCATCTGTTCCCTACGGATCGGCTGCTCATGTCCCTGACCAATTTCCTGTGCGCCCTGGGGGTGCTGCTGCTGTATGATACCAATCCAGCCTATGCCCTGCAGCAGGTGATCTCTTATGGCGTCGGGCTCTTCGCCATGATCCTCTGTATTTACTTTGTCCGCGCCATGCATACCGGTCGGCGAATCATCTGGCTCATCTTCGTCGGCTCCCTGGCCCTGCTGAGCCTCCCCCTCCTCCTGGGGCGCGAGATCAATGGCGCCAAAAACTGGATCACCATCGGTTCCTTCTCCCTGCAGCCCAGCGAGCTGGTAAAGCTCTCCCTGGTGCTTTCCCTGGCCTTCTTCCTGTCCCAGCGGCGGATGCTCCCCTGGGTGGTCTTTTCCGTGGCCTGCCTGGGTCTCCTGCTGTTGCAAAAGGACTTAGGAACCGCCCTACTCTATTATGGTACGACCCTGCTGCTCTTCTGGGCCGCCACCGGCAATCTCCCCTTCTCCCTGTTAGGCGTGGCGGGGGGCGTCGGCGCCGCCTGGTATGGCTATCAGAGCTTTGCCCATGTGCGCCTCCGGGTATCCATCTGGCTAGACCCCTGGGCGGATTACGAAAATGCGGGCTATCAGCTGGTGCAGGGGCTGAACGCCATCGCCAGCGGTGGCCTTTGGGGCGTCGGATTGGGATTGGGGTCTCCTACCTCGATTCCCGTCTATGAGTCGGACTTTATCTTCGCCGTCCTTTGCGAGCAATTTGGCCTCGTCTTCGCTGCCTGCGTGCTTCTGATCTATGTGGCGCTGATCTGGCGGGGAGCCACCATCGCCATGTCCGCCCGCCGCCGTTTCCATGGGCTGCTGGCCATGGGCGCTACCCTGCTGCTTGGCTTGCAGGCTTTCGTCATTCTGGGCGGCGTGCTGAAGCTGATTCCTCTTACCGGGGTTACCCTGCCCTTCATCTCCTATGGCGGCTCCTCCCTGGTGTCCAGCCTGTGCCTGGTGGGCTTCATTCAAGGCGTAGAGAGCCTGAATGAAGCTGACCTGGAGGAGGATACCCGCCTCGCCATGCTAGAAAGGGGGAATCCCGCTTGAAAGGCCAGCGCTATCGGTTTAAACTGATTACCCTGCTGTTGATGGGGCTGATCCTCCTTTCTCTGGTTCATGGGGCCCGCACCATTCCCCTGGAAAGCTCCTCTGCATCCCTGCGGGACGCCATCCTGCGGCTGACGGGCCAGGCTACGCCCTCTCCCGAGCCAGAGGCAGTAGAAACACCCCAGCTTTCCGGCCTTGGCGGTGAAGCCACCTCACCCACTATTGGCGTGGAGGAAACATTCACTCCCTCGCCGGAGCCTTCCGAGGAGCCCACTGCCACCTGGACCAGCCCATACGATTATCCCTTCCTGACGCCGGACGCGTCTCCCACCCCGATGCCTACGGAAAGCGCGTCCCCCGTGTCCCAGTCTCTCTCCGAGGCCCTGTCGAATTATTTTGATTCGAAGTAAGCGCACTTCATCGGCGAAGGGATGTTTCACTCCGGGGCCCTTGGAAGACGTCGGTACTTAGACGGTGACGAGAGCTTGCTCGAAGTCAGCGTCTTTGTACCGCTACGTCTGGAACGGAGCGAGAGCGTGCCCCGGAGGGGAACTCCCGCACGCGAAATACATTTTTTCAGAAAGGATCTGATTTTCATGAAAAAGACTCTTTCCCTCCTGCTTTCCCTGCTGATGGTCTTCAGCGCCGCTTCCGCCCTGGCCGCCAAGTCCAAGGCGACGCCCACCCCCTTGCCCCTAGAAATCGGCACGGAGCTGGTGTCTCCCCCGGAGCAGATTCAGCGCCTGCTGGACGTGGCTTACAATGAGTGGGTCAATACCAATGGCAAGGATCAGGGCGTCAAGAACAAGTACACCACCTGGTATAATAATTACGACTGGGGCAAGAACTCCTGGTGTGCAGGCTTTGTCACCTGGTGCATGCTGGAAGCGGAAATCCCCCAGATGCCCCAGGATGAGCTGATGAAGACCCTGGAGGAGGGCACCTCGCCGGAACCCATCTATCATATCAAGGGCTCCGCCCCCAAGAAGATGGCCCCAGGCTATCTGTATATGCACCGCACCTCCTCCATCCCCCAGAAGGGCTTCGTCGTCCTCTATGGGGAGAAATCCAATAAATACGTCCATGTGGGCATCGTGTATGATGTAGAGCTCCGTCCCGACGGCAAATATCGGCTGACCTGCATTGAAGGCGCCATGAAGAACACCGTTCGCATGTTCGTCTATGACTATGATCCCGCCGCCCAGCGGGAAAAAAATATCGTCCTCCTGCCCAAGGACGAGCGAACCGAGGAGGAAACCAAAATCTTTACCTACGGCAACCACAAAAGCGGAACCAGCTGGTATGTCAATTGCTTCCTGATGCCCTGGGTCCCTGGGGATGATAATCTCTAAGCCCCCCAAATCAAAGCCCCCGCGGAGCGGGGGGCGAGAAACTCTTATTCAACGGAGCAAGCAAAACGCTATTATAATCCACCCGCACTTGAATTTTTGTGATAGGAGGAGATGATTTTATGTGGATTCTGCTGGGCTGTGCGGTTCTCAGCCTGGGAACCTGCCTCCCTCTTTTCCTGCATTACAAGCCCATAAAGCTTCCTCTGGCGGCATGCTTCAAATCCCTGGGCACTCTCTGTGCCATGGTTCCGGCCCTCACCGCCGCCCTGAAGCTGGATCCCCTGTATTGGATCTTCGTCGCCGCTATTGGCCTCCATGCCGTGGCGGATTACCTGCTGGAATATGTCTTTGAAGTTGGCTTAGGCTTCTTCCTCTTGGGTCATGTGTGCTATATCATCGCCTTCCTGCGGCTCTTTCCCGTCGGCGTACCCCATCTGGTGCTGTTAGTGTGCTTCCTGGCCTATTTGGCTTATTTGTTCTATCGCCATCGTACCCTTATCGGCAAGAACATGCTGCCCTTCGCAGTCTACGGCGTCATCCTCTGCATCATGGCGGCCAGCGGCATCGCCGGTGGAGCCACCAATTATGGCTGGTCTGGCCTGATGGTCGCCCTGGGCGCCGCGCTGTTCTTTTTCAGCGATAATCTGGTCTTCCGAGGGCTGCTGTTTCCCAATCGCCCCCGATACGATGTGCTCATCATGGTCACCTACTATCTGGCCCAACTGCTCCTCGGCAGTTCCTGCCTAATGTAACAAAATTCCCTCGCACCATCGCGAGGGAGTTTTTCGTTATAGACTTAATATTGGGGCCTGTGGGGCGCAGCCCCACACCAAAATAATACAGCTTAATGAATATACCCAATCTCCTGCGCCAACTTCTTCTCAATCACCACCGTAGCATCCCGATGCATCCGCATAAAGGTGCAGGGGCAATGGGGATCAATCTTATCCTCCATCAGCAGCTTCGTCGCCGCCTCCTGCTTGTTCCCGCTGATGATCATCAGCAGTCGCTTCGCCCGCATGATGTTCCCCATGCCCATGGTCAGCGCGTGGGTGGGCACATCCTCCTTGCTGGCGAAGAAGCGCTTGTTGGCCTCGATGGTGCTGTCCTCCAGGGTTTCCTCATGGGCCCCGTCGTACAGGGTATCCCCCGGCTCGTTGAAGCCCAGATGCCCGTCCGGCCCGACGCCCAGCACCTGGATGTCGATATCCGTCTGATCCAGCACTTCGTTGAATTCCTTCAGGTTCGCTTCCACATCGCCCACGCCCTTGGCCACATAAGTGTTGGCCTTGTCGATGTTGATGTGGTCGAACAGGTTGGTATTCATGAAGTAACGATAGCTCTGGTCATGCGTGCCCTCCAGGCCCACATATTCGTCCAGGTTCACGCTGTGCACATGGCTGAAATCCAGTCCCTCTTCCTTACAGCGCCGCGCCAGCTCCTGATACATGCCCACGGGGCTGGACCCAGTGGCCAAGCCCAGGGTGCAGGCGGGATTATCCCGTACAATCTTCTCGATCAGGTCCGCTGCCTTCCGGGCGCCGTCCTCATAATTCTCCGCGATAATTACATTCATGGTGTTTTCTCCTCCCACAGTTTGGAATAAAGTATACCCTTTTCTTGGAGACCTTTCAATGTCAGTCTTTGGTTTTTACAATTACCTTCCCGGTGTTTTTCCAGATGCATCCCTCCGGAATCATGCCCCGGACGCAGCTGGTGGGATAAACATTGCTGTCCCGGCCGATGACCGTACCAGGATTCAGCACGCTGTTGCAGCCTACCTCCACCCGGTCGCCCAGCATGGCCCCCATCTTCTTCAGCCCGGTTTCGATCTTTTCTTCCCCGTTCTTCACCACCACCAGCTTCTTATCGCTCTTTACGTTGCTGGTAATGGATCCCGCGCCCATGTGGCTCTTGTAGCCCAGGATGCTGTCGCCTACGTAATTATAGTGGGGCACCTGTACGTTGTCGAACAGAATCACGTTTTTTAGCTCTGTGCTGTTGCCCACGACGCAGTTATCCCCTACCAGGGCGCTGCCCCGGATAAAGGCCCCCGGGCGAACCTCCGTTCCATGGCCAATGATGGTCGGCCCGGCGATGTAGTTGTTGGGATAGATCTTCGCGTCCTTGGCGATCCACACAGGCTGTCCCGCCTCGTCCAGGGTCTCGTTGAATTCCTCCTTGGGCAGGTTCTTTCCGATCTCCAGGATGGTCTCCTTAATCTTGCCCAGCGTCTCCCAGGGATACTCCGTCCCCTCCATCAGGGCCGCCGCCCGAGTATGGCTCAGATCATATAAATCCTTTGTCTTCAGCATTATTTTCTAACCTCCACCAGATGTCCGCTCGCTTCCATCGCCTTGATGATGGCGTCCACGTGCTTCTCGCATTCTTCCTCGCTGCCCGCTTCGCTCATGACCCGCAGCACCGGCTCCGTGCCGCTCTTGCGCAGCAGTACCCGTCCGCTATCTCCCAGGGCCTCCGAAGCCGCAGCCACCGCGTCCATCACGATCTGATCTCCCATGGTTTCGTCCTTATCGTCTACTACCACGTTCTTCAGCACCTGGGGATACATCTGGCATCCTTCCGCCAGGACGCTCAGGGGCAGCTGGGTGTCGATCATAACGCTCATCAGCATGATGGCGGTGATCAGACCGTCCCCCGTCCGGGCATGCTTCCGGAAGATAATATGCCCGCTCTGCTCTCCACCGATGGCATGATGGTATACCTTCATGTTTTCGTATACGTACCGGTCGCCCACCGCGGTCTTCTCGTAGTTAATCCCCGCTGCGTCCAGCGCCTTGTAAAGGCCGAAGTTGCTCATGATGGTGGTCACGACCGTGTTGCTGGGCAACTGGCCATGGCTCTTCATGTACTTCGCACAGATGTACATAATCTTGTCGCCGTTGATTTCCTCACCCTTTTCGTCCACCGCCAGGCAGCGATCCGCGTCCCCGTCGAAGGCAAAGCCCACGTCCAGCTTATTTTCCTTCACGTACTGCTTCAGGTTCTCAATATGGGTGCTGCCGCAGTTCAGGTTCTCGTTCACACCGTCCGGATTGTTGCCGATCACATAGGTCTTCGCCCCCAGGGCATTGAATACCGCCGGGCCGATCATCCAGCTGGAGCCGTTGGCGCAGTCCAGCGCAATGCGATGATCATCAAAGGGCTTGGTGGCCAGGGTGGTCAGATAGCCGATGTAGCGATTGCGCCCGGTGTAGAAGTCCACCGTGCAGCCGATTTTATCCTCCGTGGCAAAGGGCAGCTCCTCGATCTTGCCATCGATATAGTCCTCCAGCTGATCCTGCAGGGCGTCGTCCATCTTCTCTCCCTTGTGGTTCATCAGCTTGATGCCATTATCCCAGTAGGGATTGTGGCTGGCGCTAATCATGACACCGCAATCGAACCCCTCCGTCCGGGTAATGTAGCTGACGCAGGGGGTGGTGGTCACATGCAGCAGATAAGCGTCCGCGCCGCTGGCGGTAATCCCCGCCGCCAGGGAGGATTCGTACATATAGGAGGAACGGCGAGTATCCTTGCCGATCACGATGCGGGCCCGCTCTCCACCCTCATGCTGCTGGCCATAATACCAGCCCAGAAAACGGCCCGTCTTGTAGGCATGATCCGCCGTTAGATCCACTCCGGCCTTCCCCCGGAAACCGTCAGTGCCAAAATATCTTCCCATTACAAATCTCCTCACAATTCAATACTCGTTCCGAAGAACAAGATGTATTATAATGTCTTATTATCTATTTGTCAATAGCAAAAAGAAAACTCGCCACTTTCGTAGCGAGCTATTGGAATCCGGCAGCGACCTACTCTCCCGGGCCGTCTCCAACCAAGTACCATCGGCACTGAAGGGCTTAACTTCTGTGTTCGGTATGGGAACAGGTGTGACCCCTTCGTTATCACCACCGGAAAGGGTGATCTATTTCTTTCTCCCGCACTCTGACAACTGCACAGCTTTCGAAGATTCAACTGACCTTGTTGACGTTTTCCAATTAGTCTCTCGGACCTGCTTAAAATCAAGCCCTCGACCTATTAGTATCATCAAGCTACATGCGTTACCGCACTTCCACCGATGACCTAT
>JAFUDS010000035.1 GCA_017464305.1 Clostridia bacterium | reverse complement strand
TAGACCGGATTGTGAAGGTATCCAGGAAGAACGGCAAGGCGCTGATCGACGGGCAAGAGCATACAAAAGAGGACGGACTTTATACCTGCCTAACCGTGAGGGAATTCGAGAAGTATCTCGGAGACAAAGACTTCCTTTACGGATGGCACATTGCAGAAGTCGAACAGTTTAGAGAACCGAGAGAACTATCAGAATTCGGGCTAAAACGGCCACCGCAGAGCTGGCAGTATTTAGCGGCGAGCAGCTTGAAAGGAGCGAGACAATGAACGCACAGGTACTAAGCCTCAACAGCGAAGTGCTGGAAGAATTCCGCATCAACCTCGACAGCGCGATCAGAATATTAGCTGCCAACCTGACGGAGAAAGATCTGGCGACAGGAACGGTGACGGCGAAGCTGAAGATCGACATCAGAAACACACCGGACAACATGCTGGAAATGAAAATGATGGAGATCGAGCCGGACATCAGCATAAAGATCGGGGCCAAGGGGAGCGTGAAATGCAGCAACCAAAGCGGCATCTTCCTGAAATACGATGAAGACGGACTGCCGATCATCGGAGAAAGCCAGATGACAATTGATGAATTTATCAGAGAACGAGAAGAACTGCGGAACATATAGGAAGGAGCTAATCATGGCAAAGCAAATCGAACCGGCAACGATTGAATGCGAGATGACCGCGATCAAACCGGAATACAAGAGCCTGGCCATCGAGCTGCTGGACGAGATCCGCGCCTTCTTCGCCATTCCGGAGAATGAGGCGGAATTCCAGCGCTGGAAGGCAGAAAGGGAGAAAGCATCATGAGGCAAATAAAAAGCGCCCGCTGGCGATACGAACGCCAACGGGTGCAAACCCTAGACAATGACAGGAGGGATTATACCATGAAAGGACGGAGAGAGTCAATCACGGAAAAGCTGGGCGGAAAGGCGAACTGCATCGCCATGGCCATCTTCGCCGTGGTCATCCTGGGCGGAGGCATCGCCTGGATGGAGATCGACTATCAGCGGCAGCGGGAAGCGCAGTATATCGGCAGCATTCCCATGGCCAACCAGCATATCGAATGGACATATGCCGGGAAGGAGGGCCGCAGATGAGAGGCGAACGGACGGTTTACCTGGTAAAGAAGGGAAACGAATATCTCCAGGCCATCACCGGCTCGGAAGGCGAAACGGACGTCACCAAGATGCAGCAGCGCTTCAGCATCTACCTCTATGACGCAGCCCAGATACCGAAAGCGCGAATTGCGAAGCAGATCGTAATGGCGCTGATCCAAGACGGGGACGAACCATGGACCATCGTCAAATTCGACAAGTTGAGCTATTACGCCCAGGAGGTCGCCAGATGTGTATAACAAACAGAATGCGCCTAGAGCGGGCGATGGAGCATCTGGAAGCAGAACGGGCCAGAGAGGAACACGCCATCCAGCAGCTGGACGGCATCAAAATACAGGAAATTATCATTCTCCGGAACAAGAAGGCCATGTATATGGCGGAGGTTGACCAGCTGATAAGGAACACGAAAGAGAAGATCGAGCAGGAAAAGGAGAAGGAAACAAAATGAGCAGATATAGCAGTCTATGCGTGGCCATCAACCTGATAGAAGCATGCGATAAACTAATGTCCAGCAACGGGAAGCAATCCGAAAAGACGGCGGACGTGGTCAAAGACCTGCGAGACATCGCCAAAGATGTGCGATACGGCGGGCAATGGCACGGAGATTATGAGCCTATCGCGACGGCGCTGGGATGCTGCAAAAGCACAGGGCGAGATTGCGCATCCTGCCCCTATCGGAAGATCGGCGGGCGGAACTGCGTCAGCGAGCTGAAGACCGACGCGGCGGCGGTGATTCGCCACATGACAAAGGAACTAAAAACGCTCCGGGAAGAATTGAACACGCGGAAAACCGCCGCATGGCAGCGGCAGGACATGGCAAACGGGAACGAGCCGCCGGATATCTTCCCCTGGGACGATGACGAAGACGGCGGAATGGCCCCAGCGGGCGACGTGATTGGAGCTGAGAGATGATGAATTATCAAGAATTTCTCGAGACCAAGATGGTCATCGCGCCAGAGACAGGATTCGACGTCGAACCGGAGAAGGTCAACCCGCGCCTGCTGCCCCACCAGCGGGACGCGGTGGTCTGGGCGCTGCACGGCGGAAAGCGGGCGCTTTTCGAAAGCTTCGGCCTGGGCAAGAGCGTACAGCAGCTGGAATTCTGCCGCCTGGCGGCGGAGGAAGAAGATGGCCAGGCGCTGATTGTTGTTCCCCTGGGCGTAAAGCAAGAATTCGTCCGGGACGCGGTGGAGCTGTTAGGATGGGACTACGAACCGCCCTATGTGCGGAACATGGAAGAAATACGGCAGCACAAAGAGCGAGTATTGCTGACGAACTACGAGCGGGTGCGGGACGGGGACATCGATCCGACCTACTTCGCCGCCACCAGCCTGGACGAAGCATCCGTCCTCCGCTCTTTCGGCAGCAAGACCTATCAGACATTCCTGGACAAATTCAAGAACGTAAAATACAAGATGGTCGCCACGGCGACGCCTTCCCCGAACAAATACAAGGAACTGATCCATTACGCCGGATATCTGGACGTCATGGACACGGGGCAGGCGCTGACCAGATTCTTCCAGCGGGACAGCACCAAGGCGAACAATCTGACGCTGTACCCTCACAAGCAGGATGAATTCTGGCTATGGGTATCCTCCTGGGCGCTGTGTATTCAAAAGCCATCCGACCTGGGATACAAGGACGATGGCTATTCCCTGCCGGAGATGGAAGTCAGGTACCACAAATTGGAAACCAACCTGGCGGACGCGGGCATAGACCGGGACGGCCAGGTGAAGATGATCCGGGACGCAGCATTGAGCCTACAGGACGCGGCCAGGGAGAAGCGGGAGAGCATCAAAGAGCGAGTGGCCAAGGCGAAAGAGATCGTAGACAGCGACCCGGACGCCCATTTCATCCTCTGGCACGACCTGGAAGAGGAGCGCCACGAGATCAAAAAGCAGATCCCAGAGGCGGTGGAAGTATACGGCAGCCTGGACATCGACACGCGGGAGCGGCGAACCATCGACTTCAGCGAGGGGAGAAGCCGCATCCTGGCCACAAAGAAGGAAATCAGCGGCAGCGGCTGCAACTTCCAGCGGCATTGCCACCGGGCCATCTTTGTGGGGATTGATTACGAATTCAATGATTTCATCCAGGCCATTCACCGGATATATCGTTTCCTGCAAAAGGAGCAGGTGATTATCGATATCATCTACATGGACAGCGAAGAGGAGATCCTCAAGCAGCTGAAAGACAAGTGGGAACGGCACAACGAGATGCAGAGCCGCCTAGCCTCCCTGATGCGCTGCTACGGGCTGAACAATCAGATTATCATCAAAAAGATGGAAAGGAGCATCGGCGTGGAACGGACAGAGATATCCGGGGCGCATTTCCGGATCTTCCATAACGACACCATCCTGGAAACCGCCAACCTGGAAGAAAACAGCGTTGATCTGATCGTGACCTCTATTCCCTTTAGCAATCACTACGAATACACTCCGAGCTATAACGACCTGGGGCACAACGAGGATACAGAGCGCTTCTTTGAACAGATGGACTACCTGGCACCTTCTCTGCTTCGCTGCCTAAAGCCGGGGCGGATCTACGCCTGCCACACGAAGGATCGAGTCATGTTCGGGAACGCCACCGGCACGGGTATGCCGACAATCGAGCCCTTCCACGCCATGACCATTCAACACTACATGAAGCACGGCTTTCAGTACATCGGCATGATTACCGTGGTAACGGACGTGGTACGGGAAAACAATCAAACCTACCGCCTGGGATGGACGGAACAGTGCAAGGACGGCAGCAAGATGGGTGTCGGTTGTCCGGAATACATTCTGCTTTTCCGGAAGCTACCAACGGACAGGTCCACCGCCTACGCGGACGAAAAGGTGGTCAAGAGCAAAGACGAATACACCCGGGCACAATGGCAGCTGGACGCTCACGCATTCTGGCGGAGCAGCGGGGACAGGCTGGTGACGAAAGAGGAGATAATGAACACTCCCATGACCGACCTGCAAAAGGTCTACCGGGAATTCAGCCGGGGCACGGTGTACAGCTATCACGAACACCTGGAGATTGCCAACAAGCTGGATGCGGAGGGCCATCTGCCCGCGACGTTTATGTGCGTCGCCCCAGGGAGCTGGCAGGACGAAGTATGGGACGATGTCAACCGCATGCGGACGCTGAACAGCGAGCAGGTGAGGGGCGGGCGGCAGATGCATGTTTGCCCGCTGCAACTGGACATCGTCGAGCGGCTAATCAACCGATACAGTAACCCGGGCGAAACAGTCTATGATCCATTCGGTGGCATCATGACCGTGCCATTTATGGCCGTCGAGATGGGCCGGGAAGGAATGGCCACAGAGCTAAACCCGGATTATTTCCGAGATGGGCTGGGGTATCTCCGACAGGCGGACGCCAAGAGAGATGTACCCACATTATTCGACTACTTAGAGGAGGGCGCATGATGAAACTGTTCAGATTTGGCAAGAGGAACCAGGAGAAGAAAGAAACGGAAAACCAGCAGGCGGAGGAACGGTTGACATCCGTATGGCGCGTATACAACGCATTCGAAGAGGATGAATTCGCGGAATGCGAGAAATGCGGATTTGAGGCGGAAATGGACAAATATCCAATGCACTATGCAGCCATCTGCCCCAATTGCAAAGCCATCATGGAAAAGACAAAGATCGAGAGCTAAACAAAATAATCAACCGCCTGGATTAAACGCGGCCAGAGAGCCGGTATCCAGGCACTTTACATGGGCAGCCCGGCGGAGCGTATCAATATATATTAGGAAGAAAGGGGAATCCTCCCAAGATATATGCGATGTGCCAACGCTGGAAGGTTCGACTCCTTCCCTGCCCACTTTCATGGAACGAGTGCCCGGCGGAGGGCCGCGAACCGAGGGAATGGGTACCCTCTTGAGGGCCTTGTATAGGATATTATTAATTCAGGCACGGGGCGGGCGGAAAGTCACCACCGACCTGGCCACCTCACCCTCAGGTATCTGTCCACGAACACGACAGCAACCATGAGCCAGGGGGCCGGGGGCAGGCGACTGATGCCCCCGGATAGCAACGAGAGAAGACGGAGAAGGGAGGGCAGACCATGAGCTGGGAATACGAAGCGCTGTTCAACCGGCAGGAAACGGCCATGATGGAGCAGCTGAACATATGGTCTGCCCAACCGACAGCCGTCAAGGTCGGGACCATGGGATACCGGACGCGGACAACCTGGGCCGGGGAACGACTGGAGGCGGAGGTCTACCCCATCTATGGCCGGGAACAGCGGGCGGAGGCCAGGGCCAGGAAGGCGAACATCAGCAGCGAAGCGCAAAAGAGACTAAACGACAAGCGAGCGGAGCATCACCTCATCCTGATGATCGAAACCAACTTCACCAGGGAAGACTTACACCTGCTGCTGACCTACGAAACGGAACCGACAGAGAAGCGGGCCATGAAAGACCTGCAAAACTTCTTTAGCCGGGTGCGCCGGGCCAGGAAGGCAGCTAATCTGCCGCCGCTGAAATACGTCTATGCCATGGGCGGCGGCGAGGAAGAAAACGAGAAACGGATCCATTTCCACCTGGTGGTCAACGGCGGAATAGAGCGAGATCATCTGGAAAGAATATGGCGGGCGACGCCGGGAGCTGGGCGGGCAGACTCGGACAGGCTGCAGCCGGACGAGCGAGGCCTGGAAGCCATTACGAAATACATCTTCAAACAGCATAAAGACCGGGCCATTGATCCTGGCGCAAAGATTATCCGCAGATGGAATGGCAGCCGGAACCTAAAGAAACCGAAATCATCCGCCAGCGACAGCCGGTGCAGCAATGCCAGGGTGCGGAGGATCGCCCACGACATGATGAACGAGGCGAAGCGGGAGATGGAGAAGGTATATCCTGGATATCGATTCGTAGATTGTACTGTATATTACAGTGACGTGATCGACGGGGTATATATCCGATGTTTGATGCGGAAAAAACGAGGGAGGGATGCGACCGTGATAGACTTTGACGCCATCATGGCGAAAGACAAGGAAGTCAAGAGAAAGACGGAGGCGCTGCAAATGATCCGGGCCAAAGCGACGGACATCTCTCCCAAGATCACCGGAATGCCCAGCGGAGGCGGGGACGGGAAACGAATGGAAAGGGACGTGGTCGGCATCGTTGACGCGGAAGAATCCTGCAACCAATCGAAAAGAGAGCTAGAGGCCATGCGGAAAGAGCTGGCCGTCTATCTGCCGAGGCTGACAAAATGGCAGCACAAAGACGTAATTCAGCTGCGATACATGGAGGGCAAAGACATTAACAGCGTGGCGGAGAGGATCGGATACGAATATCGCCAAACCTGTAGATTTATCGACGAGGCGAAACGAATCATCCTGGCCAAAATGTCATAGACTGACATATTGCACCTATGATAAAGTGTA
>JAFUDS010000014.1 GCA_017464305.1 Clostridia bacterium | reverse complement strand
AAACAGGGCAATATCAGCCGTTAACGCGGGCCTCGGATAATTTTTCCCTTTGTAGGCTGCAATGGCTTCCTCTTCCGTCCGCCCTTTTGAATCCCGCTTTTCCAGCATGTTTACCTCCCAAAAACAGAAGCTGCCGCCCCATTTCATGGAACGGCAGCTGATATTGCATCAGAAATCCACTTCCGTGTCGTAGTAGCAGCACTTGAGCAGCTTTTCCATTTCCTCCTGGCTGGGCTGCCGGGGGTTGGAGCCGGTGCAGGCGTCGCCGATGGCATTCTTTGCGATTTCCGGCAGACGCTCCAGGAACACCTTCTCGGGCACAAAGCCGCTTTCCGTGGGATAGCTGTCCGCGCCATAATGCTGGATGCAGTGCGGAATATTCAGATCATCATTCATCTTGCGCAGATAGGCGATCAGCGCGGCAACCTTCTCATCATTGCTGGCATTCTTGTCCGCGATACCCATGTAATCCACGATCACGCCGTAGCGCTTTTTCGCGGTCTCATCCTTTGCATTGAAAGCGATGACTTTCGGCAGGTACATGGCGTTGGCGGCGCCGTGGATGATGTGCGCGCCATAATCCGCAAAGGCAGCACCTGTCTTGTGCGCCATGGAGTGAACGATGCCCAGCAGCGCGTTGGAAAACGCCATGCCGGCAAGGCACTGGGCATTGTGCATCCGATCCCTTGCTTCCATATCGCCGTTATAGGACTTCACCAGATCGTTCATGATCATTTCAATGGCATGGATCGCCAGCGGATCGGTGTAATCGCAATTTGCGGTGGAAACGTATGCTTCCACGGCATGGGTCATGGCATCCATGCCGGTGTGGGCCACCAGCTTCTTAGGCATGGTCTCGGCCAATTCAGGATCAACGATGGCCACATCGGGCGTGATTTCAAAATCCGCGATGGGGTATTTGAT
Source organism: Clostridia bacterium (assembly GCA_017464305.1). Classification (GTDB taxonomy): domain Bacteria; phylum Bacillota; class Clostridia; order Christensenellales; family Aristaeellaceae; genus Aristaeella. The sequence goes on along the minus strand of JAFUDS010000014.1, from coordinate 8,239 downwards.
GCCCTTGCTGTAGTCGGTGATAATGGAAAAAGCGGTGACTTCCGTTGCGGTGCCACTGGTGGAGGAAACGGCGCAGAAATGCGCCTTCTTGCGCAGCTCAGGAATACCAAACACCTTGCACATGTCCTCAAAGGTGCATTCCGGATATTCATATTTGATCCACATGGCCTTGGCCGCATCGATGGGGCTGCCGCCGCCGATAGCCACGATCCAATCAGGCTCAAAATCCAGCATCGCATCCGCGCCGCGCATGACGGTTTCCACGGAGGGATCGGGTTCAATGCCGTCAAAAATCTTTACTTCCATGCCGGCTCCTTTGAGATAGGCTTCTGCCCGATCCAGGAAACCAAACTTTTTCATGCTGCCGCCGCCTACGCAGATCATGGCTCTTTTGCCCTTGAAGGTTTTGAGTGCCTCCAATGCGCCTTTTCCGTGATACAGATCTCTAGGGAGTGTGAACCGTGCCATGCTTATAACCTCCTGTAAAAAACATTGTCCTGGTTTCTTCAAACCGACAGTAGTATATCGATACTTGTTTATAAAATGAATTACCAAAATGGCATATCAACTATATCACTGCATATCATAAGCGCCGTATAGCGAAGAAACTTATATGAAATGATATATCTGCCATGCAAAACTAATCATTCTTTGTTTATCGATTTTCCTTTATAATGCCTTCGGCAAAGCGGATGAAAGAATATTTCGCGGCTTGCCACCAGACGCTGACAAAGAGGAACGAAAAAGGAGGACGCGGAACATGAAGAACTATTTCGATTTAAAGGGACAGGTTGCGATCGTGACGGGCTGCTCCACAGGCCTGGGAGTGCAGATGGCCAAGGCGCTCGCCAACCAGGGCGCAAATATCGTGGCCGTAGCGCGCCGTCAGAACATGATCGACGAAGTGGCGAAAGAGATCGCTGCGGAATATGGCGTGGAAACCCTGGCTGTTCGCTGCGACATCACCGATACCGATGCCGTGAACGCCATGGTGGACCAAGTGGTGGCTAAGTTTGGCCGGGTAGATATCCTGATCAATAACGCGGGCACCGGCGCTGTGGCTCCCGCCGAGGATATTACCGATGACCAGTTCAGCAACGAAATGAATATCGACCTGTTCGGTTCCTTCCGCGTTGCCCGCGCTGTGGCCAAGAAAGCCATGATCAACGCCAAGTATGGCCGCATTATCAACATTGCCTCCATGTACGGCCTGGTAGGCAACAAGATCGCCGGTTCCGCGCCTTATCATGCCGCCAAAGGTGGCGTGGTCAACATGACCCGCGCGCTGGCTGCAGAGTGGGGAAAGTATAACATCACCGTCAACGCTATCTGCCCCGGCTATTTTTACACCGACCTGACTCGTGATACCCTGAACAGCGATTTCTTCCAGCAGAACGCCAAGACCATGATCCCCGAAGAACGCTACGGTGAAGAAGGCGAATTGGACACCGCCGCCATTTTCCTGGCTTCCCCTGCCTCCAGTTATGTTACGGGCGTGAATCTGGCTGTAGACGGCGGCTATACGGCCATGTAATTCAAGCACATAAATTCGCCAGTCCGCCATGCGGACAGACATACGTTCAAAGGCGGCTCTTGAGAATCAAGGGCCGCCTTTTATCAGAATGGAGTGAAGATAGGATGTATAAAATCGTCAGAAAGCGGGTGTTGAACCCCACTGTGACGCAAATCGAGGTGGATGCGCCGCTGGTGGCCCGGAAGGCAAAGCCCGGCCAGTTCATCATCCTGCGGGTGGATGAAGAAGGAGAGCGCATCCCGCTGACCGTGGCGGGCACCAATCCCGAAGAAGGCACCGTAAAGGTGATTTTCCAGGTGGTCGGCGCGACCACGGAAATCCTGAATCATAAGGAAGCGGGCGATTATCTCCAGGATTTCGCCGGCCCGCTGGGCTTGGCCACGCACACGGGGGGCATCAAAAACGTCTGCGTCGTAGGCGGCGGCGCGGGCTGCGCCATCGCTATGCCGGTAGCGGAGGAATTCCATCGCCTGGGCGCGAAGGTCACCAGTATTATCGGCTTTCGGAACAAGGATTTGCTGATCCTGGAGGATGAGTTCAAGGCTTGTTCTGACCAATTGATCGTGATGACTGACGACGGCTCCTATGGCCGTCACGGCAATGTGACCGTGCCACTGAAGGAAATGCTGGAAGCAGGCGAGCAATATGATATGATCATCACCATCGGCCCCCTGATCATGATGAAATTTGTGGTCGCTGCCGCTAAGCCCTTCGGCGTGCCTGTCACTGCCAGCATGAACCCCATCATGATTGACGGCACCGGCATGTGCGGCGGCTGCCGCATCACGCTGATCCAGGATGGCAAGCGCGTCACCAAGTTTGCCTGCGTGGATGGGCCGGATTTCAACGGCTACGAGATCGACTTTGACGAAGCCATGAGCCGGGGCCGCATGTATGCGGCATATGAGCGCCACGCTTATGAAGAAGCATGCAATCTGTTCAAGGACGCGTAAGGAGGGAGAAAAACAATGGCTGTGAATCCGAAGAAACATGAAATGCCCACCCAGGCTCCCCAAGTACGCGCCCACAATTTCCAAGAGGTGGCCCTGGGCTATCCGGTGGAGATTGCCGTGGAGGAAGCCAAGCGGTGCCTGAATTGCAAAAACAAGCCCTGCGTGAACGGCTGCCCAGTGAACATCAATATTCCCGATTTCATCACCCAAATCAAACAGAGCAATTTTGAGGAAGCGTACAGGATCATCAATCAGTCCTCTTCCTTGCCCGCTGTCTGCGGCCGGGTGTGCCCCCAGGAGACCCAGTGCGAAAGCCAATGCACGCTGCATGTGCGGGCAAAAATGGATCCCGTAGGCATCGGCCGGCTGGAGCGGTTTGTGGCGGACTGGCACAACGCCCATGCCAATGAAAAGGCGCAGGCTCCCACGCCCAACGGCCACAAGGTGGCTGTGGTGGGTGCCGGCCCCTCCGGCCTGACCTGCGCGGGCGATCTGGCCAAGAAGGGCTACAAGGTCACCATTTATGAAGCGCTGCATACCGCGGGCGGCGTGCTGGTGTACGGCATTCCCGAGTTCCGCCTGCCCAAGTCCATTGTGGCGAAGGAAGTGGATACGCTGAAAGAATTGGGCGTGGATGTGGAAACCAACGTCATCATCGGCAAAACCCTGACCATTGACGAGCTTTTCGAGATGGGTTTTGAGGCGGTATTCGTTGGCTCCGGCGCGGGGCTGCCCAATTTTATGAACATTCCCGGCGAAGCCTATAAAGGCGTTTACTCCGCCAATGAGTTCCTGACCCGCAGCAATCTGATGAAGGCATACAAAGACGACCCCCAAACGCCCATCATGAAGGGTGGTAAGGTGGCAGTTGTGGGAGGCGGCAACGTGGCCATGGACGCAGCCCGCACCGCCCTGCGCCTAGGCGCAGAAAAGGTGTACATCGTCTATCGCCGCTCGATGGAGGAATTGCCCGCCCGCCGGGAAGAAGTGGAGCACGCGGAGGAAGAGGGCATCGATTTCCGCCTGCTGTGCAACCCCATCGAGATTTTGGGCTACAATAATCCCGATGACCCCCGAGACCCGAAGAACGGCTTCGTCACCGGAATCCGCTGCGTGAAAATGGAACTGGGCGAGCCGGATGCCTCCGGCCGCCGCCGGCCTGTGGCAGTGCCAGGCAGCGAATTTGATCTGGATGTGGATACGGTGGTCATGTCCATCGGCACCAGCCCCAATCCGTTGATCAAGAGCACCACCAAGGGCCTGGAAGTGAACAAATGGGGCGGTATCATCGTGAATGAAGATGGTCTCACCTCCCGCGAACACGTCTATGCGGGTGGCGATGCCGTGACCGGGGCTGCTACCGTGATCTCCGCCATGGGCGCGGGAAAAGTGGCAGCGAAGGCCATTGATGAAGCCTTGTCCGGCAAGTAATCCTATGAGATTGTTTCTTCACCCAAACGGCACGACGCCGGACCGCAGGAGAACGGCTTTTCATGCTGTGGAAACGCTCTCCCGGCATTTTGATTGTGTGGTTGCGCCGGAAAATGCCAGTTGGCTGGATATTTCCGCTTGTAAATCCGGCGGGCCGGAAGATTGCGATATGATCTGTGCGATCGGCGGGGATGGCACCATTCTGCATGCTGCCATTCCTGCCATACGGACAGGAAAACCGCTGTTTGGCATCAATATAGGGCATCGAGGTTACCTCTGCGCCTTTCACCGGGATGAATTGCCGGCATTGGACGAACAACGGCTGTCTGCTCTTGTCCCTTCCCCCCGTACCCTGCTGGGTTTTTCCTGGCAGGGGGAAGAACGCTTCGCGGTCAATGATATCATCATCGCAAAAGGGGAGTTTGGTACAACTGTCACAGTGTCTGCCCAGGATGGAAAGAACACCCTTGGGCAATGGCAGGGAGATGGGGTTATCGTGGCCACACCTACGGGCTCCAGCGGCTATAACGCCTCCGCAGGCGGGCCACTGCTGACGCCGGATTGCGGGTGCTTCGTACTCAATCCCCTGTGCCCGGTAGAACATAACGGAAATGCGATCATCTATTCGGAGGTTCATACTCTCTCCCTTCGGGCAAAAACACGCGATGCTCAGCCGGATGCCCAGGTGTATGTGGATGGAACGCTGCTGGGACCGCTCGAGCATGCGCTGAGTCTTCATCGGTACGAAAGGACCTTAACGCTTTTGATTCGAGCATAAACAAAACCGTGCCTGGTTCATTGCCAGACACGGTTTTGTTTTCATTCTTTATCTAACGTAATTCACATGAAGCAGTTCATGTTCCCGTCCACAGAGAATGCCGCCTTCGCTATACATTTCTTTCATCAGCGGATTATCCTGGGAACGTTTGATGGTACTGATCTTATCAGAACGGTACAGGCTGTCACCGCGCTTCCCCCGATGACGATGGGAGATATAGGGCTGGCCAGCGCCACTGATGCAGCCGCCCCTGCAAGCCATCACTTCCACCAAATCATACTGCAAATCTCCCCGCATAATGCCCTTCACGATCTTGCGGGCATTGGCCAGGCCACTGCAGACGGCAATGTGCAGCTGACGATCACCATAGGGAATATAGACTTCCTTCACATCTTCCATTCCACGAATGCCGGTATATTCGATCTGGGCCAGCGTCGTTTTGGAATTGTCCGAGGCGATTTTGCGAAGCACAGCCTCGGTTACGCCGCCCGTCACACCGAAGATTACGCCCGCGCCGGACATCGTACCAAAGGGCAGATCGACAGCTTCCGGCTCCAATTCATTGAACATAATGCCAGACCGCTTGATCATACGGATCAGCTCCTGCGTGGTAATCACATCATCGGTGTTCGCTCCATCCTCGGTGGTAAATTCGGGGCGTTTGGCCTCAAATTTCTTGGCTGTACAGGGCATCAGCGCCACATGGTAATGGCTGGTTTTTCCCTCTGGTAGCTTATCGTGATAATATTCCTTGATCACGGCGGCAAACATGCTCATGGGGGAACGGCAGGTGGAAACGTGGGGCAAAAATTCGGGATATTTCTTTTCCACAAACTGTACCCACGCAGGGCAGCAGGAGGTAAACAGCGGCAAAGTGCCGCCGTTTTGCAGCCGATCCACAAATTCGTTGGCTTCCTCTATCACCGTCAGGTCCGCGCCGGTGGCGGTGTCATATACTTCGTCAAAGCCCATCCGATGCAGAGCGGCCACGATACGTCCCATGGCGTTTTCACCGTCACCCAGGCCCAGCTCCCTGCCGATGCCCACCCGGACGGCGGGTGCGATTTCGCAGGTGACAAACACCTTGGGATCATCCAATTTGTCCCAGACCTTCGCCGTATCATCCCGCACGATGATGGCCCCCGTTGGACAGGCGGCGGCACATTGGCCGCAATTCACGCACAGGGATTCAGCCAAGGGTTTTCCAAATGCCGTGCTGATGGTGGCTTTGGAGCCACGGTGGGCAAAGTCAATGGCTCCCACATGCTGGATTTCATTGCATTCCCGCACGCAATCGCCGCAGAGAATGCACTTGCTGGGATCGCGGATGATGCTGGGCGAAGATTCATCCCGATGGGATTCTGTTTTATCATTGGGAAAACGCACGCCCGTAATGCCGAATTGCACCGCCAGTTCCTGTAAACTGCATTGACCGCTCTTTTCGCAGGTGGTGCAATCCCGGCAATGGCTGGCAAGAAGCAATTCCAGAATATTCTTGCGGTATTGACGAAGGCGGCCCGTATTCGTCCGAATCTTCATGCCTTCCCGCGGAAGGGTGGAGCAGGAGGCCATCAAGTGCCCCCGTTCATCCTCCACCATGCACATGCGGCAAGCGCCGTAAATAGATAGATCGGAGTGGTAACAGAACACCGGCAGCTTGATTCCTGTTTTGCTGATGACTTCCAACAGATTGCGTTCGCCCTCGATTTTTACGGGAATGCCGTCCACTTCCATCATATTTTTCATCTGCATATCTTACGCCTCCTCGCTGACAGCGCCGAAGGCACAGTTGCTGATGCAGGCGCCGCATTTGATACATTTGGCTTGGTCGATGGTAAAAGGAGATTTGATTTTGCCGCTGATGGCGTTCACCGGGCAGTTCCGGGCGCACTTGGAGCAGCCCTTGCATTTTTCGGGATCAATGGTGAACACTTTGAGCTTCCCGCACTGCCCGGCAGGGCAACGTTTACGGTAAATGTGTGCTTCATATTCCTCACGGAAATTCTGGATGGTGGAAATGACGGGCGATGGAGCCGTTTTGCCCAGGCCGCACAGGGCGGTATTGGAGATGGTATCAGCCAGTTCCTCCAGACGCTCAATATCGCCGTCCTCGCCCTTTCCCTCGGTGATGCGCTCCAGGATTTCCAGCATCCGCTTGGTGCCCTCACGGCAGGGAACGCACTTACCGCAGGATTCATTCTGGGTAAAGTTCATAAAGAATCGGGCGACCTCCACCATGCAGGTTTTATCGTCCATCACAACCAATCCACCGGAGCCGATCATGGCTCCCACCTTGGCCAGCGAATCAAAGTCCAAGGGAATATCCAAATCCTTTTCAGTCAAACAACCTCCGGAGGGGCCACCAATCTGCACCGCTTTGAATTTCGTGCCGCCCCGCATACCGCCGCCGATGTCAAAAATCACTTCCCGCAGCGTGGTGCCCATGGGCACTTCGATCAGTCCGGTATTCTGAATGGTGCCGGTCAGGGCAAATGCCTTGGTGCCGGGACTGTTCTCCGGGCCAATGGATTTATACCACGCCGCTCCTTTGTTCATAATCATGGGCACGTTGGCGTATGTTTCCACATTATTCAGGTTGGTGGGCTTATTGAACAGGCCGTGCTCCACTGTACGGGGCGGCTTGACCCTGGGCATACCACGCTTGCCCTCGATGGAAGCGGTCAGGGCCGAGCCTTCGCCGCAGACGAAGGCGCCAGCGCCGCGATTGATATGAATATGGAAGCTCTTGCCTGTGCCCAGGATGCTGTCGCCCAGGATACCCAATTCTTCCGCTTGGGCGATGGCAATGCGCAGCCGATCTACAGCCAGCGGATATTCCGCGCGGACATAAATATATCCCTGATCCGAACCAATCGCCAGACCGGCAATGATCATGCCCTCCAGCAGGCGGTGTGGATCGCCTTCCATTATAGAGCGATCCATAAACGCGCCAGGGTCACCCTCGTCACCATTGCAAACGATGTATTTGGGCGTTTCCTTCTGTGCCGCGCAGGAAGCCCATTTGCGTCCGGCCAAAAAGCCGCCGCCACCCCGGCCCCGCAAATTGGAAAGGGATACTTCCTGCACGATCTCCTCAGGAGATAATTCAAACAGGCACTTTTCCAGCGCGGTATAGCCATCCAGCGCCAGATAGTCCCGAATAGAAGTGGAATTGATGTGGCCACAGGATTGCAGCACCAGGCGGGTCTGCTTTTTATAAAAGGGGATTTCCTCCTGCTTTTGGTACACCACACCGTTTTGCTTATAGGCCAGACGCTCGATGTTTTCGCCGCCGATGATGGTTTTCTCCACGATTTCTTCGCAGTCATCCACTTTCACCCTGGTATATAGCCAGCCCTGGGGTTCGATGCGAACCAGCGGGCCCATTTCGCAAAAGCCGTGACAACCGCTCTTTTTCATGCCCACCACGTCGCCGTGAGGTTCATCCGCCAATTCTACTTCCACGGGTATATTCCGCTCCGTCAGCAGCTGCTGCAACCGGGCATATATATCCAGCGAACCGCCCGCCACGCAGCCCGTGCC
>JAFUDS010000034.1 GCA_017464305.1 Clostridia bacterium | reverse complement strand
TCGGGTTCTGGGAAGACGCGGGGTGAATGGGCGGCGTAAGCCGACCAGAGGGGGAGCATCCCCCTTGACCTCCGGTGGAGGAAATTTCAAGGGGGATGCTCTCAACCGAAAGGAAGCGATCTCCACTGTGTGGAGTCGCGATCATTGAGGATGCGGAAAGGTCCTACCAACTAAACAACCAACAACAACCACCACATCGGTGAAGCCACCGAAAAGGCAGCTGCGCCTAAGAGCAGCATCCAACAAAGCACGGAAACATGGGCATGGGAAGGACATGCCAAAGGCCCTCCGGAGACGGGGCAACCGCCCCGGAGCGGCCCAAGGGTTTGATCGTGTGTCGGCCTTCAATTTCAATGGCAGCTCCGGCGTTCGTGCGCCCTGGCTGTTTGCGAATCTCAACAATGGGGCTAATGCGGGCTTGGCCTGTGCGAATGGCAACAATACGCCCTCGAACACGAACTGGAATGGCCGCCCCCGGAATTCGGCAAGGCGAAGGGAGAAACCAGCTCCCCCGCCGGAAATAAGATGCCAATGGGCATCCAATACGCGATCAAATCCGCGAAATGAAAATCGGTTTATCCCAGCACTGAGAAATCAGGGGCGGCGGAAAAGCCACCGCCCGCGGCGAGTAGAAGAGAGCTTGCGCCTGCGGCACCCCAACAGGGCGATGAGCCAAAGACCGGGGAGAGCCGTCGAAAGGAAAGGCTAACCGAAAACCGCTGAAGCCACACCGAAAGCGCACAACCCGGAAGGGTAGACATAAAGCCAAAGGGGAAAGGACAAGGATTGAAGCAGAGATATCGAGACCTGGACAGGAATCTATGCTACGAAGCGGTGGACAAATGCTTTAACGGCAAATGGAACCGGAACGATGTGCTGACGGACATCGAAGAATGGACGGGGTACAGTCGGAACCAAATCCGGGAATACAAGATTGACCACCCAGGGCATGAATTCCCCATCAAATTCGCGATCATGGACGAAAGAGCCGACGCGCTGATGGACATGATCCAGGAGATCGAGCGGGGCATTGACCCAGACTTCGACCCTGTCCAGACCCGGCGGCGAGCTGACGCGGCCACTGGGAAGATGCGAGACATCGCATATCTGTGCATACGGATGCAGCTATTAGGGCACTGCCTACAGCTGGGGCTGGAACCGCTGCTGAAGGCGAGAATCCTCCCCTGCCAGCACGCCAGCCTACCTGGCAGAGGGCCGACAAGGCTGGTACGCCAGGTAAGGCGGCTACTGCGGAAGCGGCATATCAAATACTTCCGGAAGACGGACTGCAAGAACGCATACGGAAGCACGATGTACGCGGACGTGATCGAGATCATCCGGGAAGAGATACCGGACGCGAGATGGATACTGCGGGGACTGGAGGTCATGGCCCGATACGCTCCGGGCGGGCATCTGATCATCGGCGGATTTCTGGACGCTTGGTTATTCAACCTGGTCATGAGCTACGCCATCCGGGAAGCGCTGAACGCCGCCGGGAAACGGCGGGGACAGCGAATCCGCATGGTGGCGGGATGCGCGGACTACATGGACGACGTGGTTTTCATGAGCGGGGGCAAGAAGGGCCTGAAGGAAGGGACGAAGATATGCGGGGCATACCTTCTGGACAGGTTCGGCATCCAGAGCAAGCACACGACGGGCACGATCCGGCTGCTGGAGCGGGAGGAGGAACGGAAACGCAAGGCACGGGCCAGCCCCGCCAGGAGAGGATGCCCGGCCATCGACGTGGCAGGATACCGCATCAGCCGGACACACTGCCGGATGCGGGGAAGAAACGCGAAACGGACGAGGAGGAGCTACCTGCGAGCCTGGAGGGAATACCAACGAACGGGAACCATCGGGCGGCAGCGGGCAGCGCAGATCATCAGCCGGAACGGGATCATCCAAGGGGCGGACAGCTACCGATTCATGGAGAAATACCAGGTGGTTACGCTGCGGCGGATGGCCCGAAAGATCATGGGATACTGGGGACGAAAACAGGAACGAGCAAGAAAGGAGATCATGCAAGATGCTGTGGAGAAATACAGAAAGCACAGAGAAGCCCTCGAAGGTGACCATTGGAACTATGCCGGAGGGAAACCGATTCGTGCGGCTGGCGGATAACATCCGGGAAGAGATGCGGACGGAAGCGGGCGGCGAAGAGGGACAGGCCACGGAGCAGAAGGTATACATCTACGACGAGGTGCAATTCGAGCTGGAAGCCGAACGGGAAGAAACCGAGAGGGACATCCAGCGGGACTTCGAAGGCTGGTGGGAATACGGCAGCCAGGAGGAGAGCGGCGAGCCGACGCTGGAGGAACGGGTGGCGGCGATTGAGGACTTTTTGCTGGAGATGTAAGGGAAAGAAAGATGCGGTGGCGGAATAGACGTGAGCCGGGGCAACCGGCGGCGGGCAGGGAAAGTGACGTGCCACGGAGCGGAACCTGTCAGTAGACGCTTATCAGTCTAAGGAAGATAGGTCAAAGGCGGCGACCAATAAAAAGGCATAAGCCCAGCCCTTCTATCAATGCTTCCATGCGGGGCGGAAATCCTCGCCCGCATATTCCAAGTATTTTCCAAGTATTTTCCAACTTTCAACCAACTTTCAACCAACTTCCAGCCAAGTAGGAAGGCGTGAAATGAATAAAATAGGAGGTTTTGGTATATGTATAACATCATCAAGATGAAATATCAGGCGAAGAAGATCACCGCGGCGGAGGTTTGGGCCTACGCGGACGCGGGGAAGATTACCGAGGCGGAGGCCGTCAAGATTTGCGGGCCGAGGCCGAAGGGGTGAGAAGGATGGACGGAAACGAGATTATCCGGGCCATACCAGAACTGGAAGACTATGAACTGATCGGTGTGCTGCACGCGGCAGCCAACGAGGTCGAGGCAAGGATGCTGCGGCCGCCCAGAGAAGTGGAGTATCCAACGGACGGCGACGGGCACAAACTGCCATGGTAGAAGAGACGGAAAGAGTGGATATTTCCGAAAAGGAAACAACCACCGGAGGGAAGGAGAATGGACAGGATGATCGCGTTTGCGGCGGGGTTATTCGTCGGGGCGATGGTGGCCATCTTCATCATGGCCCTGGTAACGGCGGCAGACCAGAGAGAAGGCGATGATGAATGAGCAAGATATCGGCGGCGGATTTCGTCAGCCGGGTGGAGCAGATCGCGGCGGAGGGTCCAGCTTATGAAAAGGGATACGATGGCAGCCGGGGGCTATGTGATTGCATCGGGCTGATCATCGGCGGAATCCGGCGGGCCGGGGGCGACTGGCACGGGCTGCACGGCAGCAACTACGCTGCCCGGAGCGAGATGGAGCAGCTACGGCCAATCGCCGGAACCGGCGACCTGCAGATCGGCGAGGCGGTATACAAGGCATGGAAGCCGGGACAGGAGAAATACGACCTGCCGGATTACTACAAGCCCGGCGGCGGGAGCTATAACGGCGACCTGCAGGATTATTACCATGTGGGCGTCGTGGTAAGCGTGGAACCGCTCAGAATCCGACACATGACATCACCGCAGCCAAAGATGGATACTACCATCGGGAAATGGGAATGGCACGGAAGGCTGAAAAAGATCGACTATGGCAACACGGGAAGAAACTCCACCAGCGGTGGCGGAGGAACAATGCCAAGAGAGGACAAAAAGGAGAAGATGAGCATGGAGGCGAGAGTGGTACTGGCCACCGGAGAAGGCGGCACAACGGTCAATCTGCGGGAAGGGCCAGGGACGAATTATGGCCGCATCAAGGCGGTGAAGGTTGGCAGCACGGTGGAGATCGTCGAGGATCAGGGAGCCTGGTGTAAGATCATCGCGGACGGGAAAACCGGATGGATGATGGCGAACCACCTGGAATACATCGGGGAAGGGATTCAAAACGATGTGATTACAGAGGAAAACCAAGAGAAGATCGACAAGGCCCTGAGCGCCATGGAGAACGCCCTGGTAACCATCTCCGAACAGATCGAGATCATCGGCATGATCAATGGACGGGGGTGATGGCGATGAGCGAGGCAACACAGATCATCGGATTCGGCCCGGAAAGCCTGTGGATATTTTTCGGCGTTTTGATCGGATTAGCAATTATCGTTGTGCTGGGGCTGGATTTGATCATCAAAGTGAGAGAGGTACGGAAACCGAAAGTGAACGATGAGCAGACGATACAGGACAGGCTGTCCAACGACCACAAGCGGCTGAAGGCGCTGGAGGATAAGACAAAAGAACAGGATAAGGAGCTGCGGCTGATTCTGCGGAGCCAGATGGACATCCTCCATCACCTGGTGGACGGAAACGGGACAGAGAAGATGAAAAGGACGCAAGCGGACATAGAGAACTATCTCATCACCGGAGAGGTGGAGGAAAGGAAGGAATGAAAGCGATGTATAAGAGCTGGTTGAAGGCGGCCATTATCCGGGCGATTCGGACGTTTGCGGAAAGCGCCCTGGCCTACATCGGAACCGGGGCCATGGGCATCACCGAGGTGGACTGGTTGGGCGTGGTGAGCGCCGGAGCCTTCGGATTCGTCACCAGTCTTCTGCTGGCCGTAGCGACGGGTCTGCCAGAAGTAGAGCAGCCGAAGGGTGAGCGGACGGAACCGCCTGACGCTGACAATATTGCCGCTAACGAATGATAAAGAAAAACCCCGGGGAGAATTCCCTGGGGATTTTCTTTTACACCGCGATGGTGTAGACCACAACCCGCTTATTTGAGCGTGGTACATGAGGCAGACCGTCCGCAAAGGTTCGGATGAGTCTGGTTTGGTGAGCCAGACAAGACGAATCACGAACCTTTTCACCTTCGAAACCATCGGAATCGACAAGATCGGAGAGCGAGACGGTGACATTGCCCTCCACGGCGTTTATCACGATGAGAAGATGATCGTCAAAGACAAACACCGCATTGATGAACGTGGAAATCAGCTGCCGCCTTCGATCAGGATCATCGCGGTTATATTGCGACATCTTTTCCAGGAAGAACAGGATTCGGTCGCGATCCAGCAGCTGCGCTCGGGACAGGTCTATCTCCGCAATGGATGCGCGGAGCTGCTCCGCTGCATCCTCCAGCGCCTTGAGCCGGATAGAGGTGGAAGAATTCCAGATACCATTCTCGATAGCATCGTTGATATTTGAAATCTTCTTTTCTGTGTCTTTCAGCTCTGAGGCCATGGCCGACCGGGGAGATGATTTCTCGCTTTCCAGCTGGGCGGAAACAATAGCATCCGTGATCTTTTCCCGCTCTGGGCCAGTGAGACACCGATCATAAATAAAATCTAATACATTCTTTTCCAACCAGTCGCGGCGAACAGACTTTTTGTCACATTTCGGCGAAAGACCGTTTCTCCCATTCCGACCGGTGCAGGTATAATAATAGTGCATCGCGCCAGTGTGCGACTTACCAGAATCACCGACCATGGGGCGACCGCACAAACCACAAAATGCTTTACCGGTCAAAAGGAAATCAGCGGGGCTATTCTTAAAATGGCGGGTTGTCTTCTTCTTCATGCGTTGTGCATCCTCCCATTCTTTGTCTGTAACAATTCGGGGCATACCGCCGGGTATTTCCAGCTCGCCCCAGCGATAAACGCCGATATAGCTCTTGCTGTTTATTACACGCATTACAGAATCGACGCTAAAGGGCAATCCGCGAGTATTCGTGAGGCCAAGAGCATTCAGCTCGCTAGCGATCGACCCGGCGGAATGACCGGCGATATACTTTTTGTAAATCTGCCGGACAATGGCAGATTCGGCAGGATCGATTTCATACTTTCGATCTGGCCCAGGGCGATAGCCCAGGATATGAGCGCCGTTATATAATCCCTTCAAGGCGTTATCTCGCATGCCGCGAATCACATTCTCCGACAGATTGCGGGAATACCATTCCGCGATGGATTCGAGCATGCCCTCGGTAAGTACCCCGGCGGCCCCGGTGGGGATCGGTTCCATGGCATAAACCACATTCACGCCCTGATCACGGAGCTGGCCCTTATACAGGGCGGAGTCTCGACGATTGCGGCCAAAGCGATCCACCTTCCAGGCAATGACCGTATCGAAAAGGCCGGAGGAGGCGGAGGAAAGCATCTCCTGAAACTGGACGCGGGCGGAGGCGTTTTTGAAACCGGATTTCGCCCGGTCGGCGTATTCGTGGATAATCGTATAGCCTTCTCGTTCCGCATAGGCCCGGATATCTTTCAGCTGCTGGTCGATGGATACGTCCCGCTGCCCGGCGGAGGAATAGCGGGCATAGGCTACGGCTGTTTTCGGCGGGCAAGCTGTTTTTTTCTTTCGCTGCATGATATCACCCTCCTATCATCAATCGGCGGAGGAATCGACGCCAAGGATCAAACGGACGTTTCGCTGCGTC
>JAFUDS010000013.1 GCA_017464305.1 Clostridia bacterium | reverse complement strand
CGGGAGTTCCCCTCCGGGGCACGGCTCGCGCCTCCGTTCCAGACGTAGCGGCACAAAGCGGCTGCCTTCGCGCGTGCGCGCTCGCCACCCGCTAAGTGCCGACGTCTTCCAAGGGCCCCTGAGTGAAACATCCCTTCGCATGTACGCTCCATTTTCACCCTGCTTATTTTCGCGTATTCTTGGCATTCACCGTATCGATGCCCTCTTTCCGCAGCTGCGGGGCACAACCAGGGCAGGGGGTCAGCTTGCTGTAGGGCGTATCCTCCAATTCGCCCCAGGTGAAGGCTGTCATGGGCCGGTACTTGGAATTCACCAGCAGGCAATCCGGCGAGCTGTGATAATTCTTCCCGCCCTTGGGGTTATAATACAGGGGATAATCCTCGTCCGGGTAGCCCAGCTGGCGGCCTAGCTCGTCCCAGATGATGACCTTGGTCACCGGCTTGCGGCTCAGGTTTTTCCACAGCCATTCCGCGTTGACCCCCTCCGGGGTCTTTTCCTTCTGGATGCGGATGCAGCCATGGCTGGCCTTTTCCCCTAAGTAGCGCTCGCAGCGGGTGTAGTCCCGAACTTCCTTTCCGGTAGCCTCGTCCGTGGAGATCAGACAGGGCACCTCATGGAGCATGATGCCGCTGTTGATCCGCAGGGCCTTATCGCAATACAGGCTGCCGGCCCAAAAGGCCCCCACCCAGCTGACGATGCCGTATTCCCCCGCCGGGGTCTCGTTGAAGGGGGTATCCTCCCGGGGGAAGCCGGTGGAGCACAGCAGGGTGGAATACAGATGGCCCTGCTTGTATACATACAGCCGCTGCTGCAATTTGTCAATGACGATGCCATACTCATCGTCCACCGGCAGCTCCTGCAGCAGCTTGGTTTCCACATAGCCCTGGAAGCGAGTGGCCCAGACCTGTACCTTGGAGCCCTCCTCCGCCGAGGAGTAAGCCTCGATCAGCGTCCAGTCCCCTTCCTCTCGCAGGACATGAATCCCCTGGCTGGCGCAGGTCACCACGCCCACATAATCCTTGCAATCCTTCTCCGGCCGGGCCCGAACCAGCACCTGATCCCGCTGCTTGCCGGAAAGCACGGTCAGG
The DNA here is from genome assembly GCA_017464305.1 of Clostridia bacterium. Lineage (GTDB taxonomy): Bacteria > Bacillota > Clostridia > Christensenellales > Aristaeellaceae > Aristaeella. Next base: position 51,331 of record JAFUDS010000013.1, on the reverse strand, counting down.
GGCTGCATCAGCACCTCCCAAACCACGTCCTCATCCAGCTCTCCTTCAGACATCTGCCAGAAACAGAAATCATGATCGCAGAGAACTTCGCTGTCTTCATTCGGCGTGCGAAACACCAGGTCGTGGGCGGGCAAAGGATCCGCCAGGGCAGTGGAAAAGAGTATGACAAAGCCTCCCAGCAGGCCGCTGAGAAAGCGCTGAATCCCCTTCTTTTTCATACTGCCTCCAATTTTTAAAACGCCGTCGCGTACCGCGGTACGCGACGGCGAGGCTATTATATCCAATACAGGACATGCATGTCAATTTTATTTCATCGCCTGCGTCTTCGCCCAGCCCGCGTCGATGGTGTTCTGATGGGAGGTGGCATAGGGGCCAATGGCTTCCACCTGGGCCTGGGTCCGGGGGAAGTGCAGGCAGGAATGGCCGGCGAAATTGTTGTCCGTAATATGCTGCACGCTGTGGGGCATGGAGTGGGTGGAGGCCATGTAGATGCTGCCATCCGCAAAGACAACCCACACCGCCCGGGGGTTCCAGGTATTTCCGCCGAAAACCTTCTCCATCTTGGAGGTGTCCGCCGCCGTCAGGGGCTCATAGTCCGCGTGGGCGCCCAGGGAGAAGATATGCACCTGCCAGGAGATGCCGGTTTCATAATCGTACACCGTAGCATAAGGATACTTCCGGCAGATGGCCTTGGTGGTGGTATACCAGTTGGCATACTGCACCCGGCTGGCCGAAGGAGTCACACTGCCGCTGGAGGCCACCTTCACGGGAGCCGCTGTAGCAGTAGCCGTAGCGCTGTCATTCGTGGTAGCCGCCACCGCGCTGGAGCTGTCCAGCTTCTTCAGGGTTTTCACCCCGGCGATGCCGTCCGCCGTCAGCTTGTTGGCCTTCTGGAAAGCCACCAGGGCCGCGTAGGTCTTGGCGCCGAAGACGCCATCCGCCTTGCCGGTCAAATAGCCCAGCTGAATCAAGGTTTCCTGCAGCGCTTTGACCTCGCTGCCCGTGGAGCCCTGCCGCAGGGTGCCGTCATCCGGCGCGGCGGTAACCGTGACCGCCACTTTGTTTCCGCTGGGAGCGGGGGTAGGCGTAGCCTTCGCCGTGGCCTGCTTCGCGTCGATGGAATACAGCTGGCTCAGGGTCTCGCTGCCGGCGGTGCCATCCACGCTCAGGCCATTGGTCTTCTGGAAGGCGCGAACCGCCTTTTCCGTGGCGGTGCCGTAGTTGCCATCCGGCTCCCCGGTCAGGTATCCCAAATCGATCAGCGTCTGCTGCATCATGGCCACATCGGCGCTCATGGTACCCTTCCGCAGGGTTTCATAATTCGCTTCCGTGGGGATGCCGCTTTCCTCGTCTCCCGGGGCCGGCGTCACCTCCGGCACGGGGGTAGGCGTGGCGTCCTTCGCCAGGGTATCCTCCGCGAAAAGCACGGCGTAGGTCCCCTTGCCTGCTACCCCGTCCGCCTCCAGGCCATGATCCGTCTGGAAGGCTTTCAGGGCGGAAGCCGTCTGGGCGCCAAACTTGCCATCCACCCGGCCCTTGAAATATCCCAGCTCCTTCAGCCGGCTCTGCAGGGTCTTGACATCGTCGCCGCTGTCATCCCGGCGCAGGGTATAGGCCGGCACCGTGTAGGTCGGCGCAGGGGTGGGCGTGGCCGTGGGCTTGGGCGTCGGCGTAGCGCTGGCGGGCAGCGCTTCTCCGGAGGCCAGCACCTTCTGGGTCGCTTCACCCACGATGCCGTCCGCGGTAATTCCGTTTTTCTTCTGGAAGGCGATGACCGCCTTCTTGGTGGCCGTATCAAAGGTGCGGTTAATCTCCCCGGTGTAATACCCCAGGTCCTTCAACTGCTGCTGCAATTCGCCCACCGCGTCGCCAGTACCGTTCAGCTTCAGCGTCGCACCGGCCACGGGGCTCACCGTGCTCACCTTGGTGGCCTTTCCGTTGCTGGCCTTCGGCTTTCCGGAATAGAGGAAGGCCTGGGCGTTGGCGTCCATGACCCCCGTGGTGGGATAATCATTGGCCTGCTGGAACAGGAGCACCGCATTCTCCGTGGCGGCGCCGAACTTGCCATCCGCAGAACCCTTCAAATAGCCCAGCTCGATGAGGGCTTCCTGCAGGGCCTTGACCTCCGCCCCTTCGATGCCCTTTTCCAGCACCAGATATTCTGCCGCACTTTCCTCGGGGCTCAGGGTGGGCACCGGGGTAGGCGTGGGGGTTACCTTTACCTTCTTGACTTCCTTCAGGACGATATACTCATTCTTCACATAGCCGGTAATGCCCTTGTATTCCACCTCCGCCCAGGTTCCGCTATTGGCCCGGACGATGATCTCCGCACCCTGGGGAATCTTTTTCAGCAGGGTGGCCCGGACGGATTTGCTCTGCCGCAGGTTCACGGATTCCCGGGTCACGGTGGTATAGGGATAGGAGCTGACGGTTTCCAGGGGCTCCGGCGTCACGACAACGATGGCGGCCTGATCGGTCACCACATAATCGCTCTGGACGTATCCCGTGGTGCCGTTGTACTTCACCTTATAGAAGCTGCCCGTCTTCTCCAGCACCTCGATCTGTGCCCCGGCGGGCACATTGGTCAGGATGGTGGCCGTTTTGGACGCGCTGCGCCGCAGGCGAACGGAATCCGTCGTCGTGGTCAGGAAAGGATAGCTCAGGGCGGCTGCCGCCAGGCTACAAACCATGGCCAGCAGTACAGTCATCAGGGCCAACCGCCGAATCCACTTTTTCCTATCGGACATAATCTCGACCTCCATCTCCATGGCTGGAATCTTGCCGGGGAAGACGCCCTTCCGGCAGGGCTCCCCTGTATACGGGACGCAGGATCTTTTCGTTTTTCCCCGCTGGAAAAAGAAAAATCCTGCTGACAGACTGATACACAGTCGTATTTTACGCGACCGCGCACCATTTGTCAACAAGATTTTCATCTTTTTGTAATATTTAATTCATTTTTTGTAACTTTTATTTTCCGCTCTCCCCTCCGTTATGGAACACTATACATTTACCACGCCCCCGCTTCGCGGAGGCGCTTTTTCATCCATGGGATAAAATTTGCAATGCTTTCACCGCGGCTTCCTGCTCCGCCTGCTTCTTGGTATGTCCTTCGCCGGTGGCAATGGCCTTCCCTGCCCGATACACCGTTGCCTGGAAGCGGGGATCATGGGCCGGGCCGCTCTGGCCGGTGATCCGGTATTCTGGCGGATCCCCGCCGCCCCGCTGCAGCAGTTCCTGCAGGGCGCCCTTGCTATCCTGGGTCGGGCGCTGCATCTCCGCCGGGCTGGGCCAGCACCGCTCCATGACCCCCCGCGCCGCCTCCATGCCTCCGTCCAAATAGATCGCCGCCAGGATGGCCTCCATAGCGTCGCACAGGACGCTGGGCTTCTCCCGGCCCCCGGTTTGCTCCTCTCCCCGGTCCATGATCAGGGCCTCGCCCACCGCCAGGTTTCTTGCCACCTGGCTCAAGGCCGCCTCGCAAACCATCAGAGCCCGCAGGTGGGTCAATCCCCCTTCCCGGTCCTCCGGATATTCCCGGTACAGCTTGTCGCTCATCAGATACTGGAGCACCGCATCCCCCAGGAACTCCAGCCGCTGGTTATCCTTCTTGCCCATGGAGGGATGAGTCAAAGCGCGGCGCAGCAGCGCCGGGTTGTGAAAGGTGTATCCCAGATTTTTTTCCAGTTGTGTCATGGCTTCTCCTTCTCTTTCCCCGGTCCCGGTCGCGTGGTTCCCCTCGTTAGCGGAATCACGCGACTGAGGCCGAAAAAGATCAGGGGCTCCCCGGAAGGATACCCCTGATCCAAGAATACGCCGATAGGTTTTCATCAGCGTCTTCCTAAGCATTACTTCTGCAGGCTGTCGATATACTTGACCACATCGCCCACGGTCTTCAGCCGCATGATCTGATCATCCTCCACGGTGATGCCGAAGCGGTCTTCCAGGTCCATGATCATGACCATGATGTTGGCGGAGTCCGCCTTCAGATCCTCCACCAGCCGGGTATCCTCGGTGATGGTAGCGGCGTCCGCCCGCAGCTGGGTTGCGATCATTTCCTTCACGGTATCAAAAGTCATCTTCTTTTCCTCCTCTTTCAGTCCCGAAAAATTCCCATCTATGTTTGCTCAGCCTTCCCGGCTGGAAACATCCTGTTGAACACCCTGGGCGATTTTCTCCGCCACCCGGCCCCGGATCATCTTTTCACATTGGCCGATGGCACAGGCAAAGGCATGGGCATTGCTGGAGCCATGGGCTTTCACCACAGCGCCCTGGACGCCCAGCAGCGGCGCGCCGCCCACCTCCGTATAATCCATGGTTTTCTTCACCCGGCGGAAGGCCGGTTTCCCAATGGCTCCGGAAAGCTTGCCCCGCAGGTCGGCCATCATCTCCTTCTTGATGATGCCCATGAGGGTGCCGGCCACGCCTTCCATGAATTTCAGTACCAGATTGCCGCTGAAGCCATCCGCCACCAGCACGTCCGCCTGATCCCCGGTGATATCCCGAGCCTCCACGTTGCCGACGAAATGATAGGACGCCTGCTCCATCAGAGGATAGGTTTCCTTCACCAGGGCATTGCCCTTCTCCGCCTCCGCGCCGATGTTGATCAGGCCCACCCGGGGCTTTTCCATCCCCAGGACGCCCCGCATATAAGCATCGCCCATGAGACCGAACTGCACCAGATATTCCGGCTTGCAGTCCACATTGGCCCCGCAGTCGATCAGCAGGAAATGGCCCTTGCCGTTGGGCAGGAGCGGCGCCAGGGCGGGCCGCTCAATGCCGGGAATCCGGCCCAGGCGGAACATGCCTCCCGCCAGTACGGCGCCGGTGCTGCCGGCGGACACAAAGCCGTCGCAGCTGCCCTCCCGCACCGCCAGCATGCCCTTCACGGTGGCGCTGTTCGTCTTTTTTCTTACGCCCATGACGGGGCTTTCGTGGTTGGTGATGACCTCTGGCGCGTCATCCAGGGTGATGCGCGAACGCACGTCATCCGCCTGGCTCAGCAGGGGCTCCACCTGGTCCAGCGGCCCGCCCAGAACCACCTGGAGATCGCTGTCCTTGCGCAGGGCTTCCAGGGTGCCTTCGATGATGGCCTGGGGGGCATTGTCGCCGCCCATGGCATCTACATAAATCTTCATTGTTTCTTTCGGTCTTTTCCGCGGAGAATCTTATTTGTTGCTCCGTGAGACCCCTCTCCCCTACACCCCTCCCCCCGCATCGGCGGGGGACGGAGAAAATAATGTGGTGGGGCTTCGCCCCACGGCCTCCTTCTGTAACAGCTCCGTCACTGGAGGCCCCGGTATGCTGACACCGAAACGCTTCACCAAGAAGCAAGATCAATACGCCTTCGCGAAATACATAACCTTCTTCGCGGGTTTGCCGCAGCAGACGCAGGTCTCGCCAAAGCGATGAGCCTCCTGGTCGAAGGGCATGTTGCGGGAGGAGGCGTTGAACTTCTCCTTGATCTCATCCTCGCAGGCCTGCTCGCCGCACCACATGGCTTTGGCAAAGCCGCTTTGCACCGCCTGCTCCAGTTCTTCCATGTTGTGGACGGTGGTGGTCCGGGCATCCCGGAAGGCCCGGGCCTGCTCCAGCAGGGTCTTCTGGATATCCTCCAGCAGCTCCTGCAGCTTCTCCGCCAGGCCCTCCAGCGGCAGCGTGAACTTTTCAAAGGTATCCCGGCGGAACACGGTCACCACGCCGTTTTCCAGATCCCGTGGGCCTACCTCCAGCCGAACCGGTACGCCCTTCAGCTCCCAGTCGTTGAACTTGAAGCCGGGGGACACGGTGTCCCGATCGTCCAGCTTCACCCGGAAGCCCGCCTGCTTCAGCTCCTGATACAGCTTGTCGCAGGCCTCCAGCACGCCGCCCTTATGGGCCGCGATGGGCAGAATCACCGCCTGGATGGGGGCGATTTTCGGCGGCAGCCGCAGACCCCGCTCGTCGCCGTGAGTCATGATGATGGCGCCGATGAGCCGGGTGCTGACACCCCAGGAGGTCTCGTGGACGTATTCCAGCTTGCCTTCCTTGCTCTGATACTGAATGTTATAGGCCTCGGCAAAATTGGTGCCGAAATTGTGACTGGTGCCGGCCTGCAAAGCCTTGCCGTCCTGCATCATGGCCTCCATGGAATAGGTGGCCCGGGCGCCTGCGAACTTTTCCTTCTCGCTCTTCTGGCCCACGTACACCGGCAGGGCCAGCACGTTTTCCGCCACCTCCCGGTACACCTCCAGCATCTTCAGGGTCTCCTCCTCCGCCTCCTCGGCGGTGGCATGGATGGTATGGCCCTCCTGCCACAGGAATTCGCTGGTCCGCAGGAAGGGACGGGTGGCCTTTTCCCACCGCATGACGGAGCACCACTGGTTGTACATCATGGGCAGATCCCGCCAGGTCTGCACCCACTTGGAATACATGGTGCAGAAAATGGTCTCACTGGTGGGGCGTACCGCCAACCGCTCCTGCAGCTGTTCCGTGCCCCCCTGGGTGACCCAGGCCACCTCCGGCGCGAAGCCCTCCACATGCTCCGCCTCCTTCAGCAGCAGGCTTTCCGGAATCAGCATGGGGAAATACACATTCTGGGCCCCGGTCTCCTTAAAGCGGGCGTCCATCTCCTGCTGAATCCGCTCCCAGATGGCGTAGCCGTAGGGCCGGATAATCATGCAGCCCCGAACCGGCGCATAATCGCACAGCTCCGTCTGCTTGATCACATCCGTATACCACTGGGAAAAATCCTCGCTGCGAGGGGTAATATGGGTAACAAACTCCTGTTTTTCCTTGGCCATGGTTCCTTTCCTCCCTCTTTTCTCTGCTAAATATCCTCTCCGGCCCGCTGGGGTTTCCTCAGTGTGGAAGCCCCAGGGAATAGACCGCCTCGCCGGAGGCCACCAGGGCTCTTCCATCCGCGGTGATGCCGTAGAAGGCGGTGACCTGGGCGTTCTGGGGCAGGGACACGCCGCTGACGAAAAAGCGCTGGCTGTTCACATCCGCCCGGTAAATATACTCGCCGCTGAAGGCGTAGATATTGCCATTCCAGATGCCCGCCCCCACGCTGACGGTGGGCAGGGTGTAGCGCTTGTCCTCGCTGCCCTCCAGCACCCGCAGCTCCGTAATCGCCTGGACGCTGCTGGTCTGGCTGTTCTGGGCCAGCAGCATCTTGGCCGGACCCCGCTCCGGAATTTCATAATCAATCAGCTTCCATCCATACACCAGCATGGTGGCATTGGTGTCCTGGACGCATTTGTAATCATAGGTGTAGCACTGCTGGGTGTTGAACACCCGCAGCCGGGCATTTTCGTACACCACCTTGTAGGCCAGGGCCTCCCCCAGGCTCACCTCGCCGGTGTTCATTTTGCCCACCTGGAAGGTGTTGAGAATGGTGTTGGGCGCCGTGCCAAACACATCCAGGCTCAAGGTCCACAGATAATCCCCCTGATCGCCGAAGAACCCAGTATCCAGGATCATCAGCCCAGCGAAAGCCTCCTGCTCCACGTCGATCTGGGCGCCCTGCAGGTCCTTCACGATCAGCTTGGATTCCGTATCGCTGCCCACCACCACCGCGCAGTATCTTTCGCCCACCCGGACGAACTGCACCGTGCCTTCCATGCTCTCGTTATAGGTGGAATTTCCCTTCTGATCCACCAGATACATCTGCATGCCGCTCCACACCGCCACATGCTTCGGCCCGGCGTAGAAGGAGGCTCCCGCCCCCGCGGGAAAGCTCCATCGAATGGTTCCGGTGGAGGAAAGACAATGCAGATTCACCCCGTCGTAATACAGCACGCCATCCCCAAAGGGGGTCACGTTCTGATTGGAATAGCAGGGCAGCCGCGCCGCGCTGTTTTCCTGGGGCCTGCCGCCCCGCAGAAAGCGGAAGCCCAGCAGCAGGGCCACCGCCGCCGCCACCAGGATCACCCAGCTGCGAATCTGCCGCCGACGCTTTTGCTCCTGGGAGGGGCGATTCTCCGCCGCGTTACGGCTGCGGGACCGGATCAGCTGATCGCTCTGGATATTTTTATTTCTCGCCATCCGGCCCCTCCTTCCCCGTCCTTATCCGACCACCCGATTGGGGCAGCGTTCCACCGCCGCCAGGGCGCCGTCCATCCAGTCCTCATTGAACAGCTCGATGACCCCGGTGTCGCATTCCCGGGCCAGGGCCGGATCCATGGGCAGCTGGGCCAGCAGAGGGATGGAATGCTCCTGGGCGATCTTCGCCGTCCGGCTCTCCCCGAAGGGATAGATCTTCCGCCCGCAATCCGGGCAGGCGATCCAGCTCATGTTCTCCACCAGGCCCAGCACAGGAATGTTCATCATCTTCGCCATGTTCAGGGCCTTTTCCACAATCATGCCCACCAGCTCCTGGGGGCTGGTGACGATGAGGATGCCGTCCACCGGCAGGCTCTGGAACACCGTCAGGGGCACATCCCCCGTTCCCGGAGGCATATCCACAAACATGAAGTCCACATCGCCCCAGACCACGTCGCTCCAGAACTGCTTGACCGTTCCGCTGATGAGGCTGCCCCGCCAGACCACCGGGTCCGTATCGTTTTCCAGCAGCAGATTGACGCTCATCATCTTGATGCCCGTCCGGCTCTGGGCGGGGAGGATCCCCTCGTCGCTGCCCATGGCAGGATCCCGCACGCCGAACATCTTCGGAATGCTGGGGCCCGTAATGTCTCCATCCAGGATCGCCGTCTTAAACCCGTTCCGCTGGGTCAGCACGGCCATGAGCCCGGTAACCAGGCTTTTCCCTACGCCGCCCTTGCCGCTGACCACGGCAATGACCCGCTTCACCTTGCTATGAGCATTGGCCGGGGCCAGCAGACTCCCGGACCCGCTGCGGCTGGGGCAATCCACGCCGCAGGCGGAGCAATCATGCGCGCACTCTGACAAATCTCTCACCTCGTTCAAAATGTTTCCACCCTTTCGCCCTGCCTGGGCGGGACGAAACAGTTGCGAACCTTATCTAATTCGAGAAGGACTTTTCTTTTTCCTCTTTTTGGCCCCCAAAGACGGGAAATCCCTTTCCCAGGGATCAATAGCCGAAGAGCACCTCCAGGGTCCTCCCCCCGGCCACGCCATCCGCCGTCAGGCCGTTTTTCCGCTGGAAGGCCTTCACCGCTGCCTCCGTGGCGCTGTCGTACACTCCGGTGATATCCTCCAGATAGCCCATCTCCACCAGGCAATCCTGAATCTCCACCACCAGCTCCCCCCGGTCTCCCAGGCGGGCGGTGTCATAATCCACGGAGGCATCCTCCGCCGATTGCGCATCCGGCGCGTAAAGCTTCGCCAAGGTGGCGCTGCCCGCCACGCCATCCACCGGGGTCAGCCGGTTCTGAATCTGGAAGGCCCGCACCGCGTCCGAGGTGGTGGTGCCATACTTGCCATCGATGGCCCCCGTGTAATACCCCAGCCGCTTCAGGGCGGTTTGCAGGGTTTTGATCTCGCTGCCGGAATCCCCCTCCCGCAGGGAGGAATTGGAAATGGCGTCGCTGCTGTACAGCTTGTTCAGGGTCGCCGTGCCCGCCTTGCCATCCACCTTCAGATCGTTTCGGCGCTGGAAGGCCCGCACCGCCTCCTCCGTGGCCGCGCCAAAGCTGCCATCCACCGTGCCCTCCAGATAGCCCAGCTCCTTCAGCCGCTTCTGCAGGGTTCGCACCGCGTCGCCCTCGCTGCCCCATTCCAGGGTTTCCCCTGTGCTGGCGGCCACCGTCGTTCCCCGGGCCGCGCTGTCCGAATAGATGGCCTGCAGGGTATCCGGCCCGGCGATGCCATCCTCCCAAAGGCCCTTGGTCTTCTTCTGGAAGGCCCGCACCGCCGCCTCCGTCGCCTCGTCATAGGTACCTGTGGCCTTGCCCCCCAGCCATCCCAGCTGGATTAAGCGGTTTTGCAGCGTCCGAACCTTCTGGCCGCTGGCGCCGAGCTGTAGGTAATAATCCTTGCTCAGGTTCGGCGTCGCCGTGGGCCGCGGGGTAGCGGTCACCCGGGGCGTGGGCTTCGGGGTGGCCGTGGGCCGGGCAGTCGGTTTCGCCGTGGGCTTGGGCGTCGGCGTCGCGGTAGCTTGTTTCTTGGTAATGGCCGAGGAGGAATTCAGTTTCTCCAGGGTCTTCTCCCCTGCTTTGCCATCCGCGGTTAGGCCATTGGCCTTCTGGAAGGCCTTCACCGCCGCCTCCGTGGCGGGGCCGAAGTCCCCGTCCGCTGACCCGGTGTACCATCCCAGCGCCTTTAGCCGCTTCTGCAGCGCCTTGACCTCCTCCGAATTGGTGAAGCCCCGCTGGAGGCTCTTGGGCGTTGGCGTGGGGGTGGCCGGCGGCGCGGTAATGATCTGCACCGTGGGCCGGGGCGTAGCCGCTTCACTGGTGCCTGCGCTGCTGCCCTGCCCCTCTGGATCCGGCGTCCGGGTGGAAAGAATAATCGTGCTGGACTCCGGGGTAATGCCCGGCAAAACGGATACCGTCACCCCGGCGGGTGGCTCCGTAACCCCCTGCACCGTGCCCCAATCGCTCCAGCCGGTACTGCCGCTCTGGGGCGTGGGCGTAGCCTGATTCTCCTTCTCCTCCGGCACAGAATTGGTGGTCTGAATCTGGCCCCCATTCTGATAATTATATAAATTCTGGGTTTCCACTACCACCGTATCCGGCGTCACTTCCACCGTGGCGGTGGGCGCCAGGGTTTGGAAAGGCAGATTCCCGCTGCTGGTCTGGTTATTGCCCACATCGTTGATATCATCCGGCGCAATGTAGCATCCGGATAGCGCCAGCATCAGCCCCAGCAGGCCCGCCAGCGCCGCGTATTTTCTCTTTCCCTGTTGATTCAATTTCCACCTCTCCTTTCCCCTTGAAATCTGATTGCTTCGCGATCCTGCAAAACCGTCCCTTCCCTCGCCAGCTTATTTCCCTTCTGTAAAGGGAAACAGCTCCGTAAAGGTATTGTAGTGATCCTCCGTATACCAGGCCCTGCCCTCCGTGGAATAAATGACCCGGTAGGCGTTCCGCTTGCCCTTGGTGTAATAGCAGTCCGCCTCGTGATAGGTAATTCCCTTGCCCTGGGGCAGCTTGCCCTCATAATTGCCAAAGTAATCCCCGCCGATGCTCTTGCCCGGGGCCACATCGCTGACGTAATTATAGCTGCTGTCCCATCCCAGGGCCTGGGCCTGCTTCTTGGTAATAAAGTTCTCCGGCAGCTGCATGTCGTGGGAAAACAGATAGTCCGCAATGCTCTGGGGCTCAATGATGGGCCCCTCGGGCTCCGGCGTGGCCGTCGGCCCGGCTGGGGCTGGCGTTGCCGTGGGCTTGGGGGTCTTGGTAGGTTTGGGCGTCTTCGTTGGCTTCGGGGTCTTGGTAGGCTTAGGCGTCGCTGTCGCCTTTGGGGTGGGCGAAGCCGTCACCCGGGGCGTGGGGGTATTCTTCTTTTTCTTGTTATTCTTCGCCGACAGCGCGGCTTCCTTCAGCTGCTCCGCGACCGAACCATTGGTCCCCTGGCGCAGGGTGACTCCCTGGGGAGCCAGCTCCTGCGCGCTCTCCGCCCGGCCCAAAACCGTCCCCAGATCGCCGCCCAGCAGGATCAGCACCAGGGCCAGGGCCAGTAAACCTTTCCAAAGCTTCTTCATGTTATTTATGATACCTTTCTCCCGCATTGATCTTTTCCGCCCGATACAGCTGCTCCAGCAGCATGACCCGGGCCAGCTGATGGGGGAAGGTCATTTGGCTCATGCTCATCTCCCCCTCCGCCCGGCGCAGCACGTTTTCTCCCAGGCCCAGGCTGCCGCCGATGAGGAACACCAGCCGCCCGATGCCCTGGTTCTTCGCCTCCTGCATTTCCCGGGCCAGCTCCGGGCTGGTTCGCTGCCGACCGGGGATGGTCAGGGCGATGACCCGGTCTCCCGGGCGGAGCCGCCGGAGCATCTCCTCCCCTTCCCGGGTTTTGATTCCCTCCTCCTCCGCCAGGGAGGCGCCCTCCCGCTCCGGCAGGTCGGAAATCTCGATTTCCTCGTATCGGCCGAATCGGCTGAGCCGTTTCAGGTACTCATCCGCCATTTGACGGTAGGGCTTTTCCTTCATTTTGCCTACGGCAATAATCGCAATGTGCATCTTTTTCCCTTACTTGGCCAGGTCCTCCGCCAGGGCGGCAGGATTGGGCAGGTCAAAGACCGTGTAGCCGCCGAAGGAGGCTACCTCCACCGCGCCATACTGGTTTTCCTCCCCCAGCTCCGTCGCCAGGTCGAAATTCGCCACCACCGCCGCCTTCTTGGTGGCGATCAGCTCCGGATCCCGCAGCTTGGCGTCGGACAGCCAGTCGAAATACTGAATCGGATGCTTCCGCCGGCCGACCTCCACCGGCAGGGATTTTACCTGGCCGTCCGTCAGCTCAGTGATGACCGCCGCGTCCCAATAGGAGGCATAGGCCATGGTATACTCGTTCTCCCGCAGATATTCCGCGATGGGGCGCATGCCCGCCACATTATCCGTGTCTCCATAGTTCAGGCCATTATAGGTTACATCCCGATAGCTGCCCGGGTCCCGGAAGAAGGCCGCGTAATAGCATCCGTTGGCCAAAAGCAGAGCCAGGGCGATGATGGCCACCAGGCCATGCACGGACAGGGGAGCATCCCCGCTGAAGAACCGCTGCCGGAAGGTCTTCGCCTGCTTCCGCTCCTCTGGCGGCAGCCCGCTGTCCGGCCGCAGATCGGCTTTGCCCAAGGCGGGAATGATCCAGAAGGCCGCCGGCAGGAAGTAAAGCTCCATGCGATACTCCTCCCCCAGGGACAGCATCATGAACACCCCGGTCATCACCAGCTGCGTCATAAACATGAACACACAGAGGAACCGAGCCGCCGGGTCCGCCGTGTTCCGCAGGGTATGGAAGCCCAGCAGCACGGCGATGAGCCAGATCAGCAACCCGCAGACCCCCAGCAGGCCGAACAGGGTAAACAGCCGGGACTGGTCATGGAAGCCCAGGGTGATCAACAGATTCCGGAAAATCTCATCCAGCTTGGTAATGCCGCTCCAGGCCACATACTGGCCCGTATAATCCGTATAGCTATAGACCCCCGCAAAGGCGGAAAGGTTGACCAGATAGCCGATTCCGGAGCAGGCAAAGGCAGCCAAGGCGCCTACCAGCTCTGGCCAAGCAGCCCGCAGACGACTCTGCTCCCCCCTTTCGCCCACCAGCGCGGACAGGAGCGAAGCCGCCAGGAGCGGCGCTGTACATACCATCAGCTGGCGCACACCGCCCAGCCCCGCCAGGAAGGAGACCAGGCAAAGCCCGCCTGCAAAGGCCCAAAGGGGCCAGCGCTTCCCTTCCCGCGAAGCATGCACCCGCCGGGCGAAGCCCAGATAGGCCCCCACCGTCAGACAGGCAATGATCATGTAAAAGGAGTAATAGTTATGATACAGCACGATGCGCCCATAGGGCACGCTGAAGGGCAGCAGCAGCGCCGCCCCGGCGATGCAAAAACGGTTGAAGGGAATCCGGGCCTGCCTGGCCAGGAAGCCAAAGGCGCCCAGCATCATCATTTGCATGATCACCGCGCCCCAGAACCGCACCAGGAACCAGCTGGAGGTCAAGTGGAACAGCAGCGCATATACGATCTGGCAATCAATGACCTGCAGCTCCGTGGAATAATACCAGCTGGAGGACAGAATCCCGCCCTCCCGGGCCAGCTTCTCCCCCAGAATCAGTTCGGAGGAAGTGTCGCTGTCGAACAGATTGCCAGAAACCACATAGGTCGTCCAGATGGAGACCCCCACCGCGCACAGAAGCAGCAGCAGGCAGAGGACGCGCTTGGTTCCGATGCGCGCCAGGCTGCGCCCCGCCTGCCCGGGGGCCGCTTGGCTTCGCCGATTGATCCGCTGTGTCATCATAGGTCGCTCCCTTCACTTCCAAATATCGTTTATCCCCATTGGCCCGTGGAGGCCAGCCAGTAAAGGGCATAGCTGATGTTCACCCAGGCGCAGGTGAGGAATGCCGCCCCGGCCAGGAAGCCGCCCGCCGCATTGGAGATCCGCCTCCGCCATCCAAAAGGCACCATCAACGCCACCGCCAGCACACTCCATAGAGGAATGAAATATCGCGCCTGCATGCCCTGCACCTGGCCTCCCACCGGGGAGGAGACAATGAACTGCGTATAGACCAGCACCAGCTCGATGCCGAAGGCCAGGGCCAGGAGCCCGACCCGCCGGCCCGGGGTCAGCAGCTTCGTTCCCCCCTGATTCTCCCCCCAGGCGCACAGGGGCGCCACCAGCAGTAGCAGCGCCAGGAACAGATCGTTCCATTCGGTGTTATTCCCCAGATAAGCCCAGTGGGAAATACCCATGGTCATCAGCATGCTCCGGGATTGCCAGAAATACAGCAGCGGCCGCAGCAGCCCCTCCCCTGGATTGGCCAGCATCCAGGCAATCTGCCCGGCAGCATCCGCCCCGGCAAAGCGCTCATCCCCGCCCCGCACGGAATCATAGGCCCCGGGCATCACCAAGGCTGCCAGGCACCAGCCCAGCACCAGCAGCACATAGCCCCGGAAAATCCAGGCCTGCTTTTTGCCGCCCCAGCGCTGGGCAGGAATCATCCACAGGCTGAGCAGCATCAGGCTGTAAGCCGGCTTCGCCACCGTGCCAAAGGCCAGCAGGGCCAACATGGTCAACGCCCGCAGAGGCGATATCTGTTTTTCCTCCTCCACCGATTCCAACACCAGCGCCAGCCCCAGCAGGATGCTCCCTGCGACTACGGTATCGTAGGTTCGGCTGGTCATCTGGAACAGAATCGTCGGCAGCGCACTGGCCACCAGAAAGGTCACCTTATACCGGGGCGCATGGCGCACTGCCAGGGCCGCCAAGGCCGCATATACCAGACTGCTGCAGAGGATGCAGGCCCGATAGATGATCCCCGCATCCTGGGTAAACAGCCCCGCCAGGGCGCCGCCCAAGGCCAAGGGCAGATAGCCCGGATACCAGGTAATCCACTGGCTCAGCCAATGCTGCAGGGAGGCTGCGTTCCCGGGCAGCATGGCCGCCACGATCACCTCATGTACATCCTCTTCATCCCAGCTGCGCCACACGCTGCCCATATCGATCAAGGGCTTTTTCAGGCTGAGCAGCAGGCCGATCCCGAAAATCAGGAGAAACGTTCCCCAGGGCAGCCACCGATCCAACGGATACTGCCGCCCTTTGCTCACCCGCGCATTCCGCGCCTGCGGCCGAACAGGAACCAAGGCCATCAGCAGCAAGCCCAGGGCAAAATAGAGCAGCACAGGGTTCCGTTGGGTCACCCGCCCCATCTCCCAGAGCAAGGGATAGAAGCTTCCTTCCTCGTCCGCTTCCCCCTTGACCTTGATGCTGCCATCCCCTTCTGCAGAAAGAGCCAGGGTATAGGTTTGCGTCCCCGAAAAGCTGCCAGAGAGCGTCAGCCCCTCGCTGTCCCCCAGGTCATCAATCGCCTGGCGAACCGCGGCCACCTCTGCCCCCTGGGCATCCCGCAGGGTGGCAATCACCGTCATGCCCACCGCCTTCTTGACGCCGGACAGGGTCATCCGCAGGTCATCCACCCGCTCCATCCCTGGGGTCCACGGCCAGGAGATTTCTCCCGCCGTAGGAATCTCTTCCTTCTTTCGCCCGCTGTTGTTGGAAAACTCGCTTTCCTGCTGAAAGGGCAGGAAAATATAGGCCAGCACCAGGAAGGCCGCCAGCCCCACCGCGATTCCTCGGGCTATCCTTGCTTTCATCCTTCTCTTCGCTTCTCCTCAAAGGCGGGTTGCACCCGGATCATATGCCGAAATCGGAAAGGAGGCCGCTCCTTCCCGATTTCAGATGATGATGCTTACTTATCTTCTGTCCTTCAGGCGATTCTTTTCGTCCCCGCCGGAGCGGTTCGCCGCCTCCTGATTCCCCGCCAGGATATGCTTCACCAGCGTCATCCGGAAGCCCGCGTCGATGAAGTCGCAATGCTTGCAGAAGGGATAGTTCTGCCGGCCGGCGGCGATATCCTCCCGGGCCTTCCGCAGCTTGGGATTGTCCCAGCATTCCTTCAGGGTCATGGTGTGCAGATCCCCGAAGTCCGTCACCTCATAATTATCGCAGCAGCACAGTCCCGCCTTGCCGTTGGGCATGATCCACATATCCGTAAAGGGCAACAGGCAGGTTTCCGTAATCACCTTCTCCGTCGCCTGCTTGTTGGGCGCGGAGCCAGCCCGATTGGTCAGCACCTCCTGCAGATACCGCATCTGAATGACGATGTCAATCCCTTCAAACTCCGCCGGATGGGCCTTGGCGTAATCATAGATGGCCTGAATATTCTTGTGCAGCTTATACTCATTGGCGTAGTTATTGATGATCAGCTGATCCAGATAGGGCTGCAGCGCCTTCAGCCGGTCCATGTTCAGGATCAGGCCATTGGTGGACATGAAGATGAAGCTCTCCGGCAGCTTTTCCCGGGCATACTTATGCATCTCCACGATCCGCTTATCCAACAGCGGCTCGTTGTTGCCGTACAGGGTCAAGTGCCCCTTGTATCCCCACTCTGCCAGCTGGTCGATGATGGACTTGTACAGATCCATGTCCATCAGCTGGAAGGGCCGCTTCTCGGCGTGAATGTTCGCCGTGCAGAAGGCGCAGGTAGAATTGCACCGGTTTATGGTTTCGATATTTACCACATTGGGCATGGGCGCTTCTGCCTGGCTCAGAAAATAATCCGTATATTTTTTCTGCATCTTGCTGCGGGTAATAAACTGCAGCTTTAAATAGGCTTCGCTGGAAACCTTGGGAAACTTCACCCGCGCCCAGAAGCCAAACTTCCCCAGAAAACTGCTGATTCGAATCGCCATGAAATCTCCCCCTCAGGACTTGCCCACCTCGTGGTACTCCTGCTCCGTGTTCACGCTCCAGATGTTATCCTTGCTCTTTTCGCCGGAAAGAATGTTCTTCACCGCCTCAAAGGAGGTGCACATGCTATGGTCAATGTTGTTGTAGCGATGCTGCCCATTCCGGCCGACGCAATACAGGTTTTCCACCTGATCCAGCCAGGTCCGCAGCTCGTCGATATACTCGTAGGAATCGAAATAAGCGGGGTAGGCCTTTTTTACCCGTTCCACATGGAAATCCAGCACCTCATCCTCCCGGTCGATGAGCCCCAGCTCCACCATTTCGTGGATGCCCATCCGGCCAAAGGCTTCGTCTGACATGGACCACATCTGGTCTCCCTCGTTGCAGAAGTATTCCAGCCCCATCCACACCGTGTGCTCCAGGTCCTTCACCATGTAGGGAGACCAGTTGTTGTAGATCTGGAAGCGGCCCATCTGAACATGGCGGTCGTGAACATAGACCCAGTTATCCGGAACGATGTTCCCGATGGTCTTGGTCTTCGTCTTGTTCTCCAGCTTCAGCCGGGGAATCAGCACGCCCACGGTCATATAATCCCGATAGGGCAAGCCCTCCGCGATGTCCCGAATCCGGCCGGGCACATCGTTCATGCCATGCACCAGATCCTTCAAGGGCATGGAGGAAATGACACAATCCGCCGGCAGCACCTCCGTCCCACCGTCTCGAATCACCTTGACCCCCGTCAGGCGGTCGCCTTCCTTCACCAAGCCCACAACCCGGGCGTTCATCAGCACCTTCCCGCCCTTCTTTTCCACTTCGCTGGCCGTAATTTCCCACAGCTGGCCCGGGCCCAGCTTCGGATAGGCAAATTCCTCAATCAGGGAGGTTTCCACCTTGCGGTTCTTCCGGTGGAACATTTTTCCAAAGATGTCCTTCAACACCGCCCGGATACTGAGGCCCTTTACCCGCTGAGCCCCCCAGGAAGGGTCGATCTCGCTGGGATGGCGGCCCCACAAATTCTCCGTATAATGCTCGAAGAACATGGAGTAGAGCTTCTTGCCAAAGCGATTGATATAGAAATCCTCCAGAGATTTCTCCTCCCGCTTGTGGAACGCCGTTTTCAGATAGGAGAAGCCCACGGCGATGGTGGTCCCCAAGCCCATATTCCGAATGGTTTCCATCTTCAGGGTCACCGGATAATCAAAGAACTTGCTGTTGAAAAAGATCCGGCTCAACCGGTTCCGCCGCAGCATAACCCGATCCGTCTTCTCCGGATCCGGACCGCCGGGCTTCACCTGGGAGGTCCGTCCCAGCTGCACATCGTCCCGGGGCATGGCGCCCTGGGTGGGCAGCATATGCTCCCACCAGTCGTTCACCTCCGGCACCTTGGAAAAGAACCGGTGCCCGCCCATGTCCATGCGGTTGCCATGGTAGGCCACGGTCTTGGAAATGCCGCCTACCTGATTGCTTTCCTCCAGCACCGTGACTTCATATTCATCCGATTGATTCAGCAGCTCATAGGCCGCGGTCAGCCCCGCGGGGCCTGCCCCGATCACCAGCGCTTTTTTCATTCCTTTTCAAATGCAGGTCGCCCTGCGCCTCCTGATTTTCTTCAGCTTCCACAGGCCTTCCCAAGCGGCGGAAAACCTCACTCTTCAGTTTACCGCCCATACCCTCTTTTGTCAAGAAATCCACCGTTTTCGAGCAGGGTTGCCACCCTTGTTCAAATCAGATATGGAAGGTCTGCATCAGAATATGGTCAATGGTCATCGCATGCAG
Organism: Clostridia bacterium; assembly: GCA_017464305.1. GTDB lineage: Bacteria > Bacillota > Clostridia > Christensenellales > Aristaeellaceae > Aristaeella. Next base: position 32,750 of record JAFUDS010000013.1, on the reverse strand, counting down.
AAAAACAAGCGCCCAAAGCAATTTCCGATCATCAACGACGTCCCTTCTCTGGATGGATTTCGTTTCCAGCGCCAGGAAAATCACCGGCATCAGCGGGATAAAATATCTGCCCTGGATGCCAAAGACCCGGTTCGCGCCTACTGGCGTCCAGATCAACACTTCTACCATTTCCAGCAGCACAATTCCTCCACAGATGATCAAGAGGAGCATCGCCCTGTTCCAAGGCTGGCTGCCCAGCTCGGGCTCGCTGACCTTTTTCTGAGACAGAACCACCAGCAGAAGAAGGTAAGCGACAGGCAGATAGACGTCAATCCACAGGCTATATCCGCAAAAGACAAAGCCGGTCGCCTCCGCCAGCCATTCCAGGAGATTCTCCTCTGCAGAATAGAACAGGATTCGGAGAATATGGATCGGATCCCGCAGAATGGTTTCCAGCGTATACACATCCGAGCCGCTCTTCAGCACCGCCGAACCACTTCTGGCCGAGGGAATCCAGAAGGCTGCCAGGATCACCGCCATCGTCAGGATCATCACCCCAATGGAAAAGGGCTTATTCCATCGCACGAATCTCTTCTTCGGAATCAGGAACAGCAGCCCTGCCAGGATGATATAAACAACCTTGGAGGGAGCCATTACCGCGCCCACCAGGATCAGGGATAGATATTCCTTTTTCTCCATGGGCGTCTCCCGCCAGATGGTGCGAAGCGCCAGGGCTGTCCACAGGAGGGCTAAACCATTGGTGAAGGCATCATAGGAGTAAGAGGCGGCCTGATGAATGGCCATGGGCAGCAATCCGATTCCGAAAAACAGCTCCTTCTTTCTGGGCACGGCGCGGACTGCCAGATAAACACACAGCGCATAAAACAGTAAATTGAAGAAACGGCCCAAATAGTATAGCCAAAGTGGGTTTACCCGCAGGAGCCTTCCCACCGCCAAGCCCAACGCCTGGGGGAGGAACATCAAAGGATAAGAAAAGGAGGTAGGAACCCAGTTAATCTTGGTCTCGTCCGCTCCCCGCGGTTCAAACAGTCTTTGGACAATCTGTGCGTATTTTGTCGGCGAGTTAAAGTTCGCCTCCCATTGGCCATCCACGTCGAATTCCAGTGCATTCCCCTCCGCCTTGTTTGGCTGAAAAAGGAGGTAATTGGAAACCCCATAGGAATCATCAAAATGAGAGGATTCGTCCGGACCCGCGTTGGGCGTAATGGCAAACATGAAAAGGATTCCCAACATGATTGCTCCGATGGCTGCCTTCTTTTCCAGGGGCAGATCCGTACCAAACAGCAGCTTTCCCATAACCGTCAGGTAGATCCAGGCGCCATAGTGCAGGCACCAGGCAAAAACAACAGCCTCGTCTAAGGAATATGCCTGGGGGATTCCCAACGTCTGCACAAACCAGAGGGTAGAGAGGAAAAACAAGACGGCAACCAGCAGGAAGCGTCTCACCCGTCCACCGCTCTTCCGTCGGGCGGGAAGCGGAAGAATTGAAAGCAAGCCAAAGCCAATCGCCAGATACAGCAGCGTGCCGTATCTGTTCAGGGTCTTCTTTGCCCAATTCATGGAGGGCTTAAATCCCTCCTCCTCCGTTCCTCTCAGTTTGATGCTTCCCTCGCCGCCAGCACTCAAGCTGATTCGATAGATGGTTCCAGCGTGAAAGAGACCCTGAATGGTCCAATCACCCTCCTCGTTCAATTCGGAAATGGCTGTAGCCGCGGAAAGAATCTCCTCCCCGTCCAGTGATTCCACCACCAGATTCAGCTCCAGCTCTGGCGCGTTTTTTGCCCCATGCGCCCGAAGGGTAAATTCGCTGGTCCCCTCCTCCTCCGGGGCCCATTCCCAGCTCACGCTTTCTCCGGCGGCCAGCTCATATTTAGCCCGGCCATCATAGACGGAGCCATAGATATAGTTTTCTTCCCCCGTGGGCACGGCAAAGAAAAGGATTAACAATACCATCGCGGCCAAGCCTGCAGCGCTGCGCAGCATCCACTCTTTCATCCCACTCCATCCTCCTACATCGGCTCGAAGCCGCCAATTTCTCTGTATCCGGGAAATGAACTGCTCTCCCGTCCGTGGGACGCGGCGAAACACAAGCATCCCCCAGCCATCACAAGGAATATACAACTGAATATCCTTTTGTTCAAGATACACCCTTCAAAAAAAACATGATCACGGGTAGATGATCCAGTCATTTGCGCAGGCATACACCTTGCCCGTCTCTTGTGGGAATGTCGATTGAAAAACCCCGCCGTTTATGGTAGCATTAGAATGGAAAGAAGGGCGCAGCAAAAGAGGAAGCCAGCCGAAAGGAGCGCAGGGGGATGCCAGCAGTTACAACCAAGAGTCCATCGGTTCTCGACGCCGGCGGTGCCAAGAAAAGGATGTCCATTGTCACCCCGTGTTACTTCAACGAAAAGAACCTGGATGACACCTATGCCGAAATCAAAGCCACCGTGTTTGATCTCCTGCCGGAATTCGACTGGGAATGGATCCTGGTGGACGATGGCTCCGGGGATAACACCTTGGGGGTGGCCCAGCGGCTGCAGCGGCAGGATCCGCGGATTCGCATCGTCAAGCTCTCCCGCAATTTCGGCGAATTTCGCGCCGTGGTGGCTGGGCTCTCTGTCGCCCGGGGGGAGGCCATCGCCGTCATCTGCGCCGATCTGCAGGACCCGCCTTCTCTGATTCCTCATTTGGTAGCCTCCTGGCAACAGGGGAACAAGGTCAATTTGGCCGTGCGCGGCGGCCGGGAGGGCTCCCGGCTGAAAAACTGGTTCGCGGATACCTATTATCGGTTGATTCGCAAATGGGTCATCCCGGATTATCCGGAACGAGGCTTTGATTTTTTCCTCATTGACCGGAAAGTGGCGCAGGAGCTGGTGCGCATGCAGGAAAAGAACTCCAGCATCTATCTGCAGCTGATCTGGCTGGGCTATCGGCCCACCATCATTGAATATGATCAAAAGGATCGGGAAAAGGGTGTATCCATGTGGACCTATTCCAAGCGCATCAATCTGTTTGTGGATACCTTCATCGTCTTTTCCCATAAGCCCATTCGCTTCCTGACAGGCGCCGGGCTGCTGGTGGGGCTCATTTCCCTGATCTTCGGCGTGTATGTCATCTTTGATAAAATCATCAACCATACTCCCGCGGGCTGGGCTTCTGTCATGCTGGCGGTGCTGCTAACCTCCAGCTTCCAGATGGTGATGATGGGGGTGCTGGGGGAATATCTGTGGCGCAATCTGGATGAAACTCGAAAACGCCCGCTGTACGTCATTGATGAAGTAATGGACGGGCAGGAAGAGTGAGGCAAGCCGATGGAAGCAAGAACAGGCATAGGTCGATGGATTCAAGGCTTTGAGGGCATCGCTGAAATCGCGGCGCAGGAAACGCCGCTGCACTCCTTCTCCGAGATTCTCGACTGGCTGGAGGACCGCAAGAAAAGTCAGCATATCCAGATCAATCAAATTCCCCTGGAAGCCTGTCAGCCCTGGTACTATGATCATTCCGAGGGCGTCATCCGAAATCCCGAGGGCAGCTTTTTCCGCATCGGCGGCATGGTCTCCCGGGATCTGGAAGGAGACGAGCAGTCCCAGCCCATCATTCTGCAGCCGGAAATTGGCTATCTGGGCATCGTGTGCCGAAGGTTCGGCGGGGTATGGCATTTTTTAATGCAGGCAAAAATCGAGCCAGGGAACATCAATTATGTTCAGATTTCCCCTACCCTTCAAGCCACGAAGAGCAACTTTACCCGCCGCCACGGCGGCAAGGAGCCGCCCTATCTTTCCCTGTTCCAGCACATGCGCCGGGAGGATATCCTGGTGGATCAAATCCAGTCGGAACAATCCTCCCGATTCTGGGGGAAGCGGAATCGAAATGTGATCATTAAAACGGAAGAGGAGGTGCCGGAGCTGCCCTCCCACCGCTGGATGACCCTGGATCAAATTCGGGCATGCATGCGGCGGGATAATCTGGTCAACATGGATACCCGGACGGTGCTTAGTTGCCTTCCCTATGTATTCATGATGGACAGCGTCGGCGGATATGCTTCCCCCTTCGCGAATTCTATGCGCGCCATTCGCCATGAGGATATGACCGAAATCTATCTTCGAATGAATAATTATAAGATGTTCCACGCTCCGGCGCGTCATCTGGTCCCCCTGCTTTCCCTGCCGGATTGGTCCTTTGCAGAGGGCGCTTTCCGCCATCGGCAGGGATACCCCTTCCAGCTGATTTTCTGTCAACTGAACATTGAGGGGCGGGAGGTCACCCGGTGGAATCAGCCCCTTTTTGCGGCCCTGGGGCAGGCCACCTTCGGCCTGATCTGCCGGGTCCGGGAAGGTCGATATGAAGCGCTGGTCCGCGTAAAACCAGAGATGGGCTGCTTCGACGGGGCGGAGCTGGGACCCTCCGTGCAGGAGGAGCCTGGCCAGGCGCATCACCGGGACAGCGTTGCCCAATATTTCTTCAACCAGCTGGCTAAAAAGGATGGCGTTTTGACGGATGTGGCCCTCTCGGAGGAGGGGGGCCGGTTCTATCATGAGCAGAATCGGAATGTGATTCTGCTTTCAAGGGCGGAAATCGGATTCGACCCGGACCAATATGTTTGGGTCACCCTGGGTACGCTGAACGCCATGACCCAGATCAACAACTGCCTGAACATTCAGCTGCGGAATCTATTGATGCTGTTGGCCATGCGATCCATGACGAGGGAGGAAAGGAAGACAGATGATACCGATCAATGATCTGAGCCGAGGCTTCCGGCTGTATCAGCAGGAATACGAGGACAAGGCTCTGGAGGTGCTGCGCAGCGGCTGGTATGTGCTGGGGAAAGAGGTCACCAGCTTCGAGGAGGAATTCGCCGTCGCCCTGGGGGAAGGCTGCTACTGCGCAGGCGTGGATAATGGGCTGGACGCCATCCTGGTTGGTCTCATGGCCGCGGGTATTCAACCCGGGGATGAAATCATCGTACAGGCCAACGGATACATCGCCACCATGCTGGGGATTATGCAATGCGGCGCCGTGCCCGTGTTTGTGGAACCAGACGAATATTATCAGCTGGACGCCGCCAATATTGAAGCCGCGATTACGGAAAAAACCAAGGCGGTGCTGGTGACGCATCTGTACGGTTTAGCCACCAGAATGGATCCCATTCTGGAAATCTGCCAGCGACGGGGCCTCCTGCTGTTTGAGGATTGTGCCCAATCCCATTTTGCCCCCTGGCAGGGCGTTTATACCGGTCTTTTTGGCGACGCCTCCTTCTTCAGCTTCTATCCTACCAAAAATCTGGGAGGCTTTGGTGATGGCGGCGGGGTGGTATCCCGCAAAAAAGAAATCATCGACCGAGTGAAGGTAATCCGGAACTATGGCAGCGATTATCGCTATCATAACATCGAAATCGGATATAACGACCGGCTGGACGAGATGCAGGCGGGGCTGCTGCGGGTCAAGCTGAAGCACATGCCCGCGCTGCTGGCCAATCGGGATCACATCGCACAGCGCTACCTGCGGGAAATCAACAATCCGCTGGTGGAGCTGCCGAAGACCCCGGCGGGGTGCAAGCATACCTGGTATCAATTCACCGTCCGGGTGGCGGACCAGGCCGGCTTCCGGGAATTCCTGAAGGAGCGGGGTGTTGGCACGGATATCGCCTGGAAAACGCCGCCCTATCTGCAGCCCTGCATGGTAGAAAAATTTGGCTACCATCGAGGGGATTTCCCAAAGACGGAAGCCATCTGTGATACCATCGTCTCCCTGCCCATGATGGATTTCATGGAAGAGGAAGAAATCAGCAAAGTGATTCAGGAGGTAAATTGCTATGCAGGGCTGTGAGCGAATCTCCATTAAGCAGAACGTGGAGGCAGACGGAACCCTCTTCGTCATGGAGCAGGGGCGAGAGGTTCCCTTTCCCATCCAGCGGATCTTTTTTGTTTCTCGGGTCGCTCCGGGCGCCAGCCGGGGAGATCATGCCACCAAGGAGACGCGGCTCATCCTCTTTCCTGTAGCCGGGGAATGCGATGTAGTGGTGGATAATGGAACAGAGCAGGAAACCTATCACATGGACGATCCCGCCCAGGGATTGATGATCGCCCCCATGATCTGGCGCAGCATGCGGCATTTCACGCCGGATTGTGTCATGATGGCGGTCTGCGACCGGCCCTTTGCCCCCGGCAACGAAACCTACGATGATTATTCTGCCTATCTGCAGGCATTGAACGAAAAAGGGGTTGCAACTAGATGATTCGTATTGGCATCGTTGGCACCGCCAGCATCGCCCAACGGCGAATGATTCCCGCGATTCTGAAGCATCCCGCGTTCCAGTACGCGGGGGCGTCCATCGCCACCCAGCAGGAGACGGGCTTCTCCGGCACAGCCGAGGAGTTTGCACCCCTCTGGGCCAAAAAGCAGGAGAAGGCTGCGGAGTTATCCGCCTATTTCGGTGGGCGCACCTGGGAAAGCTATCGCGCCCTGCTGCAGGACCCGGCTGTGGACGCGGTCTATGTCGCCCTGCCCCCTGCCCTGCATGAACGCTGGATTCGCGAAGCCATTCTGCAGGGAAAGCATGTGCTGGCGGAAAAGCCTTTCACCACCCGGGCTCAGGACGCCCAGGAGTTGATCACCCTGGCCCACGAACACCAGGTCGCCCTGGTGGAAAACTACGGCTTTCCCCTGCATCGTCAGATGCGACACATTCAGGAATGGATCCAGGCCGGGGCCATCGGGGATATCCGGCTCGTGCGCGCTACCTTTGGCTTTCCTCATCGGGACGCGGCAGACTTTCGGTATCAAAAGGCCCTGGGGGGTGGCGCGCTGCTGGATTGCGGAGGATATACCCTGAAGGCGGCCACAGAGATGCTGGGCGGGCCGCTGGAGGTGCTTTCCGCCGAAGCCCTTTTCCTGCCCAAGCATGAGGTAGACATGGCGGGCACCATCACGCTGCGCAACCCCACTGGCCGCTGCGCTCAGCTGGCCTACGGTATGGATCATGCCTATCGATGCGAGCTGGAGGTCTGGGGAAATCAGGGCTTGATTACCGCCCCCCGCATCTTCACCGCGCCGGACGGCTTCGAGGCCCCAGTCTATTTGACACGGGGACAACACACGGAGGAATACAAAGCCAGCGATGATCAATTCCTCCGGATCGTGGAAAAATTCGCGGACTGCATCGCCTCCCCGGAGGCCCGGGAACGGTCATGGGCTGAAATCCTCACCCAAAGCCTCCTGACGGAGCAGGTCCGAGTGATGGCTCAAATTGAAGGAAAAGACTGATGAAAGCTTCCCTGCAGGGCAGGGGCCGGGATCATTCTCGTAGATAAGCATTTCTGAAGGGCATGGGATCGGTTTCTCCTGCAAAGGGATGGTACCCTCCCGATCATATGCAATCAAGCAGTGACAAATGAGGTGAAAGTATTTTGAGAAACAAGCGCGGAACACGTCAGTCCCCTTGGAAACTGAACACCCTGCTGTATGGGCTGTGGCTGCTTTTGGTTTTGGGAACCGGCGCTTACGCCAGCCATTATGACGCGCCGCTGCATCAGCTGACCGGGCGGCTTTGGATGGCCCTGGCGGCGGCTGGCCTGCTTGCTCCGCTGGTGCTGAAATGGGTGCGGAACTGGGCACCCCGGCGTCATCGCCTGGGGCAGCATCTATCCCCCTGGGCCTTTCGTTGCATCTGCTTTGGGTGCAGCTTGCTGGTTTTAGGCTTTTGCTTTCTAGCGGTCAATCCTGGCGGCTTTGACGGCGATCCCGGGGTGCAGCTGCGACAGGCCGTCACCAACGCCTATAACGATTATTACCCCGTGCTTCATACCCTGATCGCCTTTAAACTGCCGTTGATGCTGACGGGGGGATGGTTCCCTTCCATCATGCTGTTTCAAATTCTGCTCTTCTCCCTAGCGCTGACTTGGGTTTGCGACACCGTCCGCCTCTGGGCAGATCCCTTCTGGGCCTTTCTCAGCCTGGCAGTCATCCTGCTGAACCCTATTACCCAATCCTATTTGATGTATGGCTACAAGGATGAAACCTTCGGCATCTGCGCCATGACGCTGGTGTGCATGAACGCGCGGATTCTGTTTTCCAAGGGCGACTGGCTGAAAAAGCCGGTGCATCTGGCAGCCTTTGCTCTCCTGCTGGCGGCAACCTCCCTGGTTCGTTATAATGGCATCCTGTTTGCTCTCCCCTGCCTGGCCGGCGCCGCACTGTGCGTGAATTGGAAGCGCACCCTGGCCGCCGGCGGAGCGGCTTTGCTGCTGATCCTGGGGGTTCGAGGCCCCCTGTCCTCCGCCATAGGCGTCACCAAGACAGAGGACAGGAGCAGCCAAACCATGGGGCTGCCCATGGCTGTCATCGGCGGCGCTTATACCTACCGCGGGGAAAAGCTGGATGAAGACTTGACCACCTTTGTGGAAAGCGTGGCTCCCCGGGAGGTTTGGGAAGAAAAATATACCTACGGCGTCTATAACTGGGTGGATTGGGACCCCCGGAGCAATCACCAGGCCCTGGCAGATGCCGGGTTCGGCGGCGCGCTGAAGTACATGCTTCGCGCTTTTCGGGAAGCGCCCAAGGAAAGTCTGAACGCGCTGATTGAAACCACGGACATCGTGTACGGCATCCGGCCGGATCACCTGGCGGATGGGGCAGTATATGTCTCTGGAGCGGACATGGGCCTGCGGGATCAGGGCATCCCATGGATGAAAAATCTGATGTATGAATATCGGCGCATCATGTATATCCTGGCACCCCATTGCTATCTTCACAGCGGAGTTACCCTGCTGCTGCTCGTGACCGCGGCCCTGGGAAGATGGAGGCTACAGCGCAAGGAAAGCTGGCTTCGGATTATCCCTGTCTTATCCGTGTTCGCCTACAACCTGGTGACCATGCTGATGCTCTTCTCCTGGTGGGACGGCGCGCGCTTTTTCCATTATTCCCTGTGGGTAGCGCCGGTGCTGCTGGTCATGCTACTGCGCCGGGAAGAGGGGGATACCGCAGCGGTTGAACCATAGAAGGGGCCGTTTCATTTCACCCACGCCAAAGAATGAACCCTCTCCAAAGAGAGGATCACGAAGAGGAGCCTGGACCGCCATGACACATCCCATCAATAACAGTCGTCCCCTCAAGTCACAGAAGCAAGGCCCTGCCTCCCTCCGGGGGATCGGTGCCCTGCTTGTCATTCTGTTTTTTTGTCAACTGGCGGTGCTTTGCTATTTTAATCTGACTCAATTGCGGAATCATATGGGTTACGATTCCTCCTGGAATTATCTGCGGGCCGCACTGATGTGGCGGGAGAAGGCGCTGACCAGTCCTATCTGGGGAGAGCTGTCGAATCTGAACCTGGATACCCACCTGATCCTGATCTCTCTGCTATATGGTATCACCGGGAACCTGCTGCTCTCCTATGGTCTGGGAAATATCGCCATTGTCCTCCTGCTGCTGTGGGTGCTGTGGAAAATTCTGGTTCGGTTAGGGGTTCGCTTTCACGCCCGGATGGTTGGGCTGAATCTGATGATCTGCCCCTACCTTTCCTCGGGCTTCTATCTGTTTAATGATCTGGGCTACTTCAGCAACGTCCTCTCCGGCGCGTCCTTTTACAGCCTGCGCATGCTGATTGCCCTGATGGTCATGTATGAATTTCTGAAGATCATTCAGGATCAAAAGTTCGGTTGGCTGGTCTGGATCATTTGGCCCCTGTGCATGCTCAGCGGCTATTCCAGTGGCGTGTATCTCATTGTTGTGCTGCTGGCCCCCTACCTGGCATATGAGCTGGAAATGGCCACGATCCAGAACAGCTGGAAGCAGCTGATTCGGAAGGAAAGCGTTTTCGCCTATCTTTGCTGCCTGGCGGTGCTGGTGGGGAAGCTGTTCGGCTTCAACGCGCTGGACAATACCTTCACCTGGACCTCCCTCCAGGATCTATGGACCAATTTCGGCGCGGTGATTCAGGGCTTTATGAAGCTGATGCAGGCCCTGCCGGTATTGGCGGATGACAAGCCACTCATGTCCATCGCCGGGCTGGCGCGGGTCTTTATCCTGGTGATTTTCGCCCTGATGGCCGTTTCCATCGGCTTCCTGCTCCGGCGAGTAGGCAAGGAGTGGGAGCACAGCCGGGCTCTCCTGTTTTTTGTCAATCTCCTGCTGGTCAATTTCCTCATCTTCGGACTGTTTAACGCGCAATATGGCACCGAAATTTTTGAGGAAAGATATCTGCTGGTGGCCTTCTTCGCCGCCATTATTCTGACCGCCTTGTTCTTCAACGAATTGGACTCCCAGCGAATCCTTTCCCTGATGCTGTCCCTGGCCATGACCGGTGCCCTGCTGATGGTGGATGTCCAGTCCGATTATAACTATCTGCGAACCACCAACGACGCATGGCCCCTGGCGGAAATTCAGTCCCTGGCTGAGGAATACGACGCGGGCATTGTATATTGCTGGGGCTATGATCTGAACGTTATTCGTCGGGTGATGCGGGCCTGCGACTTAAACCGGGTGTATAAGGAAATTCCCGACGAGGGCGGATATTACACCCATTGGGACGATTATTACTATTTTGATACCAACGCGGAATATACCGGCCCTACCTTGCTGCTCTGCCCTGCGGATCAGCAACTGGTGCCGGAGGAAACCCTGGCTAAATTTACTTGGGTGGGCAAGCTGGAATACAGCTTGTTCGACCAGCCCGGGCAGATCGACGTATATACCAGCGATCATAATCCCACCCTGTGGGATTAGGCGTTCTATTTCATTTTTCCGGTACTGGTCGGCGGATCGACTTCATCGCCATCCAAATCAATAACGGGGCGCAAACCATCAACGGATAGACATATCGGGGGAGAATTCCGGGTCCTAAGGCAATCGTCCCCACCAGACATAACAAAAACAGCGGAAGCAGCAGCCATTTCCGGTGCATGCCCTGCAGCAGGATACCAATCACCAGCAGCAGCAAGTACACATAGCTAGCTGGGGCAAAAATGGAACGGAGCAGCGGAATCTTTAAGAACGCATTTTCCGTCAAAATCTTTTCCAAAAACGCTTCCAGGGCGGGAAACTTGCTTTCCAACCTCATCGGGTACCAGGACTTGATATCCGTCATCATATACCCCTGCCGATCCCCGGTGCCATAGATTTGTGTGTGGGATATATCCCGTATATTCCACAGTCCCTCCGTCGTATACAGCAGGGAATCGATGCTAATGGCCGGATATTTGGTGAAGAGACGGAAGCTGCCCTGCAAATAACGCACCAGATCCTCCCGGGTTTCCAGGCGCAGACAGGCCTTCATGGGGTCTGCCAGATGCGGATCATAGCTGATTTCGTTCATGCTGTAAAAATCATCCAGAAGGGCAACCGTTTCAGCGTCCAGGTTGCTGACTTCCTCCTGCACTCTGCCTGCCATCTGACTGGGCACGCTGCACATCTCTGCCAGCAGGGCCGGCGATGCATGCAGCACCTTCCCCAGTCCCCAATCCGCGCCCATCCCCAGCAGGGTTCCTGCCAGCAGTGCCGCCAGCATCCGACGGCCTGTTTTCTTTTTGATCTGGAACAGGCATAAAAGAATCAGCAGCGTGAGCCCATACCGGGCATTGTTTCGAAGCATGACCACCAAGGCAATCACCGCCACCTCCGCCAGCATCAGCCACTTCCGCCGGGGCGGATTTACCTCCATCATCCGGAGAAAAATCAGCCCGGATAGAAGAATCAGCGCGGAAAACAGCGTATCCTTCGTGGTGCTCATGGCCAGAATGGGATGCACGGGGAAAAGAGCAAAAAACAGCAGGGTCAACCAATAAAACACGTTGCTCCTTGTCCGCTGTCGCAGAAAAGCGCAGCAGCAGGCATAGATCAGCGCGCAGATGCCGCCCTGAATGGCACTGTACAGCAGGGGCGCCCATTGAGGGTGCCCCTTTTCCAGCGCGAAGCGATAGCAGTTTCCCAACAGCAGGGTGTGCAGCATCGGGTGGTGCTTGCTGTAAACCCCGGTAATCACCTGATCCGCCTGCCAGGGGTCATAGTTCCAGAACCCGGGATAGTACGCCAACCACACGGGCAGCCAGCAGAGCAGCAGCACTCCCAGGGAGAAAAGGAAACAGCGGACAAAGGATCCCCGCAGGAATCCCTGCTCCTGGATTTGTTCCCGCTGGTTGCTTTCCATTTTAGTCCATTTCCCTAAGCCCCTGCAGAGCAAACGCAGCAGCCTTCTGACGAGCTCTGTCAGCGCCAAAGAGCCAGCGATCCATCCCAGCAGCTGCAGCCCCGTCATATGCGCAAAGGAATAACCTCTGTCGAAGAATGCACCCAACAGGGTAGCGGCAGAAAAGATGAGGGCCAGGGAATACTCCATCCTTGGCTCCAGGATCTCATTGGGACCCCGAAACCAGCCCCTCCAGCTATTGACCTTTGCCTTTGCCATTTTTTCCTCCGCCTTCTTCCGCTGCCAGGAATCTCCTCAGCCTCCTCGCCAAGGCACCTCATACCCTGCTGACCACAAAGGCATAATTCGTCGTCGCCGTGCCTCCGATGTTCAGCATCATGCCGTGACGCGCGCCCTTCACCTGGTAATTCCCCGCATTTCCCATCACCTGCTTATACAGGTCCAGCAGCATTCGAACCCCTGTTGCGCCCACGGGATGACCGCAGCCGATGAGCCCGCCGCTGGGGTTCACGGGCTTTTCCCCGGCAAAGGAGATGAGCCCGCTCTCCACCGCCTCATATTCCCTGCCCGGGTCCGCCAGGCCGAAGGCGGAAAGGGCCGCATATTCGGAGGATGTGAAGCAATCATGGGCTTCGAAAACGTCTATGTCCGCCACGGTGAGCCCCGCGCGGCCATAGGCGTCCAGCACCGCGCGCCGGGTCCAGGGGAGAATGTACAGCGAATCCGCGTTCTCCGCCATTTTCTTTTCAAACAGCATGGGCGCTACCCGATGGCCATATCCCCGGAGGATCGGCTTTGCCTGGATGCCCTTCTCCTTCAAATAGGCTTCCGAGCACAGCACCACCACTGCGGCGCCATCCGTCACCTGGGAGCAATCCGACGCCGCCAGCCGCCCCCCCACCAGAGGATTGGTTTCCGTCCCCCGGGTCCGGGCCTGCTCCAGGCTCATGAACCATTTCCGGGTCTGGGCCAAGGGATTTCGCTTCGCATTGGCATAATTCAGGGTGGAGATGGCGGCCAGGGCATTCATATATTGATCCTCATCCAGGGCGGTATATTTCCGCAGGGTTTCATCCGCCAGGCGGCCGAAGAGCTTCGGGAAGGGGAAATCAATGTTCTTTGCTTCCTTCTCATACAGGGCAGCCCGGCCCAGAAAATCGCCGCCGGTACGGGAATCCACCGTTTTCATCAGCTCCCAGCCCACCACGATGCAAACATCATAATCCCCGGATTTGATCTTGGTCTGGGCCGCGTCGATGGCCGCGGAACCAGAGGCGCAGGCAGCCTCATATCTGGCGGAGGGCACCCCATAGAAGGCGGGATGCACCTCCGTCAGCAGCGCTCCCAGATGCCCCTGCTCCGTATATTTTTCCGCGATAAAATTGCCCACAAAGCAGGCCACCCGGTTTTGCTCATTAAGCGCGGTCAGCTCCTCGTAGGAGACGCCCGCGCTGGAAAGCCCATCGTCCATGGCTTCCTTCAGAATGGCGATGGTGTTCTTCCCTTCCTTTTTCCAATTGCGCTCGAAATCCGTCTGCGCGCCGCCCAGAATATATACCTCTCTCATGCATGTCTCCCCGATCTGAAATATGGCCGATAATCATACCGGGAGGGCTCCGCCTCCGCCAGCAGCGCGTCCACATCGATCTGTGCGCACACCTCCGGCAGGCTTTCCCGCATCAGCGTCGGCACATCCGTCACGGCGCGCAGCGCCTGTAGCATCGCCAAGGGCGGGCACCAATTGAATCCCGCCGCCATCACGTCGTCCGCGGCCTGCAGGGAATATCCCACCTCCCCTGCGGCGTGCAGGGAATAAACGATATAATTCAGCAAAAAGCGCCGGCAGATATTTGCCTCCTGGGAGTGATTCGTCACCAGGCAGGCAAAGGCCTGACGATAATTTCCTTCCTGGATGCTCCTCCGCATCTTCTCCGCAAAGGGGAAGGCATAGGGGATGACATCCCGATAAATGCCGCCGTTAATATCATACACCAGCTGCCGCTTGAGCCCGTTTTCATAGGTCACCCGCTGATATAGGCCGCCGCCTGTCTTCCGGCCCAGCTTTTTTTCCGCGATCAGCTTTTCCACAAAGGAGGGCAGCACAAAGCTCTCCTGGGCATAATCATGGGTGTTCTCATATAGATTGTGGACAATGGCGCTATGGACATCCAGGCCCACAAAATCCGAGGTCACCAGCGGGGCCATGGCCCGGCCAGTAAAGGAACCCAGGATAGCGTCCAGATAATCAATTCCGCCATGATCCCGATACCGCTCTGCGTATTGCAGCGCCTCGTTGATAAACTGAAAGCCAATCCGGTTGGCCAAGAAGGCCGGGGAATCCTTGACCTGGACCACCGTTCGATACAGCCGCTTTTCCAGATACTCCTTCAGGGCCTCCAGAGCCTGGGTGTCTGACCAGGCGGTGGCCGTCAGCTCGCACAGGGGCATGCTGTAGGGGGGATTGAACAGGTGTACCCCGAAGAACCGTCCCCGGGCTTCCTCCGGGTAGCATTCCGCCAGGGTATGAATCGACAGCCCTGATGTGCCCGTGCAGGAAAAGGCCCCCGGCCGCAGAGCCGCGGCCACTCGCCGGGCAATGGCCTGCTTGAGCGCCATTTCCTCCGCAGCGCTTTCGAACACCAGGTCGCTTTCCGCGACGCAGGCCTCCAGGGCAGCAAAATCCGCGGGAATCAAATTCTTCGCGATGGCATCCGCCCGAACGGATTTCACGATGCGCGGCAGCGTCCTTTTCACTTTTTCCAGATCTCGCCCCACGCAGTATACCCGGCAGTTTCCAAAGGAGGCAAAAATCCCCGCCACGTTGGCTCCCATGGTGCCCGTGACCCCAATGACCGTGACCGTTCGTATCTCCTGCATGCTCCCCTCTCATTCCGCCAGATCAACGATCTGGTGAGCCTCCTTCTCTGCCAAATCCAGCCCGGCATACCAGGCGTCAAATCCAATTTTCTCCCAGGGCATATATTTATCAAAATGCTCCCGCCAGGGATAGACCGGCTTTCCGGTGATTTTATGCCGTACCTTCCGCACATCCGAGATCACCTTCGCAGGGTTTCCTACTGCTACAGCGTAGGGCTCCACGGACTTAGTCACGATGGCTCCGGCGCCCACCAGGCAGTCCTGCCCAATGTCCAGCCCCGGCATCACGATGGACCCGGTGGCAATGATCGCGAAGGGATGCACATGCACGCCTTCGAAATTGTCTGAGGGCGGATTGGGATCGTTGGTCAGCACCACATAGGGGAAGATCCAGACAAAATCATCCACCTGGGAGAGCTGGCCAATATGCACATTGCTGTGCAGCCGAACATAGTTCCCGATTTTACAGTTCCCCTGAATATCTGAAAGTGTCCCCACGCTGACATGATGCCCGATTTGGGCCTTTTCCCGGATGGTAACCTGATGACCGGTCTGAAAATCATCGCCGATCTCGGAGCCTGCGTACAGGATGGAGCCGCTGCGGATCAAGGCCGTTTCCCCAATGGTCAGGGGATGCTCGTGGCTTTGGCGATCCAGACAAAAATCCATCCAATATTCGCCGATGATGCAGTTGGAGCCAACAAACGAATCCGGGCCAATGGTCACGCCGCTGCGAATCACTGTATTGCTGTCAATATAGGTATTGGCCCCAATGGTCACATGATCCTCAATCACGCAATTGTGCCCCAGGGTCACATTCTCCCCCAGGGTCACCTCCTGGCCGATGACACAGTGCTGTCCCATGCGGATTCCCTCTGTTTCCTTCGCCAAAACCATCCCTCCCCTTTCGTGCGAAAGCATACCATAAACCCATCCTTTTGTCCACGCGCCTGTTTCGCGTTCATTTTCTGGCCAGCGCCTGCCGAATGGTTGCCTTTTCGTTTTTGTCCATACCTGTGCCCCAGAGCATCAGCGCATATACCACCGCGTAGGCTGCCACCACGCCCAGCAGCCGGGGCCAGCTGTTCAGCGTCAGATTCCGAACCAGCAGCCAGCCTCCCAGGCAAAGCAGCAGCGCCTGGGGAATCCAGCGAAGCAGCGCCTTCCAGAAGGCGATTACATTCAGCCCTACCCGGAAATGATAATACAGGTTCATAAACAAGCCCGTGCCCAGCACCATGGCCGCCAGGGTGCCCAGACTGGTTCCCACCACGCCCCACAGGCGAATGAGCGCGATGCTGGCCGCCACATTCACGCAGGCGATGATGAAATAAATGATCGCCCGGGGACGATGCTGGTTTTTTGCCGTTTGAATATTCACCCCGATGGACTGCACCCCCTGGATATAATTGGCCAGCATCAGGATGACCCCCACCCAGTAGGATTGCTCGTACCCTTCTCCCGCCCAAAGCTGGATGAAGGGCCGGCCCACCAGAATGAATCCGGTGAGAATCAGCAGCAGCACATAATTATTATACCTGCCAATGCGGATAAAGATCTCCGTCAGCTTTCCATCGTCCCGCTCCTCCACGGCGACCCGGTTCACCTCCGGCACGAACATCTCCGGAATGACCCAGGAGCAGAAGATAAAATAAGTGCATAGCTCAAACCCCACGCTGTAAACAGCCACTGGCACCGTGCCCATCAGGCGGGCCAGCAGCAGCTTATCCACATTGGAATTCATCTGATCTACCACATCGCTGAGAAAGACGAAGAAGGTGAATGCCACCAGCTCCGCAAACAGGGCCCGATCAAACTTACCGAAGCGAAAGCGCATCCCCAGCGGCCCCAAGCAATACCACATATTCAGCACCAGCTTCAGCACCGACAGCCCCAGGGTCACCCAGGCCAGGCCCACCGCGCCGCCTCCCAGATACAGCACCGGCAAGCCGCAGAGGGGGATCAGCACATAATTCAGAATCACCAGCCCCCGCTTGAACACAAAGCGTTCCCGGGCGGTAATATACACGGTGAACACCGAGGTAGGGAAAGAGCAGGCCAGATTCAGCACCAGCAGGATCATGATCTTCCGGGCGGTCACATAATCCGCCGCGGACAGCCGGGAACCCAGCAGCTGAATATGGCTCACCAGGAATGCGCCGGCCGCCACGCAGATGGCCGTAATCACCAGGAAAATCCGCAGGAACATGCCGTTGATCCGGGCTACGCCTTCCTCGCCCTCCTGGGCCTTCGCCCGGGAATAGAAGCTGATGTAAGCGAAGGTGAAGCCAAAGTTCATCAGGTTCAGATAGTTGACCACCGACTGAACCAGCTGATACAACCCATACTCACTTTGGCCCAGAATCCGAATCACGAAGGGATTGTACACCAGATTGACCACAATCGCGATTTCCTGGGCCAGGAAGGATAGCACCACCCCTTGACTGATCTGTTTATTCACGATTTTTCCCTCCGCGGTGAATCTGCAGCCAGGCGAAGGCAATCCGGGGCGGGCTCAGCCATCCTGCCCGGAAAACCCACTTCCGAACCTCCCGCCGCTCCGCTTTTTCCAATTCCGGATAGCGCAGCAATTTTTCTCCCTGGCGGAAGCCCGCTCGCCCGCAGGCCGCCAGATAGGTGCGATACTTCCCCGGGTCCATCCTCTGCCGCAGCCCTTTCCGCAGAAACCAACCCATCCACACGGCGGTAGCAAAGCGGGCCAGCACCTCCCGCTCCCATCTATCGTCCATGATCCGCAGGCAGGCGCCCAGCCCGGCCAGGTTCAGGGCCGCCCGTTCCTCCGGCTGCATGGCGGTATACACGCTTCCCTCCGCCTGCCGATAGGCATATACCGGCCGGGGAATTCGCACCAGCTTGCCTCCGTTCAGGCCGTTCAGGGTAATATCGTTATCATCAAAAAGCCCCAGCTGTGCCAGCTTTTGCAGGTTCTCCGGCGTATGGGCGTTCCGGAAAACGCAGGCCCCCGCGTGGGTATATTGCCAGCGCAGATAGGTCTTCCGATGGGTCGGCACCGGCGCGGCTCGGTCCGGCTGCTTGGCCCGCCTGGCCTGCCTCTCCCGGTACATCCAGGTGTCAAAGGCCACTACATAAACCTCTGGCTGCGCCTCCAATACCTCCAGGGCCTGGGGAAGGAAGTCCGTTTCCGAATAAAAATCGTCCCCGTCCAACAGGCAATAATACTCCCCCTTGGCATGCCGAACCAGGTTCAGCCGGTTCAGGCTGGCCCGCTCCACGGAGTTATACTTTTGGGCCGGATCCCGCGGCATGACGAAGAGATGAATATGCTCCGGATCCTGCGCCACATAGGCCTGGGCCGCTTCGATGGTGCCATCCGTGGAGCCGTCATCCCCGATGAGAATTTCCCACTCCGCCGGCTTTTCCAGCGCCAGCAGGCTTTCCATGCTTTCCCGAACAAACCGCACCTGCTGATAATAGGTAACCAGGAAGGAAATTTTCACCCGTCCAAACTCCTCTCACGCATCTTTCAATTTCGCCTCGGCTTTTTCTTTCCCCCGTCGGAGGGCCCGCAGCTCCACCGCCGTCATCACCAGGATCAGCACATATGCCACCAAGTACAAATAAATTTCCACGGAGGTCAGGGCGTAAACTTCATACCTTCGCTCCAGGGGAATCACCGCCAGCCACCACACCGGAATCGTATACAGCAGCCCATACAGAGTGGAAAGCAAACCGGTTTGCAGCGGCCGAGCCCCTTCCTCCGGCCCCGCCTTCAGCAGCATCACCAACGGAATGGCAAAATAGGACAGGGTGTATCGGAAGGAATTAGAGGGGAAAAACACCATCAGGCAGATGAGGAAAAACATCGTCCGCTGCTTGCTCTCGCTGCGCCAGGCCAGCCACACCCATCCCAGACAAACCGCAATGGTCAGCAACTTTCCCCAGAGGCCCGCCTCCCCGCCGGTGATCCAGCGAATGAGGGTGGCAAAGATGCCCTGCAAATACTGAGGCCTGCCATAGTCCGAGGTTTGCATGGTGTTCAGCAGATTATCCACCCAGGCCTGAACGCCCGAGACCCCGCCAAAGAAGACAAAGGGAACGAAAAGCAGCAGCAGGCTATAGAGGATCAGCCGGAGCAGCTCCTTGTATCGTTTTTCCTTCAGATACAGCAGCCCAAAGACGGCGGGATACAGCTTCAGCGCCACACAGGTGGCCAGCAACCAAAGCCCCGCCTCCCTGCGGAGGGCGCTGGCGCTGTCCCGAAGCTGCAGCCCGATCATCAGCAGCCCCAGCACCAGCATGGTGGAATTCCCGGTCAGGAAGCCGCTGCCTGCGAAGATGGCGGACAGCATCAGCAGCGTAAATATCATCCAGTCTCTTTTTCGATTCCGCTGCCCCGTCATTTCAATCGCCACAAACAAAAGCAGCGCATTGAAAATCAAATAGATGGAAAAGACGGACAGCGCGCCGGGAATCTGCTCCGCCTCCGGCAGCGCCCCTGTCCACTCCCCCTGGATCGCCGTCAGCCGATACAGCAGGTGATACATGCCATAGGCCAGGGGCGGAAAGAGCGGCATATAGGTCGTCTGCCCGTCCCCCGTCATATGCTGGTACAGATTCAGCCGATCCGCCGAGTCATCCAGGTGGGGAAAATAATCGATAAACCGGATTTCCGGCGCATTCTCCTGGATCATCCATGTATACAATTGCCCGCCCCAACGAAGGGAAAGCAGAAAATAAAGCAAAATCCCCAGCGCTGAGATCAGGTAAAACAGCGTCCGCGGATCCCATCGTGATCCGTTCAATTGATGATGGTCTCTCATGCTTCTCCCTTCCTCCAAGATGCCCTTCTGGGGCGGCAAAGCCGTTCATTTTTTACGGTCATTTCCTCTGTTTCCTGGCCACCCGCGCCTCCAGCAAGCGGGTATAGACAAAAAACGGCAAATATCGAATCTTGAGCAGGATCCGCTTTCCCCTGGATAGCCGCGGCCACCGGGCCTTGGCTAAATAGAATTGCAGGCCCTGGCGCTTCAGCAGATTATAAACGCCCTGAAACGGGCCGAAGCGATGATCATAGGGGAAGATGAATTGATCATAGATTTTGAACATATCCGCCATGAACGCCTCGCTGTAGTTCCCGGAGCTACTGATTCCATTCAATTGATAGCGCAGAATCACCTCGTCCAGATAGGCGAAGGGAACCCCTTTTTCTGTCAGCATCAGCCAATAGGGATAATCCTCGATCAGCCGGATGGACTCCGGATAGGGGCCATTTTCCTCCAGCAGCCGCCGGGTCATGATTTTACAGGCTCCCGGCAAAAAATTCCGCGAAAACAGGCGATGACGGGTCTGTTCCACAGTATAGGATTTTAGCAGATCATAATCCGATTCACAACTGAGCAAATAATCTACGGTCTCTCCCGCCGGGGTGATCCCCTGCATTTTACCAAAGCAGATTTCCCGTCCGCTTTCCTCCAGCGCCCGCACCATGTCCGACAGGGCCTTTTCATGGGCAAACTCATCCTCCGGGGAGAAGGAATAGAGATACTCCCCCTGGGAGGCCCGAATGGCATCGTTCATATTCCGAACCGTGCCCACATTCTCCGGATGGGACACCCAGCAAACCCTCCGCACATTTTCCCCTTTATGGCGCTGGATATATTCCTCCACCCGGGGCTGCTGCAGGGAAAAATCAGGGGAAGCGTCATCGGATAGCACCAGCTCCAGGGCCGGATAATCCTGCCGAAAGATGCTATCCAGGGTGCCATATACCCGATCCAGGTTCCGATAGCTCAGCAGCAAAACGGAAAGCAGTTTCAAAAAACCATCCTCCCCAGCAAACGCAGTTTTCTTAATTATAGTACTCGATCAGCGTGAACATCATGCCGGACACCCCCGCAAAAAACATGGCCGCCAGCATCAACCCATTGTAAAGCCCCTGCTTTCCCCGATTTCGAGTGCGTCCGGAGCCCAACAGTGCCATGGCCGGGAACAGGAAGGGAATCATATACCGATTCTGCACCCCATCAATCAGCGGCGAGCCCACTTCCGTAAACCAGGCATACATGGCCGTGATCATCAGCACCAGGGATCCAAAGAGCAGCACCTCCCCAAAGGCCCGAATACCCACCCGGGGCCGCAGCCGGTCCTCCGGCGCATCCGTAAAGGTGACCAGCGCCATCAGGATCAGCACCAGCACGGCGTTATCCCCGCCCCCTTGATATCCATAGGAGCAGACCAGCCCGCCCATCCGGTTCGGATCCAGATAGCCCTGCAGGAAATGCCAAAGAATCTCCAAGTACGCCAGCGGGTTATGCAGAATAAACTGGATTTGTCCAAAGGTGTTTACGTTGCCTTCCCCTCGGCTGTCCCCTTCGCCGCCGCTCTGGCCCAGGGGCACCAGGATATGCAGCATAATCAAAACCATGGCCAGCAGGATGAGGATCTGATAATTTCGGCGCTGCTTCCGATCCGGAAACTTCCCCTCCGGGAGGAAAAGGAACAGCAGGAAAACCGGGAAATAAATCGCCTTCACGTAGCAGGCGAACAGCATCCCCGCCAGCATCACCGCTACATCCTTCTTCCGCAGGCGCTGATCCGGCTCCTGCCACTGGGCAATCCAGTAGCTGCAGCTGATGGCCATCCCCGCGATGACCCCCGGATCATAGCTGTAATTGGCCGCAAGGAAGATGCAGGAGGGCATCATCAGTACCATGGCCAGGATCATTTTTCCGCTCTTCAGCCGATGAATGGCGAAATAGCAGATGATCCCGTAGGCCAATAGCCCAGTAAACCTGCCCAGGCTCCATATCTCCCCAAACCGCAGGCCCAGCACCCGCCCCAGGAAAAGCCCCAGGCCGTAGGTCGCCATCCAGCCCTCCTTCGGGCTGGGATGGAAGCCAGTGGTCACATAGATGGCGCCATTATGATATTTTTCATCCTGCTCTCGGGTGATGGCTTCCAGCTTTTCCAGGTTATATTCCTTGACATTATCCCGATCCATGGCCTCCCATTCCGCGTCGGTAAAGCGGACATGCCCCAGGGTGGAATAGTTCAGCGCGTGCTGAAAATGGAAGCCATCGTCCAGGCTGACGCCGGTGGCGGGCAGCAGGAAAAAGGAGAGCATGCCCCCGAAGATCAGGGTCAACACCAGAAAGAAGGCCTCCGGCTTCCTTCCCAGCTGATCATAAAAAGCGGCCAAAAGGCCCGCCGCCACCCCGCTCCAGCCGGCCACTGTGATGGCAATCCAATGGTCCCGATGATACACATCCCAGATCCAGGCCCGGGCGATCAGGAAAACCGGCACGGCGGCCGCCAGAAAGAGCAGCACCCGTTTCAGGTTCTTTCGCTGCTCCTGCCGGAGGGAGCGAAGCATCCCTTGCACGCAGCTCCGAAGCCACGTCCAAAGCCGTTTTCCCACCCCCAAGGGGAAAAGAATCGTCAGCAACATCAGCTGCAGCGCAAAGGTGGCCGCCAGGCGCAGGCTATTCCATTCCTCCACCAAGGCCTCTCGGCCGGAGGAATGAAGATAGGTCCCGCTGCGCTGCATCAGATCCGGCGCATCCGGAAACTCCACCTGCCGATCCACATAAATCGGGGGCAGCGTCCGCTGCATCAACCATTCCAGCCCTACAGCCAATACCAATGCCGCCAGCACCAGCGCCCCGGCCCGCACCAGCGTTTTTCGGCTCAGCTTCTTTCTCATCTTTCCCTCCAGGTTCTGATCGTCCTGCTTTCTTTGTTCAATCCCCGCCCTGTTTCCCCAGGAGATGTACCTCCAGCGTATACCATGCCCCCTGGGGCCCAGGCAAAGGGGTCAGCCGCCCGAAGCTATCCTAATTTCTGAATGGATTGCTCTCCCTGGGCCGCGAAGGCCTTGGTCAGCTGGGCCGCCACCATCTTCAGCAGCACCGCCAGGAAAAGGGTGGCAGCAAAGCAGGTCAGCGCATACACCAGGCCGGTGTTTTCCAGGTTTTGATGGAACACCTCGCCAGCATGATTGTAGATGGATTCATAGATCAGGTAGATTTCCATGGAATAGATGCCCACCACGGCCACCATCTTCGACCAGAAGTGACGCTTCTTGCATTTTGAGAACACATACCCATGGGCCAGCACCAGGCAGGGAATGAAAACCGCAAACTCCAGATACCGGCCATAGTTCGGCAGGGGCACATCCGCGATCAACACCAGCAGTGCCAGGCTGACGGGAACCGCCAGCAGTGGAATCCAGCGGGGAATCTTTTGATGGCGCAGGGCCAGCTTGCCGGCATAGGCTCCCAGCACGAAGACGGGAACCCGGGTCATGATCAGGATCGCGTGGGTATAAAAATATTCCGAGAAAAAGGTGCTCACCAGGACAATCGCGGCCAGAGCGGCCACCAGCAGCCCGATCAAGCGCCAGATTTCCCGCTCTCCCCGAAGCAGACGATGCAGCAGGGGGAAAATCAGATAGAAAACCATTGTGGCGGACAGATACCAAAAATTCCCTCGGGTCAGGGAAGGCACAAAATAGCCATAGAGGAACACGCCCCCGGCCCAGTTGGCCAAATCCGCCACCTCAATGAGCCCGAAGGTCAAAATCGTTACGATCAGAATGGGCGGCACCACGCGGCCATACCGCCGCCGATAAAAGGTCCTTACCGGATGGGGATCGCTTTCCAGCAATCGGCTGTAAGAAAAATACAACCCCAGGCCGGACAGGAAGAAGAACAGATCCACCCCGCAATTGCCAATGGCCTCCACCCGGGTGAAGAATCCCAGCAAACGAGTTTTCGTCAGCAGGGCAGACTGAAACAGATTCAAAAACTTGCTGTGATAAAAGGTGATCCAAAGCGTCGCGATTCCCATCAGATAAGGTCTGATTCGGGAAAGCTCATACAGATCAAAGGGTTGCGTCAGCTTTTCTTTCCATCGCATCGAAACTTCCCTCCGTCAGAATTTGACAATCACTGCATCGTTAATGATCTGGACGGATCCGTCCGCCGGATAGGAGGGCATCGCCTGCACCTCCGGCCAGGGCTCCACCTCTGCGGCCCAGCCCCACTCGAAGTCCGCCCCGCACCAAACCTTCATAAAGGTTTCCCGGGTCGGGCAATGCAGATATTCCATGGAATTATGCCAGTAGGGATTGATCCAGATAAAGTCCAGCGCATCGATGTTATAAACTGTCGGATCCTCCGGGTCCTCCCCGTTGGCCAGGTAGACCACCATGTCCGGCCGATAGCCCGGCTGGGATTTGATCCGCGTAATCAGCGTCGTATAATAGCTGACAGCCTCCTGCTGATGGAGCGCATCCTTCAAATAGCATTGATTGTCGTACCGGGCGTACATGACCGCCATTACGCCCATGACTAGCGTCGCCGCCAGGGAAATCACCTGATTCCACTTCCAGGAGGGAAGCTCCAGCCGATCGAACAGCCAGATAAACAGCACTACGTGCATGACCTGGGCGTATACCATCAGCGCATGGACTTCCTCCTCCACCATGACATAGATCAGATTCACCCCCAAGGGCACCAGGGCAAACATCACCGCCAGCAGCGCAGCCTTTCCCTTGTCGCGTTTCCCCGTCAGCACAATCAACCGCAGGGCCAGGATTCCTTCTAGGACCAGCATCACGAAGTACAGAGCATACAGGGTGCCGGGATACATATCCCCAAAGACATTCCGCGTCGGGTGAAAGAACTCGCCGTAAGCCCGGGCCAGGCGGTGCAGCAGCGTTTGAAAGCTCATCTGCCCCATTTGGGCAATGCCCTGATAAGCGGAAAGCTCTACCTGGTACTTATGGAGGAAAAAGCGGTTGCCCGCAGAATAAACCGCCATTACGCCCACAATGCAGATCAGATGCGTCGCCAGGCGCTTCCAAATCTGCCCCCAGGAGTCAGGGCGCTCCGCCAGCTCCATGATGTTATCAAACAGAATGATCGTCACAAAGAAGGGCAGGAAAGCCTGATAGATGCCCACTCCGGCGCCGCCGATTCCCATGGCGATCACCTTCCCCCACCAGGGGGTCTTTTTGCAGATCAACCAGGCGCTAATCGTCATCATCAGCAGGCCGATCAGATAGGGGTGGCTGGTAAACATATAGGCAAAAAGCGCCGTCACAAAGGGGAAGGCCGCCATGGTGCCTCCCAGCAGGGCACAGAAAACCACATTTTTAATTTTCAGCAGGCTGACCAGCAGCGCCCCCACCGCGCCGATGCACAAAAGCGAAATCGTTCCATTAAAGAGCGGCAGGCTGGTATTGCCCGTCCCGTAAAACAGGCCTTCCAGCCAGGTAAACACCTGCAGCATCCATCGGCCAGATGACACCGTGGTTCCCATATCGAAAAGAATAGCCACATCGTCGTGATGGGAGAATTTATTAAAGAGCCCCATGCCTTGGGAAAACAGCCCAAAGATCAGCGTCCCCCAAAGCACCGCCCGAACCTGGGGGCTGAGCTTTTTCCAGCCGGAGATAATCAAATTCGGAGATTCTCTTTGCTCCATGAACTCACTTCTTCCTTTCCATAAATGGCCTGCTTACCACAGCCTTGGATTATGATCGCTGGCGTAAACCGCCAATTGGCCGGCGGTATCCAATACCTCGTAATCCAAGGTATCCACCAGCGTGTACTCCGCCAGCACCCCGGCGGGAACCAGCTGCTTTTCGCTGTCGCAAATCAACAAGGTGGGCCCTGTGTATTCCCCATTATCGTCGTAGGTCAAATAATCTCCCCAGTGGGTAAAATAGCCGCCTTCGTCCGGAATCTCTTTGTAAATGCGATCCAAGTCACTGACGCGCATCACGCGACGAATTTCGCTCAGATCCTCTCCCCACATGTAAACCACGCCTGCCTCCTGCGCCTCCGCCAGCTGGGCAATCTCGTCCATCGGCCAGGCGTCGTGGGTAGTACGCAGATAATTATAATCGGAGTGCACATCCACCATCAAAATGGAGCCCGCCATCGCCACCGAAAGCAGGACGGACAGAACGCTCCTCTCCTCCAGGCCATCAAAGAAAACAGCCGTCATCATAGCCATGGCGAAAAAGGAAATGATCAGATAACGCTCTTCGAAGATCAGTGCGCCATACTGAACATTGTACAGGCTGAAGACCAGGAAATTCACCAGCACCAGATTGACCAGGAAAAGCAGCTCCCGATGGTGCTTGATCTTCCCCTTCAGGGCCTTGCCAGCCACTGTCACCGCCCCCATCAGAAGAATGGCAAAAACCGCCAGAATAAAGACCCGCGCCAGGCCCGCCACCGTCATCAAGGGCTTATCGTCCGCCACCGTGGGCAGAACCTGCAATAGCTTCAGGAACCCTTGGATCACTGCCCCCAGATTGTTCCACAGATGATCCAGGGAGGTCCAGGTGCGGCTGCTGTCCAAGGCCACAAAATGGACCAGCTTCATCGCCAGCAGCTTGCCGAGAACCACGAAACCGCAGCAAAGATAGGCAAATAGGCTTTCCTTGGCCCACAGCTGCCGCCAATCATTCCGAATCGCGGTCATTTCGATTTCATAGACCAGATAGGGCAGCAGCAGGATCACGATCATAAACACGCCGCTGGAAAACCCGCACAGCAGACATCCCAGCCAAATCACCCCTGCCAGGAGGCCAATTTTCCCCTCCTGAAGGATGCGCATGAATTCATAAATGATCATCAGGGCCAGCAGCATCCGCAGCGTATAATAGGAAGCGCCGGAAAGGATATTGCTGAAATACCCCAAGTCATTGAACAGGGAAAACTCCGTTGTCAGATAGGGGCAGATCAACAGGTTCAGGGCAATCATTCTCGCCCGCCAGCGCACCTCTAATCTGCCCAGTATTTTCCACAGGAAGAGGAGCAACAGGCCCACCATCAGCAGGTTACCAACTGCAAAGGAAAGCAGAATATTCCCTGTCAGGCCATAGAGCAGGGAAGTCAACATCATATGCGTATCCAGATGCAGATTGGTGGTTTCACTCCAGTTGGTGCTGATAATAGCCTTTTCCTGCCACATGAGGGCGCTTCTCAGAAAATTCCAGGAGGAATCGTACCCCATATGATTGCGCAATTGCGTAAAATTAAAATAGCAAAGCGCAGCAAGCTGGAAGATAAAAACCAGGATCAGCCCCCAGCCGATTATCCCCAGCTGCTCCTTCCCTGCTTTCGCCCGGCGCTCATATTTTGCCCTCTGGGCAGACTGCGTCATTGTATCGTAAACCCCTTTCGGTAATCCGCGTCATCTACGCTCACCAAAACATCCTGTTCTTTCCAACAACAGAATATATGAAATGATAGTGAGGAAACCTACCCTTGTCAAGTCTGCCAAAGGAAAAGGAATACAATTGCCACGGATCCAGCGGGCACTCAGAAGGGTTTCTTCCCGCAGACATTCCAGCGGCTAACTGAACCTCAAAGAAAATCGGGAGAAGGAATATCGACCTCCCTTCTCCCGACTTTCTCCATATGAAAATCCGTTCATTTCGAATTCATTCCGAAAAACCATCTCCGCCTTTATTCCTCCAGCTGGCGCGCCACCTGACGGGCATGCTCCTCCTTGATCTGCTGCAGCAGCTCCGGCTGTTGAATCAAATCCAGGGCCGTCAGCGCCAGCACCCTTGCCCCCAGGGCGATGGAGTTCAGTCCCTTCTCCGACCGGGAGGCTTCCTTCGCCTCCTCCGTGTGCCAGGGGGTGGGCCCCTCCGTAATACAGATGGTGGGCTGAATCGTCGGCACCACCTGGGAAATATTACCCACGTCGCTGGAGCCGATGCCGCCCTTCACCTCCGGAGCCTGTAGCGTCTGCCCCGCCAGGGCCAGCTCCTGGCCGTACACGGCGTCGAAGCTGGGAGTGGGCACCATGTTCTCCACCCGATTTTGATAAGGCTGCAGCCGCCCCTTCGCCCCGGTCATCAGCGCGGCGCCCTCCACGATTTTTACGATCCGCTGATACACCGCCTCCAACCCCGGAGCGGTGGCTGCCCGAAAATAGAACTTCGCCGCCGCGTATTCCGGCACGATGTTGGGGGCATCCCCGCCATGAGTAATGATGCCGTGGATACGCACATCCGGCGTCACATGCTGGCGCAGGGCGTTGATGCCGTTGTAGGTCAAAATCAGGGCGTCCAGGGCGTTGATGCCCTTTTCCGGCGCCCCCGCCGCGTGGGAGGGCTTGCCCCAGAACTCAATATCCACCGGCGCGCAGGCCAGGGAGGGGCCGGAAGCCACATGCTTGTCTCCCGGATGCACGCACAGGGCCGCATCCACATCCTTCAGGAAGCCTTCCCGCACAAAGCTGCCCTTGGCGCTGCCGTTTTCGCCGCCTTCCTCCCCTGGAGTCCCGTACACCCGGACCTCGCCCCCTTCCTGGTCCACCACCTGTTTCAGCGCGGCAGCAGCCAGGGAGGAGGTGGCGCCAAAGAGATTATGGCCACAGCCATGGCCCAATCCCGCCAGGGCGTCATATTCCGCCAGGAAGACCAGCACCGGCCCGGGCTTCTGCCCCCGATAGACGGCGGTAAAACCCGTGCGATGCCCCGCCACATCCACCTGTACCTCGAAGCCCTCCGCCCGCAGCTGGTCCGACAGCCGCTGGCAGGCAAAGAACTCATAATTGCTGACCTCCGGCCGGGCATGAATGTCCAGGGCGATCTGGCGATATACAGGGTACTGCTGTTCCACATACTGCTGAATAATCTCTCTGGATGACATAGGGAACTCCTTTCCTTATAACAACACAAAATGACCTGGTTCTACTTCCTGCAGCTCCGCATCCTCGGCGGCCTCCGGCTGATCATAGGGGATGCGCCGGCGGGATCTTTCGCTTTCCGGATCCGGCAGGGGAATGGCGGAAATCAGGCTGCGGGTGTAGGGATGCAGCGGATTTCCGTACACCAGATCGCTAGGCCCGGTTTCCACAATGCGCCCCCGATACATCACCGCGATGCGATCGGAAATATACTTCACCATACTCAAATCATGGGCGATAAACAGATAGGTCAGCCCCCGGCGGCGCTGTTCCTCCTTCAGCAGATTCACCACCTGAGCCTGAATGGACACATCCAGGGCGGAGATCGGCTCATCGCAAACCACGAAACGGGGCTGAGTCGCCAGGGCCCGGGCGATGCCGATCCGCTGCCGCTGGCCCCCGGAAAACTCATGGGGATACCGGGTCAGATGCTCCGGCCGCAGACCCACGGAGGATAGCAGCTGGGCCACCTGGGTCTCTCGGTCCCCTCGGTTCTGGGCCAAATGATGGATATCGATGCCCTCGGCAATGATGTCCCGCACCTTCTTCCGGGGATCCAGGGAGGCGTAGGGGTCCTGAAAAATGATCTGGGCCTGCCGCCGGAAATCCAACAGCTCCCTTCCCCGCAGGC
Organism: Clostridia bacterium; assembly: GCA_017464305.1. Lineage (GTDB taxonomy): Bacteria > Bacillota > Clostridia > Christensenellales > Aristaeellaceae > Aristaeella. Next base: position 3,399 of record JAFUDS010000013.1, on the reverse strand, counting down.
CAGTGATATCCTGGCCGTCAAAGCGCACGGACCCGGAGGTAATCTCCAGCAGCCGGACTAGCATGCGCCCGGTGGTGGTTTTTCCACAGCCAGATTCCCCCACCAGCCCGAAGGTCTCCCCTTCCCGGATGGCAAAGCTGACCCGCTGGACGGCGGGCCGCCCCCGGCCGCCGGTGTAGTCATGAGTCAGGTCCTTCACTTCAATCAGATTTTTCTCCGCGCTCATAGGCTCCCCCTCTCCCGCGCCCGCCGGCGAATCGCCTCCGGCGGATCAATCTTCGGCGCCCGGGGATCCAACAGCCAGGTGGCGGCAAAATGCGTACCCGATACGGGGAACAGCGGCGGCTCCGCGATTTTGTCCGCCTCCAGGGCATAGGGATTCCGAGGGGCGAACAGATCCCCCGGCTGGGGATCGATCAGGGTGGGCGGCGTCCCCGGAATGGCGTATAGCTTTTCGTCGTCCGTAGCCAGCGTTGGCATGGAAGCCAGCAGCCCCCAGGTGTAGGGATGCCGCGGATCATAGAACACCTCATCCGCGGTGCCGATTTCCACGATCCGTCCGGCATACATCACCGCCACCCGGTCCGCCACATTGGCCACTACCCCCAGGTCATGGGTAATAAAGATAACGGAGGTGCCGGTCTTTTTCTGAATCTCCTTCATCAGATCCAGAATCTGGGCCTGCATGGTCACATCCAGGGCCGTGGTGGGTTCGTCCGCGATCAGAATCCTCGGATCCGCCGCCAGGGCGATGGCGATGACAATGCGCTGCCGCTGGCCGCCGGAAAATTCATGGGGATACTGGTGATACCGCTTCTCCCCCTCCTCGATGCCCACCAGCTGCAGCAGTTCCAGCACCCGGCGCTTCGCCTCCCCCCGGGAGACCTTCCGATGCAGAGTGACCGCCTCCGCGATCTGCCGGCCAATCTTCATGGTGGGATCCAGACTGGTCATGGGGTCCTGAAAGATCATGGCGATCTTTCCCCCGCGGATGGCCCGCATCTCCCGATTGCTCTTTTTCAGCAGGTCCTCTCCCTGGAACAGAATCTCCCCCGCCTCCACCCGGGCGTTCCGGGCCAGGAGACCCATGACGCTGCGGCAGGTGACGGACTTTCCACAGCCCGATTCCCCCACCAGGGCCAGGGTCTCCCCCGGCTCCAGATCAAAGGAAATATCCCGCACCGCCCGCACCGTGCCCGCGTAGGTATCGAAGGAGACGGAGAGATGATTCACCCGCAAAATGGCCTCGCTCATCCTTCTCACTCCTTCATCTTCGGGTCGAACACATCCCGCAGGCCGTCGGCAAACAGATTAAAGGACAGCATGATGACGCACAGAATGGCCGCGGGGATAAACATCTGGTAGGGATACAGGCGGAACACCTTGTATCCCCCGTTCAGCAGGGTGCCGATGGAGGCGTTGGGAATGCGCATCCCCACCCCCAGGAAGGACAGGAAGGTTTCAAAGAAGATCGCGGAAGGGATGGAGAACATGGCCCGGACAATGACGATGCCGCTGATATTCGGCAGGATATGCCCCAGGGCGATCTTCACCTCCGAGGCCCCCAGAGCCCGGGCCGCCTGAACATACTCCATCTGCTTGGTCTTCAGCGCCTCCGCCCGCACCACCCGCGCCATGGGAATCCAGGAGGAAATCACCATGGCCAGAATGATGGAGGCGATGCCCGGCTGGAACACCAGCAGCATCAGCACCACCAGCACCAGGGAGGGGATGCCAGACAGAATTTCCAGAGCCCGCTGCATGGCGTTATCCACCCTGCCCCCCTTCATGGCGGAAAACAGGCCATAGGCGATGCCGATGGTCAGATCCAGCACCGCCGCGATAAAGGCGATGGTCAAGCTGATGCGGGTGCCCCACAGGCATCGAGACAGCAGATCCCGGCCGAATTCATCCGTGCCCAGCAGGTAATATTGATCCTCCGGCACCTTGGCCAGGGCGTAAGCGTCGATCCGCCGGCCCCGAAACTCCGACGTGCCGTTCAGCCCGTTCAGGGACACCCCCGGCCACTTAGGGGGCAGGTTCTTGTGAGCCAAATGCTGCTCATTGGGGTCAAAGGGCGCCAGCACCGGCGCCAGAAAAGCCAGGGTGGTGATGATGATCAGCAGCGCCAGGGTCACCACCGCCGCCTTGTTCTTCCGCAGCTTGCGCCAGCTGTCCTCCAGGAAGGAAAGGGCCCGAGGCAGCTCCGGCTCCGCCTGGGCCGCGGCCGAGGCCGCGGGGACGAAGGCGGAATCCGGAATCAATACTTTCGCTTCGCTCATGCCTGTCCCTCCACTCTGACCCGGGGGTCAATCAGCTGATACAGAATATCCGTCAGGAAAATCACCGTCACCAGCAGGGCGGAGAAAAGGATGGTCACCGCCATGATGGTATAGTAATCATTGGACAAAATGGACTTGGTAAACTGTTCCCCGATGCCGGGCACGGCAAAGATATTCTCCACCACCAGGGATCCGGTCATCAGGGACACGGTCATGGGCCCCAGCACCGTGATCAGGGGAATCAGGGCGTTCCGCAGCCCATGGGAAAAGGCGATGCGAATCTCGCTCATGCCCTTGGCCCGGGCCAGTTCGATATAGTCCGAGGAAAGCACCTCCACCATCTCCGTGCGAATAAACCGGCAGGATTCCGCCATGGGGGAGATGGACAGGGCCAGGGTGGGCAAAATGGTGGAGCGGAACCCCTCGTCCCACAGCCCGATGGGCAGCCATTTCAGCGTAATGGCGAACAGGTACTGCAGCAGCACCGCCACCACAAAATTCGGCACCGACCGGCCCGTAATGGCAAACAGGGAGCAGAACACATCCAGCCCCCGATTCTGATGCATGGCGGCGATCATGCCCAGAAACACCCCCACCACCGTGCCAAAGAGCACCGCCTGCAGCCCCAGCTGAATGCTGGGGCCCATGCGCTGGCCCAGCAGGGTGGTAATCTTCTGGTCCGAAAACTGCAGGGAAATACCGAAATCCCCGTGCAGAATATTGCCCAGATAGTTCAGATACCGGGAGAACAGGGGCTGATCAAACCCATATTTCTTGTTCAGCATCTCCAGCTGGGAGGCGCTGAGGCGATCCTGATTGTTGAAGGGGGTGCCGGGCAGAAAGTTCATCAGAAAAAAGGTCGCCGTAATGATGATGAACAGCGTCAGCGCCATATAAAACAGCCGCTTGACAATGTACGGAATCCATCGGTTCAAGCTGCAACGCTCCTTCTTTGTTGTTAACAGCATACTCAAATATGCGAAGGGATGTTTCACTCAGGGGCCCTTGGAAGACGTCGGCACTTAGCGGGTGGCGAGCGCGCACGCGCGAAGGCAGCCGCTTTGTGCCGCTACGTCTGGAACGGAGGCGCGAGCCGTGCCCCGGAGGGGAACTCCCG
>JAFUDS010000012.1 GCA_017464305.1 Clostridia bacterium | reverse complement strand
TAATCTTTTCCGGAGTGTCAAGTGTTGTTTAACAAACGATTGATAATCAAATTGATTATTGAAATCAATCACATACATGATTATAATTCATTATGTTGATATTGTCAACACAATGTTTTGAAAGAGTAACTGTGTTGGGAGGTAACAGATGTGAAAGGATTCACAAAGGGATTGGTGAAACGCAGAATCCTGGTCATCGTGGTGTGTCTGCTGCTGCTTGTGCCCTCCATTCTGGGCATGGCCGCAACGAAAACCAAGTATGACCTGTTGTATTATCTGCCCCAGGACCTGGAAACGGTGCAGGGCCAGGAAATCCTGCTTCAGGATTTCGGGAAAGGCGCTTTTTCCCTGCTGGTCACGGAGGGCATGACCATCAGCGAGCAGGCTGATATGGAAAATGCTCTCAAGGAGATATCCCATGTGGACAGCGTGATCGGCTTCGCGTCCATCACCAAGGGCATGTTCCCCATTGAAATCATTCCCACTGATATTCGGGAAATGTTCCAGCGGGGGGATTGCATGCTCTCCGCTGTATTCTTCGATGAAGGTTCCTCCTCCGAGGAAACCATGGAGGCCATCAGCCAGGTACGGAATGTGGCGGGCGAAAAGTGCTTCGTCAGCGGTCTGTCCGCGGTTGTCACAGACACCAAACAATTGGTGGAGGAACAGGAAGCGATTTATGTGGGCATTGCCGTGGCGCTGTGTGCCATCGTGCTGATGATTACCATGGACAGCTTCCTTTTGCCCCTCATCTTCCTGGCTTGCATCGGCGTTTCCGTCTTGTGGAACCTGGGAAGCAATTACTTCTTAGGAGAAATCAGCTACATCACCAAGGCGGTAGCCGCCGTACTGCAGCTGGGTGTGACGCTGGATTATTCCATTTTCCTGTGGCACAGCTATAAGGAGCAAAAGGCTCTGACCGAGGACAAGGATGAGGCCATGGCCAACGCCATCCATCTGACGTTTACCTCTATCCTGGGCTCCAGCCTGACCACCATCGCGGGCTTTGTCTCCATCTGCTTCATGAGCTTTACCCTGGGGAAGGACCTGGGCATCGTCATGAGCAAGGGAGTGGTGATGGGGGTGCTGGGCACGGTAGTGCTGCTGCCCTGCGTGATCCGCCTCTTGGATGGAGCCATCGAAAAGACCAGCCACAAGCCGCTGCTGCCCGACGTGGGCGGCATCGGACGGTTCGTGGTTAAGCATTACAAGGTGCTGGCCGTGGTGCTGGTGATTATGATCTTCCCGGCTTTTTATGGCTACAACCATGTGAATGTGTACTATGACATGAGCAAGGTGATGCCGCCGGAGCTGAAGTCCGTCATCGCCAACAAGAAGCTGGAAGAAACCTTCGATATGGCGACGACCCACCTGCTGCTGGTGGACAGCGATGTGAGCCAAAAGGACGTCCGTGACATGACCGAGGAGATGCGGCAGGTGGACGGCGTCAAAAGCGTGTTTGGCATCGACAGCCTGCTGGGGGCGGGCATTCCGGAATCCATCCTTCCTGAGGATGTTTTGTCCCTGGTGAAGGGGGATCGGTATCAGCTGATGCTGATTAACAGCGCCTATGTGATTTCCTCTGACGAGGTCAACGCCCAAATCGACAGCCTGAACGAGATTTTGAAGAAGTACGATCAGGGCGGCATGCTGATCGGGGAGGCACCTTGCACAAAAGACTTAATTGCCTGCACCGATCACGATTTCACGGTGGTCAGCCTGATTTCCATCATCGCCATCTTCGTGATCATCCTGCTGGTGCAAAAGTCCTTCTCCCTGCCGGTGCTGCTGGTGGCCATCATCGAGCTGGCCATTGCCGCCAATCTGTGCATCCCGTACTACACGGGTACGGAGCTGCCCTTCGTGGGGCCTATCCTGATCTCCACCATTCAGCTCGGTGCTACGGTAGACTACGCTATCCTGATGACCACCCGGTATAAGCAGAACCGCCTGTCCGGCATGGACAAAAAAGAGGCTGTGGAAAAAGCCGTATCCTCCGCTGCGCAAAGCGTGCTGGTCAGTGGCCTGGGCTTCTTCGCCGCCACCTACGGCGTGGGCCTGTATTCCAATGTGGACATCATTTCCTCCATGTGCCGCCTGATCGCCCGAGGTGCGCTGCTGAGCGTGGCCGTGGTGCTGCTGCTCCTGCCCGCGATGCTGCTTTTGCTGGACAAGGTGATTGTCCATTCTACTCTGGATATGAAGGCTGCCCGATAAAAAGGAAAGGAAGAACCGAAAATGAAGAAGATTGTTTCGCTGCTGTTGACCGCAGTTTTGCTGCTGGGCTGCGTGCCCGGTTTGGCGGAAAATACCAAGCATGAACGGGTGTACGTTGTCACCGCCGCGGATGGAACGGTACAAAGCGTGACCGACAATATCCGACTGGAAAACGCCGATGGTCTGGACGAGATCGTGGATCGTACGCTGTTGACCGCTATCCAGAATGTTGGCGGAAAGGAGGTCTTCACCCTGGACGGTGAAGCCCTGACCTGGCAGGCCCAGGGCAAGGACATTACCTATGAAGGCACATCCGACAAAGCGCCCGCCATCCTGCCCGTTGTGACCCTGACAGTGGATGGGGAAGAAATCGCCGCAAACAGCCTGAAGGACAAAACCGGCGAAGCGGTGTTGACTGTCGCTTATCAGACGAATGAACCGCTTCCCGCCCTGGCTGTGACCGTGCTGCCGCTGCCGGAGGAAGGCGTAACCGATCTCCAGCTGGAGAATGCTACTGTGATCACCGCCCTGGGCCGTCAGGTGCTGGTAGGCTGGGCTGTGCCCGGCATGGATGAGGAATTGAAGCTGCCCGCCTCCTTCTCGGCTGCCTTCCACGCTGATCATGCGGAGCTTTCCTGGATGATGACCTTTGCGACCTCCGACCCCATCGACGCGGTGTGCAAAGAGCTGGAGGATCGGATCGACCTGGATCTTCACACGGAATTGGATGAGGCCAAAGCGCTTTTGACCGCTTTGCAGAGCGGCGAAGCCCTGCCCGAAACCAGTGGAAAGACCAAGGACATTGCTCCAAAGATCAATGAGCTGAATGACGGCCTGACGCAATTAAACGATGGAGCGGAGACGCTGGCGAATGGCGCTGCGCAGCTGTCGGATGGTGCTTCCGCCCTCAAGGACGGAGCGGAGGAGCTGAACACTGGTGCTGCGAAATTGGCTGCTGGGGCTTTGACGCTGTCCACCGGAGCGGCGGATGCGGAAGAAGGCGCCTCCTCTCTGGATACAGGCCTTGCGACCATCATTGCCAACAATGAAGCCCTGAATACTGGCGCGCAGACGATTTTCGCGGCGATCCTGTCCACGGCGAATGAACAGCTTGCCTCCTCCGGCCTGGACGCCGCCGGGATTGAGATCCCCGAGCTGACAGCAGAGAATTACGCTGAAGTGCTGGATGCGGTGCTGCTCCAGCTGAATCCCGAAACCCTGCGTGCGTCCGCTCAAGCCCAGGTGGAAACGGCGGTACGGGCTCAGGTGGAAGCCAACGCTGATCAGGTGCGTTCCGCTGTGGAAACGGCTGTTCAAGAAAAAGTGCTGGCGGCTGTATTGCAATCTGTCGGGCAGGATATGACATCGGAGCAATACGCGCAGGCGGTGCAGGCTGGTCTTGTATCGTCTGAACAGGCCGCCGCGATCACCGCTGCCGTCGAACAGCAGATGGCAACCGAGGAAGTGAAGGCGCAGATCGATGCTGCCGTACAGCAGCAAATCGAACAGCTGATTCAAGAAAATACAGCGTCTTATCTTTCTTCCGATGAAACCATTGCCGCCAAGCTCTCAGCCGCCCAAACAGCGTATGAAAGCCTGACCGCTTTGAAAGCGCAGCTGGATCAAATCGATACCTTCGTGACGGGTCTCAAAATCTATACGGACGGTGTATCCCAGGCTGCCGCTGGCGCTGTCCAGCTGCACACCGGCTTGACCCAGCTGAACGCTGGCGCTGCTACTTTGTCTACAGGGGCGGCAACCTTAGCTACCGGCGCTGCCTCGCTCTCCGAAGGCGCTGATTCCCTCTACGATGGCACCGTGGAATTGAAAGATGGAGCTGCCGTCCTACATACGGATGGGACGCAAAAATTCAAGGATACCTTGACCGATGCTGAGAAGGATGTGGCGGAGAAACTGCTACCATATGTGACGAACGATCTGCCCAAGGCGCTGCGCATTTATGAAGAAACCCGCGACAACGCGCAAAACAGCGGCTATGATCTGCGCCCCGAAAATATGAAAACCGTGACTGTTTATATCATCCGCACGGATTTACAGTAAACTGATGACAGCAATTTTCGCACGACCCGTTTTGAAGGAGGAAGCGGATCATGAAAAGCGATGCCACCAAACAAGCCCTCGCAAACGCCCTAAAACAGCTTTTGCAGAAAAAGCAGATCACAAAAATCACCATCAATGATATTACGGAGGCGTGCGGGATCAGCCGGATGACCTTCTACTATCACTTCAAGGATATTTATGATCTGGCGGATTGGACCTTGCAGGAAGCGCTGCACGCTGCCATCGCCGAAAATCGCACCCATGATAACTGGCAGCAGGGCTTTTTGAATCTGCTGGAGGTGCTGAAAGCCCATCAATCCCTGATCCTGAACGCATACCGTGCCATTGATCGGGAGATGGTGGAAAGGTATATGCGCCGGGAGGTGGAGGCGCTGCTGCTGCCCGTGGTAGAGGAGCAGGCGGCGGGGATCAAAATCAGCGAAAAAGGGAAGCATACAGTGGCAATTTTCTACGCTTATGCCTTCATGGGCGTTGTAATGGAATGGATCCAGCGGAATATGGCGGCGTCCCCCCAGGAGGTAGCCGCCACGACAGCGGCTATGATCCATGGAGATTTCCGAAATTCTTTGGAAAATATGAGCCGGTACGAAGCGAAAAAAGCTTAATCATCTTCTTTCATCAAACAGGCGGTCTTGTTCAGAATTTGAGCAAGGCCGCCTGTTTGTGTATGGTTTTTCCGATCAAAGACAGATAACATGAAACCGTAGAAACCAATTCATCAAAAGGGGTGCTGCGCCATGCATTACTTTGAAGAGCATCTGCCGCCGGAAGAAAGAAACGCCATTCCTTACCTGTCTACCACCGTACAGTTCCTGGATTACGTCTCCGATCATTACGGTGACAGCATCGCCCTGTCTGATCAGCATCAGGCGGTCAGTTACAGCGAGCTTGCCATCCGTGTGTCACGCCGCCGCCATGTGCTGGAGGAGCTGCATCTGCCGCCGCGGTGCAATGTGGGCTTGTTCGATACCAACAGCATCGCCGCCGTAGAATGGTTCCTGGCCTTGACGACGGCAGGACACACAGCCGTCATGCTGCCATCCGCGCTGTCCGAGGCCGTACTCATCCATGCCGTGCAGCATTATGAGTTAAAAGCGATCATTACAGGCCCGACCCTCATTGAAAAAACCAACAGCTTGAGTATCCCGATTGTTCCTGCGTATTTCCTGGAACGAAATGGCGAGCCTCCCGCCTTCGTGACGAAAAATGACTGTGCGGTCATCTTTTTTACTGGCGGCACCACCGGCACGCCCAAGGGCGTGATGCTGAATCATGGTGCCCTTATGCGTGGCGCACTGAACGGCACCTATCGGGACGGCACGATGTTTGGCCAAACCATGGTGGCGGCGTTGCCCTTTACCCACGTATTCGGCATGGTTTTCAGTATGCTGTCCGGCCTCTATACCAGCTCCCACATGGCGGTTTGCGGAAATATGCGGGATCTGTTCAAGGAAATGGCCCGCGCAAAGCCCACCACCATGATCGCTGTACCGGGGATGGCGGAAATGATGCTGACCGTCGCGCAAAAGCGGGGTGTTCAAGCCTTGGGTGGAAAATTGAAGCTGATCATCTGTGGGGCGGCTCCGGTGCCGGAAAGGCTGATGTACAGCTTTAAGCCATACGGTATCCGTGTGCTGTCCGGCTATGGCATGACGGAAACGGCCAACCTTGTCTGCGGCAATCTGGAGCAGGAAACCCACCCGGATTCCGTCGGCATGCAGTACCCCTGCCAGGAAGCCCGGATCGTGAACGGCGAATTGCAGGTGAAGGGCGATATGCTGTTCAGCGGCTATTGGAAGGATGAAGCGGCTACCAGGGCGGCATTTGACGGCGAATGGCTGAAAACCGGCGATCTTGCCCGAATCGATAAGGACGGATTTATTCACATCATTGGGCGGATCAAGAACCTGATCATCCTGGGCAACGGGGAAAACGTATCTCCGGAGGAAGTGGAAGAAGTATTCTATCGCAGCGTCTGTGTTCAGGATTGCCTTATATCGGAAACGGAAATCGCAGGCCGTCCGGCTATCCAGTTAGAGGTGTTTCCTATTGACGATGTGACGGATGAAACTCTGGAACAGGAGATGAAACTGATCAGCGATACCTTGCCGACTACCATGCGGCCTGCCCGTATTTTGATCCGGCATGAACCTTTTGAAAAAAGCGCTAGCCTGAAAATCATTCGGAAAAAGTGAGGGAAAAGATATGGAACAGAAGCTGATGGAATTGCTGCTGGAAGTAGCGCCGGGCATTGATCCGAAAGAAGTAAAAATGGAAAGCCGATTGCAAGCCGATTTAGGCCTGGACTCCATGAGCGGGATGCTGCTGCTCATGGAAATTGAGGATGCGTTTCAAATCGAATTGGAGGATGCTGTGCTGTTTGAAACGGTGGGCGATGTATGCAAATACCTTTATGAACACAACGCGGTATGACTCTGACAAAAAGAAGCAATTGTACGGAATCTTATCAGATCACCCGGTCTGCAAATAGTATTTTCAATTTCTGCTCGCTATGATAAAACCGTCACCTGAACCCATCGACAAAAAAAGGAGGAACCATCATGTATTATTCCAGTGGCAATTACGAAGCCTTTGCCCGTCCCGAAAAGCCCGTGGGTGTGGAGCACAAGAGTGCTTACATCATCGGCACCGGCCTGGCGGCCCTGACCGCCGCCTGTTATCTAGTGCGGGACGCCCAGATGCAGGGCAAGCGCATTCACATCTTTGAAAAGGACCCCATCCCCGGCGGTGCCTGCGACGGATATGAATACCCCGGCGTTGGTTACGTCATGCGGGGCGGCCGAGAAATGGACAACCATTTCGAGGTCATGTGGGATCTGTTCCGTTCCATCCCCTCCATCGAAACCGAGGGCGTCAGCGTGCTGGACGAATACTATTGGCTGAACAAAAAGGACCCCAATTTCAGCCTGTGCCGCGCTACGGAGAATAGAGGCCAGGACGCCCATACCGATGGCAAATTCGCCATCAGCGATAAAGGCGCGATGGAAATCATGCACCTCTTCTTCACCCCGGATGAGGAACTGTACAATAAGAAGATCACCGATTTCTTTGACGACGAAGTGCTCAGCAGCAATTTCTGGCTGTACTGGCGCACCATGTTCGCCTTTGAAAACTGGCACAGCGCCCTGGAAATGAAGCTGTACATTAAACGCTTCATTCACCATATCGGCGGCCTGCCTGATTTCAAGGCTTTGCGCTTCACCAAGTATAACCAGTATGAATCCATGATCCTGCCCATGGTGCGTTACCTGGAAAGCCATGATGTACAGTTCCATTACAGCACAAAAGTGGTCAATGTGGAATTTGACATCAAAGCGAATGGTAGCAAGCACGCTACTTCCATCGAAGTGCTGCGGAACGACCAGCAGGATTTCATTATGCTGACGGATGATGACCTTGTTTTCATTACCAATGGCGGGTGCGTTGAAAACTCCACCATGGGCAGCCAGAATATGCCCGCCGATTTCCGTACGGAAATCAAGGAGGGCGGCGGTTGGGATATGTGGCGGCGCATCGCCAAGCAGGATCCCGCCTTCGGCCATCCCGACAAATTCTGCTTCGATCCCGAACAGACCAACTGGATGAGTGCCACCGTGACCACCCTGGATGACCGTATCGTCCCTTACATCGAGCGTATCTGCAAACGTGATCCCTTCTCCGGTGGCGTAGTCACCGGCGGCATCGTAACGGTGAAGGATTCCGGCTGGCTCATGAGCTGGACCATCAACCGCCAGCCACAGTTCAGAAACCAGCCCAAGGATCAGTGCCTGGTATGGGTATATGGCCTGTTCACCGATAAGCCCGGCAATTACATTCAAAAGCCTATGCGGGAATGCACCGGCAAGGAAATCTGCATGGAATGGCTGTACCACATCGGCGTGCCGGAAAAGGACATCCCCAAAATGGCGGAAGAAAGCGCCAACACCGTGCCGGTCATGATGCCCTACATCACCGCCTTCTTTATGCCCCGTGAAAAGGGCGACAGGCCTGACGTGGTTCCCCAGGGTGCTGTTAACTTCGCTTTCCTGGGCCAGTTTGCCGAAACCAAGCGGGATACCATTTTCACCACCGAATACTCCATGCGCACCGGGATGGAAGCGGTGTACACGCTGCTGAATGTGGATCGGGGCGTGCCCGAAGTATGGGGCAGCACCTATGATGTGCGCGATCTATTGAACGCCTCCGTCATGCTGCGGGATGGACGCCCGCTCACTGAAATGAAGCTGGGCATGAAGGAGAAAGCAGCCGTGCATGAATTGCTCAAGCGTATTCACGGCACCGATATTGAAAAGCTGCTGGCGGAATACCATGTGATCGGCTGATTCTGCCGCCCGCTGTCTGCGCACTTTTGCAGGCAGCGGGCTTTTCTATTCTTTCTGAAACAAAAGAAAAAGGCGTTGTTCATAT
>JAFUDS010000011.1 GCA_017464305.1 Clostridia bacterium | reverse complement strand
TGAAGAGCCCACTGCTGATGCTACCGAAGAGCCCTCTGAAGAGCCCACTGCTGATGCTACCGAAGAGCCCTCTGAAGAGCCCACTGCTGATGCTACCGAAGAGCCCTCTGAAGAGCCCAAGGAAGGCATTGTTGTTGACGAAGATGGCGTGATCCGCTATTATGTCGATGGTGAAGTTGCTTCTGACTTCACTGGCATCGTGCGTGCCAATGGTGAGAAATATGCTGTGGTAAAGGGCGAAGCGACCTCTAATGGCTTCGTGTCCATTGATGGCAGCACCTACTATGTCGAAGACGGTATCGTAGCCAAGACTGGTGACGGTCTGGTGAAGAATCCTGCTGGCGATGATGGCTATCTGTACTACTACGTGAACGGCCGTCTGCGTGACGATGTGAGCATGCTGTGGTCCTTTGAACAGGGCGATGGCGAGATCTACTACATCCAGTATGGTAAGGTTCTGAAGGCTACTGGTGTTCTGATCTACGAAGATGGTCATGCCTATGTTCTGGAAGATGGTGTTCGTTCTCACATTACTGGCACCTATACCTGGAATGGCAAGGATGTTGACGTGGTTGATGGGGTTGTGTACTAATTCACCTATTGAGTCACTAACCCTGACTTATCGGGGGGCTGCTGCGATCCACGCAGCAGCTCCTCATTTTTTGCATATATTTTTAGTAGAAATTAAAACAAACTATAGAGGACTAAATCAAAGAGTAGACAGAGATGAAGACAATAGAGAACGAACCATGTGTAAGCGTGATCATGCCATGTTATAATGATGGCCAATATATTCAAGAAACCATCCAGTCATTGAAGGAGCAAATCTGGAAGGACATTGAGCTGATCATCATAGATGATGGATCGGATGATGCGCAGACGATCCAAGTTTTACGTGAAATTGAATATCCCCGTATGCAATTGATGCATACGGATCATATAGGGCCGGCAGCTGCACGAAACCGAGGCATCCAAGCAGCAACAGGGAAATACATCTTTCCGCTGGACGCAGATGACCTCATCGAGAAGGAATACATTAGCCGTGCGGTTCAGGTAATGGAAAAACATCCAAACATGGGAATTGTCTACTGTCATGGAGATTTATTTGGGGAACAAACAGGCAAATGGGATTTGCCTGACTACAACTTTCGAACCTTGTTGCAGGATAATATAATCTTCGTCACCTCCTTATTCCGCAAAGCAGATTGGGAAGAAGTTGGTGGATTCTGTGAAGAATTAAAGGCGGGAATGGAGGATTATGATTTATGGTTGTCCATTCTTGGATTGGGGAGAGAGGTTTACCAGTTTCCAGAAACATATTTCCATTATCGAATTAAACCAGTATCCCGAACGACAAAGTTTCAGCAAAGCGATGAAGCTGTACAAGAAACATATGTCCAGCTATATGAACGACATAAGGATTTGATCCTGCAGCATATTGACGAATACTGCATTGATCTTCGTCGAACGATGATAGACCAATTGAGACAAAACCGTCAAAAGGGCATAGAAATCGAGCGATTGAAACAAGAAATAGTAGAATTAAAAAGGGAAATCGCTTCTCAATCTGCCGAGCCGAAGAAGGACAGCAAAATGAAAAAGATTATTCAAAAACTCTTTGGGAAGTAGCTAATTATAGCACAGATTTAGAGGGCAAAAAAGGACGAAAGATAGGAAAAAAGAGAATGATCATTTTTACTTCGATCTGCTCAAACTATGGACATAAGGCACGAGCATTGGCCAGTTCTGTCAAACAATACCTGCCGGAAGCGACTTTCTACGTTTGTCTCACAGAGAAGGAAATTCCACAAGCGCTTCAAGAAGAAAAGGCATTTGAGCACGTGGTGCTTTCTAAGGATGCGTGGAACGGGAATTTTGAGAGGTTCATCTTCAAACATTCCATCGTGGAAGCCTCTACGGCAGTGAAAGCGGCTTTCTTCCAGTGGTTAATGGATCAGTACCCAGAGGAGGATAGCTTTATCTATCTGGATCCGGATTGCTACGTATACAGTGACTTCGTAGAGCTGAAAGAAAAGCTGAAAACTCGCCCCATCGTCCTGTGCCCTCATTTGTTGCACCCTGGAAATTTACAAATGGAGCTTTCCAGCACGATGCACGGTGTATACAATCTAGGTTTCCTGGCACTAAACAATTCGGCGGAAGCTCGTCGATTGATCGATTGGTGGGCGGAACGGTTATTCATGATGTGCTACGACGATATCCCTCATGGAATATTCACAGATCAGAAATGGATGGAGCTGGCACCTTGCTTCTTCGACGTTGAAATCATGCACCATGATGGGTATGATTTCGCCCCTTGGGCGCTTTTAGACAGCAGTGTGGAACGAAAGGAAGATGGATGGTACATCCAGGGGAAGCCCTTACGCTTCATGCATTTTTCTGGATTTGGCCCGACGGCGGAAAAGTGCATGGATGATTGGCTGGGGGAAACAAACCAGGAATTCCGGCAGCTATACGCAGAATACGCGAAAGTACATGAAGAATGTGATTATGATCATATCTCCCAGACGCCTTGGAGCTATGCCTATTATGAATCCGGGGAAAAGATCAATGATGATTTGAGAAAGCTCTATCGGCAGGATAAATTCTTCATGGATGCCCTGGAGAATCCCTTCGAGATAAATAATGCCTTGATAGAAAGGCATTTTCAACCGCAGCCAGTTCAGCCTGCGGAAGAAACACAACAGTCGGAACAGCTGCAAGAGGCGCAACCTCAGCCAGACTTACCCCAGGAGGAGACGGTAGTTACTTTGCCAGAAAAATCTTCCCTGGGCAAGAAGATGAAGACAGCACGATGGGTAGTACAAGAATTCGGCATCAGCGGTATCGGTCGGGTATTATGGGAAAAGATCACCGGGAAGCAGATGGGAGAAAAGAGATGAGCCAGCAAGTAAGCGTACAGATTCAGGCAGTGCTCTATCAAAACGATAAAATAGAGTTGACGCGAGCTCTGGATGCGGCCAAAGCGGCCGCGAAGGTAGCCTGGGAGAAGGGGATTCAGGTATCCCTGTTGTGGGGGGACGCTTCGCCAGAAGGCATCTATTCCGAGGAAGAATGGGGACAAATTCAGAGGAAATATGCTGCTTTCCAAAAGATAGAATATCGATGGTTTGGGGAAAACACAGGATATGGAAAAGGGAACAATCTACTGGGATTGAACGCGACGACGGACTATCTGCTGGTTATGAATCCGGAAATCCTACTCTCCCCGCGGACGATTGTGGATCTGTTAGCGCCCTTTGCGGATCCACAGGTAGGATTGGTGGAGGCCCGGCAAATCCCCGTGGAACACCCGAAAGGATTTGATTTGCAAACGAAGGAAACGGAATGGGCCAGTGGGGCTTGCTTTATGATACCTACGGCTCTCTATCAGGAATTAGAGGGATTCGATACGGAGACCTTCTTCATGTACTGCGAGGATGTGGATTTCTCCTGGCGGGTACGGTTGGCGGGGAAGAAGCTATATTATCAAACCCAGGCAGGTGTGTTCCATGCCCGGCGGCTATCCGACACGGGAGAATACAAGCCCTCCCTCACAGAAGCGAAATATGCACTGCTAACGGAGCTGCTGCTCTCCTATAAATGGGGATACCCAGAATTTGCCCAGAAGCAGCTGCAGATGGCGCTGGACCGAGGGGACTTTGGCAGCCAGGAGGCGGCGGAAGAGTTTGCCCGCAGGGAAGCGGAAGGGCGGCTGCCAAAGATGCAGGATCCGGAGCACAAGATTGCCAAGATTACTCAGAACGAGCGTCACGGCGGAGTATACTTTACCACGCAGCGATACATTCTATAAAAGGGGGCAATGAAGATGCAATTAGAGAATCAGGAACGCCCCTTGGGAGTATTGGATCAAGAGTTGACACAGGGAGAGGAAGAAAGGGTTTATGAAAGCAAATATGCGAGGATCGTGGCGGAGAACCAGGGGAAGAGCTCCTGCTTTTTATCCGTAGTGATTGCTACAGAAGGGAAGCATCCAGAGCGACTACAGGACACGCTGCTATGCCTGCAGGGGCAAGCAGATCAGGATTTTGAGATCATTCTCGTAATCTTTCGGGGACAGGGAGGGAATGATCAGGTCATCCGGCAGATGATCTCCACACAAGGGGAAGCGTTTCAAAAGAAAATCAGAATTGCAGAGGGGAAGGCAGGAAGCCGGGGAGCTGCAATGAATCTGGGAATGGCCATGGCCCGGGGAGATTATGTGGCGTTCCTGACAGAAGATGACCTGCTTTTTGACCACTGGGTGCAATCCTTCCACGAAGGGGTAGAGAATCACGAGGGGATGATCCTTCGGAGCTATACCCTGGCCCAGGAGTGGAGCAAAATTGAAAGTAAAACAGATTGGCCAGGGAGTACCACGGTCAGTGGCCCGGACGCCAGCGCTTGCGTGCCCTTCGAGACGATGGGCGAGGGGGCAGAGTGCAGATGCATCGGCGCGGGGATTGCTTTCCCGATGGACCTCTTCCGAGATCGACATTTTCTGATGAACGAAGGCATAGGATCCGAGGCGGAGGTTGAGTATTTAATAAGGGGTAGGAGTGTCGCCGGGATCTACGAGACGACACGGACGGTGGGTATTCGGCGCAGCTGGCAAGGCGAGGCCAAGGTAACGGAGAGGCATACGGAGGAAAAGGCAAGCTTGCCAGAGGGTGAAAGCAGAAGTCTTTTGCAGAAGATTGGATCCCGGTTGCGGGGAATGATGCGGGGGAACAAGTAAACAGCGGCATTATCCCTGGGGTGAGACTGAAAGAGGAGCAAACAGGACAATGGTCGATACAGGACGGATAGTCCAGATCCCGGAGAGCGCCATCGTTTGCAAGGATGGCAAGGTATACTGGACGGTGGAAAAACGATACCTGAAGAGCCGAAGATACAACGTGGATCTGCGGAAGCTGATCGGGCGCAGAATAGAGGACAGCGCGGGGGAAATGTTCCCGAACGATAATTTTCAGCGGCTGTTTCCGGAGACATTTGAGCACGCAAGGCGAGTGGAGCCCCAACGGCGGAAGGATGGGAGAAAGACCATCGCGGAGCAATTTCGGGAGCAGCAGGAGGGATAGCAGAATCGGAGGAAAAGGGAGCATGCATACTGCCTTAGTAGGATACACCGGGTTTGTGGGGAGCAATCTATGGGCGACGGGGGCTTTCGACCGGGGATACAATAGCCGGAACATTCGGGAGGCGGACGGAACTCGGCCCGATCTGTTGGTCTATGCCGGGCTGCGGGCGGAAAAGTACCTGGCGAACCAGGCACCGGAGAAGGATCTGGCGCTGATTCAGGAGGCAGAGGAGAACATCCGGCGGATTGATCCCCGGCAGTTGGTGCTGATTTCCACCATCGATGTGTTCAAAACTCCGAAGGGGGTGGATGAGGGCTCCGAAATCGACACGGAGGGGCTGCACCCCTACGGATATGATCGGTATCTGCTGGAAAAGTGGGTACGGGATAGGTATCCAGAGGTGCTGATTGTGCGCCTGCCGGGGCTGTTCGGTCGGAACATTAAGAAAAACTTTATCTATGATTATCTGAACGTGATTCCCTTCATGCTGAAGGAGGAGAAGCTGCTGGAGCTGGCGGCGCGGGAGCCGGGGCTGAAGGAGAATTACACATTGCAGGAAAATGGGTTTTATCGGCTGCAGGCGAAGAACAGCCGGGAGGAGCTGAAGGGGATGTTCCGCCGGGTAGGGTTCTCCGCCCTGAACTTTACGGACAGCCGCAGCCGGTATCAGTTCTATGATCTGAGCCGGTTAGGACGGGATATTCAGACGGCGCTGGGGGCGGGGCTCAGGATATGGCACCCGGCGACGGAGCCCGTCTCCGCCGGGGAGCTATATCATTATCTGACGGGGGAGGATTTCGAAAACGAGATGCCAGGATCCCCAGCGGATTATGATTATCGCACCCGCCATGCGGAGCTATTCGGCGGAAGGGAAGGATACATCAGCGATAAAAAGCAGGTAATGCGGGAGATTAAAGACTTCGTGGCCAGGGCGGGGGACTGAAAGCAGGAAATGGAAAGACTTCAGCGAAATTATTTAGATAGAAGGTAACTTTGTTGGTTAGTGATGATCGCGGATGCGAATGACGCGAAAGTAAGAAAAGCTGCCCAAAATGATGAAACATTGACAAGAATCCAGAAGGAAATGTCAGACATGGCACAGAACAAGGAGGTGCGAAACATGCTGCTTCAGGAAAAGTTTGATCGTATGGACTGGATTTCGTACGGGATGGATAAGCAGGAAGAGGGCGAAGCAAAAGGATGGGAAAAACGAGACCAGGAGGCTGAAAAAACCGATCAGCATCGTGTGTGGAAGATGCACGAAAAAGGCAGAAACCCGGCAGAGATCGCGGATGATATGGAATTGCCGCTTGATACCGTCTCCCAGTGGCTGGCGGGGCCTAAGCCGGCTCTTTCCTGACCTATCGAGATTCGGTGACACGATGGCCGCTACGCGGATGGCGTTCTCATGAACTACTGAGCGGTGGAGAGGATCTGCTTCTGTTGCTTGCTTGCGATTTCGAGGAACGCAACAAGAAAGTAGAAAATGAAACGAAAAAGACCGTCCCCGTGTTTCGTCCCCGTGTTTCATGTTCGGGAAATGTTTGGAGCAACAAGTGTAAGATAAAAGCCTCAATTCGAGAGAGAATGAGAAAAAACGAAGGGAAGGGAGAAACCGGGATGGCGGAGGAAGGCTTTGATAAAATCATCATCGGGGCAGGGTTATATGGGCTGTATGCGGCCCTGTTCTGCAGCCAGCGGGGACAGAGGGTCTTGGTGCTGGAATGCGATGATCAGCCCTTTCGCCGGGCGACCTATATCAACCAGGCCCGGGTGCATCAGGGATATCATTATCCCCGATCCCTTTCCACGGCGCTGAAATCCGCGGGATATTTTGAACGCTTCAACCGGGACTATGGCTTTTGCATCCATCGGGAATTTGACCAGATTTACGCCACCTCCAGCCGCTTTTCCTGGACGGATGGCCGGCAGTTTCAGCGCTTTTGCCAGGCGGCGGGGATCCCCTGCCAGGAACTGTCCCCGGGGGATTATTTCCAGGAAGGGGCTTGCGACGGCGCCTTCCGAACCCGGGAATATACCTACGACGCCATGATCCTGCGGGATTATTTCCTGGAGAAGCTCCGGGAGCAGGGGGATCGGGTGACGCTCCGCTGCGGCGCCCACATTCGCGCCATCCAGCGGAATCAGGACAGCTATGTTATTTCCCTGGAGGATGGATCTGCCTGCCAGGCGGGCTACGTGCTGAACGCGGCCTATGCTGGCGTGAACCAAATTTTGGCCTTGGCGGGGCTGGAACCCTTCGGCATCAAATACGAGCTGTGTGAGATCATCCTTTGCGCCGCGGAGGAGCGGCTGAAGGGTCTGGGCTTTACCGTCATGGACGGGCCCTTCTTCTCCATCATGCCCTTTGGAAAGACGGGGATGCATTCCCTGACCTCCGTTACCTTCACGCCTCATCGGGTGAGCTATGAAGCCGCGCCCACCTTCCCCTGCCAGGCGGAAAGCCAGGGGCATTGTTCCCCCTTCCGCCTGGGCAACTGCAACGACTGCCCGGCCCGGCCGGCCACCGCCTATCCCTACATGTCCAGCCTGGCGAGAAAATATCTGCGGCCGGAGTATGGCTTTGCTTATCGGGGTTCTCTTTTCTCCATGAAGCCCATTCTGATGAGCTCCGAGATCGATGATTCTCGCCCGACGGTGATTCGGCGATACAGCCAGCATCCCACCTTCGTCGCCGCTCTGTCCGGAAAGATCAACACGGTCTATGATCTGGATGAGATGCTGATGGAAGATTGAGCCAGGGAAATGGAAATTCAGTAACCAAGAGGGAAAAACCAAATGATCTATGAAAAGCAACCCGGGGTACCCCGGTTCGAGGCAGCGGAGTTCGTCCCCCGGGGCCGGGATTACGCAGTGCTGATTCCCGTCATCAACGAAGGGGAGCGGATCCGCCGGGAGCTTGCCCGGGCCCAGGCCCATGGGGTTTCGAAACACGCGGATCTGGTGATTTGCGACGGCGGCTCCACCGATGGCAGCATGGCGGCGGCTGGCCTGCGGGCGCTGGAGGTCAATACGCTGCTGGTGAAACGGGATGAGGGCAAGCAGGGGGCCCAGCTGCGAATGGGCATCTGGTGGGCGCTTCAGCGGGGGTACCGGGGAATTATCACCATCGATGGCAACGACAAGGACAGCATCGAGGATGTGCCCCGGTTTATCGAGAAGCTGCGGGAGGGATATGACTTCGTGCAGGGCTCTCGGTTCCTCCCTGGGGGGAAGGCCATCAACACGCCCTGGGTGCGGCTGGTGTCTGTGAAGCTGATTCATGCTCCGATCATCAGCCTGACGGCGGGGCAAAGATTTACGGATACCACCAACGCGTATCGCGCCTATTCCGCCAAGTATCTGCAGGATGAGCGGGTCCAGCCCCTGCGGGATATCTTCATGACCTATGAGCTGCTGGCTTATCTTTCCGTGCGGGCCAGCCAGCTGGGCCTGAAGGCCTGCGAAATCCCAGTGACCCGGGCTTATCCCTCAGGGGAGAAGACCCCGACGAAGATCAGCCCCCTGAAGGGCAACGGAAATTTGATGAAAATCCTGCTGAAGAACGCCTTCGGCGCTTACCGGCCATGAGGGAAGGAAGAGAACGAGAGGGGAGAAT
Source organism: Clostridia bacterium (assembly GCA_017464305.1). Lineage (GTDB taxonomy): Bacteria > Bacillota > Clostridia > Christensenellales > Aristaeellaceae > Aristaeella. The sequence goes on along the minus strand of JAFUDS010000011.1, from coordinate 98,001 downwards.
CGGCCCATGAAACTATCCATATCCAATTTGGGGTGGGGCGCGGAGCAGGACTTGGCAGCATACCAGCTGATGCGGCAGATGGGATACGCGGGCTTGGAAATCGCCCCCACCCGCGTTTTTCCCTCTCAGCCTTACGATGATTTAGCCGCCGCGGGAGCCTGGCGGGAGGACCTGCGGGCGAGATTCGGATATAAGATTCCCTCCATGCAATCCATCTGGTATGGACGGCAGGAGAATCTCTTCGGCAGCGAAGAGGAGCGGCGGATTTTGATGGAATATACCCAGGCGGCGATTCGCTTCGCGGAGGCCATCGGCTGCGAAAATCTGGTTTTCGGTTGCCCCCGCAACCGGGCGATGCCGGAGGGAGCAACGCCGGAGCAGGCGATTCCTTTCTTCCGAGACCTCGGAGACTACGCTGCGGCGCATCACTGCGTCATTGCCCTGGAGGCGAATCCGCCCATTTACCATACAAATTTTCTGAATACAACTCAGGAGACACTGGCTTTTATCCAGCAGGTGGATTCCGAAGGGTGTCGGCTGAACCTGGATGTCGGAACCATGGTAGAAAATGGAGAAGGGGCTTCCCTGCTGAAGGGGTGTGGTCCGATGATTCACCATGTGCATATCAGCGAGCCGAGGCTGAAGCTGATCGAAAGAAGAGCGTTGCATCAGGAGCTGGCGGCCCTGCTGCGGGATGAGGGCTATGATCGATATGTGTCCATCGAGATGGGCCGACAGGGGGATATGAACACACTGGCGAGGACAATGGCATATGTCCGGGAAGTGTTTGGGTGATAGACATTTATTCGCACGCCTTAATGGACATCAAGGAATGATTGCTCTCCTGTCGGAAGGTCATAGTTTTTACTATTGTTTACTAATCACATTTCCTTTTACTATACTTTACTATTTTGCAGAGGTGCAGAGAACTCGATTGAAAGGGGAGCGATGTCATTAGTGACATAAAGACTACCTCTATGTTTCACAGTGATAGCGGAAGAAAAGGAGCAGAATTTGACAATTTGAATAAAAATGAAATAAATAGCAAAAAAGAATAAAGATAGCCAAAAAGAACAAAAGTGCTGATCGTCGCCCGAGAAAATGCTCAGAGGAGAATTGAATCTATGTCTCGAATAGTGTAAAATAAGCTTGCAGGGAAGAAAGCGGTGAAAGGAGGCATAGGTGCTTGAACCAGGATTTAGTGATGATCAAAGAAATAGAAATAGATCGGGTTCGCCATTTGGCTGGGATTCCAATTCCGATTGTGAATGATGCGGAGACGGGGGTCAGACACTTGTTGCTCACGGGGAAGAATGGAAGCGGGAAGACAAGCGTATTGGACGCGCTCGCTTCTTATTTGAATGCGTGTTGCCAAGATCGATTTTTTTTTCAGTACGAATCCTTCATCGCCGATGGACAGAGCAAATTGGATGGTTTCATCCGTGATGAAGCGTCGATGGCTGAAATTGAAAACCTCAAACATGACATTCAGTCTTGGAAGGAGACTTTGGAACAGGAGCGGCAGGGCGTCCGATTATCCTTTGTCAACAATGCAGAAGCGATGCCCTTTGCTTTTACTGCGGGAAAGTTCATTTTGGCGTATTTCAAGGCTGACAGGGCCTTCGTGGCGGATAAGCCTGAACATGTGGAAAAGGTTCAGCTAAAGGAGAATTACGCCATTATGGACGAGCCGAGAAAGCTGTTTATCAAATATTTGGTAGATCGGAAGGTATCTCAGTCATTGCTTCAAACGAATAATGAGGCCGAGAAAGCCGATAGGATTCGGGTCTGGTTTGATCAATTTGAACAGATGCTCCGGGAGGTTTTCGAAGATGACACTCTGAGGCTGGATTTCGATGTAAATACCTTCGAATTCAGAATCAGGGAAAAAGGGAAAGAACCATATGATTTTAACGCAATGTCCGCGGGATATGCCGCGATCATCGATATTGTAGTGAATATCATTATGAGGATGGAAGAGGGTACGGGGAATTCATTTTGCTTCGATATGCCGGGAATTGTCCTGATTGATGAACTGGAAACGCACCTGCATTATCAGCTGCAAAGAAAAATTCTTCCGTTCTTGACACGGGTGTTTCCTCATGTTCAGTTTATTGTCAGTACACATTCCGCGTTTATTCTAAGTAGTATCGACAACGCGACGATATACGATTTGGAGAATAATACGCTGGTAAAGGATGGGCTCTCAAATATTCCTTACGAAGGAATTGTTGAAGGTTACTTTGACGCGCCAACCCTTTCCACACAATTAAAAGAGAAGTTTGAGCGTTACAAGCAGCTGGCTCAGAAGGATGCTGTATCAGATGATGAACTGCTTGAGATGCAGAAGTTAAGCTTGTATCTGGATGAGATCCCGGATTATTTAGCTTTAGAGATAGCGACGGAATATAGACGATTGAAGTTGGAGTTTGAGATGCGGGAGGGGAAATAATACCATGGTGAAAGTGGAGCGTTCCTTTCCCGCGCCAGAGTCATTGCAGAAGGAGCGGGAGAAAGCGAACGGGAGATATGATAGCGAAGATGTGCTCGAACGTTTGTCAGCCGATTTTCATAACAAATGCTACCTCTGCGAATTGAAACCATTGCAGGATCCAGAAGTGGAGCATCTTAGACCGCATAAGAATGGGAAGTATCTAGACAGGAAATTTGATTGGGCGAATTTGTTCTGGGCCTGCGGGAGATGCAATTCCATCAAAAATCAGCGGAAATATGATGAGGGGATCATCAATTGCTGCAAGGAAGATCCGGAAGCAAAGATACGGGTTCAATATCTGGAAAACGCGGTCGAGATATCATCGCTGGAGGAAGGTAATGAATTGATCGATCGGACGGTACTTTTGCTGAATGAGGTGTACAACAAGAAAAATTCGGGTATGCGGGTGATTACCAGTGAATATAGAATAAGAGAACTTCGGATGGAGATGAATCTGTTTTTCGATAGCTTAAGCCAATATAATCGAGACAGAACAAATCAACTTCACTGTCGGATTTTGAAAGCTTATTTATCACGAGAATCAGCTTTTGCGGCTTTCAAACGAGGCTACATTAAAGACCACTTCACACAATATCCGGAGCTGCAAAGCTGGTTGGAATAAAGGTTTAAGGCCGATCGAATAAGGCTAAGGGGATGCAACAGGCAAGCGTAAGGTGAAACGAAAAAGACCGTCCCCCCCTGTTTCATAATCGCCGGATAATTGGACTTTTGATGGATGGAATAGCATCAAAAGTCCAATTAACTTTCGAAATTTGCTTTAAAATGGACTTTTGTGTATAATAAGCCTGCAGCAAGGGGTGCGATGATGAAAGGGGAAACGCTTTATGATCATCATAGGCAGAAAGCAGGAGAGAAATGAATTAATTCGACTTGCAAAAACCCGAAAGTCGGAGATGGTATGTGTTTACGGTCGGCGAAGAGTGGGGAAGACGTTTCTGATAGAGCAGACCTTCAGAAATGAGTTCGCTTTCCGAGCAACTGGGGTCGAGACCGGGAACACGCGAATGCAGTTGAAAGCTTTCCATCGGCGACTCCTGGATTGCGGAGATACAGCTCGAACAGCACCGGGAGATTGGTTTGAGGCTTTTTCCAGGTTGGAGAAGGTCCTTTCCTCGGAACGGATAAAACGTTCCTCGTACGGAAAAAGAATTGTCTTTTTGGATGAATTCCCCTGGTTCGCGACAAAAAAGTCGGATTTTCTGGAAGCGTTTGGTGAATTTTGGAACCGTTATGGCGCTTCCCAGGGAGATATGATGATGATCATCTGTGGCTCCGCGACCTCCTGGATCATCGGGAACATTATTGAAAACACGGGGAGCATGTACAACCGGGTTACTTGTCAAATCTTTCTGCATCCCTTTACCCTGCAGGAGACGGAGCTGATGTTCCAGGCGAAGGGATTTGGTTGGTCCCGGAGACAGATTGCAGAATGCCAGATGATCTTTGGTGGCTTGCCCTATTTCTTGGATCAACTGAATGAAAACGAAAGTCTGCCATGGAATGTGGATCATCTTTGCTTTGAGCAGGACGCACTGCTCCGGAGTGAGACGAAGCGGCTGTTGGAAACAACGTTGAAAAAATCAGATATTTATGATCGCATTTTGAAATATCTGGCCCAGTTCACCTATGGTATAGAAACGGCAAAATGCCAGCGGGAATTGAATATTCCGCACACTTCATTCCTTCGTGCAGTGGATGATCTAAAGAAATGCAGGTATATTCTGGAATATAAAGGATATTACAACAAAGGAATCCCCTCTCGCATTCAGTTGATAGACCCCTTCTTGCTGTTTCATTATCATTTCATTGTTGCCTCCGAAGCGGCGGGAGAGATGCTTTCTTTTTCTGATTTGAAAGACAATGAGGGGCTGTATCACAACTGGTTAGGGCATGCGTTCGAGACTCTTTGCTTATACCACATAGAAGAAATAAAAAGTGCCCTGGGCATTTCTGGTGTGCGAGCGAATTGTTATCCTTGGGTCAGCGATAGAAAAAAAGGTGGCGCACAGATCGATCTGGTGATCGAGAGAGCGGATCAATTGACCAATATTTGCGAATTGAAGTTCACGGACCATCCTTTTTCCATGGATGCTGAAATAGAGCGGGATTTGTTGCATAAAGTCCAGGTCTACCGGGAAGAAACGGATACAGCGGCTGCGTTAAAACCTACGATGATCACATTCTGCGGTATTACCGGAACAGCCTATACCGAGCGTATTTCAAAAGTGTTGACGTTGGATGATTTGTTTGGATGATGGGAGGCTTGTATAAAATTTTTCGTGTCTACTTTTTCTTGACAAGTACAAAAAGGGTTAACTGAATTCATTTGCGTGGGGGATTGATGTAGGTGGGACGGGGCGTTTTGCGGATGAGGATAAAAAAATGAAGAGAAGCGACGCCCGAGAAAATGCCAGCGGAGAATTGAATCCATGCCTCGAATAGTGTAAAATAACGGTGAAAGAGATGGGCAGGAAGAGGCGCCGAAGAAGGGACAGGGAGGCCGGATGAGCGACTCGCAGTTTAGTGAATTGACGTTGCAGTAAGGCCGATCGAATGGGGCTAAGGGGATGCAACAGGCAAGCGTAAGATGAAACGAAAAAGACCGTCCCCGTGTTTCACGAGGGCAGAGATCCGGGGGAACGCATGGTGGAGGATGCGGAGCAGGCTTGTATGATCGTGATGCGCGAGATTGCTGAGGACGAAAATGAGTATGCGGAAATTCCACGCTTTCGCTGCTGAAGAAGAAAGATGTGGACGCGAAGGATTTTCGAATCCTCCATCTCTTCCTCTTTCAGAGTAGGCAAAATCTGTGTATACTGTATAAGATGACGCCCTGTATTCACCGAATCCTTACGTTTTACGTGGGGGATTGATGTAGGTGGAACGGGGCGCCTTTTGCAGACGGGGATAAAGAGAAATGTGAAGTGAATCGACACCCGAGAAAATGCCCAGCGGAGAATTGAATCTATGCTTCGAATAGTGTAAAATAAGCTTGCAGGAAAGACGTGGTGAAAGGAGGCATGTGGAGTGAGTGAGGAACTTTTATCTGCGACACCATACGATGATGTGTTCAAGACGCTGATCCATGACTGCAAACGTTTGGTGATTCCGCTGATTAATGAAATATTCGGCGAAAATTATAGTATGGACGAGATGATACGCTTTGAGAACACCGAGAATGTGGAGACGCTCCCTGATGGAAGTCAACAGGTCAGATGGCCGGATGCGGTGTTTATCATCGGAAAGAACGGGAAAAGATATCATATCGAATGTCAGACGCAGAGCGACTCGACCATCATCATTCGTATTTTCGAATATGACAGCCATATCGCCCGCGAGCATTTTGAGGTCCGAGACGGCAGAATTATCTTCCGATTCCCAGCTTCAGCGATTGTCTTCCTGCGAAACAATAGCGCATTACCGAAACGATACCCGGCGAGGATAGAGCTGGCAGATGGCCGATATCTGGATTTTGATATTCAGGCGCTGAAGATGCAGGATTATTCGCTGGAGGAGCTGTTCCAGAAAAACCTCTACTTGCTCATCCCTTTCTATCTTTTCAATCTGGAAAAGATGGTCCGGAAGGATCAGGGACAGGAAGCCTCCGTTGAAGCGGTGAAACAAACGCTGCAGGAGATTGTCAATAGGCTCCAGTCGGAGCGGGAGGAGACAAAGATTGATACCCTGGAGTATGGTGTTCTGCTACAGATGGCTAAGAAGGTTGGAATCAACTTGATGGAGAATTACCAGCATGTGAGGGAAGGAGTGGAGGCTGTAATGGGAGGCAATGTAATTCATCTGGAAATAGTAGATGCTTATAATGCGGGACAAGCGGCTAAGGAAAAAGAAAGTATCCAGAAAGCTTATGATTACTTCATAAAGGAGAAAACAAAAGAGGAAAGCTTGGAATCTGTCGCGAAGATGTATGGGAAATCCGTCGGAGAAATCGCGAAGCTGTGTGAACCGGCAAACGCTGAAAAAATATATTCTCCCGCGGAAGATGAAGAAGAGTGAATGAAACGAAAAAGACCGTCCCCGTGTTTCAAAGCGCTGATGCAGGATGCGTCTAATCTGGCGGCTTTTTTGTATCGGTTGAAGAAGTTTTTTCCTCAGTCATATGGGGAGATTGTTCGGGCGGTTAGATTAAACGCACCATTTTTTGACGACTTTATTCTAGAACCGTAGGAGTATAATCCCGAGCTGATTGTACTAAAATGGAAGCAGCGGGGATGCGAGGATGTTTTAACGCGTCCCAGTTGTCAGATGGAACCTTACGTTTTATTTGCCTTACGGCGCTGCTGTTGCAACCGGCCGAGTTGCAGCCAGCTACCATGATCATCGATGAGCCTGAATTGGGATTGCATCCTTACGCAATTACGTTGCTGACCGAAATGATACATCAGGTATCCCTAAACAGACAGGTCATTGTCTCAACGCAGTCAGTAGAGCTATTGAACGGTTTTGAACCGCAGGATATTATCGTTGTGGATCGGAATCATAATGGATCGGAATTTAGAAGGTTGGATGCGGATGCGTTGGAGTTCTGGCTGAAAGAGGATTATGCCTTAGGTGACCTGTGGAAAATGAACTTAATCGGGGGTCGTCTGTCATGAGCAAAAACATCTATGTGTATTGTGAGGGGCAGACAAAGGAAGGATTTGTAAATCGGGTGCTTAGTCCTTATTTGGCCGTGAGAGGAATTGCTTGCAGACCCATTATCTGCACGACGAGCGTTAATCGCCGTACACAACAAAAGTTCAGAGGCGGCGCGGAATTATATGGGTGAAAAAACTCGAATCGTTTTTGTTAATGGAGATTACGCAAACGAATCCAGCGAAATTGGAAGGCTGAAACATGACTTCAAGTGTTCCAAGCCAGGAGAGATGTTTAATGCGAATTTGGCTATCAAGTAGGCAACAGTGGGAGTAACAAAAATGATGGATGCAAATTGGCGAGATTATTTTCCGGATCATATCCTTGCGCGGGGGAAAGATTACGCGATAAACGGATATGTAAGAGAATTAAAGATTAATGAAGAAAGGATCACAGCTGTCGTTCAGGGATCATTAGATTATAAAGTGTCCATTGATCTAAGGAACGGAATAGCTCAAAGGATGAGCTGCAATTGTCCCTATGCAGATGGAGGAAATCGATGCAAGCATATGGCTGCCGTTTTCTATGAAGTGGAGACTGTGTCAAGAGAGCCCGAAGAAAAATTGAAGACCAAGGTGACTGATCTTTTGGGAAAAGTAGACAGCCAAGAGCTCATTTCGTTTATAGATGAACTTGCAACGAATGATTCTGCGATTGCGAATTTGCTTCGTGCACGTTTTGCAGATAATCTTACGGTAGAAGATATGCACGAAATAAAACGGGAAGCTAATGAGATATTTCGGTCACATGAGGTAAAGGGTTTTATCAATTATCATGAGGCGTTTTCATTTCAAGTAGACATTGAACAATTTCTAACAGACAAGACGGATGCAATGCTGGCATGTGGAGCTTATGAGGAAGCGTTTGATATTTCGACATATGTTTTTGTAAAGTTGGCAAACACAGATATAGATGACGATGGGGAAATACAGGGGATTTCATCAGTCTGCTATAACATTTGGAAAAGAATCATTTCTTCGTGTGGGGAACCTGAGTATATAAGGATCAAGACATGGTTTGAGCACAATGCATATGAAGGTGTGCTGGTTGACTATATGGAGGAAATCTTGCAGGAGTTTTTAGAGACAGAGCTGGCTTCTGAGGAGGACCTTCGTGAACAGTTGGAACGGATTGATGCAATAATTGATGAATTAGGGGAAAGTATTCATTGCCCGATGGAATATTCTCATGTCGGCCTATCTGTGCCGCTGGTTATTAAAAGAATTGAACTGATGAAAAAGCTGGGGGCTGGAAGCCAGGAAGTAGAGAAATATCGGCATAATCACAGACATTTCAGTGTAATCCGGGAACAGTATATGGAAGATGCGAAAAAAGCGAATGATATCACCCAACTGATTAAGCTCCTGAAAGAAAGCAAGGAACTGGATGCGGCAGACAGATACAAGGTGTACAAGTATTCAAGCAAACTGGTTGAAATATACCATCAGATAAATGATAGGCTGAATGAGAGAAACGAACGATATGAGATGTTCGTAGAGGGAACGAGTAGAAATATCAAACAGTATAAAGAGATTAAAAAGCTATGTGCGGAAACGGAGTGGCCTGTATATCGAGATGGAATGATCGTGGCAACGGAGGATAAATCACTCAAATGCGAAATATATGCAGAGGAGCGAATGACGGATCCGCTGTATAAAGTCATATTTGAAAAACCTGAGATTCCTCTCCTTGACCGCTATGGCCATCTCCTGGCGAAAGATCATTCAGCGGAGATCCTGCAAATCTATGAACAACATGTTCGGAAGATTGCGGAATATGCGAGAAATCGATCTGCTTATGAGCAACTGATTGAGTGCCTTTGCAGGATGCTAAACTATAAAGATGGGGGAACTTTAGTGAACAGGTTAGCTACGGGATGGATTGAAGCTTATCCAACACGAAAAGTCATGATTGCTGAATTGAAAAAAGTGCTGTGAGAAGGATTTCAATATCGGAGGAAGTGAAGGAAAGGACATGAGTTCATGAATGCGAAGCAGGCAATGCGCAGGGCACAGAAGATAGTGCAAAGGGAAGCAGAATTAGCTGCAAGTGAAAAACGCTTCCAGGAAAAACTGAAATACGCTGTGAGTGGTGATGAACCGGGCTTGAGGAAAGAGATAGCAGTCTGGCTTCATTACAGAGATTATTTGACGGAGGCTACAGGGAATGTATTGATAAAGTCTGCCGCCTGTTATTGAAACATGGAGTTGACCAGGAGATCATTGATCAAGTGCGATTGATTGTCAAGGATGTTAGTTGAAAAGGTGAATAGTAAAGAGGTGCAGGCAGAGGGAATGGCGTATGTCCGGGAAGTGTTTGGGTGATAAGCCTGCTTCAATCCTCAAACAGGGCCTGATCCTTGATAAGATCGTAGGTAATTGGCCAATTGAAACAGAAAATAAGGAAGGATATGAATGGAGAACAACCAGTTCAAAAAACGCATGGACATGGTCCTGTATCAGACAGATGGGGGTGACGTCTCCGTTGAAGCGTATATTAAAGACGAAACACTCTGGATTTCTCAAAAGTCTATGGCGGAGCTTTTTGGTGTCGGTGCTGCGGCAGTTAACAAGCATTTGACCAATATTTTTGCTGACGGTGAACTAATGGAAGCTGCAACTGTTTCCAAAATGGAAATAGTTCAAAAGGAAGGCTCTCGTAGTGTGAAGCGGGAAATGAAATTTTACAACCTGGATGCCATCATTTCCGTGGGATATCGAGTTAATTCCCAAAAGGCAACACAGTTCCGTATCTGGGCTACGACAATTCTGAAGGAATATATGCAGAAGGGATTTGTCCTGGATGATGATCGGCTGAAGCAGGGAACTACTGCTTTCGGGAAAGACTATTTCCGCGAGCTGCTGGAAAGGGTCCGGTCGATCCGGGCGAGTGAACGGCGAATCTGGCAGCAGATCACCGACATTTTCGCGGAGTGCAGTATCGACTACGCAGCTGATTCCGAGACCGCGTACCATTTTTATGCTACGATCCAGAATAGGTTCCATTATGCTATTACCAGCCAGACCGCGGCAGAGATTGTCTATACTCATGCAGATCACACGAAGGAGCATATGGGCCTGACTAATTGGAAGAATGCACCGGACGGGCGTATCCTCAAATCGGATGTATCCATCGCGAAGAATTATTTGGATGAAAAGCAGATCCGTCAGCTGGAACGGGCTGTGACCGGATATTTTGACTATATTGAGGATTTGATTGAGCGGGAGAACACCTTTACTATGGAGGAATTCGAGCAAAGCGTGAATGCCTTCCTTGAATTTCGGCAATACAGGATACTGAAGGATAATGGTCGGATATCCCATAAGGACGCGTTGATGAAAGCGCACCAGGAATATGAGATATTCAACAAAACTCAGCCCATCGAATCTGACTTTGACAGGATGGTGAAACTGATGGGAGCAGAAGAGGGGAACAGGTGAAGTGAGCGTCATTTAGAGCCCGGTGCAGCATGGCTTTTATCCCAGCAAAGAGCAAGAGAAAGGTGAAACGAAAAAGACCGTCCCCGTGTTTCAGAGAAATGAACATTCTGTGAATAATGAAAACATAGATTTGACGAAACCTTTTGCCTGCGGTACAATACTCGGGAATTTCCGCAAGGGGAAAGGAGGGTCATGGGAATGAAACGGGCATGGATGAAAAAGGCAAGCATCCTGATGGCTTGCATGTTCGTTTTCGTCAGCCTGGTAATGCCAGCGTGCGTGGCGCTGCGCAGCGCGCATGTCTGCACGAAGGTTCACTGCCGGGTTTGTGAAAACATCGCTTTTATCCATACTATTTTTCCTGGGCTGATTCTGTTCGCAATGATCCGACTTTTTCTGGGAAGGCGGCCCGGCGCGGGGCGGCGGATGCTGGCGCTGGCTGGGATGGCTTTCTTCGGGGAAACGCTGGTTGGACAAAAAATCCGAATGAATAATTAAAGGGCCGTTTCGGCACGGGCGGGCTGCTTTCTGCGGGTTTCCTTGGAAAACATGGATCCATCGCGAGAGCGGGCTGATTTCCGCATGCACCCCTGGAAAACATGGATGCATCGCAACGATGGTTGGCGCTGCTTGCCATACGTGTGTGATCCCGGGCGGGGCGGGTGCTTTGCATTGCTGCGTCTGGAACGAAACTGAAAGATTGATCATTCGGAGGAAATATACAGTGAATCAAAAAAAGAATAATGCCATGGGGCGGGGCCGGACGCTGGTTTTAGCGTCAGGCAGCTTTGCTTTGCCCTGCTCCGGCGCGGGAGCGAAGGCCTGCTTGGCGCGGGGGAGGAGTGATTTTGGCATGGCACAATTAACCTGCGAGCATCTGACCCTGGGATACGAGGGCCATGCGATTTTACAGGACGTGAATTTCGCCGTCAACGCGGGGGATTATCTCTGCATCGTCGGGGAGAATGGGTCCGGAAAATCTACCCTGATGAAAACCATTCTGGGCCTGCAGCCGGCCATGGGGGGAAAGATCTCCTTTGGAGATGGGCTGCGGCCAGGCGAGATTGGCTATCTACCCCAGCAGACCCTGGCCCAGCGGGATTTCCCGGCCACGGTGTGGGAAATCGTGCTCAGCGGATGCCAGGCCCGGCTGGGAAAGCGGGCCTTCTATCCGGCGGAGGAGAAGGCGCTGGCCCGGCAGAACATGGAGCGCATGGGCATTACGGGCTTCGCCAAGCGCAGCTATCGGAACCTTTCCGGCGGGCAGCAGCAGCGGGTGCTGTTGGCCCGGGCCCTCTGCGCCACCCAGCGGCTGCTGCTGCTGGATGAGCCCGTCAGCGGGCTGGATCCCCAGGTGACGGCGGAGATGTACGCCCTGATTCAGCAATTGAACCAGCAGGAGGGGGTTACCATCCTGATGATCTCCCACGACATCGAAGCGGCCTTGCGCTATGCGACCCATATTCTGCACGTAAATCAGGAGCCTTTCTTCGGCACCCGGGAGGAATATCAGCAAAGCGCCCTGGGGCGGAGATTCGCCGCGGTGATGGGGGGTGAGCATTGATGCTGGATACGCTGAAAATGTATCTGGAATTCCCCTTCGTGCAATATGCCCTGATTGTGGGCGTGTTGATCGCTCTGTGCTCCTCCCTGATGGGGGTCACGCTGGTGCTGAAGCGCTTCTCCTTCATCGGGGATGGGCTTTCCCATGTGGCCTTCGGGGCCATGGCCATCGCCGGCATCCTGCACATTACCAACGACATGCTGTTCACCATGCCGGTCACCATCCTCTGCGCCATCCTGCTGCTGCGCACGGGGCAGAAGACCCAGGTGAAGGGGGACGCGGCGGTGGCGATGCTGTCCGTGGGGGCCCTGGCCATCGGCTACATGCTGCTGAACATGTTTTCCACCTCCAGCAACATCTCCGGGGACGTTTGCTCCTCGCTGTTCGGCAGCACCAGCATTCTGACCCTCAGCAGCGCGGAGGTCTGGCTCAGCGTGGGGTTGTCCATCGTGGTGGTGGCGGTGTTCCTGATTTTCTACAACCGGATTTTCGCCATTACCTTTGACGAAGACTTCGCCCGGAGCGCGGGGATGCGGGTAGAGGCTTACAATCTGCTGATCGCGGTGGTCATCGCGGTGATCATCGTGCTGGCCATGAACCTGGTGGGCTCCCTGCTGATCTCGGCGCTGATCGTCTTCCCGGCCATGAGCGCCATGCGGGTTTTCCGGTCCTTCAAGGCAGTCACCATCTGCTCGGCCATCGTGTCCGTTTGCGGGGCGCTGCTGGGCATCCTGATTTCGATTCTGGCCAGCACCCCCGTGGGCTCTACCATCGTGGCGGTGGATCTGGTGATCTTCCTGGGCTTCTGCCTGGCGGCGAAGCTGGGAAAAAGATAAACAAGTATTAGGCATATGCGCGCGGGAATTCTCGCATGACTAAACAGAAACCAGAAAGGAACAAAGAAACATGAAAAAGATCAATCGATTCTGCAAGATGGGGCTACTGATGGCCCTGCTGGTGGGGGCGCTGTTCGCCCTGAGCTCCTGCTCCTCCTCTGACTCCGCGGCGAAGACCTCCAACGTCATGCCCATCGTGCTGGACCAGAAGGAATACGTGCTGAGCCAGAACATTTTCTACAACGACGCCGGCGCCGCCTATGTAGGCAAATCCGTGACCAAGAAGGGGATTTTCTCCACCCTGGTGGATGTATACAACGGCAAGACCCGGTACTATGTCTGGGGATACAACGACAACACCAAGTGCTGCGACTGGCAGTGGGAGCTGGTGCCCACGGACACAGAGAACCTGCCGACCAACGGCTCCCTGATCGAAGCCAAGGGTACCTTCCGGGATTCCACCAACGCCCTGGATGGATACTGGATCAGCGGCGCGAAGATCGATGTCATTACGGAATACACCGGCCCCTCGGCGGAGGTGGATATGAGCCTGATGAGCGACACCCTGGAGCGGGTGCAGCTGGCCAACGTGCTGCGCAGCCCGGAGCGGTTCGAGGGCAAGACCTTCTCCGCGGTAGGCCGGATCACCGCCACGGGGGAAATTGAGGATCCCTACTATGACAACTCCTGGTCCGTGCCTTACAGCAGCAGCGAGACCGCCCCGGCGGTGGGGAAGGAAGCGACCCTGCGGGGCGTCATCAGCGAAGGCGTGCTGTCGGATTGCACCTTCACCGTACAGTGAGAAAAGGCGTCTCCCTCACTGGGGAGACCCTTGCCAATGTATTTATGCCCTCCCCTTCGGGGAGGGCGTTTTTGCGCGCTTCTGTCTCCCCTCCGGCAGGGCATTTTTTGCTTCACGGACGCCTCGAAGGGAAGCCTGTTTTTGCGCGCTTCCGCTCCCCTTCGGGGAGGGGGGCAATGATCAGCTTCGGGGATCGCATTTTTACTTTTTCGCTTCGCTGCAGCAGAGCCCCAGGGTCACCCAGAACAGGGGGGCCAGGATGCACACGGAGAAGGAGAAGAAGGCCTGGACGGCATAGGCAACGACGGCGATGCGATAGGGGGAGTGCCGGCCCCGGGGAGAGAACAAAGCGTATAGCACCAGGCCCAGGAACAGCAGGGCGGCGGGGAGCCCGTGGTTCACCAGATGGGCCAGATATTCATTATGAGGATTGTCGAAATAATCCGGCAGAGGGATGCCCTGCTGCTCCGTAGGAATCTTGAACTGATGCTCCTGGAGCCAGGCATTGAACCGGGGCTCGAAGGTATCCGATCCACCCCCGAGCCACAGCCGCTCCTTCGCTAACCCCAGGCTGTACTGCCAAACTGCCAGACGATTATGCCCAAAGGAGAGCTGAGGCCGACCCTGGAGGATCTCCCGCAGCTCCCACAGGGGGCCGGTATTCCCAGGCCAATACCAAACCAGCAGCAGCCCGGCGACCACCAGCAGGACCACCACCAGCACCCGCACCCGCCGGGGCAGCAGCCCCAGCAGGGCCAGGAGCCCCGCGGCCCCCAGGGCGATGAGGGCAAACTGCACCTCCATGGTGAGCAGAAGATAAACGCTGAGCGCCAGCCCGCCCAGGCAGCAAAGGGCCAGCCCCCAGGGCAGTCGAGCCCGCAGAAAGGGCCGACGACGACAGGCCCGGGCCATGCGCCCCAGGGCGGAGAGAAACAGCCCGCTCAGGAGGCATAGATAACCCGCGCCCATATCCGTGTTGCCGGTAGGGCCCTGAAATTCCGGATGGGTGGCAAAGCTGGTGCCTGTAGGATATAGCCCGAAGGGGTTGCCGCCGCTCCGCTGCAAAAATACGACAGTGGCGAAGCCAACTACCCCCGCCGCGGCGCTCCACAGCAGGGGCTGCGGGTCCACGGAGGCGCAGGCGAAGCAGAAGAACAGCGTCAGATAAGCCCCCTGGGTCAGGAGCCCCTCCCGCCGGGCGGAGGCGCCGATCCACCAGCTGTCCGGCCCCAGATCGCTGGCCAGGCAGCTGACCAGCATCCATAGACCCAGTCCGCCCGCCATCAGCAGGGGCGCCTTTGCCGGGGAATGCAACCGATGGCGCACCCCATCCCCCAGCAGGCAGAGAACGGTCAAAAACAGCAGCAGGAAGAAGAATATCCACTTATCCCGGGTCAGGGAGGTATAGGTGCCCAGATGCAGCAGGGGAAAGGCCCCCATCCAGAGGCAGGCCGCCAGGGTGGCAAAGGAGAAGGATCCCTTCCCGCCAAAGGCTCCTTCCCCCGCCCGGGCGAAGGAAGCCCGCTGCGCCATCTCCGCCGGCGGCTCGGCCCCCTGGGGAAGGGTGCCGCCCGTGCCGGTCAGGAATGCCCAGGGCTTCTGCGTCATTTGTGTTTTTCCTCCTCGATATCGATCCAAGGCAGCGGAAGCTGCTTTTTTTCTAATGTATTTTGTCGCGCCCCCGCTGGGGCGCGCTTTCCTTCCAGTTCTCCGATCAAAAAATCCCTGCCGGCATTGTATCGCAGAATCGGGATTCTTTCAACCGGGGGCAGAATGCCGCGACATGGCCATCCCAGGGGAGAGACAGCGAAAATCCCCCTCTTGCGTTTTGCGGGCCCCGGGGGTACAATGCCACCAGCAGAAAAAAAGGAGGTGCCTTTTGATGAACGAGCAAGAGTTGATCGTTTTTTTTCAGGATATCCACGCTCATCCGGAGCTGGGGTTCCAGGAGACCCGGACCACGGAGCGGGTGCTCCAGGTTTTGCGGGAGAACGGGATAGAGGTGCTTGATTCCGGCCTGGAGACCGGGGCCATTGCGGCCATCGGGCCCGCGGGCGGGCGGGTCATCGCCCTCCGATGCGACATGGACGCCCTGCCGGTGCAGGAGGAGAGCGGGCTGCCCTATGCCTCCGAATATCCGGGAAAGATGCATGCCTGCGGGCATGATATGCATACCACCGTCATGCTGGGGGCTGCGCTGCTGCTGAAGGAGCGGGAAAAGGAGCTGCCCGGCCGGGTGAAGATCATCTTCCAGCCTGCGGAGGAAGTGGATAACGGCGCGAAGCGGGTGCTGGCCACGGGGCTTTTGCAGGATGTGGAGGAATTCTACGGCATCCACAGCTATCCCTGGTTCGCCCCAGGGGCCCTGGGCATCAAGGAGGGCCCCGTCATGGCCGCGCCGGACGGCTTCCAGATCGTGATTCGCGGTAAGGGCTCCCACGCGGCCCAGCCCCATAAGGGACTGGATCCCATTCCTGCGGCGGCGTCTCTGACCCTGGCGGCCCAGCATATCATCAGCCGGGGGATGGATCCCTTCGCCCCGGCGGTGGTGTCCATTACGCATCTGGAGGCAGGAACCACCTGGAACGTGATTCCGGAATCCGCCCTGCTGGAGGGAACGGTGCGGACCCTGCGGCCAGAGGATCGGGTTTACATCCGCTCTGCGCTGGAAAGGGTGGCCCTTTCCACGGCGGAAAGCTATGGCTGCACGGCGGAATTTACATGGAAGGAAGGCTCCCCGGCGGTGATCAATGACGCCGCCCTGTGCGGCTTTGCGAAGGAGATTGCCCAGGAGATGGGCTTCCAGATTGGCCGCCAGGAGGACACCATGGGCGGCGAGGATTTCAGCGAATATCTGCAGCACGCCCCGGGGGTCTTTATCCGGGTGGGCACCGGCGGGGATTACGCCAACCATCATCCCCGCTTCACCGTGGATCCGGCGGCCATCGCCCCGGCGGCCCGGTTCTTTGCCCGCCTGGCGGAGGCGCGGCTGGGGGCAAAATAAACGAATGAACGCTGCTCGCTCGGCGGAGACGCCACTGCATGCAAAATAAAAACGAAGGGAAAGCGCTTTATCGCTTTCCCTTCATGGTCCAGGAAACCCGGCATTTTTTCGCCCCCAGGCTGCGGACAATCAGGTCCCATCCCCCCTGGTCCGAGGCATTGGCCTGGCCCTGGGGCAGGAGGAAGGCCTTGATCGGCTGGCGTACAATTGTTTCCCTTTCCTCTTTCCTTTTTTAGCTTTCATGGGGAGAATAAATCTTTTCCGGCCTTAAAGGCTCACACAGCTCTATGATCTCACCTACCGGCTTTCCATACATCTCCGCCACGGACTGAAGGCTTTTTTCTTTGCTGTTTGTTTTCATAAAATAGTTATAGGCAATTCTGATATCTTCCTTCTCTTTCCAATCCGTCCCTTCCGTCTTACCTTCATTAAAGGCTTCTACTATGTCCAGCTGAATAATTTTACCGCCCATGACAGTCTCCACTCCTTCCCTCACATGCTGATAGTTTTCCATTAGGTTGACACCGACTTTTTTGACCATTTGTAGCAAAACACCATACTCCAGTGCAGTATTGGCTTTCATTATCCCTCCGGATGATGCTTCCTGTGCTGCATCCTCCCCATCAAATACAGGTATGCCGGCGCGGGGATACGATACAGCTGGGTATCCTTTCGCTGCGTCAGGCCGAAATCCAGAACATCTTTCGTAATTACATACCCTGGGGTATCCGCCAGCGCCTCGGATATGATCATGTCTTGATCCTTGATGGTGGACTGGTTTCGATATTTGGATTCCACTAACTGCACAATCCCCCGTCGGGTACATAGGGCGATATCTACCTCCTGACCCGTTGCCTTTTTCCCCAATGCGGGCCGTAAATATCCCGCCCACCAGGCGGGATCCGCTGCGTGACAGTAATCTGCCGTGTGCTTATAAGCCGCTGATTCCACCATATAGCCCAGCTGCACCGCGTCATCCGGCGCGTGCAGCCCCGTCACAATAGATTCCCGAATGCCGCTATCCGCAATGTATACCTTGGGCTGAGCCTTCAACGCCTTCTTCCCATCCTGCAGGACCGGCCAGGAGCGATAGATCAGATTTGCGTATTCCAGGATATTCAGATACTTCGCCGCCGTGATAGGCGACATGCCCCCCAACTGATTGCACATTTCCTCTACGTTTAGTTGATTGGAAGTCATGTTACACAGGTACACAAACAACCGCCGCAGCTGCGTTGGCTGGATGCTCTCCTCCGAAAGATCGGTATAAATAGCCTTGTTGATCACATTTTCAGCAATCAACGAAAGGATGTAGGATTCATCTCGGGCGTCCGCTTTGACATATTCTGGAAAGCCACCCAGGGTAAGATAGGCCCGCAGTTGCGGCTGCAGCGACCCTAATTGAAGCATCAGGACGCTTTGATCGGAAGCCGGCAGCCGGTGAAGGGAGAACAAATCCTCCATCGGCGTCGGAATCGTCGGGATCCCCTTCAGGGTGCAATACTCATAAAAGGATAGCGTGGGCACCTTGATCAAATGCAGACGGCCCTCCGCCGTTTCATGATACTTATCCTCAATTTTGCTGGAAGCGCTGCCCGTGGCCACAGCCTTGCAAGCCGGAAAGGTATCATAGATGTGCTTCATCACGGAAGCCCAGTCTGAATCCTTCTGTACCTCATCCGCAAAGAGATAGAACTCCGCACCTTGGTAAATCGTTTCCCGATACAGATGCAGCGCTCGCAGCAAGCCCGCCTCCGCCAGCACCGCCGTATCCAGGCTGATATAGACAATTTGAACAGGGGATACGCCCTCCCGCAGCAGATCGCCAATCATCTGGTACATGATGCTGCTTTTTCCGACTCTGCGCAGCCCGCTGAGTACCGGGAATCGACGAATAGCATGATGAAACACCCGGGCGGTTTCGTAATATTCACCCCGGTGAAAATTCTTCTCCAGCAGCGGGTCCACCTTTCCCGTCATCCACCAGGGATTTTGGTCCCGCAGGATGGTCATTACTTCCTGATCTGAAAAAATCGCCAAATACAGCACCTCCTCGCCTTGCTTTGTTTTTAATTATATTGGAATATGGTTATTTTGTCAATTTACCTATATTGTAATATGGTTATTCATGAGAATTTATCCATACTACAATATAGTTATTTGCTTTTCGGGTAGCGAAGCCCAGCCTTGGCTTATTCCTGGTTCATGCCGGAAAAACCGTCCCCGATGGCTTCGTTGGCCTCCACCACGATGACGAAAGCCTGCTCATCCTCCTCCCGAATGATGCGCTTGACGGCGGTGACCTCCATCCGGCTGACCACGCACAGCAGGGTGGGCCTGCTCTCTCCCGTGTATCCGCCCTTCGCCTCCAGCTGGGTAACGCCCCGCTCCATTTCCGTCATGATGCGGGCCTGAATCCGCTCCCATGCGGGAGAAATCACCAGGCAGGCCTTGTTTCCGGAGAAGCCCACCATCACCACATCGATCATCTTCGCCGAAAGGAAGATGTTGATCAGGGCGTACAGGGCTTCGGAAGTGCCAATGATGAGCCCCGCGGCGGCAACCACCATAAAATCTATGGCAAACAGGAAAGCCCCCACTGTGATGGCGGGAATGCGGCGATGCACCATGCGGGCCACCATGTCCGTCCCCCCGGTAGTGGCGCCGCCCCGCAGGATCAGTCCCAGGCCGATGCCCAGCAAGATGCCACCGTACAGCGTGGCCAGCAGGGGATCCATGGTCATGGGCTGCAGGGGCAGCAGATCGATCAGCAGGGAGAAAAGGGCGGTGGCGATCAGGCTGCGGAAGGCAAAGATCCGGCCCATGGTTCGATATCCGATCAGGAACAGAGGAACATTCAGTGTCAGGGAAGTAAAGCCCACCGGCAGGGAGAACAGGAAGTTCAGAATCATGGCCAGGCCCGTCAGGCCGCCGGGGGCAATATTGTTCGGCGTCATGAACAGGGGATAGGCTGCCGCGCCGATCAGGGACCCCAAAGCAATCTGCCCATAGGAAAAAATCCGTTCCCGGGTTTTATTTTCGGTTTTGTTAAAAGCAGAGCGCAGGAAAGAAAACATGCTGGACATCATCCTTCTATCTATATCTAATCAGGCAACCATTCCGTCGGCGGCTCCCCGCTCTTAGGAATGACTCCATTTTACACCGGAACCCTGTTTCCGACAAGAGGTGGAGAAACAAATGCATAATCATTAGATCGGAGGTAGGTAAATCATCAGAAGCATCCGTATCACAATATAGATAAGTTCTACCGCAGGATGACGGAGGTTTGCGGGGGGATGGTGAGGGTATTATTTTCCAGCTTCGGGACGCCCTGGCCAATGTAGCCGCTGATGGTTTGAAAGTCCAGCAGCTCCACGGGGATGGAGGCAAACCGCAGCTCCAGGGTGATGGGCGCGGTGGTGGAATTATGCAGCACCGCTACCGTGCTCCCCTCCCAGGTGGAGAGGAACCCACCCAGGGGCGTATCCTCGAAGGCCAGGGCCTGATAGCTCCCCCGGGCGATTTCGGGATGCTGCTTTCGCAGGGCGATGACCTGACGATAATAATGGAACAGGCTGTCTCGCTGCGCCAGCTGATCAGATACGGTGTTACTGGTCTGGCTGGAATACTTTGCCCCTGGGGGATCGGACACCGGGTCCCCGTCTCCCCAACGCATGGCCAGGCGCCGGTTGGCGTCCGTGTTGGCGCCACCTCGGGAGCCCTTCAGGCCGATCTCCTCCCCATAGTAAATAAACGGCGCGCCAGGCCCCAGCAGGTACAGGTTCGCGGCCATCCGGGCCCGGCCATTGCTGTCCGGCAGGAAGCCCGCCGCCCGGTCTGTGTCGTGGTTGGAGAGGAAGGGAATGATCATGCTGTCGGGGCGGGAGAAATGAATCGTGTTCAAATAGCTTTCCACATAGACGGTATAGCGGTTCACATTGCCCCCGGCGGCGGTGTCCGCCAGGAAGCCCCCCGCCCCGGAGAGGGTAAAGTTGAAGCAATCCAGGGCGGGATAATACTGGTCAGTGATGGTGTCCGCGTCCCATACCTCGGCCACCATCCATACATCTGGCTTCACGGCTCGCAACTCATCGGCATACCATTGCCAGAAATCAGCAGAGCGGGCGTTTTCACCATAATAAATATACTTGGCGGCGTCGAAACGGAAACCGTCCACCCCCATGGAGAGATATCTTTTTCCGATGTCCAGCGCTGCCTGGCGCACGGCAGGATTGTCGAAATTCAGCTCCGGCATATTGGGGGAGAAATTTCCTTCGTAGTACTCCTCCGTTTCCGCCAAGGGGTACCAGGTTCGGCTGGCTTCCCGTTCCTCCCCGGCGCAGGCATAGAAATCGTAGAAGGGATCCTCGGTTCTTCCTTCCCGGCGAGCGGAAAGAAATTGTTGAAACCAGGGGTGTTGGTCGCTGGTATGGTTCAGGGGCAGATCCAGAATCAGCAGCATATCCCGGGCATGGCAGGCATCGATGAGGGCTTGCAGGTCCTCCAGGGTACCAAAGGCGGGATCGATGGAATCATAATCCGTGATGTCATATTTATGATAGGAGGGGGAGGCGAAGATGGGGGTCAGCCACAGCCCCTGGACGCCCAGGCTGGTTTCAGAATGGGGGTCTCCATCGTTCAGATAATCCAGCCGACCAAGAACGCCACGTAAATCCCCCGTGCCATCTCCATCGCTGTCGGAAAAGCTGCCGGTGAAAATCTCATAGAACACCCGGGCCTCGCTCGCCGGTACCTCGGAGACTGGGACACCCTCCTCCTGCAGGGAGCTGAAGAGGGTAGGCGCAGGGGCGGTGGAGCCCCTTCCACCCCGGGCCGCCAGGGCCCGCAGGGGAAGGCCGCAGAGGGCGAAAAGGCAAAGGAAAAACAATCCCTTTTCAGCCAAAGCAAGCAATCTATCCAGCATGAAAGCTTCTCCCTTCGCACAATACATTTATTCGAAAAAAGAATAACAAATTCCGAAAAAAGAATCAATTCCATTTTGGCGACACGATGGAAGCGCTTCCATCAAAAGCTTGAAAAATAAGGAGGAAAGCCATAAATGTACAAAAATGGTTGTATAAAACTTGATTTTGACAGGTTGGTGAAAATGGGTGTATAATCTACTTCAGTGACGGATTGTATAATCCGCTGAATGAAAAGGAGGATATCCCCATGAAAAAGTTGCTTGCTCTGGTAATGGCGCTGGCTCTGGTTCTGTCCATGGCGTCTTTCGCTTCCGCGGAAGGCTACAATGGCGAAATCAAGATCTGGGTCGCCGAAAACGTGGTTGACTTCACCAAGGACCAGGTGGAAGCCTTCAAGGCTGCCCATCCGGAATACGCGAATCTGACGGCGGTCGTTGAGCCCGTGGGCGAAGGCGATGCCGCTGGCAACATGATTACCGACGTGGAAGCCGGTGCGGACATCTTCGGTTTCGCGCAGGATCAGCTGGCCCGCCTGGTTTCCGCCGGCGCGCTGGAGACGGTGGAAGAGAACAACGCGGAAGTCGTCAAGGCGGAGAATGACGCCGGTTCCGTGGCCGCGGTTACCCTGGGCGACACCATGTACGCCTATCCCATGACCAGCGATAACGGCTACTTCCTGTACTATGACAAGAGCGTAGTCACCGATCCTTCCACCCTGGAAGCGGTCGTGGCCGCCTGCGAAGCCGCTGGCAAGAATTTCTATTTCGAAATCAACTCCGGCTGGTATCAGACCGCCTTCTTCTTCGGCGCGGGTGCCGAGCTGACCTTTGACACCGACAACGAAGGCAAGCTGGTGAAGATGAACTCCACCTACGCCTCCGACGCTGGCGTCCAGGCCCTGAAGGCCATGATCAACCTGCACAAGTCCGCTGCCTTCCAGAACGGTTCCTCCGTCTCCGCGGGCAACAACATCGGCGCCATCGTGGATGGTACCTGGGATGCTGGCGCGGCCAAGGAAGCCTTTGGCGACAATTATGCCGCGGCCAAGCTGCCCACCGTGGACGGTTATCAGCTGGGCGGCTTCGGCGGCTTCAAGATGCTGGGCGTCAAGCCTCAGACCGACGAGGACAAGCTGGCTGCCTGCGACGCGCTGGCTGCCTTCCTGACCAGCGAAGAGGTTCAGGTCGCCCGCTACAACGCGGTGGGCTGGGGTCCCTCCAACCTGAACGCGCAGCAGAACGAGGCGGTCCAGGCGGACGAAGCCCTGAGCGCTCTGGCGGCTCAGCTGGCTTATACCATGCCTCAGGGTCAGTATCCTGGCAACTACTGGAGCCTGGCCACCGGCCTGGGCGACGACATCATCGCCGGCAATTATGACGACGCGGATGACGCCAAGCTGCTGGAGATCCTGCAGGGCTTCGAAGCGACCTGCGAGACCTATCTGGACAAATAATTACACCTGAAACCAAGGCTGGGGGCGCCCTGCGTCCCCGGCCTGTTTTTTAGGGGAACCGAAAAAGAGAAGGGTCTGGTGATTTTATGACGGATCTGGATTACTTGAAGCTGAGCGGAGCTGGGAAGTTTGCCTACAATCTGGGCCAATTCTTCCGCAACCTGCCCGGGCGGCTGCTGGGCGGCCTGAAGGGGATTGGACTGTGGGTGGCTCGGCTGTTCCAGAGCCTGGGGAAGAACCTGAAGGATCTGGTGGTTACCTTCCGGGAGGGGGATTGGAAAACCCGCCTGAGCTATCTGGTCATGGGCTTTGGCTCCTGCGCCCGGGGGCAGTGGGGACGGGGGATTTTGTTCTTCCTGTTCCAAACGCTGTTCAACCTGTATATGTTCTTCCCCAATGCGCAGTTCTCCGGCTGTTATTATTTGGCGAAGCTGAATACCCTGGGCACGGTGGAGACCTATAAGGAGGGCCGGAAGACCATCTATGGCGATAACTCCTTCTTCATCCTGCTCTATGGCATTCTGACGATTTTCTTCATCATCGCCATGATTTACACCTGGCGGCTGAATGTGAAGCAGAACCGGCTGAACGAGCAGTTCCTGAAATCCGGCCATAAGCTGAAGTCCACGAAGGAGGACATGGCGGCGCTGCTGGATGAGCAGTTCCATAAGACGCTGCTGGCGCTGCCGACGCTGGGCGTGGCCCTGTTCACCATTTTGCCCATTATCTTTATGATTCTGGTGGCCTTCACGAACTTCGACGCCACCCATCAGCCGCCCAGCAAGCTGTTTACCTGGGTGGGCTGGGATAACTTCCATCAGTTGCTGTCCACGGACACCACCTCCTATGGTGATACCTTCCGCCAGGTGCTGCTGTGGACGCTGATTTGGGCTTTCTTCGCCACCTTCCTGAACTATTTCCTGGGCATGCTGGTGGCCATCATGATCAACAAAAAGGGCATCAAGCTGAAGAAGCTGTGGCGCACGGTGCTGGTCATGACCATCGCTATTCCCCAGTTCGTGTCGCTGCTGTATGTTTCCAAGATGTTCGCGGCGGATGGACTCATCAATACCTATCTGATGAAATGGGGCTGGATCTCTTCGCCAGTGCCCTTCTGGACGGATCCGGGCTGGGCGCGGTTTACGATTATTCTGATTAACGTCTGGATTGGTATTCCCTATCTGATGCTGATCGCCACCGGTATTTTGATGAACATTCCGGCGGATCTGTACGAGAGCGCCCGCATCGACGGAGCCAACGCTTTCCAGATGTATCGAAAGATCACTCTGCCCTATATGCTTTTTGTCACCGGGCCGTATCTGCTGACCTCCTTTACCGGCAACATCAACAACTTCAACGTCATTTATCTCCTGAGCCAGGGCAAGCCCCTGTCCCTGGAGCTGAGCGGCAACGCGGGATATACGGACCTGCTGATCACCTGGCTGTATAAGATGACGGTCAGCGACACCAATTATAAGCTGGCGGCGACCATGGGCATCCTGGTCTTCGTGGTGCTGGCGATCATTAACCTGATTGCCTATAACCTGATTCCGTCGGTGAAGAATGAGGAGGACTTCCAGTGATGAGTAAGAAGCATGAAATCCCGGAAGTGGACATTGTGGTGGACCACGAGGCGGGAGTCATCCGCGAGGTGAAGCCCCAGCAGACCCGCAGCAAGAAGGGTCACGAGCGCCGGGTGAACACCAGCATCTATGTGATTCTGGTGCTGATGAGCATCATCTGGCTGGCGCCCTTCGTGTTCCTGGTGTTCCAGAGCTTCCGCAGCTATTTGACAGAATCCGGCGGCATGGAGGCTTATCTGCTGCCCAAAACCTGGAGCCTGGATAATTATCGGTGGCTTTTGACGGACCCGAACAGCCATTTCCTGCGCTGGTATGGCAATACGCTGATCATTGCCATCTTCGTGGCCGTGCTGCAGACCATCATCGTCCTGTCCGTCAGCTATGCCCTGAGCCGCCTGCGGTTCCGGGGCCGGAAGCTGATCATGAACATGGTGCTGGTGCTGGGGCTATTCCCAGGCTTCCTGACCATGATTACCCTTTACTTCCTGTTGAAACAGTTTGGCCTCACCCAGAGCGGTGCCATTCCCGGCCTGATTCTGATCTATGTGGCCTCCTCCGGCATGGGATATTATATCTCCAAGGGCTTTTTCGACACGATTCCCAAGGCCCTGGACGAAAGCGCTCGCATCGACGGCGCTACCCGGTTCCAGGTGTTCCTGAAGATCATTATGCCCTTGAGCAAACCCATTGTGATTTATACGATTTTGATGGCCTTCATGGCCCCGTGGGGGGATTATGTATTCGCCTCCTATGTGGCCTTCGGCAGCGAGCCGAATTACAATGTGGCCGTGGGTTTGTATCGGTGGGTCAATGTGAATGACTATCAGGGCTATTTCACTCGCTTCTGCGCCGGTGGCGTGCTGGTGGCGGTGCCCGTAACGGCGCTGTTCATGGCCCTGCAGAAGTATTATGTCGAAGGCGTTACGGGTGGTGCGGTAAAGGGTTAAAATTTCGCGACCGCCGGTGGCGGAAATTTCGCGAAATTTTAACAGAGCCAATAAGGAGTGATCTCCACAGTGTGGAGTCACGACTATATTGGCGACCGGAAAGGAATTTTCCGCCCCCCAGTGGGGGAAATTGCGGAAAATTCTATCTGAGCCCGCACAGAGCGGGCTCCACAGTGTGGAGCCGCGACAATGCGGGCGACCGGTACCCCGCTGGGTATTTGGCACCTCAACCGGTACCCCGCTGGGGTGATCAGTAAAAGCGTACAGGAGGTTTTATCATGGCAAGCGTATCATTGCAGCATATCAAAAAGGTTTATGACAATGGCGTGGAAGTGGTCCACGATTTTAATCTGGAAATCAAAGACAAGGAATTTATTGTATTCGTCGGTCCTTCGGGCTGCGGAAAATCCACCACCCTGCGGATGGTGGCGGGTCTGGAGGATATCACCGGCGGGGAGCTGTATATCGGCGACCGTCTGGTGAACGACGTGGAGCCCAAGGATCGGGATATCTCCATGGTGTTCCAGAACTACGCCCTATATCCCCATATCACGGTGTACGAAAACATGGCTTTCCCCCTGCGGCTGCGCAAGATGGATAAGGAAGAAATCCACAAGCGGGTCGTGCAGGCGGCGGAGATTCTGGGCATTACAGAGTATCTGGGACGGAAGCCCAAGGCCCTTTCCGGCGGCCAGCGGCAGCGGGTGGCCATCGGCCGCGCCATCGTGCGGGATCCCTCCGTGTTCCTGATGGACGAACCCCTGAGCAATCTGGACGCGAAGCTGCGGAACCAGATGCGGGCGGAGATCATCCTGCTGCGCAAGCGGGTGGATACCACCTTCATTTATGTCACCCATGATCAGACAGAAGCCATGACCCTGGGGGACCGCATCGTCATCATGCAGAATGGTTACATCGAGCAGGTGGGCACCCCCGCGGAGGTTTTCGATACGCCTCATAATCTGTTCGTGGCCGGCTTCATCGGATCCCCCCAGATGAATTTCTTTAAGGCGAAGCTGAACAAATCTGGCGAAAGCTACAGCGTGCTGGTGCATGGGCACACGGTACAGCTGGAGGGGGATCGGGCGGCCCTGCTGAAGGAGCACAACGTCAGCAGTCAGGAGATCGTACTGGGCGTACGGCCGGAGCACATCGCATTGGCACAGGATGATGATCCCAACAGCATCGACGGCGAGATTCTGGTCAACGAGATGATGGGCAGCGAGCTGCATTTGCACGTCCGCTGCGGCGATGATCAAAATATCATCCTGCGGGTGCCCACCATCGACCTGTCCCCGGAGAAGCGTCGGAGCTTGGTTTCCGGCAACCATATCCGCTTCTCCTTCTCCAGCAAGGTGGTGCAGATCTTCGATCCGAAATCCGAGAAGAGTCTGCTGTGGACGAACCTCTGACGACCGCCGGTGGCGGAAATTTCGTCAGAGGTGAGATCAACCGAAAGGGAGCAGGCTCCCCGGTGGGGAGATGCGACCATTGAGGTTGCGGACCGAACCTCTGATGACCGCCAGTGGCTGCATTTCGTCCAAGACGGTATAAAGTATTATGGAGCGGGCTCCCCAGAGTGGGAGCCTGCTTTTTTATCGCCGCGTTTATTTTCCTGTTGTGCAAAGTAGGTATTTTATGGTAAGATAGTCCACAAGAAAGCACATGAACAAACCCTGGAATGTCAGGAGGCGCGGGATGAATATTTTTGTCTGTATTAAACAGGTTCCTGCCACCAACAAGGTGCAGGTGGACGAGGAAACCGGGGTGCTGAAGCGCAGCGGCGTGGCCAGCAAGATGAACCCCTATGATCTTTTTGCCCTGGAGACGGCTCTGCGCCTGCGGGAGCAGCACGGTGGCAAGGTAACGGTGGGCACCATGGGTCCGCCCCAGGCCCAGGCCGTGGTGCGGGAGGCCTACATGATGGGGGCGGACGAGGGCTATGTGTTCTCCGATCGGCGGCTGGGCGGGGCGGATGTGCTGGCCACCAGCTATACCCTGTCCCAGGCCATCCGCAGCGTGGGGGATTTTGACCTGATTCTCTGCGGGAAGCAGACCACGGACGGGGATACGGCCCAGGTGGGCCCGGCCATCGCTGAGCACATGGGCATTCCCCATGCTGCCTGGGTGTCGAAGCTGACCCTCTCCGGCGACGGGGTGGACGCGGAGCAGCAGCTGCAGGACGTGATCGAGACGGTGCATATGCCCTTCCCTTGCCTGGTGACGGTGGAGCAGGATATCTTCATGCCTCGGCTGCCTTCCCTGAAAACAGCCCGGCAGGTGGCGGACCGGCCGATCCATATTCAGGGGCTGGATTCCTTCCTGGACACGGACGAAAGCCATTATGGCCTCTCCGGCAGCCCCACCCAGGTGGAGCGGATCTTCCCGCCGGACAACGATGTCTCCCACGAGGTGTGGCAGGGGCCGGACAGCGGGGAGCGGCTGTATCGCCAGCTGCGGAGCTGGAAATTCGTGTAAGGAAGACGGGTGATCCCCCTTCCGTCTGAGGGCGGGGGAGGCCTGTGGGCATCATCATTTCGCGGGCGTCAGGCCCGCGGGTGGAAAAAAGGAGCGCGTCCCATCGCGCTTCCGGAGGAGGGCAGCAATACAATGGCAAAAATCGCGATTCTGGATCGAAAATGCATCGGCTGCGGGGTGTGCGCCTCCAGCTGTCCCTTTGGCGCCATCGACATGAAGGAGGGCCGGCCAGAGCTGAACGCCGGATGCCGGGTCTGCGGGGTGTGCGTCCGGGCCTGCCCGGAGCAGGCGATTCTGCGGCTGGAGACCCGGACGGAGTCCGTGGATAAATCCCAGTGGCGGGATATTCTGGTCTTTGCGGAGGTTAGCGGCGGGCGGCTGCATCCCGTGTCCCTGGAGCTGATCGGCAAGGGGCTGGAGCTGGCGAAAAACGTGAATTTCCAGGTAAAGGCCATCCTCATGGGCCACCAGGTGGCGCCCTATGCCCAGGAGCTGCTGCACTATGGGGTGTCCCAGGTGGCGGTGTATGACGATCCGGAACTGGCCTATTTCCGGGCGGATGCCTATGCCGCCTGCGCAGAGGATTACATTAAGTTCGCCAAGCCCTCGGTGGTGCTGGTAGGGGCCACGGCCCTGGGCCGATCCCTGGCGCCCCGGCTGTCTACCCGGTTCCACACCGGGCTGACGGCGGACTGCACCCGGCTGGAGCTGCGGGAGAACACGGATCTGGTACAGATTCGCCCCGCCTTCGGGGGGAACATTATGGCCCAGATTGTAACCACCAACACCCGGCCCCAGTTCGCCACGGTGCGGTACAAGATCATGAACGCCCCGGCCCGCCGGGAGGCGGCGGAGGGGGAGATTCTGCCCCGGAAGCTGCCCAAAGCGGTGCAGACCTGCCGGGCCTCCTGTGTCAGCGTGACCCCGGTGCCGCCAGGGGAGAGCATCTCCGACGCGGAGGTGCTGGTGGTGGGCGGCCGCGGGCTGCAGAAGGAAGGGGACCTGAAGCTGATTCAGGATCTGGCCCAGGCCCTGGGCGGAGATTGGGCCACCACCCGCCCCCTGGTGGAGAAGGGATGGTCCACGAATGATCGACAGATCGGCCTCTCCGGGCGCACGGTGCGCCCCCGGCTGATCATCACCTGTGGCGTCAGCGGCGCCATTCAGTTCACCGCCTGCATGAACGCCAGCGATCACATCGTGGCCATCAACACGGATCCGGCCGCGCCGATTTTCGACGTGGCCCATGTGGCCATCGTAGGGGATCTGTATGAGATCATTCCTCAGCTGATGAAGCAACTGAAGGAGGGACAGGCATGAGTGCATTCAATCCAGTCACAGAGAAGGATCTGGCCTTTTTCCGCCAGCTGATGCCCGGAAGGGTGTTTGCGGGGGAGGAGATTTCCTCGGACTATGACCACGACGAGATGACGGAATATGGCCACTTCCTGCCGGAGGCGGTGCTGCAGGCGGAAACGGCGGAGGAGATCTGCCAGGTGCTGAAATACTGTAACGACCACCTGATTCCTGTCACGCCTCGGGGGGCGGGCACGGGCTTGTGCGGCGGCTGCGTGGCCATCCATGGCGGCGTGGTGCTGTCCACGGAGCGGATGAAGCGGGTGCTGGAGGTGGACACCAGCAATATGACCGCCACGGTGGAGCCCGGGGTGCTGCTGATGGAATTCCCCAAGACGCTGGAGGGCACGGGGCTGTTCTATCCGCCGGATCCGGGGGAGAAAACCGCCACCATGGGGGGCAACGCCATGACCAACGCCGGAGGCATGCGGGCGGTGCGCTATGGGGTGACCCGGGATTACGTGCTGGGCATGCAGGTGGCCCTGGCGGACGGCACCTTGATGGAGCTGGGGGGCAAGACGGTGAAAACCTCCTCCGGCTACAGCCTGATCGATCTGATGATCGGGTCGGAGGGAACCTTGGGATTCCTGACTCGGCTGACGGTGAAGCTGGTGCCAGAGCCGAAGGTGAACCTGTCCCTGCTGATGCCCTTTGACGATCTGGACGCCTGCATCGGGGCGGTGCCGAAGGTGCTGGCCTGCGGATGCGACCCTACGGCGGTGGAGTTCATGGAGCGGGAGGTCATCTCCTGTGCGGAGACCTATCTGGGCCGGCAGTTTCCGGACACCAGCGCCGACGCTTACCTGCTGGTGCGGCTGGATGGCAGCAGCCTGGAGGCCCTGCAGCCCGCCATCGATACCCTGACGGATCTGGCCCTGGCCATCGGCGCCCGGGATGTGCTGCTGGCGGACACGGACGAGCGGAAGGAGAGCATCTGGAACGCCCGGGGGGCTTTCCTGGAGGCCATCAAGGGCTCCACCTCCACCATGGACGAATGCGACGTGGTGGTGCCCCGGGACGCGATTCCAGCCTTTGTTCACCGCATGGTGGAAATCGGCCGGGAGGCGGAGGTGCGGATTCGCTCCTTCGGCCACGCGGGGGACGGCAATCTGCATATCTACGTCTGCCGGGATGCGCTGCCGGAGGCGGAATGGAAGCGGAAGGTGGCCCAGGTGATGGAGAAACTATACGAAACCGCCCGGCAGCTTTCCGGGGAGGTCAGCGGCGAGCACGGCATCGGCCACGCGAAGAAGGCCTTCCTGCGGGAAAGCGTCGGGGAGCGGCAGATGGAGCTGATGCAGGGCATCAAAAAGGCTTTTGACCCCAAGGGGATTCTGAACCCGGGGAAAGTTGTTTGAGGGGGATTTGACTTCTCTACGTCCCTGTGGTAAAATGCATTGAAATTTGAAGATCGAGGGAGGGGTTTCCCATGGAGCACATTCAGACTTTGAACACCCGGAATCTGTGCGAAAGCGCCAAGAACGGCGGCTGCGGCGAATGCCAGACATCCTGCCAGTCTGCCTGCAAGACCAGCTGCGGCATTGCGAATCAGCAGTGCGAAAACAAGGCTGAGAAGTAATTCCACGCATGGAAAAATGCCGCCTTTCAGGCGGCATTTTTTATAGACCGCGCGCTTATTTCGGCGCGAACGCTGAGTTTCCGTTGAAGGAGTATTTGTTTTCATGATTCATCAATACAAAATGGACGGGCTGAACATCGTGCTGGACGTCTGCTCCGGCGGGGTGCATCTGGTGGACGAGATCGCCTATGACATGATCAGCCTGTACGAGTCCTCCTCCCGGGAGGAGATTCTGGCTGCCATGGCCGAAAAATACGGCCATCGGGAGGATGTAACCCCGGAGGAGCTGGCGGAATGCTATGACCAGATTACCGCGCTGAAGGAGGCGGGGCAGCTCTTCTCGGAGGATACCTTCCAGCCCATGGCCGGGGCCCTGAAGCAGAAGACCGCGGGGGTGGTGAAGGCCCTGTGCCTGCATGTGGCCCATACCTGCAATCTGAACTGCGCTTATTGCTTCGCCAGTCAGGGGAAGTATCATGGGGATCGGGCGGTGATGTCCTTCGAGGTAGGGAAGCAGGCTCTGGATTTCCTGGTGGCGAACTCTGGCGCCCGGCGGAACCTGGAGGTGGATTTCTTCGGCGGAGAGCCGCTGATGAATTTCGACGTGGTAAAGCGGCTGGTGGCCTATGCCCGGTCCATCGAGGCCGCCCATGGCAAGCATTTCCGCTTTACCCTGACCACCAATGGCATGCTGATCGACGACGACGTCATCGATTTTGCCAATCGGGAATGCAGCAACGTGGTGCTGAGCTTGGACGGCCGCAAGGAGATTCATGATCGCTTCCGGGTGGATTACGCGGGCCGGGGCTCCTGGGACCAGATCGTGCCCAAATTCCAGCAGCTGGTGGCGGCCCGGGAGGGGAAGAATTATTACATGCGGGGCACCTTTACCCACGCGAACCCCGATTTCCTGAAGGATATCCAGGTGATGCTGGATCTGGGCTTCAACGAGCTGAGCATGGAGCCGGTGGTCTGCGCGGAGGGGGATCCTTCCGCCCTGACCAAGGAGGATCTGCCCATCGTCATGCAGCAGTATGAGGATCTGGCCCGGTTGCTGGTGGCCCGCCGGCGAGAGGGTCGGCCCTTCACCTTCTATCACTATATGATCGACCTCTCCGGCGGCCCCTGCGTGTATAAGCGGATTTCCGGCTGCGGCTCCGGCACGGAGTATATGGCCGTCACCCCCTGGGGGGATCTGTATCCCTGCCATCAGTTCGTGGGGGAGGAAAGCTTCAAGCTGGGGGATATCTGGCAGGGGGTGACCAATCTGGACACCCAGGCGGATTTCGCCGCCTGCAATGTGTACGCTCGGGAGGAGTGCAAAACCTGCTGGGCCCGGCTGTATTGCTCCGGGGGCTGCGCTGCCAATGCCTATCATGCCACGGGCAGCGTCCGGGGGGTGTATGGCGTGGGCTGCGAGCTGTTCAAAAAGCGGATGGAGTGCGCCATTTGGGCGGAAGCCATGAGGACCAGGGAGTGAGGGCTCCTGGGGGGAGGGAATCAAAAGCCATGAGACGATTTTTCGCTTTGCTGCTGTGCCTGGCGCTGCTGCCCCTCTTCGCCCTGGGGGAGGAGGTTTTCCCGCCCCGGGAGTATGCCTTTGACCACAAGGCTTATCGGGAGTACGATTCGGAGACGCTGAAGTACAAAATCGAAACCTTCCTGGTCCAGGGGGTTCGGTGCTATCTGACCAAGGTTTGGGTGCAGGATCCGGCTCGGCAGATTCGGAAGGCCACCTCGGACTGGAAAAAGAATATTCAGCTGCCGAAAAACATGGCGGCGAAAATCCCAGGGGCGGCCCTGGCCATCAACGGCAGCGGGTATTGGAACCCGACCTATCGGGATGTGCCCGGGGATTATCCCGGGGAAGTATCGGATTACTATTATACCCCCTGGGGATCCCTAACGGTGACGGATGGGGAGGTCTATCGCCAGCTGGATCTACCCTATTATGGGCTGACATTAGAGGCGGATGGGCTGCATATGTACACCGGGCAGGCTCCGGCAGAGGTGCTGGCGGCGAACCCGAGTCAAACCTGGAGCTTCCGGAATTACTGCCCCATGTGGCAGGATGGGCAGGATCTGCTGCCGGCGGATTGGTCCTTTGCCGCGGCGAAGGCCCGGCGGACGGTGATCGGCCGGGTGGATCGGAACAATTATCTGCTGCTGAATGTGACCAATGAGGGCCGGGCGGGGCTGACGCTCCACGAGGTGAACGATTTCTTCCAGGAATATTTCCAGGTGGAGTGGCTCTATGATCTGGACGGGGGCCCCTCTTCCGCCCTGCTGGCGCGAAAGCAGGGGGCGAAGAAGCTGAACGCCATCATGGGCGGCGCGGCCAAGGATATCGATATCATGGCCTTTGTGGAATTGCCCGCGGAGGAGTAAAAGCGGGCGCGGAAGCGGGAAGGAAAGGAGGCGGCGGCATGAGCTTTCAGGTGGATTTGTCCGCCCTGGCCAGGGGCTGGGGCAAGTATTTCCTCATGCATGGGGATCGGCGGGTGGCCACCCTGCGGGAGGATGGTCGCTGCACGATCTATTATCCCTCCTTTCTGCCCTATCATCTGTATCTGGAATCGGGGGACGATCTGGACGCCCGGGTGAATAATCTGAATAATTTCATCTACTGGTGCGCCACCCGGGTGCTGACGCTGGACCGGAAATACGTGAAGGAGATTCTGAACAGCATTCACGCCCCTCAGTCCTTCAGCGATCGGGATCGGGCCAGAATTGCCCTGTCCTATCATTGCCTGAGCCTGACGGATATCTTTTGGGTGAAGCGCCCTGGGGAGAAAATCTCCTTTGCTCAGATCAACCTCTTTGAGCATTCCCTCTCCGGCGCCTTTGTGGATGTGAGCCTGGTGGGGAAGGCGCTGACGGCGCAGAACAGCGAGCTGCTGACCCAGGGGGAGGTGGCCGGGGATTTGGCCACCCAGGGGGTGGCTCCTAAGGCCTGGGTGCGGCAGCAGGAGACCTTCTTTCTGCTGAAGGATGGGGACGCCCGGGATGTGGCGGCGGAGCTGACGGCTTCCCGGGTGCTGGACTGCTTCCAGGCGGAGCATGTGCGATATACGCCGGATGAGTTCGACGGGAAGCGGGTGTCCCGCAGCCGGCTGCTGACAAGCCTGGATTGGGCCATTGTGCCCATGGAGCAGGTGGAAATCTACTGCGCCAATCATGGCCTGCGGCGGGAAAGCTTCGTGCTGCGGAAGGGTGCCTACCAGTTTTACATGATGAACATTCTGGATTATCTGGTGGGGAACACGGATCGACATTGGGGCAACTGGGGCTTCTGGGTGGAGAACCGAACCCATCGGATGACCCGGCTATATCCCCTGATGGATTTCAACAAGGCCTTTCAAGCCTATGATACCCTGGAAGGGGGTCGATGTCAGACCCTGGAGGGGAATCTTTCCCAGCGGGAGGCGGCGGAAAGGGCGGTCCGAGCCGTCGGGCTGAATCGAATTCAGCCGATTCCCCCAGAGATCTTCCCTGAGGAATCCTGGCGGGAGATGTTCTTCCAGCGCCTGGGGGTGCTGGAGAGGGCAGAACCGTAATAAAGAAAAAATAGAAATGAATGAAACCCGCCGGGCTTGTCCGGCGGGTGTGTTGTTTACTCCATCATACAAAGCACCGTTGAGACTCCGTAATACTCAAAACACCGAATAGCATCTTCCGTAATTCTTTCCCCGCTGACCAGAATCGGCACCGCTGGGGGACAGCTGACGCAGGGATCCGCCAGGATTCGACCTAAGCTCTTCGCCACTGGCACCTCTTCCGCCGGGGCCAACAATGCCCGGGCCAAGGGCACCGCAGGGCAGGAGGGGGGCAGCGCAGGGGGTGCCTGGAGAATTGCATCCCTCCGGGGAAGCTGCGTCAGCACACGCTGTAACCTTTCCAGCCCAGAGAGGCCGGTTTGGGGCGTAACCATCATGACCAGAAAATCCGGATCGGAAAACTCGCATTCCATGTCCGCGCCGCGGAGGCAGTCATGCAGTTGATCTCCCGTGTATCCAAAGGACTTGGGCGCAATGGTAATCTTCAAGGGCTCTTCCCCGATCAAAGCATAGCCATGGGCCTGCATCGCATCCTTCACTTTGTCTACCTGGGCTGAAAAGCGGGCCAGTTCCTGAGGATAATCCCCCGCCAGATAACCATTGCAGGCATCTAGACTGCGGAGAATCAGCCAGGAGGGGCTGGTGGAGGCGAAGAGCGCCAGAGCCCGCTCCGCCTGCTGGAAAAAGAGGGGCTCCGCTTCCCGATGGATGTGCAGATAAGCCCCGCCGGTCAGTACCGGCAGGGTTTTATGGCCGGAATCGCAAACAAGATCCGCCCCCAGGGAGAGCGGGTGCTGATCCTGGGGCAGGAAGCGCAAATAAGCGCCATGGGCATTATCCACCAACAGGGGGACACCCTGAGCATGGCAAACCGCTGCCAGGGAGGCAATATCCGCCCGATGGCCCAGATAATCCGGGCTGGTCAGGTACACCGCCGCCGGCGGCTGGGGCAGGGCCGCCAAGGCCTGGCGAAGCTCCTGGGTGGAGGGCAGGCAGGTCAGCAGGTTTTCCCCCGGAATCCAGGCCACCTCCAGTCCCAGCACCGCCGCGCCGGCCAGGAAGGTGCGGTGGGCGTTCCGACCTGCCAGAATGCGGGGCGGGATTTGATTTTGCTCCGCCCGCAGCCGCGCCAGATACAGCATGGCCCGAATGCACAGGGAGGAGCCTTCCGCAGAATAGAGTGTCCGCCCCGCTCCAAAAAGAAGGGCAGCGTTTTCCTCGCCTTCCCGCAGGATGCCCGCGGCGGGATACAGGGGATCCGCCCCCTGAATCTCCGTAATATCCAGGGCTTCCATCTCCCCCTGGCCCTTATGGCCGGGCATATGCAGCCGCAGGGTGCCGCTGTGGCGGTATTGATCGATAAACTGAACAACAGGTGTAGTCATCATAAGTATGCCCCTTTTCTTATGGAAAGAGGGAAAATTATTTTGGAGGCGGGGCTTGGCCCCGCCTCCATGATTAGATTATATTTTCATCCCAGGATCGATATCCAGGGTGGCGAAATAATCCTTTGGGGTTTCAGCCCGGCGAATCAGCTGGAAATCGCCGTCTTCCCTGCGCAAAACCTCGGCGCTGCGCAGCCGGCCATTATAATTATAACCCATGGCGAATCCGTGGGCGCCGGTGTCATGAATGACCAGCAGATCACCGATTTCGATCTCCGGCAGGGGGCGTTGGATCGCGAATTTATCGTTATTTTCACACAGGCAGCCCGTGACATCGTACACATGATCCCCCGGCAAATCTCCCTTATCGCAGACGGTGATGTGATGATAGGCGCCATACATGGCCGGGCGCATCAGATGCACGGCGCAGGCGTCCACCCCGATATAATCCCGGTGGGTTTTCTTTTCGTGCACCACCCGAGTCACCAGCCATCCGCAGGGCCCCGTCATCCAGCGGCCCAGCTCGCTCTTGATAGCGACGCCGCCCTCCGGGCAGATCTCCTGATAGACCTTTCGCACCCCTTCCCCTACCCGGGAGATATCGATGGGGGCCTCCTCCGGGCGATAGGGAATGCCAACGCCGCCGGAAAGATTGATGAAGGCAAAGCCCAGGCCCGTCTTTTCCGCCAGGTCCTTTCCCAGCCGCAGCAGGATGCCTGCCAGCTGGGGATAATAGGTTTCCGCCATGGTGTTGGAGCTGAGGAAGGCATGGAGCCCAAAACGCTTCGCGCCCAGCCCCTGGAGCCGGCC
This sequence comes from Clostridia bacterium, assembly GCA_017464305.1. Classification (GTDB taxonomy): domain Bacteria; phylum Bacillota; class Clostridia; order Christensenellales; family Aristaeellaceae; genus Aristaeella. The sequence goes on along the minus strand of JAFUDS010000011.1, from coordinate 61,114 downwards.
CAGAGCAGCCTCCAGCTGGTCCGCGGGCATGCCGTATTTCGCTTCCCCGGGGTTGCCCATGATGGTATTGCCGATGGAAAAGTCCCCGCCGGGATTATAGCGCAGGCACACGCATTCCGGCACGCCACCGTGGCTCGCCAGAAGATCCACATCGCTGGCGTCGTCCAGGTTGATGATGGCGCCCAGGGCGCTGGCCTGGTCGTATTCCTCCGGGGGCATGGCGTTGGCGGAGAACATGATTCTTTCTCCCGAGAAGCCGCAGATCTCCGCCAGGGTCAGCTCCGTGGAGGAAGAGCAGTCCAGCCCGCAGCCCTCCTCCCCCATGATCCGCAGGATGGCGGGATTGGGCAGGGCCTTGACGGCGAAATATTCCCGGAAATCGGAGCACCAGGAAAAGGCCTGGTTCAGCGCCCGGGCCCGCTGCCGGATGCTTGCCTCGTCGTAGAGGTGAAAGGGGGTGGGGAAGCGGCTGGCCGCCGCTTCAAAAACGCTGTCGGCAAGGGTGAAGTTTGGCATGGGTTGTTTCCTCCTATGCTCTCTTGTATTTTTTCCAGCTTGGTAGGACCCCTTTACCCCCTGCCCCCTTTCCCCCACTGCGGTGGGGGAAGGGGATTGTTTGGGGGCAGGGCTTCGCCCTGCGGCCCTCTGAACCGAAGAATTGCATGAATATCTTTCTGTATCACTCTTGATAATCCTGCAAAGAGACGGAGACCATTTTGCTGACCCCCTGCTCCTCCATGGCCACCCCATACAGGCTGTTGGCTCGTTCCATGGTGCCCTTCCGGTGGGTGACGACGATGAACTGGGTCTCCTTGGAATATTCCACCAGATAATCCGCGAAATAGCCGATATTGGCGTCGTCCAGGGCCGCTTCGATCTCGTCCAGAATGCAGAAGGGGGTAGGCTTCAGCTTCAGGGTCGCGAAGAGAATGGCGATGGCGGTCAGGGTTCGCTCGCCGCCGGACAGCAGCGTCAGCAGCTGCAGCTTTTTTCCCGGGGGCTGGGCGTTGATCTCGATGCCGCAGTTCAAGGGATCGCTGGGATCCATCAGCTGCAGCTCCGCGTGGCCGCCGCCGAAGAGCCGCTGGAAGGTTTCGGAGAAATATCCCTGCAGCAGAGTGAAGTTTTCCACAAAGGTGGATTGCATTTGATCCAGCAGCCGGGCGATCAAATCCCGTAGATCCTTCTCCGCTTTTTCCAGATCCTGCCGCTGGCTGGTCATCTCGTCCACCCGGGCCTTGGTTTCGGCGTATTCCTCCACGGCCTTGACGTTCACCACCCCCAGGGTCCGAATCTCCGTGGAGATCTGGGCGGCCCGCCGGTCTGCCTCGGTGATGTTGAAGCCCTCCGTCTGGCGGAATTCCTCCGCCATGGCGTAGGTCATTTCGTAGGTGTTCCAAATTCGATCCCGCAGGGCCTTCAGGTCCCCATCGGTGCGGGTGCGGTTCAGCTCCAGCCGATGGGTCTTGTCCGCGTCCCGGTTCCGGGATTGGTGCAGCCCTTCGATGTCTGCGAGAATCTCCCGCAGGGCGGCCTGCCGCCCGGACCGGGTTTCCTCCAGGGATCGAATGATTTCCTCCCGACCTGCCTGTTGCCGCTGGGCTTCCGCCTCCGCAGCCTGGGCCTTTTGCAGCTCCGCTTGATCCGCCGCGTCCTCCGTCTCCAGGCGGGCCCGTTCCTCCTGCCGCCGGGCCTGATCCCGCTGCAGCCGATCCTGCTCCTGCAGGAATCGATCCCGGTCCCGCTGCAGGCTCTCCGCTTCATGCCGCAGTTCGCTGACCTCCAGCGTCAGGGCCACGGTTTGGTTCGCGGCTTCCTCCGCCGCCTTTCGCGCCTCCGCCAAAAGGGCCTGGCGCCGGGCGGTTTCCTGGGCCATTTCCTCCCGGGAGTGCTGCTCCCGATCCGTGTCGCCGGAAACCATGGACAGCTGCTCCTCAATCTGGTTCAGGGATTCCATCAACTGCTCCCGGGCCGCGTCGGATTCCGACAGGCGCAGGGAGTGCCCATCCCGGTCCGCCTCCGCGTTCTGAAGGTGCTCCGTCTCCCGGGCCACGGCGATCTCCTGCTGGTGCAGGGCTTCCAGGGCCTGGGTGCTGTCCCGCTTCAGGGCGTCTTTCTCCTGCTGGCCGGCCTGCATGGTATGGAGCAGGCGCTCCAATTCCCCCTGGCCCTGGGTCAGCTTCTCCGTCAGCTCCTTCAGCTCCCGCTCCCGGGAGAAAAGGTTCACGCTGCGGGAGGAAACGGAGCCGCCGGTCATGGACCCGCCGGAGTGCATTACATCCCCTTGCAGGGTCACCAGGCGGAAGGCGTGCCTCCCCCGGCGCATGATGGCGATGCCGCTGTCCAGATCCTGGGCGATGATGGTTCTGCCCAGGAGGTTTTCCAGAATGCCCCGGTAAGCCCCGTCGCAGCTGACCAGTTCCGAAGCCACCCCCAGGCAGCCAGGCATGGACAGCACCTCCCGCTCCCGGGGGTCCAGCAGCCGGGAACGCACGGAGGTCATGGGCAGGAAGGTGGCCCGGCCCAGATGGTTCCGGCGCAGGTATTCAATCAGCCGCTTGGCGGTTTCCTCGTCCTCCGTTACGATGTTCTGCTGCGCCGCGCCCAGGGCCATGTCCACGGCGGTTTCGTATTCCTGGGGCACCTGGATCAATTGGCCCAGGGCGCCATGGACTCCGGCCATGCCCGTGTCCCGGGCCTGCTTCATGGCTGCCCGGACGGAATGGGCGTAGCCCTCCATCTCCCGGGACATCTCCGCCAGCAGCTTCTGCCGGGATTCCATGTCCCGCATCTCTGCCAGCTTCCGGTCATATTGCTGCCGGGCCTGGATCACCGCCGCGTCTGCCTGACTCAGCCGGTCCGTCAGCGCCTGCCAGGCCTGGGTTTTCTCCGCCTGCAGCTCCTCCTCCTGGGTCAGCTGCCTGCGGGCTATCTGCACGGCCTCTTCCTTCTCAATGGCCTCCCGGCGCATCTCCTCGCAGGAGGCGGTGATTTCCGCCAGGCGGGTCTCCATGGTGCCATACATGGTTTTCAGCCGGGTTTGATCATTCAGGGCGGCGGCGTGGCGGTTCATGGCGTCCATCATGGCGGACTGATGCTCCTCCAGGGCGGCTTCCCGGGCGGTCTCCTCCTGCCGGGCAGCCTCCTCCTGGGCCTGGGCCTCCGCCAGGGCCTGCTCCTTTTCCGCCATCAGCTGCGCCCGAGCTTCCCGGCTCTGATCGCTGTCAGAAAAAAGCTGCTCCAATTCCGCCAGGCGGCTTTCCGCCTGCTGGCTTTCCGCCGTTAGCCGGTCCCGATTCTCCTGGCGGCGGGCCTGCCGTTCCTCCACCCGGCGGGAAGCATCCTGGGCCTGGTGCAGCGCCTCCATGCCGGCCAGCACCGCCTGATGAGCGGCGGAAACCTTCTCCTCCAGGGCGGCAATCTCCGCCTGCAGACCGTCCCGGCGCTCCGCCTTTTCCAGCAGGGTGGCTTCCGCCTGGTCCAGCACCGCCCGCATGGACTGCAGTTCGCTGTCCAGATCCCGCAGCTTCGCTTCCATCCGGTCGCTGCGAACCAGGAAGAGATTCAAATCCAGCGTCTTCAGCTCCGCGCTCAATTCCAGATAGACCCGGGCGTTCTTCGCCTGCTCCTCCAGGGGCTCCAGCCGGCGGGTCAGCTCCTCCAGAATATCATCCACCCGGCTTAAGTTATCCAGGGTATGGGCCAGCTTTCGGTCCGCTTCCTCCTTGCGGGCCCGGAATTTGACGATGCCCGCCGCCTCCTCGAACACAAGGCGGCGATCCTCCCCCTTGCGGGAGAGAATTTCATCGATGCGGCCCTGGCCGATGATGGAGTACCCCTCCTTGCCGATGCCCGTGTCCCGAAAAAGGTCAATCACGTCCTTCAGGCGGCAGGTGGACCGGTTCAGGAAGTATTCGCTTTCCCCCGTACGGTACACCCGGCGGGTCACCATGATTTCGGCATAATCCAGGGGCAGGGCCCGATCCTCGTTGTCAAAAACCAGAGACACCTCGCAATAGCTGAGGGGCTTGCGCTTCTGGGTGCCATTGAAAATGACATCCTGCATGCTGGTGCCCCGCAGCAGGCGGGCGCTCTGTTCCCCCAGCACCCAGCGTACCGCGTCGCCAATGTTGCTTTTTCCGGACCCATTGGGCCCGACGATGGCGGTGATCCCCTCGTTCAGGATGATCTCCGTCCGCTGGGCGAAGGATTTAAACCCATATAACTCCAGTTTCTTTAATCGCATGTTCCGCTCGTGTTTTCCTTTTCTTGAACCTTACAGATCTCTTTGAATTACTTTCTCTCGCTTCCCCCGCTTCGCGGGGGAAGCTTTCTTTCGAGTTTCCATTGGCTATGCCTTGTATCCCTTCCGGTCAAAGGCCATTCATTTTAGCATACTTTCCCAGGATTGAAAACCGCCGGTCACAGAAAAAAAACACCCGCCGGGCTAAGCTCGGCGGGTGTGTTTTCTCAACGCTCTTTAGATCAGCGTGGTGGTGAACCAGGTGGTATATACCTTGCCGGGATCCAGCAGGGTCACATAGGGCTTGTCCTCGAAATTGTCGCTGTCCTGGGCGCGGCCGGGCATGCCATGCCAGGGCTCCAGGCAAACATAGTCGGCATTCTTATGGGGCATGCTCCAGATGGCCAGCACTTCCATCTTCGGGAAGTCGAACCGCAGACCGTGGCCGGTGTCCTTATGCACCAGGTCCACGCTACGGCTGTTCAGCCCGGCGAAAACCAGGGCGTCCCGGTCGTCGAAGAGGGCGTGGTTCAGGGGCAGCACCTTGCCGCCCTGCAGCTCCTGCAGCTGCTCCGTGCCGTCGATCAGGTATCCGCCGGGAGCCAGGCTGTTGATGCATTCCTCCTTCTGGGCGAAGATGATCTGGTAGTCTTCGTATTTCGCGCCGGCCTCCATGGGCACGATGTAGGCGGGATGGCCGCCCACGCAGCAGGGCATCACCCGGTCGGACCGGTTCTCGATCAGGAAGGTGGTGGTGTATCCGTTTTCGAACAGCCGATAGGTGACATGGAAGGCGAAATCAAAGGGGTACATGTTGCGGGTTTGCTCCGAGGCGGTCAGCACCAGGTCCACAAAATCTTCCCCCACGTGGGACACGGCGAAATCCGGCTCCCGGGTGAAGCCGTGCTTGGTCATGGGGTAGGGCTCCCCGGCGATGCGGATGTGCCCATCCCGCACGGAGCCGCACACGGGGAAGAGCACCGGCGCGTGCTGAGCCCAAACGGCGGGATCCGCCTGCCAGATGACCTCCCGGCCATCCGCCCCCTGGAAGGAGGCGATCTGCGCGCCCTTGGTCTGCACCTTGGCGCGGGTCTTTCCATACTGCAAGGTAATGTATTCCATCTTGGGTTTCCCATCCTTTCTTTCCAATGGATTTGAAAAAACTTCCTGCCCATAGTTTACACGATCTTCCCCTTTTAATTCAACTGTTTTTTTGATATAGTGGATCCAATCAAACTTCCGCCCCCGGAGGGCGGAGGCATTATCGCAAAACGGAGGGAGCGCCGTGGCGGAGAAAAGACTGATCATCGGGCTGCTGGCCCATGTGGACGCAGGGAAAACCACCCTGTCCGAGGCCCTGCTCTTTGCCGCCGGCCAGCTGCGAAAGCTGGGCCGGGTGGACCATGGGGACGCCTTTCTGGACACGGATGTCCAGGAGCGGGAGCGGGGCATCACCATCTTTTCCAAGCAGGCGGAGCTGGTTTGGAAGGGTGTGCCCCTGACCCTGATGGATACCCCGGGGCATGTGGATTTTTCCAGCGAGATGGAGCGGACTCTCAGCGTGCTGGACGCGGCGATTCTGGTCATCAGCGGGGCGGACGGCGTCCAGGGGCACACGGAGACCCTCTGGCGGCTGCTGAAGGCCTACCGGATTCCTACTTTTCTCTTTGTCAATAAAATGGATCAGCCCGGCACGGACAAGGCCGCCCTCCTGCGGGAGCTGAAGAACCGCCTGGGGGATGGCTGCGTGGATCTGTCCACCCCCGGGGCCATGGAGGAGGCGGCCCTGTGCTCCGAGGAGGGGATGGAGGCCTTCCTGAACGAGGGGTCCATCCCGCCGGAGATGCTGTCCCGGGCGGTGGGGGCTCGGGGGCTTTTTCCCTGCTATTTTGGCAGCGCCCTGCGGATGAAGGGGGTGGAGACCCTGCTGGACGGCGTGGTTTCCCTGTCGCCCCGCCCGGCTTATCCGCCGGAGTTTGGTGCCCGGGTGTATAAAATCAGTCATGATCCCCAGGGCGCCCGGCTCACCTGGCTGAAGATCACCGGCGGCGCCCTGCGGGTCAAGACCCTGATCCCCCAGGGGGATGGGGAGGAGAAGATCAACCAGATTCGGCTGTACAGCGGGGCGAAATTCCGCCTGACGGAGGAGGCCGCCGCCGGGGAGGTTTGCGCCGTGACGGGCCTCAGCACCTCCCGGGTCGGGGATGGGCTGGGCCGGGAGCGGGGCGGGGAAAGTCCCCTGCTGACGCCGGTGTTTACCTATCAGGTGCTCTTGCCCCCGGGGGCGGATCTGTCCCAGGCGCTGAAGCACCTGCGGATTCTGGAGGAGGAGGATCCCCAGCTGCAGGTGGTCTGGAGCCCGGAGAAGCGGGAGATTCATGTGCAGCTGATGGGGGAGGTGCAGCTGGAAATTCTGCGCCGCCTGCTGCGGGACCGGTTCGGCCTGGAGGCTGCCTTCGGCGAAGGGGGCATCCTGTATCGGGAAACCATCGCCGCCCCGGCGGAGGGGGTGGGGCATTATGAGCCCCTGCGCCATTACGCGGAGGTGCATCTGCTGCTGGAGCCTGGGGAGCCTGGCAGCGGGCTAAAGTTTGCCTCCGCCTGTTCCACGGATGATCTGGAGCTGAACTGGCAGCGGCTGATCCTGACCCATCTGATGGAAAAGACCCATCGGGGCGTCCTGACGGGATCCCCCATTACGGATATGAAAATCACCCTCATGGCCGGTCGGGCCCATTTGAAGCACACGGAGGGCGGGGATTTCCGCCAGGCCACCTATCGGGCCGTGCGCCAGGGGCTCATGCGGGCGGAGAGCGTGCTGCTTGAGCCCTGGTATGATTTACGGCTGGAGCTGCCCGGGGACTGCGTGGGCCGGGCCATGAACGATCTGAGCCAGATGGGGGCGGAGCTAAAGCCGCCGGAGCTGCGGGAGGGGCACACTCTGCTGGAGGGCAGCGCCCCGGTGGCAGCTCTGCGGGGCTATGCCCGGGAGGTGGTGTCCTACACCCGGGGCCAGGGTCGGCTGACCTGCGCCCTGCGGGGCTACGCCCCCTGCCGGAATGCGGAGGAGGTTATCCGCCGCCGGGGCTATGACCCGGAGCGGGATGTGGAAAACACGCCGGATTCCGTGTTCTGCGCCCATGGGGCCGGCTTTGTGGTGCCCTGGGATCAGGTGGAAAACTATATGCATCTGCACCCGGAGACTGGGGCCTCCCGGCCGGGGACGACCTCCGGAGGCTCCGAAAGGACCGGGGGCGGAGTTCGGGCGGCTTATCGGGGCACCCTGGCGGAGGATCAGGAGCTGGAGGCCATTTTCCAGCGGACCTATGGCAAGCCCAAGCTTCGGGGAGCGGAGGAGCCTCGGGTGCATCGGCCTACAGTAAACGGGGAGGCCCTGGAATTGGCCCCCCCGAAGAAGGAGTATCTGCTGGTGGATGGGTATAACATCATCTTCGCCTGGCCGGATCTCCAGGCCCTGGCCCGCCACAGCCTGGAGGACGCCCGCCGGAGCCTCATCGATATCCTCAGCAATTTCCGGGGCTTCCATGAATGCGAGCTGATCCTGGTGTTCGACGCCTATAAGGTTCAGGGGGGCCAGGGCGCCCAGGAAGAGTTCCAGGGCATCCATATCGTCTATACCAAAGAGGCGGAGACGGCGGATAATTACATCGAGAAAACCATTCGGGAAATCGCCCGGAAGAAGGATAGCCGCGTCCGGGTGGCCACCTCCGACGGCCTGGAGCAGGTGATCATCCTGGGCGGCGGGGCTACCCGGGTCTCCGCCCGGGAATTCCGCCGGGAGGTGGAGCAAACCCAGGTGGCTATCGACGCCATATTGGAGAAGAATAATTTGCACCCCAAGGAAACCTCCGCCGTGGCCGCGGCGCTGCAGGCGGCTCTGGAAAAGGGCGGCCAGGGGAAGAAGTAGCGAAGCTAAGCTTTATTTTTCCGCTTCCGGCAGGCCGGAGAGGGCCAGAAGCAGGGCGGTGACGGCGCCGAAGGCCCCGGCGGAGAGGACGCCCAGCCAGTTCACGTCCCCCAGCACCACCGCCCCGGTGCCGATATAGGCCAGGGCGGCCTCGGCGAAGGTGCGCAGAGCGCGAATGCCAGCGGCTTTGAACCAGTCTTTTTTCATCATGAGTGAATCACTTTCCTTTCTTTTCGTCGTACGTAATTCTTTTCAGCTGGCCGTGGTAGGCCCATTTCCCCAGCGAAGTATCTGTCTTCGCGGCGGGGGAGGTCATGTGGAGAATACGCAGCGGCCGGACGGATTTAACGATGCCGATGTGATAATAGTCCCGCAGGTCGCCATTGTGGTGGCCGCCGCCGGGCTTGTATCTGGCGGGCAGGTTATATCTCTTGGCGCCAGGTTCGTAGGCCTTCAGCACCACCTCACCGATGGTCAGCTGGGAGGCCTTTTTTAGTGGGGAGAGGGAGACGAGCTCCTGGCGGGCGGCGTAATTGGAGCCATGGAGCCCGGGCCATTTGCCGCCAGCGCGGCGAAGGGCACCGATGATGAGCCCGATGCAGTCGCAGGTGCCATCCTTGCCGGAGCCGCCGATGCGGTAAGAAGGGTGCAGGGAGAGAATGGACTCTACCTCAGAGAGAAAACGGGAAACGGAAATCGCGATAAGGAATCACCTCGATTCGGGATCGGTGGGAGGAGGAAAACGGGAGGGTTCAAGCGGAGGGAGTTTCTATCAGCCGTACCCCCGCAGGCAGAGGGATCAGATCCCGCAGGGGAAAAGGGAGATCGGTAGGAGCTACTGCCGTGACGGTGCCATCCTGGTTATCCAACAGCTGGATGTTCTGTCCCGGCAGGGCCGCCGCCAGCAGGGCTGGCAGGGAGCCGTTGGTACCGTCCCAGTGGTGGGCGAAGACCCGGGCCCGCAGCAGCAGACGGTAATCCTCGTCTGAGGTATCCGAAGCCGGACGGGGCACATTCAGCAGCGCCCCCAAGGCATCCAGGGCAGCGCCGGAGGAAGTTTCCAGGTTCCAGGCGGCGGGGAAATCCACCTGCACCAGCCGCAGCAGGTCTGTAGCCTGGCCCAGGACAGCGGAGGCCAGGGCCAGAAAGCGGGGTTTCTGGCGGCTGGAAGGGGGAAAGAGGGAGAGGTAGGATTCTAAGGTGTACAAAGTGTTTGTTCCTTTCTACAAACGTCGAAATTACTCAAGGGGGCATCCGCAACCTCAATGGTCGTATGGAAGCGCACACGCACCGCGGGACCGTAGTCACGGTCCTCGCGCACCGCGCGCGGAAGGACTCCCCACCGTGGAGATTGCTCCCTTTCGGTTGAGTTCACCTCTGGTGAAATTTTCGCCACTGGCGGTCGCCAGAGGTTCACCCAACAATCCCGGCCTCCCGCAGAATGGTTTGCAGTACGGAACCGCCTCCAGAAACGGAGGAGCCAACCGATCGAGCGGAAACGGAGCTGGAATAGGTGGCTGTGGAGGAATAATCATTCACTGGTTCGGCAGAAGAGGCTGAATCCGCCTGGGTAAAGGTCAAGGTTCCCACCCAACCTTCCGGGCAGGATTCATCCTGTTGGACGGAGATATCCGAAAGCAGCATGTTGTCGTACATCCGGAGACCGGTAAAAACCTGGCATAGCAGCCGCAGCTCCTTGATCTGGCAAAGGGAAGATAACGTCTGCCGGGCCCAGCCTGCCACGGGCACATGGCTATCCGAGGCCACAACGGAAAGCGTCACCACATCCGGCTCATTCCGAGCGTTGTTGACATAATCCGCTCCCTCCTCGGCGTCGGAATCAGTAGAGATTTTCAGGGACAGATTGTGAGAGACGGAAACCACGCCATCGAAGGTATAGCGATATCCCAGGACCTTCACCAGGATGTAGGCGGTAGAGGTATTCAAGGTAAAATCTCCTTTCAAACAAACACACCACGCAAGGTTTTCAGCAGGGAACGCTGCGTCACATCATAGATGGATTGAGCCAGGGCTTCCGGTTGGGAGCCATTGGTGGTGACATGGATATTTACCGGGGCCTGGACGGAGGGAGCAGCGGGGGCCGCAGCGCTGGACGCCGGCAGCATAGCGCTCCGGGCGGCGGAGGTAAGATCGGAAAAGGCAGAACGGAGGGAGAAAAGGGTATCCGGGAGAGCAAATAGACCAGAAAGGTCGGTAAAGCCAGAAAGGCCGGAAGCAGGAAGAGAAGGAGAATCATCGGAAGGGATCGACGGGAGAGAAAAGATCGGAACAGAGGAAGGCAGAGCCCCCTTTGATGGAGAAGTCGAAGAAAAAGAAGCATACGGCAGTGAGAGCGCCGATCTGACAGCATCATCTTTTTCACCCTGCAACCCAGACATAATAGCCCGCTTGGCAGAAGACGACAGCTCCTGAAGCAGAGACCGCAACAGAGGCACAGCCCGAGAATCGTTATCCGTCGGGATAACGTATTCCGGAGCGCCCTCCTCGGCAATCAAGGCCAAAGTAGGAGAAGCTACCCGGCCGCCGACACCCAGCTTGATCATAGAACCAGACGAAACCAGGGAGGAGCTAGATCCAGATCCAGAGGAGGTGGCGGCGGAGGTACCAGAACCCGACCCAGAAGAGCCACCGACGGAAACGGAAGTCTTCAAAGACGAAGTATCCAGGGAAGCCTTCGCCGTCACGGGCACCGTAATCCGGACGGAAGCCATTATGGATCGAATCTGGGCGATGGCTGACGACACAGCGGCGGTAATGCCGGAAGGATTGACGGACAAGCGGGGTCTTTCCGCCTCGATCTTTGCCCGGAAGGAAGCCAGGGCTTCTTCGGCAGAAGTTAGGTCAGCAGAAACGGAGAGAACGGACTTTCCGCCAGAAAGAGACGCAGAAGAGGCCAGAGACGCAGCTCCGGCGGAGCCGGAGGCTCCCCCTGCGGCCAGCGAAGCCGGCAAGCGAGAGCTGGCGGCGGCGCTGGCAGAAAGGGCGGAGAGCACATTCTTGAGCCCGGAGGCGTCGGAAAGCTCCTTCTTCAGGGCCACCAGGGAGGAATAAGCGGCGGAGAAGGCAGAGGAAAGCTCCCGGGCGGAAAGGCGATTCTGGTCCAGAATCCGCTGCAGCCGGCGAGCCCCGTCCTCGTCCACCTGGACGGCGTAAGAGGCTAAGAATTCCTGTAGAGCCATTAAACCATCACCTCCCTGGCGCGGCGTTCGTTCTCCCGGGAGAGCTGGATCATCTCCACGATATCCAGCAGATCATCCAGGGTATAGGTGCCATCCCAAAGTTCATGCTGCCGCCAGAAACCAGCAGCCACAGGCAGGAAGGCCAGTTCGTCGATATTGGGGGCTTCGGCGGGCAAATAGGGCGCGGCAGGCGTCAGGAAGCCGAGCCGCTTTCGCCGAAAAAACCTTCCAGGGTCCACTGGATCACCTCCAGGGTCAGCTTCAGGCAGGACCAGGCGTCATATTCCAGATCCGGCAGGCCCCAGCCCTCGTCGCCGTAGACCCGGATCGGCCCGGCGGGAAGCAGGGCGGAGACGGCGCGGAGGCAGGTTTTCATCAGGGGCTCTAGCTCGTATTCTGGCAGGGAGAGCAGCAGGTCCTGCAGGTTGTCCGTCTCCGCGTGGGAGAGCAACTTCAGCAGCCGGACGCCGGAGAAGGCGTCCAGCTTCGTGAGGCGGAATTCCTGGGGTTCGCCCGCCAGGGGGAGAGTGAGGGTTTTAGAAATTGTTCGCATTGGTTATTATTCCTTTCTACTTAACCAGGATCTGAATCATGTTGGCGGGGATGGTGAAGCGCTGATTCCAAGCGGCGGAGAGGATGCCTCCGGTGGACTGGCCACCGGAAGTGGCCGTCAGGAGAGAAATAGAGAAGGTAGGCGGGGAAACTCCGGCGGCCTCATAGACCAGGGCATAGAGGGACGGAACCACTAGGTCCTGTCCGATGCCCAGATTGTCAGCATAGGAAACCAGGACAGCACGGACCTTTTCGACGACGGATTCCTCAAAGCTGGAGAGGTGGGTTAATTCCAAGGATAGGGCCACAGCGGTCATGGTAGCCCGCTGGAAGCGGACGGTATGGGAAACACCGAAGGCGTCTGTGACCTCCGCGGAGAGGGCGCCGTAGGTACCGATACCAGGAGCTTTCCGGGAAAAGATAACTGGGGCCAGGTCCGTGGTCAGTCCCCCGGATACCACGACGCAGAGGGAATGAGAAGGAATACCATTTTCGTCAGTCGTATCCGTAGAATTCTCATAGATCGCGCAGGAAGTAACCCCTGGTACGGAAAGCACCGCGGATCGCAGCGAATCTAAGGTGGACAACGAAGGCAGAGCTGCGGCCAGGGAGAGCCGATGGCGGCAGGAGGCGTCGGACTCTGCTTCCCTCCCCGGGGTAGCTGCCACCAGATTGATGGCGGAAGCCAGGCCGGAGACTGGGGATACCAGCCGATGAACCGCCCCCACGGCGGCAGAGATGGCCCCCGGGGTTTGGCAGAAGGCCTCTACCGTGGCAGTGCCGGATTCATTCAAGGAAATCCCGGCGGAAGGACAGGACCAGATGTATCCCGCGTCATCCATGACCTGGGGTGCGGAGGAAAGCACAGCCCCTGGCATGCCGGAGAGGGTAAGAACCACGGAGGAATAGGTAGCCCCCTGCCGGCAGAGCCCATGGAGGGGCAACAACAGATCCAGAGCCTCCCCGGAGGCATAGGCCGGATTCCGGGAGACGAAATCGTACAGCACCAATTGGGACAGATCGTCCAGAGACCGGGCAAAGAGGGACAGCAGCTGATAATCCGGGGAGGAGATTTCCAGATTCACCTCCGAGCCAAAGATAGAGCGGTAGGAAGCAAGCAGCCCATCCAACCGATCCTGATAGGTCGGAAGATGAACGCCATCGGTGGCGATGTAAGGGGCGAAGTACATAGGCAATTACCTCAAACAAAAGGAAGTGGACGGACTGAGGACGGAAGGCAGGAAGGGCTTCAAGGGAAAGCAAAATGGATAACTTCGGATTCACCAGATGAAAGATGAACTTCCGCCGTATAGATGAACTGCCTTCCAGAAAACTCCGTAGAGACCACAGAGACAGAAGCAACGGAGGGGAAAGACTCAATATAAGCCGACAGATAAGCCGCCAGGGTGGCAGCGGAGGCGGGTGTAGCCCGGGCCTCTGGCAGGAGGGACACCACCTGATTTCCCCGGGAGGGATACTCCCACCAATCCCCAGGGAAAAGAGAAAGGTGATCCCGAAGAGCAGAGGCAGTGGCGGTGGGTTCCGTAGCCAGATCGGAAAGAGCCAGCACGGGAAGAATATCCCCCGAGGCGTCCACAGGGCGGGAAAGCATGAAGGGCTTCACCTCCTACAGGAACAGTTTTTCTTCTGGCGCAGGCCCGAAGAACCCCGCCAGGGCGATAGCGTCGGAAAGGTCGTGAGCCCGGGGCGAGAGAGGAACCACAGGCTGCAGCCCTGGCCAGACGCCTTCCAGGCAGAAATCCGCAAAGAGGACGAGGCAAGGGTCACCTGGAGAGAGGGAGAAATCTACGGCAGGGCGGAACACAGGTACATCCAGCAAAAGCGGCGCAGGCAGAAAGGCCCCGGCACAGGAATGCCTCATCAAGGCGGGTTGGATATCCGCCAAGCCCGTGGAAGGGTCGTAGGAGGCAATGCGGCCGGGCATCATTACATGGAGCCGGGAAAGGATATTCCGCTCCACTTCGGCGGCCACATCTTGCAGGAAGGATTCGGAAAGTTGCATGAGAGATTTCCTTTCAGATACGAGAAGCAAAAACGGTAAGAAGGGGGCAGAGATGCGGGTGATGTTCAATGAACAAGACTCAGCTCCACCTCTGCCTTCCAGGGGCCAGAGGCGTTATCCGCCTGCAGCAGGGAGGATTGGACCCTCCCCTGCCAGGTTTGGCCCTGGAAGGAGACCTGGAGAAGATTGCCGGGAGACCAATCCCGCAGGGGCAGAGTGAGAATCAGGCGCTCCCCGGCGGGCTGAGGCGAGGCCAGCAAGTCCTGGGGCGGGATCACCTCCCAAGCATTGGTAGCGGTAGGCACCCGGGAGACCACACAGATCCCGGCGGAAGAAAGGAAGGCATCTCCCCCGCAGGCCTCGGCCAGCGCATCCAGGGACTGGAAAGCGCGGCCGAAGAAGGCCTGTGGCCGGGAGAAAACCACATCTTCCGCGCCGAAGGAGGCAAGGGAGACGGAAGCCCCGGAGGCCGCCAGCAGGGCCCGGAAGGTATCCGAAGCCTTCATCCCCGCCCGAAGGGACAGGGAGACGGAGGCCTGCCACAGGGAAAAGCCTGGGGAGAAGGTCAGGGAGGTAATCCGTTGGCCAGAGAGGGAGCGGGTATAAACGTCGATGATTTCCCCGAAGGATAGCAGGGATTCACCGGAATAGACCTCCACATGCTGGGCAGCAGACAGCAGAGCTACCGAAGCATCCGAAAGCTGGAAGATAGAGAGCAGGCGCAGGGCGGGATGGAGTCCCAGATGGCTGCGGGAGAGCAAAGACATCCGGCAACCTTGGGCGATTTCCACCCCATCGGCCAGAAGCCGCAGATCACGGGTCAAGAATTTTTCCATGAGTCCCCCCAGATGATGTAGAATTCAGAGAGGTTATTCTCTCCCGGGTCCGGAGAGCTGGGAGCCTCTACGGCCTTCAGGACGAAGAGACTGCCCAGGCCAGAACCCTGGAAAAGATAAGCGAAAGGGGCCAGGAGGTCATTGATCTCACCATAGGAACATACCAGGGGAATATGGTTTGCGTAGACCGCGCCGGAAACGGCATCGGAAATGGTCAGGAACCAGCGGCCGGGAGCCGGGAGATAGCGGAGGGACAAGCGAGAGAGGAAGGAATGATTGTTTGGGGAAACAGGGAGGGTAATTGTTTGGTATGGGGCTGCGCCCACAGGGAGAATGGTATATTCCATGGCAATCATTATCCTTCGGAAATATTTGCTACTAACAGCGTCCAGGAGACATTGCCGGAGGTAAGGTCATAGGCCCTTTCTGGAATCTTCTGGGGTGTGACGCCCTCACAATAGATGGTAAAGCCGCCCATCTGGTCCACGATGTTCAGGGCTGTGAGAGCAAAGAGATAGGACTGGGCGTTCTTCAAATATCTGGCCCAGCGGCGGAGATACTCATCTGCAGAGGAATTCTGGGGCACCTCAATGGTAACGATGCCGTGATTATTCCGCAGGCGATTCACCACCACATAACCATCCGCGGTGGCGGTATGGGAGGAGATATCCCCGGAATAGGTAATGGAAATCTTTCCGGCCCCCTGGGAGGAGAGGACGCATTGGCCCACGTCTTGATGGTACATGACCGTGCGGACATCGGCCAGGGAGTAAACGGTGGTTTTGGACATATGGCAGAGGATCCTTTCTTTCATGTCAGGCTCAATCATCGTTGAACCTCTTCCCCTACACCCCTTCCCCTAAAAGGGGACGGGGATATTTAGAGGGGCGGGGCTGCGCCCCGCCAGCCCCGGAAGCATTCGTTCATAATTTACAAACTCACATCCACATCGATCAGCAGGGTTTCCACGCTGCCGGAGAGGCACAGGGCCACATGGATGGGCATGGCCTTATGGGCGGCCCGATCCGCGTCGGACTGCAGATCGTAGGAATCTGCCCAAAGGCGATATCCCCCTTCGATGATATCCCCAGGCTGCAGAGCCCCCACCGGGTTTCCCCGCCACTTTCCCGTGGCCAATGCGCCGGCGGCGGTATACCCCGCCAGGACGGAAGAAAACCGATTGATGAACACGGCGGAGGTTTCATCCGTCTGGGGCAACTTTCCTTGGCCGGAGGTCAGGAGGGACAGGGCGGCGGACTGCAGATCCGCAGAGATGCGGTCCAGAGTCAGGACCTCATCAAAGCGAGCGCCGGAGGCGGTGGAGCCGTATTCAAAAAGTGATAGATTGTTGCCCCGGCGGACATACACATTGCCATTGAGGGCCTTGATGGCGGCCACGTCCGATTCTGAAAGGGCCAGGGGCTCCATGCCCCCCACAGGGCGATAACACAGGGCGAAGGTGTCCAGGCCATACAGTCGGCTGAGCCCCATGGCCAGGCCCATGACGGCGGCCCCAGCGTAGATATCCGCCCCCTGAACCACCAGCACCCGAGTGAAGCCCTTTTCATAGGTCTCATGGAAGAGGCCGCCGGCGGCGATGCCCTCCGTCACGGGGGCAGTAGAGGCCAGGAAGAGCATCTGGCGAGAAGCGAAGGTGGAAAAATCCGCCGCCAGGGAGGCCAGGCGGGCTGGCGTGGTTTCGCAGCAGAAAACGCCATAGAAATCATGGGTTTCGCTGTTCAAAATCTGTCGCAGGGCATCCGCCGGGCTGGCCCCCTGGGCATAGAAGGCCACGTAGACCCGATCCGGCCCCGGATCAGCGGCGAAATAAGCCGCGGCGGCCAGATAAGCCGGGTCGGACTCCACAAAGCCCGCGGAGATCATATCCTCCAGCCGGGCGAAGAGTCGAGGCCCATCCCCGGCTTCATAAGGGCTTTCCCCGGGACAGAGAATCAGCCCCGTGGAGAATGAATTACCCGAAGAGGGCAACGTTGCGGAATTCACCCGCACCTGCACAATCGAATCAAAAGACAGCATGAACAATCACCTCAATGATAAATGATGGAGGGTTCTTCCAGGATGCCCGGCAGTTGGTCCACCTGGCCCTGATCCAAGGGGAAGGAATCGTTCCGGGCGATGCGCAGTGGCAGGCTCAAATCCGCCCGGGGGCGATGGTGGGTTTCCCATTGCTCCCAGGTTAGGGTGGGGACGGCAGCCCGGGGCAGAATGTAGACGCTGCTTGATCGCAGCAATTGGCGAGGGTTGCCCCGGCCATCCAGCGCCAGGGCGTGATAGGCTCTCCAGGCCAGGGAAGCGGCATGGGGTCCATAGAAAACCAGCACCAAGCGCCAGGCGGAAAAGCTGAACACCTGGGGCTGGCCGTCCGTGCCGAGGGTTTCCTCCCGCCAGGGGGCTTCCGGTTCTGGGGACAGGAAGTAATACAGGACATCCTGCGTCTCCGGCGGGGGCGGAGGAGAAGGATTGGTGTAGGCCTGATGGATCAAGGGGGCGGGGATACCGCTGGCAGGGTCCGATTGGAGGGCGGCCCGCAGGGCGGCATGGAGGGTGGCGTGCAGGCTCATATCTCGACGGCCCACCCCTTCCAGAAGCCATAGGCCTCCCAGGGACGAACCTGGAACACCCGGAAGACCCGATCGCCCCAGTGAATTTCGTCCGGGGAGGTCCAGGTGTCTCCCTCCCGTTCCCCCAGGGAGAGGGGCTCTGTGGAGTGGATCAGGAAGATGGGCTCATGGCGGCTTTCCTCCGGCAGCAGATCTAGCCGGGTGGGGTCGGCGGGGTGAAGGATGCCGCAGGCGTAGAGGGTATCCAGGGCGATCAATTGGGGAATGTCCTCGGCCTCGGACCAGGTGCGGCGGAGGATGGTGAATTCTGTCCCTTCCAGGTCAGGATCAGTGAGCAGATCGCAAATATTCAATAGATATTTTCCTTTCTATGTATGTTGAAGCGGTCAGTGGGAGGCGGTAATTTCATAATCAAAGGCTTGGTAGAGCTCGCCGGTGTCGTATAGGGGTTTGTCAAAGCCCTTGCCTTCCACATGGACGGGTTTTCCGGAGGTATTATTCCGCATCCAGCCGCCGTGGATGGTAATGGGGGCATTGCTGGGCTCAATCCCAGCGTCGATGTAGGTGTGGATGCTCTCCACCCCGGCTTGACCGGCGGTGTCGAAGCCGTCCATCACGGCTGTGGCGTCCCCCTGGGCCGCGGCTTCGCAGGCTTGGAGCAGGCCCTGCTGGATGGCGGCCTGGGTGGCTTTCTGGCCCAGGGCGGGGCCCACTACGGGGCGCGGAGGGATATGCGCCCCGGGGGCCCCGCGCTCATGTAAGGCCAGGAGCCAGCGATTGCGATCAGAGGCGGAGGAGGGTAAGCCGATTTTGACTTTGGTTTGCTTCAGAAGTTGTTGAGCTTGAAATATGGCAGCTTGTTTATTTTTGTGATCAGAAAGTATAAGATTCATATACTTTTATTGAAACGAAGTGTAAAAAACTGTACAATCACTTTCGTCAGCGGAAACGCTGACTTGGCGAAGAGAGATATGCGGAGTGGTTGCACCTGTCAATCTGGCGAAGAAGGGCAGGTAAGGCATAGATGACAGCTTATGAAATTACGATGGTGATTCTCACAGCAGTCAACTTGGCTATAACTTTGATCCTGGCCATTACGGGCAGGAAAGGCAAGTAAAACAAAACCACCGCATATTCGCAGTATGCGGTGGTTTTCGGTTCCCGCCTGACAGACGTGACGTTCCGAGCAAGCACTCTCTTCGCCTTTTATTATATCCATCGCATGAAGAATGTCAACAGTTATTTTTCTTTTTCAAGGTACATACCGAGGGTAGGCGTACAGCCGCAGAAGTGTCAGCAGCTGCTGGCCGAAGGTAGTTTCCTTCAGGTCTGCCAGTTCGGAGGCTCCAGCAGCGGAGGAAGCGCCGGCGCTGTAGGTGATGGCCACATCATCCACCTTCTTGCTGGTGATCCGGCCCCCATCCCCAGAGGAGGCCAGGGCGGAGAAGGAGGATACTCCGCCGCTGGCCCCCAGGGTGGAGGGCATGGATCGGGCATAGAGGGTTAGCTTATGCGCAATGTACAGGCGCATGGCTTCTTCGGCATCCTCGCCGAAATCCGTAAACCGGCAGGAAGCGGACTGGATATAGGAATCCAGCACCACATCTGGAAAGACCCCAGAAAACTGCGGATAGAAGGCCAGAAAGTCGGAGAGGGTCATTTTTCTTCGACCTTTCGAGCAGCTCTGGCATGGGGAGTGGAAGTGGTTTTCTTCCCTTCCGCAGTGGTGTCCGCCACAGGATTGGCTTCCAGATTTTTCTGTTGCGTTACGGACTGGACAGCCTCCAGAGACCCGTCCGCCAGCATCAGATGAAAGAGGGGATCCTCCTGGATGGCCGCTGGGGCTTCCAGGAAGGAAAGTAGGTTATGGGGCGAAATGGCAAAGATGGTCTTGCCATTTCGATCGGTGAATTCTGCGCATACACGGGAAAGAATAAGCATTTTGCACCTCAGTTTCTTTCATTCAGGGGCGATGGGGTTTTCTTGTTTTTGAGGGTGATGGGGGCGAAGCCCCCATCCCTATTTTTCCCCTTCCCCCCACCGCAGTGGGGGGAAAGGGGTAGGGGGTAAAGGGGGTCCAGCCCCAAGCTTTATAGACTAACAAGCATTAGATGCCGTCCATATACCTCACGGTAGTGGGATACAAGAATCTCACCTCCGAAAACTGCGCGATATAAGGAATCTTAATCCGCATTTCGGCGTACTCCGTATCCATCCGCCGCAGGGGCTGGGTCAGATTGAAGCAGATCTTCTCCGGATCATTGATGTAGCACACCAGGCGATCCGTGTCGGAAACGCCGGCCTTGCTGCACCACTTGCAGGGAGAGATCACCAGATGACCACCCTGCTGGTTGGTCAGGTTGTTCTCCAGCACATAGGTCAGGATGGAACGCTCCGAATCATCGGAGACCTTCCGGGTCACCAGCAGACCGAACTGTTCCACAGGCACCAGAATATGGTTCGGCAGGGCGTCGCTGGAGCAATCGCAGGCCTTCCAGATGCCGGCGATAACGGTGTTGATGTCATCCAGGATCTGATCCGCGGTCTTGGTAGCCCAGGAGGAGGTGTTCCCTTCGCCTACGGGCTTGGCGGAGACTCGGGTCACGTTGGGGTTATTGATGAGCCCCGTAGAGCGGACCTTATCAAAGCCCCGATAGACAGAGCGGTCGATGGCCTTGTCGCAATGGAGCCGGATGCCCTTGTTCAGGAAGGTTTCCGGGTCTCTGCCTACGTTCATCATCTTCTCCCGCTCCAAGGTAGAGAAGGACATATATTCCGCGAAGTTGAAGCACCGGGCCACGGACTGGCTCATGTCCGCCTGGACCACGGGGATATCGTTGGTGGCGTCGAAGATCAGGTTATCCTCATCCCGGCCGGTGGAAGCATAGGTCACATCCACGGAGACGATGGATTCCAGCAAACCGCCGCCGGTAATGACGGGCATATCCCGGGGCCAATCCGTGCCGGTCAAAGGTTCCAGGATGCGCTCGTCGACCTTTTCCAGCTCCTTCATGAGGAAGGTGTAGCTGTCGTTGGCGCGGAGATGGGAAGGGGTGCGGAGGGTGTTGTATTTGGGCATTATTTCTTTGCTCCTTTCTTACACCAGATTCCTGGTATTCAGGACGATTTCTGCCATGCCGGAGGCATCGGGGGTGGCGGAGACATGGGCGTTGGGCAGGGGGATAAGACTGTCGCCAGTGCCTACGGCAAAGCCGCCAGTGGACTTGACGATGGAAACCTGATCCCCCAGGGAGGCGGAGGTTCCGGCCAGCTTGACCACAATATGGCCTCGAACCAGGACATCCACCAGGTCATCAGAGGCGTAAGAACCCTGGTTATCGCCATATGTATCAGGCGTTTTGGAGGGGTTGCGGACTGCGACACCGACGAAGTCAGAAGCGGTATGCTCGCTGCCGTCAAAGGGCACGATGCCGTTCTTGTCTTCATTCAAAGCCACGGGCATGCCAAAGGCAATGGGATCCTCGGATTTATTGGCCAGGGAGATGACGACATCGTCAAGGGAACGGGCAATAGCGCCCGGGAAACCATTGGTGAAGGAAGATAATACTTTTCCCATAATTCAACCTCACTTTCTCAGATTCGCATTGCGGGAGGCCATGATCTTCTGGCCCAGGGAACGGGCGTCGTTGTCATGGGCGGCGGCAGTTTTCAGGGCGGCATAGGGGTTGGGCTTGCCCTTGGCGCTGGCGGCGGTCAGCTTCTTCATGCGGGCAGCCACGTCCGTGTTGAAGCGCTGCCGATCCTTGGGGGCCATGCGGGCCAGCATGGGCCGGAAGGCCGCCAGAGAGGCACGCAGGGCATCCGCGGCCTGGGCGGCTCGGGTGGGGTCCTCCTCGTCCTGATCGCCTTCTGGCTCCAGAATGTGGGAGAGAATATCCTCCTCGTCTTCCTCCGTTGGATTTTCGGCCCTGTCTTCGTCGGCTTCCAGAATCTCTGCTACCAGGGCGTCCAGGGGATCCTCTTCGGGGGCCAGGCTTTCCGCCACCGCCTCCACCGCGGCTTCCACCACATTCTCCGCTAGGGCTTCCACGGTCGCTTCTTCGGCAGCTTCCGTTCCAGTTTCCTCATCCTCCGTCCGGGCAGGATCGCAATCCGCCACCGGGCCGGACAGCAGGGCGATGATCTGGCTCAGGGCTTCCAGAATCTGGGGGCCGCAATCCACGATCACCGGCTGATCCACCGGGGTTTCGATTACCACCGGGGCTTCCTCAGCAGCGGAGGCGGGTTCCAGATTTTCCTCCACCGCGGCCGCGACAGCGGCCACCAGGGGATCCGTCGCCGGCAGGCCAGCGGTCGTCGGGTCGGCAGCGGGCAGAGCTGCGGCTGCTGGGGCGGCAGGCTCCTCCATCATCTCGGTGATGATTTCAGCCAGGCCGTCCACATCTCCGTCCTTGGCCATCCGGGCCATGAGCTTTGCGCGCCAAAGGGATTTCTTCTTCATCAGGGTGCTCCTTTCAAAAATATGGTCATGTATGGAAACGCGGGGACCGGCGCGGCCGGCATCCACCACAGCGATGTGGTTCCCGCGGATTTCCCGTTGAATATAGTTTCCCTCCTCCTGATGCAGGGTGTAGGTATAGCCGCAGGAGATTTCCCGCTTGCCGTCCAACACCTCCTGGATCAGGGTCGGGTCAGTGATGATGAGATCCGCCAGCAGCAGGTCCGCGTCCGCTCCCACGCCCCGGCGGATGTTCATGGCATGGCCCTTTTGCAGATGGCGGATGTTCTCCGTGGTCACGCCCTCCGGGGCGGAGGGGTGATTATCCGTCACGGGCATGCCCTCGAAGGAGGCGATGCAGGCGTCGGAGAAGACCTCCTCCTCCGGCCGGTGAACCGGGATCAGCCGTACGTCCGGCTCTGGCAGCCCCAGCTCCGAGGGCAGGTAATCCTGGGTTCCTGTTCGGGCTACGGGCACGTTCAGGCAGATCAGGTACCCCTCCGGCTCCCGGCGGGAGATGTTTTCGGAGAGGCGGGTTCCAAAGTAAGTCATATCAAGCCTTCTTTCATCAGCGTTTTCCTCTCGTTTTCCTGCGATGCAGGGGAGCAAAAATCAACGCTTCTTTGGTGCCGCTCCCCCGCTCCGCGGGGGAGCAGTTCAGGCTCAGAATAGTTCCATCAATTTTTCCCTCCCTTCCTGCGGGGTCAGGAGCCCTGCTCCCACTGCTTTCACCAGAGAATCGATATTCTGGGCCCGGATGTCCGCCATCTCCCGGGGGGAGGTGGTCATCAGAGAGGGAAAGCGGATATCCAGGTTCTCCGGCAGCCAGCCCCAGCAGCTCATGGCCATCACGGGCAGCAGCTTTTCCAGCGCCGGGCGCAGATGGCGCTCCTGCATCTGGCCGATCATCTCGTAGTAGTTCTTCATGTCCGATTCCCCGGTGGCGTTCATGCCCTGGGGGCTGCGGCCGAACAGGCGGGTGGCGGGGATCCCCGCCGCGCCGGCCATGTCCATCATGAAGGCCTCATATACGTCGCTGAGACCGGAGAAGGAATAGGGGTGGTTCTCGTAGCTGTCCCCGGCGGAGAGCAGCTGCAGCCCGAAGGAATCCCGCAGGCGGTTCTGCTCCTCCATGGCGGCCAGCACCTGCCGGCGCTGCCGGTCCGTGCCCAGGGCCAGAGTTTCGCCGAAATCGCTCATCTTCAGGGTGGTCACGTTGGCCTGGAACACCAGCCTTGCAATGTTGCCGGAGGTGGCGTTCCGCTTCTGCAGCTCCTCCCAGATGTGCTCCAGCTCGCTGTCGCCCCAGTATTGCTCCGCGATCTCCAGCCGCCGGGGCAGGTTTCGCCCCGTGAAGCGGATCACGCGGCTGTGGTGCACCCGCAGCTGGCCCAGCTCCTCCGTGGTAAAGTCGTAATACAGGGGGTATCCGAAATCCGGGTCGTCCAGGTCGCTTTCCAATTCCAGAGAGGGGGACACTCCGTCCACTCGGTCCCGCACCAGCAGGCCCTGGAAATCCCCCGGGGCGATTTGGGCCGTTTCCAAGGGCTGGGAGAGCTGATCCTCCTGCCCCCGGATCACCATCAGGGCGCAGGCTCCGCCATAGAGCCGAGCCCAGCGGATACCGTCGGTGATCTCCCGCCGAATTTCGTGGCGGGCCTCCAGCCGGTGCAGCCGATCCAGCTCCTCCGGGGAGAATTCCCCGCCCAGGCTGTACCAGGATCGGGTCATATCCTCGCAGGGCATGTCGATAATGCGCTTGGCCAGCCAGTTTTCCCGGTAAAGGGTGGTCAGCAGGGCGGGATTATCCGTCAGCGGGGCGGCATTCCATTCGTCAGTCTTTTGTGCGTTCATGTCTTTCTCCGAAACCGATTAGTCTTCGTGTGGCAGAGGTATCGCAGGGCGTCCATGGCGTGGTCTCGTTCCTTCAGGGGGCGTTCCTCTCCCTTCTGGCGGGCCCGGTCATCCCAGCAGTAGCTTTGCATCTCCCGCAGCAGGGCGGGGCATTTGTGCCTTTCCGCCTTCACCTGCCGGTTCCCGATGAGGGTGGCCGTGGTGGAGATGCCCTCCCGAACGGCGTTTACCGCGTCCTGCACCCGGAATCCCCGGTTCCGCAGCTCCGCCTTGAAGGAGGCGGCGCTGGGGTCCACGATGATCTGTACCTCCCGGTCGCCTCCCAGGAAGTCCGCCAGGTCCCGGGCGTATTCTGCGTCCGTCTTCTGCCGGCGGGCGGCGGCGGAATCCCAGTAGTATTCCTGGGCGATGTAGAACACCTCCCCGTCGTCCCATACGTCCAGGAACACGCAGGGGTTCGTGGTGCCATAATCGATGGCGCAGTATCGGCGCATACCCCGATACATCCGGGGATTCCGTTCCTCGTAGGTGTTCAGCTCGTTATCCCACATGGGGTAGACTGCGCCTTCCGCGCTGACCCATTCCCCCAGGATGTATTGCCGATAGAACACCCCCTGGAAGGCCCGGGCGTAGCTTTCCCGAATCTCGGGGGAGAGGCTCAGATTGTCCGCCATGGTGAAGTGCAGCCGGTATAGGCCGATCTCCTCCGCCCGGTCGATGAAATCCGTCTTGATGTAATGGAAGGCGCCGTTGGGGTTGCAGTTCAGGAAGATCTTGCTGCCCGCGATGGAGCATCGGCCGATCATCTGATCCACGAAGCTGCGGGGAAACAGGGCCACCTCGTCGGCGTAAGCCCCGGCGGCGGTCATGCCCTGCAGCTTGTCCTGGCTGTTGTCCTTGTCCGCGCCGAAGAGGTGATATCGGTTGGTGCCGATGATCACCATCCCGGTGGACCGCTTGTGCTCGTAGGATAGCCCCAGAGCCTCCAGCATCTGGAACAGGGGGGATAGCACGTTCCGGGTCAGGGCCCCGGTGGTGACCCCCGCCAGGATGAAATCCTTGTCCTGAAAGCTGACCTGGCTCCATCGCAGGAAGGAGAGGATCATGGCGATGGTCTTTCCGCTGCGGATGGCTCCGTCCGCCAGCATCATGCGGTAGTGTTCCTTGCCGCTGCCGGGCATCCACCAGGAGAGGGCCTGGCGCTGCTTGCGGCTGAAGGGTTGGAATTGGAATGCGATGGTTTCACCTCCTTTCGGCGTATCGTATCCCTGCGGTGCATGTCCTCTTCCGGGGGAGGGCGGCCAGCCAGGGGCTTATTCTCCTTCCTCCTCCTCCGCGAAGAGGGCTTGCAGCTGGGCAGCGGTTTCGTTGCCCTCCAGGGAGAAAATCTGGTGGGCCAGCTGCCGGGCCTTCTCCTGTTGGTTGCCCTCCTGGGCGGAGAGAAAGCGGGCGAACTGCTGCTGAATCAGAGTGGCGGATTTCTTCAGCTGGTCGAAGCTGGCCCGGCGGATTTCGATCAGCCCATCCTGGCGCAGCATGAAGAGGGTCTCCGCCAGGGGCAGCCGGTAATTCTTCCGGCACCATCGGGCCAGCTTTTCCTCCGTGGTGCCGACGTAGCCCAGAATCTCGGGGATCTCGCACTGCAAGGAGGCCAGGTCTTCAAACATCTCCTGGGTCATCTCCCGGCGCAGGCCTTTCAAGGGGGCAAATTCATTCATTGGGGGGTGCTCCTTTCCCGGGCGGTTTCGCCCGCGTTGGTTGATGGGCGTATCATACACTTTCGCCTGCGTCCTTTTGGGTCATTTGGTGTCCTTTTGTGTCCTCGATTTTTCTGAACCCGTTGATCCATAAGGCCTGCAGGTTTATTTTTGTGTCAGAGAATCGGGAAGTTTTTTAGTAGACGCTATCCTTATTTTATGGTATAATCCTACTCGGGGGGGTGGACCCTTTATTTAAGCAACCCTGCGCGCGGCTTTCCCTCCCTGGCGCGGGGGCGCCCTTCCGCGCCTGGTGGTTTTTCTGGCGTGGAAGAAATCAGCAACCGAAATTGGCGGAATCGTGCCGACGGCCGTTCCGTCGAGATTTGGGGACATAGCCTGGGTTCCCGTGGCAAGGCGGTTTTCCGCCTCGCGGGGCGAAGCTATGTCTAAAAACGGAGCGATGTTTCCCCAAGGGGGATAAACCGAAAATTGTCAATTTTGAAAGCAGAGAAAAACAATTCAGTGAAAACGCCGTAGATCGGCTGCTTGAAGCTGGAGCATAGGTTTTGTTAGCTCTCCGCTGGTAGGTGTCTGGATGACACCGCGGATCGACCTGATCGAGAGGGTGTTTATCTATCAAACGCTTTCCTTGGTTGCGCAGATTTCTATGGGTGGTTTTAGACGCCCTTCTGATTACGATAAGCCTGGTTCTGGGGCTGGTGTTCTATTTCGATATGAGACCCCCTGAACCGCATGTGGTTCATACCATTAGGACGATTCCACTGTTAATTGTTTCCACGGTGATCGCGGTGAAGCTTAGTGGCCTGTATAAGACCATCATCCGCTTCGCTTCTGTGGATACCTTTCTGCGGATCGTGTTTAGTACATTGGCCGGCACAGGTGTGACGTATATCGTGAGCCTTCTCTTCTATCTGACAAAAGGAGATGGGCCGAATGTGTTTCTTATGCCGCGCCCTGTTTACCTTCTCCAATGGCTGATTGTGATTTTCTTGATTGCCTGGAGCAGGTTTGCGCATACGCTGTCTTTCACTCATGTTTTCCATCTTGGAAGAGGAAAGGCTGGAAAGCGGGGGAGTTCGGACGCGCGCCGCATCCTGATCATCGGCGCCGGATATGCGGGAGCAACGGTCATCCGAGATATTCAGTCAGGTCGCTATGGTGACGCCGTCCCGGTGGCCGCTCTGGACACGGATGTGGAGAAGATCGGCTCCAGGATTGGCTCGGTGCCAGTGATCAGGCAGGAGGATTTGAGAACAACAGTTGATCAGTATGGTGTTACCGATATCATCATCACGGTAAAGAACCCCGGGGAGGATCTTATCAATGCCTGCGTGGAAACAGGGGCAAAGGTTCAGATCTATTCAGAGGCGAAGGGTGTTATCCGTGAGCTGAACATCGCGGATCTGTTAGGCCGGGCGGAACAGCATCTGGACATGAGCGCGGTACAGGAGTATTTCGCTGGGAAACGTGTGATGGTCACAGGCGGAGGAGGCAGCATAGGATCAGAGCTTTGCCGGCAGATCCTGTCCTTCACGCCTGAGAAACTGATCATCTATGACATCAGCGAGAACTATATGTACGACCTGCTCTTTGAGCTTCGGGAAAAGTATGGCGACCTGGTTGGGAATACTGTCAAGCTGGAGGTTGGAAGCGTCAGAGATGAAGAAAGCCTCTGGCGAGTGATGGGAAGGTATAAACCGAACGTTGTTATCCACGCGGCGGCGCATAAGCATGTTCCGCTCATGGAAGACAGCCCGGAGCAGGCGATCCTCAATAATGTCTTTGGCACAGAGAAGACGGTGAGAGTGGCTGAAGCCTGCGGTGTCGAACGGTTTGTGCTGATCAGTACAGATAAAGCGGTGAATCCCACGAACGTTATGGGCGCCAGCAAACGATTGGCGGAAATGATTGTAA
The DNA here is from genome assembly GCA_017464305.1 of Clostridia bacterium. GTDB lineage: Bacteria > Bacillota > Clostridia > Christensenellales > Aristaeellaceae > Aristaeella. Next base: position 33,802 of record JAFUDS010000011.1, on the reverse strand, counting down.
GCGCGTATTCAACGACGGCGACCTCCTCCGATTCTTCCGATTCGCCTGTGGCCCGAGGGAATGGCGCGGAGGGAGAAAAGCTGAATGGGAGAAATAAGGGGATGGCCTGTATGGCTGTGCGCTTCGGAAACGTTCTCGGGTCTCATGGCTCCGTTGTTCCGATTTTTGAGCGGCAGATCAGAGCGGGCGGCCCGATAACGCTTACGCATTCCGAAATCATTCGGTACTTTATGACGATTCCGGAAGCAGCTTCCCTTGTTTTGCAGGCTGCGTCGATTGCCCAGGGGGGCGAGCTGTATGTCCTTGATATGGGCGAGCCTGTGAAGATTAAGGATCTGGCGGAGCGAATGATTCGGCTCTATGGAAACGGTGATGAAAAAATTGCCTATACGGGTCTCCGCCCGGGAGAAAAGCTCTATGAGGAGCTCCTCCGGGATGAGGAGAACGATATTGCGACCGAGGTGGACAGGGTCTATCGAACCAGACAGCAGGCCATGAGCCGTCAGGAGATAGAGCAAATTCTGGAAAAGCTGACACGGGCTCTGGAATCCCATACGGATATAAAACGGACGCTGGCGGAGGTCGTGCCAACCTATCAACAGTCTTAAGGAGCTTCGTTTCTTAAGCAACCGATCCTTACCGTCTTATGGAAAGATGGTGATAGTGAGGTTAATGGAAAGATGTATAAGAGATCAACAGAGGGCTGGTTCAAGCATATAGATTTTATTATTCTGGACGAACTGGCTCTGCAGCTTGCTTATATCATGGCCTATTGGATTCGACAAAGGTCGTTTTTGCCGTATGATTCCTCGTCATACAGGAGTTTGGCCATCGTCTTGATTTTGATGGATCTTTTAGCGGCCGCGATCTTTAATACGATGCACAACGTGTTGAAGCGGGGTTACTTTAAGGAATTCACGCAAACCCTGAAGCATGCGTTGATTGTCTTTACAGGCGGCATCATCTTTATTTTTTCTACCCAGACCGCGGAATCCTTTTCGCGTATCGTTCTGTATCTGACCTTTGGTTTCCATTTGGTGATTGGCTATGCCGCGAGATTGCTTTTGAAGAAATATCTTGTGAACAGAGGGCAACACAGAGGCGAAAAAGAGACGATGCTGGTCGTGCTGAACGTGGATTCTGCGGATGCAATGATTGATCGCCTGACAAAATCACAGCTGGATGGTTACCAAATTGTAGGAGTGGTTCTTGACCGGCCGGAAAGAAACGAAATTCGAGGCATCCCCGTCGTTACCCGGTTGGAGGACGCCGCCAATTACATTTGCCGAGAATGGATTGATAGTGTTTATATTGATTGTACCATGGAGACTCCGGGAGTGAAGGAGTTGATGGCGGCTTGTCGTGAGATGGCCGTTCCGGTTCACTATCACATTCCGGGGATTGGCGTTGATGGAAGCAAGCAGTTTGCGGAGAAGCTGGGAGGCACAACAGTGCTGACGACGACCGCAAACTACGCGACCTTGACGGATGTGTTTGCCAAAAGAGCCCTGGATATATTCGGGGGGCTGGTAGGTAGCTTATTTGCGTTGATCATTATTGCAATTGTAGGGCCCAAGATCAAAAAGGCGAGCCCCGGCCCGATTCTCTATCAATCCGAGCGCATTGGTCAAAATGGGAAAAAATTTAAAATGTCCAAAATTCGCAGCATGTATCTGGACGCCGATGCTCGAAAGGCAGAGCTGATGGAGCAAAATCGCGTGAAGGACGGCATGATGTTCAAGATCGAATTTGATCCGCGCGTGATCGGAAATGAATTGCTGCCGGACGGTACGAAAAAGACGGGGATCGGTGAATTCATTCGCAAAACCAGTCTGGATGAATTTCCCCAGTTTTTCAATGTACTAAAGGGAGAAATGAGCCTGGTGGGTACGCGTCCTCCTACGCCGGATGAGTGGGAAAAGTATGAGTTCCATCATCGGGCACGGCTGGCTTGCAAGCCGGGGATTACGGGCATGTGGCAAGTGAGTGGCCGCAGCGAGATTACGGATTTTGAGGAAGTCGTTAGATTAGATACGGAGTATATCAACAACTGGAGTTTGGGCCTGGATCTAAAGATATTACTCAAGACGGTTGGCGCGGTTTTCGCGCATAAGGGCGCGATGTAGACCTGCCCAAAGGATATGCTAAGCTTTCACTTCAACAAGAAGAAGGAGCCTGGGGTAGTCCAGATTCAGATGGGCGATAAGTTGCTACACGAAGGTACTATCTGGTTGTACTGAAACGCGAGTCACCGAAAATATATCGTTTTTCCTTGCAAATCTTCTGGGAAAGACCGATTCTGATGGCAACTGAAGAAGATCCTGACGAAAGGAGGGGGAGTAAATGGGCATCAATATAAGGGCATCCTATGACAGCTTTCGGGAGCTGAGGGAGAGCGCTGCTTATTATGTAGACAAGACAGAAGTGATTGAGGAATACCTTGTCAGAAGATTTGACAAGGCGGTCATGTTTGCACGCCCTCGCAGATTCGGGAAAACCTTGACGATGACGATGCTCAGAGACTTTCTTGATATTCGACAGGATAGCAGGGATATATTTGCTGGTCTGAAGATCATGGAATATCCGGACGTTATCCGGGATTACATGAATCAGTATCCGGTGGTATTTCTCTCCTTAAAAGAAGTGTTTGGCGACAGTTTTAAGATGGTGTATAATAACCTCCGTCTGATTGTTGCTAATTATTGTAAATGTATTGCTGATGTTGCAATGAATCCTGATCAAAACGAAGCTGACAGAAGCATTTTTAAGGCATTGGAATTTCAAAATGCAGATGAAGTAAACTCAGTAGCTGCATTAGATATCCTTTCGAGAATGCTGAAGGTGCATTATGGCAAGCCAGTTTTTGTCATCATTGATGAGTATGATGTTCCGATGGCTAAGGCCTTGGGAACACCATATTATGATAAGGTTCGGGATATGATTGAGCATATGCTGAGCTATGTGTGCAAAACCAACAGCAACGTTAAGGGAGTGATCCTGTCCGGCTGTCTTTATACAGTAAAGAACAGTACTTATACCGGTGTAAATAATATCATACCATACACGGTGCTGTCGCCGATCTATGCGTCATCCGTCGGATTTACGGATGAAGATGTGAAGCAACTGCTGGAGGATGCAGGATTATCTCATCAATATGATGCAGTTGCTGAGTGGTATGATGGATATATGTTTGGAAGAGAAAAATTGTACTGCCCTTGGGATGTTCTATCGTATGTCAAGTCTGTCTTGGATGGTTCATATGATGAGGATAGAGGCCCTGAGAGCTATTGGCTGAATACATCGGAGACATCACTGAACTTGATTCATGGCTTTCTTGGTAAGAGCATAGGTGCAAACGAAAAATTTGAGCAACTTTTGGCGGGAGAAACGATAGACTGTACGATCAATGAGTTTGTTCCTTATCATAGGATTCACGAGAACGGCGAAAACCTTTGGTCAGCGCTGGTAGAAACGGGATATCTTACGAAGGCGGTTCCTGGTAGACCACCACTCATGCCGCTGCGCATCCCGAATAGATCCATTCAGAATGTCTTTCGTCAAGAGGTATGGAATTACTTCAACGACAAGGTTGATAATACCTTTGTGCAGGACCTGGTGAATACGCTGTGGGCTGGAGAAATCGAAAAGGCAGAGGCTTCCCTTGATCAGATTCTGGAAGCGACTCTCTCCTTCTATCATGAGTATCATGAATACAGCTATCACCTGATTCTTGATGGCTTTTTTACGGGGCTGGGTTACCGAGTACAATCTGAGAGGGAAACAGGCTATGGCCGAAGTGACCTGATTATCCTTGATCCTGCAAGACAGAGATGTCAGATTCTGGAACTCAAACACGTAAAGATGAAAGAGGATATAGAGCCTGCGTTAAACGAGGCATCCAGTCAGATGATTCAGAAGAAATATGGAAGTCAGCTTCGATATGAAGGATACACGACACGGCTCCAATATGGGATGGCTTTTTATGATAAGCAGGCTAGAATAGTGAATATAACAGAGAAATGAAATTAGGGTCAATTTCTCGATAAAATGCCCTATTTAAAGGCTTTTTCCTGCGAAAACTACGTGGGTTTTGGTATAGATTTTTAGATTTTTCTGTAGGAAAAAAGAAGGTTCAAGATGAGTTATAGGATTAATATGAAGTGGCCGTGGAAGTAACTGGAGGAAAAGAATATATGAACACAAAAATAATGAGAATCCTGTCTATTGCAGCAGGTGTGAGTATACTCATCTTCTTGCTAGTGGGTGACCTATTAGCCGTCTTAAGTGACAAAGATACAGGGACTGTGGCATTTGAATATAGTGATGCGGCGGTAAGCATAAGCTTATCTGTCGCTGCTGGTGCTGGAGCTGATACCGTGGTCGTGGAGCCGGGGCAATCGTGTGACATTTCTGTGTCCGTGACCTCCACAGGGGAAAAAGATAGTTATTTATTACTCGAGTTCGACGTACCAAGGATACCTGCGGCCACAAGTGGGGAGCCGGTTGACCTAGACCTATTCGAGCTAAGGATAGACGATAGCTCTTGGTTCACCGTAAAAAACGAAGTTGAAGGCGAAGTCCACACCTATGTATTTGGTTACGGTGCGATAACAGATACGTTGGATACTTTTGCTGCTGGGGCAGAGGTAAGCGGGATTGTTGAGAGTGCAGTCTTCCATGATTTTAGTTCAGCTTTTGCTTGGTCCGGCAGCATGGAGATCAAGGCTTATGCCATTCAGACTACGGGGTATGAAGGTCAGGAGCCGAGCGCAGTGTGGACGAGCGTTGTTGCGTTGCAGCCATAGTTGTCCTCGCGACTTCCACACCAAAGAGGATGTGTAAGTGTATAGCTGTGGAAAGGGAAAAGAAGAGTGAGATGAATGTTAAAAACAACCATCAAGAACATCTATATGGTTTTCTGCGCTTTCATTATCGCGGTTGTAGTAGCACTCGGTGTGGCTGTGATGTGCGGATATAAGCCGAAAGTGTTGGTTTCAGAATCCATGGAACCAGAGGTAATAAGAGATAGTCTCGTCTTTGTGGACACTCACACGAAGCTTTCAGAAGTCTCTGTTGGTGACAACATAGTCTTCGACTTGGATGGTGTACAGATACTTCACCGTGCAAAAGAGATCAAAGACGGAACACTCATTGTTTCTGGGATTAAAGGGACGGATGAGACAGCGGTCGATGAGAGCATGTTCATTGGTAGGCAGAGCGTTGTATTCCCTCGGATAGGAAAGTCATTTTTATGGTTAGAGAAGAATGGTATGTGGTTGGCGATAAGCTTAGCTGTGATGGCGATACTGATCGGATGCATACCGTGGAAGGATGAAAACCGGAAGGTTAGTTAATGACCTGGGATTTTTTTGTGCTTAGCATTCGCTTTCCTACGGCTTACCCGGAGCTATCAGGAGCTACCAGGCAACGAAATGTGGGGCACTTTTTCGATAAAATGCTCTATTTAAAGGCTTTTTCCTGTGAAAACTACGTGGGTTTGGTATGGATTACGAACAAAAACGGGCGAAAAACGGTAAAAATCGGCTTCTTTCTTTGCAAAAGTCACATGAACAATTGATTCGGTTTTTGCAAAACGTTTAACGGCGAGTAGGACAGAATGTTAGAATAAAAATGGACGCTGCTATGAGATAGATAGTAATTAACCTGGCGAAGCAATTAGAAGCTAGGAACCATGTGAGAAACTTGATTTATAATTGGTAATAGAGTTGAGGTGAGATAAGGATGCAAGCTATGTCTGTATATCAGGAAGCACACAAGAAAATAGATCAGTTTCCAGAAGAAACGGTATATTTATTCATACAATTAATGGATAAAATGAAATTGAGCCCATCAAAGGATCAAAAAGCAACTAAATTGAAAAGTCGCTTTTTGGAAACAGCTGGTAAGATCGAGATAGACGATGAAGCGGTTATTTCTTTACGTGAGGCAAGTATGATATGAAAGTATTAGCAGATAGTAATGTGTTTATCGATTTCTGGAAGAAGCCTACACAGAAGATAATAGATACCTTTGCCTCTGAGGACGTTGTGGTATGTGGAGTTGTCAAAGCGGAACTGCTGCATGGAGCCAAGACCCAAGAGAATTACAACAAAATTAACGGGTTGCTAGGGGAATTCGAAAGTCTCGCATTGGATGAATCGGATTGGAGTAAGCTAGGAGAGCTACTCTATTCTTTGAAAACAAAGGGAATAACGGTTCCTTTTCAAGATGCTGTTATTGCACTAATTGCTATCAAATATCGTGTTCCACTTTGGTCAAATGATAATCATTTTCACTACATTCAGAGAGTTCTGACAGAACTGCAGTTATACTAATGTGCAATGCATTTTTGAGCCTCTCAGACTTGCGCGAGAAGGGCGCGGTGTTGGTGCTGAGCAATGGATATATGAATCAGAAACAATGGGATATAATTGTATCTCGGTATCCAGAATGGTGACGACGATGCAGTTATATGATATTAATGATGAGCAGAGATATCCATTGAGCAATCGAGATGGCATTTACGGCAAATAAATTTGGGGCTATTTTTCGATAAAATGCCCTATTTAAAGGCTTTTTCCTGCGAAAATTACGTGGGTTTTGGTATGGAGTGTTAAGGTTGCTCAAAGAATAGAACCGTAGATTTATTGGCCGGAATACGAGGAAAATATTTATGGATGATATGGCAAAGATTAGTGTAGAGGGGAAGTATTCCATATTTTCATTTCGGGATACACGTATTAGATTCAGAACATCAACAAAATTAAAAAAGTACCTTCGAGTGAAAGAATGGGACAATGGATATTTGGTTGTAGATGTGGACTATTCCACTCTTGGAGAAACCGAGGAGTATGTTGATATTACATCAATTCTTGATGATCTGTACATTGATCCAGATAGATTCCTGAAGCCAATTAAGGGGGTATTGATAGATCATGTTTGATCAAAGAAAAATAGCAGACGAGGCAGATGTCATAATTGATGGGTTTGCATTTATTAAAAAGGAAGAGGATAGAATAACTATTGTTAACTTAAATAGAGAAGGACATGCAGCACTCATTTTTCCGTCAGGGGAAGTTATAGAAACAAGTATGGATGAAATTGAACTTTCTATAGCAATAGACTATTTGGAAAGGGCAAAGACATACATGGAGGAAAGCTATGCCTAAATACTATGAGTTTAAGGTGTGTGGATACTATTTATATTTCACATCGAAATGCATCGTAGAGGCTATGCATGTTCATGCCGGTGATTCTAAACTTACGGAAGCTGGTTCAGGTAAGCTCTTTGTTAAGAATAACGGAGATACTATTGTTCAGAATCAGGGAAAAATCAGCGATAGACACATACGGGAAATCCAAAGATTCATTAAAGATAACTACAAAGAAATGTATCGAAAATGGGCTTCAATCAGTGAAAATGGATTCTATGAAGGGAACTAATCTACATAGTAATATACTGAGCCAAAATGCTGTCAGCAGAAATAGGGCCCTACGCTGCTTATCAGGAAGAAACGCATTCGAAAACTAATAAAGTGGAGGAAATTGAGATTTTTACTTAACCGATGCTCACAGGCAACGAAATTTGGGGCTATTTTTCGATAAAATGCCCTATTTAAAGGCTTTTTCCTGTGAAAACTACGTGGGTTTTGGTATGGATTTTTAGAGATTTCCTGCAGATAAAAAAGAAAGGAGTAGCCTTCACATGAATCGTTATACATGGATAGATGATAGCATAAAGATTGAGTTTCCAGTATATGGAGAGGTGTTGCGCAATACGATTGCGGATTGTGAAAAGTATGATAGAGAAGGTGATCCTCGGTACTTTGGCATGGCAAGAGCAGTAGATACTTTGTGTAAAGCTTCTGTGGCCAATGGACATATGAACCAGAAACAATGGGATATGATTGTATCTCGGTATCTGGAGTGGTAAACAAATTAGATGAAGCGCATATACACTGATCTCCAGGAGGGAAGGATAGGTGGATAGTAGTAGAGTTTTGATTGCCGGAGGGATTTCAGGAGGGATTACTGATCCTACTTCACTGAGGGCACTAAGTCATGCAGAGATGTATTATGAGGAGATCAGGAAAAACCACGCAGATGTTCAGCGTATTGCTAATAATACTGGATTTACAGTTCAACAAATTCTTATGATAAAGAACTATCTCTTCATTGATGCTCATGAATTAGATGGCGGCTTCCGTAGATTTGATGTGAGTTTTGAAATTGCCGAGTCATGGAGAAGGCTTGCATTTGATCCGGAGAGTATCAAACCACATGATCTCACGCTTCTTAATCATGAATTAATGGAGATGCGCCTTGTGAGTGATGGCAGTACACAGGATGAAGCACACACAATAACCTCCAGAAAATATGATTATGCACGCGAGAGTGCAGCCTATTACGTAAGCATTCAGGAAAAAGTAGAGCACGAAGAGGGCCAGATCAGTGGTGCAATAACGTATTTGTCCGGAAATACGCATTAATGAGAGGGAGGTGAGCTGCATGGTTAAAATGGAGAATATTAATCGAGAAGGCGATGTGATTTCAATGGATTGCTATGAAGAAGGCGATCTTAATCGGGCTCATCATGTTATTTTCGATATTGCTACATTAGAAATAAAGAATCAGGCAGTCAATAATGTTTATACGCGACAGGGAATTTGGCGTATTCATAGCATTCTTAAAGAAGGTAATCAATTGCCGAGGTATGCATCCTCCTACTGGTGTTAGGATTATTCGTGTTGAGAAGAGTGAGTTGAGTGTAAAAAACTATCAGGATCTGGTGGATAATAGGGATTCTTCTGCTTCTAGCATTCGCTTTCCTAAGGATATTCATAGCTGGAGCAGATGGCAATGAAATTTGGGGCTATTTTTCGATAAAATGCCCTATTTAAAGGCTTTTTCCTGTGAAAACTACGTGGGTTTTGGTATGGATTTTTAGATTTTTGAAGAGTGAAAATGCTCATTTTCATACCGAAAGCCGCGGAGTTTTTAAAGCTTCCAGCACTGCCACACGCTACTGTCGATGAGATTGTGGGGCATAAGAGTGGCTGGTAAAAACGGGAAATCGAGTACACGTTCCGTTTGAATCATACTGAAATAGGATGGGTACTTTATTAGTTCCCCAAGGGACTCTCACAACCTTGTGGCCGTCACCATCCCCATCCACACAGAACAGGCTTGGCACTAAGGAACTGTCTTAGATGAATGGGTATAGAGAAATCATCACCTTAATCATCACCAAATCATCACCAAGGTGATAAACAGGGTGATGAATCAAAGTGAAATAGGATGGGTACTTTATTGGTTCCTTTCTTTCTTTCTTTCGTTCTCTTTCTTGCGCGAAAGAAGCGAAAGAAGCAAAAGAGAAAGCAGACAGCCACACCATCCCAAGGAGAACAACATGCCAACATCATCAATAACAGACGAAATAAGAATATCCGATCCTGAGGCCGTTAAACGTTTTGTCACCGCGATGTATGAAGTGGATGTTGCTTATGTAAGAAGCGGATACATTCCGTCTCACTTTGATCCGGGCGAAGCAGAGATGTTGCAAGAGATTATGGCTGCCCATCCCGACTGGGATGATTATCGGGTAGCAGAAGAAGCACTGAAAGACTGAGATTACTCACACCTGTGAGCGCCAACCAGTCCAAAGCTGGTGGCTTAACCGCCACACGGAGCACATATACATGAACATAGATCAACGTGACAAGATCATCTTCGGCGAGTCTTACAACCCTGCCACTTATAGAGATGGTTTGAGATATTTCAAAAAGCTTCGTAGGCATGAATTACGACTCCTATTAGACAAACACATCTTTGACCCATACCCATGGCGCAAGTACATGGAATATGTATGGTTCATGGAGAAGTATGGCGATGACGATAAACTTTATCTCCATGGGTTTGTTTATAGCGCTGATAGAAATGACGCTAAGCGACAAGGCGGAATTGTTATAGAAGGTATCGGAAGAGATGCTGCTTGGAGCAAGGATAGTGAGGGGCTTAAGGTGTTCAAGTTCCTGTTTGAAGGAGCTGATCACTTTGAATTGGATCCGCCATACGTCTGGTATGACTGAGAGATGACACCTGTGAGCACCTGCCAGTCCAAAGCCGGTGCTGTTATTACCGTCCACACCAAACATACAAGATTCTTTTTATGAAACGATTAAAACTTCCCAAAGGATGGCAAAAGGCATTCGGCGAGCAAATGTATGATGAGCTCGAACAAGTAGCACCATCCGATTATGAGATAGAAGATGTAAAAGAGAAATGGGGCATGCTGGACATCTTTGACTGGCATGGTAACGAAAAGACCGATGAGGTCATCCACAAGTATGTAGAGCTTTCAAAGGTCACATGTGTTAACTGCGGAAAGCCAGCCACACGCAGGAGTACCGGTTGGATCAGTCCATTCTGTAACGACTGCGGTCCTGAGTATGAGAAGTTTATAAGTCTGGGCTGAGTGTGGCCGTTGAGCGCGAAGCGCGACCCAGGTGGCTTACTTATCAGTCAAGTCGTCAATACAACTGATGTACTGGACAACTTGAAGTCACCCTGTGGGCAACTAATACCAGATAAGGGTAGCAAACAAACACACTGCACTACCGCCACACCGGCCCCTGTCTCTCAAGACTTTGCGAATTTGCGGTAAAACGGCTAAAAAAACTTTGCGGAAATGCGGTAAAACCGGGAAATACAACCATTCCAGCCACACTAACCTTCCTTCCTCCACAGTTCAACTTAGGACTAGGAGAGGTAGAGAAGTAGAGCGTTGTGGCCGTGGAATTGATATATACAAACAGACCTCCACACGTTACAACTTAACCCTACTGGCTAACTGATCGGGTATTGTCCTTTCTATCCCTGCCTCTCCACCCGGAGTTACAAGAAGATAAGGATAGTACAGCAGCACGGAGACAAGTAATACACGAGGAAAGTGTTGACGTAGTGACCGAGGCCAGAGGAACAACTTTATATGAACACAAAAACAATGAGGATCCTGTCAGTGTTGGCTGGCGTGAGCGTGCTGGTTCTATTGCTCATCGGAGACCTGTTAGCAGTGCTTTCTGACAAAGACACAGGAGCTGTTGCGTTTGAATATACTGCGGATGATGTGGAGATATCGTTATCCGTCTCTTGCTCCTCGTCTTCCGGCTCTTCCGATTCATCCAACACAGGAGAGGCTAGCGGAGAGAACGAAGAGAATATCGCCACTGTGGCCGTCGAGCCGGGTCAATCTTTCCCGCTCCAGGTAAGCGTTGAGAGTGTGGGCGAGAAGGATAGTTATTTGTTACTTGAGTTCGATGTACCAGTGGTATCCTCATCAATCTCAGGTGAGGTGCAAGACGTAGACCTGTTTGCCTTAGAGATCGATGAAAGCGGGTGGTTTGAAGTACGCAACGAAGTAGTGGGTGATGTTCACACCTACGTATTTGGTTACGGTGACCAGGCGGACACGCTTGAAACCTTCTATGCTGGGGATGAAGTGAGCGGGGTGGTAGAGAATGCTAGCTTCCATGACTTCAGTTCCGCGTTTGAATGGACCGGCAGGATGGAGATTAAGGCTTACGCGATACAGACGGTAGGGTATGAAACCTCCACACCTTCAGCTGTATGGTCGTCAGTGGTTAGCTTGAATCCATAAGGTCGAGCACACCAGTATGTCCGCCACAATAGTGTGAGGGATGATGGCTGGATATCAGCCACAGCTAAAGATCTGGAAACGATGGATGCATGACGTGATGGTTGCAGCTGTGTTGGAGATAAAGAATAACTCGCGTCTAAAACAGATGCTATACAGTATGAGCCGGTGTGTCCGTGCCCTAGGAAAATAAACGCTCACAGTATATAAGCTCTGTGGACGACAGGGACGGTGGGAGAGAAACTGTCTGTCCGCCACAAGAGTGTGTCCTGCCTGTCCATCACAACAGTGTGGGAATCGACTTGCGGAAGTGGGCGGATATGAATAGATGGAGCAGCAGTGAATGCTAAAGACGACGATTAGAAACATCTACACCGTAATCTGCTGCCTTGTGATAGCGCTGGTACTTGCGCTCGGTGTGGCTGTAATCGCTGGATACCAGCCGAAAGTACTGCTTTCGGAGTCCATGGAACCTGAAGTGATTAGAGGCTCGTTGGTTTTTGTGGATACCAATGCGACCCTGGACCAGATTATGGTCGGCGATAACGTGGTCTTCGACTTGGATGGTGTGCAGATTCTCCACAAGGTTAGAGCAGTCCACACTGATGACGGTGTGGTTGAGAGTGTGGTTGTCAGCGGGCTCGGGTCATCAGATGAGACGTTGGTAGACAGCTCTACATTTATAGGCCGTCAAGGAGCCACCTTCCCACGACTCGGTAAGTATTTTTACTGGGTAGAGAAAGACGGAATGTGGGCAGGGATTAGCGTGGCATGTGTTTTGATACTGATCGGCTGTGTGCCGTGGAATAGGAAAAAGAAATAAAGATAAGGAGAAATCAAATGTCGAAGCAACAAATTGACTTGAATAACAAAACAATTTTAGTTACAGGTTCTCCCGGATTCATTGGAGCGAACTTAGTCCTCCGTCTTCTACGTGAACTCTCCTCCGGTACAGTAATTTCTTTCGACTCCATGAATGATTACTATAATCCAGCTTTGAAGGAATATCGGTTAAGCCTTATTGAGGAGGCTGCGAAGACATCTCCTGTCAAACACATCTTTATTCACGGTAATCTTGCGGATAAGGAACTTGTGGATAAGGTGTTCACACAGTATCAGCCCTCTGTGGTTGTGAACCTCGCAGCTCAAGCGGGTGTCAGATATTCCATTGACCATCCGGATGTTTACATCGAGTCGAACATCATCGGCTTTTTTAATGTTTTAGAGGCGTGTCGGCATTCTTATTCCTCTACTGGAGCGGATGAGAACGGATATAAGGGTGTCGAACATCTCGTATACGCCTCTAGTTCCTCCGTCTACGGTGGTAATAAGAAGGTTCCGTTCAGTACGGATGATAAGGTTGATAATCCAGTATCTCTCTACGCTGCGACGAAGAAGTCAAACGAGTTACTGGCCCATTCTTATTCCAAGCTCTATAACATACCATCAACTGGCCTTCGCTTCTTCACCGTGTATGGTCCCGCAGGCCGTCCGGATATGTTCTACTTCTCCGCTACTAACAAGTTAGCAAGAGGAGAGAAGATACAGATCTTTAACTATGGTAACTGCAAGCGTGATTTCACCTATGTGGATGACATAGTTGAGGGAGTATTCAGGGTTATGCAGGGTGCGCCAGAAAAGGAAAACGGACCTGATGGCTTACCGATTCCACCTTACGCTGTCTACAACATCGGCGGTGGAACACCAGAAAACCTGCTGGATTATGTATCAACACTTCAAGAAGAGTTGGTGAGAGCTGGAGTGTTGGAGGAATCCTACGACTTTGAAGCTCATAGAGAACTGGTTGGTATGCAGCCAGGCGATGTACCGGTTACGTATGCTGATTCTGAAGCACTGGAGCGGGACTATGGGTTCAAGCCAGAGATAGACATAAGAACTGGCCTGAGGCGATTCGCTGAGTGGTACAAGGAGTACTATCAATAACTACTAACACAGTACCAATACACTTACTAACATATTACTTTAAGATTTGAATTTAAAAATCAAAGAATTAGCCCATGGATGCTCACAAGGTTGCATGACCTTTAATAATGCCTATGTAAAATCGTATGAGCACTGTGCGAAAGAAATAAAGGAGAAGAATTATCATGAAGATTGCAGTTGCCGGAACCGGATATGTCGGATTGTCTTTAGCAGTCCTTCTTTCTCAACACAATGAAGTAACAGCTGTGGATATTGTCCCAGAAAAAGTAGAAAAACTGAATTCGTGGATCAGCCCAATTCAGGATGATTATATTGAGAAGTATTTAAAAGAAGCTAAGGAAGGTACACGTGTATTAAATCTGCATGCCACAACTGATGGCGCAAATGCATATAAAGATGCTGACTTCGTCATCATTGCAGCTCCGACAAACTACGATCCTCAGAAGAACTTTTTCGATTGTAGCGCGGTTGAGAGCGTCATCGAGCTGGTACTCGAATCCTCTAAGACCGCCGCAATGATCATTAAATCTACCATCCCGGTTGGATACACAGAAAAGGTTAGAGAAAAATATGGAACAGACAGAATCTTGTTCTCACCGGAATTCTTGAGAGAGTCCAAAGCTCTCTATGATAATCTCTATCCGAGCCGAATCATTGTTGGTTGTGATGATAATAGTAAGGAGAAAGCGGAGACATTTGCTCAGCTACTGGTTCAGGGTGCTGAAAAAGAGAATATCGATGTCCTTTTCATGGGCTTTACAGAAGCTGAAGCAGTTAAGCTCTTTGCTAATACATATTTAGCTCTACGTGTTTCGTACTTCAACGAACTTGATACATATTGTGAAGTTAAAGGTTTGGACACAAGAAGTGTAATTGATGGCGTGTGCTTGGATCCTCGTATTGGTTCACACTACAACAACCCGTCCTTTGGTTATGGCGGCTACTGCCTGCCTAAGGATACGAAGCAGTTATTAGCTAACTATGAGGATGTTCCGGAGAATCTTATAGAAGCAATTGTGGAGAGCAATAGAACTCGTAAAGATTTCATCGCCGACAGAGTATTAGATCGTGCCGGATACTACACAGCTTCAAGCATGTGGAACACTGAGAAAGAGCGTCCGATCACAGTTGGTGTGTACAGATTAACCATGAAGAGCAATAGTGATAACTTCCGGCAGAGTAGCATCCAAGGCGTAATGAAGCGAATTAAAGCTAAAGGAGCGACTGTGGTGATCTATGAACCGACATTGGAAGATGGTACGACATTCTTTGGAAGCCTTGTTGTAAATGATATAGAGAAGTTCAAGGCAGGATGTGATGCCATCATTGCCAATCGGTATGATGCAGCGCTTGATGATGTGGCTGATAAGGTCTATACGAGAGATCTATTTAGGAGAGATTAATAGCCTAGATTATCGGCATTAACTATGTGTCAGACAATCACACAAAGATGAATAATCAGGGGGAAGTTATATGAACTATCTTATTTTTGGCGGTTCCGGGTTTATCGGAACTCATCTAATACATGAGCTTAAGAACATCAAAGGTGTGGATGACAAGATCTATGACCTTGACATTGTTATGCCTGGTGAAGAAGGCGTTGTTCCTGGAATCGTTGAGAAAAATGATGGCGTGGAATACATAAGGTTAGATGTTAGGAAACCTTTTGATCTTGAGTTCACACCAACAGGCTCTGATATCATCTTTAACTTAGCAGCTGTCCATAGAACACCGGGACATGAAGATCATGAGTATTTCGAGACAAATATCCGTGGTGCTGAGAATGTGGTTGCTTTTGCTGAGAAGTATGGGATAAAGAAGATCCTGTTTACTTCTTCTATCGCTCCTTATGGTGCTGCCGAAGAATTGAAGGCAGAGGATACGCTTCCTACACCGAACACACCATATGGCATCAGTAAGCTTGTGGCTGAAAAGATCCATATTGGTTGGTGTGATAAAGAATCAGACCATGAGCTTACCATTGTTAGACCTGGCATTGTCTACGGCAAAGGCGAACACGGTAATATGACGAGACTCTATAAAGGCATAAAAGGCCACTATTACTTCTACGCTGGACGTAAGGATACCATCAAAGCTTGCGTGTATGTTAAAGAGCTCGTCCAGTTCATTAAGTACCGTATGATCGATAACTCTTTCCCTGGTTATGACATTATCAACTGTACATTTGAACCGGCATATACAATCGAAGAGATTTGTGAAGCGATGAAAGCAAGCACGGATCTTCAGGGTAGAAAGATCCCGATGATCAACGGAAAACTTCTGATGGGCGTTGCTAAAGTTGTTGGTCCTCTTGGCGGGAAGAAGGTTGGTATTCATCCAGATCGTGTGAAGAAGTTGATGGTGAGTACAAATATTTCAGGGGTCAAGCTGAGCAATACGGACTACAAGTTCCACTACACCCTTGAGGAGAGTTTCAAAGACTGGTTTGAGGATTGTGGCAGAGAGGGACTATATTGATGGATAATCCAAATGTAAAAATAATCGTTGCTACACATAAGCAAAGTAAGATGCCTTCAGATGAAATATATCTTCCCTTACATGTTGGCGCGGAAGGTAAAGTAAATAAAGATGGTACGGCTGTTGATTTTGGCTTTCAAAAAGATAATACCGGAGATAATATATCTAAATTAAATTGGTGTTTTGGTACACAAACAGCACTGTATTGGGCTTGGAAAAACTTGGCGGTAGATTATACTGGTTTAGTTCATTACCGTAGATATTTTTTAAACAGAAAACCTAAAAAAGGCGAAGATCCTTTTTACTGCATTCTGACAAAAGATCAGTTGCTTCCTCTGTTAGCTCGTTATAGAGTTATTGTTCCTAAGAAGAGACACTATTACATTGAATCAGTATATTCTCATTATTCACATACCATGAACGGTGGGAAAGAGCAGTTTGACTTAACAAGAAAAATAATAGAAGAAAAAACACCTGAATATTTAGAATCGTTTGACAAAGTTATGCGTGGAACTTCTGCGTATATCTTTAACATGATGATTCTTGAGAAAAGCTTATTCGATGAATACTGTTGCTGGCTGTTCACAATTCTATTTGAATTGTTTGAGAGATATGATTTATCAGGATTGAGTGATTTTGATAAACGCTATGCAGGCCGTGTTAGTGAAAGGCTTTTTAATGTATGGCTTAATAGGCAAATTGATATAGGTAAATTAAAAAAAACTGATATCAAGGAGTTGCCATATACAGAAGATGTAAACTGGAGAAGGAAAATCACAGGGTTTATTCAAGCAAAATTGTTTAAGAAAAAATACGGATCAAGTTTTTAAGGAGTTCATAATGAAATATAAATATGTAGTTATTGGTGCAGGCCTTGCTGGAATTACTATTGCCGAAAGAATTGCTACTCAGCTTCATGAGAAAGTGCTTGTCATTGAAAAGCGTAATCATATTGGTGGCAATGTCTATGATGAATATGATGCCGCTGGAATACTTGTGCAGATGTATGGCCCTCATACCTTTCATACAAACGATAAGGAAGTTTTTGACTTTGTCTGTAATTATTGCGATTGGCATGAATACCAGCATAGGGTACTTTCTTATGTAAATGGTAATTTTGTACCGATGCCTATCTCTCTCGAAACCATCAATCAGCTTTATAACATGAACCTGTCAGAAGACCAGATGGATGCTTTCATCGAAAGCCGGAAGGTCAAGATTGACGAGATCAAAACTAGCGAGGATGTAGTCCTAAGCCAGGGCGGAAAAGATATCTATGAAAAGTTCTTCAAGTACTTTACGATAAAACAATGGGGAGTAGATCCTTCAGAACTCGATAAGAGTGTTATTAGCCGTATTCCTTTTAGGAAAAACAGAGATACTCGTTACTTTACTGATCAATATCAGGGCAACCCTAAAGGTGGTTTTACAAAAATGTGCCAGAGGATGCTTGATCATCCGGAAATCAAGGTGCTGCTGAACACAGATTATAAAGAAGTTATAGATGATATTGAATATGAAAAACTGATATATACAGGCCCAGTTGATTACTACTTTGACTATAAACTTGGTCGGTTGAAATATCGCAGCATAAAGTTTATCTTTGAAACTCATGATTGTGAATCTTATCAGCCGGTGGCAAGCACTCGCTGGCCGATGGACTACGAGTATACAAGGATCACGGAATTCAAGAAGCTTACAGGGCAGAAGAGTGATAAGACCACAATACTGAAAGAAATTCCTTGTGATGGAGAGGAACCGTTTTACACATTCCCGACAGCGGAGTGGAAAGAATTAGCGCAGAAATATCGTGATTTAGCTGCACAGGAGAAGGATGTCATCTTCCTTGGCCGACTTGCAGAATATAAATACTACGACATGGATGATGTGATTCGTAGAGCGCTGGATGTATTTGAAAATGAATTGAAATAGAGGTTAATAAAAAATGAGAGTACTGATTTTGACCGCTTTTTATCCTATCCCAGGTGGAACGCACGAAAGAATGTTTGTTCACGTAAGAAATCAGTACTACCAGAAGAATGGCATTGACGTAACAGTTTTAAATTTTGATGCGAAAGAAAATTACGAGATTGATGGAATACCAGTAATCACACTTGATGAGTATGAAAAAGGTAACAGCGGTCAGTATGATATAGCTGTTTCTCATTCTGCAAACTTACGAAACCATTATAGGTTTTTAAAGAAATACGAAAACCGTTTTTTGAAATTGTTTTTTTTCTTTCATGGCCATGAGATGCTTTATCTTAATAAGGATTATCCAAAGCCGTATCCCTTTTTGTCATCATCAAAATGGTATAAACAGCTATTCCAGAATTCCTATGATTATCTAAAGATAAAAACATGGTCAAAATACTATAAACAGTTGGCGGATAAATCTGATTTTATTTTTGTGAGTGAGTGGGTTCATAGACATTTTCTAGCTAATACAGGACTGCGCGATTCTGATTTAATGAATAGAGTTCATATCATTAACAATAGTATAGGTTCGACATTTGAATCATCTTCGTATGATTTGGAGGCTTCTAAAGAATTTGATTTTATAACTATAAGGTCAAACTTGGATGGATCAAAATATTGTATTGATCTGCTCCTGGATTATGCTAACAACAACCCAGAAAAGAAATTTCTACTCATAGGAAGAGGAAAGTTTTTTGAGTTTCATACTAAACCCACAAACATAACGTGGTTAGGAAAGACAATTAGTCATGAAGAGATGATTGACTATTTAAATAAATCAAGATGTGCATTGATGCTGACAAGAGAAGATACCCAAGGCGTTATGACATGTGAGATGGAGACATATGGAATTCCAACAATTACATCTTATATAGAAGTTTGCCAAGAATTTTTCTCGGAATCGAATAATGTAGAGATGATTTCTAATGAAAAACCTCTAACTGATATCAATATAATCAGTGAGAAGTTGTGCGGAAGCCTTCCGTTTCCGAAAGATCAGAGATTTTTTGCGAAAAACACAATTAAGCGAGAAGTTGAATTGATACGTGGGTAGGGTAGAAGGTACTGAATATGAATATAGTATTATGTGAGAATGCAGAAAAAAGAGCTTTCACAGCAGGTAATAAAGCAAGGACAGATACTGTAAGGATTTTAATCGATTCCGGATATAAGCACATTCCGTTATTTCGAAGTAAAAGTAAAAAACTGATTATCATCTTGCAAATGTTCGTAGGAGTTTTAAGAACATATTTTCTCGCAAATAGAAATGATATAGTTTTTATTCAATACCCATATTATCCAGCAATGGTAAACAGTATTCTGCTTTTTCTGCTGCGTTTTGGAAGGGGCATAAAACACTTTAAGATCTGCATATTAATTCATGACTCGGTCGGCCTAAGAGACACTGGCAGTAAATCAGAGGTATTGCGAAAAGAAGTTGAGCTACTTAATAAAGCAGACTATGTAATCAGTCATAATGAAAAAATGACAGAAGCTTTTAGAGAAGTTGGAGCAGAAGGTAAGTATTTTACATTAGGACCGTTTGATTATCTGTATGATGGCCAATTGGCAAATGTCGAATACGATAGAGAGCCAACTATTTGTGTCGCGGGTAATCTTTCGAAGTCAAAGTGTGGATACCTGTATGAAATTGATAGTATTAAGCATTGTAAATTCAATTTGTATGGGCTTGATTATTCGGGAATAACAAACGAAAGAATAATATATAACGGTTCTTTCGCTCCTGAAGAATTGATTGAACATCTTCAAGGTAGTTTTGGCTTAGTGTGGGACGGTAATAGTTTAGAAAAATGTGATGGGAAGTTTGGCAATTACCTAAAATTTAATAATCCTCACAAATTTTCCTTATATATTGCGGCTGGTTTGCCAATAATTATATGGGATAAGGCAGCTCTTTCAAAATATGTAAAAGAGATGGGCATAGGTATTTGCACGTCATCATTAGAAGAATTAGACACAGTTCTACAAAAATTAACTAATAATGAGTATCAAAGAATGGTAGACAACGTTCGTAGATATAGAGAAGATATAGCGCACGGAAACAACTTAAAAAGAATACTTTTAGAGGAGATTCTGTAGAGTATGGGCAAGGTTTTGTTAAAATTAGGTGGGAGAAAACACCTTGGAGAGGAAAGATGGAAAGGCGCGCTAACGGTATTCGACAAAATATACTGTGCATGTATATTTAGAGAAGATTCATGGAGCGTGAAAGATGACAGAATTGAAATAATTGAGCTCAAAAATAATCCTGTAAATTTCTTGCTGACATGGATAGTGTTAAATGCCAGGTTCCATAAGTCGTTATTTATAGTAAACTGGATTGCGATAATTGCACTTCGTATTTTTAACTTATCTTGGATGAGAAGAATTCGAGATTGTCAAGCTGACTTTGCTCTTTGTAGTTATGGAGATTATGATAGATCTGATTTAGTCTACCTAATTGCTAAGCCGGTACTAAAATGTAAGATTGTAAGATCTTATAAAGAAACAAGAGTGGGCTACAATTTTCTGGAATACGAGACGTTAAAAAGAATACATAATATATCACTATATGATTATGAATTGAAGCTATTTTTGGAAAAGAAATACGGAGATGCCTTTTTCGAAAATTCAAAAATATTATTGGGATATGATGAAAATGCATTACCATCTTGTATACTAAACGGGATTAAGCTACAGAATAAATTATCGAGTCAAGATGAAAAAAAGCATATTGTAATTTTATCATATAGAGTCGATTCAACAAAAAATCGTGATAGGGATCAAGGCCGTTATTACTATGTAGATACAATAAAAGAATTAATAAATGCAGGGTTGGCCGTTCATTTACATTGCGCTGTTTTTAATAATGATGAAAATGGTATTAATTTATACGATGAATTAAAACATCAGCATCCAGAACAATTTTTTGTTGAAAAACCTTTAAATATGAAAAGAGATTCTTCAGATGAAGAGTGGATATTATCTTGCGAAATACTTAGTCGTTATGATTTTGGTCTTTTACATAATTTTGAAACCGAGTCGACAGTATCCGTATTTGACAGAATCAATGTTCCACATAGATTCTTTGCTTATGAAGCAGCTCACGTTGTCCCTATCATTAAAAAAGGAAGTAATATCGTATTAGATAGGATGTTTAAGGATAAAAAGTGTGGAATTGTGTATGATAATCTATCTGAGCTTTCAAATGCACGTATTGATGATATAGAGTATTACACCCCGACATATGAGGAATATTTGTATCATGTTAAAGATATGTGATTTCGCTACACATTGGAAAGGCTATGACAGTAATGGAAAGTAAACATATTAAAGTAAAGAGTATTAAAACTAACTATGTTTATAATTTGATATATGAAATTTTTGCTGTTATAGCACCTCTAATTACTACACCATATATATCAAGAGTACTTGGCCCGGAAGGAGTAGGTGTCTATAGTTTTACCTATTCTATTGCTCAATATTTTATTATTTTTGGTAATCTGGGAATATCTATATATGGACAAATGAAAATAGCTGAGGTTCGGGATGACATACACGAAACTAGCAAGACATTTTACGAACTTTTAGTGCTTAGATGTGTTACTTTGTTATTTAGTTTATTAATATATTCATTTACAGTATTTGCTGCCAATGAATACAAAACAGCTAGATTAATCCTGAGTGTATTCATTATTGCATCTTTGTTCGATTTCTCTTGGTTTTTTCGGGGAATTGAAAATTTCTCAAAGGTTGTATTACGGGATGTTTTAGTAAAAATAATAGTGATTATACTGATATTTCTGTTAGTGAAAAAGCCTGCTGATGTAAATATTTATATCGCACTTATTTCAGCTTCTGCACTAATTGGGAATATGACTTATATAATTGCTTTGTCAAGAATAATTAAACCAATACAGTTCGGTGAATTAAAACCAGGAAGGCATTTTAAAAGCTGTATTATTTATTTTATACCGACAATCGCAACATCGGTTTATACAATACTGGATAAAACTATGTTAGGTATACTAACTGGTGGAATCCTTGAAAACGGATATTATGAGGAAGCTCATAAAATAGAGCAAATTTTGTTGGTTTCAATCACTTCCTACAACGCAATAATGCGCTCGAGAATGACATATCTATATTCTAAGGGCGATATGCATAAAATGAATGAATATATGGACAAATCGATAAGGTTCATCTTGTTCCTATCTATAGCTATGTGTGGAGGCCTCATTGGAATCTCAGAAACTTTTATCCCTTTATTTCTAGGAAGCGAATTTTCAGAAAGTGTTGTCCTATTGAGATTATTCTCCGTATTACTTGTTTTTATTGGACTTAGTAATTGCATTAATACACACTTCCTTGGCCCAAGTGGAAGACAGAATAAGAATAATATCGTTCTAATAACAGGGGCACTATTGAATTTTATCCTTAATATGATATTTATTCCCGCTATTGGTGCGGTCGGCGCAGCGCTTGCTTCGGTTATAGCTGAATTATTTATCTTGATTGGATATTTATATCTTTCACGCGACTTCTTCAAATCTGTGAATATAATTATTTTTGGTTGGAAATACATTGTTGCAAGTGGAATAATGACTTATGTAGTCCATTGGATAAATAGAATTGATATAAACCCAATTGCACGTTTGGCACTTCAAGTTGGTGTGGGTTGCTGCATTTATTTGGTAATATTGTTAGTACTCAATGATAAAGTTATAAATGAAATAATAGGAAAAATAAGGTCTATTTCAAAAGAATGGTTAAAATAAATCTTTTGTGATGACTTTCAAATATCACCTTTGAAGTCGCTTTTGGTACAAATTATCTCTCGAGAGATGTGTGTATTAGATGCTGATGAGATGGCGTAAATAAGGACACTAAATGATGAGAAGAAAATATAAAGGTTTTGTTGACATTCTTCAATATTTAATAATGTTTATAGTATTCGCTTATGGTTATTCAGTATATGCACGCATGTTGCCTGGAAACGAGTACTTATATGTGTCAATAATTTTCTGTGTATTATTGTTTGTCTTAATAATAGTAAACGGAAAACTTTGGACACCGGATTTATTAAAGAGTTTATTACTCTCTTTATATTTAGGGATATTTTACTTATTTAATATTAATAATAATTCTCTGGGAGCGGCTTTATTTCGATTATACGTTCCGCTAGTTCTGTGGATAATTTACTTAGGTGACCAATATAGGCAAGGGAAAGCGCTTGTTATTTTTAAAAAATATTCCGATATTGTTGTAGCTTTTGCACTTGTTTCAGTTGTTCTTTATTTATTTGGAACGGTCCTACATCTTCTCCCAAGTTCTATTGATTATTATTATTGGAGGGGGACAACATTAAGCGCCAATAATTATTTTCACTTAATGTATGAAGCACAAGAAGAGCAATTTTTTGGGATGAAATTGATAAGAAACTGTGGGATTTTTTGTGAAGCTCCTGGGTACGCAACACCTCTTTGCTTAAGCTTGTCATATGAATTGTTTGGAGCTCCAAAATTAAATAAAACAAGAGTTGGAATTCTTTTATTGACTGTATTAACAACATGGTCTACTAAAGCGATTTGCATTGCTCTTTGTATCGTTCTATTTAAAATGATGAAAATAGTCTTTGCAAAAGAAAGAAAAGGCAGAGGTTTTTTAGTAATATTTAAATTATTATTTCCTTTTATTATTGGTTTCGCAATTATCATAGCAATTGCAGTTTTAAGCAATAAAATGCAGCAGCATTCTTTTTTGCTTCGTGTTGATTCTGTAACTGCTTCATTAAAAGTGTTTAGACAGAATTTATTATTTGGATGTGGCATTGAAAATGAACAAGCTATATACGCATATCTAACAGTCTCAGCAGCCTATACTGGATTATCGATGGGCTTGACTACGCTTTTAGCTGAGGGAGGTATAGTTTTATTTGCCATATACATATATGGTGCTGTACATGCTATAAGAAACAGTGATCAAAAAAATGATGTTATTTATTTCATTTTAACTTTTATTCTAATACTGTTTACGTCAAATATTCCTTTTTTCCTTTCGACAACTACTGTTCTTGCTATGGGGATATCTATTCCACAAAACAAAGCATTAGATAGACGAAAACAAAGTTTATAATGAAAATCTATAAACCTTATTATTACATACCAGCAAAGAGTTTGTTCGAGGAAAAAGCAATCCATTAAAAAATGGTAAAGTAGTCGATACCCGAAACATTAGCATGTTTGACATCTAGATAAATCGCGGTCCTCAAAGACACCGTCATCAATTTAGGAGAACTCCTAATAACTAAAGTTCCAATGGTCAAAATGGGTGTACTGGTGGCTTCGCTGTGTCGCAAGGCTCCTGTTTTAACTCGCCATTTAGGTGAACCAAGAGAGTGCCGGAGTTTTTTTGCAGCAGACTCTCAGTATTGATAGTTGGTTCTGTGGGATCGCAAGAGTCATATGATATAGGGGATATCATATGGATGATTAGCATATAAACTTGCTGAAAGACCATTCGGAAGTTGTTAGGGATTAGGATGTCGTGGTGAGGTAGATTGTTAGGAGAGCCACCGGCACATCAAAGTATTTCCATTATGTATTCTCTATGGAAGGAGAATGTAACGACACTGATCTTGTGGGAGAACAGCGACTTATGGACACAAATCTGATAATCGGATATGCAGGATTTCTGATTGCGGTTCTTACGTTGATTGCTACAATTATCAAACCGCGAGCAAGAACTAAAACCGTGTTTATCATCGTGGCTCTACTAATTTTAATCTCGACAACCTTTGTATTATGGGGGCCCTTAAAGATAGCAATTGAAGAAGCATTCTCTATACCGGATATTATTGAAGAAGCTGATACGGTTGAAGAGAATGCAGCTGAGGCGTGGGGTCCAAAGGATCGAGAATTGTTTACTTGGGAGAAGCCTGCGACTTATCCAACCTTCAATTCCATAACGGATAATCCAAACCTGGGACATGAATCCAATTTTGTGAGAATAAGAGAAGCAGGTGTGGGCACTTACTCTGATGATGTGGATATCGTAGCTGGAAAAGAGTACGAAGTCTTCATCTATTACCACAATGATGCCGATGTAATTTTAGAAGCAGATGGAATGGCTGATAATGTAAGGGTTAGAAGCAACTTTCCAACGAAGCTAGAAGCAGGAGAGGTTGGGCAGATAAAAGCTATAATTTCTTCTACTAACACAGAGCCACTTGAAGTGTGGGATACCGCCTACATACATTGTGAGGATGATCTTGTGCTTATGTATGTACCGAACTCAGCGGTGTTACACAACTGGGGTACGGGGGAAAATAGTACAGATGGAACAATCTTGGATTCCGAATCACTTTTTGGCGGGGGAGCAAAGATTGGATATGATTCAAGGGCATGGGGATTTGTTCCTGGTGGCAATGAATATGCTGGCTATATTGTGTACAAGATAAATGTGGAGTGAACAGAAGTCCGACTTCGTTTACATTAGGTTTGATATCAACAATCTAGACCGCCATACTATCTGCGTCTCATGAAAGAAGAGCATGTAATTTCATGTGACCCTTTATGAAAGAAAATGATTGGTCTAAAATTCTCCAGGATTCAGATGGCAGAGAAAACGGGATTCAAAAAACTCACGTCAAATTGAGAAAATCGAGTGTGTGGCGCTTGAGATGAACGAACGAATCTGTATGAAACGGGATGCGTAGTAGAAGATGTTCTCGAAGTGAGATCCAATTAAGCATTAGATCTGGTTGTCGGTGAAAAGATCTCACATGATGCAGATCGTACCGAGGCTCGTTTGAGGTAAGGGTGAGGAATATAAAATCTCCGATTAACTGCTTCCGATTTGCCAAAATGCTGAAGGTGAGAGAAAGGCTCACACGGCAAAGCTATGCTTTTTTCTGTGTGCGCATCAATGAATATAACAACTATACGAGCTAAGTCCGATTTTCTGAGTTTAGGGATTTAATTTATGCATATTAAATAGATGTAATAGATATGTCAGATGATAGACTACCAACGGTATGACTTTAACAATTTTTAAGAACAGGAGATCAACAGTATGCCAGAAGTAATGGAAACAATTGCTGGATATTTAGCTGATCTCGGCGTTGATGCAGCAAAAGAATTTCTGAGCCGTAAGATTGATGAAAAGCAACTTAGGGAGTCGTTGATTGAATATATTGAACGGCAACGGAAGTATAATGAAGTATGTTCATTAGCAGAGGAGATTGATTTCCAAGGATTAGTGGAATATATACGAAATAATCTTGTAGATGATGTAATAAAAAGAATATCGTGTGTAAGCTCTAAAGAACGAGGAGTTGCCCGCCAAAACGTCATTGATGCAGCGGTTTCTTTCTCAAAAGCGAATACTCCAGAAGCAAAAGAAAGGGTAGCTAAAATTACATCTATCTGTTTGGATATCATAAGAGGCTTCTATAAGAAGAGAATTGATGCCAAGTATTACATTCTTGCTTCAGATGTTGTAGATGCAGTGAACGAGAATACGAATCTTGTGATAGCTTCTGCAAAAGATGAAGTAGTAAATACGTTAAGACGAATAGAGAAAGCTTCTGGATCTCCGTACTCATTAGAAAACCTAGCAGAACAAGCACAGGATGGTAATCTTGATACAGTTAACCAAAGATTAAAAGTGCAATTTGGGGTTATTTCAAATGAACACCCATTATATCCGTATTATGGTTATGGATGGAAAGACAATGCGCTGGTTAGTGAGCCTTTAAATTCCGAAGCATCTAAACGATTTCCTGTTAGGTATACCTTTAATGGACCTGTTAAGGTTGGAGATAAATATATTTCTGATCCCAACATAGATATATTTAATTATGCTTATCGCCATCAACTTCAATTGGTAATGAAGGTAGAGGATGCAAAGAAATATCTTGGTGATATTGTAGACCCAGCCCAATACGAGGTTAAAAAGTTAGTTGGTGGTGAGCTTCATGCAAAACCCCCAGAGTTTCCACCCGCATTTGCATGTTCTATAAAAGTTAAAGATCAAGTATTTTTTGATTACGTACTAATCAGAACACAAGAAATACTAGATGATGGAACTTATGTTTTCAGTAATATAGAGCAGCCCAATACTCATATATGGTTCGAGTTTCGTATAAACGCAAAAGATTTATTCCAAAATAATGAAGGAAGACGTATGCCAGTAAAAGGAAATACTGGTTTTACGATTAGCATCAAGGATGCAACAAATGCAGAGATTCTTAAGTACGCAAAGTTTTCTAAGGCTGTAAACTCAGATCGGGAATTAAGATTACATATTCTAAAAAGCGATCAAGATCTTGTTGCAGGCACAATTGATTGTATAGATTATTCTACTGGTTTCAAAGATATTGATGAGGAAATAGATTTCTTGGAGAGAATCTGTGATATTGAGAAATACTATAATCTTTCATTTCATATCAATGGTGAAATATCAGAAAAAGAATATCGGACTGTTTGTTTACTTTCTAATCTTATTAGAAATAATGAGGTTGAGAAAACATGGAATAATGCGTCATTCACAGGAATTATTGATCAGCAATTTCGCGAACGGCTAATTTCAGCTGGCGCTGATGCGTGCGCAATTTCATATGTGGGAATTGAATTAATCGAAATGTTTGGAGAAAGCTTTGAACTCAAATACATGAGAACGTATTATGATGCCATTATGGAGGATTATGAAAGAGTAATTCAGCTGGCAGAGCTATCCAAGGACGGTGATCCTATTAGAATTACATTTAATTCAGGTACAAATGGCAAAGAAATAACCACACTGAATATGCCTGAAAATATGCTTGATATAGATGAGAAAAAATTGAATAACTAGACTATAAAAAATGGACATCAACGAAGAAATACAAAGCAGTATATTGCGGCTCAATCAAAAGATAACAGAAGGTACTGTGACCAACGATGATTTTACAGCTACATGGACATATGTTGTTCTTCTCCCAATGTATTACTATGAGTTGGTCATTACAGAATCCAATCACACAAAGTTAGGTTACAATCGAGAACAGGCAGTAATATACGGCTTACTTGTCAGAATTCGAAAGTTCTTAGCTTATCTTCGCCGCTATGCTTGTAAAGGCGTTCTTGAACATGAAGTAGCTGCAATGATGGGCAGAGCAATCTTTGAGGCAAATTTTCGTCTTCAGTACTATATCGAGTATCCGGAAGATATTGAGAATTATTATTTGGATGGGTTTAAAGCAGAGACCGAGTTTGAAGATCTAATTGCCAAACGAAGAGAAGAAAGAGCTCAAACAGGAAGTGTCGATAAAGATGCTGATGAATATGAAGAAGGGCTCTTGAAATCGATATATGATACATACGCTTCTGTTGGGCTGACCTCAGAACAGATAAGAGCGAACAAAAATAAGCAAAAACCTGTAGAGCAAATGATTCGTGCACTTGGTTATGAGGATATGTACTTTGCCTATAGAAATCTTTGTCATGCAACTCATGGAGATTGGCAAGACGCATTTAAGAACAATCTAAAGAAAACAGGCGATAAATTCTATCCAGATTTAAATGATCATGGCACAGATATCAGAGAATTAAATCCGATAACATTGATAAGTATTTTGACTTTGGAAGTCTTTATCAATGATTATCCAGGCCATGGTCTTGATATATCTGATGAATTGCAGACAGTTAAAGAAGGAATAGTTGAATTAGAGCAATTACATTCAGAATACTTATTAAATCAAGGGAGGTAATAACCACAATGAAATATGATTACCTACAACACCAATTTGGAATAATAAAATCAAATAAGCTGTAATCAGATACCATTCCAAAATGAATGTGGATGACACAAAGTATATCACAGACAGAGGCGGTCAAAATGATAACGAGTAAAGCGATATTAAAAGAATACCTTGAAGCTGATAGAGTGGCGTTGGGGATTAAAAATATCTTTCCAGCCATCCTTATAAAAGATGTTTTGAAATTTGAAATTTCCCTTCGTTATTATGAGTATTATGTAAATCGGGGGGGTATTACGGAAGTCATTATGGCATTTGATTAATCACCATTACGCAGTAAAACTAGGATTTACAATTCCACCGAATACTTGCGGTAAGGGACTTAATATCCATCATTATGGCTGCATAGTGATAAATGAAAATGCTAGGATTGGCGAAAACTGTAATATTCAACAGGGCGTTAACATCGGTCAGAATTATGGAAATTCCAATGTTCCTACAATTGGCAACAATGTCTATATTGGTCCTGGAGCAAAGATATTTGGAAAGATTTATATAGCGGACGGATGCGCCATCGGGGCTAACGCAGTTGTGAATAAGAGCTTTAAAACACCGAATGTGAACATCGTTGGAATCCCAGCCCGAGAGGTTGGGCCGCGTAAGGAAGGTTTAAAATGAATGAATATGATTACTTAATCGTAGGTGCAGGTCTTTACGGAGCCACAGTAGCACGTGAACTAACCGATTCCGGTAAATCTGTTCTCGTGATCGATAAGAGAGATCACATCGCAGGAAATGTGTATACATATCGTTGCGAAGGAATAAACGTGCATCAATATGGAGCGCATATCTTCCACACGAATAATAAAGAAGTCTGGGACTACGTGAATAGGTTTTCTGTCTTCAACCGGTTTACAAATAGCCCTGTGGCAAATTATAAGGGCGAGTTATATAGTCTCCCGTTCAACATGTACACCTTCAACAAGATGTGGGGTGTGGTTACACCGGAAGAAGCTGCGGCCAAGATTGCGGAGCAACGGAAAGAGATTGTTGGTGAACCTCAAAATCTTGAAGAACAGGCCATCTCTCTTATCGGTCGTGATATCTACGAGAAGTTGGTTAAAGGCTATACAGAGAAACAGTGGGGCCGGAAGTGTACCGAACTTCCAGCATTTATCATAAAACGTTTACCAGTTCGCCTGACTTTCGATAACAACTACTTCAACGCTCTGTATCAGGGAATACCTGTGGGTGGATATACTCAGATGGTACAGAACATGCTTGACGGTATAGAGGTCAAGCTTAACTGCGACTACCTTGCTCATAAGGATGAGTTGGATGCTGTGGCTGACCACATAATCTACACCGGACCAATCGACGCATATTTCGATTACAAGCTTGGGAACTTGGAGTATAGAAGTGTCCGCTTTGAAACAGAGGTACTGAACACTCCAAACTTCCAAGGAAATGCCGCTGTGAATTATACAGATGCTGAAACGCCATGGACGAGAATAATAGAGCATAAATGGTTTGAGTTTGGAAAGGATGCGAATGGCAATGATCTTCCGAAGACCGTTATCTCTCGTGAATACAGTTCCGAATGGAAACCTGGTGATGAACCATATTATCCTGTGAATGACGAACGCAACTCCACTCTTTACAAGAAATATGTCGCTCTAGCAGAGAAAGAGGATCGTGTGATCTTCGGCGGCAGACTTGGAGAGTACAAATACTACGATATGGATCAAGTAATTGCAGTGGCATTAGAGAAAGCGAAAGAGCTTCATAAAAGATGCCAAGAAGTACAGGATTGAGAAGTGGCTGTGATAACTAACGTGCATTATTTGTAACCTTTTGTAACCATTGGCACCTTCTTGTCATATTCTGTTACCTCATGTCACCTCATGTCACTTCACGTCACCTTCCACCCGAAATCTAAGAAATCATCTATGTTATGATGTACCGTGTCCAATCCAACCACATCCCAACTCTGGCATATCTCAACTCTACCGCCATCCCAGAAGGATATGAGGCGGATGAAAAAGATGAGAAGACGAGAAGACGAGACGGTTGTGGCGGCCACACGAATGTGAGCGTCGATTGCTTCTTATCATCCGATAATCATCCGGCTTCCCATTTAGAGCTTGGATAGTTGGTTGTGGAAGATGTGCGGAAGATGACCGCCAAAGTATAAAAATGGATAATACCAAGAACAGTAGAACCAGACATGAAAGACCTTATCGCAAACCTCAGATCCTATCTCCATCTTTCTCAAGCGGCCTTTGCGAAACCGCTAGGACTTTCTCCAACGCATATCGCAAGTGTCCTGCCACTCTGGTGACTTCTTTGATACTTCTCTTCTGTGCTGCCGCTTCTGTGCTGCCGCTTCTGTGCTGCCACTCGTTCTAAAATTCTAGAATGGCAGGGGAGGATGGAATAGATAGTGTGGAAGCCACGTTCTGGCGTTAATCATGCAACTATCAATCGAGTGGAGTTTGGTGCAAAGCTGACTGAGAAGCAGGGATTGAAGCTCGCTGAGACACTTGAGGTTGGGTATCAGTGGCTTATGACCGGGGATGTAGAGAAGAGATACTATCCTGCAGATCAGAAGCTGATTGATTGGCTGTGGAGGCATCCTGATGTAAGGGCTGAACTGTGGGGAAAGATGGTGGAGGATGATCCGGGGCTCTCTTGATTAGAGCATTGGGAGCATCGGGAGCATCCTGATCGGTAAAATGTATATTGGTTGTGGCGGTTATTCGCCCATAAATGTATATTGGTTGTGGCGGCCATTCATCTTGAATTCTTGAGAATGTGTGGCTGGAAGAAACGGAACTCTTGACTGTTATAGTTGCCAGGCTCTTGGGGCACACAGGGGGTTGACAAGAAGTCCAGAAGATCAGGACGGTTGACTTGCCGCAGGCCACTAAACTACCTGGGTCGCGAGGCAAGCTCGCTCAACGGCCACAGGTTTAAGGCCTACTGTGGGCGATATGATCATACATTGCTTGTGAGCGATGATGGCAACGCTGGTGGTTTATATTGTGAGCGATGATAGAAGCGATGACTTGGCTCCAAAGCTCTCCGGAAGTGAAGCTGCAGGCAGTCAGGAGCAGCGAGCTTTTAAGGAAAACATATGATCAAAATAGAAACAGATCTACAATCTGAAAAAGTGTATTTCGAGGCAGACTTTACGGATAACGTTGTAGCCGAAGACTTTGTCACTGAGTGTGGAACAGAACTGCGATTGGCTATCATTTCAGCCATCATTGCTGCAACAGATGAATGCATTCAGCAGTGTGGTCCTGTAGAA
Source organism: Clostridia bacterium (assembly GCA_017464305.1). GTDB lineage: Bacteria > Bacillota > Clostridia > Christensenellales > Aristaeellaceae > Aristaeella. The sequence goes on along the minus strand of JAFUDS010000011.1, from coordinate 1,699 downwards.
TTCCAAGGTGAAGAACAGGTTGAGGGAATCAAGAAATTCATGATTGAAACAGCTCAGAGTATTACAGCTGAGGATATTGATTTGATCCGAAGAGGTATGAGTGATCTGGGCGAATCCGATGATCTGGGCGATGCGAAAATAATCCAGTTTCCGAAGAGCTGAGAATGACAGCTACAATATTGTGAGCGATGATATAAATAGATGAAAAAATAAACAGTAGAAAATAAAATTTACAGCCAACGATATGGCGCAAAATACCGGGAAGTACCGAAGCAAGAGTTAATCTTGTGGACGTGCTTCCCGGATTTTTTTGTGGTCGAGGCACTCCGGGTTCATCAGATTCTCCGCTTGTGTCGGTCCTTCTGGCTTGTGGCTGTGGGCTTGTGCCGGTTCTCGCCTTCCGGACGGCCACAGTTCGCTGTGCTTGAAGGGCTTGAAGCCGCCGGTATGACGAACATCCGCTGCAAAAGAGTGAACAGGGTCGGGACGGTTATGGTAGAATTGTTGCATCCGGCTGTTTTGAGGTGAACAATATGAAAAAAAGCATATCAAGCGGCATCTTGAAACACAAAAAATTCAAACCCATTTCTCTACCCAATGGTAAATGCATTGGTAGAGCCGAGGTCTGAATGACCACTTACGGATATGTCCGTGTCAGTTCCAAAGATCAAAATGAAGATAGGCAGATAATAGCGCTGCGTGAAGCGGGAGTTCCTGAGAAGAACATCTATGTGGAGAAGAAGAGCGGGAAGGATTTTGACCGTCCGGTTTACAAGAAGTTACTGAGAAGACTCAAGCCAAACGATGTGCTGGTGATCAAAAGTATCGACCGTCTGGGCCGCAACTACACTGAACTTCAGGAAGAATGGCGAAGAATCACCATTGAGAAAGAAGTCGATATCGTCGTTTTAGATATGCCTCTGTTGGATACGAGAAAGGCAACGGGTGATCTCACAGGCCGCTTTATTTCCAACCTTGTGCTCCAGATCCTGAGCTATGTCAGCGAGGTAGAACGCGACAACATCAAGCAAAGACAACGTGAAGGTATCGCTGCTGCAAAAGCTCGCGGTGTAAAGTTTGGAAGAGATGCTCTCCCGAAGCCGGAGGGACTTGATTCATATATTATCGCTTATAAGAATGAAATGATAAGTGCGAGGAAGGCAGCAGCTGCTCTCGGTATCAGCCATACTACCTTTTTGAGGTGGGTCGCGCAGTCTTCCGTGCTTTCCCAGTTAACCGATGATAGTTGTGCCGATGACGGAGACGGTGGTGACAATGGCGTGGAGGACAGCGAAAACGCAGCTTAATCCCCACGCAAAGGAGTCAAAAGCAGGATAGGAAACCGCTTTCATTCAACTTTTTTCATCAAAATTTGGAACTGTGTGTAGACTTTATTTGCCACACACAAATATCAAAGAAGACCCGCATATTTAATATGCGTTTTTATTTTAGAGTAGACGTAAAGAAAAGTCTACTTTATCGGCCGCCTTCCCTGCCAAGGAAGGTATCACCTTCTCCCACACATGTATAGCTTGCGTGTGATACGGTGGTGACAAAATCGTAAGCGATAAATAATCCTACACTCCCAGCTTGCAAAGTTCCTTGATTGTTTCATTCCAAGGGAGCAAGTCTTCGATATCTGCCTTCGGATCCTTCGCGAATCGATCCGGCAGTATCGTGAAAATATGCATCAGGTACT
>JAFUDS010000010.1 GCA_017464305.1 Clostridia bacterium | reverse complement strand
TGGTTAGGCGGAGGCGAACAAAGCGGAAGGTACGCACGAAAAAGGGTTCATAGGTGATTTCCTGTCCGTTCAGCGTCACCAGGTCCTTGATGCCGATGATTTCGCCACGCTTCCAATCGTCCCGACGGAAATTCTCCCCGTTCTTCTGGAACTTTTCAAAATAGGTGATTTCCATTTGGGCCCCGTCGCCGCCGCTGACCCGGAAAGCGGGGTGCGTCACCTTCACCTGGCCCGCGTCCAGCACGGCCTCAAAGGCGGTATGGGGCGGGATTTGGATCTTGCCTTTTTGCAGCAGGCTGGTATCCGTCATGATCTCCCGGGCAAAGGCTTCCTCCCGCTCAAAGAGCATGGGGATGGGCCGGGGCTGTACGGGATAGCGCTTCGTCAGCCCAACCACCGGATAATAGTTATCGTGCTCCACGCTTTCCAGCCGAACGGCAGCAGGCCAGGAGCCACAGTCGGCGTTTTTCCAATCGACGGGGGTTTGGTGATAATCCACAATTTCCGAATACGGCCCCAGCCATTCCACAATTTTATCCTTTTGCAACTTCGCGCTTTCGTCCACAAGCACCCGCCAATCCGCCTTGCCGGTGGAGAGGTCGATCTCTCCTGCTTGCGCCCAAAAGGCAAAGCGATGCCGATGATCCGGTACGATCATGCGCACCAGCGAGGCGTTTTCGCTGCCCCGATCAATGGCAGCAGCAGGATCCAGGCAGATCACCTGGGCGGCGAAGCGGTTGACGCCGGGGATCAGATAGGGCGTCAGATCCACCTCATCGTAATACCAAACGTGCTGATCGCCCATGCAGGGGCCGGAGCACACGGGCCGCCCGTTGATCCACAGGCGGTAATGGGCGGCGGCGGTGAACTGCGCCGTCAGATGGCAATCCTTGGGCAGTTCGGCGTCCAGCCGGAAGTAAGCGAATTTCCCCGCGGGAGCGTGATGATCCACACCGATCCAGGCACAATTCATATGAAAACCTCATTTCTTTGGGATTTGGTTCAGTTTTTTGTTGATTTCGATGATGCGTTCCTTGGGCAGATCCGGCGCGCCCATGCGGATCAATTGCAGGAGACTGAATTGCAATGTGATGTTCCGTCTCGCCTCGGCGCTGATGCCCTCGCCGCTTTTCTGGGTTTTCCGGCCGGCTTCTTGTTCCTTCTGCTCCGTTTTTTTCGTGCGGGAGGCCGCCATTTCGGTAAGCAGAGGATTCACAAAGGCTGCCGCCTCCTGGGATTGTGTGATATCCTTCAGCAGATCCTTGACGGAGTAATACCCCTCGGGGGTCGTGATATCAAACCAGTTGAGCACCGTGCCCTGCTGGAAGCGGTAGGCGGGGTCGGGCTGGGCCACGTGGGTGAATTGTGCCTGCTCGGAGAGGTCACCCGCCGAAGCGACAACGGTGTAGGCCCCTTTAGGCTGGGACACTATGAAATGGAAGAAGTGGTCAGGGCATTCCTTCTTGTATTCCTCGCCGTTCACCGACAATGTGACCTCCGGTAAATTGCTGTATACCACAAATTCCGCAGAATCCCCATCCCGGTTTATAAATTCCTTCCCACACAGATGCAGCATGGGTTGCTCCGTCAGCCAGGCCTGATAGGCGTAGAAGGCATCCTTGCGGGTCTTCCGGTCAAAAGTTACCAAGCCCTTGTTGTTTCTTCCCTTGGTGCCGCCCTCCTCCCGGGCATCGGCGGCGAAATCGAACATGTTCCACACATGGGTGGCCCACAGATACCTCCGGGAAAACAGCTGTTTGATCAGGCTTTCGTGATAGATCATTTGATATTCGTTGCTGTAATCCCCGGGCTCGGGATGGGAGGAATGCCACAAGCTGTTTTCACAGCCGTATTCTGATACGCCTACGGGCAGATCGGGATGTAGGGCATGGAAACGGTCAAACCAAGGGCCGTTATCCTCCAGATGCCCGCCATACCAGCCGAAATAATGGTTGTAGGACAGCACGTCTGGCACGGAAAGCAGGGGATGATCTACGGGCAAAGTTGAAATGCAGGCCATGGTGGTCAACCGGGTGTCATCCATTTGGTGACAGATTCCCTTCAGCTCCTGATGGAAAGGCACGATGGTTTCCTGATCGCCATGGGCCATGGTGATCTCATTGCTCAGCCCCCATACGACAATGGAGGGATGATTATAATTCTGTTCGATCAGTTCCCGCATCTGCTGCCGGGCGTTATCTCGGGCATTATCCATGTGCTCGCTGATGTAGGGGATCTCCGTCCACACCACCAGGCCCAACTGGTCGCATAGGTCATAGGTGTGCTGATCATGCTGATAATGAGCCAGTCGCACGGTGGTAGCCCCCATGTCGTACACATGGCGCAGACTTTCTTCCATGTCGGCTGCCGTGATGGCGTTTCCTTTCCCCAACCAGTCCTGGTGCATGGCTACACCCCGGAGGGGATAGCTCTCGCCATTTAGGATGAAGCCCTCATCCGGATCAATCCGGAAGGAACGGATGCCAAAGGGGATTTCCAAGTAGTCTGCTAAGGTATCGCTATCAAAAAGGCTGGCCTTCAGTGTGTACAAATACGGATTTTTCCGACCATGCCACAGGATAGGGGTTTCGATATGGAAGGTGACTTCGTTGCCTTCCAGTTTTGCGCCATCCAGTTCAAACACTGCTTGTCCGCCAGTAGTTTGAGCGGACACTTGCACGTCGGCGGAGCCATCGACATTCACCCGAGGTGTTACCCGCACACCGCAGCCACCTAAGGTATCCATATCGAAATGAACCCGAGACACTATGATTAATCGCGCCGCCCGATAAATGCCGCCATAGAAGGTGAAATCGGCATTCTGCGGGTACACCGTATCACAAAGCGCATTACTGACGGCGACTTCCAAATGGTTGGCGCCATCCTGTAGCAGATCGGTAACGTTGAAGCGGAAGCGGCTGAACCCACCATGGTGTTCGCCCACAAATTGGCCGTTCAGCGTGATCTTTGCGGAGTTCGCCGCGCCGTCAAATTCCAGGTACACGTCCTCCTGCGTCGTTTTTTTAGGGGCGGAAAAATCCTTATGATAGATGCATTCGCCACGCCAGAAATCACCGCCGCCGTCCTGGCCATCGATGGCGTTCCAGGTGTGGGGCAGCGTTACGATCACAGCAGTTTCACCAGGCTTTTCAAAGCTCCAGTCCTCATGGAAGGGAATAATTGTTCGCATATTTTACGCTCCCTCATAGATGATTGATTGAAATTCTGATCTCCACAAACCGTTCTTTCAGGATGATTCCATCATTGCATTTTCCCCAAGGCGTAGAATGCACGGCTTTTGCCTTCTACCCAGGCGTTTTCGGTAACGGTGAAGGAATCCTTCAGGCGGATATCCTCTGAAGAAGAACCGATTTGCACCTCAAATGCGCCCTGTTCAATCTTCCAGCGCATGTCTTCATCCAGGAAGGCCATCTGGCTGGGAGCGAGGGCAAAGCTCACCTTCTTTTCTTCGCCAGGCAGCAGAGAAACCCTGGCAAAGCCCTGCAATTCCTTTTGGGGTCTGGTCATGGAGGCGTGGACATCTTTTACATACAATTGCACAACCTCCGTGCCCTCGCACTTCCCGGTGTTTTTCACCGTCAGGGAGATTTCGATCGGTGCAAAGGGCTTGGTTTCCTTTTTATCCAGTGTCAAAGCACTGTACTCAAAGCTGGTATAGCTTAAGCCGTGGCCGAAGCAGTAACGGGGCCGGTGGGAGCAGTCCACATAATCGTTAAAGCCGATGCTGGGGCCCTGGGTCCACATGGAGCCGTTGGGATGATTGTAATACACGGGGATCTGGCCCGCCTGCCGGGCGGTGGACAGGGGCATTTTCCCGGAGGGGTTCAGTTTGCCCAGCAGCGCATCCACCACAGCCTCCGCGGCATAAACGGCGGGATTCCAGCATTCCAGGATGGCGTCCAGGTATTCGTCCGCCGTGTCACTGGAGATGGGCCGGCCATCAAAGTGCAGGCCGATCAAGGGCTTGCCCAGCTTCTTGGCTTCCCGGATGAAGGCGTCCTGACAGGCGGGCAGGTTGATGTCCGTGCCGTCCACGCCCTCGCCCATGGTGGCAATGGAGCCGGAGCCATTCTTGCCGCCCAGGGTTAGAAGAATCACATCCGCTTCCTTGGCCATCTCCAGCGCTTCAGCGAACAGGCTTTCGTCCGCCCCCGCCTTGTGATAGCCCTGGGCCCACAGAATGCGGCTATCCGGCATGGCTTCCTTCAGCGCTTCCACCAGATTGAGGCAATTCGGCTTCAGTTTCCGCAGCACCTCATGGAAACGCTCGTTTTCGTCGTCCTCCACGCCGGTGCCGGGCACATAGGATACCTGGTCTACTTCTCCGTTGCCCTTCACGCCGGCCATGGAGTTCTTCGCGGCCCGTTGCGCTTCCACCATGGAAAGATGGGTGTACCCGCCGAAATAATACCGGGCGTTCATCGCCGCGGGACCGAAAACCGCGATGGTCTTTTCCTTGCCGGTCAGGGGCAGGGCATCGTCGTTTTTCAGCAGCACCAGGGCTTCCTGGGCGCTCTGCTCTGCCAGGCGCTCATCCTCGTCGTGATGCACGGCTTTTTCCAGTTCCTCCCCGGTCAAGGAGAAGGGATGCTCAAACAGACCCATGCGGAACTTGGCCTCCAGCACCCGCAGGACCACGCTGTCCAGCAGGGAGATATCCGCTTTGCCCTCCGCGAACTTCTGCTTGAGCTCATCAGCATAGGCCTTGGGCATGGGCAGCTCCACGTCTAGCCCGGCTTTCAGGCACCGCAAGCCCGCGTCGCCCATGGTTTCGCCAATGCCCTGGTATTCATAGGCGTTGCTGGCTCCGCCGTAATCCGACACGGTGACGCCCTCAAAGCCCATTTCATCACGGAGAATCTCCGTCAAATAATGCTTGGACGCATGGATGGGCAGGCCATTCAGGGAGCCGTAGCACGGCATGACGCCCTTGAGCCCCGCCTCGGTGATGGCCGCCTGGAAGGGCTTGCCATAAATCTCCATCAGCAGCCGATCCCCCGCGTCCACATGGGCTCCGTGGATGCCGCCGGAGGAGTGATGGAAGCCGAAAAAGTGCTTGGCGGCGGCGTCTGGCGTGCGGCCGTCCGTGGTGGTTTCCTGGATGCCATGGGTGTAGGCGGCGCCCATGGCGGCGGCCAGGGTGGGGTCTTCACCATAGGGCTCGCACTGACGGCCCATGCGGGAATCCCGGGAGATGTCCAGCACCGGGGCTAAAATCTGGGTGATGCCGAAGGCTGCCTCCTGGCGGGACACGGTTTCGCCGATCTTCCGTTCCAATTCAGGGTCAAAAGAGGATCCTCGGCTGACGCCGGAGGGGAAGGTGGTGGTGTCCTGCATCAGGGGCCCGCACAGGCCCTCCATGTGGAACACGGCGGGGATACCCAGGCGGCTGTTTTCCATCACCAAGGTCTGCAGCTGCCGCTGCCATGCCGCGATTTCCTCCATGCTGTCGCAGGCGCGGAATTCCAGGGTGCTGATTTGGCCTATGCCGTTTTTGAAAAAGGGGACCATTCGATCCTCGTAGCCCTTGAGGGCAAAGACACCCACCAGCTGGGCCATTTTTTCATCCAGGGTCATTTCCTGCAAAAGCAGCTCTGCTCGTTTCCGGGAAGAAAGGGATGTATCCATATGCTTCATCATGCTATTTTCCTCTTTTCTTTATCCAATGCGGATGGCCAGGAGGGCCATGCCTTCTTTGGCAGGCAGTGAAACCGTGGTTGCACCGCTGGCAGATTCCTGAAGAACAGACTGGGTCATTTCCCAGGTATCGATCAGCTCAATGCGATAGGTCTTGTTTTCCGGCAGATTCAAAGTCTGTTTGCCATAGCATTGCAGGTCGCAGTACGTCAGGTATGCTTCCTCTCCGCAGTGGGCTTCCCAGGTATGTTCGCCTGCCAGGTGAAGGGAACGGTTTTGAAGATCCATGCGATGGATGCTCTTGCCAAAAAGAGACATGGCATGTCGCATTTCTTCTGGCAGAGTGGCCAGAGCAGATTCAAGCTCCGCTTCCTCCATTTGCGCGATGGCAGAAAGTCCTCCGTAGGAAGGCGTCAGGGGCCCGGGCAGGTCTTCCATGATCTGTCGCAGGAAAGCAATGCGTTGAGGACTTTGACCTTTGAGCTGTCCGCCTCGGGCCCACCATAGAATTTCGTCATCGGATAAGAAGGTTTCCCCGTGGGTACAGTAGCCGCCGCTGGCATAGCATCGCCAAAAGCGGCGGGTCATTTCTTGGGCGGAGATGCTTCCCCAAAGATACTGAATATTTCCCTCATAGCAGCATTCATCAATCACCACTGGCTTTTGATATTCCCTGATCCATCGAGGAATTTCGGTCAGCGCTTTCGTTTGCAGGCTGGCATGAGTGATGTTGGGCCGCGTGTGATCCCAGAAGCACATGCAGTTGTGATTGGACAGCAGATGATGGTAGGGATCATGGCCTGCCACATACTCCTCGATTTCTTCCCAATCCGTTAGGGATTTAGCATCCATGTTGATATCGTATTCGTTGGCCAAAGACCACCAGATATAGGGCTTGGCAGAGAAGCGGCGGAGCAGATAATCCAGATAGTACAAATTATCTTTCTGCGGCATCTTGGCAAAGCCCCAGCGATCGTAGGGATGGAACAGAATCAGATCCACCTGGATACCCATTTCACCGATGCGATCCAGGATGCTTTCAAACCGCTGCCAGAAGGGAATGTTGGGCCTGCGGGTATCCCAGGAGCCATCCGTGTTTTTTTCAAAGGCGTAATAGGGTGGCTCGTTCTTGTTGTAATCGTAATCCTTGGGAAACACGCACATGCGTACCTTGTTGAAGGGGGCATTTTTCAGGCTGGCCAAGGTTTGCTCCACCAGGGCATCCTCCTGGGAGGCCAGGGCGTACACCGTGGTGCCAAAGGGGATAAAGAGCTGGCCGTCCTCATACTCGAAATGGGTATCCACCGCCTTCACCAGCCCATGCTGATCCCGTGCCTTCTGGCAGGTTTCTTCTCCCTCAGCCTCCACGCAGCCGGTCACCTTCCAATGCCAGGTTCCCGCCTGCTCGGGCAGGAAGCGAACGATATATCGCCCCTCGCCATCATAAAAACCCCTCACTGTTTTGGTGATATCCCAACAGGTAAATTCCGCTGTCAAATCGATCTGTGCCCAATTTTCTGATAGCGTATCTCCTTGAAAAGTCAACTCAAAGGTCTCATATTGCCGCATATTCGTTTTCTCCTTCTGAAAAGGCCGCCGTCCCTAAGGGCGGCGGCGCTGTTTCCAACCGCGCTTCGCGCAGGTTGTTATTTCGTTTTTGGATTATTCCGCCACGAAGGCCAGGGTCTGTTCGATGGCGCCGAAGGGATCTACATTGTCAGCCTTGTAGTTCAGTACCATGTCGGCAGCGTAGCCTTCCGTGGTCAGATCGCCAGCGGTTTCCAGGTGCAGCACGAAGGAATAAGTAGCCATATCGATTTCGTAGGTGCCCTTGTCGATATCCATGCGGTTGCCCATGAAGTCAGCGTAGATCACGGCGGTGTTGTCATCCAGCAGGTCGCAGATCAGATCGGCGTTCACACCGTCCATGCCAGGCACGGGGATGGAGCCCTTCAGCTGATAGGCCACTTCCGCGCCCTTCACTTCCACCAGGACCACTTCGTCGCCGTCGGTGGAAACGTAGGTGTAGGTGCCGTCCTCATTCTTGGTCACGGTGGCGCCAGGATCGCTGTCATCAGCGGGGGTCAGGGTGATCTCGGTCTGATCCTCATTCATGGAATAGGTGCCTTCCACGTACAGGACCACCAGATCATCATATTTGCCATTGACCTTCAGCTCCAGGGTGGCGGTATCGTCGTCGGGATCCACCAGGCTCAGCACGACCACGGCCTGTTCGCCTTCATATTCCTTGGCGAAAGCGGAATTTTCAGGATCTGTATCCAAGTCGTAAACGGCATTTGCACCGCCAATACCGGTCAGCGTTTCCATGTCATTGTACAGGTGGGTTTCATCCAGAGCGCAGCGATCAATCTCGTTGCCGTCAAAATCATAGAAGATCACAGTGTAAGGCGCGGTGCCAGTGGGGATTTCAGCGCCTTCCTCCGCTGCTTCGGAAGTAGCCCGATCCGGCCAGCACTGGTAGGCCCGCTCCTCCGCGATGACCTCGTAGGTACCGGTGTACACGATCTGATTCAGGGCATAGCCGGCGTAGAACACGCGGCCAATGCCGGGCACTTCATCATAGAAGTGGAAGAAGTAGTCCATCCAGAAGCCTACGTCATAGCCATAGGAATAATAGGTGTTGGCGAGGTTGGGAACGTCCTCCGCAAAGGACACGGAAACCAGGGACAGACTCAGCGCCAGGCAGAGCAGCAGGGAGATCAGCTTTTTCATGGAACATTTCCTCCTTCTCGTGGGAAAACGATGGTTTCCCCGTGTTGTTGCGCTTATTATGCCATGGGCGGAGAAGGAGCGCTTTATGTAATCCGATCAAAAACCCCGGAAATCCGACATCTTGAGTTTACTTCCTGGCCTGCCGCTGGTATTCCCGAGGCGTAAGGCCGAAATGCTTCTTGAATTGCTCCGTGAAATAGGAATAATTTCCGAAGCCTACGGTGTTGGCCACCATGGAGATGGTCACATCCTCCCGGCGCAGCAGCTCTCCAGCCAGGCGAATGCGCTTATCCTGAATATATTCCGAAACCGTCATGCCGTATTTCTTTTTGAAGAGCCGGGTCAGGTGATCCGCGCTGATATAGCTGTTCGCCGCCAGATCCCGCACGGAGAGCTCCTCCGCCAGATGGGCGTCAATATAGCTGACGGCGGTTTCCAGGGCGTTCAGGGTATCGCCCTTGGTTTCCTGGGACAGGGACCGGATATATTGTTGACCGTATTGCTTCATCTGTTCGTTCTGTCGCCGGGCTTCCACCTTCTCCTTCGCCTGCAGGAGTACCTCCGTCAGCTTCGGATAGCGAATGGGCTTCAGCAGGTATTCCAGGCAGTTGAGTCCCACAGCTGTGCGGGCATAGTCGAACTCATCGTGGCAGGTGAGAATGATGCATTCCGTATTTTGGCTGTGCTCGTTGACATACTTGATAAGCTTCAGCCCGCTTTCTCCCGGCATCTCAATATCGCTGACCATGATGTCGATGTAGGTGTTTTTGATGATGTTCACGGCTTCCGTGTAGCCGTTGGCTGTCAACACCTTGTCAAAGCCCAACAGGTCCCAGTTGATCCCGTCCAGCATCCCCTGAATCGCTAATTGCTCATCATCCACGATCAGAATATTCATCGCTCTTCCTCCTCTTCTGCCCTCCGGCAAGGAATGATCAGATAGATCTGTGTCCCCTGATCCATCCCGCTGGAAAAATGGATCTCTCCCTCTTCGCCATAGAACAGTTCAATCCGGCGAACGCAGTTCCAGATGCCGATATGCTTCTGGCCTGCCTCGTCCACATAGGGCTCCCGGGCCTTCAGCTTTTCCAGCACTTCCGGCCGGATGCCACTGCCCGTGTCCGAAATGGCAATATGCAGCTTCGATTCTCCTTCTTCCTCCTCCGTCCGGGCGGTGACCACAATCTCAATCGGCCTGGTGGGATCCAGGGCATATTTGATGGCGTTCTCCACAAAGTTTTCGATCAGCAGCGGTGGGATCATGGCCTGCATGGCGTCCTCCTCGGCCTGATACACGTAGGAAAATCGCCCGGGAAAACGGATGCGCTGGATGCGGATAAAGTTATCCACGAATTCCAGCTCCTGCTGGACGGAAACCAGGTTTTGTCCTCTCCGCAGCACATAGCGGAAGTAATCCACCAGGCAGAGGGTGTAATCCTGAATTACGGCATAATTCTTCGATTCCGCCAGGGCATAGATCATGTTATAGGAATTGAGCAGCATATGAGGATTCACCTGGAGGCGCAGGTTATCCATTTCCGTCTCCAGCATTTTGACGTCTTTTTCGTAGGAGGCCTGAACCTCCTGCGCCATGATGTTGAATTCTTCGAACAGATGCAGGAATTCGTCACTGTTCCGTCCTGGCTGGGGAGGGATGCGATAGGATCTGTCATTCTTGACACCTTCCAGCGCTGTGTCCAGCGTGGATAGGGGATCCAGGATATCCAATTTCAACCGCTTGTACAGGATGGGGCAAAATAGCGCTGTCAACAGGGAAAGAATGATACCGATCCAAAAGGGGACAGGTAACATGGACAGGGAAAAATCGTAGTGAAAAACGGCCATGGCCTGGAATCGGTTGTCATTATCCTGCCAGGAAAAAATATGCCCCGAGCGGGAAAGTGATTCATAGCTCTCTTCCATCGGAATGGTGATGCCGTTCGGGAACACCCGCCAGGCTTCCTGACCATCCCGGGATACATACATTTCTCCATGAAATTCCTCCTGCACGGAATTTACCAACGCGGAAAGGTCATTCGCTACCTGGCTTGGGAAGCCGTCCAGCGGGTCGATGGCTCCATTCTCGTATCGAATGGCCATTCGATCCAGGAACAGGGAGAAGGCGTTCTGACTGTTCATTTCGATCAGCTCCCGGCCTTGCAGCATAGAGATGATGGAAATGATCAGGCAGGTTAAGCTGACAGGCAGCACCAGGGTCAGCATCATGGCCATGATTCGGGGGCGCAGCCGGCGAAACAGCGCAAGATGTCGATATTTGTTCCAGAATGCCTTCTTCAGGGACGCAATCGCCTTCACAATCACTTCTTCCTTTCCTATGAGTATGCGAAACAGGTCGATTTTTGAACATTATACACCAAATAGAACAAGCTGAAAAGAAAAAAATAGCCTGCGCGGAACGCGCAGGCATAGGGGAGGGGCGGTCGAAAAACATTTCGCCCGGTCGCCAATATAGTCGCAACTCCACATGTGGAGTCGTCCAAATCTTTGATTTGGGTAACGACTCCCATGCGCAAGCTGTCCGCGCTTCAGCGCGGGTAACAGCGGACGCACTGTGGAGATTGCTCCTTATTGGCTCTGTGAGAAATCCGTGAAATTTCCGCCACTGGCGGTCACGGATTTCTCACCCCTTAACCCCACCTTGAATCACACCCTTTTCCATCTTATCCTGGAAGAAGGGGAAGGCGATGATGATGGGGGCGATGGCCGCGATGATGACCGCGAACTGGATCAAATAGCGGCTGTAATCCGGATTAGAGGAATTCAGGAAGTTGGCGTTTTCGCTGGTGATCTGCCGAATGACCAGCTGCAGGGGCCACAGGGCCTTTTTGTTCGGTACGTAGATGCTGGCCTGCAGCCAGGAGTTCCACTGGCCGATGCTCAGATTCAGGATGATCACGGCGCCCATGTTCATGGCCTGAGGCAGGGTGATTTCAAACAGGGTGGAAATATGCCCTGCGCCGTCGATGTGGCTGGCTTCGTACATTTCCTTGGGGATGGAATTAAAGGCGTTCATCATCATGATGCAGTACATGGAGTTGGTACATCCCGGAATCACCAGGGCCCATACCGTGCCGACCCAGCCCAGGGCGCGAAGCACCATGTAGGAAGGCACCATGCCGCCGCCAAAGAGCATGGTGATCATCAAAGCCAAGGTCACGGGCTTCTTCATTTTCGTATCCCGGCTCAGGGCATAGCCCGTTACCGCGGAGAGCAGGAAGCCGATGGTGGTAAAGGCCACGGTGTATACGATGGTGTTGATGTAGCCGCTGACGATGCTGGCGTTCTGGAAGATCATCCGATAGCCTTCCACGGTAAATTTCCCGATGGGCCACAGCACCAGGCCTACATGGGCCAGGAGGGATTTGCCATCCGAGAAGGAGGACATCAGTACATGCCACATGGGGATAACGCTGCAGAGAGCCACCAGGGCGATGACCAAATACAGGATGATATCCACGACGCGGTCCGCGATGGTTTTGGTTTCCACCATGTTGTTTTCCCACTCTTGTTGTTTCCGTTGCTTCTTTGCCATGTCGATTTCCCTCCTCTCTTAAAACAGGCTGCTGCCGCCGACCTTGCGGGAAAGGGAATTGGACCCGACCAGCAAGATGGTGCTGACCACGGACTGGAACAGACCGGAGGCCGCGGACAAGGAGTAGTTGGACGTACCGCCGCCAAAGGCCTGGCGATAGGTGTAGGTATATACGGTATCGGATACATTGTAGGTGCTGGGCATATACAGCAGCAGGATGTTATCGTACCCGGCCACGAAGGCGGTGCCGATGCCGATAACGAACATCATCATGACCATGGGCAGGATGTTGGGCAGGGTGATCTTGAACAGCCGCTGCAACCGGGTGGCGCCATCGATGGCCGCCGCCTCGTGCAGATCGCCGCTGACCTGGGAGATGGCCGCCACATACATGATGGAGCCCCAGCCAACCCCCTGCCAGATGCCCATCATGGTGTAGATAATCCAGAACACAGGGGGCTTGTCATTGGCCAACCAGTTCTGATTCTCTGCGCCTAACAGCCGGGCCAGCAGCAAGGTCAAGGGGCCATCCTTGGCCAGGAATTGGGTAAACAGGGAGCAAACGATGACCGCGGCCACGAAATTCGGCATGTAGGACATGGTTTGGGCAATCCGCTTGAATTTTTTGCTGTTGATCAAGCTCAGCATCAGGGCGAAGATGATGGGAGCCACGAAGCCGACGGTACATTTCAGCAAGCCAATGACCACGGTATTTCGCAGCGCCTGCAGGAAATCTTCCCCGGAAAAGAGATCCACGAAGTGCTTCATTCCCACCCAGGGGCTGTGGAAGTACCCATCCACCACATTGTAGTCCTCAAAAGCCATGACGATGCCGAACATGGGCAGGTAATGCATCAGAACTTCATACACGATGATGGGAAGGAAAAGAAGATAGACAACCCAGTCGCGTTTCAGCTCGGTTTTCCAGCTGCGCCGTGCGGAGCCGGTCAGAGCGGCAGAATTCTTTGCCATGAAATTACACCTCCTCTTGAGTCAGCCCGCATCAGCGGAAGGGATAATGATCGACATAATACTGGTAAATCTCGATGGCCTGATCTACCTTGTATTTGTTCAGCACAGTGCACCACTTGTCCCAGTCCTTATCAAAGTTGGATTTTCCGGTGATAAAGTTGGCGCAGTTTTTGCCCATGTATTCCAGCACCTTGCTGTGAATATCCTCACAAGCCTTGGCGTCGGACTGGCTCATTTCGTTGGTGGTTCGGCTGCCCTGGAAGAAGCCGGTGTTGGGATATTTTGTCCATCGAGCCAAGGAGGTGGAGTAAGAGGCCGCGTAACCCAGATCCACGGTGGCGACCATCTGGAGTCCCGGACACTTGTTGAAGCCCACGGCAGTGTTCAATTGGCCGCTGTCGTTGGCCAGCACGCTGCTCTTCACATAGGTTCCATCTTCCACCACGGTGTAAGCGCCGTCTGCCAGGCCATGATCGGCATAGAAGGTATTGCTGCTGAATTCCGCGGCTTGCTCCGCGCTGAGACCCAGGGTCTTGATCAGCCCGCCTTCCTCCGTGTAGAAGTAATCCAGATAGCTGCACAGCGTCGCCAGATCCTTTTCCGCCGCCTTGGGCGTAATCATGATGCCACCCTTGGTGAGGCTGGAGCCCATCACGCAGTTGGGCACCACGAACTGGCACTCCTCCGGGCCGTAGCTGTCGTTGATGGGATAGGCAGCGCCGGCTACGAAGATTCCTTCGGTACAGCCGCCATCGTGCATGTCCAGGCGGCCGCCCAGTTCGCTCTGACCACCATTCCACATGCCGATCAGGCCCTGGCGAACGGAGGTAGAGTCGATCTGATAGAAGGCGTCGGAGGTGCGCTGGTTAAAGTCGTGATCCAGCCAACCTACCTCATACCAGTGATGCATGCATTCCAGGTAGGTCTTGAAGGGTGTTTCGTTGCCGCCGAAGTGCACCTGATTGTTGGCGTCCTGATACCATACGTTCACGCCGCCGCCGAAGCAACTCAGCAGGCCGCCGGACCAGGTGTAGCCGGGATAATACAGGCTGATGGCATATTTGCCCTCGATTCCTAAATCCGCCTGGGCCTGCAGGAAGATGTCGAACATCCATTCCCAGTCGGAGACGAAGAAGGGCTCTGTGCCATCCCACTCAGGGTCGATCTCCAGGGCCTTGGCTTTCTTTGCCTCGTCAAACCAGCTGGGGAACACCACGTCATCCTCCCAGGCATCCACGTCGTCAGGGGCAGTATAGCCGCCAGTGAAGGCTACGCCGGTTTCAGGGTTCGCACCGTATTTCACGATCCAATCCCTGCGGTATTGGAAGCCCTGGAACAGGGGATCGTAGCCATCCAGCAACTGACTCAGCTGGTAGTAATGCTCGGTGCCATCCTCATCGGTGCTGACGCAGTTATACAGGTACTCGGTGTTGGAGTGCACCAGGGCCTTGTAATTGGGCATATATTGTTCTACATACTCCGTCAGTTCGATGGCATAGCCCTTTTCCACCATGACGCCGGGGGCTTCACTGATTACGGCGTCGATGATATCCGGCAGGTCTCCGGAGGCGATCATGGTGGTGTAGTTATTATCCTCGCTGCCGGGCGGGGGCTGAAGGAAGTTTAGCGCAATGGCCTTCTCCTCCGGACCCCAGCCGTGCTGAAGCGTGTACTGAATAGCGGGGTTCTGGGCGTAATTATCGTAATATTCTGAGGAAGTACCGGAGTAGATCCACCAGTCGAAGGTGGTTTCCGGGCTGGCGCTGCCAGCGCCAGGATTGCCGATGTTGCCATAGTAAAGCTGCATGCCCACCAGCATCACCACCACAGCTGTCATCAGCGCAATCCATTTGGTCCGAATCGACATGAATTTCCGTCTCCTTTCCCGTTCACCTGACGATCTCAAGAAGCCTCCTGGGGCTTTACGATGATTATTTTACCGTTTTTCACAATTAAATTCTGTCCGGATTCCGATCAAAAATATAGGAAATCCGATCATCTCTTGATGATTCGAAAAGGTTTTGTTGCTCCCCCCGCTCTGCGGGGGGAGCTTTCATCAGCATTTAGTAGGAAATCCGATCATCTATCGGGTTTCGCTCCCCGCTCCGCGGGGGAGTTTTTATCAAATCTACTTTAGGATACAATAATCCGGGCCCGGTCCAGGTTCAGCACCTGGGTGAAGGGGTCCGCCTCCTCGCTCCGGTTGCTGGCGACGCGGACGGTGGCGAAGTAGGTCCCCGGCTGATCATAGGAAGCCATGGCTTCGGCGTGGGCGGTGTGGACTTCTCCCCGGGTGCCCCGCTCAAAGCTCAGCTGGCTTTCCCAAATGCTGTCACTCCGTGACATCTGGGAGGCATAGGTGCCATTCGGATCATCCACCTGTTTTTCACGGGAGGCAAACAGCACCTCTGTTACCACGCCGGCACTGATGGGCACCTCCACATCCACCGTGAAGCGGACGCATTCGCCCACCTTGACATGAGCACACTTTTCCCCATTGGCCTTCAGGGTGGGGATGGCCTGGAGGCCAAAACGCTTGCTCACATCCTGCTCGGGATGGATCTGGCCATCCTCTCCCAGGGTATAGGTGGTGCGGTTCAGGGGCTCAATCCCCTTTTCCACCCAGGCGGAAAGATCGATCAAAGCCTGGCGTAGGGCGCCTACATAATTCACCACCATGTAGTTTCCCAGGGCGCTTACATCCCCATGCATGCACCGCTCCATGAAATAGGTGCGGTGATCAGCGTCGGACCCCTTCGTCGCGATAATCTTGTTTCGCCACCAGTCGGCGCACCAGGGACAGGTGCTTTCGTCCATCAGGGCCTGGATGTTGATGACCTTGCCCTGAATGTCGCCATCCTGCCGCACGCCTACGCCAGTGAAGGGCACTGGGAAGGGCGCCCGTTGGGCCGTAAGCGGGTTTCCCTTTTCATCCCGGAATTGATCCCAGGCGTGGAAGGAGAGGTCCTCCGGCACCTGATGACGATAGTAGCTCTGGGCCGCAATATAATCTGAATTATCCAGCAGGATTTCGTCGCCGGGCTGCGCCTTGGCCAGCGTTTCTCCCACATCGCTGGTGCCGTAGGCGGAGCCAATGGTCACGATGCCGCCAGCCCGATCGGAATAGCGCATCATCTTGCCCATGAGCAGGTTCGCCCCCTTGGCGTCCCCGCTTTCAAAGATCATGGACAGGCCTTCCAGGTACAGATTGTCGCCCTGGGGCAGCTCCTCCAGCTCCAGATAGGCTCCGTTGCCGTCGGCCAGCTGTTTTTTCCAGGCGTCGTCCACGCCGTTGAGGCCGTCCTCCGCTTTGCGCTCCGTCGCCTTTTCCGGTAGATGTACGGATTTGACCCGGGTATGGAACACGATATGATCCTTGGAGGAGGAGCTTTCCGGATCGGAGCCGGCATAGCCCGGCTTGGTCCAGAAATCCGTGAAATAGCCGGGATCCATCCGCTTGACGCCGGGCAGGATAACAGGCAAGGACCCGGGGTCTCTTACGCCCTTGGCCTCCAGATACCAGGCCAGTGGCGGGAAACCCATTCGGGTCAATTCCCGCAGCATATCCGCTTCATCCTTGGTCAGCTCCTTGTACGGGTCGCCGGAGCCGCCGGCATCCAGAGCGTCCAGAATCTTGGGGAAGGCATTGCGCAGCACCCGCTGGCCCTGAACGTGCATGGTAATGGTATTCGGAAGGGAAACGGGCGAACCGATGACATAGGGCGCTGCCCCATCCCAGGCCCGGGTGTTTTCGATGCAGGCCATGGATTTGTATCCGCCGCCGCTGCCACCGTACACATAGCCATAGGGGCGCTGGTCGGTCTCATAAATTTCCATGGCCTTCTCCCGGGAATATTCGGCCGCGGCCGCGGAGGATTGCCAGGTCAAATGATCATCCCGCTGACCGCCAAACTGGGAATGGGATCCCATGTTGGTTTCGATGAAGTAAGCGCCGCAGTGCAGGGCGAAGCCAATCCGATCCTCCAGCCCCGTATGCCCCAGGGAGGCAATCTCCTCGTCCGGGCCGGGGAAGGGGGAAAGATACTGATGGAAACGATTTTCATATTTATCCTTTGGAGGAAAACAGAAAGCAAATTTCACATCCGTTCCTTCAAAATAGCCGTGCAGATAACGGAAGGGAATCGTGGAACCGTCCGGCAAATACCTTTCCTTCCATTCGTCCTGATCAATCACGGGATGCTGGAAACGGGGATCTGATTGGGGATCATAAATGGTTTTTGCCATGGTGCAACCTCCTCAAATTCGATTCAACTGTATCATAGCAAAGAAAGGCTGTTCTTTTCTTGACCTGATCCGACCAGGAATGACAGAAATCCGACATCTTTATGAGCTCGTCGGATTTGTGAAAAAAATGATCGGATTACGAAAAGACAGGGAAAGCAATTTCAATCATAATTTGGAATACAGGATGGGCGGAACGCATCCTGCGCTAAGGAGGGATGAAAGTGCTAGGAAAGAAATCAACCACGAATGAGGAGATGCTGCGCTCCGGCAATTACTGGCAACTGGCCAGGAAGCTGTGCATCCCGGCTATTCTGATCATGCTGGTGACCGTGCTCTATCATATGGCAGATGTGTTTTTCATCGGCCAGACAGGGGACGCGAACAAAGTGGCTGCGGTGTCCCTGGCCAGCCCCCTCTTTTCCGTTCTCTCGGGTCTGGGCGTATTGCTGGGCAATGGTGGCTGCACTGCCATTTCCCTGGCGTTGGGGCGGGGAGAATATGACCGTATCAAGAAGATCAGCGCCTTTGCGATCTGGGGCGCCATCCTGGTTGGGGCCATCTTTGCTGCCGTGGTGCTTGCGCTGATGAATCCTGTGTGCCGCTTGCTGGGCACGGACGCGGATACCCAGGGCTTTACTGCTGAATATTTGCGCATCATCGCCATCGGCGCGCCGGTGATCATGCTGACCAATGTGGTGCCTGCCCTGATCCGGGCCGATGGCTCCACCACCGATTCCATGATCGGGAATATGATCGGCACAGGATTGAACATCGCCCTGGACCCCCTGCTGATTTCCGTTTTCAAGATGGGGGTTTCTGGCGCGGCGGTGGCGACAGTGATGGCCAATGTGGTTGCCCTTTGCTATTATGCCTACTTCCTGCATACGAAGGGGAAGATCTATTCGGCCTCTCCCAAGGATATATCCTTGAAAAAGGACGTGGTGGGAAAGGTGATCAGCCTGGGGCTGCCCCTGAGTATTTCTACCATCTTAGCCAGCGTGTCTGGGGCGATTGCCAACAATCTGATGATGCAATATGGGTCCATCGCCGTGGCGGGCCAGAGCGTGGCCAGCCGCATCGGGCAGATGATCTCCATGACGGTGATGGGCGTATGCATGGGTATGCAGCCCGCCATTTCCTTTAATTACAGCGCCCGAAACATGAAGCGGCTGACGGAGATTTTGAAAAAAACCACCGGCCTGGCGGTGGTGGCTGGAACGATCTTATCCTTGCTGTGCCTGGTTTTCCGGGATCAGCTGCTGAATGCTTTCCTGAATGATCCGGAGGTGCTGGTCATCGGCCGGGTGTGCCTGCTGGCCTCCATCGTCATCGGGCCCTTCTTTGGGTTCTACCAAATCTGTACCACCTATTTGCAGGCGTCGGGCAAATCCAAGCAGGCGATTTTCGTATCTCTGCTGGAAAAGGGAATTGTATATATTCCCATGCTGTTTATCTTGAATTGGCTGTTCCGCATGTATGGCATCGTCTTTGCGACCACAGTCACCACCGTGATTTCCGCTGTAGCGGCGCTTGCCTTCTGCTACAAGGATTACAGGAAAGAATTGAAAAACCTGACGAATTGGTAAGAAAGGATGAAGAGAGTGAACCCGCAGGAAATCTTAAAGCAAATGACAATGGAAGAGAAGGCTGCCTTCTGCTCTGGCCGGGATTTCTGGCACACCAAGGCCATCGAGCGCTTGGGTGTGCCTGGCGTAATGATGTGTGACGGCCCCCATGGATTGCGCAAGCAGGAGGGCGAGGGGGACCATCTGGGCATCAACAAGAGCATCGAAACGGTGTGCTATCCCACCGCCGCTGCCCTGGCTTCCTCCTTTGACCGGGAGGTTATGCGGCAGCTGGGCGAAGCGCTGGGGCAGGAATGCCAGGCGGAAAACGTGGCCATGCTGCTGGGCCCGGGGCTTAACATCAAGCGTAGCCCCCTGTGCGGCCGCAATTTTGAGTATTTCTCGGAAGATCCCTATCTGGCTGGCGAAATAGGCGCGGCCTATGTGCGAGCCTTGCAGAGCAAGGGCGTCGCCGCCTGCGCCAAACACTTTGCCTGCAACGATCAGGAAACCCTGCGGATGAGCGGCTCCTCCAACCTGGATGAGCGCACCCTTCGGGAAATCTACCTGCCTGCCTTTGAAGTGGTGGTGAAAAAGGGGAAAACCCGCAGCCTCATGTGCGCCTACAATGCCATCAACGGTACCTTCTGCTCCGAGAATAGAATGCTGCTTACCGACATCCTGCGGGAGGAGTGGCAGTCCGACGCCTTCGTGGTCACGGACTGGGGCGCGGTGAAGGATCGGGCAAAAGGCGTGGCCTCCGGCCTGGATCTGGAAATGCCTGGCGGGCCCAACGCCACCGGGGAGGAGATCCTCCAAGCCGTTAAGGATGGTACGCTGGATGAAAAGGAACTGGATCGAGCTGTCCTTCGCTTGCTGAAATTCGTGCAGGATTGCGCCCAGCAGCGTCAGCCGGATGCCGGGATCGACCGGGACGCCTGCCGAGCCCTGGCCCGGAAGCTGGCAGCGGAATGCGCCGTGTTGATGAAGAACGATGGCGCGCTGCCCCTCCAGGAAAAACAGTCTGTTGCCTTCATTGGCGAGTTTGCCGAAAAACCCCGGTATCAAGGCGCAGGCTCCAGCCATATCAACGTGCCACACCCCGTCAGCGCCTGCGAAACGGCGAAGGGGATCCCCTATGCCCGGGGCTATGACTCCCGCAGCGAGCAGACCGATGCCGTCCTGTTGGCTGAGGCGGTAGAGATGGCGAAAAGCGTGGAGATCCCCGTGATCTTCGCCGGATTGCCCGAAGCCTTTGAAACTGAAGGCGCGGACCGGGATCATATGCGCCTGCCGGACAACCAGAATGAATTGATCGCCGCGATTGCCGCCGTCAATCCCAATACGGTGGTGGTGCTGCATGGCGGCTCTCCTGTGGAATTGCCTTGGCTCTCCCAGGTCAATGCCCTGCTGTGTGTGTATCTGGGCGGCGAGCAGGTTGGCGCGGCCACGGTGGACCTGTTATATGGAAAAGTCAACCCCAGCGGTCATCTGGCGGAAACCTGGCCCCTGCGCTTGCAGGATAATCCCTCCTTCCTCAACTTCCCCGGGGAGGAAGGCATCGTGACCTATGCTGAGGGCATCTTCGTGGGCTATCGCTATTATGATAAAAAGGAAATGCCGGTGAATTTCTGCTTCGGTCATGGCCTGAGCTATACGAAATTTGAATATAGCGATTTGAGACTGGATCGGCTCAGCATCACCGATCAGGAGACCGTCACCGCCACCGTTACCGTGAAAAATGCCGGAGATCGCCCCGGCAAGGCCGTGGTTCAGCTCTATGTGCGGGATAAGGAGAGCACGGTCCGCCGTCCCCTCCGGGAGTTAAAAGCCTTTGAAAAGGTGGCTCTCCAGCCTGGCGAAAGCAGGGAGGTTTCCTTTGCACTGGATAAGCGGGCCTTTGCCTACTGGGAACCCAAGTGTCACGACTTCTATGTGGAAAGTGGAGAATTTGAGATTGAAATTGGAGAAAGCAGCCGGGACATCCGCTGCCAGCAGACCCTCCAGGTGGAGGGCACCACACAGCTTTCCTTCACCGTTACTGAAAACACTACCATCGGCCAGTTGCTCAAGCATCCCAAGGGCAAGGTGATCATCGGACAGATGATGGGTTCCTCAGCCATGGCGCATGAAGACCAGACCGATTCCATGGGCGAGGGCAGCGAGCGTATGATGCAGAGCATGATGATGGGCATCCCCCTGGGGGCCCTGGTGAGCTATGGCCGCCTGACGCCGGAGAAGCTGAAAGCGTTGATCGCGTCCCTGAACAGCTGAGCGACGTAATTTTCTCCTTGCGATCCTGTGGGTTTTCGCCTATAATGTGGGGCGTCAGAGTAGGGCCTGCTTCGTTAAGTGCCTCCGGAACGGGGAGTTGATCGGGGGACGAAGGCAAGGAAGCCGCGGTTGCAGGCCCGCACCCGCTGATTCCACATAATGAGGAATTTCTTTTACCTCCTTATGCAGCATGTGTATGCTCTGAAAGGGGGTATTTTTATATGACGGCAAAACGTTCTGGCAGGCTCTACGCGCACCCCTTTTCCAAGGATTACTGGCGGGACGCGGCGGCGGAATTGAAGGACACCCGGGTGCTGGTCTTCGCGGCCCTGATGATTGCTCTGCGGCTGGCCCTGAAATCTGTCAAAATTCCCATCGCCCCGAATCTGGACATTAACAGCCAGCTGTTTGTGAACGCCCTGGGAGCTATGACCTTTGGGCCGGTGGTGGCCATTGTGGCGGCGGCGATCTCTGACACGTTGGGGTGCTTGCTCTTTCCCAGCGGGCCCTATTTCTTCCCCTTCATTTTTACCGAGATCGTGGGATCGCTGATCTTCGCCTTGTTCCTGTATCGGGCGGATATCACCGTAAGACGCATCGTGCTCTGCCGTTTCTGCGTCAATTTCTTTGTGAACATCATGCTGCAGACGCCGATCATGGCCCTGTATTATCAGATGATGTTAGGCAAAAGCTATACCTGGTTCAATCTGCCACGGATTATTAAGAACCTGGTGCTGTTCCCCTTTGAGGCGGTGCTGCTGGCGCTGTTCCTGCGGTACGCCGTGCCCCCGTTGAGCAGATTGGGGTTTGTGAAGTCCAAGGTGGGAGAGCTGAAGCTGGATAAGAAAAATATCCTGCTGCTGGTGGGACTGACGGCCATCAGCACGCTGGCTACGTGGGCATATTTGACGTTTAAGTGAGAATTTTGTTTTGAAAGTGGTTCAAAAGTGGGAGAAACGATTCGCGATTCTCCCAATCAACGTGCTACTGGTGGGAATTTCGAAAGAATTTGAAAAATCGCTTTACAAAAAGCTGTTTCTGTGCTATAGTAATCCCTGTTCGCGGGGCATTAGCGCAGCTGGTAGCGCACCACACTGGCAGTGTGGGGGTCAGCGGTTCGAATCCGCTATGCTCCACGGCCCTGGAAGCCTTGAGTTTCCAGGGTTTTTCTTATGCCTTTTCAGGAAAATCTGCATCCATGATATTTACCGTGACACTTTAGAACTTTTAGATGACACTTTAATATCTTCCTGTGAGAATAGTCCGGACGGATATATGGCAAATCAAAAGTTGTACTTTGGATTTGCCGAATTTTCAAATTGGAGCGATGACGTAAAGGTGGTTTATTTTAGGTCATCTGATTAATTCTCATTCGCATGAAGATACTTCAATATCGATGATTGCATCCAATATCCAAATATCTTAATCGTCATTCTATCCTCCGCTTCAAGCATGAGCCCTCATTCTGTTAATCCCGAATATCATATCCTGCCTCTGCCAGCACATTCAGCGCCCTGCTGAAATTCTCCCGTTTCACCAGGATATAATCCGTATTGAATGTGGAAACCGCAAATATACCAATCTCGTTCTCCGCCAGGATTCCGGATATCCGCGCCAAGATCCCCGTCAGCGAAAAATCCAGCTTCCCCTCAATTCGGAATCCCTTCCAGCCATCCTCCCGCTCCAACGTGTGAGAGGGAACGTCCGCTGTCCTGCACACCAGCGAGATCTCTTCATCCGTCTTTCCCAGGAAGAATAGCTCAGCGGTTAAATCGATCTCCTCAAGGGATCGTGTCTTGCACACAGTCAGATCTGCATTCAGTTTCTTCAGTACCATACCGCTGATTCCTCACTCATACAATTCGGTTCTGCGAAGTGCTGTATAAGGCCGCTGGCCGCGCCTTTCCGATGCGCCGGGAAGATCAACCTCTGCCAGCAGCAACTCTTCCTTGTCGCTTCCCAATACCAGGGTTTCTCCGTCATACGGTTCTCCCGGCACGCCTCGCAGATTCCGCGAACATGTTCATCCTCCAGACGCATGGCATATTCCTTTGCGTCCCTGCCAGGGTATTGAGGAAAGAAGGGGGACAGCTGAATCTCGGGAAAACAGACCAGCTCCGCACCATTCTCTGCTGCCCTGCAAATAAACTTCAGGGTTTTTCTGTAATTGTCCTCCCGATCTGAGCTGATCTGCATCTGGGCAAGAGCAATCTTCACGGTGCATCTCCTCCTTTTCATACCATGTCACGCTGTATCCGCTAAGCCTTCCAGTTTTCCTCCAGCCATCTGGCAATGCCATCCTCGTCATTTTCCCGGATCACAGCGGTGGCATAGGAGAAAATCATACCCTGGACGGTCAGCCTGTTAATGACCTCATTGGTGTAGTCCGACGTGGTCTCATTGCTCCTGAGCAATGTTCCGTCCAGGTCGGATACGTAAAGGGTTTTCAGTCCGCTCATCTCCTGTCATACGAATGTTTACTTCCGCTGTCCGGCAAGCCTGTCTTTTACCACGGGAAACAGCATGGGGTATAGGCGTTCCAGAGATCGAGCAAGGATTTTATAACCCCGTTTCAACCCCTTAACAGAAAATTACCGACTTCGTTTTCATTCTGGCTGCTTCCGGTACTCACTCTTTCGCGAGTCGCTTAATACGTTCTTTCAATGTTCTGCCCAAATATAAGCCTTCTCTTTCCATTGCCTCAATGACCGGCATAACATTCGGGAGCAGTCCTTTTTCTTTTGCTTTGAGTAAAACACCCAACGTACCGGTTAAATTAAGATTCAGATACAGCGCTGTTTTTCTTGCAGCGTCATCATCAATAATCACAAGATGATCCTCACCATGTTCTTGTGCAAGTATCATTACCTCAACTTCACCATCATGGAGCTTTGCCTTATACATTGCTCGATCGTCTGTACTATGTATTTTCTCCACATGAATCCAGGAGCTGGCGGTAATCAGGTTCCTAACCATATCATTTTTTCTTGTAACCTCCTTCATAACTGCATCAGGGATGGTTACTTCACCATAAAGCTGTTCAAGGAGATTTAGCTTTCTCACCTTTGCAAGTACTATAATCGGAGTTGAATTGACTATAACCTTACGCATTGGCTACATCCCTCAGCAACTCTTCATCATCCTCAAAGTGAAAAACATCAATCTGATTCTGGCCAAGGAACAGCATAAATTCTTCTTCGGTCATATCTGCGATCTCCGCACAATAGCCGATAGAAACATTGTTGTTCACATAGTATCCAAGCGCAGCCCATTTCCTTGCGAAGGCGATGGCATCTCGTGTTTGCATATGCGTATCATAAAGAACCTCATTAGGGATTTCAAATGCTACCTGACACATAGCTGGTCTCCTTTCTTTCGCCTGAGAGAATTATACCGTACTTGCCAATTACCGTCAAATCTCACTATAGTTACGCCGATTCTTACTTCCAAGTCCGAATCGTGGGCACATCACTGCGTTTCTTTGAGGTGTCCATGGGATCCAGCAGCTTCCCGGTTTGCGCGTTAATATAGAGAAGATGCGCGCCGCTGCGAGCATAAGGATTGAATTCAACCTGAAATTCTTCTTTCCAGAAATCATTTGTGGTACTCATTTGACGTCCTCCCAGCTAAGATAACCCTGATACTTTTCAATCCCCTTATTCTTCTGTTGCTTCGGCGCGGCGTCTCCACTGATGCTTAGAATCTCTCCCGTCTGGGCGTCAATGGCGATTTTGGCGTATTCCAGCTTTCCGTGATCATTGGTGGGATAATCTGGATCGTCCTCCTGCATTCTGGCTTTTCCGTTTTTACACCACCAGACTTCTACATGCCAGATGGGCTTCGTGGCGCCGGTATAGCCTTCCGGATCATCCTTCACGTCCACTGCGGCATAGCCCAGCCGCATCTCCAGAATCTTCCGAATATGCCCGGCTTCTACCTCTTTCCGAATCGTATTTTGCACCTTAGAAAAGTCCATCAGCGGGATATCTTCTGCGATGGTTTTCGATTGGAGGGGATAGTATATGAAGCGCATACCATTGTATGCATTCATCCCCATCAGGAGGTTCACCCAGGAAATGCGCTCCTTCCAGATGGGCAGGTCATAGGTCAGGTAAGAGCTCATATGCCAGAACAGCGGAATGTCCGCCACCGTTTGATAAGCCAGATAGTCTACATAGCATTCCTGGGATTGCTTCGTCTTCGGGTCCGTGGCCACGTTGACCATCACATCGAAGGGATGCTCTATGTCAAACCCATTCTCCCCCTGGTTCACGCATTCCAGGGCCTCCATGATCTCCTGGGCCAATTCTCGAAGCGTTTTTCCTTCGAAATCCTCCAGCCGCATCTCCATATCCACTGGCGCATAATAATGATTGGATTCAATCTTCATCTTGTCGAAATTCGGCTTGGATGGATCAGAGGCGCGTTCAGCGGAAATCCTTTTCCCGCTGTATGATGTCCAGCCCTCTCCAGGCAGCAGGGAGACGTCAATTTCATTCTCCTTCACCTGGTGCAGCAAAAGGATCGGCATTTTATCCACATCCGGCACGATGATAGGCGTATTGATCTCCACCATCCGCCATTTGGTTTGGATGCTTTCCTGCCATCCGTTTGGATACTCTTCTTCGATCTGGTCATGCAGCTGGCTGATGGTATAGTATTGCTCATTCTTCGCGGCGTAGCTTACGCTTTGCAGCGTTAGGACCATAAAGACCGATAATATCGCAATAATCCGTTTCATATTTTACTCCGTGTAAAAGGAGGGCACGGGTTTTCCCATGCCCTCCGTAGAATTTCTTTACTGATTCATGGGTTTCACCAGCACGGCCTGGCTCATATCCGCCACGCCATCTTCGATGGGGGCCAGATACAGCTCCGCCGGGATATTCTCCAGATAGGGGTAGAGGAACTCCGCCCATTCGTTGCCGTAGCCATTCTGTCCGGCATGCCCGGGGAAGATGATCTTGCCCTGTCCGTCCACCAGCTCCAGACTGCTGACCCAATCCTGGAACACATCCATGCCGCCATAGGGCCACATCACTTCGCCCGCTTCATTCTTCGGTCCTTCGCCGTTTTCCGCGATATAAGCGGCCAGGGAATCCGGATTCACCTTCAGATCCAGGGTGATATAGGTCATGAGAGGAGAGAAAGCTGCTTCCGATACCTTCGCCGTGACATCCGGCAGCACCTTTTCTTCTTCCGGATGAATGATATTCACCTGAGACAGG
>JAFUDS010000009.1 GCA_017464305.1 Clostridia bacterium | reverse complement strand
TTCTCTGTATCGTTTTCAAGGTTCGGTCCGCTTGCTCTTACAGTCCGCATCCTCAATCGTCGCCCTGTCGCCTTGGAGCGGCGCCATGGCTCGTTTCGGATGACTCGTTCACCTCGGTTCCGGCTTCGCCGGACAGCCCACTGGGCTGACCCTCGGTTCGCTCCCCGCTCGAGCGAGCTTGCATAGGATAACAGAATTCCCCTCCTTTGTCAAGCGATTTTTCGAATTTTTTTGAAAAAAAGTGAGGAAAATCAAGGCTTCCGGACGTTTTGGATTTCGGATTTTGAAAACGTTCGGATTTTTCGCCACAAATTGTGGTGCCGAAATATGGCCACCACAATTTTGTTCGTTTGGCCCATGAATTTCCCTTTTCCAAGAATCCAGGCCAAGAAAAAAGACGGCAGGCTTCATCCCGTCGTCTCCTTTTTTTGCTCCATCCGTATCCATTCATCCGTTTGACAACATTCCGGCATCCAAAACCGTCGTCACAATGCCGCCTCCCAGGCAGCGATCCCCATCGTACAGCACCAGGCTTTGGCCCGGCGTCACCGCCCGCTGCGGAACCAGGCTGCGGACCCGCAACCGGCCTGCTTCTTCCCAGGTGACCTCCACCGTCTGATCCGCCTGCCGATAGCGATACTTCGCCGTGCAGCGGAAGGGCTGGCCCATTTCCGCGGGGGCTTCCCCCACCCAGGTTACGTCCTCCGCGACGCTGAGGCTACTATATAATAGGGGATGATCCTCTCCCTGGGCCACCAACAGCCGATTT
This sequence comes from Clostridia bacterium, assembly GCA_017464305.1. GTDB lineage: Bacteria > Bacillota > Clostridia > Christensenellales > Aristaeellaceae > Aristaeella. Next base: position 40,071 of record JAFUDS010000009.1, on the reverse strand, counting down.
CGCTCCAAATCCTTCCCAATGACAAACCAGGATCTGCCATCCCCCCGGCCACCGATGCCCAAGCCCCGGCGCTGGCCCAGGGTGTAATACATGAGGCCGTCGTGCTGACCCACCACTTCGCCGTCTGTGGAAATCATGTCTCCCGGCTGAGCAGGAAGATATTCCGCCAGGAATTTCTTAAAATTCCGCTCCCCGATAAAGCAGACGCCGGTGGAGTCCTTCTTCTTGCTGACAGGAAGATGATGAACCTCCGCGATTTCCCGCACCTGGGTCTTGGTCAGCTCTCCCACGGGAAACAGGGACTTCCGCAGCTGCGCGTCATGCACCATATAAAGGAAATAGCTCTGATCCTTATTGGGATCCAGCCCCCGCAGCAAATGGCCCGCCTCGTCCGAGCGGACAAAATGCCCTGTGGCCATGCGGGTAGCCCCCAGGCTCATGGCGAAATCCAGGAAGGCCCGGAACTTGATTTCCCGATTGCACAGCACATCCGGGTTCGGGGTTCGGCCCGCCTGATATTCCTTCAGGAAGTAGGCGAACACCCGATCCCAGTATTCCTTGGCAAAGTTCACGCTATAATAGGGAATGCCGATCAGGTCGCAGACCTCCCGCACATCCCGCCAGTCCGTCTCGGCGGTGCAAGTGCCATTATCATCCTGCTCCTCCCAGTTCTTCATGAACACGCCCACCACATCATAGCCCTGCTCCTTCAGGAGCAGGGCCGCCACGGAGGAATCCACCCCTCCGCTCATTCCAACTACAATTCTCTCACTCATTTTTCCGCTTCCATTAGTTTCCCCAACACTGCTTTGGCAATATGCTCCGCAATAATCTCCCGATCTCCTCGGGCATCCACCACCACGTATCTTTCCGGATTCCGGCGGATCAGCTCATGATAGCCTTCCTCCACCCGAGCGTGGAATTCCTCCTTCTCCACCTCCATCCGATCCAGCTGGCTGGCCTCGCTGCGCCTTTTCAGACTGGTGCGATGGTCCAGATCCAGGTACACCGTCAACAGGGGCAGGGTCTCCTCCACCGCCGGCGCGTTGATGGCCAGCACCTGATCCACCCCCAGCTGCCGCCCGCCACCCTGATAGGCCACGGAGGAATCCAGGAAACGATCGCACAGCAGCACCTGCCCCGCCGCGATGGCGGGACGGATTTTCTCCCGAACGTGCTGGGCCCGGCCCGCCGCGTACAGCAGCGCTTCGGTGACCTCCGTCATTTCCATATTTTCCCGGCTCAGGAGAATCTCCCGAATCTTTTCCCCGATGGGCGTGCCGCCGGGCTCCCGGGAGTGCACCACCTCGAAGCCAAACTTTTCCAGCGTCTGGGTCAGCTTCTCCATCTGGGTGCTCTTGCCGGAGCCGTCCAGCCCCTCCATGCTAAGGAAAGCGCCCCGAGGCTTTTCCACGCCAGGACAGATGATCTCCGCCACCCGCCAGGCATCCTCCGCCAGGAATTCCGCGCCGGAGGCCCGCAGCTCCTCCGGGCTGCCATAGCCATAGGTAACCCCCACGGTATGGGCGCCCACCCGGACGCCGCCCTCCATGTCGAACTTCCGATCCCCCACCATCCAGATTTCCACGGGGGCATCCGGCATCACCGCGCGGATCAGGTGCTCCTTCTCCGCCCGACTGTCCTTCGTGCAGGAAATCCGCTCCACAAACTTCATCAGCCCGAAATATTCCAGAATATCCCGGGTCGCCTGCTCCGGCTTTCCCGTGACGATGCCCATATGCACCCCCTGGCTTCGCAGGGCCCGCATCATGGCCCGGACGCCGGGGTACACCTTGTTTTCATACTTGCCCTTGACGATGTATCTTTCCCGATAAATCTCCTGAGCCTGATAGGCCTGAGCCTCCGTCATGCCCATCAGCTCCTGGAAGGACCAGACCAGGGGCGGGCCGATGAACTTCCGCAGGGTCGCGGCGTCAGGGATCGGAAAGCCCATCCGCTCCGCGGCATATTTCGCGCAATTCCAGATGCCCTCCTCCGACTGGGTCAGGGTGCCATCCAGGTCAAAAAATACCCACTTTTCGCTCATCTCAGCCTTCCACCCGAATCACATTTTCCACCTGGCAAATTTCCGGATTCAGTCCCTTCACCACCCGGCGCACCGCGCTTTCCGGCGCGATGTGCGTAATGACGATGAGGGTCGCTTTGCCGCCGGGCTCCGCACCCTTCTGCATCATGGCGGAAACGGAGATGCCCTCCCCCGCCAGCAGGCCCGTCACCTCCGCCAGCACGCCGGGAGCGTCCTTGGCCTTCATGCGGATAAAATACTTGCTGTGCCAGTCGTCCGCCACGGGAATGGGGGTCTCCTGCAGATAGGGCATGGGATGCACCGTGTTCTGGGCCGCCTGGACGATATCCCCCAGGATGGCGCTGGCGGTCTGAATATCCCCGGCGCCCCGGCCCTCCAGCATCATATCCTTGAAGGCATGGCCGTACAGGTAAACCGCGTTGAGGGAGCCGTCCACCCGGGCCAGGGGATGATCCGCCGGCAGGAAGGCGGGATGCACCCGCGCCTCGATGGCGTCCCCGTTATCCTTGCCGATGGCCAACAGCTTCAGCACATAGCCCATCTCCCGGCCGAAGGCGATATCCTCGGCAGAGATCTTAGTGATGCCCTCCCGATAGATCTGCTCAAACCGGATCCGGCTGTGGAAGGCCAGGCTGCCCAGGATGCTCAGCTTATAGGCCGCGTCCATGCCCTCCACGTCCGCCTCCGGGTTCGGCTCCGCCAGGCCCAGGCGCTGGGCGTCCTTCAGCACGGTTTCATACTCCGCGCCCTCCGCAGCCATCCGGGTCAGGATGTAATTGGTGGTGCCATTGACGATGCCCATCATCTGCTCAATATGGTTAGCGATGAGGGGCGTCTGGACGGCGTTGATGATGGGGATCGCTCCGCCAACGCTGGCTTCGTAGTACAGGCCGGCGCCGGTCTTCGCGGCCATGGCCCGCAGCTCGTCGAAATGCAGGGAGAGGGCCATCTTGTTGGCGGTAACCACGGATTTGCCATTTTCCAGGGCCCTTAGCATCATGGCCGCTGCCGGATTCTCTCCGCCCAGGAATTCGCAGACGATCTGGATTTCCGGATCCTCCAGGATATCATTTCGGTCGGTGGTCAGCACCGCGTCCGGCACCTCGTGGCCGCCGTGGATTTTTTTGTCCAGCACTAGGGCTTTCTTCACCCGCAGGTGGAGGCCGGTACGCTTTTCCACTTCATCGCCGTAGGTGCGGATCAGGTCCCAGACGCCGCCGCCAATGTTGCCCAGGCCCAGCAGACCAAGTACTACTTCTTTCACTTTTCTTCCTCCCCGTCTTACTTGTTGTTCTACCGATCAAGCTTCTCGTTTTGCCAACGACCTCTTCCCCCTGCCCCCTTCCCCTAAAAGGGGACGGGGATCTTTGGAAGATGGGGGCTGCGCCCCCATCAGCCCTGCTGATCCGTACAAAGCCAAGGTGTCTACCTACCTTTGACGAATATACCATTCGCTGTGATTGCTTATTTTGTCTGATTCCGCTCGTAGATCGTCCTCAGCCCCTTCAGCGTCAACAACCCATCCAGCTTATCGATCGCCCGGCTTTCCTCGGCGATCATGACCGCCATTCCCCCGGTCGCCACCACAAAGGCTTCCCGGCCCAGCTCCTGCTTGATCTTGCGGACGATGTTCTTCACCAGGCCCACGTAGCCATAATACATGCCGCTTTGCAGGTTGGTCAGGGTGGTACGGCCAATGACGGATTCCGGCCGGATGAACTCGAACCGGGGCAGCTTGGCCGTGCCCGTCACCAGGGCTTCGCTGCTCAGCTTGATGCCGGGGCAGATGAGTCCGCCCAGGAAGCTGCCCCCCTCGTCCACCACGCCGAAGGTGGTAGCCGTTCCGAAATCGATAAAGATACAGGGCCCGCCATACTCCTCGTAGGCGGCCACGGCATTGGCGATACGGTCGCTGCCCAGCTCCCGGGGATTTTCATAGCGGATGTTGATGCCCGTCTTCACCCCCGGCGCCACGAACAGCGGCGTCTGGCCGAAGTAATTCTGCAGCATATGGTCCAGGGTAAAGTTGATGGTGGGCACCACGCTGGAAACCACGATGCCCTCGACGCTGGAGGTGGGCACCCCCTCATGGGCGAACATGGAGGACAGGCGGATGCCGTACTCATCGGAGGTGGAGTTAATATTGGTGGACATGCGCCAATACTTGTACATCTCCTTGCCGTCGAACAGCGCCGTCTTGATATTCGTGTTCCCCACATCCATGGCCAGGATCATTTTGCTTCCCTCCCTGATTGAAACCGTTCCCCTTCAAATCAACCGCGCTTTTTTCAGCGCGACGCAGGCGCCGCCGGTCACCAGGGCCGCCACCAGCATCTCCACCACGGCGTTGATCCCCACGGAGGTGATGATATACATGACGACGCCTTTGGCGGCGATGGTATCCCGCAGCTCCGGCGTTTGGCCAAAGAGCAGCACCAGCAGCCCCATAAAGAACAGCGTATTGAAAAAGGCGGCAGCAAACCCGGTAACCGCGCCCTTCACGGACAGGGGCGCCCGGGTCCCGCTCAACAGCCGATACACCAGGCCCGCCAGCAGCCCCACCGCCAGGCGGGACACGAACCGCTGCACAAACATGAGCAACGGGCTGTAATTCACCAGCGCCGCCCCCAGGGCGCTGAAGCCGAACACCCCGAAGCACTGCAGAAAGCTGATGAGCCCGAAGGCGCCGCCAATGATCAATCCCCCGGGCATACCCATGGCGATGGCCGCGATGGCCACCGGGATCATATTAAAGGTAATGCTGAGGCCGAAGGGCATGGGAATATTCACGAATGCCAAAACAACCAACACCGCCGCCAGCATGGCCAGCAGCGTCATCCGAGTCACTCTTGTGTTCCGCGTAGACTTAGACATGGTTTCCTCCGTTCGAGCTCCCTTTCCGGGATGCCCGTCGTAAAAATAGATTTTCCGCGCCTTTGGGAAATGCGAACTGCTTCGAATCCGGCGGAAAGCATTTTGCTTCCCCCATTTCCATGGATTCTTTCGCCTTCGCTCCGCAAGGGAGCGAGAATCAGCATTTCCTTCCTACGGTCCGGGGCCGAAGCTCCCAGCCGAAAGCCGTGGAATGGGTTTATTATACATGGTTTTGTCGGATTGTAAAGATTCATCCCCGGCAAAAGCCGGGGATGAATAGTGCTTTTATTCAGATTGCTCTATCGTGCGCTCCGCGTTTTTCTGTTTGCGATATTGCTCGGGACTGAGGCCATATTTCTTTCGAAACATCTTGGAAAAAGCCAGTTGGTCCTCGTACCCCACCTCCCTGGCCACCACATTGATAGGAACATCCGTGCGGCGCAACAGCTCTTTGCTCTTGCTCATGCGCACGCTCATCAGATATTCCTGGGGAGAAACCATCATCTTTTTCTTAAAGATGGAGGTGAAGTAGGTGCGGTTGACACCGATATATTCCGCCACATCGCTGATGCGCACACTGGCGAAATTCATCTCGATAAACCGAATAGCATACTCCACATATTCGTCCGTCGTCAGCCCGCCACGCTGCTCGGTCCCCTCCTCATTAACCTCGTAGGACTCAATGGCCAGGGACAGAAAGCGCAGGGCGAGGCTGGTGCGGTATACCTCGCTGGAAATGTTCAGATGCGGTCGTTCCAGGATTTCCCGCACCACTCCGGCAAAGCGATTTGAATCCAAGTTGCAATCCTGCACGTAGATTCCTTCCTCAAAGCCGGCGCTCTGAATATACCGGAGCGCATTGAACCCACTATAGGTCACCCAGACGTAATGCCAAGGGTCTTGCATATCCGCTTGATAGAATGCCTCTTCCCGATCCTTCAGCACGAACATCTGCCCGGCCCGGATCTGAAACTCCTGCCCACCGGTCCGCAATATCCCCTTGCCAGACAGCACCACGTGGAGATGATAGCCCTCCCGGGCATTGTGAGGATAGGTATACCCCGGCAGACAGCGCTGCATACCACAGCTTTTCATATACAGAGAGCTGTTTTTATTTTGCAGATACTCGATGATGTGATAGGTGGAGGTTTTGTTTACCTCCGGAGTCTCCGCCTCGTAACGCTTCTTTTCGCTGATGGAAAGCCCTCCTTTCCCTCAGAAAGAAAGTTGTTTTATCCCTTCACTGCGCCCAGCATGATCCCCTTCACGAAATACTTTTGAATGAAGGGATACACCAGGATAATCGGGATGGTAGCTACCATGGTGGCCGCCATACGGATGCTGTCCGGAGTCACCGTAGCGCCGGTCTTACCGGCGGACATCTGCTGAGAGGTGGTAGCGCCGGTCTGGTACTGATTCAGAATCTCCACCAGGATGGACTGCATAGGTTTCAAGTTCTGAGACGATGTATACAGATAAGCATCGAACCAGCTGTTCCACTGATTGATGGCCACGAACAGCGCCACCGTCATCAGGATGGGCTTGGCCAGGGGCAGCACGATGCGGAAGAAAATTACCAAGTCGTTGCCACCGTCGATACGAACTGCCTCAAACAGAGAATCCGGCATGGAATCGATATAGGAGCGGATCAAAATCATGTTGTACACGTTCATGATCAGCGGAAAAATAAACACCAGGAAATTATCCAGCAAGCCCAGATTCTTCAGCACCATATAATAGGGCACCTGGCCGCCGCCAAAATACATGGTAAAGACAAACAGCAAGCTCCAGAACTTATGGCCCACCAAATCCTTCCGGGACAGGGGATACGCCAGCATTGAGGTCGCCATCACCGCCAAAGGCGTGCCAATGAGGGTTCGGGCCAAGGTGACCAAAATGGAATGCTGGAAGGCGGAGCGGCCCAGAATCTCCTGATAGCTGTACAGAGAGAACACCCGAGGCCAGAAATAGATCCCCCCGCGCACCGCGTCCGTAGCGTCATTCAGCGAGATCACAAAAATGTTCCAGAAGGGATAAACCGTCACGATGGTGACCAGAGCCAGAAACAGCACCTTGAAAATATCCAGCGCCCATTCGCCAGCCGTCCGCTTCTCCTTGATTTTATTGGATACGGGTTTACGCGCAATTGCCGTCATAGGTTTCTTCCCTCCTTTCTCAGAACAGGGCGGAGTCGTTCAGCTTCGCCGTAATTTTGTTCGCGCTCATCACCAGGATGAAGGACACAATGGATTTGAACAGGCCAACCGCCGTGCCGTAGGAATACATCCCCTTAGCCAGGCCGTATCGGTAGGCGTAGGTATCCAGTACATCCGAGTAGTTCAGAATCGCATTATTTCCCATCAGCAGCTGCTGCTCAAAGCCCGTGGACAGGATGCCGCCAATGGCCAGAATCAGCAGGATGGAGATAGTGGGCCGGATAGTAGGCAGAGTGATATGCCAAATCCGCTTCACCCGCGTCGCGCCGTCAATCTCCGCTGCCTCGTACAGCTGTTCATCGATGCCGGAAATGGCGGAAAGATAAATGATGGCATTGTACCCCATGCCCTTCCAGGTATTGGCGATGGCGATGATCCACCAGAAATAGGGGCCATGCTGGAAGAAGAGGATCCGCTCGCTGGTAAGCCCCAGAGCCAACAAAATATCATTGATCAGGCCATTTCCCGCCAGGAAGGTCAGGAAAATATTGGACGCGATAACCCAGGAGATAAAATAAGGCAGATAGGAAGCGGTCTGAATGAACTTCTTCATCCGGATGCTTTTCAACTCATTAAGCATCACCGCCAGGATAATGGGCGCCGGGAAGGAAAAGAGCAGCGTCAGCACGCTGGTGGCCAGCGTGTTCCGCATAATCATGGCGAAGTCATTCTTAAAAAAATAATCAAACCACTGGAAGCCCACGAATTTGCCATTGAACAGATCATAGAAATATCCATTCTGGGAGGGGCGATAATTCGTGAAGGCCATATACAGTCCCGTCATGGGAGCATAGCAAATGATCAGCACCCAGATGATGCCCGGGATCATCAGCAAAAATAGATATCGCTGATCCCATAGGCGGCTACGAAGCGCTTTTTTATGCTTCTTTGGCAAAGCCACGTTCATATTGCGTCTCTCCTCCTGTTTGCAATATATAGGGAGCAGGGTCGGGAAGCTCCCGAAGGCATCCCTCCCTGACCCTGCTCCGATACAATCAATTCACTTTTTCATCTCTGGAAAAGATGCGCTCCTTACTTGCTGGACACGGGCTGCAGTCCCCACAGATCCAGCCGGGCGAAATACAGCTCGCTCATGTAAGCTTCCACGCTCTCCTCGCCGGCATTTTCCAGCGCGTTCAGCATTTCGGCATACAGGGCGTCGCATTCTTCCACAGTAGCCGCGTTGACCATCCGGGGATGATACTGATCAAATACATCGACTACGCCCTGGAACTGCAGCGCTTCGATGGTGCTGCCCGCCGGCTCCAACGCGGCGAACTCGGCGCTGTCGTAGTAGCCATTGGTCAGGTTCTGATAGGCATAGGTGGCGCTGCGATCCTTGGTGTTGAACCAGATACGGCAGGCGGTACCATCATCGGGATGCACGTCATTCTTGACGAACCAGGTCCACTTGGTGATACCAGTCTGGTCCACTGTGTTGGAGGGATCCGCCAGATAGCGGTCAACAATGTCGCCAATGGGGGTACGGACGCCGTCCACAAATTCCCAATCCTGGCCTTCGATACCCCACAGCAGCAGATCCTGGCCTTCCTGGCTGGCACAATAATCTACAAACTTGATGGCGGCGTCGATGTTCTTACAATTGGTGGTGATGGCGATCGCGTCCCAACCCAGGCTGCTACGGCCCGCCAGGGGTAGATCAGCAGAGGTGACGCCATCCGGAATTACCTTATAGGACAGATATTCCGCGTTCGCATTTTCGGAACCCATCAGCGCCGCGCTGGGGGTCCAGGTGTCCCAATAAGCGCCAACATAGGCAAAGGCGCCGTTGTTGGACAGTTTCTGGTTCCGCAGTTCCTGGGAGTTGCTGGTCCATTCCGGATCCAGGATGCCTTCCCGATACAGCTCGTTCATCTGATGGATGGCCTCGATGAAGGCGGGATCCCGCACGCTCATCTGCAGCTTGCCATCGGAGACGTAGAAGGGATAGATCCCGTTGATGCCGGCAAAGGTGCCGTTGATAGCGCCACTGTTGGGCTCACTCATAACCACCGCGTTGGTGCTTTCCGGATGAGCTTCCTTAAAGCGCTTCAGGATGTCCAGCATCTCGCTCCAGGTGAAAGGTTCGTCGGAGTCAGCCCGCTCCTGGCCTACCAGCTCGATCATGTAGTCATACCGGCAGATGAAGCCGTTGACAGGATCGGGATCGTAACCGTACCAGTTGGACAGATAGTAGTTGTTGCCATCGCTGTAACGGGTCTTGTTCAGCGTGTCGCCATACATAGCCACCACATTGGGCATCTGATCCAGATAGTCGGACAGATTCACCAGCGCGCCGGCTTCAATGTACTGGTTCACGATGTCGGAAGACCGATCCATCAGCACGATATCAGGATAATTCTGGCCCGCCAACATCAGGGACAGCTTCTCAGCCGGGTTGCCAGAGGGGCTGATCAGGTCGATCTTCACGCCCGTACGGGCTTCCAGTTCTTTGGCCACCGGATCATCAAAGGTCCGCACGCCCGAGTTCTTGTCGAAAAAGGAAATCGTCACGGCATCGTCCGCGAACGCGGCCGGCAGCATCATGGAAAGAACCATCACGACCGCCAGCGCCAGGCCAAGCAGTTTCTTCATCAGGAAAATCCTCCTTCATTTTTTCAGCGAACTGCTGAATTTCTTGTGATCATTTTATGGAAACATGTTTCTTCCGTCTATGGAATAATGGCACAAGTTTATGGAATTATGTCTTTTATCAAACAATTCCGTCCCGTTATTTTTGTCAAATTTACCTGTGTTCATCTTCATTTTGAACATTTATTGGTCGATTTTAGGTCCCTTTCTCCTTTGGCGCGCTTCATTTTGACATATTTTATTCAATTCTCCGCAGCAAGGCCGCGTCCGTCCCTTCAAAGTCCCAGGAAAGCTGCCCCTCCTTGGCATATACTCTCCGGCCTGTCCACAAATCCTCATACACACCTGGCAGGAGATCCGCCTCCGCGAGAGACACTTGAACTGTTTCTGGCTTTTCCCGCCAAGCAAATAGGGCTGCCATGCATTCCTCCCCTTGCCGATCCACAAAGCAAGAGCAGGCGCTGGATCCCGCGGCATCGATAGGACGGAAGGCGCGGCCAGCCCGGGCGATCCGGTTTACCTCTGAGTTGCCGGCGATGCGAATCGTCCTCTCCCGGGTTCCCGGCCGAGCATAGTCCTCCGACAGCAACATGACCGACCCGGCAATCACCGCGCTGGTATACCGAGCCCGGGCCTCTCCCTCCGTGGCGTCCCGCAGCATGCAGAAGCTGCGCTGCAGCACGATATGGTCCGGATCATTGAACTGATACAGCCGGCCATGGGTCCACCAGGAATAGGTCTGGGCATTCAATACATATTCCACATCCTCCGACAGGCCGAAGGCGTCGCAGGAAATTCGACGGGCGTTCCCCGTGCCGAAGGGCAGCAGCGGCGCGATGGACAGACTCAGGAAGAAGGGCCGTCCCATCCTTTCCTCGCTGTAAAGCTCCTCTAACGCCTGGTATCCCACAGCCAGGGCTTCCCGTCCCGTACGGATCCTCGGATCCCAATGGACTCCTTCCATTCCCCCATGGCTTAAGAAGTCGATCTTCAGATAATCATATCCCCAACCAATGAACCGCCGCGCCTTTTTCTCCGTCCATTCCCGCCACAGGGGATGCGTCACGTCGTAGGGTACGGATCGGTCCACCCGGGGCAGGGGATTTCCCTTGCGATCCCGCAGCACGATCTCCGCGAAGGTATGCCCCGGCATCAGGGGAATTTCCGTGTTCAGATCCGGATAGAAGCAGGCAAAGGGCGCGTCATAAATGCCCGCCCCTTGACCAGCCGCATGCAAATCATCCCGAATCGCCAGCATCTCCTCCTCCGGAATTCGCTGCCAACCTCCGTCCAGGTTGATGTAGGTTACTCCCTGGTTCTCAAATCCCCGTTTCACCAGCTCTTCCCGGACGAAGCGACCGCTTTCCCGGAAATTCTCCGCGTTCAGCGTGGCTGCCAGCCCTGCATAACTATTAAACCCGAAAGGCACTCCCTGCGTCCAGGCGCGGATCGGCCGCTGGGCTTGTAATACGTCCCCGTATTTTTCCAGCAGTTCCCGCCAATCCAGTCCATGCTGAATTAGGAATCGAGCGGAAAAGACCTCTTTGTCCGTTACAACGCCATGGGGTTCAAAATCATGGGTTCCTTCGTCGCTGGCCCCTTGACCGCAACGGCATTCCAAAATGCGGGCGTCCATGCCGGGGCAGGCCACCGCATTTTTCCACAAATCAAAATCCAGCGCTCCCAGCAAAATTCCCTCTCTGGTGTCCTCCCGAAATAGCACGGTTAAATCGCTGCTTTTCCGCCCGGCCCGCAACGCCACCGCCTCGTATCGCATCCACATATCATTATCATAGGGAACCTGCAGCATTCTTGCCTCCAGATCCCGCCAAAGATAGGGCGTCTCATCCCCCTTGGCCTGAGCGGAAAGGGGAATCAGGTTTCGGGTGGTCACGGGAAGGCTGTCCTTCCTGGATAGCCCGCACCGAGCGGTGGCCCCTGCCGAGGTTACCTCTAAATACTCCCGCAGAACCAGCCCGGCTTCGTTTTCATAGGTCAGGATCCATCCGTTCTCTGTCTGTTCCTGCCCCACCAGCTGGGCTTTCCGGGTATCGATGATCTCCTCCCGCGCGCAATCTTCCGCCCGAGCGGATCCCATGAGGATGGGCTGTTCATTTTCATAAAGAACAAAATATCCTCCAGTTTCCACTTGCCACCGATAATTCATCGTCTTCACCCACTCCTTTTTCATTCTCTTTTTTTGAAAATCACGGGCGCGTCCCTTTCATCGCACGTCATCAGCGCCTTTCCGTCCGCCTCTTCACAACGCACTTGACAGGCCCGCCATTTCCTCGTATTCTTTCAAGGACATTATATGTGCTTTTCCTCTTGTTGCATATGGAAAAATGTCTTATTTTCAATGCTTTTTCATAGAAAGGAGCTATCTATTCATGATTCCGGAAATCACGCATCTTCCCATGAATCCTTCTCTGCAGGGCCAAGCGGAACTCATTCAGCACATTCCCTACTCCGCAAACGGCCAGGAGCTTACGCTCATTCTTCCCTGGGCCCCTCGAGACGATCGCTCTCAGGTCGAAGCCGCACCACTGATCCTATTCGTCCAGGGCAGCGCCTGGACGACGCCGAATCTGAACTATGAAATACCCATGCTCTCCCATTTCGCAGAGGAAGGCATCGCCGTCGCCACGGTCAGCCATCGCAGCACCCAGGAGGGGTTCCCCTTCCCCGCTTTTCTGCAAGATGTCAAGACCGCGATTCGTTTTCTCCGAGCCCACGCGAAGGATTATGCCATCGATCCTGACCGGATCATCGCCTTCGGAACCTCCTCCGGTGGCAACACCGTTTGTCTGCTGGGGTTGACGGGTAATGATCCTCGTTTCCGCACGGAGGAATACGAAGCCCAGGAAGACGCGGTAAACGCGGTGGCGGCCTGTTTCCCACCGACGGATTTACCTGTCCTTTTCCATTATCCGGATACCTTCCCCCAGATGGAACCTTTCCTGACGGCCTGCCTGGGGCCGGAAAAGGAAAAATGGGAGGCGATGCTGCGCCTGTGCAGCCCAGTACATCAGGTGCAGGCCCAAAAGAGCTACCCACCCTTTCTTCTACTCCATGGCACAGCGGATCCCGTGGTTCCCTTTCAGCAGACAGAGGCACTCTATTCCCGCATGAAAGAAATCAATAGTGATGTAACCGCTTATTACGTGGATGGTGCGGAGCATGAAGGGAATTTCTGGAGCCCCGAGGTTCGCCAGGTCATCCATGATTGGATCGTCAAACAGTTCAGCGCTATCTCCCGTCAACAGAAATAGCTGAAGAATGTGTTTCCCATATGCCCAGAGGAGCCGCCGGCCTTCCGCCAGCGGCTCTTTTCAACCAATCAAAAGAAAATAGTCGCAAATCATCGAAGCATGAAAGATGTCTGCCGTCTTTCAGTTTGACAAAAACAGCTTCCCAGATTACAATATTTTCGAAAATGTTGATGAACGTACATTTTCGAATTCGAAAATGTTGATGTATCACGATTTTCGAATTCGAAAATCGTGATATGCGGAGATTGGAGGGCCATGAGGGATGCTGCAACGGAAGATACTTTCTCAGCTACAGGCTTGGAAACAGAAGCCGCGGGACCAAAAGAAGGCCCTGATCCTTCAGGGCGCCAGGCAGGTAGGGAAAACTTACGCGATTCGTTCCTTCGGGGCAGCCGCCTATGATCAGGTGCTGGAAATCAATTTTAAGGAAACGCCCTCCGCCATGGAGATTTTCAGCGGAGATCTGGATGTGAAATCGCTGCTGACAGCGATTCGATTCAGATATCCCCAGGTTCCCCTGGAGCCTGATCGCACGTTGCTATTTCTGGATGAGATTCAGGAATGCCCGGAAGCCATCACCTCTCTCAAGTTTTGGGCCCAGGATCAGCGCTTCGATGTCATCGCCTCCGGTTCTCTGCTGGGGATTGATTACAAACGCCCTTCCTCCTATCCCGTGGGGTACGTGGAGCATTTGTCCATGGCCGGCCTGGACTTTGAGGAATTCCTCTGGAGCCAGGGGATTGATTCGTCCCTGATCGAGAAGCTGCGCGAATGCTTTGAAACCCGCACTCCGGTTCCCCAGGCCATCCATGGCGAGCTTCTGCGGCTGTTCAGAGTATACACGGCGCTGGGCGGAATGCCGGAGGTCGTGTTTCAGTATCAGCAATCCCGCGACTTCCTGGCCGCAGACCGCGTTCAGCGGGATCTGCTTCAAGGATACCTGTACGATATTGCCCATTATGCTTCCCCAGAGGAGAAAATCAAAGCGGAAAAATGTTATCTGTCCCTCTCCCGTCAGCTGCTGGAGAAGGAGAACCATAAGTTCCAATATAAGGAAGTCGAACAGGGAGGCCGAGCGCAAAAATATTACTCCAGCCTGGAGTGGTTGATGAAGGCGGATATGGTTTATCAGGCGCGGAATGTAAATCGAATCCTCTATGATCTGTCCGATTATGAACTGGCGGATAATTTCCGCATCTATCCTTCGGATCTCAGCCTCCTGATGGCTATGCGGGACTTTGACCTAAAGCGGCAAATCGTAGAAGATGTGCTGACAGGGCATACCGTTGGGGGCGTATATGAATGCGCTTTGATGGATCAGCTGCATAAGAATGGCCACACGCTTCATTATTTCAGGGATGAATCCAGCAGAAAGGACATTGACGCCCTTATGCAGCAGAACGGTCAGGTCATTCCCCTGGAGTTTAAGAGCCGCAACGCGGTTTCGGCCTCGCTGAATCAGTTAATGAAAAGCAGGGACGATCTGCCATTGGCATACAAAATCGCGAGAGCGAATATCGGCGTCTCCGAAAATCGAATCATCACCATTCCGCATTATATGATCATGTTTCTATAGCGCAGGAAGATACGAATATGCTCCCCCAATATGGCCCCAAAGAGCCGCCGGCCTTCCGCCAGCGACTCTTCTTTATAAGCAAACGATGGGCAAAGCTCCCCGCGAAGCGGGGAAAGCAAAGGAATGGCCGCAAATCAATGCTTTGATGATCAAAGCACCCCCCGCGAGACGGGGGGGTGCTTAATGAAAATGTCATAACTCAGCGGGGCATGAGAGATGCTTGCCATTTCTTCTCAAACAAGGATTTCATATTTCCCCGTAACCAGATGAGCCTGGAGCTCCGCCCGATGGGGCCCATTCTCCCAGACCAGGCGTAGCTCCGAGCCCTCCGCCTCCGCCCTCACGCGGCTTTCCGCGCCAAAGGCGGGATGGGTGCTCCGCAGCCGCAGCAGCTCCAGCTGTTTCCGCACGCAGGGATTTTCCAGCCGCCCCTCCGCCTCCGCCAAGCTCAGGTTCGTCCGGTTGATCTCCTTGTGTCCGCCCTCGCCGGCCCGCTCCATGGCGGCGTAATCGTTCTTCCCGCACAGCAGGTCCAGATACCAAACCTGGGGCTTCCCCGGCATGAAAAGCTGAATGGCCCGGGCCAGCTCCATCTTCTCCTCTGACTCGCCCAGGGCGCTGAAATAGGTGGCGTTCACCTGATAATACATGTTCTTGGCCCCGTGCAGGTTCTTCACATACCCGCCCCGAGCCACCGTCAAATCAACCAAGCCCTGAATCCGCTCGTCCGGCAGCAGCCCCTTCAGGTCCAGCAGGGGAATGCCGTCGTGGCAGCCCAGCATATTGACCGTCCGGATGCCCTGCTCCTCCTGTTCCCGGGCCCAGGCCGCCAGGTAAGCCCCGGTGTGATTCTCAATGGCGTCCAGGATCAGCCCCGGCAGGAAGAAATCGTAGGTCATGTATCCCTGATCCGCGATCTTCCGGTACACCTGCTCCTCGTATCCCGCGTGAATCTCCGGCAGCAGCCGCAGCCCGTATTCATCCGCCATCTTCCTGACCCGGGCCAGGGTTTCCCAGGTTTCCGGCTCGTTCATGAAATTCCGCTTCCCCGGCGCCTTCGGCGCGTAGGCGAAGGCGTCCAGGCGAATGATCCGCGCGCCATAGGAGGCCAGCTTCGCCAGGGTCTGGTCATAAAAGGCCCACACCTTTTCCGACCGAATGTTCAAATCCATCTGGCCCAAATAGCGGCGCTCTCCCGCCTCCTCCCAGACCTTCTGGTAGAAGGTGTTCCAGTAAGGCACCTCCCGCCCGTCCGGAAAGCGCACCATCAGGATGGGCAGCCCGGGCTTGCGAAAAAACATCTGGGATAGATATTGCTCCTCCGGCTGAATATACCCCTCCGGAATCATTTCGCCCCGCCCCTGCCAGAACTGGTTCCAGTCGATGAAGAAATCCCGATACTCGGAATCCTCCCCCTTCCGCAGCAGGTCCTGAAACTGCGGGGACTGCACGGAAGCGTGGTTCAGCACGAAATCCAGCTTCAGATCCAGCCCCAGGGCCTTCAGATCCTCCACATCCTGGGGTGAAGCCAGCTCCTCGTTCAGGTCATAATCCACGACGCAAAATCCCCGGTCCAGATCGGAATGATACAGGCTGGGCAGCACGTACACCGACCCGAAGGCGTCCTTCAGCTCCGGCCGGGACAGGAAGGCCACCGCCTCCGAAAGCCGGCTCCCCAGGCTGTCCGGGTACAGGTTCAGCATGGGCCGGTTGTTCATTTCCATCATGGTCACACCCCCATCAGTTCCCGATACTGATCGTAGGAGATCACCTCTCCGCTCTTGCTGACGATGATCTTTGCCTTGTGGGCCTGCCGCTTCAGCTTTTCCTGCTCAATTTCCAGCACCAGGGTGGTGAAGGGGCTGTCCACCCCCTTGTCCCGGGCCCGGGCCCGGCGATGGGCCAAGGTTTCCTCCGGCGTGGAGTTCAGCAAAATCGGCACGTCCACCCCGCTCACATAGTCGCTGTTGCCATGGGTCCATTCCAGAATCAGCACCTGGGTCTGGGAGAAGTCCACCTGATCAAACCACTTTTCCTCCTCCGTCCGGCCCATGCGCTTCAAGGCCACCGGGCTCCGGCCCGCCTTGAAATCCGCCAGAATCCGGTTCACCAGGTCAAAATCAATCTCCTGAGGCGTGCCCAGATAGCCTTCCAGGGCGGCCCGGCCGCCCTCGGCGTACACCCGTTCCCGCTCCGCGTCGTTCTGGGAAGGAATCCGGTGGGGATAATTATCCCCGCTCATGACATAGGCGCCGATCCCCTCCGCCTGCAGCCGCGTGCCCAGCAGGGAGGCCACCTCGCTCTTGCCCACGCCGCTGCCGCCGCAGACGCAGACCACGGCCTTGCCCTCCGGCAGCAGGCCCCGTAGCAGGGGATAAATCCGCTCCGCCTTCTCCTCGTGCTGAGGCTCGATGGCGATCTTGTCCCCCGGCATATCTCCATGAATCAGATGCTCCAGATCCATTCCCATATTCCTCCTTTTTCCGCGATGATCCTTATTATATCCGGTTTCCATTCGGCTTCCTATGGAAAAATGTCTTGATGATTTCGAAAAATCCCCGATTTCCTTCGGGGATTTTCGCAGAGGCTTCTCAGTTGTTCTCCAAATACTCAAAATATCCGGCCCGCAGGCTGGTCAGCAGCTCGTCATGATCGCCGCCGGGGGCGTATTGCTCGTTGATGGCGTCGATTTCGCTCTCCCGCATCGGGGGCACGCAGTAGGGGCAGGCGTGCAGCTTGGCGAAGGGCGCCTCCTCCAGCTGGCTGTAGGCAAAGGGCTGGAAGGTAATGGCTTTAGCGCTGTAGCAGAAGGAGGAGCGGTGATAGTATTGCCCCTTGTTGGGATTGTAATACAGGGTCGTATCCCCGGCGGGGATGTCGATCTGCCGGCCCTGCCAGTCCTCCCAGATGACGAACTTCACCTTGCTGCCGCTCTTCAGCTGGCTCCAGATCCACTTCATATTGACCCCCTCCGGGGTCTTGTTCCGCTGCACCCGAATGCACCCATGGCTGCACTTGGTGCCCAGCTTCGGCTCCGTGGTACCATAATTCGGGGTGCCGTCGGCGTTGTTCACATGGGGCACCTCGTGAATCATGTCGCCGCTGTTGAAGCGGATCGCCATGTCGCAGTACAGCCGGTCGCTGATCAGGGTGCCCACCTTGCTCATCAGCAGGAACTCCCCGGACCGGGTCTCGTTATAGGGTTGATACTTGCTGCCGTTCCACATGGCGATGCCCGTAGAGCACAGCAGGGTGGTCAACAGCTTCCCCTCCTGGAAGATATACAGCCGCTGGGTCAGCTTGTCGCACACGATGCCCATGGTGGGATTGGGGGTCACCTGCTTCAAATAGCTGGTCTGGATATAGCCGCTGACCAGCAGATTCCAGGCCTCCACCTTCGTGGCGTGGAAGGAGCTGGAGTAGCATTCCACCAGGCTCCAGCCGTTGTCCAGGGTTTCGATCACCCGGACCCCCTGGCTCTCGCAGGTCACCACCCCGATCTTCAGGCTGTTCTCGTCCGGCTCCCGATACAGGTAGGTCTGCACCTTTTCCCCGCTCTTCTTTCCGATGTCCACCACCGTGATGGGGGCGGTCAGCATCTCCCAAACCGCGGCCTCGTCGGTGATGTCCATGGGCAGGGTCCAGTAATTGTTCTCCCCGGGGAGGGGGGCATAGGCGCTGCCGTAGGAGGGCGTATAGCAGCCGCTATATACCGCAGGCGCGGCCGTGGCGGCGGGCAGCAGAATCTCCTCCCCCTCGTCGTCCAGCAGCACATCCTCCACGATTTCTTCAATGAATAAATCGTCCTCTTCCCCTAAAGCAACGGGCCACAAAAGGCAAACCACAGCCAAAATGGCGATAAACCTATTCAATCTCATCTATGACCTCATTCGTTTCTGACACTACTTAGGGAAACCTCGTTTCCCGGGGGTATATTAATACAAAACAAAGAAATAGGCAAGCAAGGCACAATAAAACCGTCACGTATTAGCGGTACGTGGCGGTTTTTGGCGATTAAGCCCGGTAGGGCGTCCATCGCGAGGAGCCAACACAATCCCTGTCTTTATTATATTCAGACAATTTCATCTGTCAATTCTTTTTTTGCATCTCCGCCTGGGAGAGCATCAGCTTGATACGGTTCAGCTGGTTCACCTCGCTGGCGCCGGGATCGTAATCCACAGCAGCGATGTTCGCCTGGGGATAGGCGGCCTTCAGGGCCTTGATAACCCCCTTGCCCACCACGTGATTGGGCAGGCAGCCAAAGGGCTGGATGCACACGATGTTTGGCGTGCCGCTCTCCAGCAGCTCCGCCATCTCCCCGCAGAGGAACCACCCTTCACCGTACTGATTGCCGATGGACAGGAAAGGCCGAGCCAGGTCTGCGATGTGCTCGATGGGCACCGGGGGCTGGAACCGCTCCGACCGCCGCAGCGCCTCCGCCGCCGGCTTGCAGAAGGCCCGCAGCCCGGGAATCCCGATGCTGCTGGTGTATTTTCCCGTCCATCGGGTGCCCAGATACTCCGTCTTATACTGCTGGTTGTACAGCACATAGTATACGAAATCCATCAGATCCGGCACCACCGCCTCCGCGCCTTCCCGCTCCAGCAGCTCCGCCAGATGGTTGTTGGCCATGGGCATGTATTTCACCAGGATCTCCCCCACGATGCCCACCCGAGGCTTCCGGGGAATGTCCCGCAGGGGCAGAGCGTCGAAATCCGCCACCAGATCCCGGCAGAGGGCGGCGTAAGCGTACTTCCGCTTTCCGCCCAGGGCCTCCTGGACAATCCCCTGCCATTTTTCGTGCATCCGGTCGGCGCTGCCCTCCTCCAGCTCATAGGGTCGCACCCGATAGACGCATTTCATCATCAGGTCCCCCAGCACCAGGGCCTTCCCCGCATCCACCAGCAGGGGCAGGGTGGGCTGGAAGCCCTCGTTCTTCTCCATGCCGTTAAAATTCAGGGAAATGACGGGAATCTGGGGCAGCCCCGCCTTTTCCAGGGCCCGGCGGATAAAGCCCACATAATTGCTGGCCCGGCAGCAACCCCCGGTCTGGCTCATGATCAGCGCCAGGCGGTTCACATCATACTCCCCGCTGAGCACCGCCTCCATCATCTGCCCTACGGTGATGATGGAGGGGTAGCAGGCGTCGTTGTTGACGAACTTCAACCCCATATCCACCGCCGAGCGGCCCTCGTTCGTCAGGAAGGCCAGGTGATACCCATGCTTTTCGAAAACCGGCTTCAGCAGGGCGAAATGCATGGGGATCATGTCCGGCGCCAGGATGGTGTACCCCTCCTGGAACATTTGCCGGGTAAACTCCGCCCGCTGGTAGGGCTTCGGCTCCCCGGCAGGCAAAATCCCCTGCTCCTGCCGCAGCCTCATGGCGGAAAGCAGGCTCCGTACCCGGATGCGGGCCGCCCCCAGGTTGTTGACCTCGTCGATCTTCAGCACGGTGTACAGCCGGCCGCTTTGCTCCAGAATCTCGCTGACCTGGTCCGTGGTCACCGCGTCCAGCCCGCACCCGAAGGAGTTCAGCTGGATCAGCTCCAGGTCCTCCCGGGTGGCGGCAAACTGGGCGGCGGTGTACATCCGGGAATGGTACACCCACTGGTCGTTCACCCGCACGGGGCGGACCGGGGCGAAATCCGCCGGAATGCTGTCCTCCGTCAGCACCGCCAGGCCGTATCCGGCGATCATCTCCGGAATGCCGTGGTGAATCTCCGGATCCATGTGGTAAGGCCGCCCCGCCAGGATAATGCCCCGGCGGCCCTTCTCCTCCATCCAGGCCAGGGCCCGCTGGCCCTCCGCCCGCACGTCCGCCTTGGCCCGGCGCTGTTCCTCCCAGGCCGCGTGCACCGCCGCCCGAACCTCCCGGGCGGGAATGCCCCATTCCTCCCGGCCCAGGCGTACCAGCCTGTCCGCGGTAATCTTCTCGCTGGTGAAGGCCAGGAAGGGCCGAATATAGCGTACCCGCCCCTCCGTCACGTCCTCCACGTTGTTTTTCAAATTCTCCGGGTAGGCGCAAACCATGGGACAGTTGTAATGGTTCTGGCTGCCCTCCACCTCCTGGTGCTCGTAGAACACGCTGGGGTGGAAAATGGTCTTCACCCCTTGATTAATCAGCCATTGCACATGCCCATGGGCCAGCTTCGCGGGGTAGCATTCGCTTTCCGAGGGGATGAATTCCATGCCCAGGGTGTAGATTTTCCGCGTGGACACCGGGGACAGGCGCACCGAGAACCCCAGCTGGGTAAAGAAGGTATGCCAGAAGGGATAGTTTTCCCACATGTTCAGCACCCGGGGAATCCCGATCTCCCCCCGGGGCGCTTCCTCGATCTTCAAGGGCTCGTAGTCAAACATCCGCTTCAGCTTGTAGGCCGCCAGGTTGGGGCCCTTCTCCGCCGCCTCCGCAGTCTTCCCCAGGCCCCGCTCGCACCGGTTGCCGGTGATGTGCCGCCGGCCCCCGGGGAAGGTGTTCACCGTCAGCATGCAGTGGTTCTCGCACCGCTGGCAGTGGGTGGTGGCGGTTTTCCAGGTCAGCCCCATCAGGGCCTCCAGGGGCGGCATCGCGCTTTCCTGTCCCGCGTAATGCTGCCGGGCGATCAGGGCCGCCCCAAAGGCGCCCATCATGCCGGAGATGTCCGGGCACACCGCCTCCACCCCGGAAATTTTTTCAAAGGCCCGCAGCACCGCCTCGTTGTGGAAGGTGCCGCCCTGCACCACCACCCGGCGGCCCAAATCCGCGGCGTCCGCCAGCTTGATGACCTTGAACAGGGCGTTGCGAATGACGGAATAGGCCAGCCCCGCGGAGATATCCTGCAGGTCCGCCCCCTCCTTCTGAGCCTGTTTCACATTGCTGTTCATAAACACGGTGCACCGGGTGCCCAGGTCCAGGGGATTTTTCGCAAACAGCGCTGCCTTGGCAAAGGCCGGGGCGGTGTAGCCCATGGACACGGCAAAGTTCTCCAGGAAGGACCCGCACCCGGAGGAGCAGGCCTCGTTCAGCAAAATATTGTCCACGGAGCCGTTCTTCAGCTGGATGCACTTCATATCCTGCCCACCGATGTCCAGCACGCAGTCCACCTCCGGGTCGAAGAACCGGGCGGCGGTGACATGGGCGATGGTCTCCACCTCCCCCTCGTCCAGGGAGAAGGCGGATTTCAGCAGCTCCTCGCCGTATCCCGTGGAGCAGCTCCGGGCGATGTAAGCCCCTTCGGGCATCTGGTCCTTCAATTCCCCCAGGGCGTCCAGCGCCGTCTGGATGGGATTGCCCTGATTGCCGGCGTAGAAGGACCACAGCAGCTCCCCCTCCGCCCCGATGAGAGCCAGCTTCGTGGTGGTGCTGCCGGCGTCGATGCCCAGAAAGCAGGGCCCCGCGTATTCCGCCAGAGAGCCCCGGTTCACCCGAGCCCGGTCGTGCCGGCGGCGAAAGGCCCGGTAAGCCTCCTCGTTTTCGAACAGGGGCTCCATCCGCTTCAGCTCAAAGGTCAGCATCACCCCCCGGCTCAGAGCGTCGATCAGGGCGTCCAGCTCCCGGGCCTCCCCCGCCGCCGCCTGCATGGCCGCCCCCAGGGCGGCGAACAGATGGCTGTTTTCCGGCAGGATGGCCGTCTCGTCCGTCAGCTTCAGGGTCCGGATAAAGCTGTTCCGCAGCTCCGGCAGGAAATGCAGCGGTCCGCCCAGGAAGGCCACGTGGCCCCGAATGGGCTTGCCGCAGGCCAGGCCGGAGATGGTCTGATTCACCACCGCCTGAAACACGGAGGCCGCCAGATCCGCCCGGGTGGCCCCGTCGTTGATCAGGGGCTGAATGTCCGATTTGGCAAACACGCCGCACCGGGCGGCGATGGGATAAATCTCCTGGTAGTGGGCCGCCTCCGCGTTGAGCCCCGGGGCGTCCGTCTGCATCAGGGCGGCCATCTGGTCGATGAAGCTGCCGGTGCCCCCGGCGCAAACCCCGTTCATCCGCTCCTCCAGCCCGCCGGTGAAGTAGATGATCTTCGCGTCCTCGCCCCCCAGCTCGATGGCTACGTCCGTCTGCGGCGCCTGAGCCTTCAGGGCCTCCGCCACCGCGGCCACCTCCTGCACAAAGGGAATCTCCAGCGCCTTACCCAGCCCCATGCCGCCGCTGCCCGTAATGGCGCAGCGAACCCGGCAGGCCCCCAGGGCTTCCCGGGCCTGGCGCAGAATCTCCGCCAGGGTCTCCTGCGTGTGGGCGTGATGCCGCTGATAGCAATGAAAAACCATGCTGCCGGTCTCGTCCAGCAGCACGGTCTTCACGGTGGTGGAGCCCACATCTATTCCCAATGTATATTCCCGCATATGGATACCCGTTTTTCTTCCTTTCTGTTCCTTCCCGGACACGATGTTGTCCGCCCGCAACAGCTCCCGCCAAAACAAGTGGCCCTTCGCGCCCCGCGTTTTACAGCTCGTCCGCCGACACGATGCCGGGCATGAGCCGAATCTTGTCCAGTAATTTTTCCGCCGCCAGGCCGCCCCGCAGCTGCACCAGGCCGGAGTAGCTGGCCTCCCCCTGATCCGTCAGGGCGTGAATCTTCAGGTTCACGATGGCCAGATGGTTATCCTTGCAGCAGCGCAACACGTGGTCCAGGCTGGTTTTGTCGTTGTACAGCAGCTCCAGGGTATATTCCGGCTGGTGCCGAATGTTCCCCCCGAACCAGCCGAACCATCCCTCCACCATCAGCACCAGGGCCGTTCCCAGGATGCCGATCTCGTAGTATCCGCTGCCGATGGCCAGGCCGATGATGCCCGTGGTCCACAGCCCCGCCGCCGTGGTCAGCCCCTTGATGGTCAGTTTCTTGGTCACCACGATGGTCCCCGCCAGGATGAAGCCCAGGCCGGAAATCACCTGGCTGGACAGCCGGGAGATATCCGAAGGCAGCCGCAGGTCCAGGTAGATGTACAGTCCCGTCAAGGCCGCCACCGTGGCCCCCAGGCACACCAGGATATGGGTCCGGAATCCGGCGGGCCGATTCTTGGCGGAGCGTTCCAGCCCCACCACCATGCCGCAAAGGATGGCCAGCAGCATCTTCAGCCCGATGGCGGCCAGGCCGGTGCCCCGTACCCCGTTCAAAAACGAAAGCATCTTCCTTCCCCTCCCTTACGCGATCAGTTCCTGCACGGAGTTGACACAGGGCAGCTCCGCCAGGGTCGTCAGCATGCCGGAGTGGGAATGATTCTCCCGGCTCAGCTGCAGGATAAACACCGCCGAGGGCAGCCGCCCGTTGTGAACCTCCGTCCGCTCCACGTCGATGTCATAGATCTTCGCCTGCTCCGCCTCGATGGCCTGACTGATGACGTCGATATCCTCCACGCTGTTGAATTCCACGCTGAGGGTAATGTTCCGCAAATGCCGCTTGTAGGCCGCCTCCAGGGGGGACATGACGTTCAGCACCAGGGTCACCACGCAGATGCTGGCCACCACCACCGCGTAAAATCCCATCCCCGCGGCGATGCCCATGCACACCGTGGCAAACAGCCCCGTGGCCGTGGTTAAACCCTTCACCTGCTGATGGGTGGATTTGATGATGATGCCCGCGCCCAGAAAGCCGATGCCAGCCACCACCTGGCTCACCAGCCGGGCCGCGTCAAACTTTTCTCCCACCTGAATCAGAACTTCCTGCCAGGGGCCCTGCAGCATTTGATATTCGTACAGCGTCAGCAGCGAAGCCATGGCCGCCCCCAGGCTGATAAGCATATAGGTGCGAAAGCCCGCCGCCCGATCCCGCTTGGATCGGCCGTATCCGATGACTCCCCCCGCCGCCAGCGCCAGCAGCAGCCGGAGCGCCGCGGCGGCGAAAGAAAAACTCCCTGTGCTTTCCAGTGCCATGAAAGCCCTCCTCCAAAGCAATAAACAGGGAGAATGTTATCAGATTGTGCTGAAAAATGCAATGCCCGGATCGGGCTGGCTGTCGCCAGATCACCGGTCCGGGCACGAAAAACATCTCATCTAACAAGCTCCCCCGCGAAGCGGGGGAGTGAAAAAAACATATGCCGAGAAAGCAAAAGTCTTTGCTTTACTCTTTTTCCAACTCCTGCATGACCATGGGGATCTTCGCCGCTTCCTCCGCGTCCAGCGGCGGGAACTCCGGCGCCATGTCCTCCAGGGTCTTCAGGATGATCTCACTCATCAGATAGCGGGTGTACCATTTGTTGTCCGCCGGCAGCACGTACCAGGGCGCGTGCTCCGTCGCCGTGGCGTTGATGGTGTCCTCAAACACCCGGTCATATTCCTCCCATAGCGCCCGCTCCTGCATGTCCCCCACGGACAGCTTCCAGTGCTTCTCCGGCAGCTCCATCCGGTCCAGGAACCGCTGCTTCTGTTCCTCTTTGGAAACGTTCAGGAAGATCTTCACCATGCGGAAGCCGTTCTCCCACAGGTATTCCTCCCAGTTGTTCAGCTGGCGATAGCGCCGGGCGAAGAAATCCTCCGTCTTGCATCGGGGGGCCAGCACGTATCCCTTCTGCATCTGGTGCACCTGCACTACCAGCACATCCTCATAATGGCTGCGGTTGAAAACCCCGATGCTCCCCCGCTCGGGCATGGCCCGATTGATCCGCCACATGTAGTCGTGGGCCAGATCCGTCTTGTTGGGCACCTTGAAGGAGGTGATCTTCAGCGCCGCGGGATTCAGCTTGGAAAAAATCTTCTTGATCAGGCTGTCCTTCCCCGCCGCATCCCGGGCCTGCAGGGCGAAAATCAACCCCTCCTGCTTCGCGGCGTAAAGCTTTTCTTGCAGCTCCGCCGCCCGGAGCATGTTCTCCTCCGTCTTCGCCACCAGGTCGCTCTTCTGCACCTTGTATTCCCCAGCGCCCGTGGGCATCTCCTTCAGCTTCAGAGGTTTTTTCCCGTCAAAACAGTAATCCTTCAGGGCCATTATGGTCAGCGCTCCTTATCGCAAATTAGTCACATTATACACAGCCAGCCTTGATTTTGCAAGGGCTTGCATCACGTGCGCGCGGGAGTTCCCCTCCGGGGCACGCTCTCTTTCCGCAACCTCAATGGTCGCGACTCCACGCAGTGGAGATCGCTTCCTTTCGGTTGACCTCACCTCTGGCGAGATTTCCGCCACTGGCGGTCGCCAGAGGTTCGCCCGTTCCAGACGTCCAAGGGCCCCTGAGTGAAACATCCCTTCGCACATGGCAATCGTTTATACCAACAACAATATCCCTTGTGCAGCGGCTACAGCCAAACACGCGGCGATGGCCACCGTCAACAAACTCTTCCCCCGCCAGGCCAAAATCACCGCCACCACCACACCCACCGCGGCGGTCCGCAGATCCCCCGTGGAATAAAACACCTCCGGAAAGGTCATGGCCCCCAGCACCGCGTAGGGAATATAGGTCAGGAAGGATTGAATAAATCGGCTGTGAATCGGCCGGCGAAAGGCCGTCAGCGGCAGCATGCGGATCAGGTAGGTCACCACCGCCATCACCGCCACGTAGGGCACAAATGCGCTCCAGCTCATGGGTTGCCTCCTTCCTGCTCCGGATACAGGGCGGCGCCGATGGCGGCGGAAATTACCGCACAGATGATGATCACAAATCCACTGGAAACCCGGTTCAGCCCCGGAATGTACCGGAAGCACAGGCTCATCCCCACGGACAGCAGCACCACGAAGCGCACCGGCTTCTTCTCCCGGGAAGGGGGCAGAATGATGGCCAGGAACATACCGTAGATGGCGATGCCCAGGGCCGTGCGCACAAAGGCGGGCAGCAGCGTCCCCGCCACGCCCCCCAGCAGGGTGCCCAGGGCCCAGCCCAGAATCGGCGTAATCATCAGCCCGTAGAGGTACCGCTTGCCCACCTTCCCAGGCTGGGAGGAGGCCACGGCGAAAATCTCATCCGTGTTGGCGAAGGAAAAGATCAGCCGCTGCAAGGTTCCCATGCTGTCGTCCAGCTTCCGCCCCAGGCTCAGGCCCATCAGCCCGTACCGCAGGTTGATGGTCAGCTGGGTCAGCGCCATCTCTACCAGGCTGGCGCCTCCCAGCATCAGGGGCAGGCCCGCCATCTGGCCGGCGCTGGTCACATTGGTGATGGAAATCAGCACCGCCTGCAGCCAAGTCAGTCCGTCCCCCACCGCCTTCATGCCGAAGGCGAAGGACACGCTCAAGTATCCCAACGCGATGGGAATTCCATGCTGAATTCCCTTTTTGAATTCCGAACTCATAAATCGATCCTTCTTACAGCCGGGTAACGCCGCTAGATGTCACCAGGGCATAGAAATTTTTCGCCTTCTCGCAGGGGGCTTCGCTCCAGGAGATGGCCTGCCGAATGGCCGCCTCCGCCCGCGCCGCGTCCTCCTCCGTCCGGGCGTGCAGCTCGCACAGGGGCGTCTCCGGCGTCACCCGGTCCCCCACCCGAACCCGCAGCACGTATCCCACGGAATAATCGATCTGCTCCTCCACCCGGGTCCGCCCGGCGCCCATGGCCTGCGCCGCCGTGCCCAGGGCCATGGTGTTCATCCCCGCCACGTAGCCCTCCCGGCCGCAAAGCACCGTCTTTTTCACCGGAGCCTGGGGCAGCAGCCCTACATCGTCGCACACCCGGGGATCTCCTCCCTGGGCGGCAATCATCTGCTTCAGCTTTTCCAGCCCCGCGCCGCTTTCCAGCGCCTGCCGCAGCTGCTCCACCGCCTGGGCATGATCCTCCGCCAGCCCCGCCAGCACCAGCATGTGGCCTCCCAGGGTCAGGGAAACCTCCTTCAAATCCCCGCCGGCCCGGCCCGCCAGAATGTCGATGGCCTCCTTCACCTCCAGGGCGTTGCCCACGTGGGTGCCCAGGGGCTGATCCATACCGCTGATCAGGGCCAGGGTGGGCTTGCCTGCCAGGGTCCCTACGTTGACCATCATCTGGGCCAGATGGATGCTGTCCTCCAGCCGCTGCATCAGGGCGCCGGACCCGGTCTTCACGTCCAGCACGATGGCGTCGGACCCCGCCGCCAGCTTCTTGCTTAAAATGGAGGAAACCATCAGAGGGATGGAATCCACCGTGGAGGTCACGTCCCGCAGGGCGTACAGGGTCTTGTCCGCCGGGGCCAGGCGCCCCGTCTGACCTACCACAGCCACGCCGATTTCCTTCACCTGGCGGATGAATTCCTCCTCCGTCAGGGAAACCCGCAGCCCGGGGATGGACTCCAGCTTGTCCAGCGTGCCGCCAGTGTGCCCCAGCCCTCGGCCACTCATCTTGGCCACCGGAGCGCCACAGGCCGCCACCAGGGGCGCCAGCACCAGCGTCGTCGTGTCCCCCACCCCGCCGGTAGAATGCTTGTCCACCTTGATGCCGGGAAGAGAGCTCAAGTCCGCTACGTCCCCCGTGTCCCGCATGGCCAGAGTCAGCTCCGTGGTCTCCTCGTCCGTCATGCCGT
Source organism: Clostridia bacterium (assembly GCA_017464305.1). Lineage (GTDB taxonomy): Bacteria > Bacillota > Clostridia > Christensenellales > Aristaeellaceae > Aristaeella. The sequence continues at coordinate 12,110 of JAFUDS010000009.1, read as the reverse complement.
TCAGCCGGATGGCCATCAGCAGGGCGGCCAGCTGATAGTCTGGCACGCTCTTCTGGGCTGCCGCCTCCGCGAAAAACTGAATTTCCGCCGGGCTCAGCACCTTCCCCAGCTTTTTCTTCTCAATAATCTCCAGCATGGTCATGAGGCTTTCCTCCAATTTTTCAGCTAAGTCGTGCGAAGGGATGTTTCACTCAGGGGCCCTTGGAAGACGTCGGCACTTAGCGGGTGGCGAGCATACCGCGCGCGGTGCGCGAGGCGCTTGCGCCCGCGGTGCGCGTGCGAATCCTATTGCGAAGACAGCCGCTTTGTGCCGTTACGTCTGGAACGAAGCGAGAGCGTGCCCCGGAGGGGAACTCCCGCGCGCGCGACTAACACTCAACTGTCGCAAGAAAGCAATCGCCGGTGCCCCAGGGGCACCGGCGATCGAATTGCTAAACTCAGTCCTCGTCCTCTTCGTCGGGCAGCTCCGCGTTGTGGTACACGTTCTGAACGTCGTCGCTCTCCTCCAGCAGATCCAGCATTTTCTGAATCTTCTCCAGGGTCTCAGGATCGTCCACCGCCACGGTGTTCTGCGGAATCTTCTGCACCTCGGCGCTCAGGAAGGTCAGCCCCTGCTGCTCCAGCGCTTCGCGCACCTTGCTGAACTCGTTGGGATCCGTCAGAATCTCCACCACGTCCTCATCCGGCCGTACATCCTCGGCGCCCGCGTCCAGGGCCATCATCATCAGGTCGTCCTCGTCCATGCCCGGGGCCCGCTCGATCACCAGCACGCCCCGGGTGTCAAACATGAAGCCCACGGAGCCCGTGGTCCCCAGGTTTCCGCCGTACTTGGCGAAGCAGTGCCGAATGTCGCTGGCCGTGCGGTTCCGGTTGTCGGAAATGGTGTCCACAATCACGGCCACGCCACCGGGGGCGTATCCTTCGTAGGTAATCTCTTCGTACACCACGTTGCTCAGCTCGCCGCTGGCCTTCTTGATGGACCGCTGAATGTTATCGTTGGGCATGTTGTTGGCCTTGGCCTTGGCAATCACGTCCCGCAGCTTGCCATTGGATTCCGGGTTCGCCCCGCCCTCGCGCACGGCGATGGCGATCTCCCGCCCGATCTTGGTAAAAATCGCGCCGCGCTGGGCGTCGGCCTTGCCCTTCTTCGCCTGAATATTATGCCATTTGGAATGTCCGGACATCGTTCTCCCTCCAAAACACTTGAAAAATCAAACAGGGGGATTATATCATTCCCTGCAAACCCGCGTCAAGCCTTGATTTCAGGCTTATTTTCCGCTTCCATTTCCGCTGGAGGCGTCTCCTCCGTTCTGTTCTCCGGGCGACGGAGACGATACCTCTCCGCCAGGTTACCGAAGCCCAGGCTCAGGAACAGGCCCAGCAGCTTGGTCACCGCCTTGCGGGCCTCGGGGCCCAAATCCCGGGTGCCTATGGCCACACCCGTCAGGGTCCGCAGTCGGCCCTCCAGGGCTTCGTTGAAATTGCTGGCTTTGGTGTTTTCCAGCAGGCCGAAGAGGGTGTCCACCGCCTCCGCCCGCTCCTCCCGGTCCGTCTTCTGCAGGAGGTCGTGCAGGGTGTCGCTGATGGTTTCGGCGTTGGCGTCGATCTTTTCCAGGGTTTCGAACCGAGGGCCGTAGACCTGCCAGGTCAGGGGATCGTGCTGGGCGATGCCGACGGCATCGGACTTCACCACCGTGTAAACCCGATGATATTCCATCATCATGCCCACGATGCTGGTCTGGGGCACGAAGGAACGAATTTTCCCCACGATGCGCTGATAGCCCTCGCTTTGGAAGACCTCCGGATCCATGCCCGGGCCATCGAAGGAGTAAACCGCCTCCAGCCGATCCTGCACCTCCGGGCTGCAGCAAGCCGCCGCGTAGGCCGCCAGGTTGCCGCCCTTGCTGTGGCCCACCAGGCGAATGGGCCGATCGTCCATCTCCGCGGCCCGCTCCAGATAGAACACCGCCGCCTCCTGGGCGGGCACGGCGCTCTGCCAGGACATGTTGAAATCCTCCCGCCAGCCCACGAAGGTGCCGTCGGTGCCCCGGAAGCCGATGCACAGCGTTCCATCCGGCAGATCATAGCAGGTGGCGGAAAACTGCAGCGCCTGCTTTTCATCCGTCAGGGCGATGAAGTGATGCATCCGGACGCCGCCGAAGCGGAAGGTATCCGCCATGGCCTCGAACTGGCTTTTTCGTCCCTCGAAGGCCGCCACCACCGTTTCCCGCACCAGATCCAGGCGCTTGGCCTCCGCGATGGTCCAGCCCCGCTGGTCATCAATGCCATGGAAGTTCAGATAGCACAGATTCGCCATCATCAGGGCATCCACATCGTTCCAGGAAGACACCTCGAAGCCGAATTCCCCCCGCCAGGCCATGTAATCCATCAGGTTTGCCATCGTTTTACGAAGCCTCCGTCGTCATTGCCTTCATTTCTTCCCACTGCTCTCTCGTTATTAGGCACTTCCTGGGCTTGCTGCCGTCCTTGGCGGAGACGATGCCTCGCTCCTCCATTTCGTCCGTCAGGCGGCCCGCCCGAGCATAGCCCACCTTCAGCCTGCGCTGCAGGGTGGAGGTGGAAATCTGGCCATCGGCGATGGCATATTCCACCGCCTGTTCAAACAGGTCCGCGTCCCCGGCGCCGCTATCCTGGGCGCCGCCGATCATATCCATGGAGGGGCCTTCCTCCTGGCCCTGGGTCAGCTGCTCCAGCTTGTCCAGCACGTCCGGATCATAGGCACTGGGGTTGGCCTGGCGCACGTGATCCGCGATGCGGTTCACCTCCTCGTCGGAGAGGAAGCAGCCCTGAATCCGGGTGGGGGCGAAGGAGCCGGTGGGCAAATAGAGCATATCGCCCCAGCCCAGCAGCTGCTCGCTGCCGTTCCGGTCCAGGATGGTCCGGGAATCCACATAGCTGGCGGTTTTAAAGGCGATTCGGCTGGGGATGTTGGCCTTGATGAGGCCAGTAATCACGTCCACCGAGGGGCGCTGGGTAGCCACGATCAGGTGAATACCCGCGGCCCGGGCCAGCTGGGTCAGACGGCAGATATACTCTTCCACATCCTTCTTGCAGACCATCATCAGGTCCGCCAGCTCGTCGATGATAATCACAATGCGAGGCATGGGCTTCTCCCCGGGGCCCAGAATGCCGTTATAGCCCTCCAGGTTCCGGACGCCCCGCTCCGAGAACTTATCGTAGCGCTCCATCATCTCCGCCACGGCCCAGGCCAGGGCGGCCGATGCCTTATGGGGATCGTTCACCACCGGCAGCAGCAGATGGGGAATGCCGTTATAGCACTGCAGCTCCACCACCTTGGGGTCCACCAGGATCATCTTGACTTCCTCCGGACCCGCCCGGAACAGCAGGCTGTTGATAATCGTATTGATACAGACCGACTTACCGGATCCGGTGGCGCCGGCGATCAGCATATGGGGCATCTTCGCCAGGTCGCAGATGATGGGCACGCCGGCGATATCCTTACCCAGGGCCACGGTCAGAATGGACTTGGCGTTCTGCATCTGGGGGCTTTCCAGCACCTCCCGCAGGGTCACGGTGGCCCGCTTGGGATTGGGCACCTCCACGCCCACCAGGGCCTTACCCGGGATGGGGGCCTCAATGCGGACGGAGGTGGCCTGCATGCCATAGGCGATGTCCTTCTCCAGCTCCGCCACCTTGCCCACCTTCGTGCCCGGAGCCAGCTCCAGCTCGAACCGAGAGATGGCCGGGCCATGGGTCACATGGACCACCCGGGCCTGCACCTTGAAGCTGGCCAGGGTCGCCTCCAGCCGTCGGGACCGCTCCTCATCCTCCTCGGAGGTATCCAGCACGCTGGCGTCCGGCTTTTTCAGGTCCGTAATGGGAGGCGCATAATAGGGCGTAGGTTCCCAGAATTCCTCCTCCGGCTCCTCCTCCTTGGGCTCCACATGCTTCAATTCCGGCTTCCAGGTGGGGTCGGCGATGGTGGGCTGCACCACGGGTACCGGCACCTGTTCCGCCCGGGGCTTTTCCTCCCGAGGCGGCCGTTCCATCCGGGGCTGAGGCGCTTCCTGCTCCTCCGGCTCCTCCCGGGCGGCATTCTCCGCCGCGATGACCTTCGCCAGCCAGGGGGAGGTTGCCTTCGCACTCTCCCGCTCCGGCGCCTTCGGCTTCTCCTGGGCGCGGGCGTTTTTCCGGACGGAGGGCGCCTCCAGGGGCTGCTCCTCCCATTGATCAGACGCTGCGGGTGTCTCCGGCTCCTCCGGGGGCAGCGTCATCCGCTGCTGCTGGGCCGGAGGCCTGCGCCAGCGATCCAGATCCTCCTCCACCTTCTGCTGCTGCGCCCGGACGCGGCTGTTGCGAACCACGCCGATGGGCGTCTCCTGCTGATCCGAGGCCGCCGGGCCATCCGACGCCAGGCGGGCGCTCTGGGGCGAATTCCGTAGGCGGCTTCCGCTGGGATAATCCATGCCCTCCCGCTGCTTCTGGGCCTGGGAAAGGTCGCTGAGGCCATCCTCCTGATTCTTCCGGCCGCCGAAGATGCGGCTGGCCCAGGAGGATTCCTTCCCCTCGGAAGACGGATTTTGTGGATATTCATTGGCGGCGTGCTCCTCGGCAGGCCCGTCGAAGATGCTGCTCTTCCGGCCCTTCTTCCCCGCCGCCTTTTGATCCGTCAACTGCTGCTGCCAATCCAGCACGCTGTCATCCGTCACGGCGGAATTAGCGCCGGTCCAGCTGGGGGCGGGCGTGGGCTCCGGCCAGGGCTGGCGCAGGGAGGCACCCGCAGCCACAGCCTCCGCCTGGGCCGGCTGCTGCCAGCGGGCGGAATTCTGCCGGGCCGCCTGGGCCGCGGCCTGCTGCTGTTGCTGTTGTTGCAAAAGGTAGGCCTGCTGCTCGGCATAGGCCATCTGCCGCTGGCGCTCCTGCTCCTGCTGGAAGGCGATCTGCCGCTCATCCTGGGAGGCCTGATCCTTTCCCGGGCGGCGGAAGGAGAAATGCCCCTTCCCCGTGGCCAGATCCCGCAGGCGGGCAGGGGTCAGCCCCAGGGCCATCAGGAGGCAAAACACCAGGGCCAGGAAGAGTACAAGCGCGCCTAAAATGGTTCCCACCAGGCTCCAGAAGGGAAAGCCTAAAATGACGCCCAGGGCGCCGCCGCTGGCCCGCAGCTGATAGCTCTGGACATATCCCTGCAGGATGACTCCGCCCCAGCTGCCATCGGAAACCCGGCTCAGGACGGAGAGGAATTCCTCGCTGCCGATCTTCGTCACCAGCACGATGAACCCGCACAGGGCCAGATACGCCAGGGCCGCATAGACAAAGGGCTTCACCGGGGCTTTTTTCTGGCTGGACCAGATCACCAGCACGCCGCCCCAAATGGGCAGCACGGGCAACGCCAGGGCCAGGCCGCCGGTCAGCCCATAGCAGACCCGGCGCAGGGCGTCAAAGACGTTGCCCTTCAGCCCCAGGCCCACCGCCAGAAACATCATGACGCCCAGGGCCGCCAGGGCCAGGCCCCCCAGATAGCGCAGGGCCAGGGCGTCCGCGGAATAAACCGGTTGTCGTTTATTGCTCTTCTGAGCCATTCCATTCCTCCATCGTGCTTGTTCTCTTCTTGTCTTCTTCGAAAGAAAATCTTTCGCGACTTCCTTTTCTCCGCCCCCTCCGGGGGCAGAGATTGGTTTATGTTTCTCCCCCTCCGGGGGGAGAATGTTTGTTTATGTTCTTTCCCATTGAGGCAGGAGATTGATCTGATTTCTCCCCCTCCGGGGGAGAAATCTCTTTCTAACTGCTTATTCCGAAATAATCACGCTGCAGAGGATACCATCTTCATTCGCCTGCAGTTGCAGCCGATTTTCGCCGATTTCATAGTAATCCCGGACCCCTGGCTCGGTGCGATAGGCCTCCGCCTGTTCCTCCCCCAGCTCCAGGGTATGGTCCGGCTCGCCCAGGGCCTCCAGCCAGGCTTCCCGGGGCGTATCCCCGATCACCAGGCCAAAGAAGTTCCCCAGATCCATCCGAATCCCGTCCACGACGCTGTTTTCCCAGCTTTCACTGAGGAAATCCGTCATCAGGAACACCTCCCGGAATTCCGCCCCCTCCAGGCTGAACAGCCGGCCCAGGGCGTACACGTCCGGATCGATCAGCAGATGATGCTCCTCCGTCAAATCCTGGAGGCTGTCTCCTAAGCTCGCCGGGATGCCCGGAAGCCCGCCCTTCTCCACCCAGGACCGCAGCTCCTCCGCGCTATTCCGCAGAACCTCCTTCGCGCGCGCTTCGTCCTCCGCCATCCAGGCCGCCACGCCCATGGCGGAAAGCAATCCTTCCTCGGAAAGATCCAGCTGATCTTTCGCTACCCGCCAGGGGATCAGTACCGCCCCCGCCCGGTCGCTGAGGGTGCTCAGCTGATCGATCGGATAGAGATAGATGATCCCCCGCTCATTGAAGAAAAACCTTTCCGGCAGGGGCGTCAGCTGGCTATTCAGCAGATGGGCGCTGAGCTCCGGCGCCACCTCCCACTCCAGATATTCCTCAATGGCTTCCTGGGCGGCCTCCGGGTCCGTAAAAATTTCCGCCAGGCTCACCTCATGCCCATCCCGCAGGTCGATATTCCCGCCGGTCCAAACAAAGCTGTTCCGCGGCGTCGAAACCGCGCCTTCCGCCGCCAGGGCGAAGGAGAACACCGGGCCCAAGACTGTCCCCTTCCAGGAGACATTCAGACGCCCCCCGGAGATCAGCTGGCTCAGGCGCGTGACATATTCCCGCACCTGGCCGTCCGTCAAAATCTGTTCATTGATGGTTTGGGTCAGCTCCGCTTCCAGCAAGCCTTCCCGCAGAGCGGGATAAGCCAGGGCGTTTTCCCCCAGGGTCAGGCCCTTTTCTTCGAACCATTCCAGGGAAGGGAGGGGCACAGCCTCCGTCGCCGCTTCGGCGAAAGAAGCTCCCACGCTCCAAAGAAAAAGCGCCGACAGAGCGGCGCAGAAAAGCTGTTTCATCTTCATGCGGCATCCCTCCGTAACGGAGATATTTTACCGCATTTTTACATTTTCTTCAAGAGATTATTCAATTTCAGGCAATATTTGACATATTTTTGAAACATTTATTCAGCGGTAAACAGCTGAATGGATCGAACGATGTCGGAGAGATCTCGGGACAGCTCCTGAGGGATCGTTACAGCATAGATGCCATTCCCCGCCAGCTGAATATGCACCCGGACGGTATCCGCATTTTCCATGCGGACGGAGTTCTGCCCACACAGGGCCGGGCCGGCATGGTCGCTGAAATGGTAATCTCCCTCGCCCAGCAGGGTCAGGGCGTCGGCGGGGTAAATGCTCTGCAGCATCAGGGGCGTTCCCTGCTGCGTTTGCCAGTACAGGGTCAGAATTCGGCCCTGGCCCTCCTCATACGCAGCGTCCTCCGCTTCGCCGGAGACAAAGACCATGCCGCTGCCGCTCATAAAGCTCATCACCGGCGCGGGGAAGGATTGCACCAGGGTTCTCAGCTCCCCCTCCAAGCTGACGCGCTGGGCCGGCGCCCCCGGCCAGGGGGCCTGGGTGGGCTGGGGAGCCTCCGCGGCGGATTGGGGCTGCGCGATGACCAGGGTAAAATAGAGTCCCACCAGCACAGCCACGGACAGCGCCGCCCCCAGGGCCTTGCCTGCCCATTTCCAGATTTTCTGATCCCGCCACCAATTGCTCTTCTTCATCTTTTTTGAAAACGCTGTTTTTTCAAATCAGCGTGAAAGCTTTCTGCTTACTTCTCAAAATATGTGTGATTGAAGCTCCCCCGCTCCGCGGGAGAGCGTTCACTTTGGGTTTTCATTCGCTTTGATTACTCAGGAAGCCTCATACTGCTTCGCGCATTCCCGCAGGGCGTCAATGATGCCGATATGCTGCGGGCAGGCCGCTTCGCACTGGCCGCAGCCGATGCAGGCGGAGGCCTTGTTGCTCTTTTCGGTAATCTCGTCGTATCTGCGCTGAGCCCGATCCTTCTGCTCCCAGATCAGCTCCGTGTTTCTGGCGGAGAAGATATCCGGAATCCGGATCTTCATGGGGCAGCCCTCGGTGCAGTAATGGCAGGCCGTACAGGGGATGGATTTCACATCCGCCAGGGCCGCCTGAGCCCGGAAGATGGTCTCCTTTTCCCGATCGGACAGGGGCTGGAAGTCCTTCATGTAGGACAGGTTATCCTCCATCTGGGCGATGTTGGACATACCGCTGAGGACAGAGAGAATGCCATCCATGGAGGCCACATAGCGCACCGCCCAGGAGGCAAAGGAGGCGTCCGGATTTTCCGCCTTCAGAATTTCCTGCACCCGGCGGGGTGGATTGGCCAAGGTTCCGCCCTTGACGGGCTCCATTACCACGATTGGCTTTCCATGGCGGCGGGCGATATCATAAATCGTGTGGCTTGCCACGTCCGGGTTCTCCCAGTCGGCATAATTGATCTGCAGCTGGACAAATTCCGCGTCCGGATGATCCGTCAGCAGCTTTTCCAACAGCTGGGTGGACCCATGGAAGGAGAAGCCCCAGTGCTTCACCAAGCCCTTCTCCTTCGCTTCCTTGACAAAATCCCAGATGCCATAGGCGTCGTAATCCCCGATATTGCCCTCGCCGATGGCGTGCAGCAGATAGAAGTCAAAGTACTTCGCCCCGGTGCGCTCCAGGCTGATTTCCAGCTGGCGCTTGGCGTCTTCCGCGCTTTTGCAGCCATTGGCGTGGACGTTCAGCTTCGTGGCCAGGGTAAAGGATTCCCGGGGATACCGATCCACCAGCGCTTCCTTCGCCGCCTTTTCCGAGGCGCCGTCCGCACCATAGACATAGGCCGTGTCAAAGTAGGTTTGTCCCGCCGCCAGGAAGAGATCGACCATTTTCTTCGTCTGTTCGATATCGATCTTTCCATCCTTCTGCGGCAGGCGCATCAAGCCGAAACCCAGCTTGGGGGCATGCTCCGTAAAATAACGCTCCATTCTTCAGTTTCCTCCTCAAACCAGCCTGGGGGCCGCATCCCATCCAAGCCGGAGATTCCGCAATCAATACATTGCGTCAAATACTTTCTACATGATATAGCCCCGTTTGTCAAGAGACATTTTATGAATCATCCACCGTAGCCGCAATCTGCTACACGGGAAAATAACAGGCCCAAATAAATCCCCAACACTCTTTGTCGGGGAAAGTACCATTTTACTTCTTTATTACATTTGGGCTGTTCAGCCGAATAAGATCAGTTTCGTTCATTGGAATTATTGTCGGACTTTGAAGCTTTTGAACAATGGCCTGAAATACATCTTCGCATACATTTGGCCTTGCTGTTGTCTTCAATGCGTCTTTATATAGCACGCCAGAAGACGTGAACACCTTGTCACAGTCAATTCTTGTATCATGTTCGAAAGGGTTTCTCATTTTATCTGGCTTCTCATCGATATAATTCACCATTGGGCTTTTGATCAGCATGGAAGGCTTCAAGGTTTGACATTTTACAAATTCATAATTCCCGTGATTTTCCTTCATGCAGACATACATATGTCGCGTGTTAGCCAGAACAGACTGTGCGTTTGGATATGGCACAAGCAGCCGGAGCGTATCTCTCTTTTTAATCAACGAAAGTCAACACTCCCTCACTGTCAATTTCCGTAAACACAGGGTTTATGAGATCATCATTATCCGAGAGCTTATACAAGTCATCATAATGCTGTTCCGTAAGACGCTTTGCGTCTTCTGTGGAAAACACATAATACTTATTGTTGCAATGCACAATGGCTGAATCGATGATTTGATCTACATCGTACATGTTCCCGAGCAGGGTGATAAGCTGCACATCCCTCTCCTGGAAATCAGAATCCAATAGCTCTACCTGCTTTTCCTTGGCGACAATACGCGGCTCCTGCTTCTTCCAGATATCGAATTGATGAGTCAGTTCTGACAATTCATTGTCTGTTGAGGTTTTTACGATAAAGGCCATTTTGATAGCATTTTCAGCGTCTATCTTGTCCCCCAATTTTTCGAACTGTTTTCTGGAAGCTATATTGAACGCCTCTTGCTCTTTGGTATAATCTCCCCAAACAGTACTGAACACCGGACCTCTCTCATAGCCTTTTAAATGTGAAAACTCGTACTCTTTTCCCTCTGCCTTGCAAAGAGCTTCATATAAGAACAAAAACTTTTGCAAGCGAAGTGAATTGTTGTAAGCATCTGGCGCATTCACATGGAGCCATCCAGCCAACGCAAGCTTTCGACTGGTTGAATTAAGCACTTCGGTTCCCTCCTTGCAAAAAATTACTGTGACTTATATTACACCTGTTTTTTACGTTTTGCAATCTGCTAACATATCCATTTTCAGAGTTCGCGGTTACAAGTACAAAAAAATCCGGAAGTCCTTGAATCAAGGGCTTCCGGGTGTGCTCCCCAGACATTTTCATATCCGAACCGCTTTCTTGCGGATTCATCTTCTGATTCACATCGTCAAACGTGATCGTCTTCTGGCCTTCCTTTTAATTAAACGTCAGAACCACTTTGTCATCATATCAGAGGAATACCGGGCATAGATTACAGCTTTCACTTGCTTTCACCACCAATCGGCAATCCTTTAATATCCTCTGCTTCAGTCAGCACGCGCATTTGATAACGAGCAATTTCCAATAAAGCTTTGAATCGTTCTGCTTTCGGCATTCCGCTTTTGATCAGTTCAGCATTATGTGTTTCCAGATTTGAAAGCACTGTCAGTTCTGCAATGGAAGCATAGTCACGAACGTTTCCCGTTTTTGCCAGGTCAGGATTAGCTTCTCTCCATGCCTTAGCAGTAAAACCGAACAAAGCAACATTTAGCAGATCTGCTTCATCTGCATATGCCAGCCATTCCGTACTGGGGTTAAAATTTGTGTTGGGCAGAATATAATGTTTAATCGCATCAGTATGAATCAGGTAATTGCTCTTTGAGAGGAAACGTTTTGCATCCCATTCGAGCTTCAGCCGGTCGTTTTCTTCATCTTTAAGTCTTTGATATTCTTTGAGCAGATACAGCTTAAAAACCGGACTGATTGCTGAGCCAAATTCAAAAGCAATATCCTTATGTGCATAAGTACCGCCATAGCGGCCTGCCTGAACATACATACCGATTGCATTTGTCTTTTCTATCCATTCCTTAGCGCTGAGAGTAAAAGTATGCAGGCCGGCTTCTGCCTTAAAGTGGTCGAATTCGACCACTTTAAACCCTGGGTTATACATAACTTCCCATGTTCCCAGAAATTCCAGTGTCGTTCTGGAGCGCAACCAGTTCTTGATCACATCCGCAGCACGTGCAGCATCTGTACGTGCTTTAGCCATATCGGTCAGGCAGATAAAGTCCTCCCGCTCAATCCGCATAACTGTAATCGGTGTGTCCTGTACTGTGATCAGGGATGCCTTTTTCCCGCTCATTCCTTTTCCTCCATGATCCGCAGCATGCTTTCCTTCAACTTTATATTCGCGGGCGTCCCCGGCTGAAAGCACATCTCCAAAAACTGCCGCATTTTTTCCTTGTCCGGCGGCAACTCAGGATGATATTCATACATTTTTCCCTCTGGAGCATCCGACCTGCAGAAGATATAATCCATTGACACATCAAAAAGGTCAGCATACTTGCGAAAAAGCTCCACAGTGGGCTCACTTTGTCCATTCTCATAGCGATTAATGCTGGACTGTGTCGTGCCCAGCATTTTTGCAAGTTTTTCCTGTGATACTCCGATCCCTTCACGGAGATATTTTAATCTTTTGCCCATCTCTTTCATAAAGCTTTCTCCATTTCACACAGATGCTATTACCTCAAATCGCTTAAATGCGTATAATCCGTCGATTCTTGCAAATAAAGGTCGGGGCACTCATTCCAAACAAGTTCTGCATAAGCCTTGGGATCTTTATAGATCAACCGATCCAGTTCCGAACGCTGGTACATATTGTCGGCAAATGTATCTTCTATCGAGTCGCAATCAATCAGTATCAGGTTACACTGATCCGTCCAGTGTCCGCCGACTGACTGACGTGGTTAACAACGACAGGCTTATTTATTTGCTCGGGACAACCCGCATCGGCGGAATCGGTACAAACGACAAGATGCTGGTGGCATAGCGACACACTCCGGGCTGCAAAAATCCAGGCCAT
>JAFUDS010000033.1 GCA_017464305.1 Clostridia bacterium | reverse complement strand
TGATCACTGATCGGGTTACCTGAGTAATTCCGAAAAAAACGCCCATTCGGTTGGGTCTATTCAGGTCACCCATCTTTCCCGCGGTGGTAAAAAAGAAATTTTTTTCGCTTACCCCCTTGACTTTTCATAGCTGGTCTCCTTCACAGCGCCAGCGCTTCACACAGTGCAATCAACGTCAAGGCCTGTCCATAGGCCATGGGACGGCAGGCGATCCCCTTGTAATGCTCCACATCCATGCCCATGGCCGTTCCGGCGGAAACATGCTGCACCGTGCCATCCTCCGCCACGTTGGCAATGATGGCTGAAATCGCTTTCTCCGCGCAGGGGCGATACTCCTCCCCCAGGAATCCGGCGCGAATTCCCCGGATGATCCCCGCGGCGATAGCGGCCGATCCGGAAACCTCCTCATAGCTGCTGGGATCATTCACCACCGTATGGAACAGACCAGAGGGGGCCTGATTTTTCCGCAGGCCTTCCGCATGGGCCCGGAAGGTATCGATCAGATACTGCCGAACCCCTGGCGACAGCTCCTCCGCCTCCTCCAGATACAGGGTCAGCCCCAAAGTAAACCAGGAATCCCCTCGGCACCAGAAGATACCGCCAAAATTATCCTGGCGGGGAAAACTATACCCATGGTACAAAAGCCCCGTGTTTTTATCAAACAGATACTTTATATGCACCAGCACCTGATGCAGCGCTTCCTCCCGCCAATCCTGCCGGTCAAAAACCCGGCCCGCCTTTTGCAAAAACAGCACCGCCATGAACAGCGTATCCGCCCACAGCTGGCCCTCGTTCAGAATCACACCATTCCGATCCCCAATGGCGGTGGTCACATGCTGGAAGCCGCCATCCTCCGTCTTTGGCAGGCCATCCATCAGCCATTCCGCCCGCTCCCGACACAGGGATTCATATTCCGCTTTCTCCGGCAGGCGATCCAGCAGCTGCACCAGCGTCAGATAGGGGGCGGTGGTATTCACATTGCGGGAGGGCAGACCCTGCTCCACGTTCCGACGATACCAGGCTGCAAAGAAATCCAGGAATCGATCATCCCCATAGGCATCCTGCAGCAGCTTCAGCCCATACAGGCCCACACCCTGAGGCCAATCCCACTCTTCGATGCCCGCATCCCGGGCCACATTGCCCGTGCGCACCGCCTCCGCCTGGCTGATGTTCTTATCCTCCTCATAATTGGCGCCGCCCAGGTTCAGCAGGCGATCCTTGACCTTCTCGATGGTTGCCAGCAAAATTTCTCTTTCCATCAATCTGTTTTCTCCTTTCTCTCTGCATTGCGCTGCTTTGTTTTCTTTGGATACGCTGATGGATGCTGATCAGCACGGGTTTTCTCGCTCACCCGCTCCACGGGGAGCTATCATCAGCGTTTCCTCTGATCCACCAAATCTGGCGACCATTCTAAAGGATGCCCTCTGGAAAGTCAAGATTCGCTTTATACTGGTTATGCCCTGCTGAAGTGAAAATAGAAAATCTATATTTTATATTGGACAGATGAATATTCTATGATAGAATGCCCAGGCGAAATGATTTTATTCGCAGATCATTGCTGCGGGAGGTTACAGGTATGCAAACCGGAAAAAAACAGTTGACCAAAAGAATTCTCATGAGCGCCCTGGGTGTCATCATCTGCGGCATCAGCGTAGGTATGTTCAAGCATGTAGCCTTGGGCGTGGATCCCTTTCAAGCCCTGATGAGCGGGCTGGACGCGGTCATCCCGATTCACTTTGGCACGCTGTACGTGATCGTGAATCTGGTGCTGCTGCTTTTCTCCCTGCTGCTGGACCGCAGCAAGATCGGTCTGGCCACCCTGATCAATCTTTTCCTGCTGGGATACATCGCCGAATTCTCTCAGCGGTGCATGGAGTCCCTTTTTCCTAACCCCAGCTTGCCCCTTCGGCTGATCATCCTGGTCGTGGCCATTGTGATCATGTGCCTGGCCTCCGCCTTCTATTTTACGGCGAATCTGGGCGTTTCCACCTATGACGCGGTGGCGCTGATCTGGTCGGAAAAGCAAAAGAAAATCCCCTTCCCCGTCTGCCGCATCATCGCGGATCTATGCTGTGTGGCCGGGGGCATCGTCCTGTGCCTGGCCGCTGGGTTCAACTGGAGCCAAGTCCTCGGGGAAGTCAATATCGGCACCATCATCACCGCGTTCTTCATGGGACCGCTCATCGAGCTATTCAACGTAAAGATCGCCCGGCCCTTCCTGAATCAATCTGCCGCGTAAAAGAGTCGGACGGAGATGGCCCGATTTTCCAGCATCGATACAGAATTGCAAGCTACGACATCGAATGCGGTCAATGCGAAGGCGTCTGCCCCCAGCATTTGCCAATTATCAACCTGCTCAATCAATTATCCGCTCATTTTGATCACTGAGCAGATCATTGATTGATAATCTTGTTTTCTGTACTTACGTTTATAGCACCGCTTATAGGCGATGAACTATCAAAGCTCCTTCCCATCTCGAAACATTTTCATCATCTCATTGGTCAGACTATGATCGGATGGCTGGAGGACAATCTCCTTCCGCGGAACCCATTCCGCGTAGCCGAGCTCGCGGGAATCCAGATGGATCGTGTCATCTCCGTCCACCTCGCAATAAAATCCTGTCAGCAGATCCGCGGCGATCCCCCAGGGCTGAGATTTGTAATATCGAATGTTCTTCACGCGAAGCCCGACTTCCTCCATGACCTCGCGAGAAACCGTCTGCTCCGCCGTTTCTCCAATCTCCGTAAAACCGGCTACCAGCGCGTTCATCGCGTGATTGCCCTTATACCTGGTGATCAGCAGGCGATCATGATTCTTCACCCCGACAATGACGGCGGGATTGATCCTGGGATAAATCCGATTCCCGCACGCGGGGCAGATCATCGCCCGCTCATCATGAGCGGTTTCCGTCCTCCCGCCGCAGCGGCCGCAGAAGCGGCTGGTGTCGTACCATTTCCAAAGGTGATAAGCAGTATAGACGATAAAAATATCCAGATTGCCCTGCAGCCCGATGGTACGCAGCTCCCGGAGAGAAAAGGCGCTGTAATCCGCGGGGATTTCCGGCTCCACCAGACATAGAAAATAACGCTGCCCTGCGGCCTGAAACGCGTATACCATCCGCGGGCACTGGGCCCCCATGTCCTTCCCGCTGGGACAAAGAAGCCTTCCAGCGTTCAACCGCGCCACGATTCGATCCCCGTGGAAGCATAGGATTCGATCCTGCTCTTCCGGGCCAATATCCAGATACCCATTGTCCAGCCGGTAGGGCTCAATGTCCTGTATCACTGCTGTCTCTTTCCTTTCTTTTCTGCTCAATCTTCCGATCTGCGTTCCGCGCCCCGCCATTATACAATGGGATTCCGTTTTTTCATAGCTGAAAAACGAGGAGAAGACGTTGAAAACGATCCAGCGACCGGATATAATATGGGAAATACACTGAATGATCGAATTGAGCCTGTGCAGGAGGTAAATGAAATGAATCATTCCGCGAAGAGATGCATCAGTCTGCTGCTGTCCCTGCTGATGGTGGCCGGGCCGGGGATTTCCAGGGGCGAGTCCGAAGCGGACCTAATCATCGAGGTGGATCCGGGCCGGGTTTCCCCTGTCAACGGCGGCGTGTTTGAAGGCTGGGGAACCAGTCTTTGCTGGTGGGCCAACCGAATTGGGTATTCCGATATCCTTTCGCAAAAAGCCGCGGATGACTTGCAGATGGATGAAGGAAGCGGAATGCTTTTATGCTGATAATGAAAGAATCAGCTTTTTCCGAATAGAAAAGATTGCGAGGTAGCGCTGGATGAAATCGGTCCAAGAATCACGGGAACAGAACAGGAGCCAGGCCATCAAGGAATGGGGATTAATCACGCTGGGCATTGCGATCATGACCATCGGGATCTATTTCTTTAAGTTTCCCAATCATTTCTCCACGGGCGGCGTTACGGGCATCGCCGTGGTGTTAGGGCATTATTTCCCGCGGATGACTCCCGCGACCTTTGTCAGCCTGATCAACGTATTCCTGCTGATTGTAGGTTTCCTGGTTTTCGGCCGAACCTTTGGCATGCGGACGGTATATGCCTCCCTGCTCATGTCCGGCCTCCTGCAGGTTCTGGAGGTTGTGATTCCTCTGGAAAAGCCCATGACCTCCCAGCCGCTGCTGGAGCTGATGTTCGCGGTAGGGCTGCCCGCGGTGGGTTCTGCGCTGCTTTTCAATCTGGATGCCTCCAGCGGCGGAACGGACATCGTCGCCATGATTCTGAAAAAGTTTACTTCCCTGAACATCGGCATCGCGCTGATCTGCAGCGATATTGTCATTACCGTGGCCGCCTGTTTCGCTTTCGGTATGGAGACCGGATTGTTTTCCATCCTGGGGTTGATTATCAAATCCCTCTTCATCGACGTGGTGACGGACAATCTGCGGATTCAGAAATGCTTCCATATCATTACCTCCCATCCGGAACCGGTAGAGGAATTCATCACCCAGACGCTGCACAGGGGCGCTACGCGGCTGCATGGCGAAGGGGTATATACGCATGATGGGAAGGAAGTGCTGTTGACAGTCGTATCCCGTCACCAGGCCGTACAGCTGCGTAACTTCATTCACCAGAGCGATCCCTCGGCCTTCCTGATTATTACCACCAGTACCGAGATCATTGGCAAAGGTTTTCGCGGAGTCAATTAACATATATCGCGTGGCCAATGGCCCGTATGCTGATATCTCCTATTGACATAAACTTGCGAACGTGGTTGATCTGCTGTAGAATAAGGCCGTACACCGGCCGTGAGTGACGACTTTTGTCCGGAAAGACCGGAACAAGAAAGATGAGTGTCCGCCACCGACAGAGGACAAAAAGCCCAGGAAACGCTGTTTTTAAAAACAGCGTTTCCTGGGCCGTTAGCGGTAGCAGCAAACAGGAATCGAGGAGATTGGAATGGGTGCGTATTTAAATCCAGGCAAAGCAGCTTATGAAGAGGCTGTGCATTCAGAAATTTTCATTGATAAATCAGAAATGCTGCAGTATCTGAACTCTGTCGTGAAGACGAAACAGAAGTACGTCAGTGTTTCACGACCGCGTCGGTTTGGGAAAACGATGGCGGCGGATATGATTTGCGCTTATTACGATAGAGAGGCGAACAGCCAGTGCTTGTTCCGCGATCGCCTGCTGGCAAAAACAGCGCCCGTTCCTATGGAAAATGGTAGGATTGAATGGGATGCCTATTTAGGGAAATTTGATGTGATTCGCGTCGTAATGACCAGATTTTTCAAAAAGGGAGTTTCAGTAGATAAATCCTTGGCGAATATGCAGATCTTGATCATTCGCGACCTCAAAAAGAAATATCCGGATGTGGAGTTTTTTGACGAGACCGACTTGCTGCAGGCGATCGAAGATGTGTATTCCTCCAATGGCTTGCAGGTAGTGATTGTGATCGACGAATGGGACGCTGTCTTCCGAACCCGGCAAAATGACAAGAAGGGACAAACGGAATACCTGGATTTTCTGCGGGATTTGCTGAAGGATAACACACATATTGCTTTGGCTTACATGACAGGGATTCTCCCCATTAAAAAATATGGAGAGCACTCTGCGCTGAACATGTTTGATGAATACTCCATGACGCAGCCCATGCGGTTGGCGGAATATACGGGGTTTACGGAAAAAGAGGTCAAAGATCTGTGCGATGAGTATAAAATGGATTATCAAAAGATTTCAGACTGGTATGATGGTTATCGGGTAACGGACTATATTCCGGTGAATAAACGTTCAGACTTCAGGCGCGGCGCGTATTCAGACCATAAACTATCGATCTATAGCCCTTTGTCCGTGGTAAGCGCCATGCGGAATGGAATCGTGGATAATTATTGGAATAAGACAGAGAATTATGAGGCATTAGCCGATTTTATCAAGCTGGATTATGACGGGTTAAAAGATACCATCGCCTTGCTGATGGACGGCGCGAGGGTCAGGGTTAATCTAAAGGGATACCAGAATGATATGACCTCTTTCCGTAACAGGAATGATATTCTTGCGCTGTTAATTCATCTGGGGTATCTTGGCTTCGAAGGGGACGAAAGTGAAGGAAGAATAGATTCCGAACAGGGGGAAATTTTCATCCCGAATCGGGAAATATTGGAAGAATTCAAGACATCGACTGAATCAGATGAGTGGATCGGTACATTTGAGCAATTTCGCACTTCTCAAGAATTGTTGCAGGCCACATTGAATGAGGATGAAAATCGCGTGGCGGAATTGATCGAGAAGGCGCATAATCAGGCCGCAAATAAAACGTACAACGACGAATCAGCATTGAGTTATGGGGTGCAATTGGCGTATTATGCCGCGCAGAAGTATTATACCTCCATTCTGGAGCTGGATTCCGGGAAAGGATATGCGGATGTAGTATATCTTCCCCGGCCAGGAGTACATATGCCTGCTTTGCTGGTGGAACTGAAATATAATCAAGAAGCGGATACCGCATTAAACCAGATTCTTCGTCAGGAGTATCCAGATCGGCTGATTCATTATCAAGGGAACATCTTGTTGGTGGGGATCAACTATAACAGAGAAACCCGAAATGATGATCCGTTGTATAAGCATCACACGTGCAGGATAGTGCGGGCATAACATACCATCTGCTCAGTGATCAAAATGAGCGGATACCTTCTTCAGCAGGTCGATAATCGGCAAATGCTGAGGGCAGACCCCTTCACATTGACCGCATTCGATGCATTCATTGGCGCGCCCGAAGGTGTTTGTCAGGTTCCGGTAATTGGAGAAATTGACTATCTGATACGATTTGCGGACTTTGCTAACAGAGCATACATCAAGGGAAAAAAATCATCATCCAAGGGTAATTTTAGATTTACAACAGAATTATTGCAGGATATCCAAAGCCTACGATCATGCCGGTATAATGATCTTTGGGGATGTTCAGCATTTCCTGCGCATGCGGAGCCAGCGGCGTTAAGCACCTCACAAGCACGTACTTTTTTAACTATGAGAAGATTGCCGTCTGGACTTACACTTCGAGACGGCAATGAGAACCTTGACCTTTTATTACGTGGTTACTTTTTAGTAACTGGGGTAGTTACAAAAAGGTGCGTACTTGTGCCGTGTGCCTTTTTCATTTAATCTATGCATACGGGGTATCCCGAATCTGAAAAGGAGGATGAATCCATGGCCCTGAAGAATCTGGCTTCCTGGAACGTGCAGATGGCTCCTGCCGCCTGCGGTGCCGCTTGCGGCGCTGCTGACAAGCCCGCGGAAGAGAAGAAGCCGGCTGCCTGTGGTGCCGCCTGTGGTGCTGCTGACAAGCCCGCTGAGCAGCCTGCCGCATGCGGCGCTGCCGACAAGCCTGCCGAGGAAAAGCCCGCTGCGTGCGGCGCTGCCTGTGGGGCGTAAGCGAGCGCCCGCAGTGCGGGATGCAGCGAGCTGAAAGCCCAGTGAGGCACAGAGCACCGTGAGCGATAGCGAAACGGAGCGACAATGCCGAACTGAGGGGCTGGCGACAAGTAATTCCCATTCTACCCTCGCCCTGGCGGCTGCGGCTGCCGGGGCAAACTCCAAATTCAAGCGAGGCATCCGATCATGAAACAGTATTTTGCCTTCCAATGGCATATCACCGATGACTGCGACCAGCGGTGCAAGCATTGCTATATCTTTGCGGAAAACACCTGCAAGAAGCTGGACAGCATGACCTGGGAGCAGATGCAGGAAGTGGTGGCCAATTGTGAAGATTTCTGCGAAATGTATGATCGCCTGCCTTATTTCTATATTACCGGCGGCGATCCCATCCTGCATCCCGATTTTTGGCCCCTGCTGGAGCTGCTGGCCGTTAAGAGAATCCCCTTCACCCTGATGGGAAACCCCTTCCACCTGACGGACGAAGTCTGCCAGCGGATGAAGCTGCTGGGCTGCGAAAAGTATCAGCTGTCCATCGACGGCCTGGAGCAGACCCACGATTGGTTCCGAAAGCCGGGCAGCTATCAGACCACGCTGGAGAAGATTCAGACCATCAACCGGGCCGGGATTCGCTCGGTGGTGATGACCACCGTCAGCGGAACGAACATCCACGAGGTGCCCGGCATCATCGACGAGGTGGTGAAGGCCGGAGCCAATGTGTTTGCCTTCGGGCGCTACTGTCCCACCAGCGAGGAAAAGGATACCGGTATGACGCCCCAGGAATATCGGTACCTGTTGGAAATCTGCGACGCCAAGTTCAAAGCATACGAAGCCGCCGGGTATGATACTTACTTCAACCGCAAGGATCACCTGTGGACGCTGTACCAGTACGAAACGGGAGAATTCAAGCTGCCCGAAAACGCCGATCCTGAGATGATTTATGGCGGCTGCAACTGCGGCAACTGCCATCTGACCATCCTGCCCACCGGCGATGTGTACGCCTGCCGCCGGGTGCAGAACAGCAAAGTCGGAAATGTTTTTGAAGATCGGTTGGCAGACCTGTGGGTCTGCGAAATGGAGCAATACCGGGAATACGATAAATTCAAGAAGTGCGCCAAGTGCGAGCTGAAAGCCTGGTGCCGGGGCTGCCCGGCAGTAGCCAGCGGCGCAAACGGCGATTTCTACGCCCCTGATCCGCAATGCTGGAAAACCAAGAATGACATGACCGGGGAGGAATTGTAAATGGATGCGATGACGTGCCTGAAAAAGCTGGGCTATGTGGGTGTACTGGACTTTGCCACGGTGGATGAGGAGGGCGCTCCGCAGGTGCGCAATATCAGCGCCATTCATTTTGAGGGAACGGACATTTATTTCCTGACTGCCAGAGGTAAATATTTTTCCAGCCAGCTCAAGCGGGACGGAAGGGTGCAGATCCTGGGCTATACGAAATATAAAGAAACCATCCGTCTGTCCGGCAGGGCCGTGGAAGTGCCTGAAAACGAGCAGAAAAAATGGCGGGACATACTCTACCAGGAGCAGCCCTACCTGGAAAACGTGTATCCCGGCGAGACGAAAAACATTGACACCATGTTCGTCATCCGGGATTACACCATCGAATACTTCTGCCTGTCCACGCGGCCCATCGCCCGGGAATACTTCGCCGTGGGCAACGCGCAGATTAAGCCCAAGGGCTATCGTATCACGGACGCCTGCATCGGCTGCGGCACCTGCCAGGGCGTGTGTCCGCAGGATGTCATTACAGAAGGAAGTCCCTACGAGATTGACGCAAACCACTGCTTGCAATGCGGCAACTGCGCGGAGAATTGCCCCGTGCAGGCCATTGAACGACTGTAAGGAGGAATCACCCATGAAAGCCGTACAGATTGAAAAGGTTACCCCTGCAGAAGACGTTGTGCTGTCCGACCTTCCCATGCCCCAGGTGAAGGCTGACTGGGTGTTGGTAAAGGTGCACGGCTTTGGTATGAATCATTCCGAACAGATTCTGCGTTTGTCAGAAATCGAAGCGCCGTATATTCAGAAGCCCGTGGTGCCCGGCATCGAGTGCGTGGGTGAGATCGCCGATCCATCTGATACCGGCTTTGTTAAGGGCCAGAAAGTGGTGGCTCTCATGGGAGGCATGGGTCGCAGCTTCAATGGTGGCTATGCCGAATACGCCCTGCTGCCCGCCCATCATGTGTTTGTCGTGGAAACCGATCTGTCCTGGGATGCTCTGGCCGCCGTGCCGGAAACCTTCTTCACAGCTTGGGGAAGCCTGTTTGAATGCCTGCAATTAAAGCAAGAAGATACGCTGCTGATTCGCGGGGCCACCTGTGCCTTGGGCTATGCGGCCATCCAGATTGCCAAGGGCTTGGGCTGCAAAGTCATCGCCACCACACACCGGGAAAGCAAATTACCGCTTTTGAAGGATGCTGATGAAGCCATCCTGGACGATAGGCAGCTGACCGGAAAAATCCATGGCGCGACCAAAGCCCTGGAGCTGATCGGCCCCAAGACTTTGGGCGACACCCTGCAGGCCGTGGAACATGGAGGGATCGTCTGCAACACGGGCATCCTGGGCGGTGTATTTACGCTGAATAATTTTGATCCCATCAAGGACATCCCTAACGGTGTGTATCTGACAGGCTTTTTCAGTAACTATCCCACCCAACAGGTGATGGACGATATTTTCGCTTTCCTGAATGCCCATCACATCGTCCCCGCCTACGGCGCGCATTTCACCTTTGACCAAGTGAAGGACGCCTGTATCGCCTTGGACAGTCACAAAATAAACGGCAAAATCGTCGTGACCATGGAATGAGGTATAAGCTTATGAAAAGAATGCTTGCTATCCTGCTCTGCATCATCGCCTTGGGAGGAATGACCATGACAGCCCACGCAGAAGAAACCACCCTGGATTTCTTCAAATCCTTGAACTTTGAGGACGGCATCAGCGTGGTAGTGGATGTGTTCCATCGCTTTCCGCTGCAATACGCCACTACCCTGGGATTGGACGGCAATCCGCAGATCCGCCCCATCGAATTCAAGTTTGAAGAGGACGGCGTGCTGTATTTTGATACGGTGACGTTCTATACATCCTACAGGGAAATGCTGGCGCATCCGTACATTCAGCTTTGCGTCTGCGACCAGGAAACCATGACCTATGTTCGGCTGGGCGGCAAGGTGAACTTTACCACCGATCAGGCGATCATTGACCGCTGCTTTGACGAGAGCCCTGTGCTGACCAGCCAGTTTGGAAGCAGCAGGGATGTGGTGATTGGCTATTATCTTACGGAAGCCTGGGCGGAGTTTTCTTCCTTCTCCAGCGAATTGCGGAGCAGAACCTATCAACTGACAAACAAATACGATCAGTAAAGGAAAGAGGACGCCGCAAAATGTCAGCGTCCTCTTTCCTTTTGCCATTTACGCTTCCCGTGCCATCTGCTGATATCTCTGACCCCAGGCTTCCATGGCCTTGATGATGGGCCGCATGGAATCCCCCAGCTCGCTCAAGGAATACTCTACCCTGGGCGGCACCTCAGGATAAACCGTGCGGTGGATGATCCCGTCAGCCTCCAGGGCACGCAGATTGTCCGTCAGCACCTTCTGACTGATGCCGGGAATGGAGCGCAGCATCTCATTGAAGCGCCAGGGCCGGGCCAGCAAATTGCGCAGGATCAGCAGCTTCCATTTGTTCCCGATCAGCTGTACTGTGGTGGCAACCGGGCAATCCGGCAGTTCTTCTTTTGTCAGCATGATCAACGCCTCCGTTTTTGAATGTAACATTCAAAAATGAATGTTACATTGATAATATCATATTATCTTACGACGGTCAATAGCTGGGCTTTCATCATACATTTTCTTTCACCTGCTGATCATCCACCGCCATCAGAATATCCGTTACTTCTGAGGAGGCTGGAAATTTGAGCATAACGGTAGTTCCCTTTTCCAGAACGCTTTCCAGCTGAACCACAGCACCATGAAACTGAGCACCGTGCTTCACGATGGAAAGGCCCAGGCCCGTGCCCCCTACCTCCCGGGAATGGCTCTTATCCACGCGATAAAACCGTTCAAAGACTCTTTTTTGATGCTCCGGGGAGATGCCAATTCCTGTATCCGCTACCGCCAGCACCACCCTCCCCTCCTGCTGAGAGACCGTCACGGTGACCAAACCGCCAGGGTGATTGTATTTTATGGCGTTATCACATAAATTGTAAACCATTTCACTGACCAGGGGATATACGCCGGAAATGATCGCCGGCGCTCCCGCCAAATTCAGCACGATATTTCGCCTATCCGCCGCGGGGCGCAGGCTATCCAGGACGGAGCCTGCCAGCTCATACAGGTCCAAAGATTCCCAGAGGGGTTCCACATTCTGCTCATCCAGCTGAGACAACCGAATAATGTCATTAATCAGCGCTATCAGGCGCTGGGACTCCTGATAGATATCCCGCCCGAACTCCTGCACCTTATCTCCCTGAACAACCCCTTCCGCCATCAGCTCCGCAAACCCGGAGATCGATGTTAAAGGCGTTTTCAATTCATGGGAAACATTGGCGGAGAATTCCCGGCGAATAGCTTCCCGCTGCTCCGCCTCCTCCAGGATGGTCAGCTTCTGTTCCTGAATTTTATCCACCAAGGGGGATAATTCGGGATAAGGCGTGATCTCCGGGTGCTCCAGATCCATCTCATTGATTGGGCGTACAATCTGATTGGCCACCCGGAAAGCCAGCACGCCGGAAATGATCAAGACCAGCATCAGCACCCATAGCACTGGGCTGACCGCCAGTAACGCGTCCTGCACCGCCCGCAAGGATCGGCCCAGCCGCAGCACGGAGCCATCCTCGCACCGGAGGGAGTAATACATGGTGACTTCCCCGCTGCTCTCCGACCGCCGAATTCCCTTCCCCTCCCCAGAGGTCAGCGCCTGCCTCACCTCCGGCATCTCATTTTGAGACGGCATCGGGAGAGGAAAATCATTATCATACAAAACCGTCCCCGCCGCATCGATCCAGGTAATTCGATTCTCATTATTCAGCGCCCGCAAATAAGGGATGCCCCCCATCAGCAGCCCCTGCTCGGCATAAACCGCCTCCTGCTGCAGGGCGGCATAGGTTTCATCCTGAATCTGAGTATACTGCATGCCGAAGAACAAGCCGGCGCATAATACCAGCACAGAAACGCCCACCAGGAATGTATTCCGGAAAATGGTTCTCGTCATAGGCTTCCCTCCGAAAAACGATACCCCACGCCCCGCACAGTCTGGACATAGATTCCGGCTTCGCCTAATTTGGCGCGCAGGGTACGAATATGCACATCCAGCGTTCGATTCTCCCGCTCGGAGCCAAGCCCCCAAATTCTCTCCAGCAGAACCTCCCGGGTCAAAACCCGCTCCTTGTTTTCCAGAAGCAACCGCAGCAGCAGGAATTCTTTATAGGTTAACTGCACCTGCTCTTCTCCCACCCAAACCTCATGGCGATCCGGATCCATACGCAGATCTCCCACCTGCAGAATCTCCACAGGCGTTTCCTCCGTCCGCCTCAGCACGGCGCGAATCCGGGCCATCAACTCCATCATACCAAAGGGTTTGGAGATATAATCATCCGCACCGGCATCCAGGCCCTCCACCCGATCATACTCCGCGTTCTTCGCGGTGAGCATAATCACCGGGAGACGCGCAGTCTCCGGCTGTTTCCGCAAGCTCTTCAGGATCGAGAGGCCATCCTCGTCCGGCAGCATGATGTCCAGCAGAATCAGCCGGGGAAGCTGCCGGGCCATGGCAGCGCTAAATTCTCGCGGCGTTTCAAAGCCCCTCGCCTCAAACCCTTGGGATTCCAGCGCGTAAATCACCAATTTCCGAATACTATCGTCATCCTCCAGCAAATAAATCATCCTGATTTCCCCTCCTCCCCTTCGCATCTTACCATGAACTGGCGCAATGAGATATAGTTTTTCGAAGATTTAACCTGGATTTAACAGGGAGGGGACCACAGATTTAACATGGCGGGGGTAGGATAAATCCGGAGGAAACGAAGGATGAGTATTTCAAGTTTGATCGCGCTGTGCTGCGGCATCTCCCTCTTTCTTTTCGGGATGACGCTGATGGGAGATGGCCTCAAAAGGATTTCCGGCAATCGGCTGGGTCCGGTGCTGTTTCGCCTATCCGGCACACAATGGAAGGGAATTTTGCTGGGGACGGGCGTGACGGCGGTGATCCAGTCCTCTTCCGCCACATCCGTCATGGTGGTGGGCTTCGTCAACTCCGGCATGATGAAGCCCCGGCAGGCCATTTCCGTGATCCTGGGCGCCATTTTAGGCACCAGCATCACGGGGTGGATCATCTGTCTAAGCTATCTGGACAGCGCAGCGGGATGGATTTCTCTGCTCTCCACCGCAACTTTGACGGGGGTGATCGCCGTCGCAGGCATCCTGCTGCGCGTTTTCAGCAAGCAACAGGTCCACCACCAGTTAGGGGACATTCTCATGGGCTTCGCCGTGCTCATGGTAGGCATGAGCCAGATGAGTGATTCCGTCGGCAATCTGGGGTCCCAGCCCTGGTTCACTGGCCTGATCGCCACCCTTACCCATCCCGCCATGGGTATCCTGTTCGGATTTGTTTTCTCGGCCATGCTGCAATCCGCATCCGCCGCGGTAGGCATTCTGCAGGCCTTATCCATCACGGGGGTCATGACCATGCAAGCCGCACTGCCCCTCTTGATGGGCATCTGCATCGGCGCGTCCTTGCCAGTGCTGCTTTCCGCGCTGGGGGCTAACACGGAAGGAAAACGAACAGCGCTCAGCTATCTGGTGGCCTCCTTTGCGGGCGTCATGGTCTGCGCCGCCCTGTTCTATATCGCCCACGCCATGTTTCACTTCGATTTTCTGTGCCAGAGCATGAATCCATTTTCCATCGCGGCGATTAATACCATCCTGAGACTGGCCATCCTATGCGTGCTGTGCCCCTTTACCGATGTGCTGGAGGCGACGGCCGCGCTGCTCATCCCCTCCAAGGCAAGTTCATCTCAGCCCGGGGTAAGGCTGGAGGAAAGATTCCTCTCCCACCCCGCCCTGGCCGTGGAGCAAAGCAGATTAACCATGAATGACATGGCCGCCCACGCCGATGAAGCGGTGCGGGATGCCATCGGATTACTGACACATTATACCGATGAAGGCTATCAACATGTAAAAGAATTAGAAAATGAAGGGGATTCCTTTGAGGATGCTTTGGGGACCTACCTGGTCAAAATGACAGGACAGGAATTGACCGAACGGCAAACGCAATTGGTTTCTCTTTCCCTGCACACCATTTCAGACTTCGAAAGGATCACAGACCATGCCTTGAATATCGCCCGAAGCGCAGACGAAATGCACGAGAAACAGCTCTCCTTCTCCGATGACGCCGCCGCCGAATTATCCGTCATGAACCAAGCCATCCAGGAAATCATGCACCTGGCGGTCGGCGCGCTGATTCATGAAGATGAGGCCATGGCCGGTAAAGTCGAGCCCTTGCAGGAGGTGATCGACGAATTATGCGAACAGATGAAATTGCGGCATGTAGAGCGGCTGCAGGAAGGCAAATGCACCATTGCTCATGGATTCATCCTCAATGACTTGATCACAAATTTCCAGCGAATCGGCGCGCACTGCTCCAATATAGCGGTGGCCATGATCGAACTGGGAAGCGGCTCCCTGGAGGTGCATGAGTATCTCGGATCCATTCGAAGGGCTCACGCGCCGAACTACGAAAATGACCGGCGTGATTTCCAGAAAAAATATCAATTGTAACCGTAGATGGAGAATGATAGCAGGCTTCCCACCAGGCCGTCCAGCTCCAATGCTCCTGAAATACTTCGTTTGACCTAAACTCATTTCTCCTTTGTATGATCAAGACTTTTCTTCGTTTTCCGCCATCCGATAACCCACACCCACCTCTGTAAAGATATAGCGTGGTTCGTTGGGATCAGGTTCGATTTTCCTGCGGATGCTGGCCATGTGTACTCGCAGAATTTTGTTATCCATACTGGCAGAAGGGCCCCACAGCTCCTGCAGCATAGCCTTATAGGTCATCACCCGGCCTGCGTGCTTGCCCAACAGCGCCACAATCCTAAACTCATTCGGGGTCAGATGCACCTCACTGCCATCCAGCAGAACGCGCATCTTTTTATAATCTATTTCTAACCCACCCACATGGTAAGTACCAATTAGTCCAATTTCATTGCTTTCTGCGGTGGTTCTGGTGTGGCGCAGGGCAGTACGGATGCGAGCCAGCAATTCTACGGTGCCGAAGGGCTTGGTCACATAATCATCCGCACCATCATCCAGAGCGGCGGCTTTGTCCTCCTCCATGCTGCGGGCTGAAATGACGATGATGGGGGTCTGTGTCCAGGAGCGCACACTGCGGATGATTTCCCTTCCGTCCATATCCGGCAACCCCAGGTCCAGCAAGATGCAATCAGGGCAATGGGAAGAAATCATTTGCAGCGCGGTTTTTCCGCTTTCCGCCACAATCGCCATATATCCAGCGGCGTTCACAGCTGTCTTTATGAAATTAGAAATTCCCGGATCATCTTCGATAATCAAGATTTTACAGTGCTGATTAGGTTGCATTGTTTTCCTCCTTGCGGGGAAGATAAAAGCGGAAGGCGGCACCTCCGTGAGGGCTTTCCCCTGCATTCAATTCGCCGCCATGAGCTCGAATGATAGATCGGCAGACAGACAGGCCGATGCCCATGCTTCGTCGGTCGTCTGAACGCAGACGATTTGTATGCTGGATGGTTTCATCCAGGATGTGGGGCAGCATTGCATCCGGGATTCCTGGGCCATCATCCTCCACAGAAATCATGACGCGATTCTCGGCGGACATCGCAGATAACCAAATTTGTGTCGCTCCCTCCGCGTGGGCGCTCACATTATCAAACAGATTGATAAGCACCTGCTCCAGCAGGACGCCATCCGCGGGAACCAAAATGATTTCTTCTGGCGATTCAACCTTGACTGGCAAGGATAAGGGCATTTGATGGTATTTCAGGATCGCGCTGCCGATAATTTCTTCCAGCACTTCATCCTCTTTTTTTATCGCGACATCACTTCCGCTGAATCGGGTGACGGATAACAGATTTTCCGTCACTCGCACCAGCCATTGTGCGTCTCGATGGATGCTTTCGATCAATGACTCCTGATCCTCAGATGACAGCTTTTGTTCCTGCAGGGCCGAGCTGGCGCCTAAAATAGAAGCAAGCGGCGTGCGAATATCATGAGCAATGGCCCGGAGAAGATTAGCGTGCATCTTCTCCCGCTCTATTTCGAATCGTAGTTGCTCCTGCTTTTTGATTTGAGTAGTCAACGCGCTGATCAGAATCGACACGATCAGCATGACTGACACGGTTAAGGGATATCCGGGATAGGTAATATCGAAGGAATAGAATGGATAGGAGAAAAAATAATTCACGCACAGCGTGCCCATCACAGAAGCGGCAATTCCCCAAAGGTATCCCTCTGTGACGCGGGCGATGAGGGCTACAGCCAGCATGAATATAGCCATGGCAAATGGATTATTGTCATTATCCACACGCGCTAACAAAAAGGAAACGCCCAACGCGAAGCAAATGATCAGCAGGAAGAGGAGAAAACTTGATATTTGCTTCTTGATGGGCCTTTTTTCCATGCAGATCATCCTCCTCTGAGTATTCTGAACCGGCATAATTATATCATGAGCAAGCTGTTCTTTTCTTGCGGCCAGAAAATCTTTCCGGAAAATTAGCGCGCAGTTCTGATATGATTGGAAAAGGTTTGGGAAGGGAGGTGAATCGCATGTATAGCGAAAGGTATGAGCAAGCGAAAAAGGAGTTCATAAATTGCCTTGTGTGGGGGATCGTTGGGTTCGGCGTCCCGTTTTATAACGCTTACAAGGAATGGTGGCCCATCATGAAGGAGGAGAAGGCGAAAGCGCTTGCTCAACAAGCGGGTGAAAAGACTTCTCCCGCGGCGTAAAATCAGAAGAATCAATAGGAGGATAGTGCAATGTCCATCGCATGGTACATCGTTGTATTTGCTATTATCGCCGCTACGATCGGATACGTGGCCTATAATTTCTTTCGCATCCGGAAAATGCCGGAAGGCACGAAGGAAATGGTAGAAATGGCCGGAATCATCCGCTCCGGCGCGAACACCTTTATGAAAACGGAATATCGCACGATTGTGATTGTGGTCATTCTGCTGGCCGCTGTGTTCAGCCTGTTCGTGGAAAAGAGCAGCGGCATTACATTTCTCTTTGGCGCGCTTATGTCTTCCTGCGCTTGCGTGATCGGTATGCGTTCCGCAACATACGCCAATGTGCGCACAGCCAATAAGGCGCGGGAAAGTCTTTCTATCGGGGAAACGGTGAAGGTTGCCCTGTGCGGCGGATCCATCTCCGGACTGGGCGTACAAGCATTCGGCCTGCTGGGTTTGGTAGCTGTGCTGCTGATCTTCGGCAATGTGCGCCATGATGTGCTGGGCGGCGGTATCCTGACTACCCTGGAGGGCGTGAATCCCACCATCATGCGGGTATCTACCTATTCGCTGGGCTGCTCCCTGGTGGCTATGTTCAACCGGGTGGCGGGTGGTAATTACACCAAAGCTGCCGACATCTCAGCCGATATTCTGGCCAAGGTCAGGAATGATCTGCCGGAAGACGACAGCCGCGTGCCGAATGTAATCGCGGACTTCATTGGCGACAACGTAAATGATATCGCGGGCAACTGCTCGGACCTTTTGGAATCCTTCGTCGCGACGATTTCCGCCACCCTCATGATCGCTGTGATCCTATTCCAGCAGTATGAGGGGAAGCTTGCGGAAGCAAAGGCCGCGCTGGAAGGCGTATTCAACGGCACCATCGCTTATCCGGTTCTCCTGGCCGGCGTAGGCCTGCTCAGCTGCCTGCTGGGATTGTTCTACGCGGCAAAGAAGAAAATGGGCGACAACCCTTCCCGCGAGCTGAACCTGGCCACCTGGATTTCAGCCGGGCTGACCGTGATCCTTGGCTTAGGCGCCGCAGCGGTTTGCTTCATGAACGTGGATGCCGCTATTTTGCGGGAAACCTATGGATGGACCGCCGGATGGACTTCGCCCTGGATCTGCGCTGTGCTGGGCATTGGCAGCGGCGTAGCTATCGGTTCCATTACTGAGTATTATACCTCCACCGACTATAAGCCTACCCGCGCTTTGGCAGAGATGGCGCCGGAGGGGGAAGCTTTCGTAGTCACCAAGGGCGACGCAATCGGCTCTCGATCCTGCCTACTGCCCGTCGTCGTGATTGGCATTGCGCTGTTCGTTTCCGGCAAGCTGGCGGGCACCTATGGTGTTGCGCTCGCTTCCCTGGGCATGCTGGCGTTTGTTGGCACGACCGTATCCATCGACGCTTTCGGCCCCATCGCCGACAACGCAGGCGGCCTGGCGGAAAGCTGCCATCTGGATGCCAATGTGCGTGTGATCACGGATAAATTAGATGCCGTGGGCAATACCACCGCAGCCGTGGGCAAAGGCTTTGCCATTGGCTCCGCCGCGTTTGCCACGGTTTCGCTCATTGTGTCCTATGTGGGTAATTATTCCTCCGAAATGATGCTGAACATTGCTTCTTTTGTGGTGGTGGCCGGAGCGATCATTGGCGGTGCGCTGGTCGAATACTTCTCCGCCATGCTGACTGACAACACCATCGAATCCGCTAAACTGATGGCTGATGAAGGCGACAAGCAGCTGACCCCGGAAGTATTGGCAGGTAAAAAGACCCCGGATTACAACCGCATGATCTCCCTGGCAGCCAAGCAGGCGCTGAAAAAAATGCTGGTTCCTTCCGTCCTGGCAATGATTATTCCAGTGATTGGTGGCTTTGTATTCGGTGTGGACTTTGTGGGTGGTTTGTTGATCGGCGCAACCATCGTGGCCATTCCCCGCGCTTTGTTCATGGGCAACTCCGGCGGCGCGTTTGACAACGCGAAAAAGTACATCGAATCTGGCGCGCTCAAGGGCTACGGCAAGGGCACCGCGGCTCATAAAGCCGCCGTTACCGGCGACACTGTGGGCGATACACGCAAGGACGTGGTAGGGGTGGCTTTGGACATTTTCATCAAGACCATGTCTACTGTTGCCAATACTTTGGTGAGCGTATTTAGGAATTTTACTTTGATTCGCTAATCCTGAATACTACTTGTGTAATTAACCGCATCAAAATGAGCAGAGCAGCCTGGTGCAGACGGGCTGCTCTGTTTTGCAATGTGAGTGACAAGTAGATTATCTGGACCTTCCCGCTGCGCAGGATCACCTTCGTCAGGATTAGTATATCATCCGATGTCTACTCAGAGATGTGAACATTCATATGCGGATAAGTCATCTCCACCTGAGTTTGCTGGAAGGTGGAATACAGTTCCTCCATCAATCCCCGTTTGACTGTAATGAAATCCGGGTTAGACACCCAGGCTTGAATGACATATTCTATGGCGGAATCTCCATAGTTATCCACGAACAAAATTGGAGCGGGCTCGGACAGGATTCCCTCCACTTTTTGCGCTGCAGCCATCACCGCAGCACGGACCTGCGCAGGAGAATTGTCATAGGAAGCGGAGACATTGATTTCAACCCTTCGTTTTCCCGTTTCCGTGTAATTAATGACCCTGCTGGAGGAAATGCTGCTATTGGGTATATAGATAATCTTTCCATCCGGTGTTTCTAACCGGGTGTGCTGCAAACGGATCTCCTGCACCGTGCCAGAAATCCCGTCCTGTTCTATATAGTGCCCCACCTCGAAGGGATGGCTCGCCAGAATGAGAAAACCTCCCGCCAGATTGCTCAACATGCCTTGCAACGCCAAGGACAGGGCCAATCCGACAAGGCCTAACAACGTAATAAATGGCGTAATCGGCAGATCGAGATAATTTGCCACCGTCAGAAACACGACAAACACCAACAAAATACGGAGCAGCGTCCGAATCATGGTATGCAGCGTTTTGGGGATTCGGGACCGCTGCAGGCCCTGATTGACCGCCCTTAGAATCAGCTTTACCGCCAGCAGCCCTATGATGAGGAGCCACAGCGCGATCAAGCCTGTTTTTAAATCCGTGTTTTGAATCACGTTTACGTATTCCTGCACCGTCTCCTCGCTGGGGGTGGAAACCAGGCTATCTAAATCCATTGGTCAGTCCTCCTCATCGCTAACAAATAAAGGCAAGGTTTTCAGCAACAAACCTGAAAGCTGTGTCAATTCATGCTACGGAAGAGATCTTCCGCTGTAATGACTGATTGAACATTACCAGCGTAGCTATTCCATGTCAGGCCATAGGGAGTTACCATTGTAATGTGAATTGCGTCTCTTGTCTGCGTCATCAGCCGGAAATCAGAACATTTACTGCGCAACGATTCATCCAATTTCTTGGAAATTGTAAACAATCCTTGTGTGTATTTTCCATTTGCGCACCTCCGATTCCAGACCAAATCGCGTATAAAACCATCGATTTGGTCTATTATAATATTCAATTGCATATTTTTCAAGCGGGAGAAAAGCCAAATATTCGATAGGATAGAAGCATTTTGGGATAAAGCAGGAAATATTTATTCCAGACCAAATCACCTTTATTTTGGGCGATTTGGTCTGGAATAATTTTGATTCTCTACAGAGCAAGCTCCGTCATTTCCTTCTGTCAATCATTCCGCGTCCATCAGATCAATCTTCCGGACGCTTTGAACCTTCCCGCCCCGCAGGATCACCTTCGCCATGGTTACCTCGCCTCCGAAGCGAGCCCGCCCACAGCTACCTGGATTCAACCATAGGCGCCCATCAATCCATTCCTCACTGTATCGATGAGTATGCCCCGTGACAACTACCTGCACGCCCTCCAGGTTCCGAGGCACATCCCGCCGATCGTGCGTCATGAGGAAGGAGACCCCGCCGATTTCAAAGCGCAGGATACCGGCCAGATCTCGCAGCCCATCGATCCAAACATCATTATTCCCCCGCACGGCATAGATCGATCCATACTGGCGCAGCTCATCCAGGTCCATCTCCTTGATAATATCCCCCGCGTGAAGGATGCATTCACAATCCTGGACCTCCGCGGCCACCTCCCGCCGAAGCAAACCATGGGTATCCGACAGCACCGCGATCCGTATTTCACGCTCACGGGTGTTCATGTCAGCCATCATTTTCCCTCCCCTATCCTCAATTCCAGAGTTCATCATCATACTCCACTTCATTGGAGAAAGCCCTGGCTCTTTCCACCAGAGCTGACAGATCCTCCCGATCCCAGCCCTGCAGAAGCGCCCTGCAGGCATCGTCAATGAATTGCAATCGTTTCTCCAACTGGCCATCATAGACCGCATCCGCCAAGTGCCGATAGATAAAATATTCCCGCAGCCTGGCTGCAGGGCCTTTCTCCTGGATTTGCGCCAGCATTTGGGCGCGATACTCCATGAGCCATAATTCATCCTCCAAAAGAGGTTCCGCCACTTCTCCCTTCACCGTACCGATTTCAATCAGCCGGAGAGGGTGATTTGAACTCAATATGACGCGGGCTGCTTCTTCACAAGCCAGTCCGAGGCCTATCTCTACCCGATCCGACCAATAATTCCGGAACCGCGGATGATCCCTGCAAATCTGGCAAAGCGCAGAATCGCCCTTTTGCAATATCAGTTCGCATAAAAGATCCGACCGAAGCAGCGGACAGCGTTCCCCCTTCGCCAGCCGAAAATGGGGCACAGGCTTCAGATCGATATGCCCTCTGAGAAAGGCTCCCAGCTCATCCTCCATGGATTGGTACTTTTTCAGGCTATCCTCATCAATATCAATTTCCCACCCCGCGCAGCAGGTGTGCCTGCACTTGTCCGCGATGCAATGAAACGCGGGATAATAATCCGGGGCGAAAATCTTCCGCGGCATTCTTCATTCTCCCTCTCAGCGCCTACTCCATGGATGTCTCAAGGATTTTCATCATGAAACCAGAGTACCCAAATCTATAGGGCAGTCCTCCTCATGGCTACAGGCGCCGTACCTTCCCCTTCACAGCAGCTTCTCCGCCCATTCGCTCTCTTTGAAGCCTGTCAGGACAAAATCATCCCCCACGATCAAAGGACGTTTCACCAGCATTCCGTCCGTGGCCAGAAGCGCCAGCTGTTCATCCTCACTCATGTCCGGCAGCCGTTTTGCCAGGCCCAGCTCCCGATAGGGAATGCCGCTGGTATTCCAGAAGCGCTTCAAGGGCAAACCGCTCTTGTCATAAAATTCCCGCAGGGTTGCCTCCTCCGGATGATCCGTCTTAATGTCTGTTAATTCATATTCGATTCGATGATCATCCAACCATTTCAGTGCCTTTTTGCAGGTTGTGCACCGGCTGTAGCAATATACCTTCAACATATTAACATCCCTTTCTTTCGCTTTTCACAAGCCAGGCCTGTACCACCTTTCTACGGTCTGACCTGTTCCGATAAAGTTTTATCATACCGAAGAGCGCGCGTCAATCGTAAAAAGAAATGCTGATTAAAGCTCCCCCGGGTCACGGGGGAGCGAGAAAGCTCTTGTAAATCAACGAAGTAAGCAAAATGATTTTACGCTGATTATAGATAATTCGGCGTTTCCTTAGAAGAAATTGGAAAATATTCCGATGCGAACTACTTGATTTTCCCTTTCGCTGTTCATAGTTGATCTTTCGCTGCCTTGCTGGACATAGCCAGCAAACCTCCGAACATCCAAAGATTCCCTATGCTGAGCCACGCGGCTGTAATCGCATTCCGCACAGCGCTTTCCGGCAGGAATTTCAACAGCATGGTCAGGGCCATGCCTACCGTGGGGCAGAAAATCCAGCACCACTTCGGATAGGGAGTCAATCCCTTCGCAAAGGCCCCAATATGCGCCACCTGAAGAATCACCCAGAAAATGAGGAACAGAATCATCCCCGGAAGCAGGAAATACATTCCAAAGCGGAGGGAAGCCTCCAGCGCTGTTCCCGCGCTTGCGGCCATCATGTACTTATAGAAGAACACGCAGGCCAGGCAGGGCACATGCACCCCGCAGCCGGCGAAGGCCAGCACGCCGATAATTCCGCTCCGATAAAGATGCGCCTGTTTTTCCGAATAGGGCTGAATCAGCCGATAGATCGCAAAATAACAAAGGGCCTCCAGCGGAATACCCAGAAAGCCCAGGAAGGCTGACCAGAATATTCGGCTGTCCGGCAGATTCAAATAGGCTGACAGGTAGCCCTCCAAGCCGGATATGTTGCTATCATGGACGCCCCACCCCAGCAGCATATCCCCTGCAAGCACCATCAAAGCAGCAAAAATCCCCAGTTTCATCAGATGCCGAATCCTTTTCCAATCTAGCGACTCCATCCTCATTTTCCCCCTTCACTATTCTCCCTGCCATGTTCCTGGCTTCTGATCGGCTCTATTCCAGAAAAGAAGCCATGTTAGAAGCGCAGCTTGTTAGCGCCGTCTAACACGGCTTATATTATAACTCACTCACCGAAGAATTCAAGAGGGCGGTATACTTTCTACCGATCTCTGTAATCAAACCATTCAAAGTCCGCATAGGTGCCATCCCCTCTCAGGTCCTGGCAGCAAACACCTATCATGGCCGAGGTGAAGCCATTGCCATCCACATGCTCATCAGAGAGGATGCGCATATCCAATTCCGGACCGATGGCCTGCCTTGGCTCCTCCTTCTGCTGGAAGAAGAAACGCAGAGATCCCGTCTCCCCTTCCGCGCAAAGGAGGTATTCCCCGCAAGAGGCGTCCATCGGAATCTCATCCAGATCCTTCAGCACTCCATTCTCGCAGGCAGAAACACAGAGCAGAGGTATCCCCTCATCGTCAGCAGACACAAAGAGGTAATACCAGTTCAGACAATTATACATCACCACCAGTCCGGCGGTATGATTGTAGCACAGGGGGCGGAATTCCATCCGCGTCTCCGCCTGGAAGTTCAGCCCTGTTACCCGCCGAGCAAGCAGATGCTGACGAAAATGACTGCAGAGGGACAGGCCGCCATGGATCCGCAGCCAGCCGGGCCGCTCCGTCAGGCTCATACCATTTCGCTGCCACCCCTGGCGTAAGCTCATCCATTGCGGTGGAATCCCCTCACCGAAATTGGTTCGTGAAGGGACCCCAGGAAAGGTGTGCTCCTCCCCTTGAGGCATCCGAAACAGATCCTTCGGCTGAGCATGGGAGATCGGATTTCCCTCCTCATCCGCCACCCTGGGCCAGCCTTCCTTCGTCCATACAATATTCTGGATCGCGCATTCCCGGCCCAGAACGCTCCACTGATGATCCAGGGGGCGACTGCAGAGATGGGCCATATACCATTCTCCCTCCGGGGACATCACAAACTGCCCGTGGCCCGCCCGCTGCAAGCGGCAATCCGTGCCCGTGGAAGACAGCATTGGATTGTCCGGATCTACATCATATGGGCCCCAGATGTTCCGGCTGCGAGCAATGGTGACACAATGCCCATATGAAGTGCCCCCTTCTGCCGCTGTCAGATAATACCATCCGTCCTTCTTCATCAGGTTCGGACCTTCGGTGGTTCCCCGATCCGTACCCGGAAAAACCAGTCGCGGGGCTCCTATCGGCCGCAGGGTTTTCGAATTCAGCTCGGTCACGCTAACTCCCTGAAAGCGCTTTCGAGAGGTCCGCCGATCCATGGTCTGATTCACGATGTACTTTCGGCCATCCTCATCATGGAACACAGAAGGATCAAACCCGATTCGATTTACAAACACTGGCGCGCTCCAGGGTCCCCGGATATCCGGTGCGGCGGTAATGAAATTATCCGTATCCTTGAATCGACTGGTGCTGGAATTCACAATGGTATAGGCCAGATAAAACAGTCCGCTGCTCCAGGTCAGATTCGGCGCCCAAATGGCACAGGAGGGCTCCAACCCTTCCAGGTTCAAAAACTCATCGGTCAGCGGGCTTTCCAGCTGCTCCCAATGCTTCAAATCCCGGGAATGAAAAATGTTCACCCCCGGCATCCACTCAAAGGTAGAAGCCGCGATATAATAATCCTCCCCTACTCGAAGAATGCTGGGATCAGAACACCAGCCATCGAAAATCGGGTTCTGTGCAAATCGCTTGTCCATGTTACATCTCCTTTATTCACATTCAGGTTGCACTGTTTTCTCCCCGCTGCCAGGAGGGGAATGCCGCTTTCTCCTTTCACGGACAGACGCCTGCGTTCAAACCGCGCAGGCGTCTAAATCCACCAGGTATACTTTACCCCTTCATTCCTGTTGTCGCAATGCCTTCGACAAAATACTTCTGAGCAGCAAAGAACAAAATGATCAGGGGCAGCACAGCTATGCAGGAAGCTGCCATCATCTTTCCCCAATTGACCACGCTTTCTCCGTCCAGCGACAGGCGCAGGCCCAAGGAAACGGTGTACTTCGTAGCAGAATTGATAAACACCAGGGAGTTAAAATAGTCATTGTAGGTCCACATAAACTGGAATAGCCCCGCGGAAAAAAGGGCCGGCACCATCAGGGGCAGCAGAATCTGCACCAGGGTGCGAAGGGTGGAGCAGCCATCAATATACGCCGATTCATCCAGATCTCTGGGCAGTCCCCGCATGAACTGAATCAGCATATATACGAAGAAGGGAGCTGCCGCCAGCGCTGCAGGGACATAAAAGGGCATGTAAGTATCCACCCATCCCCAATTCGCATACATAGCATAACGAGGAATGATCACCACCGCGTTGGGCAACATCAGGGTGCCAATCAAAATACCGAAGAGAAGCTTTTTCCCTGGAAAGTTGAACCTGGCAAAGCCATAAGCCACCAGCGTAGAGGAAACCAGCGTCAGAATCACCGTCGGAATCACCAACTTAAAGCTGTTCCAGAAAAAGGTAGCATAAGAATTTCGTCCCGTACCCAACCAGCTTTCTGCGAAATTATGAAACAGATGCACGAAGTACTGACCGAAGGATCCACCCTCGTTCTCCGCCATCCAGGCCTGAAGCCCGGCGGATGTCCACGCCTTTGGCAGCAGGCCAGTGCTGCCGAATATTTCCTCATTTGTCTTGAAAGCGGCGCAAAACATCCACACAATGGGGAAGATCAGAATCACACCAATCAGAATAATCAAGAAATAGGAAAATAATTTGTTCCCCAGCGTTTTTTTCTTCATCGCATTTGCACCCCTTTAATCGTCATAGCTGACCCATGCAGAGGAAAAGCGGAACAGCAACAGCGTTACTATCATAATGATCAGGAACATGACCCATGAAATCGCGCTGGCATAGCCCATCTTGAAATTGGTGAAGGCCTCTTTGTACAGCTTTAAGCCCATGACATAGGTGCTCTTCAACGGTCCCCCATTGGTAATCACAGAGGAGGAAGTAAAGTTCTGCAACGCCTGAATGGTCTGCATAATCATGTTAAAGAACAGGATCGGACTAATCTGGGGGATCGTCACATGCCAGAACTGATGCCAGCTATTCGCCCCATCGATTGCAGCCGCCTCGTACAGGGATTTGGGGACCTGCTTCAGGGAAGCCAGGAACATGACCATGGAGGAGCCAAACTGCCAGATCTCCAGGGAGCAGATGGTCCCCAGGGCATAACGAGGATCCCCCCAGAACTGGATCGTCCGCCCTCCCAAGGCGTTGATCCAGGCATTAACGATGCCATTATCTTGAAACAGAATCTTCCACAGCACGGATACCGCTACGCTGCCGCCGAAAAGGGAGGGAATATAATATACCGTCCTGGCAAAGTTGATCCCCTTCATGTCCCGATTGAGAAACATAGCTACCGCCAAGGATAGAATCAGTTTCCCCGGAACCACGACGATGGTAAAAATTCCCGTTGCCCGCAGAGACTTCATGAAATCCGCATCCCGATTAAACAGGCGAATATAATTCTCCAGCCCGTTGAACACCGGGGTGGTACCCAGCTGATAATTACAGAAGGAGTAAATCAGCGACATGATGAATGGGTACAACTGGAGAACCAGAAACCCGATCAACCAGGGAGCCAGATATAAAAATGCCTGATAATCCCGGCGGGAATATTTCCGTCTTTTGATTTTTCGTTGAGCGACGGTATTGGTCATGGGTTTTCCCTCCCTATGCGTAAGAAAAGGGAGAGCCCCTGTTCAAAGAGAGACTCTCCCCAGGTTTGACTGATACACCGCATTCAAACTCACGGTCACGAGAACCGTTTCGCTGAACTTCATTACTTGCTGGCAGCGTAGTCCGTCCACAGGTCATATACGTTCTGGGCTTCCTGCTCAGGCGTCGCAGCGCCATAGCCGATCTCCTCAATGGCGTCCCACATGATCTGCTTGGCTTCGGAGCCATTGTACAGGGAGTCATCCGGGATGCCGGAGTAGGAACCGCAGATATCGCAAGCCTGAGCCAGCAGCGGGCTGATCAGTCCGTTTTCAGCACAGATTTCACGAGCCCGGGCAGTCGGAGGCACGGAGCGAACGGAGCCCAGGGTCGCCATAGCGGTCTCGTCATTGTAGAAATAGTTCAGGAAGTCCACCGCCGCTTCAATATTAGCACTCTTGGAGTTGATAGAAAACACCTGGGGGCAGTTGGAATTCCAGGCCGGAATGTCAGAGCCGGCAGTCAGGGGGAACAGGCCTGCGGAGAAGGTATTGTTCGGCGCCGCGGCCGCCATGGTCTCACAGGTGGAAGTGTAGCTCAACGCAGCCACATACTTGTCACCGGACACCCAGTTGGGGTCATTCTGCATGTTGTCGCCTTCATAGGCCGCCATGTAGGACACAGGCGCTACCACACCTTCGTCAAACAGACGCTTCACAAAGGTGTAAACGCCGGCCAGCTCTTCCACCGTGTAGTTTACGGTCTTGGTTTCAGGATCAAAGAAAGTCTTTCCTTCGTAATTCTGCTTCGCCCAGATGGCCGCGCCGCAAGCTGCGATCATGGTCTTGTTGGCCTCGAACAGATACACTTCCGGATCCGCCTCATGAACCTGCTTCGCCCAGGCGAATACATCATCCCAGGTATACTGCGTATGGAAATCGATTCCATACTTCTCCGCCATTTCGTTGTTCACCAGGATGGCTGCGCCGGAGATACCGGAAGGCATGCCGTACTGCTTGCCGTCGAAGCCGCCATTCATAGGCAGAGTGTAATAAGCGGGATCGCTCAGACTGAAATCGAAAGCGGTGGTGTTCAGATCCACCAAATATCCCGCGTCGCTCAGAGCGTAGGAAGGCAGGAAAGCTGGATCGATCTGGATAATATCCGGAGCAGTTCCGCCGGACAGTTGGGTGGCCAGTTTGTCGTTGTAACCATCA
Source organism: Clostridia bacterium (assembly GCA_017464305.1). Taxonomy (GTDB): domain Bacteria; phylum Bacillota; class Clostridia; order Christensenellales; family Aristaeellaceae; genus Aristaeella. The sequence goes on along the minus strand of JAFUDS010000033.1, from coordinate 3,987 downwards.
GAGGAACCATACTCAGGCTCGATCTTCACATTGGGATGGGCCGCTTCGTACTGCTCGATGACCGCGATCGTCGCCGCATGGCGCTCATCGCCGCCCCACCAGGAAAACCGCAAGGTCACGTTGTCCTCCGCCAGCGCCACCATGGGCAGCGCCAGGCACAGGGCCAGCATCAGGGCTAAACACTTTTTCATTTGGGATTTCCTCCTTTTGCTTTTCCCCCGGGTGTTTATTCCGGGATTAGTTGTTTGCATCTTACCAGAATTCGGTCCCTGCTGGAATATTCCAATTTGTGAAGAACTGCGCACCTTTTACGAATTATCCTTTCCCTTTCATATCATTTTTTGCTTTATCCGCAAGAAATGATACTTTTGTAAGGGATCTCGAAGCTAACAGTGGTTTCTTCAAAGGGAACCGAATCAATACGTAAGGCACTCTCTTTTCCATAGGAAAGAATCAATCTTCGATTCAGATTAGTCAATCCGATGGACCTGGAACCAGCGTCATTGATCGTTTTCAACAGCTTTATACGCTCCTCTTCCGTCATGCCAGCGCCGCTATCTGTCACCGAGACGGTCAGCCGATCCCCATTCCGGGCTGCCCGCACCCAGATATATCCCCGCTCTTTCAAACCATTCAGGCCATGAATCATGCTGTTTTCCACCAACGGCTGCAGCATCATCCGGAAGACCTGTGCCTGCTTCAATTTCTCCTCCATTTCAATGTACAATACAAACTGGTCTCCGAAGCGATATCGCTGAATATCCACATACCGCTTCAGGCAATCTAACTCATCCGCCAGAACCACCGGCTCCTGGGGGCTGGAAAGGGCATACTTCAAAATGCCGGACAAATCGTGAAACACATCCGACAGCTCCTGCTTATCCGCCTTGCCAGTTAGGATGGCAAAATCCATCGTCTGTAGGGTATTATAGAGAAAGTGAGGATTGATTTGCAGCTGAAGCGCCATCAGCTCCGCATTTTCCTTCCTCAGAACTGCCTCCTCTACCCTATCCCGCAAGGCATTATCCTTCAGGTACATATAGATGATATTATCCATGATGATATCCGACTCATCTCGATGCTTCCGAAAATCCGGCTTCTTCACAGGCCGCTCATGCATCGCATCATCAAACATCTGAATAATATCATGCATTTGTCCAGTCAATCGCCGCGTGGTGACCCAGGCCAGGGTCATCACCACTGCCAGATCCACCAGCAAGATCAACAGAAAGGTCCGCCACACCTCTGACACCGCCGCGGCCATGGTTCGCCGGGGAATGCCGCTGAGCAGAATAAAGTTTTCCCCCGTGGAACGATCAAAGAGAAAGTGCTCCCCAGCCGCCTGAATCCATGTTCCATCCTGAGCTGTCAACAACTTCATGATCTCCGTCTGATCAAAGTGAAAAGGCCGGCCATCGTTAGTCACCGAAACCAGCAATTCTCCTTCTGAATTCAACACCATCAGGTATTCATTTTGTCGGTGCAACAGCGCATGCAGGGACTGAATCCATCGGTCCGAGTTAATGTAGGTCACCGCGCAACCATGGGTCTGGAGCATCCGGCGGATCATCAGAACTCTCGTTAAACCGCTTCCGTCTGTCACCTTCCGCACTCCGATACGCTGCTCCGGTTCCATCATCTGGTATGCTTCCTTCCAGGAAAAATCCGTCATTGTGGAAAGAAATTCAATTCCAGGTCCATCTGATGTCAGGGCTCGCGGAGCATCATCCAGCCAAAGCACGATCCGTTCCAGTGTCGGATTGCCATCCACCATGCTGCTCAGCGTCGTCCGCAAGGAATACAAAAATACGCTGTCGGTATAGGAGATTTCTTTATTGGTCAGAATACGGCTTAGCGCCATCCGCATTCGAGAGGAACCAGTCAATAAATCATTCTGCACCGTTAGCCCATTCAGGGTCATATCACAGTTTTCCACCGCCGCATCCAGCGTCATTTGCCCATCATAGCGCAGCTGTTTTTCCTGAGAGGAGATCGCATTGACCATAAACGCTGCAAACAGCAGCACCGTAGGCGCCACCATGATCAGAAAATACTTCACCGCCCGCCGGAAAAAGAACCTCTTCTTCATCTACGCTTTTCCTCCTCGCGGTGTCGATACTCACTGGGTGTACAGCCTGTATAGGCTTTGAAAGCCCGGCTGAAATTATTCGGGCTGTCGTATCCTACATCATACGCCACATCATAGGCCCTATAGTCCGGATTGTTCAACAATTCGCAGGCGCGTTCCATTCGCAGCTCCAGCAATCGATCCATAAAGTTTTTCCCACTGTGCTCCTTATAGATGCGGGACAGATAGGAGGGGCTCAAGGCTACTCTCTTCGCGCAGCGAGTCAGAGTCGCATCCTGCAAATGCCCCCGAAGGTATTCATCCACCTGCAAAATCAGATTTTCATAGTACCCAGCGGGTCTTTCCGGCTCCTGATTCCCCGCTTCATCCATTTTTTCCTTCAGATTTGTAAATGTCTCCGTCAGGGCTTGATATGTCAACGGTTTCAGCAGGTAATCCGCCACTCCCAGCTGAATTGCAGACCGGAAATATTCATAATTCTGATAACTTGAGAAAAGCACCACCTGTATACGCTCCATATTGATGAGCCGCTGGCACAACTCTAATCCAGTCATATCAGGCATCTGAATATCGCTAAGCACCACATCTACTGGGTTCTCCTCTATATAACGGAGCGCCTCCGTCGCGGAGGTAAAGGCTCGAACCACCTCAAAGCCGATATTATTCCAAGGAAACAACTGCGCCATCCCATCCGCGATTTTCGGTTCATCATCGATAATAATGAGCTTATACATACCTGCATCCCTCCTCCAGAATCATGAAACTATTTTACATCCACGCCTCAAGCCTATCCTGTACAATTTTCTTCATGGCCTCGATTCGCGCTTCCCCCAAATACCAATCAGCGGCATTATCGATTTTTCCTGCTTCCCAGAAAGCATCCTCAACTTTGGCCTCCTCCAGCCAAACGAGGGCTCCTTTGCATCCCACAAAGGTGGAAATATCGAATCCTTTGTTCCGCAGAAATTCCGCGGCGTCCATATGCCGAAGAATCGGATCCGTCATGTCTGCGTGCTTGATCCTATCCGCTAATCTTTCCGCTGCCTTTTCCATTTGCCCCTCCCCACCCGTCGAAAATCCTGTAAGAAAACCTCCCGGCTCCATCGTCTTTCCTCTAAAACCAAAGGAACCATTCTGTGATAAAAATGAGGAACCTCCTGGTCATCATACACCAGGAGGTCCTCCATGGGCACCCGCAGGAGCCTGGACAAGGCCAGCAGGTTATCCACCGTGGGCAGGCACTCGCCGTGCTGCCACTTGTAAATGGCCTGAGGATACTCAAACCCGAAATAGGCTTGCAGATCCCGCACGGTCAATCCAGCCTCGCGGCGCTGCCGCTCAATGCGGCGGCCAGTTTCAGCCAGATCAATGACCGGATATGCAGTTTGCTCATACATCATACCATTCTCCTCTTCTGCTGACTGAAAACAACATCGTACATCATGTTCATAGGAAGAAACGGCAGTGGTGAAACGGGTGCAATTATACATGCGATAACCGCCTCTTGTCAATCCAGAAAAATAGCGTTTGGATCTATTTAGGGCTGGAAATTGCTCCGCTGCAAAAGTTCAACCACAGGTTTAATGACAAGCTGGTTTTTTCGCGCTATCCTATGCGCGTTGAAAGGCAAGGAACCCGGAGATCGAAAGGAGTGGAAACAGATCTCCGAAAGGAAGAGGCCGTGTATGAAAGGACTGAGAGCGACCAGATGAATCGATTTGTTTCGAGAGAAAAGATGGGCAAGAAATCCCGAAGAACGTTGGACAGCCAGCAGCGGCGAACATGGCCGATTCCACCGGCCACAAAAGCCTTTGCCAGCAAGAAGGTCTACAACCGAAAAAAGAAATCCCACGATGACCAGAATGATTGGAATCGTGGGATTTTTTGAAAAGGTCATC
>JAFUDS010000008.1 GCA_017464305.1 Clostridia bacterium | reverse complement strand
ACCCGCTTTAGCCACGAATTAAACCGAAGGATTTCGTATTTCTGAAAAATTGCCATTTTACAAACTTTTTACGGCTTAAGAGCCTAAATGAGCAAAACAAACTTACTGCATGCAATTTTGCTGCATGCAATTTTCGTTCATCCATGTTGAAAAACATACCGCTATATGGTAGAATTTTTATAACAATCGTATTTATGGAGGCGTACCGATGCACCAGCTACAGGTAAACCCGGATGGCAGTGAACAGCTGGAATACACGATGACTGGCTTGCCGGTGCGCATCAGCACCGACAGGCTGCGGATTTTCCAGGACTATGCCGCCGCCTGCCACTGGCACGACGATTTGGAAATATTGGCAGCCTTGGATGGCGAGATGGACTACTTTGTGAACAACAAAAAGATTCATCTGAAAAAAGGAGATGGCATTTTCGTCAATGCCCGCCGCCTGCATTACGGATATTCGGAGAAAAAGGAGGATTGCTTATATCGTTTTGTGGTGTTTCATCCTTCCTTGCTGGGAAATGATGCCGTTGTTCAGGAAGCGATTTCCCAGTTTACGGGGGACACTCAACCGGATTATTGGCATCTGGACGCATCCAGTGAAGGGATGCTGACCTTTCATTCCCTGTATGCGGCGGCAGAAGTGGGAGACGCCTTGCAGGTGCTCTTCCATATCGCAGGGCTGTTGAATGGATTAAGACAAAGAGAAGCAAATCAATCAATGGGTGAAAGCAAGATAGATTGGCAACTGCTGCGACGGATGACCGGATATATCCAGGGGCACTATGATGAACCCATTACCCTCCAGGCCATCGCTGCCTCCGGAGCCGTTTGTCGCAGTCGCTGCTGTGCTCTGTTCCGGGGACACCTTGGTATGACCCCCATGGAATATGTGACTCGCTATCGGCTGGATAAAGCCTGCTCCCTGCTTCGAGAGGGAACGAACGTGACCGAAGCAGCGCTGGCCTGCGGTTTTCATGGCTCCAGCTATTTTGCTGAAGTATTCAAAAGAACCTGGAATATTACTCCTCGGGAATATCAAAGAAACTACTTTCAGCAGTCCGTACACGAATAATACGATCGTTATACTTTTATGGCGGAAAGCTGTATCGCAAAAAGGCACAGGCGTTATCCTTATACTTGGACAATTGTCCCAATTTGATGATGGAGGTCACCAGCATGACGGAACAGGAACGACAGGAACGGATTTTCAAGGGATACCTTTGGGAGGATACGGAGGAATACCTGGCGCATCAAGCCAAGGTGAAGGACCTGATGTATGAATTCAACATGTCCAAGCCCAGCGAGGTGGAAAAGCGCCGGGAGCTGATGCGGCAAATGTTTGGCTCCGTGGGCGACAATGTATGGATCAATCAGCCGTTGACATTGGCGGTGGGTTCCACCGTGACCATCGGAGAGGGCACCTATATCAATTCCGGCCTGATCCTGATCGATGATTACAAGGTGACCATCGGGAAGGGCTGTTTGTTCGGCACCGGTGTAACCCTCTGCACTACTGGCCACCCTATCGACCCGGAGGAGCGGGCCAAGGGTGGCATGTACTCCTTCCCTATTACCATTGGGGATGGGGCCTGGATCGGGGCCGGAGCCATTATCCTGCCTGGTATCACCATCGGGAAGTATGCTGTGATCGGGGCGGGCAGCGTAGTCACGAAGGATGTGCCAGATTACACCATCGCTGCGGGCAATCCCTGTCGGCCCATCCGCAAAATTGACGAACATGACAAGGAATACTATTGGAAAGACCGGCGTTTTGACGAACAAAAGTAAGGAGAAAAGCACATGAATAATATTGAACGACGGGATCAGCAGATCCTGTATATTTCCGATGACGCGGTATTCGAAGAGCAGAAAAAATGTCGGGCTATTCTGCAAAAGCTGAATTTCATGGATCGCGCAGACTTCGCGGGCATATCCGCAGTGGTAAAGGAGCTGTTCGGCACCTCCGACGGCGCCTTCCTGAACCCGCCGTTCTATTGCGATTACGGCAGCCATATCCATGTCGGAAAGAACTTCTTTGCAAACTACAATTGCACCATCATCGATGTAGCCCCCGTGGTAATCGGAGATAATTGCCAAATGGCCCCCAATGTGGCGATCTATACAGCAGGGCATCCCGTTCATCCCGCCACAAGGAACACCGCCTATGAATACGGTATCGGCGTGACCATTGGCCATAATGTGTGGATCGGCGGCAATTCGGTGATCCTGCCGGGCGTGCACATCGGCGATAACGCGGTGATCGGCGCGGGCAGCGTAGTCACGAAGGATATCCCCGCCTGGTGTGTCGCGGCTGGCAATCCATGCAAGGTCATTCGCAAAATCACGGAAGCGGATCGGGAAACCTATTACCGCCATGTGCCCGTAGATCAGGAAGCCCTCGAACACATGCGGCGGATATGGGCCCAGAGCAATGATCCAATCAAATATCCCTCCGCAGAGGAAGTATGAGGAAGTGAAAATATGCGTGATATCGATATCCGGCGGATCAACATGGACCACACGGAAGACGCCAACATTCCCAATGAACCTTTTTCCGTCTGGGGCCAGATGATCCCCGCCTTAGAGCATGGTCAATGGACCTATACGATTGAAAAATATGAGAACACCACGGAAATGTGCTTTCCTGATTTTCCTTATGAAGTCGGACAGGAGGGCAGCATTTTCCTTGGTGCATATGACAGCGAACAATGCATCGGGTTAGCCGTACTGCGCAGAGACATGTTTCGCTACCTGTATCTGGACGACCTGAAGGTCAATTCTGCCTATCGCGGTCAGGGCGTAGGCGGAAAGCTGATTGCAGCCTGCATGGCAGAAGCAAAAAAACAAGGGATGCATGGCGTATATACCATAGGCCAGGACAATAACCTGTCGGCCTGCCTGTTTTATCTCAAACAAGGATTTGCGATCGGCGGATTCGATAACCGATGCTATGACGGTACCAGCCAGGAAGGAAAAGCCAATATTTATTTTTATCGGGAGGTTGAGTAATCATATCAATATCCATAGCACCAGATTTGTTTCACCTATAGGATAGACAAAGCCCTCCCAGTAGTTTTAAGAGCCTCTTCATTCAATTTGCCATCCCGCAGAACCTGCCTACCATTGATATATATTTGCTCAATTCCAATGGATTTCTTTTGATCAGATACCGATATTATACCTTGCCCGTTTCTCAATACGCAAGTACAATCATACCCAGATTCCCCGAGCATTTCATCGGCGCTTGTCAAATACCATCGAATAATCTGACAAAAGCCGAGTGCAACGCTATGAATGTGTCCAGACCTTCCCTGCACCGGGAGTTAAAAGCCATGGATCAGGCGGGAATGATCGCATATTCTTCATCGGTCATTACCGTCAGGCAGCCTGATGAATTGCAGAAGATCCTGGGAAAGTATATTTAGCGAATGGTATCTATCGATAAATAAAGTCTGATAGAAATTTAACAGGCAATATGATATAATTGCAGCTGGTCAATGATCAACAGGAGCTACTCAGCAACCGCATGAGATTTGGCTGCGATAGAAGTATGGCATCAAATGAGTTGGAGGGATCGCATGAATATTCTGCATTTGAAATATGTGGTCAGCATTGCGGAAAATGGCTCCATCAATAAAGCAGCGGAGGAACTGCACGTCGCGCAGCCGAATCTGAGCCGTGTGATCAAAGACATGGAGTCCAATCTGGGCATTGTGTTTTTTCGGCGCACATCCAAAGGAATGCTGCTAACCCCGGATGGGGAGCGGTTTATCGGACAAGCCAGGAAGATTCTGGAACAGGTGGATGAAATGGAGAAAATGTACACCTCGGGTCTTCCTACAAAGCAAACATTTTCCTTGTCCGCGCCGCGAGCAAGCTATATATCCGACGCTTTTTCCAGCTTTTCACGTTCCCTGAGCGATGACAACGCAGAACTGTACTACCATGAAGCCAATGCTCTGCAAGCCATCAAGAATATCCAGGAAGTAGGTTACAATTTAGGGATTATTCGCTATGCAGCCAATTACGATAAATACTTTAAGATCATGCTGGAAGAAAAGAACCTGGAATACGATTTGATCGCAGAATTCAAATATGTGCTGGTGATGCACGAAGCCAGCCTGCTGGCGAAAAAGGATACCATTCACTTTGACGATCTCAGGCCCTTTATCCAGATTGCGCACGCTGATCCCTATGTTCCTTCCCTACCGCTATCTGTTGTACGTAATGAAGAATTGCCAGATGTGCCGCGCCGCATCTTCGTGTTTGAGCGAGGAAGCCAATTGGATTTGTTAGCTGAAAACATCCAGACCTTTATGTGGGTATCACCGCTGCCTGATCGGCTGCTTCATCGGCTGCATCTGGTGCAACGGGAATGCCCGGATAATCATAGGATTTATAAAGATATGCTGATCTATAAAAAGGATTATCGGCTAACGGAACTGGATAAGCGGTTTGTGACCGAGCTTTGCCAATCGAAGCGGAAATGCTTTGAGGGAATCACATCCCTAAAATAAATTGTTTCATGCAGGCAAGGCGCTTTGCTGTCAGAATAGGCGGCAAAGCGCCTTTTTAGTACATGAATCGCTCATTCGTTATCGATAGATATATAGGCTTTATACTCTTTTGGTAATTCCTCCGTTCCACCAGTTTCCCTATAATAGAGAAGGTTAAAGGAGGTGAGAGGATGCAAAGCACAACGCTTTCCAAGGCCACACTGAGCCGTCTTCCATTATACTTACAGTATGTACGGACAGTCGAAGGCAGTATGATTTCCGCCACCATCATTGCCCGCAATCTGGGCTTGGGTGAAGTACAGGTTCGCAAGGACCTGAGAATGATCAGCCAGGCGGGCCAGCCAAAGGTTGGCTATCCGGTGCAGCAATTGCGTTGGGATTTAGAAATGGCTTTGGGAATTCATCAAAAGATATCTGCCGTGATCGTCGGTGCGGGAAAAATGGGCACCGCTCTCATGGATTATGACGGATTTCACGAATATGGTCTTGAGATTACAGCGGCTTTTGACAATCACGCTTCGCAGGTGCCTTTCAGGCATGGCAATATGAGCATCTACGCCATGAGCAAACTCAAATCGTTCTGCCAGCAGTATGATGTGCACCTGGGTATATTAACGGTGCCCGCATCAGCGGCACAGGATGCTGCGGATCAAATGGTCGCAAGCGGCATCGCTGCAATTCTGAATTTCGCTCCATGCCACATTCGGGTACCTGCCCATGTGATTGTGCAGCAGATGAATGTGGCACTGTCCATGGCACATTTAAATCTCATGGTCCATCAGGAGAATAAGGAACAGGAGGAAACGCACTATGGAAAACAAATCGTATAAAATAACGGATAGTGTAGAAAGCTTGGAAGCCGCGATTGAACGGGTCCGGGCAGCGCAAAAGGTATTTTCTGCCTTTCCCCAGGAACAGGTAGATCGGATCTTCTTAGCCGCTGCCACCGCCGCGAACCAGGCCCGCATCCCGCTGGCCAAGCTGGCCGTACAGGAAACGGGGATGGGCGTGGTGGAGGATAAGGTTATCAAGAATCACTATGCCAGCGAATATATTTACAATGCCTATCGGGATACCAAAACCTGCGGTGTAATCGAGGAGGATAAGGCTTATGGTATAAAAAAGATTGCCGAGCCGATTGGTGTAATTGCAGCGGTTATCCCCACAACCAATCCCACGTCCACCGCCATCTTTAAGGCGCTGATTTCCCTGAAAACCCGCAATGGTATTATTTTTAGCCCCCATCCTCGCGCCAAAGGCGCAACCATTGCAGCAGCCAAGGTGGTGCTCGAAGCGGCGGTAAAGGCCGGAGCGCCAGATGGGATTATCGGCTGGATCGATGTGCCCAGTCTGGAAATGACCAATACCCTGATGAAAGAAGCCGATATCATCCTGGCGACCGGCGGGCCCGGTATGGTGAAGGCCGCCTATTCCAGCGGCAAGCCTGCCCTGGGTGTAGGCGCTGGCAACGTACCCGCCGTAATCGATGACAGCGCAGACGTTATCCTGGCGGTCAACAGCATCATTCATTCCAAAACCTTTGATAACGGCATGATTTGCGCCTCCGAACAGAGCGTGATCGTGCTGGATGGCGTGTATGATGCTGTGAAAGCCGAATTTGCCGCCCGCGGCTGTTATTTTCTGCAGGGCGATGAACTGAACAAAGTTCGCAGGACCATGATCATCAATGGCGCACTGAATGCCAAGATCGTAGGCCAGAGCGCCTATACCATAGCCAAGCTTTCCGGCGTCACTGTGCCGGAAGGAACGAAAATCCTGATCGGCGAAGTGGAATCGGTGGATCTGAGCGAGGAATTTGCCCATGAAAAGCTCAGTCCCGTGCTGGCCATGTACCGGGCACGGAATCTGGAGGATGCCTTCAGCAAGGCGGATCGCCTGATTGCTGACGGCGGCTACGGTCATACCGCCTCCATTTATCTGAACCCGCAAAAGAAGCAGGACGTGCTGAGCGCCTTCGCCGCCCGGATGAAAACCTGCCGGATCGTTGTGAATACACCTTCCTCCCAAGGCGGCATTGGTGATTTATATAATTTCAAGCTGGCCCCGTCCCTGACCCTGGGGTGTGGTAGCTGGGGCGGCAATTCCGTATCTGAAAACGTGGGGGTGAAGCACCTGCTGAATATCAAAACGGTGGCCGAAAGGAGAGAGAATATGCTGTGGTTCCGCGCTCCGGAAAAGGTGTATATCAAAAAAGGCTGCTTGCCTGTGGCTCTGGATGAATTGAAAACGGTGATGGGCAAACAGAAAGCCTTCATTGTCACCGACAACTTTCTTTATCACAATGGCAACACCCGGCCTATTACCGACAAGCTGGATCAAATGGGCATTGCGCACACCACCTTCTTCAACGTGGAACCTGATCCCACGCTCGCCTGCGCCAAGGCAGGGGCGGAGGAAATGCGCCTGTTCCAGCCAGATGTGATCATTGCCCTGGGCGGCGGCAGCGCCATGGACGCGGCGAAAATCATGTGGGTGCTGTATGAGCATCCCGAAGCGGACTTCATGGATATGGCCATGCGCTTTATGGATATCCGCAAGCGTGTCTATACCTTCCCGAAAATGGGCGAAAAGGCTTATTTCATCGCCATTCCCACCTCTGCCGGCACAGGCAGCGAGGTGACGCCCTTTGCCGTCATTACCGATGAAAAGACCGGCGTCAAATACCCCTTGGCCGATTATGAGCTGCTGCCCAAGATGGCGATCATCGATACCGATTTTCACATGACCGCGCCTAAGGGTCTAACCGCAGCCAGCGGCATTGATGCTGTAACCCACGCGCTGGAGGCATACGCCTCCATGATGGCCACCGATTACACCGATGGCTTGGCCCTGAAAGCCTTGAAAACCATCTTTGAATATCTGCCCCGTGCCTATGATGATGGTTTGAACGATGTAGAAGCCAGAGAGAAGATGGCCAACGCCGCTACCATGGCCGGCATGGCCTTTGCCAATGCTTTCCTGGGCGTATGCCATTCCATGGCGCACAAGCTGGGCGCATTCCATCACATTGCCCACGGCGTTGCCAACGCCTTGATGATCGAAGAGGTGCTGCGCTTCAACGCCGCAGAGGTGCCTGCCAAGATGGGCACCTTCCCGCAGTACGATCATCCCCATACCCTGCGGCGCTATGCCGAAGTAGCGGAGTACCTGGGCGTCCGGGGAAAATGCGATGAGGAGAAGCTGGAAGGGCTGATTTCCAAAATCAACGAGCTCAAAGCGCATATTGGCATCAAGCCCACCATTCGGGATTATGTACCAGACGAAGCGGACTTCCTGGCCCGGCTGGATGACATGGTGGAACAGGCTTTTGACGATCAATGCACCGGAGCCAATCCCCGCTATCCCCTGATGAGTGAAATCAAGCAGATGTATCTGAACGCATATTACGGAAAGCAGTGAAGGGAGGCAATATTATGAAGCTGGATCGAGTCATCGCGGTGCGCAATTCCAAAACCATCTACCGGGATGGAGAAAGATGCGTCAAGGTGTTTAACGCTGATTATTCCAAGGCAGATATCTTGAACGAGGCGCTGAACCAGGCCCGGATTGAGGAGACAGGGCTGCATATTCCTAAAATTCTGGAAGTAACCACGATCGATGGAAAATGGGCGATCGTGACGGAATTTATCAGTGGAAAAACCCTGTCCCACCTGATGCGTGAAAACCCGGATGAAAAAGAAAAGTATCTGGAACAATTTGTTGATTTGCAGCTGCAGGTGCAGGCCCTAACCTGCCCCATGCTGAACCGGCAGAAGGATAAAATGAGCCGCAAGATCAACGAAGCCCGGCTGGATGATACCACCAAGTACGATCTTCATGCCCGTCTGGAAGGAATGCCCACTCACAACAAAGTATGCCACGGCGATTTTTGGCCCTCCAATGTCATTATCAGCGAGGATGGAACGCCCTATATCATCGATTGGGCCCATGTGACCCAGGGCAATGCCTCCGCCGATGTGGCCCGCACCTATCTTTTGTTCTGGCTGAACGGCGACATCGTAGGCGCAAACCAGTATTTGAATCTGTTCTGCCAAAGGAGCGGAACGCCCATTTCCTACGTGCAGAAGTGGATGCCTATTGTGGCAGCCAGCCAATCCGTGAAGGGCAACGAAAAGGAACGGGAGTTTCTTTTGTCCTGGGCCAATGTGGTGGAATATCATTAATTGGGAGACGACAAGGAAATGGATATTGTGGTGTGCATCGGATCATCCTGCCATATCAAGGGTGCGCGGAGCGTGGTGGAACAGCTTCAGGATTTGATTGCCAAAGAAAATCTGAGCGACAAAATCAAGCTCAGCGGCACCTTCTGTATGGGGAAATGCCAGCAGGGCGTGTGCGTAACGGTGGACGGCTTTTTTTTCTCCGTTTCTCCCGAAAATGTGAGATATTTCTTTGAAACGGAAGTCCGTCCAAAGCTTCAATAAAAGGAAAGGGCGTTGACAGTCATGCCAAACTGCCTGACATTAAAAAAATCCAACTGCAAGAATTGTTATAAATGCATCCGGCATTGTCCAGTAAAATCCATTCGCTTTTCCGGCAATCAGGCGCATATCATTGGGAACGAATGTATTTTGTGCGGGCATTGCTTTGTGGTGTGCCCGCAAAATGCCAAGGAGATTGTGGATGATACAGAAAAAGTAAAGGTGTTGATCCAAAGCGGCGATCCGGTGATGGTATCGTTGGCACCTTCCTTTGTTGCCAACTATGACGGCGTAGGTATCGAATCCATGCGGGAGGCCTTGAAAAAGCTGGGCTTTTATGACGCGGAAGAAACCGCTTTGGGCGCTACCATGGTCAAGCGGGAATATGATCGGATGCTCAGGGAGGAGGAACATGACGTCGTTATCTCCTCCTGCTGTCATACCGTCAATTTGCTGATTCAGAAGTATTTTCCCCGTGAATTGTCCTGCCTTGCCGATGTGCTGTCGCCCATGCAGGCCCACTGCCAGGATATCAAGCGACAGCTTCCCAACGCGAAAACAGTATTCATCGGCCCATGTGTAGCCAAAAAGGATGAAGCGGAACACTATGAGGGCATCGTGGATGCCGTGCTGACCTTTGAGGAATTGACAAAATGGCTAAAAGCGGAAGGAATCGAGCTGCAACAGGAAAAGCGCGCTGAACCGGAAAGCCTGGCACGCTTCTTTCCCACCACGGGCGGCATCCTCAAAACCATGGCTCAGGATGCGCCGGGATACACGTATCTGGCGATTGATGGCATTGAAAACTGTATAGCTGCGCTCCGGGATATTGAGCGGGGAAAAATCCATCGATGCTTTATTGAAATGTCCGCCTGCACAGGCAGCTGCGTGGGCGGGCCGGTGATGGAGAAGTATCACCGCAGCCCCATTCGGGATTACCTGGCAGTATCGCAGTATGCCGGGGAAAAGGATTTTCCCGTGACACAACCTCCGGTTTCAACCCTGCGCAAGCAGTTTGATCCCATTGAGCAACTGGCCATTCTCCCATCAGAAACAGAGCTTCGGGACATCCTTCGGGAAATGGGCAAATTCAAACCCAGCCAGGAGCTGAATTGCGGCTCCTGCGGCTATAACACCTGCAGGGAAAAGGCCGTCGCCATTTACCAGGGCAAGGCGGAGATTTCCATGTGTCTGCCCTATCTGATGGAAAAGGCGGAAAATGTATCAGACACCATCGCCCGTAATTCGCCCAATGGCATCATCATGCTCAACGATCAGCTGGAAGTACAGCAGATCAATCCGGCGGCGCTGAAAATAATGAACCTTCGCAGCGATGCTTCCATTTTGGGTGACCAGGTGATCCGTGTGCTGGATCCCGTTCCCTTTATGAAGGTGAAAAACACGGGGCAGGGTATGTTCCATGAAAGAACCTATCTGGCGGAGTATGGCCGGTATGTAGAGCAAACCATCGTACCCGCTGAAGGCGGACGGATGCTGCTGTGCATCATGCGGGATGTGACCGACGAGGAGGAAGCCAGGCGGCAAAAGGAAGAAATCAGTCGTCAAACAGTAGAGGTGGCCGATAAGGTGGTGGAGAAGCAAATGCGAATCGTGCAGGAAATTGCGAGCCTTTTGGGAGAAACGGCCGCGGAAACCAAGATCGCGTTAAGTAAACTCAAGGAGTCCATCACCGATGAATGATTTGTGCTGCGATATTGGTTTCAAGAGCATCAACCACGCGGGCGAGCAGCTTTGCGGCGATCATGTAGACATTGTGGAGCAGGAGGATGGCAACACGGTGATCGTGCTGGCGGATGGCCTGGGCAGTGGAGTCAAGGCCAGTATCCTGTCCACCCTGACCAGCAAGATCATCTCCACCATGCTGGCGGCTGGCCTGTCTCTGGAGGAATGTGTAGAGACCATCGCCGCCACGCTGCCGGTGTGCTCCGTGCGGGGCGTTGCCTATTCCACATTTACCATCATTCGTCTGATTCAGAACCATACAGCCGAAATCATCCAATATGATAACCCCCATGTGATCGTGATCCGCAACGGCGAGAATTGGGAATACTCCAAATCCGAAATGAGTATCGGCGGAAAGAAAATATACCGTTCCGTCATCCGTTTACAGCAGGATGACGTATTCATCGCCATGAGCGACGGCTGCCCTCATGCGGGGCTGGGTACATGCTACAATTTCGGCTGGCAACGGGAGGATATCACCACCTTCATGGAGGCCATGAGCCTGTGCGGCTATACGGCCAAAACCCTGTCCACCCTGCTGATTGATGAATGCGACAGGCTATATGGCGGCGAACCGGGCGATGATGCCACAGCCTGTGTTGTGCGCATCCGCAAGCGGATCCCCATGAATATGCTGTTCGGGCCGCCAGCGAATCGGGATGATGTTGACCGCATGATGAGCCTGTTCTTCTCCAAAGAGGGCAAACACATCATTTGCGGTGGCACCACCGCTTCCGTCGCTGCGAGATGGCTGAATAAGCCCCTGCGGGCCAGCCTGGATTTTGAAGCTGGGGATGTGCCGCCCATTGCCTATCTGGAGGGCGTGGATTTAGTAACGGAGGGGGTCATCACCGTCAACAAGGTGTTGGAATATGCAAGGGACTACGTCCACGAAAACAGGCTATATGATACGTGGAGCAACCAAAAGGATGGCGCGTCGCTGATCAGCCACCTGCTGTTTGAGGAAGCGACGGATATTAACTTCTATGTGGGCAGGGCGGTCAATCCTGCACATCAGAATCCTGATTTGCCCATCAATTTCAACATCAAAATGAATTTGGTGCAGGAATTATCCGCCGCGCTTGCGCAAATGGGAAAAAGAATCAAGGTAAGTCACTTTTAGAGAGCAAAAGAGAGGGAGAAGCAATGAGGAAGGAATTTGACTTTGGCGTTGTGGATGAGATTCTCAGCCGGCACCCCGCCAATGAGCTGTCCACCATCGCGGTATTGCAGGATATTCAGGAACACTATCACTATCTGCCGGAAGAAATCTTTCCCCGCGTGGCCAAGGCGCTGGGGGTAGGCGAAGCGCGGCTATACGGTGTCGCCACGTTTTACGAGAATTTTTCCCTGGATCCCAAGGGAAAATACGTCATCCGCTGCTGCGATGGAACAGCCTGCCATGTGCGCGGTTCGCTGCCCATTTTGAATAGGCTGCGGGAAACGCTGGGCCTCAGCGAAGAAAAGAAAACCACAGATGATCTGAATTTCACGGTGGAAACTGTATCCTGTCTGGGAGCCTGCGGCCTTGCGCCTGTGCTGACGGTAAACGGTACGGTTCATGCCGCCATGACCCCCGACAAGGCTATGGAGCTGCTGGACGAATTAAGAGAAGAAATCGCAAAAGAAGGTGAAAACGATGCGTAAGCTCTCATCACGGGAAGAACTGACGGCGTTTCGCGCCGTTTGCAAAAAAGCCTTCCAATGTGAAAAAACAAAAATCCTGGTGTGCGGCGGCACGGGCTGCGTGGCGGGCGGTTCGCTGGATATATATGCCCGGTTGCAGCAGCTGCTGACGGAGCGGAATATACCCGTGGAAGTAGAATTGGCGGATGAACCTCACGGCGACGTGGTGGGCATGAAAAAGAGCGGTTGTCACGGCTTTTGCGAAATGGGCCCGCTGGTTCGCATCGAACCCCAGGGCTGGCTATATACCAGGGTGAAAGTGGATGACTGCGAAGAAATCGTGGAGAAAACCATCATCGGCGGCGAAAACATCGAGCGTCTGGCCTATAAGCAAAACGGTGTGGTGTACCAAAAGCAGGAGGAAATCCCCTTTTATAAAAAGCAGACCCGCCTGGTGCTGCAATCCTGTGGCCACATCAATTCCACTTCTATTCGGGACTATCTGGCGCTGGATGGCTATACCGCGCTGGAAAAGTGCCTGTTTGAATTATCTCCTGAGGAGATCGTGCAGGAAGTATCCCTTTCCAATTTGCGGGGCCGGGGTGGCGGCGGCTTTTTGGCCGGACGCAAATGGGCTTCCTGCGCGGCACAGAAGGAAACGCCCAAATACATCGTTTGCAATGGTGACGAGGGTGACCCTGGCGCGTTTATGGATCGCTCTATAATGGAAGGCGATCCACACCGCCTGCTGGAGGGCATGATCATTGCCGGTCTGGCGATTGGTTCGGATCAGGGATATATTTATGTCCGCGCGGAATATCCGCTGGCTGTAGATCGGCTGCGCATTGCCATCGCCCAAGCGGAAGAATTGGGTATCCTGGGCGACAGCATCCTGGGCACAGGCAAGAGCTTCCATATTCATATCAATCGCGGCGCTGGCGCCTTCGTCTGCGGCGAAGGCTCGGCCCTGACCGCTTCCATCGAGGGCAAGCGTGGTATGCCCAGGGTCAAGCCGCCCCGTACAGTGGAGCACGGCCTGTTCAATAAGCCCACCAACCTGAATAATGTGGAAACATACGCCAACGTGCCCATGATTATGAACAAAGGAGCGGCGTGGTATAAATCCATTGGCCCGGAGAACAGTCCCGGCACCAAGGCATTTGCCCTGACCGGCACCATTCAGAATACCGGACTGATCGAAGTGCCCATGGGCACCACGCTGCGGGAAGTGATTTTTGACATCGGCGGCGGTATGCGGGGCGGCACGAAATTCAAAGCGGTGCAGATTGGTGGCCCCTCCGGAGGTTGTTTGACTGAAAAGGATTTGGATATTCCCTTGGACTTTGATTCGCTGGCCAAGGTGGGAGCCATGATCGGCTCCGGTGGATTGGTTGTGATGGACGATAAAACCTGCATGGTGGAGGTCGCCCGATTCTTTATGAACTTTACCCAGAATGAATCCTGCGGTAAGTGCGTTCCCTGCCGGGAGGGCACCAAGCGAATGCTGGAAATCCTGGAGCGCATCACCGAGGGGAAGGGCGAGGACGGCGATATTGAACGTCTGGAGGAGCTGGCTGATACCATCTCCAATACCGCCCTGTGCGGCCTGGGCAAAACGGCTCCATCGCCCGTCATTTCCACCATCCAGAATTTCCGTGAGGAATATGAAGCACACATTTACCGTAAACGTTGCCCTGCCGGGCAGTGCGGGAAGCTCAAAGTGTTCACCATTGATCCCGAAAAATGCAAGGGCTGCTCCAAGTGCGCCCGGAACTGCCCGGTGAACGCCATCAGCGGCAAAATCAAATCTCCTTTTACCATCGACCAAGCCAAATGTATCAAATGCGGCGCCTGCATCAGCAACTGTGCCTTCGGCGCTGTCAGCGAGGAGGCGTAAGATATGCAGATGAAAAATATGATGGAAGTGGACGGCATTCCCGTAAAAATCGAGGGCGAACGCAATCTGTTGGAAGTCATCAGCAAAACAGGAATCAAGCTGCCGGTGTTCTGTTACCACTCCGATCTATCTATTTACGGCGCTTGCCGCATGTGCATGGTGGAGGATGAACGGGGGCACTTGATGGCCTCCTGCTCCACCCTTCCGCGGGAAGGCATGAAGATTCGGACGAATACGGGCCGCCTTCGTCAATACCGCAAGAATATTCTGGAATTGCTTCTTGCCAGCCATTGCCGGGATTGCACCACCTGCGAAAAGAGCGGTCAATGCAGTTTACAGGAACTGGCGGTGCAATTCGGCATTACGGGCGTGCGTTTTCCCAATGATAAAACAGAATCCCATCGGGATGAATCTTCGCCCAGCATCATCCGCGATCCCAGCAAGTGCATTCTCTGCGGCGATTGCGTGCGGGAATGCAATGAAATCCAGCATGTGGGAGCCATTGACTTTGCCCACCGTGGCTCCAAAGCCACCATCAGCACGGCATTTGGAAAACCCTTGGCTGAATCCCTGTGCGTGAATTGCGGCCAATGTGCCGCCGCCTGTCCAACGGGGGCCATCATCGTGCGGGATGATACGGCGAAGGTCTGGGACAAATTGGATGATCCCAAGGTGTTTGTCACCTGCGAAATCGCACCCGCCGTCCGGGTGGGCATCGGCAGGGAGCTGGGCCTGGGTGACGGTGAAAACGCCATGGGACGTATCGTGGCCGCTCTGCATCGGATGGGCTTTGACGAAGTATATGACACCGCCACCGGCGCGGACCTGACGGTGATAGAGGAAGCCAACGAATTTGTGGATCGGCTGCAAAACGGCGGCACTTTGCCGCTGTTTACCTCCTGCTGCCCTGCGTGGGTACAGTTTGTGGAAAAGAAATATCCCGAATTTTTGCCCCACGTTTCCACCTGCCGTTCCCCCATGAGCATGTTTGCCGCCGTGATCAAGGAATATTATCACGATAAGCTACCAGAGGGAAAAACCAGCCATTACCATGTGGCGCTGATGCCCTGTACAGCCAAGAAATTTGAGGCCAAACGCCCCGAATTTACCACCGAGGATGGAGCGAACACCGATGATGTGATTACCACGCAGGAGCTGATCCGTATGATCAAGCGGTCTGGCATTATGTTCAATGAATTGGAGCCGGAAGCTGTCGATCTGCCCTTTGGTACGATGTCCGGCGCGGGCGTAATCTTCGGTGTGACGGGCGGCGTAACCGAGGCTGTGCTTCGCAAAATCGCCTCGGACAATTCCAAAACGACGCTGGCCCAGATCGAATATACCGGCATTCGTGGAATGGAAGATGTGAAGGAAGTCTATATTCCCTATGGTGATCGTCAGCTGCACATTGCCGTCTGCAGTGGCCTGGCCAATGCCCGCAAGATCGTGAAGGGCATTATGCGGGGAGATTTGCAGTATGATTTGGTGGAAGTGATGGCTTGCAGGGGCGGCTGCATCAGTGGCGCTGGCCAGCCCTATATCTCCCATCGTCATCGGGGGAAGCGCGGTGACAGCCTGTACCGTTCTGATAAGATCAGTACCATCAAACGTTCCCAGGATAATCCGCTGATGAAAGAAATGTATAGCGAAGGCGGCATTCTCTGTGGACGGGAACATGAACTGCTTCATGTGAATTACGTTAGATAAAGAATGAAAACAAAACCGTGTCTGGCAATGAACCAGGCACGGTTTTGTTTATGCTCGAATCAAAAGCGTTAAGGTCCTTTCGTACCGATGAAGACTCAGCGCATGCTCGAGCGGTCCCAGCAGCGTTCCATCCACATACACCTGGGCATCCGGCTGAGCATCGCGTGTTTTTGCCCGAAGGGAGAGAGTATGAACCTCCGAATAGATGATCGCATTTCCGTTATGTTCTACCGGGCACAGGGGATTGAGTACGAAGCACCCGCAATCCGGCGTCAGCAGTGGCCCGCCTGCGGAGGCGTTATAGCCGCTGGAGCCCGTAGGTGTGGCCACGATAACCCCATCTCCCTGCCATTGCCCAAGGGTGTTCTTTCCATCCTGGGCAGACACTGTGACAGTTGTACCAAACTCCCCTTTTGCGATGATGATATCATTGACCGCGAAGCGTTCTTCCCCCTGCCAGGAAAAACCCAGCAGGGTACGGGGGGAAGGGACAAGAGCAGACAGCCGTTGTTCGTCCAATGCCGGCAATTCATCCCGGTGAAAGGCGCAGAGGTAACCTCGATGCCCTATATTGATGCCAAACAGCGGTTTTCCTGTCCGTATGGCAGGAATGGCAGCATGCAGAATGGTGCCATCCCCGCCGATCGCACAGATCAT
>JAFUDS010000007.1 GCA_017464305.1 Clostridia bacterium | reverse complement strand
TTTGAAAGAATTTGCAATCCGAAGTTCCATTTCTGCATGATTTACTTCTGGTAAGAATACCCTTTACCGGCGCTTACTTCTGCAAAAAAAATAGCGCTGGAAATAACTTTTGCAAACCGGAACTTCAAATTTCTATTGACCAACTGAAGGAAATGCAGATTTGAGTAAATCAGGGTTTTCTTAATCGTAACAATTTTGTGAAGCTTTTGTGACGAAACTTGCAACAAAGTGCTATCTGTGGTAGAATACGCCCTGGTTTGAACGAAATTTGATGCGCTTTTGCGGCTGAAGGGAGGGGAGCGGATGGACACCAATACCGGCAACGGGATTCATGGGCGCAGGTCCGCTTCCCGGGCGACGAAGCTGCGCCGCAGGCGGAAGCGGCTGAATTTCCTGCTGCTGGCAGGGATGATCGCGGCCATCGTGCTCATCGTACTGGTGACGCCCAAGGAGCCCCTGCAGCAGGCGGTGTATACCATCGCCTCCGAGGACGGCAGCGTGGGGGATGGCGTCCGCCTGGTGACGCAATATGAGGGCCTGCGTATCAGCGAGGTTATGCCCTCCAACCGCAGCGCTGTGACGGATGAAAATGGCGAATATCCGGACTGGATTGAGATCTGGAACAGCTCCGACACCCCCATGAATCTGAAGGGCCTGGGTCTCAGCGACCGCAGCGACAGCATTCGCTTCCTCTTTCCTGACATGACGTTGCCGGCGGATGGGCGGATCCTTGTCTTTGCTTCCAATAGCAATCAGGTGGACCCCGGCCTGCCCTTCCACGCGAAATTCAAGCTTTCCAGCGTCGGGGAGACGGTGTATCTCTACGACCCCAACGCTTATCTGATCGACAGCTGCAAATATCCCATTCTGGGCTCCGACGAGAGCTGGGCTCTGACGGCGGAGGGCTTCCAGGCGGTGGAATACTTTAGCCCTGGGTTTGAAAACTCCCCGGAGGGCCATCAGGCCTATCGGGAGAGCATCATGGTCTCCGGCAGCGCGCTGATTATCAACGAGGTGATGGCGGACCCGATGACGGGCCTGCGGGATGAGGACGACGAGCTCAGCGACTGGGTGGAGATTTACAACACCACGGCCAACGCCGTCAGCCTGGAAAATTACGCCCTCAGCGACAACGAAGGCAAGCCCCTGAAGTGGCGCTTCCCCAAGGGCGCCAGCGTCCCTGGGTATGGATATTACGTGGTGTTCTGCTCCGGGAAGGATAAGGTGGAGGCCGTCTCCGGCGTGCCCCACAGCAATTTCAGCATCTCCGCCGAGCGGGAAACCATCATCCTGGCGGACAGTCGGGGCCATGTGGTGGACCGGGTCATGATCGACAACCTGGCGGAGGATTGCAGCTACGGCCGCAACGACCAGGGGGCCATGCAGGTTTTCCAGACGGCGACCCCCGGCCTGCCCAACAATCAAATCGGCTTCAATCAAATGGACACCAACCTTCGGGCCATGAACTCCTCCGGGGTGTACATCAGCGAGGTGCTGGCCTCCAATGATTCCATTACCACCTATCCTTCCGGCGGAAACACGGACTGGATCGAGCTGTATAATTCCTCCAGCCAGAGCGTGGATCTTTCCGGATATGGGCTCAGCGACCGGCTGACCCGGGGGCGGAAATGGCAGTTCCCTCAGGGGACCATCATCGGCGCGGGGGAGTATAAAATCGTCCTGTGCGATGGCACCCGGGGCTCCACCGACGTGGGGGTGCTGCGGGCCAGCTTCAAGCTGAACCGGACCGCGGGCGAAACCCTGGCCTTTACGGACCCGGAGGGCCGCATTCTGGATAAGGTGATTCTGCCGGTGCAGCGGACCGATATTTCCTATGGCCGGACCTTGGGGATGTCGGGTTTTTTTTATTATGAGACCCCTACGCCCTTCCAGATGAACGGCCAGGGCTTCGCAGGGTACGCGGAGGAGCCCAGCCTGACGGAGGCGCCGGGGATGTACTTCTCCACGGTGTATGCCCAGATCAATGTGCCGGAAGGAACCCAGGTGTATTACACTACCGATGGCTCCGACCCTACCACCGCCTCCACGCCCTATAACGGCGAGCGGCTGGAGCTGAACTTTACCACGGTGCTGCGGGCCCGGGCCTTCGCGGCGGATCCGAATCTGCAGCCCAGCGAGATCGTGACGGGAACGTATCTCATCAACGCCTATCACACTCTGCCCATCGTGTCCTTGGTCACCAACCCCGCCAATCTATGGGATCCGGTGAACGGCATGCTGGCGGAGGGAAACATCCTGAAGGAAGCCCCCGGCAAGCTGCCCTTTAAAAATTCCACCTATCGGGCGGTGAAGGACAGCGGCGCCCGCTTCCCGGTGCATGTGGAGATGTACGACACCGACGGCACCCAGATTTTGAATCAAGGGGCCCAGTTCAGCCTCATGGGGGATTACAGCCTGGATATGCCCCAGAAGAGCATGAAATTCCGGGCCAAGAGTCTCTACGGCGCCAAGACCTTCGATGCTGCCCTGTTCCCGGATCGGGAGTATACGGAGTATAAGAGCTTCGTCCTGCGAAACAGCGGCAACGATTCCATGTGGACCCGGCTGCAGGATGGCTTCGAGAGCCGGCTGCTGGATTATTACGGCACCACCGTCATCCATCAGGCCTGGCGGCCCGTGGCGGTGTATCTCAACGGCACCTATTGGGGCCATATGAACCTGCGGGAGCGGGTGGATAAGTTCTTCGTCGCCCAGCATGAGGGCTTGCCCTTCGACCGGGCGGATGATTTCGACATCCTGCAGGCCAGCGGCTCTACCAAGTATGGCAGCAACAAGGAATTCAAGGCCATGCTGAAGAAGATCAAGGCTGGCAATCCCGCCAAGAACGAGGAGGATCTGCAGTACATCCTGGATAACGTGGATGTGGATAACCTCTTTGAATACATGGCCCTGGAGATGTTCGTCGGCAACAGTGATATCGGTAACACCCGGTTCTATCGCCTGAAGGGGACGGACGGGAAGTGGAAATGGATCTGGTACGACGCGGACTATGGCCTGTTCATGTCTAACTTCGATAGCCCCAAGAGCTATACCAAGGAGAAGGGCATGGGCCAGCAGAACATCGATAATACCATCTTCCGAAAGCTGCTGTCCGTGCCGGAGTATAAGGATCAATTCCTGCGGAAGCTGGGGGATGTGTTCCAGACCCTGACCACCCAGACCATGCTGGAAATCCTGGAGCCCCTGGTGGAGCAGATCACCCCCGAGATGGAGCTACATTGGGCCCGCTGGGGCGAGGAAAATGACCAGATGGTGTTGTCCGAAGTGCCTACCACCGTGGACGGCGCCTACAGATACTGGGAGAAGCGGGTGGAAAGATTGCGCAATGTTTGCCGCAAGCGCCCCACCTACCTCTGGGAAATGGTCCAGAACGCCTTTGACCTGACCAACGCGCAGATGGTGGAATATCTGGGAGAAAAGCCGGATATGCCTCCGGATGCGGTATAATAGGAGGAATAAAAATGGAAACCGCCACCACAAGCATCAAAAACGTCCTGAAGAGCGACGCTGGCCTCAGCGAATACTTCACCAACCAGTTCATCAGCCTCACCCCCTGGAAAATCCTTATCGGCCTGCTGATGGGCTGCGTCGTCGGCCTCATCATCGCCTTCGTCTACAAGCGCTGCTATCGCGGCGTGCTCTATAGCCCGTCCTTCGCCATGACGCTGATGATGCTGACCCTCATCACCACCCCGGTGGTCATGTGCATCAAGAGCAACATCTCCCTCAGCATGGGCATGGTGGGCGCCTTGAGCATCGTCCGTTTCCGTACGGCCGTGAAAGACCCCATGGACACCGCCTATATGTTCTGGGCCTTGACCATGGGCATTCTCCTGGGGGCGGAGATGTACGTCCACGCCCTGATGGTAGTGCTGGTCATCAGCGCCATCCTCTTCGCCATGTCCTTCCTCCATTTCAGCAAGAGCAACGCGTATCTGCTGGTGGTGCATTATGACGATTATGCCGAGCAGGATATCACCCAGCTGCTGCGCCGCACGGTGAAGCAGCGGAAGTTGCGCTCCAAGACCGTGACCCGGTCCGGCGCGGAGATGACCGTTGAAGTTCGCCTGGACAGCAAGCAGGATCTGGTGGCCGCGGTGCTAAACCTGGAAGGCGTCCATGACGCGACCCTGGTGGCCTGCCAGACGGAAGCGGGGGCGTAAACCGGTGGCCATGAACACATTGCCCCTGCGGCACGAGCTGAAGTACTTTATCAACGAGGAGCAGTATTATGTGCTCTCCAACATATTGGATAGAGTGCTGAACAGGGACCCTAATGGGGATGAGTACAACGAGTACCATATCCGAAGCCTGTATTTCGACACGGTGTATAACTCCGCCCTGTTCGACAAGCTGGATGGTAACCCTAACCGGGATAAATTCCGGATTCGGATCTATAACTTCAGCGATCGGGTCATCAAGCTGGAATGCAAAACCAAGGTGGGCAGCCTCATCTCGAAGCGCAGCCAGACCATTCCCCGGCTCCTCTGCGAGCAGCTGATGGCCGGTGATCCGGCTGGCTTGGAAACCACCCGCAGCGGTCTGCTGAACGATATGTACCGGGAGATGACGGTGAATTTGCTGCGCCCCGCCGTGCTGGTGGACTACGTCCGCGAAGCCTATCTCCACCCCGCGGAGGAGGTGCGCATCACCTTTGACAAACAATTGAGGACCGGCCTGTGGAGCAAGGACCTGTTCAACCCTCAGGTACCCACCATCCCGCCCTTTGACGAGAACTGGATGATCCTGGAAGTGAAGTTTAACCAGTTCTTGCCCCCCTATATCCGCGACATCCTGAACACCTACTGCGCTGGAGCCATGCAAAGCGCCATCAGCAAGTACACCTGGTGTCGTCGTTTCGAAGAACTGGAAGCGTAACCCCGCTTCCAGTTTTCTCAAAAAGGGAGAAAGGGGTCGTAGGGGCGAATCCCCTACCCATATTTTGCGCAGCATATAAGATGGTTCAAGCATTAAATGCCAAATGCAGGGCGGCGGGGCGCAGCCCCGCCCCCAAGTTTTCCCCTTTCCCCCGCGCACGGGGGTTTTTCGCTCCACAAAGGAACTGTCCAGTGGACAGTTCGGAGCGAAAAACGGGCGGTAGCCCTGGGCAGAAAGGGGGCAGGGGGTAAAAGGGGTCTCGCCCCAAACATAAAAGGAGCATCAGCATGAGGAAACGCAAACTAACCCTATTCCTTATTTTCATCCTGACAACCATAGCCAGCATAGCCCTGGCTGCAGAGGCAAAAGAATTAACATCCCTCTGCACCTTCGACTCCAATGGCAAAAGCAAAAACCCAGCCGAAATGCTCGACAACGACGTCAGCACCTACTTTCCCCTGAAGGAAAAGAAAGCCATCCTCACCATCTCCTGCCCCGAGCCCATCGGCAGTGTCTACATCATGGCCTTCGACAAATATGGCAAGGACCACAACTACGATCTCCAAATCCCTGATGGCGACGATTGGCAAACCATCGACCAAGGCGGCCAGTACCTAGTCCACTTCCATGAACTCCCTGACCCAGCCACCGAGCTTCGCCTGGTGATGACCGGTAAGGAGCGTCTGCGCATCGCGGAAATCCGCGTCTTCGGCCCCGGCGAACCTCCGCCGGAAGTCCAACGTTGGCAAACCCTGGAGAAATGCGACATCATGCTGTTCTCCGCTCACCCAGACGATGAAATCCTCTGGTTTGCGGGCTTGATGCCCACCTATGGCGGAGACCGGGGCTATCGCATCCAGGTTGCCGTCCTGGCGCCCACCGGCGGCATGCGGAAGCTGGAGCTGTTGGGAGCGATCTGGCACTGCGGCGTCAAGTATTACCCCGAAATGCTGGGCTTCATTGATAAAAACGGAAAAAACCCAGAAAAACAGTATTCCCTTTGGAAAGGCAAAAATCGCGTGTTGAGCCGAGTCACGGAAGTGGTGCGGAAGCATCAGCCGGAGGTCATCGTTACCCACGGCGAAAAGGGAGAATATGGCCATGGAGCCCATAAAACCGCGGCGGACGCCGCGAAGAACGTGGTGAAGCTCTCCGGCAATGCCAAGAAATATCCCGATTCCGCGAAAAAGTATGGCACCTGGGAAGTGAAGAAGCTCTATCTCCACGAATATGAAAAGAACCCCATCCTCCTGAACTGGAATGAGCCCCTGGCAGCCTTCGATGGCAAAACCGGATACGAGGTAGCCACCGAAGCCTTTGAATTCCACGCCAGCCAAATCAAAAGGGATTGGCATTTCGAGGTCCACGGCAACCACGATAACGCTGAATTCGGCCTCTATTACACCACCGTAGGCCAGGATACAGGAATTGGAGATTTGATGGAACATGTTTTTTCGAACAGTTCGAATTGACATTGATCCGCATAGGTGGCTATAATGATATGCACCGGTTATGAGAAGGAGGAAATTGAGGATGTATATTGCATCGTTGACAGTTCCAGACGATGTGCTTAGTGAAGCAAGGTTGGATTATCATGGAGCGGATGCATATTTAAGAAAAGTTATCGTAGATGCTTTTTATAAAGACAAGAATGTAGATCTGAATCAATGTGAAGAAATTTCACTATTTTGTCATCAGAAAAAAGATACATTGGAAGAAGCGGAGCTATCTTATATTATTTCTGAGACTAAAGCATCTATGGAAATAGAGGGGATGAAGCTGAAAGAGAACGAAGTTGAAGATATATATAATGTCATTTCAGGAAAGGAATCAGGAGAAGCTGTAAGACAAAGGATCATTGCAGAACTAAAGAAATGATGTGATTAGAGGATGGATTTATGTTCGATGAAATGTACTGTTATTCACAAAGCAATGTTTTAGTGAATGTATTGGATATCAGGGATCAAGCAAAGCTTTTTCAAGCAGAAAGACGCCTGACATCTATTCGTTTAGCAGAGCTCATGACGATCAGGATGAAAAAAGATTTTGATTTTGATCATTTGAAACGAATCCATCTATATATTTTCCAAGATGTATACCCTTGGGCTGGCCAAGTAAGAAAAACGAATATCTCAAAAGGTGTTATGTTTTGTGACTATCGTTTTATAAAAGATGTTGCGTATGAGGTGTTTTCATCCTTGCATAGGGAGAATTGTCTTCAAGGGTTATCCAGAGATGAACTGGTTGAGAGGTTTTCTTTTTTCTTCGGAGAAATAAATGCTTTACATCCTTTCAGAGAAGGAAATGGAAGAACGCAAAGAGAGTTTTTCAGGGAATTGGCTTTGTATTGTGGGTATCGTTTAGAATTTAAAGGAGTAAGCGAAGAACAGATGATTGAAGCCAGCCGTGCTTCATTCATGAAAGATTATTCATTGTTGAAGGATATGTTTGATTCTGGATTAAAATCCCTTGAATGAAGAATAGTAGGAGGAAAACGTATGGACCAACTAATCTCCAAATGGCACCGAGAGCTGGAGCTCTTCAGCGGCATCAAACCTTTGCTGATCCTGGAAGGAAACGTCCTGGATCAGTACCGCTACCCCGTGTCGGGCAGCCTGCAGCAGGACGAAATCGTCCCCCTGAGCCGCTATCTCTACACCTATTTCAAGGACGAGGGCTATGACCAGATTGTCTTCTACAGCAATCTGGTAGGCTTCGTCAGCCCCTATGATCCCACTATGCTCTCCCGTTATGCTTCTCTCTCTGGCGCGGAGATTTCCCAGGGAGCCATCCAGGCGGAATTCAAGGGCAACGACGCCAATACCGCCCCCAACGTGATCCGCCGGGCCATGGGTCAGCAGCAGGCGGCCACCGTCACCGTGCTGGAGATGGCCAGCCATTACATCACGACTCCCGAGCGCATGGATCAGCAGGACGTGAACAGTTTCAACATCCTGCTCCAGAGCGCCCTCAGCAGCGCCTGGGTAAAAACCCCGAACGGCAAAAAGCAGAATCTGCTGGTGATCCTGGTTAATAAGCTGAATGACCTGCCTACCTGGTTCTACCTCAACAACCCGGTCTGCAAGGTCCTGACCCTGGACGCCCCCAGCCGGGAGGAGCGGAAGCGCATGCTGGAAGGGGAGAACCTGGCCGGCTTCTTCTCCGGCACGGTTTATCGCCGGGATATGCCCTATTATCGGGAGCATCCGGAGGAGCTGGAACGTATCCGGGAGCGCTTCGTGGGTCTGACAGAGGGCCTCACCTTCACCGAGCTGGAGGAGATGCGCCGCCTCAGCAAGCAGGAAGAAATCCCGATTCGGGATCTCTGCACCGTGGTGGATCTCTATAAGTACGGCATCAAGGAGAACCCCTGGAGCTCCCTCAGTGTGGAGAGCCTGAAAACCGCCAAGCAGGATTTTGAGAAGCGGATCAAGGGCCAGGATGCCGCCCTGGAGCGGACCCTGGACGTGGTGAAGCGGGCGGTCACCGGCATGAACGGCGTCAATTCCTCCTCCACCGGCAAGCCCAAGGGCGTCCTGTTCTATGCCGGCCCCACGGGCACGGGTAAAACGGAAACCGCCAAAGCTCTGGCGGAAAAGCTGTTCGGCGATGAAAGCGCCTGCGTTCGCTTCGACATGAGCGAATATGGCCAGAGCCATTCGGACCAGAAGCTGATGGGTGCCCCTCCTGGATACGTGGGCTATGAGGCCGGCGGCCAGCTGACCAACGCCGTAAAGGAGAATCCCTTCTGCATTCTGCTATTCGACGAAATCGAAAAGGCCCATTCCTCCATTCTGGATAAATTCCTGCAAATTCTGGAGGATGGTCGCATGACGGATGGCCAGGGCAAGACGGTCTATTTCTCCGAAACCATCATTATCTTTACCAGCAACCTGGGCATCTATGTCAAGGACGCCTTCGGCAATCGCCAGCCCAACGTCACCATGGATATGGAGTACAGCGAAGTTCGCACCCGGGTTCGCTCCGCCATTGAGGATTATTTCAAGCTGGAGCTGGGTCGCCCGGAGATTTTGAACCGCATCGGCGAGAACATCGTCGTCTTCGATTATATCCGCAAGGATGCTGCCAAGCTGATTCTGAAGAGCCAGGTGAATAAGATCATCAACAACCTGCGGGAGCAGAAGAATATCAGCATCCGCATCGAGGATTTTGCTTATCAGAGCCTGGAGGATGCCGCCACCTTCGATCTCAGCAACGGCGGCCGGGGCATCGGCAATCAGGTGGAAAGCCTGCTGGTGAATCCCTTGAGCCGGTGGATGTTTGATAACAGCGTGATTCAGGACGCGAATCTGGTCATCGAGGGCTTCGATACGGCCGCGAACCCGCCAGCCCTCCGGTGCCGCGTAGAGGAGGCAGAGGCATGAGCGAAGAGAATAAGAGCCCGACCAATATCAACAATGCCCAGGAGGAATGGCTGCGCCGTTTGAAGGCCATCGGGGTGGATCTGTGGGGCAATGGCCCCTCCCAGCAGGCCCGGGAGGAGGCGGAGCAGGCGGTGGAAAAGGATTTCGCAGCGGAAGCCGCGAATGCCCAGCCTGCGGTTCCAACTGAAACCGGCAAGAAACTTGAGGCCCCGCAACCTGTGACCGCGAAGCGGCCCAAGCTGACCATCGAAAATCTGTGGATCACAGCGGATGAAACCGTGGATTGGACGGAAGCCCTCCTGCGGGAGACGCCCCGGGATGGGCTCACCAGCCCCAAGCTGTGGAGCTTTTATCACCGTATGGCCCCGAAGGTATTGGCGGGGGATACCGGCGCCTATGCGGAGGTGCTGACCACCATCAATCCCTTGGGAGACCTAACGGAATATGTATCCGGCATGGTGCTGCGCACCCCCGGCCCGGATCAGCTGGAGTGTATCTTTGAGTGCCAGCCGGATGATTTGGAGAAGTACGGCCGAGATTATCTGGGAGCCCTCAGCCTGCGCATCGCCCGGGATCTGCTGGCTATCCTACCTGTGTCCGAGGTAAAGATCACCGGCAATCTGGAGAAGGAGGAAAAGGTCAAGGTCACCTTCCATCGGGATCAGCTGCTGAAGAAGAAAATGGCCTTCCTCAACCCCGCCGACTTCCTGGAAGCGTGCGGGGGAGAAATCAATGAAGATTAAGGCACTCCCTTGGGCGTGGACGTGGTGATCAACCACGTGGGCGACTGCTTCGACTAAGGACAGAAATTGCATTCGGCGCTATGCCTTGGCGTGGCGCCGAATAGTCTTTTCCCCGAGAATGAATTTTTTGTGAAGAAAATGTCAAAAAGGGGTTGACGGGAACCATAAAATCCATTATACTATGATCATTCACCTGGGGTTCGCGACAGTCCTTCGGTTTTCCCCACATTTCGAAAAATGGAGCCCGGGTCCAAGATTCGCAATGTCACGCCCCCGTCCTGGACGTCAGGGGACGGCAGAAGCGATCGGCAGGGCGCCAGCCTGCTTCACATAGCGGGTGAAAAAACGGGGACATCGGCTCCCTGGGCCTAAAACTTCCTGAAAGGGAAGTTTTTTTCGTGAGAAAAGGGAAGGGCAAAGCGGCAATCCTTGGGACAGAATTGTTAACAAAATGTTTCATTTACATTTCTAAAATAAGATGATATAATGACATATCTGGAAGAAGGAGGGCCGAACCATGACTTTGCCTGACCTGTCGAAGGTAACCGCGATCCTGCCGGATCTGGCGGATTATATTGTTTATGGCGCGATCGCCATTGTGACGTTGATTGGACTGTTCAAATGCCTGATGCCCCTATGGAACACCTCCGCGGCGCTGCGGCGGGCGATTCGTCGGCTGCAGGACCATGCGGGGGATCCGGGCAAGCCTGTTTGGCAGGAGGCCGGCTTCATGGGGAGGCGGCTGAAGGGCTCCTGGCTGCGCTTTTTGCAGAACGCGGAGCAGCTGGACCGACGGGGATTGCCCACGAACGTGGAAGATTATATTAACGACGATACGGTGACCCACTCCCACGGCAACGCCACCCTGGCGGAGCTGATTCCCAATCTGCTGACCTCCCTGGGTATCCTGGGTACCTTCATGGGCCTGAGCCGGGGTTTATCCAGCCTGAACTTTGCGGACGCCAGCCAGCTGATCTCCGGCATACCGAACCTGCTGAGCGGCATGCGCTTCGCCTTCGGGACCTCGGTGGCGGGTATCTCCTGCAGCCTGGCCTTCAACATGCTGAACCGGATTTCTCAGGGCTCCAGCTACAGTGCCATCGATGATTTCGTATCCTCCTTTACCCAGCTGGCCATGAGCCGGCCGCTGGACAACGACGTACAGTTGATCTGTCAGAACCAGGACCGGAACCACATGCTGCAGGGGATTAATGATACCCTGGCGGAGCGGATGGCGGAGAATGTGGGCCTGGCCATTACCCGGGCCATGGAGCCCGTAGCAGGTAGCATGGATCGGTTTATCGTCGGGGCCACCCGGAACCAGATCGAGGGTGTGCACCGGATCGTGAGCCGCTTCCTGGAGGAGATGGAGCAATCCCTGGGTGGGCAGATTCAGCACCTGGGAGACACCCTGGACGCGGTTTCCTCCAATCAGATTCTGGCGGCCCGGCAGGCGGAAAGCACCCTGCGGTCCGCGGACAGCATCGTCCGGGATGCGGAAAGCCTACGGAAGCTGACGGACCAGGTGCTGGTTCGGTTCGACAGCTATGTGGCGGAATTGAAGGAAACCCGGAGCCGGGACGAAGGCTTCGAGAAAAAATCCGGAGAACTGCTGATGCAGATGAGCAAGCAGAATCAGGAGCTGGCGAAGCTGATGGACAGCCTTTCTCAGCGGGTGGATGAAATTCCAGACGCGGAAGCCAGGGAAGCCACCAATGTAACCCTGGCACAGATCTGGGGGATTACCAACGCACTGAACGAAAGCGTGCAATCCATCTCCGAGACCCTGACCGCCCTTTCGGAGGAGGTCTGAGCCCATGGCAAGACAATCTATTCATAACCGGCGGGCGGGGCGGGGCTCCACGGGAGGCGGCGCCTCCTGGATCTCCTATTCCGACATGATGGCGGCGCTGCTGCTGATCTTCGTGCTGATATTGGCCTACAGCCTGTATCAATACTTCACCATGCTGGAGACCAAGACGGCGGAGCTGGAGGAACAGCAGACGCTGCTGCTGGCCCAGCAGGTGCTGCTAAACAGCAAGGAAGAGGAGCTCAGCAGCCTGCAGATTTCCCTGGACACGAAGCAGCAGGAGCTGGATGAAGCCAACGCCCAGCTGCTGACCCGGGAACAGCTGCTGGCCCTGCTGCAGCAGCAATTGGAGGACAAGGAAAACGAGCTGACCCTGGCCACGGCGAAATTGGAGGAACAGCAGATTGCCCTGGCGACCCAGGCGAAGCGGCTGGATGACCTGGTGGGCGTGCGGACGAACATCATTCGGGATCTATCCTCCTCCCTGACGGCGGCGGACCTGAAGGCAAAGGTGGACGCCAATGGCTCCATCGTGCTGGACAGCGCGGTCTTCTTTGAAACGGCACGATCTGAGATCAAGGAGGAAGGTAAGGCGCTGCTGGATCGGTTCATTCCGGTGTATCTGGACGTGCTGCTGAGCGACGAATACGCGGATTTCCTGGGGGAAATCATCATCGAGGGGCACACGGACTCCACGGGTACCTATGACAACAACCTGAAGCTGAGCCAGGAGCGGGCGCTACAGGTGGCGCTGTATGTGCTGAACATGCGGGGGCTCACCAGCCAGCAGAAGACGCTGCTGCAGCAGATTTTGACCGCGACGGGGAAATCCTGGGCGGACCTGATTTACGACGAAAATGGCGTCGAAGATGCGGAGGCCTCCAGGCGGGTGGAATTCAAGTTCTCGCTGCGGGATGCGGATATGATTGAAGAAATGCAAAGGATCTTGCAGGAGAACGAGCTGGATTTGGAGGAATAAGGAAAGAGAGATGCGACCAGTCGCAATTATACTGCTGATCATCTGTTTGGGTCTGATGGGACTCACCGGGTTTCTGTATTTCAACGCCAATGTGGTCATTACGGATATCGACTGCATCGCGGTGGACGCGGGGGATCAGGCGGAATATTTTCAAGGCCTGAAGGACCAGATCGAGGCGGGGACCTTTGTGGGGACGCCATTTAACACCGCGGAGGTGGGGAAGGCGGAGGAGTATCAGTTCTATTCCTACACGGTGCATGTGGCTAACGATACCTTCATCAAGGCGGAGGTGGCGGAGGTGCAGGTGACCCCCATGAACGGGGATGTGCTGCAATTAGCGGAAGAGAACGCCCGATCCATCCCGGCCAGAGGGAAGGGAACCATCCCGGCCACTATCCTGACCAAGAAGGAAATGCATAATGTGCGGGAGCTGATGGTGACCTATTATCTGTGGGGCTTGCCATTCTCGGCCAGGGTGACTTATAGCGAGTGATGGAGATGGAGTTGTTTCTTCGCTGAGAGAGAAATGAAAAAGACCGTTCCCGTGTTTCATTCGATGTACAGGGCTTTGGAGAAGAGCCTTTGCATTACGGGAAGGACGATGGCAGGGTCACCGCTGGTTTCCATTTCAACGTGGCCAGTGTGGCTATCGCTGAGGAACTCCTTGTCGGTGAGTACCCTCTTGAGCTGGCGGGCGGTGCCAGCGTTGCCGTCGGTGATGAGAATTCTTTCAGGCAGCATTTGGCGGAGCAGGGGCTTGAGGAAGACGTAATGGGTGCAGCCCAGGACGATGGCATCGATTTTGTCCAGCTGCCAGCCGCTGAAGAGGTCTTCCAGATACTTTCGAGCGCCGAGATCGTCTTCCTGCTCCACCAATTCCATGAGTCCGGGGCAGGGTAGGGGCACCGCGTGGGCGCCGAAACGCTCCATGAGAGAGAAGAATTTTTCCTGCCGGAGGGTTAAGGGGGTGGCCATGACCAGGATGCGGCCGCCCTGCCAATGCTCCTCTGCTGGCTTTAATGCGGGCTCCATGCCGATGACGGGGTAGGTTTTCTCCGCCCGCAGCATGGCCGCGGCGGCACCGGTGGCGGTGTTGCAGGCGATGACCAGGGCTTTGATCCGGCTTTCCTCCAGGTGGGAGACGACTTCGCTGACCA
The DNA here is from genome assembly GCA_017464305.1 of Clostridia bacterium. Lineage (GTDB taxonomy): Bacteria > Bacillota > Clostridia > Christensenellales > Aristaeellaceae > Aristaeella. Next base: position 122,618 of record JAFUDS010000007.1, on the reverse strand, counting down.
GGCGCTGCACCTCTTCGGTGGTCTTGGTGCCGTAGGGAGAATGCAGCGTATCGCCAAAGTAGATAAAGTGCTCGTTGGGCAGCTCTTTTGTCAGCGCGGCTAAGGTGCTGATGCCGCCCACGCCGCTGTCAAAAACGCCAACTGGTCTGGTATCCATGGAAACGCCTCCCGCTTTACTTATCCTTCGGAAACACTGAAAGATCAAATTCGTGTGAAACCATCTGGTTTATGCCGTTGATTTATTGTTTATTACCTTCCCCTTCGGGGAAGGTTTTTTGGCTATGATTATTCTCCCTTCGGGGAGGAGACTCATGGGTTTACCATTGCCCTCCTCTCCGGAGAAGGTTTTCTTCGGCTGTGATTGCCCTCTCCTCCGGGGAGGGGGCAATGGCCAAATTACCTCTGGGGAGAAATTATTGTCCCCATTCAGGTGTTGTTTTCCAACACTTTTCGCGCAGCGCCGATGCCGTCCAGAGCGGCGGAGACGATGCCTCCGGCGTAGCCCGCGCCTTCGCCCACGGGATAGAGTCCGCTGATTTCTATGGCCTGGCCGGTTTCATCCCGGGGCAGCCTTACCGGGGAGGAGGACCGGGTTTCCGGCGCGGTCAGCACCGCGTCCGGCAGGGCGAAGCCATGGAGCTGGCGATCCAGCACTGTTAGGGCGATTTTTAGATTGTGGACAATGAATTCCGGCAACACGGCTCGCAAATCAGCCATGGTTACGCCGGGACGATAGGAGGGGGTCACCTCTCCCCAGCCAGTGGTTATGCGGTCCTGTAAAAAATCCTCCACCCTTTGGGCTGGGGCGAAAAAGGAAGAAGATGAATTTGTGTTGGCGGCCCGATAGGCGGCCCGCTCGATCTTCCGCTGCAGGATGAACCCAGTCAGGGGATGATCATCCCCAAAATCCTCCGTCCGTACGCCCACCAGCAGCGCTGCATTGCTGTTCTCCGCGTCCCGGGCGTGATAGCTCATGCCATTGACCACCACGCCCTCCGGCTGGGAGGCGGCGGCGATGATATGGCCTCCCGGGCACATGCAGAAGGTATAGACGCCCCGGCCATCCTGGGTGTGGCAGGTCAATTTATAGCTGGCGGCCCCTAGCCGGGGATGCCCTGCGAAGGAGCCGTACTGGCTGCGGTCGATCATCGTTCTGGGGTGCTCGATCCGTACGCCCATGGCAAAGGGCTTTTGTTCCATGTGGACACCATCCTCAAAGAGCCGTTGCACCGTATCCCGGGCGGAATGGCCGATGGCCAGCAGAACCTGTTCCGTCTCGATTTCCCGCTTCTGGCCCTGGCTGGAGATTTCTACTCCCACCACATTTCCGGCCCGCAGGATCAGCCGATCCAGCCGGGTTTCGAACAGCACGGTTCCGCCTAGCCGAATAATCTCCTTTCGAATGGAAGCCACCACCGGCTTCAGCCGATCGGTGCCGATATGGGGTTTTGGATCTATCAAGATATTCTCCGGCGCGCCATGGGCCACGAAGGTCTCCAACACCTCCCGAAGATAAGGGGATTTCACCCCGCAGGTTAGCTTGCCATCGGAAAAAGCCCCTGCGCCGCCTTCCCCGAACTGCACGTTGGACTCCTCCTCCAGGAGGCCCTCCCGCGACATGCGATCCACATCCTGGGCCCGCAGTTCCACCGGTTTGCCCCGCTCGATGAGGATGGGATTTGCTCCGGCTTTCGCCAGGGTCAGGGCGCAGAAAAGCCCGGCGGGACCCGCACCCACCACCAGGGGAGGATGATCAAAATGGGGCTTGGGCAGGGGGGGCAGAGGGTGATTATTGACAGGAATCAGCTGCTTATGCCGCTTCAGGAGGGCGGCTTCGTTCTTCACCTGCAGGTCCAGGCTCAGCACGAAATGTACATCCCCCTTGTCTCGGGCGTCCACGCTACGGCGATAGAGCTTCAGAGAAAGCAGCTGATCCTCCGAGAGGCCCAGCTTTTTCAGCACCAGCTTTCGCAGGGAAGATTCCGTGTAATCCAGGGGGACGGGGAAATTCGATAATCGCAGCATGAAATCTATTACTCCTTCTGGGAAACGCTGACTGATACAGCGACGTATATCTTGGTGGCTCTATCCCGAGGGAAAGCCCTTGCTTTCCCTCCGAGCCTTGTCTTTATCCTATCACAGAACCCTGGGCGGGGCAACGAAAAACTTGCTCCCCGCCGTTTTTGTCGTGCGATCTTGCCCTCTGGGGTGCTTTGCATTATACTTGTCCGCAGGGAAGAACAGAGGAGGAAAACGCGCATGGTAGAAGAAATTCGACTGGGGGATGTGGTCTCCACCCGGAAGCTTCATCCTTGTGGAGGCAATGAATGGACAGTAACTAGGACCGGGGCAGATATCAAAATCAAATGCAACACCTGTGGTCACGTAGTGATGCTGGATCGGGAAAAGTTCCTTCGCCGCCGGAAGGCCGTGATTTCACAGGGGCCGGACCCGATGGCTCCCGTTAGCTAAAAACAACAAATATCAAAACGGAAATTTTGTACCCAGAAAAAACATTTTTCGCTTTTCTTTTGGCAAGGATTATGATATCATGTCTCTTGGCATATGAAATTAATTTCGACGGGGCCCGTTTCTGCGGGGGTCATCGGAATGAAAATTGAAAAAACAGGAGGAACATGACCATGGCTGAATTTACAACGACCAACATTCGGAACATTGCCCTCATGGGGCATGGCAGCGAGGGCAAAACCACGCTGACGGAGGCGATGCTCTTCGCTGCCGGAGTGACGGACCGCCAGGGCAAAGTGGAAGACGGAACCACCGTTTCCGACTTTGATCCCGAGGAGAAAAAGCGCGGTTTTTCCATCAGCGCCAGCTACGCTCCCATTCCCTGGGCGGGAAAAGTGATCAACACCATCGACGTTCCTGGATATTTTGACTTTGCCGGCGAGCTAATGGGCCCCCTGCGCGTGGTGGAGACCGCGGTCATCGTGATCGGCGGCGTCAACGGCTTGAGCGTCGGCGCGGAGAAGGCCTGGGATTATGCCGGAGAGCATAAGCTGGGCCGGATGTTCGTGGTCAATCAGATGGACCGGGAGCATGCCAATTTCGAAAAGATCGTAGCTCAGCTGCGGGAAAAGTATGGCAGCAGCGTGGTTCCGATCCTGCTGCCCCTGGGCGATGGCGCCAGCTTCCGCGGCGTGGTGAACCTGCTGGAGCGGAAGGCCTATGAAGGCGCTTACAAGAAGAGCCTGGAAGTGCCGATTCCTGCCGAGCTGGAAAGCGAAATCAACGAAGCCTTCGAATATCTGACCGAGCAGGCTGCTGCCGCGGATGATGAACTGATGATGAAATACCTGGAAGGCGAAGAGCTGACTCATGATGAGATCATGGAAGGCTTCCGCAAGGGCATGAAGGACGGCTCCATCGTCCCCGTGGTGGCCTGCAGCGCCCTGACTGGCGTGGGCATCGCCCGGACCATGGACCTGATGGCCAAGTACCTGCCCTCTCCCGCCCATGAAGGGCTGCATCAGGTGGGCAAGAATCCGAAGACGGACGAAGAGATCACCCGCGAGAGCAAGGACGACGAGCCCTTCAGCGCCTTGGTGTTCAAGACCATCGCTGACCCCTTCGTTGGCAAGCTGAGCCTCTTCCGCGTCTTCAGCGGAACCATCTCCGGCTCCACCACCCTGTACAACGCCAACAAGGAAAAGACCGAGAAGGCGGGCGGCCTGTTCAGCCTGCGGGGCAACAAGCAGACCAACGTGAACCTGCTGCACGCCGGCGACCTGGGCGCCCTGGCCAAGCTGCAGTTCACCTCCACGGGCGACACCCTGTGCGACCCCAACAATCCCATCATCTATCCGGAAATCAAATTCCCGGAACCTTGCTTCACCAAGGCAGTCTACGCTGCCAAGCAGGGCGAGGAAGACAAGGTGTTCAGCGGCTTGAACCGTCTGGCGGAAGAAGATCCCTCCATCCGCATCGCCAAGAATGTGGAAACCACCGAGACCGAGCTGTCCGGCGCGGGCGAGATGCATCTGGACGTGATCAAGAACAAGCTGGCCTCCAAGTTCGGCGCCAACGCCGTGCTGCAGGATCCGAAGATCCCCTATCGTGAAACCATCCGCAAGACCGTGAAGGTTCAGGGCCGCCACAAGAAGCAGACCGGCGGACACGGCCAGTTCGGCGACGTGTGGATTGAGTTCAGCCCCATCACCGACAGCGAAACTGATTTCGAATTCGTGGACGCCGTCGTGGGCGGCGTGGTTCCGCGGAACTTTATCCCCAGCGTGGAAAAGGGCCTGCGGGAGAACCTGGTGAAGGGCGTGCTGGCCGGATATCCCATGGTGCACATCCGGGCGAAGCTGTACGACGGATCCTACCACCCGGTAGACTCCTCTGAAATGGCCTTCAAGACCGCGGCCCGCATCGCCTACAAGAAGGGCTGTATGGATGCCAGCCCCGTGCTGCTGGAGCCCATCATGCACGTGGACGTGCTGGTGCCTAACGAATACATGGGCGATATCATGGGCGACATGAACAAGCGCCGCGGCCGCATTATGGGCATGAATCAGCAGGGCAATATGCAGCTGCTGGAAGCGGAAGCACCCCTGGCGGAAATGTTCAAGTACGCTACCGATCTGCGGTCCATGACCCAGGCCAGAGGCTCCTTCTCCATGAAGTTTGAACGGTACGAGGAAGTGCCGGCCAACGAAGCCCAGAAGATCATCGCCAATGCGAAGATCGAGGACGACGACGAGGAGTAATTATCCCCCTTCGATTCCTTTCCCCCTCCGATGTGGAGGGGGATTTTTGATGCCGGGAGGCAATGAAATTTGCACTTTCCTCTGTTCTTTGATATAATCAGCCGATACGACTTTTCAAGCGGGAAAAGGGTTTCCGCCGGGAGAGAGGTCGTGATCTGAAATTGGCAGGAAGGGCCGGTGACTTATTGTGCGGAAACGGTTACTCTGGATGCTGTGCGTGCTGTTGACAGTTTGCTGCGGCGCAGCGCTGGCGGCTACCGATACGACAGAATATACATTGGATTCCATCTACGCGAAGGTGACGCTGTCCGACAGCTATGTTGTGCTGCTGCCGGGCAGCATCGGTCAGCATCCGGAAATTCTGACCGCCCGGAACATGACGGAGGAGGCCTTCGAGGCGGATTGGGCGGCCCGGGGCGTGCTGATGCAGGCCTGGGTGCCGGATCTGGACGCCTGCCTGGAGATTCGGGCGGCTCAGGACGAGGAGGCGGAAACCTACTTCGACATCAGCGCCCAGACAACGCAGATGCGGACGAATTATCGCGCCGCCCACACGAAGGGCACCAAGTACAAGGACATGGGATACACCATCCAGGCCACGGAATGGTACAAGAGCAGCGCGGACGTTCGCTTCCTGCAGATCAAATATAAGCGGGATGTGAATGGGCTTGTCACTCGGGGATATGCTGACAAGACGGTAAAGAACGGCTTGACCATCGTGCTGGATTACCAGGTGTATGGCCGGGCGGTGCGGGACAAGGATTTGAACAGCCTGAAGAAGGTAGCGCGTACATTGACCTTCACCGAGAGCCAGCCCCTGCCCCAGACCACGAAGGGGACCCTGACCTTTACCGCTACCCCGCCCACGGAGACCAACGTCAGCTCCTTTACTGTGGAAGGGACCACGACCCCTGGCGCCCAGGTGATTGGTACGCTGATGCGCTATGCCAATCCTACCCCGAAGCAATTTAAGGTAGATGCCAACAGCAAGACGGGGAAATTTAAGCTGACCATCAAGATGGACAGCGAAGGGGTTTGGCTGCTGACCATGACGGTGGACTTGAACGGAAACACCATTGCGGAACACGTTTTTGAGCCCACCACCTATCAGAGCACCATGCTGCCCCTGACACTGGATACCCCCGTGCCGGATCAATTCGAAAGCGACGAGTTCGTGCTCTCTGGAAAGACCACCAAGGGCGTATCCATCCAGTGCATCGTTACTGGCGGCGCCAAGACCTATGACAAGACGGTCCGGACCAACAACTCTGGCAAGTTCAGCTTCAAGATTCCGACGGACACCCAGAGCGAATATAGCATCACCCTGGTGATGCAGAAAAAGAATTATGACACCAAGCGGTATACCTGGACGGCGAACCGGACCTTGACGGAGCGGGACATCCAGAACCAATACAAGTCGGAGGCAGTGAAGCCTGCCTATACCACCCTGACCCGGAAGCTGGAAGCGTACACCGGGCGCATCATGGGATACAAGGTGTATATCACAGATATCCAGCAGGTGGGAGAGGAATATATCATTTCCGCTGCCATGACCAAGACGAAGAAGGGGACGCTGAAGGACATCATCGTCATCACCACCGGCGAGGAGCCGGCCTTTGTGGTCGGCAGTGAGCAGACCTTCTATGGCCGGCTGGAAGGGGCTTACGAGGTTCAGAGCGAGGAGGACACGGAGAAATATCCCAGCTTTGAACTGCTGTTCTGGGAATAATCATGGTTATCAATCACACAGGGAGATAGAAGGAGAGCAAATCAGATGGAAAAGCTTCGGGCAGGCATTATTGGCGCGACGGGCATGGTGGGCCAGCGGTTCATCAGCCTGCTGGCGAATCACCCCTGGTTCCAGGTCAGCTGCGTGGCGGCCTCCAGCCGCAGCGCGGGAAAGACCTATCGGGAAGCGGTCGGGGATCGCTGGGCCTTTGAATGGGAGATTCCCGCGGAGGTGGCGGAGATGACCGTGCTGGACGCGGCGGAGATCGACGCCATCTCGGAGAAGGTGGATTTCGTCTTCTGCGCGGTGGACATGAAAAAGGACGAGATTCGTGCCCTGGAGGAGAATTACGCGAAGCACGAAATTCCCGTGGTCAGCAACAACAGCGCCTGCCGGGGACTGGTGGATGTGCCCATGGTGGTGCCGGAAATCAACTGGAACCATCTGGACGTGATTCCTACCCAGCGGAAGCGGCTGGGCACGACCCACGGGTTCATCGCCGTGAAGCCCAATTGCTCCATCCAGAGCTATGTGCCTGCCCTGACCCCGCTGCTGGATTTCCGGCCCACGGAGGTTTCCGTATGCACCTATCAGGCCATCAGCGGCGCAGGAAAGACCTTCAAAACCTGGCCGGAAATGGTGGACAACGTGATTCCCTACATCGGCGGGGAGGACGAGAAGAGCGAGCAGGAGCCCCTGAAGCTATGGGGTCAGGTGCAGGATCTGGGCGAGGGCCCGGTGATCGTGAACGCCGAAAGCCCTGTCATCAGCGCTCAGTGCCTGCGGGTGGCGGCCAGCGACGGCCACATGGCGGCGGTGTCCGTGCGGTTCGCGGAGAAGGTCAGCAAGGAGCAGATCTTAGACCGGTGGGCGAACTATGAAACGGAAGCTCAGCGGCTGGAGCTGCCCAGCGCGCCGAAGCCCTTCCTGCAGTATTTCGAGGATCCCTCCCGGCCCCAGACCCGCTTGGATCGGGATTTCCAGAATGGATTTGGCGTCAGCATCGGCCGGCTGCGGGAGGATAAGATCTTCGACTGGCGGTTTGTGTGCCTGAGCCATAACACCATTCGCGGCGCCGCGGGCGGCGGCATCCTGACGGCGGAGCTGCTGACCAAGAAGGGATATTTGATTTCAAGAAAATGACAGAAAAAGAGAGAAAACGTCGCATCTTGCAAGCCCTGGAGGAGACCTATCCAGAGGCGGGGCCGGAGCTGCATTTCACCAATCCGTATGAGACGCTGGTGGCGACGATTCTGTCCGCCCAGTGCACGGATAAGCAGGTGAACAAGGTGACCCCTGCGGTTTTCGCCCGGTATCCGGACGCGGACAGCATGGCGAAGGCGGAGCTGGATGATCTTTTTCCCATGGTGAAAAGCTGCGGGTTCAAGAGCAAGGCGGGGAACATCATCGCCGCCTGCAAGATCATCAGCGAGGAGCATGGCGGACAGGTGCCGGGCACCCGGGAGGAGCTGATGAAGCTGCCAGGGGTGGGGCGGAAGACGGCCAACGTGGTGCTTTCCAATGCCTTTGGCGTGCCGGCCTTCGCGGTGGACACTCATGTTTTCCGGGTCAGCAACCGATTGGGCCTCTGCAAAGCGGACACGGTGGAAGAAACTGAGCGGCAGATGACGAAGTTGATTCCAGAGGAGAAATGGGGCAGAGCCCATCATTGGCTGATCTGGCACGGGCGGCGGATCTGCAAGGCGCAGCGGCCCCTGTGCGAGGAATGCCCGCTGAAGGAATGGTGCAAGGAATATCAAAAGACCGGCTCCAAGTGATGGAGTCGGTTTTTTGATGGTGTTTTTAGTTCCCCCCGCTCCGCGGGGGAAACTGATTTGGGTCAATTATCTCCCCCCTTCGCGGGGGTGCTGCTTTGTGGAAGTGTCTTTTGCTTCAGGTGTGCCATCGGAGGGAGGCGGGGTCCGTGAAGGCAGCTTCCGGATAGCGAACCTCCGTCAGCTCCAGCCCTTGGGGCGGGGCGGTCATGCCCAGATCCAGCCGATTCTGGGATACCAAGGCCCGGGCGAAGGCGTCGGGGGAAAGGCGATGGAGGCCAATTTCTACCAGGGTACCGGCGATGATGCGAACCATGTTATAGAGGAAAGCATTGCCGGACACCAGCAGGGTGAAGCGATCACCCTCTTGCAGCAGCTCCGCCCGATCCAGGGTGCGGAGGGTGGTTTTCGCCGTGCCTCCCGCGGCCTGAAAGGCGGAGAAATCATGGGTTCCCAGCAGGGCGGGGAGGGAAGCCTTCATGGCGGCTGCGTCCAGGGGTACAGGAACATGCCAGCAAAGGTTACGGTACAGGGCGCTGCCGTGGCGGGAATTCAGAATACGGTAGGTATAGGTTTTGCCGCAGGACAGGAACCGGGCATGAAAATCCTGCGGCACCTTCCGGCCGGTTTTGACCCGGATATCCGGGGGCAGGAGGGTATTGAGCACGAAGGGGTATTTTTCCGGGGGAATGGAGGACTCCGTGTCGAAATGAACCTGCTGGGCCAGGGCATGGACCCCGGCGTCGGTGCGGGAGGAGCCGGTGACCGTTAGGGAGGGGACGCCGGTGGCGCGGGCCAGGGCTTCCTCTAGCACCTGTTGGACGGCCAGGCCATTGGATTGGCGCTGCCAACCGGCATAGTTTGTTCCATCGTATTCGACGGATAATAAAATTCTTTTCATTTTATTTTTTTCGCTCCCCCGCTTCGCGGGGGAGCTATTTTAGCTTAAGTTAGGAAGATCCCTTCCAATACAATCAAAGCAATCAGGCCGGCCATGGCGGCGCAGGCGAGATAATCGTTTTTGGTTACCTTCAGCACCCGGAAGCGGGTCCGTCCTTCGCCGCCGTGATAGCAGCGGCTTTCCATGGCCATGGCCAGGTCGCCGGCCCGGCGGAAGGCGGACACGAACAGGGGAACCAGCAGGGGCACCATGGACTTGGCGCGGGAAATGAGGTTTCCGCTTTCAAAATCCGCTCCGCGGGCCATCTGGGCCTTCATGATCTTATCCGTCTCATCCAGCAGGGTGGGGATAAAGCGCAGGGCGATGGTCATCATCATGGCCAGCTCATGGGCGGGGAAGTGTATTTTCTTCAGGGGCCCCAGCAGCAGCTCGATGGCGTCGGAGAGGGCCACAGGAGAGGTGGTCAGGGTTAAAACCGAGGTGCCGATGACCAGGAAGATCAGCCGCAGGGAATAGAACACCGCCTGGCGCAGGGCTTCCCGGGTAATGCGAATGATCCAGAATTCCACCAGCACGGTTTCCCCGGCGGTGAAGAACAGATTGAGCAAAAAGGTTAAAATCAGGATCATCCGCAGGGGCTTGATCCCCTTGATCAGCATCTTAAAGGGAATCTTCGCCAGCCGGGACACCAAATACACAAAGCCCAGAATCAGAGCATAGCCCAGCAGGGTGTGCACCAGGAAGACGGCGACGATGAAGGCGATGGTCAGCACCAGCTTAACCCGGGGATCCAGCCGATGAATGGGGCTATCCACGGGATAATACTGGCCCATGGTGATATTCGTCAGCATGCGTTCGCCTCCTTCCACAGCCGCAGCAGCTGTTCCTTCAGCTCATCAGGCCGATATAGATCCGCTGGCAGGTCATAGCCCGCGGCCCGGAGGGCGGCGCAGAGCTTGGCGGATTCGGGAATATCCAGGCCGATGGAGGTCATGAGATCCCGACGGGCAAACACCTCCCGGGGGGAGCCATCCGCCACCAGCTTGCCCTCCGAGATGACCAGCAGGCGGGTCGCCAGGCGGGCCATATCCTCCATGGAATGGGAGACCATCAAAATGGTGGTATGATCCTTGGCCCGGAGCTCCTCCAGCATGGAGAGAATCCGATCCCGCCCCCGAGGATCCAGCCCGGCAGTGGGCTCATCCAAAATCAGCACCTCCGGCTCCATGGCCAGGACGCCGGCGATGGCCACCCGGCGCATCTGGCCGCCGGAAAGCTCGAAGGGGCTTTGCTCCGCGTATTTCGCGTAATCCAGATGGACGCTGTCCATGGCCTTGCGGACCCGGCGATCGATCTCCTCGCTGGAAAGCCCCTGATTCTTCGGGCCGAAGGCGATATCCTTGGCCACGGTTTCCTCAAACAGCTGATATTCCGGATACTGGAACACCAGGCCGATTCTTTGGCGCAGGGCGCGTCGATTGACGCCTTCGCCGTTCAGATCCTGCCCATCCACCAGCACCTGGCCGGAGGTGGGCTTCAGAAGGCCGTTCAAATGCTGCACCAGGGTGGACTTGCCGGAGCCAGTATGGCCCACGATGCCGATAAACTCCCCGGGCTCAATGGCGAAGGAGACATCGTCCAGGGCGACGGTGCTGATGGCGCTGCCTTCGCCGTAGGTATGGGTCAGATGGCGGACTTCAATGGACACAGCCTTTGCACCTCCTCCACCAGTTCTTCTACCGTCAAGATCCCCTCCCGCAGGGGCATGCCCTCCGCCCGTAGCTCCGCGGCCAGGGCGGTCATCCGGGGAACATCCAGATGCAGATCCCGCATCTTTTCCACATCGTCAAAGATCTCCCGGGGCGTGCCCTCGGAGACGATCTGTCCATCGGAAACCACCAGGATGCGATCCGCCTGGGCGGCTTCCTCCATAAAATGAGTAATCCAGACCACGGTGATGCCCTTTTGCCGATTCAGGGTGCGGACGGTTTCCAGCACCTCCTGGCGGCCGGAGGGATCCAGCATGGCGGTGGCCTCATCGGCGATGAGCACCGAGGGCTCCATGGCCAGGATGCCGGCGATGGCTACCCGCTGCTTCTGGCCGCCGGAGAGCATATGGGGCGCGGAATCCGCGAATTTGCTCATATGCACCGCGGCCAGGGCGGATTCCACCCGGGGGAGCATCTCCTCCGTAGGGACCCCCAGGTTTTCCAGCCCGAAGGCCACATCCTCCTTGACGATGGTGGCCACGATCTGGTTATCCGGATTCTGGAAGATCATGCCCGCCCGGCGGCGAATTTCCCAGACGAATTCATCCTTCGCCGTGTCATAGCCGCAGACCAGAATCTGACCCTCGGAGGGCAGATACAGGGCGTTTAGCAGCTTGGCCAGGGTGGACTTGCCGGAGCCGTTATGGCCCAGCACGGCCACGAATTCCCCCTCCCGAATCTGCGCTGTGGCATGGGAGAGGGCAGGGGAGGGCGCTTCCTCATAGGTATAGGAGACGTCCTCCAATTGGATTCTGACTTGCTCGTTCATGGATCACCTCAAAGCCTTATGGCCTGGAAATATCAATGCAGTGAATCTGGGGCGGGGTGAAAACCCGGGCGGGAATGACGGAGGTTCCCACACCGTTGGAGATCAGCAGATCGGACCGGTTTTCCACCAGCCAGCCGCCCAGATAGCGATCGTCCACATCGGTGGCGATGCCCAGCAGCCCGGAGAGCCCCCAAATCTGCCCCCCGTGGGTATGGCCGAAGAGGGCCAGATCGAACCAGCCCAGCTTGCCATTTTTATCCTCTGCCCGATGAATATCGGGGATGATGGAGGGATTATGGCAAAGGAAAACCACATAATCCTCCGCGGCGGTTTTACTGGCCAGGGAGGTCAGGGTGGGCTTCCCTGTGCGGACATCATCCAGGCCGGCGATATAGACCAGGCTGGAGCCGATGCGGACGGCGGTAAGATCATTCACCAGGGGCACGACTCCCGCGTCCCGCATGGCGTCGGTCACCATGTCGCGCTCCGTGTCCGTCTCGCCATGATCCTTCTCGCCCAGAACCCCCAGGGCGGCATAGCGGGCATGCAGGGAGGGCAAGCGCTGATAGAAGGACAGGGCGTCGTCCGGGGAATTGCCAATATCGCCGCCGAAGAGGACGATATCCGGCTTTAGATCCACAATGGTGTTCACCAGGGAATTCACCCGCCGATTGGAGAAAAAGAAGCCATAATCCACATCCGAAAGATAGACGATGCGCAGATGGCCGATATCCGCCGGCAGATCCTCGGAGATCAGGCTGACCCGATCCACCCGGAGAATGAGGGCGTCCACAAAGGGGAGAACCAGCAGAATCACCAGGAGCACGGCGCCCAGAATGGCCAGCTGGCGGCGCCGGCGATGGCGCTGAGCATGGCGGGAACGATAATGGCGGGAGGCGGTGGAAGAAACCGCCCAGGGCATGGACGGGGAATGCTTTCCACGATATTCATTCAAGAACCATCAGCCTCCCATTCTGTTATCGCTATTAGTTTCGCGTGCGGGAGTTACATCGAAACAGCCACACAAAAACAAACCCAACCCCTTGGCGGGCAGGGGATATTGTACAATAAAAGCGGGCAGACTTCAAGGAGCAGGGAAAAAGAAGACGAAAAAGAAAAGAGTGTTACAATTCTGTCACGAAATTTTACGATGAAAATGGACTAAAAATGGCTGAAAGCATTGAAAATAAAAGAAAAACCGGATTTGTAAGAAATTTGACAAGAAGTGAAATGCCGGGTAAAATAAATTCATCCTTTTCTCCATTTGGAGGATGATACATCAGGAGGCTGAAAAGATGAGGAAAGGTTGGATGAAAAAAGTACTGGCCGCGCTGGTAGCCCTGGGGATGATGATCGCCGGGCTGGCCATGGCTGTGGCTGATTCTGTGCCGGCGGATTGGGCTGATCTGCAGCTGTCCGTTTACTGGCTGGAGGTGGACGGAATGGAACAGTCCGCCGCGGCTTTGCCCGTGGAAGGGCTGGAAGGCGTATGGTGGGTGCAGGTGCCAGCGGAGCAGATCGGCAGTCTGTACCTGCGGGCCTTCCATCCGGGCCATGCTTATACCTATTATCCGGAGAATGACGCGCCGCTGACGGGCGTGATGGACGCCGGGCTGACCCTGGAGGGCCCTTTCATGGTGATTACGGGCTTCAACCAGGAGGCGGAGGACGTGGTGTATACCATTCGGCTGTATATCTCCACCCAGACGCCACTGCCCCTGGCCCAGGAAGCTTGGGATGTTTCTGTGCAGGAGATCTCTGAACCTGCGCCGGTAGAGGTGGTGGAAGAGATTCCGGAGGTAATTCCGGAAGTGATCCCCGAGGTGATTCCAGAGGTTGTTCCGGAGGTCGTTCCCGAAGTCATCCCTGAGGTGATCCCGGAAGTGATCCCTGAGGTGATTCCCGAAGCCGTTCCGGATGTAACGCCTGTGGAGCAGGTGGTGGAGATCCCGGAGGAAGTTACGCCGATCGAACAGGCGGCGGAAATTCCAGAAGAGGTTGCGCCCATCGAGCAGGTGGTGGAGGTTCCGGAAGAAGTAACCCCCATCGAGCAGGTAGCAGAAGTTCCAGAAGAAGTGCCCCCTTTCGAACAGGTGGTAGAGATTCCGGAAATTCCGGCGGAGGTATATGAAGAAATCCCCGTGGAGATTCCCGAGGAGCAGCCCACGCCGGAACCGACGCCGATTCCCGTAATCGAGACGCCGATTCCCCAGGGGGAAATGATCAACCGCTTCGCCCAGACCACCAAGAGCGTGCGCTTCCGGGCGGAGAAGAGCACGAAATCCACCATTCAGCGGGAACTGAAGGCCAATGAATATGTATACGCCCTGCGGGAGGAGACCAACGAGGCAGGGGAGCTTTGGACAGCAGTGCTGACGCGGGACGAGTTTGGCTACGTCATGAGTGAATATCTGCACGTGCTGACCCAGGCGGATAGCGATATCCTGATGTCCGACCCGGCCCAGACCCCCGTGCCCCCCATGACGGCGGAAGAATTGGACGCCCTGACCGCGCCCGAGACGACTCCGATTCCGGAAATCGTGGAGATTCCGGAGCCCATCGTCGTGCCGGAGGAGCCGGTGCGGGAGATCCCCCAGGTTGTGGCGCCCCAGCCGGAGCAGGTGGAGGAGCTGAACACGCCGGTGAGCGTGGAAACCCTGGACGAGCTGGCGGCCATTGGGGTGGATTTGGAGAGCCTGCCGGAGACGGAGCTGGCCGCCGCGGCAGCGGCGGAGGACGCCGTGATCGAGCTGGAGGCCTTCCCGGTGGAGGATCTCCCCGCGGCAGAGGAGCCAGTCATCCTTACGCCGGAACCTGTGATTGAGACGCCGATTCCCCAGGGAGAGATGATCAATCGCTTTGCCCGGACCACGGACAGCGTCAGGCTGCGGGCGGGGCAGAGCACGAAGGCGAAGATTAAGAGCCAGTTGAAGGCGAATGAAAATGTATATGCCCTGCGGGAAGAAGTAAACGAGGCGGGCGAAGCCTGGACCACGGTGATTTATAAGGGCGAGATTGGCTATGTCATGAGCAACTATCTCTCCGTGCTGACCCAGGCGGACAGCGACGCCCTGATGGCGGCCCTGCCGACGCCGGTGCCGCCCATGTCGGCGGAGGAGCTGGATGAGACCCTGGCGACGCCGACGCCGGAACCGACGGAAGAGCCGACGCCGGAACCCACGCCTGAACCTACCCCGGAACCCACGCCTGAACCTACCCCAGAACCCACTCCGGAACCGACTCCGGAGCCGACGCCTGAACCGACACCTGAACCCACTCCCGAACCTACTCCGGAACCGACCCCGGAGCCCACTCCGGAGCCCACGCCGACGGTAGAGGTGACGGCGACGCCAACGCAGATTCCTACCGCGACGCCGACAGAGGAGCCCACAGCTACACCCACCGTGGAGCCCACGGCAGAGCCTACAGCCACGCCGACGGAGGAACCCACGGCTACCCCAACGGAAGAGCCTACAGCCACGCCCACCGCGGAACCCACGGCGACGCCGACCACGGAGCCTACGGCTGTTCCGACGGCGGAGCCCACCGAAGCGCCCACGCCAGAGCCGGTGGTGGCGCAGGTGGAAGAAATCACTGAAATTCTGACGGAACTGACCACGGAAATCCTGCCGGCTTCCCCGACGCTGATCCCTGTGGAGGAAGTGACGGAGACGCCCAGCCCCGTGCCTACGGCGACCCCGGTTGGCACCATGGAGCCCCCGCAGGTGGTGGGATACGGCATTACCATCGGCGATGGAGCCTATGTTCGGAACTGGCCCAGCAGCAACAGCGTCATTCTGGACGAGCTGCCGGCCAACCGCGTGGTGTTTGTCAATAAGCAGGAATATGTGGACGGGATTGCCTGGCATCAGATTCGGTATGGCAGCACCCTGGGCTATGTGCGGGCGGACATGCTGCGCATGATGGGAGAGACGGAGGTCATTGACTATCTGAACGCCCTGAATGCCACCCCGGAACCCACCGTGCAAATCACGGTGCAGCCCTATGATTCCAGCAACCTGAGCAGCTATGGATACACTACCACGACGGTGAATTTCCGGGAGAGCCCCAGCACCGCCTCGGCGCGGATCCGTCAACTGAAGAAGAATGCCCTCTGCCTGGTGCTGGGCACCACGGAGGTGGACGGGGAAACCTGGTATCGGGTGACCTATGACGGAAAGACCGGATACATCAAGGGGAACTATTTCAAGCACATGACCCTGGCGGAGATGGAAACCTTCCTGGCTTCCAATGAGTACCTGGAAGGCCTGGCCAGCAATAGCGCCACTTCTTCCAGCAGCTCCAGCAGCACCTCCAGCTCCACCAATTCCTCCAGCGGCACCTCCAGCAGCGCTGCGGTGGTTTCCGCGGAGGATCAGAAGGTCAGCGCCTGGACGAATCCGGACAGCGGTATCCAGGTCAGCTACGAGCCCTTCGACCCCTTCGCGACCCCGGCGCCCCTGGCGACGGAGGAACCCAATGAATATCTGAATTCCCTGCTGAAGGATGTGCAGAATGGCACCGTCAGCCAGGAACAGCTGGAAACCCTGCTGACCGTACACTATCAAGGGGCGGCGGATCAGAAGACCCTGGTGGCGGAGGGCTTAAGCTACATTCAGGATCAGCTGGCCCTGAGCGCCACCCCGACGCCGGAACCGACAGAGGAGCCGCTGGAAACGGTGGAGCCGGAAGCGATTCAGGAGGAAACGGAAGGGCCGGGCGCCGCTGGATGGATCATCGGCGCGGCAGCCGTCATCGCCCTGGGCGGCGGCGGATATGTCTGGTATACTTCCATGGCGCGGAAGAAGAAGGAAGCGGAAGCGGCCGCTCGCAAGAAGGCCATGCAGGCCAGGCAGCGGGCCCAGAGCGCCAATCGGCCCGCCAACGCGGGAGCCACCTCGGCCAGTGTGGCAGAGAAGGCCAGCACCAACGGCACGACCCCGGCCAGCGGCGCCAGCAGACCCATGGAAGGGGCGGTGAACCCCTATCAGCGGCCGGAGACTGCGCGGCAGGCGAAGGCGGCGGCAGCGGCCGGCGCGGCCAGCATGCAGAGCCGGACGGGAAATTATACCTCCCAGAACGGCCGGCCGGAGGCGATCGAGAACACTCGCGAAAGCGCGGCGACCCAGCCGGCAAAGCCCTATGGCAGCGCAGTAGAAAATCCCTATGGCCGGTACTCAACCCGGAACGATGAGGAGGAGGCCAAATACACGGCCACCTTCCGGCCGGAGGAGAACACCACCCGGCCGGAAGGAACGCCCACGCGCCGTCGGCGCAGCCGGGTGGAGCCAAATGATACGGACTCCGGCGTGTAATCCCCTTACAAAGACGCCCCTGCGAAAGCAGGGGTGTTTTTATGGCCGGAAGGGCTCCCGGAGGGAAGAATCTCTTCACTGGGCCGAAAAGAGATGAGAATTTGCCAGAATGGGACTGAAGTGATATAATGCCCCCATTGCGAACAGAGGAGGCGAAGGAGCATGAGCACCCACAAGCAGGAGCGGAAGCAGCGGGCGACCCGGATCGTGGCGCTGGTAATCGCGGGGATTATGGTTTTCTCCGTGTTGGCGGCGGCCATTCTCAGCCAGGTTTGGTAAAAGACGGAATTTGACTGGAGGCAATTTTCAGCATGGCAGGGAAAAGGCGAAAGGGCATAACCTTCGGCACGAAATTTATGCTGTTTTTGACAGCGGTCACGCTGGTCTCCGTAGGGTATATTTTCCTGAAATTGAGATGATTTCAACAAAAAAACGCCGAGCATCTTGCTTCGGCGTACACACAGGCAATCCGCCTGTATCGCAGAAAGCCCTTCCTCTTTGGGGGAGGGGCTTTCTGCTTATGTTTTCATTTTATTTCATGCGGCCCTCCGCCCAGCCGGGTTTGCCTCCGGCTACCAGGAAGGCCTTCATGCTTTTCTGGAGGGAAGAGCCTTCCGGCAGCTGGTCGTAGGGCTCCTTATGGCCGGGGAAGACCCAGTTGACGGCGCCCATGCTGTCGGCATTGACGGACAGCACATCGAACCGATCCTGGAAGGCCAGGATGTGGGAGCCGGGGCGCAGCAGGGGACGGATAGCGGGGGAGACCATCCAGGAATCGCAGTACAGATCCGCGTCCGCCCATTCCGGATAGAACCGGGCGGCGAAATCCCGGAAACGGCGGATGGAATCATCGATGGCCTCCGGGGCCAGGGACGCGTCCGTGGGGATATGCAGATAGACCCGCGGGCCCTCCTCGGCGGGGAACAGCTCGAATTCCAGGCTGCCCAGCCGGAACAGCTCCAGGGCCAGATGGCGGGGGAACCACCAGCCGGCGGTGAAGCAATAGTCGCCATAGGCTGCCAGCCCATCCTTCAGATAGCGGGTGGCGAAGGCGATGGTATCCCGATAGATCTCCTGGGAAATCCCCTTTTTCTGCCAAAGAGGATATTGCCGGACGGCGATGTTCAGCTCCTCCCATAGCAGGCGCACGTGGCCAGGATCCTCCCCCAGGCGGGCCTCCAGATCCTTGTAGGCGTCGGCCCATTGGCTGCGGGTCACCAGGCGGGAGGAAAGATCGGCATCCAGCACGGAGAGCCTCTGGGCGTCCCAGGCTTCGTATTTTGCCCGCACCGGAGCGGGAAGCTCGATCAGTTCGTATAATTCTTGATTCGTCATAATGATCAGCCCTCCTGAAACAGATGCCAGGCGTCCCCATGCAGATGGCGGCGGAAGGGGAACAGCGCGGTGGAATTCCGGGTAGGATAAACCCGGTTACTGAGCAGGAACACCCAGAAGCCGCTTTCCGGCTCCACCAGCAGGCTGGTGCCGGTAAAGCCCGTATGGCCAAAGCAGCCCTCCGGCACCTGATCGCTGAAGAAGCAATCCGGCGTGCCGGCCAGATGGAAACCCAGGCCCCGATGCTGCTCCTGTCCGGGGGTATAATTCTGAATGGCCCGGGCCAGGGTTTCTGGCCGCAGCAGGGGCGCGCCGTGGCGGGCCAGCATCTGGGCGAAGCGGATGCCATCCCCCAAGGGCATGAAGACCCCCGCGTTGCCGGAGACGCCCCGTTGGAAGCGGGCATTTTCGTCATGGACGACGCCGATCCAGGGTTTGCCGGTCTCCGGGTCCACCTCCGTGGCGGCGCAGCAGGCGTCGGCCGGGGGACAGTAGCTCGTTTCCGTCATCCCCAGGGGATCGAACACCCGCTCCTTCGCCAGCTGATCCAGGGGCGCACCCAGGCGCTTTTCCAGCATCTTGGCCAGGAGAATATATCCCATGCAGGAATACATGGGCCGGACGCCCGGCATCTCCTCCAAGGGATGATGGAGGATACAGGCCGTGACTTCGGAGGGATCCTGCAGCAGCTGGTCCAGCCGGAAGGAGGGATGGAAGCCGCCGGTGTGGGTCATGAGCTGGAACACGGTAATGCCGGCCTTGTCGGTGGGAGCCTCCGGGAAAAAGTCGGAGACGGTTTCCTCCAAGGAAATCTCTCCCTGCTCCAGGGCCTGCAGGGCGATCATGGTGGGGCCCAGCACCTTGGAGAGGGAGGCCATGTCATAGCGGGTATGGATATCCACCGGTGCGCCGCCGGGGCAGGGGGCTTCTCCGACAAAGGCGGTAGCCAGGGTTTCATCTCCCACCCCGATGGCCGCCGCGGCGGAGGGGAAGGCGCCGGCCTCCTGGCCCGCCATCAGCTTTTGTTGCAACCAGTCCTGCGTGATCATTTTTTACTAAATCCTTTCTCGGAAATCTACGATTCAGAGGGATGCGCCAGGGAATTCCCACGCATCAATTCTCCTTGACGGAGCGGTTTTTCAGCCTGTATAATACTATCACGAAAGGGGTCTCCCCGCAATTTGAAAATGAAAGCGCAGGAAAAGAAAATGGAAGCATTGCATCAATTGGATACGGAGCAGCGGAACCCGGCCAGCAGCGAGATCGATCGGATGAGCACCCTGGAGATGGTGACGCTGATCAATTCGGAGGATCATAAATGCGCGGAGGCGGTGGCGAAGGTGCTGCCGGAAATCGCGAAGAGCGTGGATTTAATCGAGGCCCAGCTGCGCAAGGGCGGGCGGCTTTTCTATGCTGGAGCGGGAACCTCCGGGCGGCTGGGGGTGCTGGACGCGGCGGAATGCCCGCCCACCTATGGGGTGGATCCGGGGCTGGTAGTGGGCCTCATTGCCGGCGGTCCTTCCGCCTTCCTGAAGGCGGTGGAGGGCGCGGAGGACAGCCGGGAGCTGGGAAAGCAGGACCTGATGGCCCATGATTTCAGCGAGAAGGACGCCCTGGTGGGGATCGCCGCCAGCGGCCGCACGCCCTATGTCATCGGGGCCATGGACTACGCCCGGGAGGTGGGGGCGCCGGTGATGGCCATTACCTGCTGCCGGGACAGTGCCATGTCCCATCATGCGGACGTGACCATGGCACCCATCCCTGGCCCGGAGGTGATTACCGGGTCCTCCCGCATGAAGAGCGGCACCTGTCAGAAGCTGGTACTGAACATGCTGAGCACCTGCGTCATGGTGAAATTAGGGAAGGTGTACGGCAACCTGATGGTGGACGTGCAGGCCACGAATGAGAAATTGGTGGATCGGTCCATCCGCATTGTGCGGACCGCTACAGGGGTGGACGCGGAGGAAGCGAAGCGGGTCCTGGAGCAGAGCGGCTTCTCCTGCAAGACGGCCATCGTCATGCTGCTGCTGGGCGTCGGGGCGGACCAGGCCCGGCAGGCCCTGGAAGCGGCGGACGGGCGGATCGCCCAGGCCGTGCAGCAGGCGAAGTGATTTTAGCGGAGGGGAACTCCCGCACGCATAGGAGGATGTGGAGATGTGGTATTGCGGATGGGATGGCGGCGGGACCAAGACGGAGGTTCTGATTCTGTCGGAGGGCGGAGAAGTGCTGGCGGATCAGAGCTTCGGCCCCCTGAATCCCAACGGTGCCAGCCGGGAGAAGGTAAAGGAATCCATCCGGGAAGCGGTGGCCTTCATGCAGGGGCAGCCCGGCGGGGAGGCGGCCTGTGGCGGGCTGGTGATCGGCGTGGCAGGCCTCAGCAATCAGGACGTGGTTCGGCTGATGGCGGAGGGCCTGCGGGAGGCGGGCTGGAACGGAAAATATCGACTGGCAGGGGATCAGGAGATTGCCCTGGCCGGGGCCATTGACGGCCATGGAGCCATCCTCATCGCTGGCACGGGGGCCATTTGCCATGGGCGGACCCCGGCGGGAGAAGCTTTCCGGGTCGGCGGGTATGGGTACCTGATCGACGATGGAGGCAGCGGATACGCCATCGGCCGGGATATCCTGGCGGCGGTGGCCCGGGCATTTGATGGACGGGGAGAAAAGACCGTTCTTTCCGGAATGGTGCAGGAGACGCTGAAATTTGATGAAAAGAGCCTCCAGCCCATGATCACTTGGCTGTACGCCCCGGAGACGGGGAAAAAGGAGATCGCCAGCCTGGCCCGGTTGCTGCCGGAGGCCCTGGCTGCCGGGGATGCCGTGGCGAAACATATCGCGGAGAAGGCGGCGGAGGATCTGGCAGAGCTGGTTCTCACTGGATGGCGAAAAACGGGGATGAAGGACGGGGAGCTGGCACTGACCGGTAGCATCCTGAATCGAGTCCCGGAGATTCGGCAAAGAGTTGAAAAAAAAATTGAACAGAATTATCCCGATATCCAAGTGATGCTGCCTCGCCGCAGCCCAGCCATGGGCGCGGCGCTGATGGCTATGGGATAAAGGATTTTGAACAAAAACGCGGAGAAGATGGTTTTCTCCGCGTTTTGGTGTTAACGAAAAAAAGCTCATCGCGAAGCGATGGAGCGTAATAAACGATTGCAGTGCAAAGAACTTTCTGTAAGCATGCCTTGAATACCATTCAAGAGTGATTGATTTTACCTTGTTCTTTTTGGGAGAGAGTATTGACATTTTTTAAAAGAGTGATAGAATAAAACCATGCTTCAAGGGGGAGGCAGGTTCCCCGTTTCAAAGAATGTTTGATGCGGCGCTTTGCGAGAGCCGTTTTTTCAAAGAGTCTCTTGAATGGTATTCAAGGGGAGAAAAAGCGGGGCGCGCCTGTTTTCGTGGTTTTTGGGGCTGGCCGTTCGAGAGATTCTGGCACGGCCTTATGGATGGAGAGGAGGACTGCTGCAGGTGAGTGTACAGACAAAGAAGAGGAAAAAGTCCAGGTTTACGCTGGACGATCTGCAGCTGTTTTTCCTGTCTCTGCCGACGGTAGTTTGGTATATCCTTTTCTGCTACCTGCCCATGTTCGGGCTGGTCATCGCCTTTAAGAAATACAAGGTGGCCCCTGGGAAGGGTTTCCTGTGGAGCCTTTTCAACAACAGCGCCTGGAGCGGGCTGGACAATTTCCGCTTCCTTTTCGCCAATAATAAGACCACGACCATCAACATGTTCCGGAATACCATTGGGTATAACATTATTTTCATCATCCTGGGCGTGGTGATTCCGGTGACGCTGGCCATCATGATCAACCATATCCGCAGCCAGAAGTTGGCCAAGGTGACGCAGACAGCCATGTTCCTGCCTCACTTCCTGAGCTGGGTCGTGGTGGGATACTTCGTTTTCGCCTTCCTGAGCACGGATAACGGCCTGGTGAACCGGACGATTCTTTCCTTCGGCGGGACGCCCATCAAGTGGTACCAGGGCGAAGCGGCGCCCTACTGGCCCTGGATCCTGATCTTCCTGCACATGTGGAAGACGATGGGATACAGCATGGTGGTTTATCTGGCCTCCATCAAGGGTATTGATGAAAGCCTGTACGAGGCGGCCATGATCGACGGGGCTACCAAGTGGCAGCAGACCAGATATATTACCCTGCCGATGCTGAAAACCATCATGATTATCATGTTCATCATGGCGGTCGGGAAGATCTTCAACTCCGACTTCGGTCTGTTCTATCGGACCACTCGGAATTCCAGCAGCCTGACCAGCGTGTATCTGACCCTGGATGTGTACGTTTACAACTCCATGTTCAATAACCCGCGCCCGGTGTATGGATACATTTCCGCCGCCGGCTTCCTCCAGTCCGTGCTGGGCTGCATTACGATGGTGGTCGCCAATACCATCGTCCGGCACGTGGACAACGAAAGCGCGCTGTTCTAAGAAGGGAGGGGGAGCAACATGAGTACAGCATCGAAGAAATCTACTCGTCACGCCACGGGCAGCGGCATGGAGCGGTTTAACGCCCTCCGGCCGGGGACGAACATCGCCTATAGCGCCATGTTCATCCTGCTGGCCTTCCTGTGCGTGATTCCGGTGATCTTTGTGGTCATCATTTCCTTCTCCTCCGAGGCTTCCATCGGGAAGGTGGGCTACAGCTTCGTCCCGGCAGAATGGTCCACGGAAGCGTACCAGTACGTTTGGCATCTGCGGAACAGCCGGGGCATCCCCACGGTGGTCATGGCGTTCTTTACCTCCATCGGCATCACCCTGGTAGGGACGGTGCTGGGTCTGATTTTGATCTCCACCATGGGTTACGTGCTGAGCCGGCGGAGCTTCAAGCTGCGGGGCTTCTACACGACGCTGATCTTCATTCCCATGATCTTTAACGGCGGCCTGCTTTCCACCTACGTGGTGAATACGCAGCTGCTGGGACTGAAGAATACTTATTGGGCGCTGATCCTGCCCCTGGCCTGTTCGTCCTTCTATGTCATCATCATGCGGACGTTCTTCCAGACCACGGTGCCGGACGAGATCATCGAATCCGGCCGGGTGGACGGAGCGTCCCAGCTGCGAATCTTCGCTCAGCTGGTGCTGCCGATTTCGCTGCCGGCCCTGGCGACCATTGCCCTGTTCCTGACCTTTGCCTACTGGAACGACTGGTATCAGGCCAGCCTGTATATCGAGTCCAGCAAGCATGACCTGTTCCCGCTGCAGTATGTGCTGGTGAACATCGAGAAGAACATTCAGTACCTGGCCAACAACGATATGGCCATGTCCGCCAACTCCACGGCCCTGCCCAGCGAGACCATGCGGATGGCCATCGTCGTCATCGCCGTAGTGCCCATCATGTTCTCCTACCCCTTCTTCCAGAAGTATTTCATTTCTGGACTGACTATTGGGGCGGTAAAGGGATAAGATTTCGTGACCCGCAGTGCGGGAAATTTCACGAAATCTTATCTGAGCCAACAAGGAGCGATCTGCGCAGTGTGCAGTCGCGACTATGTTGGCGACCGGATGCCCGCTGGAAGGGTGAACAACTATTTCGATTTGAACGGCGGATGCCGTCAAAAATATTTATTTAGGAGGTTCTCCAATGAAGAAGATCCTGTCTCTGGTACTGGCTCTGGCCATGGTGCTGTCCGTCTGCTCCTTCGCGGCGGCAGAAGAGCCTGTACACCTCGTGTGGTTCATGTACACCGCGAGCGAAACCCCCATCGACTGGCCGGAAGTGGAAGAAGCCCTGAACGCTTATTCCGCGGAGAAGATCGGCGTCACCGTTGAGTATCGTTACATGGACGAGAATCAGGTGGCCCTGGCCATGAACTCTGGCGAATACTTCGATATCGCCTTCACCTGCGACTGGTGGAACGACTATGCCACCAACGTGGCCGCCGGCATGTTCCTGAACCTGAACGACTATCTGGATAAGTACCCGGCCCTGAAGGACTCCATCGTGGAGAAGGCCTGGGAAGGCGTGAAGGTCAACGGCGACATCTATGCCATCCCCCACATGAAGGACATCGGCTACGAAGTGTTCTGGATTCTGAACACCGATTACTTCATCAACCAGAAGGGCTTTGAAGTGGATCAGTACATCTCCTTCGAAGGCATCGAGCCCTATTTCGAAGCCTACAAGGCGGATCATCCGGATGACTATCCCTTCAAGATGAGCTACGGCGGCATCACCTCCTGGCAGAACGCGCTGGCTGACTGGCTGAACATGGATATCCTGATCGGTCTGGACTGGGAAGCCCAGGGCACCGACGAGGAGACCACTGTGAAGAGCGCGCTGGAAATCCCCGCCTGGAAGAACCGCGTGGCCAAGCTGCATGAGTGGTACGAAAAAGGCTACTTCAATCCCGACGCGGCTGTGACCGAGTCCATGCCCCGCGCCCAGGCTGGCGTGGTGCAGAGCGGCCAGGGCTGGTTCGGCGCTGAGACCGTGTGGGCCAACGTTATCAAGCAGCCCATCTACATCTCCCGCTATGACGGCCCCTACATGAGCACTTCTTCCATCCGCGGCTCCATGACCGCTGTCAGCAGCTTCTCCGAGCATCCGGACGAAGCCCTGAAGCTGATCGAGCTGATGAATACCGATCCCTGGTATCGTGAGACTGCCCGGTACGGTATCGAAGGCAAGCATTACACCCGCAACGAAGACGGCACCGTGACCCGCACCGAGCTGGGCAGCTCCAACATGGGCGTTCAGGCTTATGCGCAGGGCCACTACACCGTTGGCGCGCTGGAAGCTTCTCCCTTCCCGGAAGTGCCCACCGATATCGATCAGTGGACCAAGACCATGGCGAACTATGAGAACGCGACTCTGTCCGCGGCCATGGGCTTCACTCCCGATCTGAGCACCGTGGAAAATGAGAACCTGGCTGTGAAGGCCGTGATCGAAGAGTATCGTCGCGAGCTGTACACCGGTACCTCTGATCCTGAGGTTGTGATCCCCGAAATGCTGGAGCGCATGAACGAAGCTGGTCTGCAGACCATCATCGCTGAAGTGCAGGCTCAGCTGGATGCTTTCCTCGGAAAGTAATTTCAGAAAGCGCTGATTGATTTTCATCAACGCAAAGGCATCATTTGGCTCCCCCGCTCCGCGGGGGAGTTTTTCAGCTCCATTTCCGGTGATGGAAACGGGGCTTTTCTTCGCGAAAAAAAGGTGGTAAGATGGAGCCAATTGATCGGAACAAAGGAGCAAAGCGCCATGAAGCAGGAAATCAGGGAAGGCTTGCGGGCCGCCATTCAGGATTTGACAGAACGGTATCAGCAGGCTGGGTATTTTTCCGACGCCAGCGTGCGGGTGTTTGATGATGAGAAATCTCTTTGCACGGCCTGCGTGGGCCAGGCCAAGGAGGACAGCTGGTTCGACGTGGCCAGTCTGACGAAAATTGCCACCGCCACCCAGGTACTGCATTTGATTCAGCAGGGGCGACTTTCCCTGGAGACCCGACTGATGGACCATTTGACCGAGATTGCGGAACGGCCCTCCCTGGCGGAGAAGATGAACGGCATCACCCTTCGGCAGCTCTTGACTCATACCTCCCATTTGCCCGCCTGGTTTCCCTTCTACTCCGAGCTGGGAAAAGATTTCTTCGAAGTCCTGGAAATTGCCCTGGACCGGGAGGGCTTGGTGGAGGGAATGGTGTATTCCGACCTGAATTTTATGCTGCTGGGGAAGCTGCTGGAGCGGCTGGGGGGGAAACCTCTGGCTCGCTGCCTGCAGGAGGATTTGGTGGAGCCCTATCACCTGGGCGGCATGACCTATCTGCCGGAAGGTTCCCTGGACCTGATCCCCTCCAGCTATGGCAACCCTATCGAACGGGACATGTGCGCGGAAAGGGGAATCACCTTTGACGGCTTCCGGCCGGAGGAGGCGATTCTACGGGGGGAAGTGAATGACGGCAACAGCTGGTATTATTTCGGTGGGGTGTCCGGCCACGCGGGAATCTTCGCCCAGACGGAGGCCTACGCCCGGCTCTGCCAGCTCTACCTGCGCTCTACCGATCCGATGATGATCGACGCCCAGCGGGAACAGCCTGGTGCCCCTGGGCGGGGACTGGGGCTGCAGACCGGGCTTAGCTATCCCCATGGCTGCGGGCACACCGGATTTACGGGCACGGGAATCTATTTCTCCCGGGAGTTGAACATCGGCGTCGTGTCCTTCACCAATCGGCTGTTTGTGCGGCAAAAATGCGAAGGGCAAACCTGGGAGTATCGCCGGGTCCTACAGGAAATGGTGGCTGCCGCCGCGCGGATGGGATAAGCGAAAAGAGCAGAGACAAGGAGGGAAGGACCATGGAAAAGGGCGTTTTATCCGGCGTGGATCGGCTGGAGACGGTGGCCAACGTACTGCGGCAGGGGCGAGTGGGACTCATGACCAACGCCACCGGCATCAGCCGGGATTTTCAATCCACCATCAAGATTTTGCATCAGCAATTTGACTTGACGGCCCTGTTTGCTGTGGAGCACGGCATCCGGGGAAATATCCAGGCGGGGGAGGCCATCGGGGTTTATCAGGACGAAGCCACGGGGCTGAATGTCTGGCCAGTGTATGGGGGCAACCACCGATTGACCCCAGAGATGCTGCAGCAATTCGACATCTTCTGCTTCGATATCCAGGATGTGGGGGCCCGGTTCTATACCTACCTGTACGCGTTGTCCTTCGCCATGGAGGAATGCGCCAAGGCGGGAAAACCCGTGGTGGTGCTGGACCGGATCAATCCCCTGGGCGGGGAATTGATCCAGGGAACGGTGCTGGATCCCGCCTTTGCCTCCTATGTGGGGATGTATCCGCTGCCCACCCGGTATGGGATGACCATCGGGGAATATGCCCGGTGGGTGAAGGCCCACTTGCAGCTGGACAGCCTGGAGCTGCATATCGCGCCCCTGGCAGGATGGCGGCGGGGGATGATGCCCTGGGAGGCGGCGCTGCCCTGGGTGGCCCCTTCCCCCAATTGCCCCAGCTTCCATAGCGCCTTCGCCTACATCGGTTCCTGCGTTTTCGAGGGCACTAACGTTTCTGAGGGTCGGGGAACCACCCTGCCCTTTGAGTATATCGGCGCGCCCTGGATCGACGGGGATCGGCTGGCCCGGCGGATGGGGGAGAAGGAGACGCCGGGGATTCATTTCCGCCCGGCCTGGTTCACGCCCACCTTCTCCAAGCACGCGGGGCAGCTGTGCGCCGGGGTGCAGATGCATGTCCTGGAGCCCGAAAGCGCGGACCCGGTGGCCGCGGCTTTGATGCTGCTGGACGGGATTCGGGAACTGTATCCGGAAAAGCTGGAGTGGGTCAGCTGGACCACGGAGAGCTACACCATCGATAAGCTGCTGGGGACGGACCAATATCGCCGGGGGACGATGGACGCGGCCCAATTTCTGGATCGCTTCGCGGAGGGGCGGGCGCAGTTCCGGCGCCAGCGGGAACCCTTCCTGCTGTATGAATGAACATGACGGAGGAAACGTAAAATGGAATGGATCAAGGAAAAACTGGACACCCTGCCGGGGAACATCAGCTTTATCTGTAAAAACCTGAAGACGGGAGAAAGCTTCGCCTACCGGCCGGAGGCGGTGCATGGGCCGGCCAGCGTCATCAAGCTGTTCCTGATGGCGGCGATCTATCAGGGCTTTGAGGACGGGGATTTCCGGCCGGGAGATAAGATTCCCGTCCGCCGGGAGGACTGCGTGCCCTCCTGTGGGGTGCTGACCTATCTGGACGATGGGAAAGAGGTGTCCCTGCGGGATCTGGTGGAGCTGATGATCATCGTCAGCGACAACACCGCCACCAATGTGCTGGCGGATTTCTATACCATTCCCCGGCTGCTGGATTTCATCCATGAGCGCCTGGGCCTCCAGGATACCTTCTTCCGGCGGAAGATGTTTGACGCGGAGGCCTCCCGGCGGGGGATTCAGAACGCCACCACCGCCCAGGACGTGGCCTGGCTGCTGGAGAAAATCTGGCGGGGAGAGCTGGTGAGCCCGGAAGCTTCCGCCAGGATGCTGAAGACCCTGCGGCATCAGCGGCTGAACGGGAAGATTCCCTTCCGGCTGCATACCCTGGAGCAGGCGCCCCGCATCGCCCACAAGACGGGGGAGGATGACGGCACCACCCACGACGTGGGCATCATCGAGGGGGAAACGCCCCTATTGGTTTGCTTTATGGGCAACGAAACGGACGTGCCGACCTATGAGCGGATGATAGCGGACATCTCCTGGGAGCTGTATCATCAGGCGTGAAACACGCTGCGGGGAGCAGGAAAAACGGTTGACGGAAAAAATCGGAATTGATATAATGTATCCAAGATTTTGACGCGGAGGCGTCATGAAAAGAAAGGATGGTTAACCCAAATGAAACGGATTGTTTCCATTGTGCTGAGCCTTGCGCTGCTGCTCTCCTGCCTGAGCTTCGCCGCGGCGGAGGAGAAGAAGACCCTGACGGTCTGGATTCCCCAGTATCAGTTCGGCGACGGCATCTCCGACCAGGATTTCTGGGATGGCGTGTTTGATCCCTTCGAAGAGGAAAACAACGTGGAAGTCAAAGTGGAGATCCTCTCCTGGAGCGATTATAACACCACCATCTACACCGGCCTGCTGAACAACGACGGCCCGGATGTGGTCTATGTGACGGATAACTACGACCTGGTGCAGGCGGATCTGTTGCTGGGCCTGGACAGCTACCTGACCGACGAAGAGAAGGATAACTACCTGCTGTGGGCCACTGGCCCCGTCAACGCCGCGGGCGAGCATGTCATCGTCCCCATGGATGACGGCGTGGCTATGGGCTTTGTGAACAAGGACATCCTGGCGGAAGCCGGCATCGAAGCCTTCCCCGAAGAGTGGGACGCCTTCATCGAGGCCTGCAAGACCGTGCAGGAGAAGACTGGCAAGCAGGGCTTCCTGCAGAACTGGGGCGCCACCACCGGTACCAGCGCGCTGATGCTGGCCTTCTGGCCCTATTACTTCCAGGCGGGCGGCACCATGCTGGACGAGAATGGCGAAATCGCCATCAACAACGAAGCGGGCCTGCAGACGCTGGAATTCCTGAAGAAGTTCGCGGATGAGGGCATCTTCGACGAGACCATCGTCTCCGAGGGCGAATCCATCGACAAATTCGCCGCGGGCGAAGTTGCCTTTGTGGTGGCGGACCTGAACAAGGGCAACACCTTCACCAACAACGGTGTGAACTGGGAATACTTCTTCTCCCTGAAGGGCCCGGCGGGCTATGGCGCCCGGACGGCTACCGACTCCTTCGCCGTGGCTTCCAAGGCCAAGGAACGGGGCAATGAAGAGCTGGCCGTGAAGGCCCTGACCCTGGTGACCTCCGGCGCAGTGATGGATCGATTCCACTCCGAAGTGTTCTATCTGCCCCCCTTCACCAAGGATGCCACCTACACCCAGAACGAAGCCTACACCGCCCTGACCTCTGAGCACATCGACGATGTGTACGTGGTCAGCGAATTCGAGGGTAAGGCTTCCTTCGAGAAGGAGCTGCAGGCCAACATCCAGATGATGTTCATGGGCGACCTGACTCCTCAGGAAGTGCTGGACAACACCATGACCTACTACGCGGAACAGATTAAGCAGTAAGGCTTTTTCCGGGCTCCGGCGGCAGCGCCCGCCGGAGCCCATTTTATCAAGGAAGGAATTTTCCAGAAATGACAACCATCGCCGCGAAACCGAGAAAGCGAATGAGCCCCCGGACCCGCCGACAGATACTGGTGGGGATTTTGTTCATCCTGCCCAGCTTTGTGCTGATGATGACCTTTAACGTGGTGCCCATCTTCCTTTCCCTGTTCTATTCCTTTACGAAGTACAACATGGCCTCCCCGCCGCAATGGATCGGGCTGGATAACTATGCCCGGCTGTTTTCCAATCGGGTGCTGACGGAGTCCCTGAGCAACACGGTGCGCTATGTGCTGATCACCGTGCCAGCCCAGACGGTGCTCTCCCTGCTACTGGCGGTGTTCATCGCGGAGCATATGAAGAACCGATATGGCTCCCTCATGCGCAGCGTCATCTTCATCCCGGTCATCGTCAGCCTCATCGCCTCCGCCACGGTATGGAACATCATGTACCAGCCCAAGGGCGGGCTCATTAACCAGGTGATCGAGGCTTTCGGCGGCAAGGCGGTCAACTTCCTGGGAAAGAAGGCTTCCGCCCTGCCCAGCGTGGCGGTGGTGGCCATTTGGAAGAACACGGGATACTACATGGTGATCTATTACGCCGGGGTGATGAATGTTTCCGCCGATGTGCGGGAGGCTGCCATCGTGGACGGGGCCACGCCGCTGAAGCGGTTCTGGTATATTACCCTGCCGATCCTGAAGCCCATTACCTACATGATCGTGACCCTGGGGATCATCGGCTCCTTCCAGGTGTTCGATTTGGTATACAAGATGACGGGGGGCGGGCCCGGCCGAGCGACCTATACCGTGGCGTATGTGATTTACACCTTCGCCTTCCAGGATAAGAACTTCGGTTACGCCAGCGCGGTGGCCATCTGCCTGCTGATCGTGATCCTGCTGATCCATCTGGTTCAGACGACATTGTTTAAGGAGAAGGACGCATGAAAAAGAAAAAGCGGATTTCTCCCTGGGTGGGATTGGGCATCGTGCTGGTCACCTTCTTCGCGGTGTTGTGTCTGCTGCCGCTGATCTACATGGTGGCGGTGTCCTTTACGGACTCCGAATCGCTGTACATCAAGCTGAAGGACTTGCGGCCCAGCTTTTACAACTACTGGTACGCCATCGTGAAGCGGGATTTCGGTACGGCGCTGAAAAACAGCATCATCACCGTGGTGGGTTCCTGCCTGCTGGTGGATATCGTTTCCGCCATGGCGGCCTATGGCTTCGAGAAAAAGCCGGTGCCCCATAAGGAGGCCCTGTTCCAGGGATACCTGGCCACCATGATGATCCCCGGGCAGGTGGTGCTGATTCCCATGTTCGTCATGATCAACCGGGCAGGGCTGACCAACACCTATGCCGCCCTGATTCTGCCCATGGTGGGGGCCTTCGGCATCTTCCTCATGCGTCAGTTCATGGTGGCGGTGCCCAACGAGCTGCTGGAGGCGGCGGAGATCGACGGCTGTGGCGAGGTGCGGCGGTTCGTTTCCATCGCTCTGCCCCTGGTGCAGCCGGCGCTGGTGACCCTGACCATCTTTACCTTCAACGCGGCCTGGAACAACTTTCTCTGGCCGCTGATCATCAACACCCGCAGCGAGATGCGGGTACTGCCGGTGACCATGTCCACCCTGGCCAGCAATTCCACGACGAATTACGGCATGGTGATGGCCGGGGCGACGCTGACCTTCCTGTTTCCCTTCGTGCTGTATATCTTCCTGCAGAAGCAGTTCGTGGAGGGCATCGCCCTGGGTGGCGTGAAGGGATAAAATATGACAGGATTGTCACATAGATTTAACATCATTGTAATTTGACAAGGGACGCGGACTTTTGATAACATATCCGACAATAAAATTTCGAAGGGGGTAGTTTCTGGATGCTTCAGGGAAAAATCAGAGAAGGTTACACATTTGACGACGTACTGCTGGTACCTGCCCGAAGTGAAGTATTGCCCAGGGATGTGGATTTATCCATTCAGCTGACCAAGAAGATCAAGCTGAACATTCCCATGATCAGCGCGGCCATGGACACCGTGACGGACGCGCAAATGGCCATCGCCATGGCGCGGGAAGGCGGCCTGGGAATTATCCACAAGAACATGAGCATCGAGGAACAAGCCGCCCAGGTGGATAAGGTAAAGCGCAGCGAGCATGGCGTGATTACCGATCCCTTCTTCCTGAGCCCGGAGCACCTGATTAAGGACGCGGAAGCCCTGATGAGCCGGTATCGCATTAGCGGCGTGCCCATTACCCGGGAGGGAAAGCTGGTGGGTATCCTGACCAACAGGGACCTGCGGTTCGAGACGGATTACGACCGGAAGATCGGCGAGGTGATGACCAGCGAGAATCTGATCACCGCGCCGGAAGGGACGACCCTGGAGGAAGCGAAGCAGATTCTGGCCCAGAACCGGATTGAAAAGCTGCCCATCGTGGACAAGGAGGGTAACCTGCGGGGCCTGATTACCATCAAGGATATCGAAAAGACCCAGAAATCTCCCAACAGCGCCAAGGACGCCAATGGCCGGCTGCTGTGCGGCGCGGCGGTGGGCGTGACCCACGACGTGTTCGACCGCATCGACGCCCTGCTGGCGGCAAAGGCGGATGTGATTAACATTGATACGGCCCATGGCCACAGCGTGGGCGTGCTGAAGCAGGTGGAAGCCATCCGGAACAAGTATCCGGAGATCACCTTGTTCGCTGGCAACGTGGCCACCGCCGCGGCGACCCGGGATCTGATTTCCGCCGGCGTGGATGTGGTCAAGGTGGGCATTGGCCCTGGCTCCATCTGCACCACGCGGGTGGTGGCGGGTATCGGCGTGCCGCAGATCACCGCCATCGCGGACTGCGCGGAGGAGGCGGATAAGCACGGCATTCGTATTATTGCCGATGGCGGCATCAAGTATTCCGGAGACATCACCAAGGCCCTGGCGGCGGGCGGCAGCGCCGTGATGCTGGGCAGCCTGCTGGCGGGCACGGAGGAATCCCCCGGCGCGACGGAGATCTATCAAGGCCGCAGCTATAAGGTGTATCGTGGCATGGGCAGCCTGGGCGCCATGGCTGTGGGCTCCGGAGACCGGTACTTCCAGGAGGGGGCCAAGAAGCTGGTTCCCGAAGGCGTAGAAGGCCGGGTGCCCTACAAGGGACCGGTGGCGGACACCATCTTCCAGATGGTGGGCGGCCTGCGGGCTGGCATGGGTTATTGTGGCGCGAAGGATATCGACGCCCTGCGGAAGGACGCGGAGTTCATCAAGATTTCCGGCGCCGGCCTGGCGGAAAGCCATCCGCATGATATCAGCATCACGAAAGAGGCACCGAACTACAGCCGTAGCAACTAAATCTTTTATTCCCCTCCCTGCCCGGGAGGGGAATACTTTTGGGAGAGAAGGCACCTAACTATAGCCGTAGCAATTAAGCAAATCCCCCTCCCTTCCGGGAGGGGGATTTGCTTACTCCTGCAGCATATCTTCGCAGAAGATTTTTAGGAAGTGGAGCACGTTGTCGTCGTTGCCATTGGTGACCAGCACGGCAAGGTATCCATTCTCTACCATGATTAGCTTTTCCAGGCCAGGGAGCTTGGCGATAGGAATGCCGAAGAGATGGCTTTCGCCGGTGTCCGAATCCCGCCGCCAGCCGGATTGCAGGCTGATGTCCCGCTCCGTGAAGAGGGAAGTGAGCTCCTCTTCCTCTTCGAGGGGCAGCCAGGCGCCAGAGGTGGCCAGGGAGACGAACTGATCCCGGGGCAGGAGATACACATCCCCTTCGCCTGCGGCCACGTAGGTGGAAAGCTGCATGGGCCCATAGGTGGCGTCCGTGGCTAGCAGCAGAGCGTTCATCTCCTCCATGTCCGGCATCTGTTCTTCCTGCACCCGGGCCATGTAGGCGTTCAGCTCGGCCTCGTTTCCGTAGCCGTAGATATATAGGCTGACCTTTTTGCTCTCCGGGGAGCGGTAGGCGGTGACGGTGAAATACAGATTCACCAGCAGCGCCCCCAGGATAATCAGCAGGGCATATTTCCACCAGGAATAGGTAATGTGCTGGCGGAGGGTTTGTTTGTTGACAGGTGTCTTCATGGGCCATCAAACCTCGATTCTCTTTCGATCCTGCAGAGATGGAATACGGATGTGCTTCAGCCATCGCGAAGACATATGACTTGATGAACATAAGATTCTGCGTCCTCGCGTCGTAGGGGAAACCTTCATCCGCAAATACGATCAAAATCAACTCTCATAGCGCTTCCTCCTCCAAGGAAAAAGCTACGGGAAGCAGTGTACCAAAAAAAGGAAAAAAAGGCAAGAATCTTGACGGAATTCTACATCCTGTGGTATACTTTTTCCGACGGGAGGCCATAGGGGCGAATAATTTCATAAGGAGGGATTTTGTTTATGGCAAACACGATCATCACCGTAGGACGGCAGTATGGTTCCGGTGGGCGTTATGTGGCCCGGCTGCTGGCGGAGAAATTGAACATTCCTTTTTATGACAAGGAGCTGCTGGCTGAGGTGGCCAAGGACAGCGGCATCTGCCAGGATCTGCTGGAGGAGCACGACGAGAAAAATACCAGGAATTTCCTTTTCTCCATGATGAGCGGGACGCAGACGGTGGGGGATGCCTCGGCTATGTATCTGGACATGCCGCTGAATCACCGGATTTTCCTGGCCCAGTTTGACACCATCCGCCGCATCGCTGGAGAAGGGCCCTGCGTCATCGTGGGCCGCTGCGCTGATTATGTGCTGCGGGATCAGGGGAACGTGCTGAACGTGTTCATCAAGGCGGACAAGGAGGAGCGGGTGCGCCGCATTGTGGAATACTATGGCGCCGACCCCATCAAGGCGGAGGAACAATTGAAAAAGGCGGACAAGCAACGGGCCTCCTACTATAATTATTATGCCACGGGGACATGGGGCGACGTCAACAACTACGACCTGTGCGTGGATACCGGCGCTTTGGGTGTTACCGGAGCGGTGGAGCTGATCGCGACCTGTGTGTCCCTGAGGGAGAAGAAAGCAGAGCTGAAGGATCCGGAAGCATGGTAAAACGGAGATTCCTTTGCCTGGCGGCGCTCTGGCTGGCGCTCATGGTCAGCGTCGCCCAGGCGGATACTCGTTGGCCAGAGAACACGGAGGGCCAGCGGATATTGAAAAGCTACGTGGAAACGGCGAATCGCTTCCTGATCGAGCAGGGGGAGCCGGGGGTGAACAGCCTGTTCGAGGCCTACGCCAGCTTTGAGGTTTTCGGCATTACGGACCTGCCGGAGGCGGAGACGCCGGAGAAGGTGGAGATTACGGCTCAGCTTTTTGCCTCCAGCATCAACAGCTTGGAGGTGCGGGTCAGCGATCTGAGCCGCTTTCCCCGGATTGCCGCCTCCTTTCTGCAGGCTTTGGCGCCGGAGACCACCACGCGGGAGGAGGCCCTGAAGGTGCCTACTCAGCGGATGCAAAAGGCGGCGAAGAATCCGGAAAATTCCTTTGAGGATCAGGTAGAGGTTCTGAATGGCACAGTGCCCTATGTTTATTATGCCTATTATCCCAATCAGTATCGGGACGGGGTCAACTGGATACAGATGACCATCATCTTCCCGCTGGAAGGGTATTGGGATGGCCTGGGCGTGCAGAGCGGGTCGGAGGCGACCCGGGGGCCGGATACCTATTCGGACCACAGCGAGGATTACGAGGGATACGCCTCGGAGGATGATTATACCCATTATGAAATCTTCCTCACAGCGACACCTGAGCCGGATTCCGCGGCCGCGGAATATGATTTTAGATAAAAGTGAAACATCCCTTCGCTCAGTTTGAGGCAACTACAGCATGTTGTTTCTTTGTTGTATTTTGACTCCTCCTCTTGAAGGATTTCACCTTTCTGGATACAATATCCCGTGGGTGGAATCCTATTTTTTTGTGTGTTTGAAGGAGAGTACCGATGAGCAAGATCCAAATGAAAACCCCCTTGGTGGAGATGGATGGCGACGAAATGACCCGCGTCCTGTGGAAGGACATTAAGGATTTACTGATTCTTCCCTTTGTGGATTTAAAGACGGAATATTATGATCTGGGCCTGAAGTATCGGGATGAGACGGAGGACCAGGTGACCATCGACAGCGCCAACGCGACGCTGAAATACGGCGTGGCTGTGAAATGTGCTACGATTACTCCCAACGCCCAGCGGGTGGAGGAATATCACCTGAAGCAGATGTGGAAAAGCCCTAACGGGACTATTCGGGCCATGTTAGATGGCACAGTGTTTCGGGCGCCGATTCTGGTCAAGGGCGTGCGCCCCACGGTACGAACCTGGGAAGCGCCGATCACCATCGCCCGCCATGCCTATGGGGATGTGTATAAGAACACGGAGGTGCGGATTCCTGGAGCCGGAAAGGCGGAAATCGTCTTCACCGGAGCGGACGGTCAGGAGATTCGGCAGACCATCTTCGACTTCCAGGGCCCGGGGGTGGTGCAGGGCATCCATAACCTGGACGCCAGCATTACCTCCTTTGCCCATGCTTGCTTCCAATACGCCTTGAGCGTGAAGCAGGATCTGTGGTTCTCCACCAAGGACACCATCAGCAAGACCTATGACCACCGCTTTAAGGATATCTTCGCTGAGATCTATGAATCGGACTACAAAGCTGCCTTCGAGCAGGCAGGGATTGAGTATTTCTACACCCTGATTGATGACGCGGTGGCTCGGGTGGTTCGCAGCAAGGGCGGCTTCATCTGGGCCTGCAAGAACTATGATGGGGACGTGATGAGCGACATGATCGCCACCGCCTTTGGCAGCTTGGCCATGATGACCAGCGTGCTGGTAAGCCCCACGGGCCAATTTGAGTACGAGGCGGCCCACGGCACCGTGACCCGGCACTATTATCGATACCTGAAGGGGGAGGAGACCAGCACCAACCCGGTGGCGACGATCTTCGCCTGGAGCGGTGCGCTGCGGAAGCGGGGCGAGCTGGACGGGCTGCCAGAGCTGCAGGATTTTGCGGATCGATTGGAGAAAGCGACCCTGGACACCATCAACGGCGGCATTATGACCAAGGATTTGGCGCTGCTGTACGAAGGAGAGGCCCAGGGGGTCAACAGTCGCCAGTTCCTGGAGACGATCGCGGAAAAACTGAAATAATAAACTGGCTGCCGCTGGGGAGGAAAAATCTCCCCAGCGGCAGATTTATGTCCAAATGATTGCAATAGAAGGCACGGAATGGTATAATCGTCTGGCCCGAAGTCGGGCGGATGTGTTTGCCGTATCAGGATTTTGCAATCCCGCGGCGTGGAGTAAAGGGACGGTTGGCCCCCTTGCGGGGCGAAGAACGAAAGGATTTGATATTTCAATGGGCCTATGGATCG
Source organism: Clostridia bacterium (assembly GCA_017464305.1). Lineage (GTDB taxonomy): Bacteria > Bacillota > Clostridia > Christensenellales > Aristaeellaceae > Aristaeella. The sequence goes on along the minus strand of JAFUDS010000007.1, from coordinate 85,335 downwards.
CGCTGATCGTTTGTATCGCGCTTTCTGCCTTCTTTTCGGCCACGGAGACGGCCTTTTCTGCCTCCAGCCGGATTAAACTGAAAGCCATGGAAGGGGATCAGAAGCCCCGCGCGCAGCTGACGCTGCAATTGTTAGAAAAATATGATTCCCTGCTGACCTCCGTGTTGGTGGGGAACAACGTGGTGAATATCGCCGGCGCCTCGATTGCCACGATCCTCTTTACCCGCCTGCTGGACGGGGCGGAGGATCGGGGGGCCACCATCGCCTCCATTGTCATGACGGTGGTGATTCTCTTCATGGGCGAGGTGGGGCCGAAAACCTTGGCGAAGCAGCAGCCAGAACGCTTCGCCCTGGCGGTAACGCCGGTGATTCGCTTCCTGATGACCGTGCTGAAGCCGGTGGACTGGCTGTTTTCCCTCTGGCGGAGGCTGCTGTCCAAGCTGATCAAGGCGGAGCCGGAGGAGCCTCAGATCGAGGATGAGCTGATGACCATGATCGACGAGGCCCAGACGGAGGGAGACCTGGAGGAGGAAGAAAGCGAGTTGCTTCGTTCCGCCATCGAGTTTAACGACCAGGACGCCTCCGACATCATGACCCCTCGGGTGGACGTGACCGCGGTGGAGGACACCGCCAGCATGGAAGAGGTGGCGGAGATCTTCCGGACCACCTATTTCTCCCGGATTCCGGTGTATCATGAGGATCTGGACCATATCGTGGGTACCCTGCATGAAAAGGACTTCTACAAGATGTCCCACGAGGGCTGCCGGGAGATTACCCGCATCATGAAGGAGCCGGTTTTTGCCCCGGCGACGCTGCCCATCTCCAGTCTGCTGAAGCAATTCCGGGCCAGCAAGACCCATCAGATCATCCTTCTGGATGAATTCGGCGGGACGGACGGCATTGTGACTCTGGAGGACGTGCTGGAGGAGCTGGTGGGCGAGATTTACGACGAGCACGACGAGGTGCACGAGGAGATCGCTCAGCAGGAGGACGGCAGCTGGACCATCGATGGCGGCATGCAGCTGCAGGAGATGCTGGAGCAGTTCGAGATTGAAAACCCGGGCTACGACGCGGACACCGTCGGCGGCTGGGTAGGTGAAATGATTCAGAAGGTGCCGGAGAACGGGGACGCCTTCCAGGTAGGCGGATATCGATTCACCGTGGCAGAGATGGACGGCTTCCGGGTGACGAAGGTCAGCGGGGAAAAGATTCCGGAGCAACCGGAGCCCCCGGCGGAGGAAGAGCCGGAGAAGGCTCCGGAGGAGAAGACGGAGTAGGAATTTCCAACCGTGCCCAGGCGTGGAAGGCAGCATAGAGAAAAATGGAAGTTTGAATCGGGGAGGGAAAACAGATGAGCAGAACCGTTATGGGTTACTGGGACTGCTCCGTGTGCGGCAGCAAGGGCATCGCGGGGAATGTGATGAATTGTCCCTCCTGCGGCCGGGCCCGGGGGGACGTGCAGTTTTACATGAAGGACGGCGCGGAGAATTCCACCCGGGAGGAGAATGAGCGGGGAGACATTGAATATCTGAGCGAGGAGCAGGCGAAGGAGATCGGGAAGAATCCGGACTGGTACTGCTCCTTCTGCAACTCCTTGAACAAGGATCACGCGGCCTCTTGCACCAATTGTGGTGCCAGCCGGGAATCCTCGGAGAGCAATTATTTTGACCAGCTGAACAAGCGGAAGGCGGCCGAGGTGGCGGAGAAAGCGGCCCAGCCCCAGCCCCAAGCCCAGCAGGTGAAGAAAAAGAGCCGACTGCCCCTGCTGCTGATTATCCTGGCGGTGATCGTCGGGCTGGTGGTCTACATGAACGGCAGCAACACCCAGGGGGACCTGCGGGTGACGGGGGTCAATTGGAGCCGCAGCATTCCCATTGAGCAGAACATCGAATACACCGAGAGCGACTGGAGCATCCCCGCGGGCGGGACGGAGGTCAGCCACCGGCAGGAGATTCAGCGATACGACCAGGTGCTGGACCACTATGAGGATTATGAGGTTCAGAAGTCCCGGCAGGTATTGGATCATTACGAAACCTATTACACCTATTCGGACAACGGCAACGGCTCCTTCACGGAGGTGCCCCATGAGCGGGCGGTCTACCGGACGGAATATTACACCGAGACGGAATCCCGGCCGGTATACGTGCCAGTTCCCCGATACGCCACCAAATATACCTACACCATCTGGCGCTGGACCAGGACCCGGGAGGCCACAGCCGCCGGAAACGACCATGACGCATATTGGCCGGAAACCAACCTGGCCGCGGACGAGCGGGAAACCACGCCTCGGGCGGAAAAGTACACCTTCACCGTCGTCGATGAGAAGGATGCTCGCCGGACCTGGCGGGCCACAGAGGAGGATTGGCGGAAGATCAACGAGGGGGATCGGATGACCATTACTACCCAGCGGGGCAGCGGAGAGAGCTGGATTGTGGACGAGAAAGGGAATCACCTGATCCGGGTATACAGCAACTAAGACCATCACGAAGCCCTGCCTGGAAGAGGGCGGGGGACAGGATAAAGGAGAAACGCGCGAAGTGGAAGAAAACTTTCCCAAGGGGGAGGAGCTGGAGCGGGCCCTGAAGGCGGCCTATCGGCTCTATCAGGCGAATATCCATGACACCGGGGCGCTGATTTACGAGCTGACCAAGGGCGCTCGGAATGGCTTGCCGGAGAAAGAGCTGCTGGAGATTGCCCTGAAGGCCCTGGAAAAGTGCCGATATTCGGCGGACGAGGTGTAAGCCCATGGCGAAGGTATTGCTGTTTAATTTCACAGACGAAGGCCGGCGGAAGAAGGTCAAAGCCGCCCTGTTCCGCAATGGGATTCCCAGTCAGGAGGTGCCACCGGAGCGGCAGGGAGAGACCATCGGTGCTCTCCTGGGGCTAGCAGGGTTCGCGGAGGGGGAGAAAGGGGAGGAAGCCCCCTTCCAGGAAGAAATGATCGTCATGCATGGGCTGGCGCCCCGGCAGTTCAATGGCTTTTTGGATGGGTTGAAGCAAAATGGGACACGGGTGGCGCTGAAGGCCGTGGTGACGGAGCACAATGTGAACTGGAGCGCGGCGCGGCTGTACCGAGAGCTGGCGGAGGAGCACGCGGCCATGACCCAGGGAACGGGCGCGCCAGCGCACCGGCAAGAATAAAAAAGATAGAAAAGCAGGAAAGCCGCCCGAAGCGGGCGGCTTTCCTTTACGGAGAATGGAAAATGGAGAAATTACTGGCCCCGGGGCTTTCCTTCCGAGGCATGCTGCAAGGGGGCCCCAGCACGGCGGCCCTCTTCGCGGATCCCCCTATGATGGAGACGGCCCGACTGCGGCTGCGCAGGCTGCGCATGCGGGACGCGAAGGAGATCTACGCCTGGAGCAGCGACCCGGAGGTGGCGAAGTACGTCCTCTGGACGGCCCATCGCAGCCTGGGAGATACTCGGGGATACATCCGGTACGTGAAGAGCCTGTATCGCCAGGGAGCGCCTTGCTCCTGGGGCATTGAGCTGAAGGAGACCGGGAAGATTATCGGCACCATCGGCGTCATGGGCTGGTGGCCGGATCACCGCAGCATGGAGGTAGGATATTCCCTGGGAAAGGCCTGGTGGCATCAGGGATATGCGGCGGAGGCCCTGGGTAGCTTGTTGAACCTGCTGTTCGAACAAACGGAGGTCAACCGGGTGGAGGGGCAATGCGATGTGCGGAACCCCAACAGCGGCCGGGTGATGGAAAAATGCGGCATGAGAAGGGAAGGCACGCTGCGGCAAAGGGTGTATAACAAAGGGGAATATGTGGACGTAGCGCTCTATGCGGTTTTAAGATCGGATCGATAGGAATTTAAGCTTCTCGGGCCCTTTCTACAAACAATTGCATCTTCTGGGGGTCCTTCACCTTCTCCTTCTCAATGCCGGAGGAGACATCCAGGGCATAGGGGTGCAAGGAATGAACGGCATCCTGGACATTGTTTGGATGGAGGCCGCCGGCCAGGAAATAGGGTCTTTGGACGGACTGAATCAGGGACCAGTCAAAGGCCTGGCCGGTGCCTCCCGCGCCGTGATCCAGCAGAATATAGTCCGCGGAGCTTTGTTCCGCCCGATGGACATCCTCCAGGTTGGAGATTTTGAAGGCTTGAATCAAAGGCTTCGCGGTCAGCTTCCGCAGGGCGGCGATGTATTCTTCATCCTCATGCCCATGAAGCTGGGCCAGGTCGATGATGCCGCTGTCCAGCAGCTGGGCGACGAAGGCAGGATCCTCATCCACAAAAACGCCTACCGCCTGTATCCCAGGGGCCAGGAGGGCCTTCAGCTTCCGGGCCCGGTCGGGGGAGACGTAGCGGGAGCTTTTCTCAAAGAAAACAAAACCAATATAATCCGGGTGCAGCTGATTGACCGCCTGGATATCCGCCTCCCGGGAGAGGCCGCAGAGTTTGATTTTCGGAGAAGTCATTGGGCCGCCTCCTTGAACTGCTGCAGGACCAGCCGCCGATCTGGCGCTCGCATCAGAGCTTCACCGATCAGCGCGGCGTCCGCGCCGATTTGCTTCAGGCGGCGGACATCCTCTGGGCCGGAGACGCCGGATTCCGCCACATAGATCACCTCCGGGGGAATCTGGTCCCGCAGGCGAGCGGCGTTTTCGAAATCCACAGAGAAATCCTTCAGGTTCCGGTTGTTCACCCCCAGAATCTCCGCGCCGGCGGCCAGGGCGGTTTCGATCTCCTGGCTGTCGTGGGTTTCCACCAGGGCGGCCAGGCCCAGCTGTCGGCAGAGCTCTAGCCGATGGGCCAGGGTATCCGCATCGTGAAGGGCGACGATCAGCAGCACCGCGTTAGCGCCTAGCACCCGGGCTTGATACAGCTGATAATCCTCCACGGTAAAATCCTTCCGGAGCATGGGCGTGGTCACCGCCTGCCGAATCTCGGCAAAAATCTCATCCGAGCCCAGGAACCATTTCGGCTCCGTCAGGCAGGAAATGGCGTCCGCTCCGGCGGCAGCATAATCCCCGGCGATGTCCAGATAAGGAAAGTCCGGGGAGATGAGCCCCTTAGAGGGGGAGGCCTTCTTGACCTCGCAGATGAAGCTGAGGCCGGGGCGACGCAGACCCTGCAAAAAGGCATTCCCGCCCCCTGGACCCAGGCGCAGGGCCTGGGCCTGCAGGGCTTCCAGGGGAAGAAAGGCCTGATCCTGCCGCACTCTTTCCCGGGCATGGGCAGCGATAGTATCCAAAATGGTCGGCATGGGCTTACACCTCGTTGGAAACCTGAATGACCTTTTCCAGGGTGGCCAGGGCTGCGCCGGAATCGATCTGCTGGGCAGCCAGCTTGATGCCCTCCGCCAGGGTTTCCGCCTTGCCGGCGATATAGAGGGCCGCGCCGGAGTTCAGCAGCACGGTGTCCCGCTTGGGGCCCTTTTCCCCGGCGAGAATGGCCCGGGTGATGGCCGCGTTCTCCTGAGGCGTGCCGCCCACCAGGTCCTCCTTCTGGCAACGGGAGATGCCGAAATCCTCGGGCTGAATGATATAGGTTTTATACCAGCCGTCCTTCAGCTCGCAGACCTTCGTGGGGGCGGAAAGGGAAATCTCGTCCAGCTTATCCATGCCATAGACCACCATGCCCCGTTCAATGCCCAGATTGCTCAGCACCTGGGCCAGGGGCTCCAGCAGATATTCATCGTATACCCCCAGCAGAATCTGCTTCGGGTGGGCCGGGTTGGTCAGGGGGCCTAAGATATTAAAGACGGTACGGATGCCCAGCTCTTTCCGGATGGGGCCCACATACTTCATGGAGGTATGATACTTCTGGGCAAAGAAGAAGCAGAAACCCGCCTCGTCCAGCAACCGTAGGCACTGCTCCGGGGTCAGGCTGATGTTCACCCCCAGGGCTTCCAGGCAGTCCGCCGTGCCGGACTTGGAGGAGGCGGCGCGGTTGCCATGCTTGGCCACCGGGACGCCGGCGGAAGCCACCACCATGGCAGAGGTGGTCGAAATGTTGAAGGAATGGGCGCCGTCCCCACCAGTGCCGACGATTTCCAGAATCGGCCGATCCCCAGCGTTCACCTGAACCGCGTGATCACGCATGGCGGCGGCGCAGCCGGAGATTTCCTCAATGGTCTCCGCCCGGGTGCTCTTGGTGGAGAGGGCGGCCAGGAAGGCGGCGTTCTGAACCGGGGTGGTTTCCCCGCTCATGATCTCGTTCATGACTTGATACGCTTCGTCATAGCTCAGATCGCCTTTTTGGGTCAATTTGACAATCGCTTCATAAATCATATGTGACAATCCTCCTGATATATTTTCTTGCACCCCCGCTGAGCGGGGGTGCTTTCATCAGCGTTTCCACTATTTATTTATACCTATAGAGAGGTTCTGTCAATGAAAAGGAATGTATAAATTATGTTTCTTCATTCTACTTCCGGCAGGCCAAATTCCGCCGGGAGAAAGCGGGGGCAGACGTTCTCCCGGGTGGCGATGACGGAGGCCGCCAGGCGGGTACCGATCTGGCAGGATTCCTCCAGGGTTTTGCCATAGGTGAGCCCAATGCAGACCCCGGCGAAGAAGGCGTCGCCACAGCCGGTGGTGTCCACGATGTCCACATTCACTGGGGGCACGATGCCATGGTTTCCCTGGCTGTCCGCGAACACCGCGCCTTGGCCGCCCATGGTGATGACCATCTGGCGCAGCTCTCCCCGCTTGATTCGCTCCGCCAGGGTGGCGGAAAGGGTCTCCGGGGACAGACCGGCATATTCCTCGCTGAAGAACAGGCCTGCCTCCTGCTCGTTGCAGACGAAGCAGTCCACCCGGCGCAGCAGATCCCGCCGCTCGATGGCGATGGTCATATTGGACACCAGGGCGAATACCTTCTTTTGGTATTTCTCCGCCAGGGAGAGGATCCGCTTCATGATATCGTCCTCGATATCTACCTCCACGGCAATGGCGTCCGCCTCCGCGAAGATCTCATCCCCCTCCTGGTCCAGGATCTCCGCGATGACAGAGGGATCCGGGCGCTTCGAGATGGAGGCCACCACATCCCCACTGTTGTCGAAGATGGCCAGCCAGGTGCCCATACCCCCGGGAATATAGCGGGAGTATTTCATGTTCACCTTGTGGCGCTCCAGCTTGTCCACCACGTCCCGCCCTGCGCCATCGTTATCCACCACGGTGACAAAGGTGGGGCGCAGCTCTACATTGGCGATATCCTCCACCACGTTGCGGCTGACCCCGCCATGAACCTGCACGACCCGCCCGGCATTGCGACCGCCAGGGATGTATTTGGTGATGGGATACCCCTTGATGTCTACAAACACAGTACCGATGACCACGATTCCATTCTTCATGACCTTGCCCTCCCTCGCCGCAAAAAATCGATCCATGTCCAGATGATACCATGAAAAAGCATAGCGATTCAATCCCTGTGAGGGCTATTTTTCTGAAAAAGAGGACCGGAAGCGATGATTCCGATCCTCTTTTCGAAGCGCTGAAGAAAGCGAAGCTTGCAACAGCAATTATGCATAGATAGTGTTTTGAATGATATTTCCCAAATCACCAATAAATCTGATAGCTGTTTCGCTTGGCTTTCGCTTTGTACAGCGCGTTGTCGCAGCGGCGCAGCACCGGCGTGGTGTCCTTATCCTCCGGCGCGAAGAAGGCTGCTCCGGCTGAGATGGTGATTTGCTCACCTTTGCCATCCATGGTGAAATCTGCGCTATTGATGGCGGTAATGATCTTCTGCATGAGAAATGCCGCGTCCTCGGCTCGAATCCGGGAACACATCAGGATGAATTCATCCCCACCCCAGCGGACGATGACGTCTGACTTACGCAGGGTGTTCTGCAAAACCTCTACGACTTTTTTCAACACAAAATCCCCATATTCATGCCCGTAGGTGTCATTCTTTCCTTTGAAGAAATCTACATCAAACATGACGATCATCGTATCTTCGATGCCCTCTTTGTAAAGAGTCAGCTTGTAATTCAGCAGCTTCGTGCCATATCGCCGGCTACCGGCGCCGGTCAATCCATCCACATTCACTTCCCGATTCAAGGAGTTCAATCTGGTTCGATTGTTCAAAACCAACAAGATAATCGAAAGAATGAGAAGAATTACCATTGCGATCAACACGGCAACAGCTCCATTAATATATCCCGCAGGCAGGTTCTCCAGCACGGTACGGAGATTCATTTTAACGTTGCCTGCGTTTGCGATGATCGCCGTTTCCATCTCATCCTGTGATACGGAAATTGCCTTGTTCAGCACGAACAGTAGCGTAGGATTATCGCAAGAAACAGCGCCGCGAACGCCCAGGGTAACCTCAGGCAGAACGGACAGATTCAACCCGCGCATCGTGTGTAGATTCACCAGCCAGGAGATACCGATCATGGAGCCGATCATGGCGTCCACTTCATTGTTCATTACGGCTTGATATCCCGCTTCGATGTTTGGATAAGCTACCAACTGAATTCCTGGATCCAGCTGTTCTGCCAGCAGATAAGCCGTTCGATTGGTTACCGCCGCGGTTTTGACTGCACTGTTCCCGTTCCGAATCAAGCGGCCACATTCCGTGGAGCCATAGGCCATGGTATTGAAAAGGTCTTCGCTATCCGCAATGATGATATCGCCGTAATAATGACCCAGGATATCGATCGCGCCGCTGGTTACCGCCTCAATGGCTTCTTGGGTTTGGTCAAAAACCTCGAAATGGAAAGCAACGCCCAGCCTTTCGCCCAGCTTCTGATAATAATCCGGAATGATACCGGACAGGCTGCCATCCTCGTTTTCCACAGTGAAGGGTTCCGCCCCGCGCACCAAGGCCACGGAAAGCTCGGGATGAGTCGTCAGGAATTCTCGTTCCTGCGCCGTCAGGGGAGACATCTCCGTATCCTTGGAGGTAATATACTGATGGATCAGATCGGAAATATAATTGGGATCATCTGTTTTTAGCTGGGTAATGGCGGTATCAATCCGATCCCGCAGCTCAGCATCCGCAGCGCGCAGCATCATGTAGGAGGAAAGCGGAGGCGTGGACAACAGCACGCGATATCCAGCCGGAACCGCGCTCCCCGTGATGCAGGCGTCCGTCTCCCCCCGCTCCATGGCGGCATGCATCTCCAAATCCGAGTGAAAATCTATCAGCTGCGGCGTGTTTTCCGCAGCCCCACAGTAGTCTAGAAAATAATCCACGAAGCCCGAGCCAGCTATATAGCCGATGCGGAAGTCCCCAATGTCTGACACATCATGAGCAACTGGCGCGTCCGGCCCGGTATGCGTATAAAGGCTGACCTGCTCCTGCAGGAGAAAGTTTTCTGTGAAAACAAATTCCTGCATCCGCTGCTCGGTCCGCAAAAAGTCGATGAGCACATCCACTTCGCCGGAGCGAAGAGCGTCCTCCATCTCCTTTACGCTATCGTAGCCCAACATCTCCGCTTTGAAGCCGCCATACATGCCGATGGCCTTTGAAATCTGGATATCATACCCACGTAGGTCACCCTCGATGCCGATATACCCATAATGATCTGAATTGAAATAGCCAATCCGGATCACTTCCCGCTCCGCCCGCGCGGGGAACGAAACCAGGGATAAGCACACCAGCGCCAACACGACAAACATGGAGAGAAGCCTTTCTCTCCTCCTGCTTCTTTGCATGGCGTGGTGCGCCTTCTGGGCAAATAGATAACTCTGCATCGGGCCGCTCTCCCTCCGTTTGATCCCCGCGGGGGCATCAGCAGCGCTGACCGCAAAATTATGCGTTCAGCGCTGCGATGATGTCCGGCAATTGCTGATCCACCGTGTCATTTTCCAACTGGCAGGCGTCAGCACTAAGGTCAGCGAAATCGCTCCGGGTTGCCAAACGTTTATCCTTTTTATGGTAAACATTTACTTTTGATGTTTACCGCTTGATATCGTAATTCATGTTCATCAGATTCCGAATGGTCTTCACGTCATCCACGATGTTAGCGTCGCCATGGATGGTATGCTTAATCACGCTGGAGGCCACCGCGAAGTTCAGCATATCCATGGGCCGCTCCTCCTGCATCATGGCATAGATCAACCCGGAAGCAAAGGCGTCACCGCCGCCTACACGATCCAGAATGGTGAAGGTAAACAGCTTGCTTTCAAAGGTGTGCCCCTGATACCACATAAAGGCCTTCAGGCTGTTCTCCGACCCGGAATGGGCGTAGCGCACATGCCGGGCGATGCATTTCAGATTCGGATATCGCTCCACAAAGGCCTGAAAAATCTCGTCCTGCTGTTCATAGCTGGGCTGGAGGGGCACTCCATCCTTCCAGTCCCCGGCCCCGGGATTTTCCGGGTCGCGGTACAGATGATAGGGCTCATTGCCCATCAATACATCCACATAGGGCAGGCATTCCGTGCAATAATCCCGGGCCTGCTCCCAGGTCCACAGGGTAGAGCGGAAATTGCCGTCAAAGGAGACCATCAGCCCCAGCTCCTTCGCCGCCTTCAGCATGTTCAGCGTCAGCTCGGCGCAGTTGGGCGCCAGGGCTGGGGTAATGCCGGACAGGTGCAGCCAGGTAAAATCCTGCAGCAGGGCTTTCAGATCCACGCCGGAAAAGTCATATTCCGTCATGGCGGAATGCTTCCGGTCGTAAATCACCTTGCTGGGCCGAATGCCGTAGCCGGTTTCCAGATAATAGGTCCCCAGCCGATGGGTTGGCGTCTCCGCTGGGGTGGAAAGGATCACTGGGGTGCAGTGTACATCATTGGAACGCAGCGCCCGCACCGCGCTCTTGCCCAGGGAATTATCCGGCACCACCGTAAAGAAGGTGGAATCCACCCCCAGGTTCGCCAGGGCCAGGGCAATATTCGCCTCCGAACCGCCATAGCTGGCTTCGAAGCTGTTGGCGACGCGAATCTTATCATAATTGGGGGGCGTTAACCGGAGCATGATCTCTCCCATAGTGATAAATCGATGATCCAGATTCTGTCCCCGCAGAATCGGGTTTCCGTGCTGCATGCGATGCTCCTCCTTTTGCAAAGGTTGTTTCGGTTTCCTGCTGTTTGCATTATATCGATCCCACCCTTCTCCGTCAAGGCAGAGATGGGCATTTCTTCTCCTTGCTTGCCCGAAAAATACAGGGCAAAAGCATCGGCTGCAGCCCATCTTTTTAAAGGTAGCCCAAATTGATTATTGTAAGAGGATTTTTATCTGATTGCGAACTGATGGGGGACAGCTTTTTTAGAGCAAATGAAAAACAAACGCATGAATTTGCTCTCCCCGAAAAGGGAAAAATGTGGTATCATGTGCCTCGCTGTCGCTTGAAATGCGGGCAGGATTGATGCGTGACGAGGAGGATAAATACCATGAATCAAAGAGACCTGGCGGAGGTAAAGCGCCGTTTAAACCCCGATAAAAGGAACCCTACGGCTATTCTGGGCGGATATGTGGACAATGTAGGGAAGCCCATTACCAGCTTTGCCCTGAATGTCAGTACCCTATATGAGCAGGAAAACGAGAAGTACATGGCGCTGTTCAAGCGGGTGCTCTCCGGCCAGATTGGTCAGAACCTGCTGCCCATTGGGATCTCCTCAGAGGAGCCAGAGCAGGCGGAGGTGTATCAGCAGCTGCTGCGGCTGCGGGACAGTGCGCTGCAGGATGAAGAGGCCGTTTCCTACGTCTTCGAGCGGCTGATCGAAGGCATCCGGGCGGAGCATCCGGACATGCAGTCCGTAGAGGATGCTCAGAATGCGGATAACTGGCTGATCCTGATGATGCATGACATCCTGGATGTCAAGTTCCGCGGCACGGATGGGGAAATTGACTATGATAATTCTGACCGGGCTTTCAGTTATGTGCTATGCGCAATTTGCCCCGTGAAGCGGGCAAAGCCTGCCCTGCGGTACGACCCGGAGGATAGCGTGTTCCATGATCGGGCCCAGGAATGGCTGGCTAATGCCCCAGTAATGGGATTCCTGTTCCCCTTGTTTGAGGATGGGGCGGCAGATGTGAACACCATTCTGTTCTATAGCAAGGACAGTAACGATTCCCATCAGGCATTTCTGGAAGCTTCCTTCCATCTGCAGGCGCTGATGCCAGCGGCGGAACAAACAGACACCTTCCAGACCCTGCTGGCCCAGAGCCTGGGGAAGGAGTGTTCTCTGGAGGTGGTGCAGGAGATGCATGAAACTGTGTCCACCATGATTGAGGAGCAGAAGAAGGATAAGGAAGCGGAGCCCCTTTCTCTTTCCAAAAAGGATGTAGCCCGGGTGCTGACGGAAAGCGGCGTCTCCGAGGAGAAGGTGGAAGCCTTCCAGGAGGGCTTTGATCAGGTCTTTGGGGCTGGGGCAGTGCTTCCGGCGGTGAACATCGTGACGCCAAACCAGTTCAAGATCGACTTACCCAGCGTTTCCGTGAAGGTGGATCCAGAATATGCAGATCTGCTGGAGACCCGGGTGATTGACGGGCGGAGCTATCTGCTTATCCCCATTGAAGGGGACATCGCGGTCAATGGCCAGCCCGTTTTCCCGAATAACTGATCGTGAAGGAATTGCTGCTGAAGGCACCCTTTTCTTCAGCGGTTTCATAAAAAAGAGGATCGGAAGCATTGCTTCCGGTCCTCGTTTGACGGTCTGGCTTTATTACTGGGCTTCTGGAGCGGCTTCTTCCGCTTCCTCAGCTGCGTTTTCTTCCTCGGCTTCTGCAGGGGCTTCGTCTGCTTTCTCAGGCGCTTCTTCGGCGGCGGCTTCCTTTTCTTCTTCGCCTTCCGCGGCTTCCTCCGCATCGGCCTTCGGGGCTTCCGCTGCCTCTTCGGATTCTTCCGCTTCTTCCTTTTCCTCGGCTTCCTCGGCTTCTTCGGCTTCTTCCGCTTCTTCTTCGTCGCCCTGCTCCGGCTCCGTGATCTCAGAGAGTACGTCCAGGCTGCCCATCTCGCCATTGGTCAGGATATACAGTACACCCTGCACCTTCTGCTGGGAGGAGGTGAGATTGTTGGTCACGCTATCCAGGGTATCAATCAGGTCCACATTCGCTTGCTGCAGGGTATCCCGTTCGGCGGTCAGATCGGTCACCTGTTGCGTCAGATCCTTCGCCTCTGCTTCGGTGGCTTCCTTTTCCAGTTGCAGGGCGGTGAGCTCTGCCTGCAGGTCAGCAGCCTGCTGGGTCAATTCGTCGATACGAGCATTGTTGTTGTTCATCATGGTCACAAAGCCGATGGCTCCGGCCACAATCACACAGCACAACGCGATAACTGCCTTTTTCATTTTCTGTTTCCCTTCTTTCCTTCAATCGTTCTGATCCTCAGAGATTTCCTCCGCGACGGTTTCTTCGACAGCTTCTGCTACTTCTTCCACGACATCCTGCAGGGCGTCTTCAACAGCCTCCTCGATGGTGGCCTTCGCTTCCTCCGCGCCGATCAGCAGCTTATCGCCATCGCTCTTCCGCAGGGTATCTGCGTCGCTGCGAAGCCGCTCCACAATCCGGACGCCAAAGCTTTCCTGAATGTTCTGCTGCTCGGCCTTGAAGAGGGTGTCTCCTGTTTCCTGAGCGGCCTGGCTCAAGGCGTCCATCAGCACACGAATCTGATCCAGATAATACCGATAGCTGCCGGCGAAGGTGCTGACGGTTTCGGCGATCATCTGCCGATTGTCTTCTTCCTTCTGGGCGATTTCGTCCGCCAGATCCTGCCGCTTGGTGGCAGCCTCCCGGGCGAAGCCTTCCTCTATATCCTCCCGCGTGGCGTCGATTTCCTGATTCTTTTGCTGATAGAGCTCTTTCAGCCCCTCGTATTCCACGATGGTTTGCCGTGCCTGCTCCTTCAGCTCGGCGGATTCGCTTTGGGCGATTTGCTCCTCCAGAGACTTAATCCTTTCCCGGGCGGCCTGCAGCTCTTCCCGCGTGCTGGATAGCTCTTCTGTCAGGGTGGTCTTGTCCTTCAGGGTGTCTTCCATCTTTTTCCGGGCGGAGGAAAGCTGATCCTCCAGGGCCTTGATTTTTTCTTTTCCAAACATCCAGGCATCGTCTCCTTACTCCAGATCCCTCTGGCATATTTAGTAGAACAGAATTATACAGGGAAGGGGATCATAGAAATCTCCTGTCCACAGATCCTTCCTCTCCTGTTATCATAACATACAAAAGGCGGATGTGTCTATTGAATATTTGATGAAATTATATTTTTTGGTCGCCTTGAGGGCAGAAACTTACAGCATAGGCACGATCCAGGCGGTCCAGGCATAGCTGATGGGCCAGACAAGGATCATGGCGGGAATCATGTCGGCGATAGGAAAATCATGAATCTTAGCGATGCGGAAACCGGTGGCCAGCATGATCAGCCCCCCGCAGGCCTTAAAGTCGTTAATCATGGCCGGAGTTGTCAGGGGATAGATCATCTTTGCGCAGAAGAACAGCAGCAGGAAGATGATGCACTGGGGGATCGCCACCAGACTGGTGACCATGCCCAGGGAGCAGGCAAAAATCATGGCGGTGAAGATATCCAGAATAGACTTGGCCAGGAGAATGCTGTGATCTCCGCTCATGCCGGAAACGATGGAGCCGTAGATGCCGGTACCACTGGCGCAGAATAGGACGATGGTGGTCACGAGGAGACCGCGATCCGTGTCCTGCTGGCCGGGAATGAGGCTCGCCAGCTTGGCGCCGCCGTTTTCGATGTGCTTCCCCAGATGGAGAGCTACGCCCAGAATTGTCCCCAGGATTAAGGCCAACACCACGGCGGGCATGTTCGGCATCAGGACGATGGAGCTGATGCCAATGCCCATGGAACAAATTCCGAAGATCAGATTCAGCTTTTCCTTCAACTCAGCGGAAAGCTTCGTCCCCGCCTTGGAGCCGATGACGCCGCCGACGGCGACAGCCAGTACATTACAGATCACGCCAATGGGCATATGACTATCCTCCATTTCATCCTACGGAGCACTTATGGTTTGCGTATCAGCCTGGCCCTGCTCCTGGAAAGTTATTCAGAATGTATCACTCCGAAAACGGCTTTGTCAACCAAGCGAACAATGAAAAAAAGCTCTCCTGTTTTTCAGGAGAGCGCAGGGTGAAAAGTTATACGCCAAAGGAGATGCCAATGCTCTTCGCTGTCTGGACCATGGTATCATCCTGGGGGACGGGCTTGGCGACACCAGCGATATCCTTCAGCAGGTTATGGGTAATGGAGTTGCCCTTCAGGGCCACGGTGACGCCGTAGATATCATCCCGGATCAGCTCCGCCGCGTGGACGCCGAACTCGGTGGACAGCACCCGGTCATAGGCGCTGGGGGTGCCGCCCCGCTGAATATGCCCCGGCACGACGCTGCGGGCTTCCACGCCCACCAGGTCCTGCAGCTGCTTGGCCACATAGGCGCTGGAGGAGAAATGCTCGGCCGCCCGGCGGGCCTCCCGCTCCTTCTTCTTCAGCTTGGCCTCTTCCTTATCCATGGCGCCTTCGGCCACGGCAATGATGGTGAAGCCCTTGTTGCTGTCCGCCCGCTTCTTGACCACCTCGGCCACCTTGTCGATGGTGTAGGGGATTTCGGGAATCAGGATGACATCCGCCCCGCCGGCGACGCCGGAATACAGGGTCAGCCAGCCGGCCTTGTTGCCCATGATCTCGATGACCATGCAGCGGCCATGGCTGGCGGCGGTGGTATGGATGCGGTCGATGACCTCGGTGGCGATATCGTTGGCCGTGTGGAAGCCGAAGGTGAAATCCGTACCGTACAGGTCGTTATCAATGGTCTTGGGCAGGCCGATGACGTTCAGCCCCTCTTCGCTCAGCAGGTTGGCAGTCTTATGGGTGCCGTTGCCCCCCAAGGTCACCAGGCAGTCCAGCTTCAGATTCTTATAGGTCTTCTTCATGGCGGCCACCTTGTCCACGTTGTCCGCCTCGATCTTCCGCATGTTGCGGTACGGAGTCCGGCTGGTGCCCAAAATCGTCCCGCCCAGGGTCAGAATGCCGGAAAACTGGCTGCGGCTCATTTCAGAATAGTCGCCATCGATGAGCCCACGGTATCCGTCATGAATGCCGATGATCTCGGCGTCGAACATTTCATAAGCCGCGCGGGCCACGCCGCGGATAGCCGCGTTCAAACCGGGGCAATCGCCGCCGCTGGTCAAAATTCCGATTCTCTTTTTCATGGAAATCCACTCCTCTCCTGTGTCCTGAAATTTGGGGTTCGGTTGTTAGTCGGATTATAGCATGAACCGGGGAGAAATGACAATAATTTTTTTGAAAACCCATTAAAACCATGGGTTTGAAGGGTATTTTGGCAAATCGGGAAGAAAATATCGATAAAGAGTCTCCAAACCTGATATTTTCTTGACAATCCTTCAAGAATAAATAGTATAAATCTATCTATAATGTTAGCAAAAGCTAACAAAACAAGCCTTTTCCATCCGTTAATTTTTCGTCAAAAACACTTTTCTTTTCTTCCTTTTTATGGTAAGATACCGATAGAAGCAACCGAGCTTTTGCTTTTGCGTGTGCCTCAAAATCAACAAGGAGGTCGGACTTTATGCCTGACAACAAGGAAAAGTATGCACAGCTGCAGGAAGCCATCGCCAAGCACAAGGGCGAGCGCGGCGCGGTCATGCCGGTTCTGCAGGAGGCGATGAATATCTTTGGTTATGTGCCCCAGGATGTTCAGGAGATGATCGCGGACGGGCTGGGGGCGACGCTGAGCGAAGTCTATGGCGTTTCCACGTTCTACAGCCAATTCTCTCTGGAGCCCAAGGGCGAGCATGTCATCGGCGTTTGCCTGGGGACAGCCTGCTACGTCAAGGGAAGCCAGAAGGTGCTGGATCGCCTGGCGGAGGAGCTGAAGATCGAAGTGGGCCGCACCACGAAGGACGGGAAGTTCACCCTGAACGCCACCCGCTGCCTGGGCGCCTGCGGTCTGGCCCCCGTCATGATGATCGGCGAAGAAGTTTACGGCCGGCTGACGCCGGACGAAGTGCCCGCCATCCTGGCCAAGTATTGAGGAAAGCCGGATGCGGGATTTAAGCCTACATCTGCTGGATCTGGCTCAGAACAGCATCACCGCCGGCGCCTCCCTGGTGACCATCCGGATCACCGTGGCGGAGGACGGGTGGCTGACCATGATTCTGAAGGATGACGGGAAGGGCATGAGCCCCGAGCTGTTGGCTCGGGTGACCAGCCCCTTCGCCACCACGCGGACCACCCGCAAGGTGGGCCTGGGCATCCCCCTGATGATGGAAAACGCTGAGAAGGCCGGCGGGTCCCTGGCGCTGCAAAGCGAGGAAGGGAAGGGGACGGAGATGACCGTGACCATGGATACGCGGAACATCGACTGCCTTCCCCTGGGGGATCTGAGCGGCACGCTGTTGAGCCTGATCATGACTAATCCGCTGTTTCCCGACTTCCTGTTCGAAGGGAAATCCCCCCAGGGGGAATGCTCCTTCGACACCCGGGAGGTTCGCGGCGCCCTGGGGAGCGATATTCCCCTGAACGAACCGGAGGTGGCCGCCTGGCTGCAGGAGGCCCTGAAGGAAGAAATCAATCCGATTTTTGGAGGTGTGTAGGAATATGAAATCTTTGGCTGATCTGCAGGCGATTCGCGCCAAGACCCTGGAAAACATCAACATGCGCAAAGAGGACGAGAACGCCGCCCGCGTGGTGGTGGGCATGGCTACCTGCGGCATCGCTGCCGGCGCCCGTCCCGTGATGCTGAAGTTCCTGGAGGAGATTAAGGACCGGGATCTGCAGCACGTCACCGTGAGCCAGACCGGATGCATCGGCATGTGCCGCCTGGAGCCCATGGTGGATATCATCCTGCCCGGGCAGGAGAAGGTCACCTACGTTAAGGTCAAGCCCGACATGGTGGACCGCATCGTGGCGGAGCACCTGGTCGGCGGCACCCCGGTGGCGGAATACACCATCGGCGCGGCGGAAGCCTGAGCCTGAACAACCAGCGTTTCCCACAAGGAAGAATGGATTTACAGCAATAAAACCAAGGAGGAATACCCATGGATCTTTATCGCGCACATGTGCTGGTCTGCGGCGGCACCGGCTGCACGTCCTCTGGCTCCGCGAAGCTGATTGAGCGCTTCGAGGAACAGATTGCCACCAACGGCCTGGACAAGGAAGTCAAGGTTGTACGGACCGGCTGCTTCGGTCTTTGCGAAGCGGGCCCGGTCGTTATCATCTATCCGGAAGGCACCTTCTACAGCCGTGTGAAGGTGGAGGATGTGGACGAGATCGTCACCGAGCACCTGCTGAAGGGCCGCAAGGTGCAGCATCTGGTCTACGTGGATCACAAGACCCACGAAAGCTCCGTGCAGAAGAGCCTGAACGAGATCGGCTTCTACAAGCAGCAGGAGCGTATCGCTCTGCGGAACTGCGGCGTCATCGACCCGGAGAACATCGACGAGTACATCGCCTTTGACGGTTATCAGGCCCTGGGCAAGGCCCTGACGGAGATGACTCCCGAGCAGGTCATCGACGAAATTCTGAAGAGCGGCCTGCGGGGCCGTGGCGGCGCGGGCTTCCCCACCGGCAAGAAGTGGCAGTTCGCCCGGGCCAGCCAGGCGGAGCATAAGTACTTCGTCTGCAACGCCGACGAGGGCGACCCCGGCGCGTTCATGGACCGGTCCCTGCTGGAAGGCGATCCCCACGCCATCATCGAGGCCATGGCCATCGGCGGCTATGCCATCGGCGCGGAGGAAGGCTGGGTGTACGTCCGGGCGGAGTACCCCATCGCCGTCAAGCGTTTGGAGAAGGCCATCGAGCAGGCCCGGGAATACGGCCTGCTGGGCAAGAACATCTTCGGCACGGACTTCAATTTTGACCTGCACATCCGTCTGGGTGCCGGCGCCTTCGTCTGCGGCGAGGAAACGGCCCTGATGGCTTCCATCGAAGGCCGCCGCGGCGAGCCTCGGCCCAAGCCCCCGTTCCCCGCGGTGCGCGGCCTGTTCGAAAGCCCCACCAACATCAACAACGTGGAAACCCTGGGCAACGTGGCCCAGATCATCCTGAAGGGTGCGGATTGGTTCCGCTCCATCGGTACGGAAAAGTCCACCGGTACTAAGGTTTTCGCCCTGGGTGGCAAGATCAACAACACCGGTCTGGTGGAAGTGCCCATGGGCGTTCCGCTGCGGACCATTATCGAGGACATCGGTGGCGGCATCCCCAACGGCAAGAAGTTCAAGGCTGTGCAGACCGGCGGTCCCTCCGGCGGTTGCATCCCGGCCAGCCTGCTGGATATCTCCGTGGAATATGACACGCTGACCAGCGTGGGCGCCATGATGGGCTCCGGCGGCATGATTGTCCTGGACGAGGACAACTGCATGGTGGACATCGCCCGCTTCTTCCTGGACTTCACCGTGGACGAGAGCTGCGGCAAGTGTACCCCCTGCCGGATCGGTACCCGCCGGATGCTGGAAATCCTGGAGCGGATCACTGAGGGCAAGGGCCAGGAGGGCGACATTGAGCGCCTGGAGAACCTGGCGGAGAACATCAAGAACAGCGCCCTGTGCGGTCTGGGCCAGACGGCGCCCAACCCCGTGCTGAGCACCATCAAGTTCTTCCGCGAGGAGTATGAAGCCCATATCCGGGATAAGAAGTGCCCGGCCCATCATTGCCAGGCGATGCTGAACTATGTCATCACCGACAAGTGCCGTGGCTGCACCCTGTGCGCCCGGAAGTGCCCCGCCAATGCCATTACCGGCACGGTGAAGGAAAAGCACGTGATCGACACCGCCAAGTGCATCAAGTGCGGCCAGTGCATCGCCAACTGCAAGTTCGGCGCCATTATCAAGGACTAATCGCGCAAGGAGGAAACAACACATGGATAATCTCGTGAAGCTGACGATTGACGGCGTCAGCGTCGAAGTTCCCGCCGGCACGACGGTTCTGGAAGCCGCGAAGCAGGCTGGCATCAACATCCCGACGCTGTGCTATCTGAAGGATATCAACCAAATCGGCGCCTGCCGCATGTGCGTGGTGGACACCGGCGCCCGGGCCTTCGGCGCGGCTTGCGTGCTGCCCGTGGCCCCCGGCATGAACGTTAAGACCAATACCCCCAAGCTGCGGGACGCCCGTCGGGTGAACCTGGAGCTGCTGCTGAGCAACCACGATAAGAAGTGCCTCTCCTGCCATCGCAACCAGAAGTGCGAGCTGCAGCAGATGTGCATGGATCTGGGCGTGGAGGACGAGGGCGCCTTCGCCGGTAAGATGAACTCCTATGAGATCGACGATCTGAGCCCCTCCATCGTCCGGAACAACAACAAGTGCATCCTGTGCCGCCGCTGCGTCGCCGCCTGTGAGAACACCCAGGCTGTGGGCGTCATCGGCCCGGTGAACCGGGGCTTCAAGACCCAGATCAAGAGCGCTTGGGATCAGAGCCTGAACGAAGTGGCCTGCATCAACTGCGGCCAGTGCATCGCGGCCTGCCCCACCGGCGCCCTGTACGAGAAGGATGGCGCCAAGGAGGTTTGGGATCTGCTGGCGGATGACGAAGTCATCACCGTGGTGCAGCCCGCTCCCGCGGTTCGCGCCGCTCTGGGCGAGGAATTCGGCCTGCCCATGGGCACCTCTGTCACTGGTAAGCTGGCCGCCGCCCTGCGTCGGCTGGGCTTCAACAAGATCTTCGACACCGACTGGGGCGCGGATCTGACCATCATGGAAGAGGGCACTGAGCTCATCGGCCGCCTGCAGAATGGTGGCACCCTGCCGATGATCACCTCCTGCAGCCCTGGCTGGATCAAGTTCTGCGAAACCTACTATCCGGAATTCATCCCGAACCTGAGCTCCTGCAAGAGCCCCCATCAGATGGAAGGCGCCATGATCAAGAGCTACTGGGCGGAAAAGGAAGGCATCGATCCTCACAAGATCCGCGTCATCTCCGTCATGCCCTGCACGGCCAAGAAGTTCGAAGCCAAGCGGCCGGAACTGGGCCGGGATGGCATGGCCGACGTGGATGTGGTCATCACCACTCGCGAGCTGGCCCGGATGATCAAGGAAGCGGGCATTGACTTTGCCAACCTGCCGGACGAAGACTTCGACAGCGTGCTGGGCGAAAGCTCTGGCGCGGGAACCATCTTCGGCGCCACCGGCGGCGTGATGGAAGCGGCCCTGCGGACCGTGTACGAAAAGGTGACCGGCGAGACCCTGAACCCTGTGGAGTTCCACGAGGTTCGCGGCATCGAGGGCGTGAAGGAAGCCACCGTTAAGGTGGGCGACCTGGATGTGAACGTGGCCATCGCCCATGGCACGGCCAACGCCGGCCGGCTGCTGGACAGCATCAAGCGCGGGGAAAAGACCTACACCTTCATTGAGGTCATGGGATGCCCCGGCGGCTGCGTTACCGGCGGCGGTCAGCCCATCGTCAGCGCCCAGCGTCGGATGGAAATCGATCCCAAGGTGGTTCGCGCCAAGGCCCTGTATGACGAGGATGCTGGCAAGCCCATCCGGAAGAGCCACGAGAATCCCTCTATCCAGGCGGCCTATCGTGACTATCTGGGCGAGCCCAACGGCCATAAGGCCCATGAGCTGCTGCATACCACCTATGTGGCCCGGGCCAAGTATTCCAAGTAAAAATATAACTTTTCCCCCGCCGCGAAAGCGGCGGGGTTTTTGAAGCGGGGGAGGGGACTCTCCCGTTTTTTTGATGGCTTTTTTCATCGCATATTTGCGAGAGAGGGCAGGATGAGATATAATTCGGAGGATTTGTGATCGTGCTGGGGAGCAATTTCGCCTACCCGGGGCGCTCCAGAGATCGAAAATGGAAGGAAAGGAACAGAAAAATGAATCGGATTGATCGGGTCATCGAGAAAATGAAGGCGGCGGGGCTGGAGCAGCTGGTGGTGTCCGACCCCAAGAGCATCTGGTATCTGACGGGGGTGGATGTGGAGCCCTTTGAGCGGCTGTTCGCCCTGCGGGTCAGCGCGGAGGGAAAGCATACCTTCTTCCTGAACAAGCTGTACAATGTGTCCAACACCGGCCTGGAGGAGGTCTGGTTCAGTGACACGGATGATTACATCGGCCTGATGGCGGAGAAGATCGGCAACGGCGGCCGGGTAGGCATCGACAAGGAATGGAAGGCGGGGTTCCTGATCCCCCTGATGGAGCGCTTGCCGGAGATGCGGCCAGTGCTGGGCTCCGACTGCGTGGACGATTGCCGGGCGGTAAAGGACGCGGCGGAGATCGCACTGATGAAAAAGGCCTCCGAAATCAATGATACCGTGAACACCCTGGCGTCGGAGTACGTGCGGGAGGGCATGACGGAAAAGGAAGTGGCGGCCTTCATTGACCGGACCTTCCTGGAGCACGGTGCCTCCGGAAATAGCTTTACCAGCATCGTGTCCTTTGGCGCCAACGCGGCGGACCCTCATCACGAGCCGGATGATACCCGGGTGAAGGAAGGGGATTGTGTGCTGATCGACATGGGCTGCGTGTATCAGCGGTACTGCTCCGATATGACCCGTACCTTCTACTTCCGCAAGGCGGACCCGGAGCAGACGAAAATTCACGACCTGGTGCGGGAGGCCAATGAACGGGCGGAGAGCATCATCAAGCCGGGTGTGCGCTTCTGCGACATCGACGCGGTGGCCCGGGATCTGA
The DNA here is from genome assembly GCA_017464305.1 of Clostridia bacterium. GTDB lineage: Bacteria > Bacillota > Clostridia > Christensenellales > Aristaeellaceae > Aristaeella. Next base: position 62,830 of record JAFUDS010000007.1, on the reverse strand, counting down.
TTACCGAAGCGGGCTATGGGGAATACTTCAATCACCGGCTGGGCCATTTCATTGGCCAGACGGATCACGAGAAGGGCGACGTTTCCAGCGCCAACCATCGCGTGGCGGAGCCGGGAATGATCTTCTCCATCGAGCCGGGCATCTATCTGCCAGGGCAGCACGGCGTCCGGGTGGAGGATCTGGTGCTGGTAACGGAGGATGGCTGCGAGGTGCTGAACAAGGCGGATAAGCACTGGCGGATCATTGGATAAACCGACACTGAATCTGTAAATTTACCTTCCTGCATATATCGGCAAACACTGGTGAAAGGATCCCTGCGAACCGGGGGAACGGAAAATCTGATCAATCCATTTTATTCCTGATTGTTCATCGAACAAAAATGGCAGCACCGAGCTGTCATTTTTTGTTTTTTCAATGTTTATCGCTTTACAAAGGTAAAGTGGAACTCTATAATAGCACCTTGTGAAAGCGGTAAGCCGCTGCACAATGATTTTATTTCATTAGAAAGGATGACCCTGCATGAAAAAGATTCTTTCCCTGATTCTGGCAGCCGTCATGCTGATGAGCGTTGTTTCTTTCGCTTCCGCGGAAGATGCTTATCTGGGCGTGATGCTGAGCTCCAACGTCATGAGCCTGGACACCAACCTGGCGACTGACGGCGATTCCTTCGAAGTCATCGCAGACTGCATTGACGGTCTGACTCAGATGGACGACGAAGGCGCTGCGATCCCCGCCCTGGCGGAGAGCTATGACCTGTCCGACGATGGACTGACCTATACCTTCCATCTGCGGGATGCGAAGTGGACCAACGGCGCGGCTGTGACCGCCAACGACTTTGTATTCGCCTGGCGGCGGATCGCCAAGGAAGCTGGCGAATATGCCTACATGCTGGACGAAATCGGCAACATCAAGGGCGCGGCCGCGATCATTCATGACGGCGCGGATCCCGAGACCCTGGCCGTCAAGGCGGAGGACGACAAGACCTTCGTGGTCGAGCTGGAAGTGCCTGTGTCCTTCTTCCCCAGCCTGATGTATTTCCCCACCTTCTATCCCATCAATGAGGAATTCTACAACAGCGTGGGCGAAGCCTATGGTACCAGCCCGGAAACCTTCCTGAGCAACGGCGCCTTCACCCTGGAAGCTTACACTCCCGGCGCGGCCAGCTTCAGCGTAAAGAAGAACGCTGATTACTGGGACGCGGAGAACGTGAAGCTGGCGGGCATCAACTATCAGGTGGTTGGTTCCTCTGACAACGCGCTGACCGCTTTCCGCTCCGGCACCCTGGATATCGTTATGATCAACGGCAGCCAGGTAGACGCGGCGAAAAAGGACGCGGATCTGTCCTCCAAGCTGACCGTGACCGGTGCTGGCTACATGTGGTACCTGTCCTTCAGCCAGACCGAAAAGAACGCTGATAACGGCGCCCTGGCCAACGCGAATCTGCGCCTGGCTATCTCCAACGCCATCGATCGGGACAACCTGGTGGATAACTACGTGATGGATGGCTCCCTGGCCACCTATACCGCGGTGCCCCCGCAGTTCGCTGCCAGCGCCACCACCGGCGAGGATTTCTCCGCTGATCAGACCCGCTTTGCGGATTATGTAGGCTTCAATCCTGACAAGGCTGCCGAATATCTGGCCGCCGCGCAGGAAGAGCTGGGCCGCGAAGAGTTCACCTTTACCATGATCTATGGCTCCAACGAGGGCGACGAAGTGGCCAAGGTGGCTCAGGCCATCAAGGAAGATGTGGAAGACCTGCTGCCCGGCGTGACCATCAATCTGCAGAGCATGACCAAGACCGAGCGTCTGGACAAGATGCAGAATGATAACTACGACATTGCGCTGACCCGCTGGGGCCCTGACTACGCCGACCCGATGACCTATCTGGGCATGTGGATCACCAACAACTCCAACAACTACGGCTTCTGGTCCAACGCGGAATACGATCAGCTGATCGCGGATTGCACCACCGGCGCCTACATCACCGATTATGATGCCCGCTGGGAAGCGATGCTGCAGGCGGAAACCCTGGTCATGCAGGAAGCGGTCATCGCGCCCCTGTACACCAAGGCCAACGCGAACCTGATCTCCGAAGGCGTGGAAGGCGTTGCGTTCCATCCTGTGGCGCTGAACCGTGTGTATAAGAACGCTACGAAGTAATTGATCCAGTTCATTTTCAGTCAGAGCGGTCTTAGGGGACCGCTCTGACTGGTTTTTTTCGGATCATTTTCGGGGGCGTGACCCTGAAGATGGTAAAATGATAGGAAGAAGAAAGTGAAATCAAGATGACAAAGTATATCCTGAAGCGGGTTGGCATGGCGCTTTTGACGCTGCTGATCATCACTTTTCTGCTGTTCTTGCTGGTTCGAATTATGCCTGGCAATCCCTTCCCCTCGGAGCGGATGAGTGCGGATCAGATCGCGAACAAACGGGCGGAGATGGGGCTGGATAACCCGATCCTGGTGCAGTTTGTGGATTATATTCGCAAGCTGCTGCTGGAGGGGGATTTTGGTAACGGAACCTCCCTGTATTACGGGGTGCCGATCAATACGGTGCTCTCCTCCTGTATGTCCAATTCCTTCCGGATTGGCGGCTTGGCCATCCTGATTGGCACCGCCCTGGGGCTGATCCTGGGCATTACGGCGGCGCTGCATAAGGGGAAATTTCTGGATGGGTTCTGCACGGTGCTTTCCATCATCGGGGTATGCGTGCCGTCCTACGTGTTTTTGATCTTCCTGCAATATTATTTCAGCTTCAAGATTCCCTTCTTCCCTTATTTCTTCGACGCAAAACGGTTCCTCTTTTCCTCCATTATCCCCTCCCTGTCCCTGAGCCTGTTTACGCTTTCCACCATCGCCCGGTTTACCCGGAACGAGATGGTGGAGGTCATGGACAGCGATTATGTGCGCCTGGCGGAGTCGAAGGGCCTGTATGGTAACAGCCTGGTCCGGCGGCATGTGCTGCGCAACGCGCTGATTCCCATCGTGACGGTTTTGGCGCCCCTGATCGTGGACCTGCTGACAGGCGCTTTGGTGGTGGAAAAAATCTATGGCATCAACGGCATCGGCAAGCTGATGGTGGACGCCATTACCGGCGAAGGCATCGATTACAATTATGTGCTGGCGCTGGGCATTCTGTATTCCACGCTGTATATCGGCATCATGCTGGTGGTGGATATTCTCTACGGCATTTTGGATCCCCGGATTCGGGTTCAGGGAAAGGCTGGTGACGCTTAATGGAAATGCAGGTGAATGGAAACAAGAGCGGCTATGTGCCTCAGCCTGGCGATTTCACCTTCCTGCCGGATCGGGATATCGCTACGGACAAAAACTTTGCCTCCATCAGCTATTGGAAGGGCGTCGCGATTCATTTCTTCAAGGATAAGAAGGCGGTCATTGGGCTGATTATCATCGTGGCCATCATCCTGCTGAGCATCTTTGGCCCGATGATCAACAGCTACGGCTATCGGGACATCGTGTCCTTCCGGAATGAGAACAACAAAAAGGTGGTGGCGAAGGGAATTGCCCCCCGCATCCCGGCCTTGCACCAAATGCTCACCGGCGAGAGCTATGAGGACGATTTCGCTGATCTGACCTTCCTTTTTGGCACGGACGATTTGGGGCGGGATCTGTGGACCCGAACCTGGTATGGTGCGCGGGTCTCCCTGATCATCGCCTTTGTAACCATCTTTATCGACATGCTGATCGGCATGAGCTATGGCCTGATTTCGGGATATTTCGGCGGAGTGACGGATCAGATCATGCAGCGCTTTGTGGAAATCGCCAACTCTGTTCCCCGGCTGGTCATCGTCTCCGTGCTGGCCATCTTCATGCCTAAGGGCATGGGGCTGGTCATTGTGGCGTTGCTGCTGACGGAATGGATCGGCATGAGCAAAATCGCCCGGGCGGAGATGCTCAAGACGAAGGAACAGGAATATGTACTGGCCAGCCGGACCCTGGGGGCGCGGAACGGGCATATCATCTTTAAACAGATTCTGCCCAACACCATCGGGCCCATTATTACCCAGGTCATGTTCTCCATCCCCACGGCCATCTTCACGGAAGCCTTCCTGAGCTTTGTGGGCGTAGGTATTGCCCTACCGCAGTGCTCGGTGGGTACCTTGATTGAGGATGGATTCAACAACATTACGACGCTGCCCTATCAGATTCTGCCGCCCATTCTGGTGCTGGCGCTGCTGATGCTGGGCTTCAACTTCATCGGCGATGGGCTGCGGGAAGCCTTAGCGCCGAAGCTGGAAGATATGTAAGGAGGGAAAGGACATGAGCGAAGCTAAGGTCGTAGGGAATCCCTCCGCGAATAAGAAAATCCTGGACATCAAAAATCTGGATATCTCCTTCCAGACCAACGCGGGCACCATTCATGCGATCCGTGGGGTCAATTTGGACCTGTGCAAAGGCGAAACTGTGGCCATCGTGGGGGAGAGCGGATCCGGGAAATCCGTGACTATGAAGGCGGTGATGGGGCTGCTGGACAGCAATGCCACCGTCAACAGCGGGGAAATTCTGTATACCTACACGGACGAGAAGGGGCAGGAAGCGACGGTAGATTTGCTGAAGCTGCCGAAGAAACAGCTGCGGCAGAATTTCAACGGGCAGCGCATCGCCATGGTGTTTCAGGACCCCATGACCAGCCTGGACCCCACCATGACCATTGGGAAGCAGATCATGGAAAGCATGTTTCTGCATCTGCAGATGGACAAGGAGGCGGCAAAAGCCCGGGCGCTGGAGCTGCTGGAGCTGGTAGGCATTCCGGACGCGGAGAAGCGCTTCAAGAATTATCCGCACCAGCTGTCCGGTGGCATGCGGCAGCGGGTGGTTATCGCCATTGCCCTGAGCGCGAACCCGGATATCCTGATCTGCGACGAGCCCACCACCGCCCTGGATGTGACGATTCAGGCGAGAATCCTGGAGCTGATTATGGAAATTCAGCAGAAGATGGGCTTGAGCGTGGTTTATATTACCCATGACCTGGGGGTGGTGGCAAAGGTGGCGGACTATGTGGACGTCATGTACGCTGGCAAAATCGTGGAAGTGGGCAATGTAAACGAGATCTTCTTCGAGCCCAAGCATCCCTATACCTGGGGCCTGCTTTCCGCCATGCCAGACCTGGAAACCGATGATGACCGCTTGTATTCCATTCCTGGCAGCCCACCGAACCTGCTGCGGGAGCCCAAGGGAGACGCGTTTGCGGCCCGGAACCAGTTCGCCCTGGCGATCGATGAAAAAGCGGAGCCGCCGCTGTTCCAGATCAGCCCGACTCATTGGGCGGCGACCTGGCTGCTGCATCCGGACGCGCCGAAGGTGGAGATGCCGCCGGAGCTGGTGGCGCGCTTGGCCCGGGCCAGGAAGGAGGCGGAGAAATACCTATGAGCGAAATCAATCTGAAGGAGCCCTTGCTCCAGGTACAGAATTTGGTGCAGCATTTTCCCATTTCCCGATCCTTCACGGTGAAGGCGGTAAACGGCGTTTCCTTCTATATCCGCCCGGGGGAAACCTATGGGCTGGTGGGGGAGAGCGGCTCCGGGAAAACCACCATTGGCCGCAGCGTGATTCGGCTGTATAACCCCACCGGGGGGCAGATGCTGTTTCAGGGGCAGGATATTACGGGAAAGCTGGATGGGAAAACCCGGGAGATGCTGCGGAAGGATATGCAGATGATCTTCCAGGACCCTATGGCCAGCTTGAACCCGCGGAAAAAGGTAGAGGATATCATCGGCGAAGGGTTGGAGATCCATCATATTGGCGCTTCCAAACAGGAGCGGCAGGCCTTGATCGGTGATATGCTCAAGAAGGTGGGGTTGAGCCCGGAGCATGCTGCCAGATATCCCCATCAGTTCTCCGGCGGACAGCGCCAACGGGTGGGCATCGCCCGGGCGCTGATTATGAACCCGAAGCTGATCATCGCGGACGAATGCATCTCCGCCTTGGATGTGTCCATTCAGGCCCAGGTGGTCAATCTGATGAGGGATATTCAGGAGGAGACCCACTGCGCCTATCTGTTCATCGCCCATGACCTGAGCATGGTGAAGTACATTTCGGACCGGATTGGCGTGCTGCATCTGGGATACATGGTGGAGTCGGGCACGAAGGAAGAGATTTTTTCCAATCCCGTGCACCCCTACACCAAATCCCTGCTGAGCGCAATTCCCCATCCGAACCCGGAGGTGGAAAAGCGCCGGAAGGCCATCACCTATGATTATGCCTCCAGCGGCCTGGATTATGCCGCGGGCACGGAGCACAACGTGGGCGGAACTCACACGGTGCTGGGGACGGACGAAGACATCCGGAGATGGCAGAAACAGTGAAAGAGGCCGATGGATTCGAAAGGCAAAGGCTGATTTTCGCGGAAGGAGGAGACGATCTTGACCCGGTTTTTAGTGAAACGAATTGGGATGATGATCGTAACGCTGTTTTTAATCGCGCTGTTGACCTTCGTGCTGATGCATGCGGTTCCCGGCGGCCCCTTTACCAGCGACAAGCAGGTATCCAAGGCGGTCATGGACGCTCTGAACGAAAAGTACAAGCTGAACGATCCCCTCTGGAAGCAATTCCTGGATTATATGCGGGGGCTGGTGCGGTTTGATCTGGGGCCTTCCTTCAAATATCAGGGGAAGACCGTCAACGATTTCATTTCCAATGGCCTGCCCTATTCGGCGAAGCTGGGCGCCATAACGCTGGTGTTTGTGCTTTGCGCCAGCATCCCCATGGGGATCATTTCCGCCCTGCGCAATGGGAAATGGCAGGATATGCTGGTCATGGCGCTGGCCACCGTGGGAGTGACGATTCCCTCTTTCGTTATCGCCACGGGACTGATTTATTTCTTTTCCTTCAAATTGGGCTGGACCCCCGTTTACGGCGTGGACAAATGGCAGGGCTACATCCTGCCGGTCATTGCCATGGGGGGATATTCCGTCAGCTTCCTGGCCCGGTTGATGCGTTCCTCCCTGTTGGACGTCATGGGCCAGGATTATATTCGGACGGCTCGGGCCAAGGGGATCAGCGAAACTCGGGTGATTTTGAAGCATGCGCTGCGAAATGCCCTGATCCCCGTGATCACCGTGCTGGGGCCGACGGTGGCCAACCTGCTGACGGGCTCCTTCGTCATCGAGAAGATCTTTGCCATCCCGGGCATGGGCGGGTATTTTGTAAACAGCGTGACCCAGCGGGATTATACGACGATCATGGGTATGACGGTTTTCTACGCGGCGTTTTTGATCGCGATGGTGTTCATCGTGGATCTGTTCTATTGCCTGATCGATCCTCGGATCAAGTATGACTGAGGGAAAAGGAGGGGCTTTTTACCATGCAGGCTGCCAGTAAATGGGAGCGGGTTGCGTCTGGGATTGGGGAAGCGGATCGGCTGTATTCCAAGCCAAGATCCTTTGCGGGGGACGTTTGGTTTCGCTTCCGCCACAAGCCCACCGCGCTGTTGGGGTTGATCATTATCGCGGTGCTGATCCTGTTCGCGGTGGTGGGGCCGTTCATTACGCCCTATGGCTACGACGATCAGAACACGAAATTTGCGAATATTCCCGCGGTGCTGCAGGTTTATCCTGCGCCGGATGGCCATTGGCTGTATATCACCAAGGCGTTGAAGGTGGTCGAGGTGGATGAGCAGGGGAATCTGGTACAGCAGCTCCGAAAGGGAAAGGATGACGCGGCGAACAAGGTTACGGTCTATCCCTATGGGGACGGACTAACCGTGACGCTGGATTATTCCCAGACCCCCGCGGCCATCCAGGACGCGGAGGGGAACCGGATTTCCGAGACCAAGCGGTTATGGAACAAGACCTATCTTCTGGGCACGGACCACCTGGGGCGGGATATTTTGAGCCGGTTGATGTACGGCACCCGGATTTCCCTGATGGTGGCCTTCATCGCGGCCCTGGTGAACATGGTTATCGGGATCTTCTATGGCGGCATCGCCGGATATCTGGGGGGTCGTACGGACAGCATCATGATGCGCATCGTGGATATCATCTCCACCATTCCCCTGACCCTGTACGTCATTTTGATCAAGGTCTGTCTGGACGATGGGCTGCTCTCCATCATCATCGCGCTGTCCAGCGTGTATTGGGTGGATATGGCCCGGGTGGTCCGGGGACAGGTGTTAAGCCTGAAGAATCAGGAATTCGTCATGGCGGCGCAGACCATTGGCTCCTCTACCCGGACGATTCTGACCCGGCATTTGATTCCCAACGCTATGGGACCGATTCTGGTCACAGTGACGATGCTGATTCCCAGCGCCATTTTCATGGAAGCCTTCATGAGCTTTATCGGCATCGGGATCGCGCCGCCCTTGGCTTCCCTGGGCACGATGTGCAACGACGCCACGGACGCCCTGCGCACGAACCCCTATCAGCTGTTCCTGCCGGCGATTGTCATCTGCCTGATTATGTTTGCCTTCAACTTCGTGGGCGACGGGCTGCGGGACGCGCTGGATCCAAAGCTCAAGAAATAAAAGGGAAGGGATGAATGGTGATGGAACCGATTTTAGAAGTACGGGATCTGCATACATCCTTTCTGACCTCCAATGGAGAAGTGCAGGCGGTAAGAGGAGTATCCTTTGACGTAGAGAAGGGCAAGACCCTGGGCATTGTAGGTGAAAGCGGCAGCGGGAAAAGCGTAACCAGCTTATCCATCCTGCAGCTGCTGGGGGTGACGGGAAAGGTTACCGCCGGCTCCATTCGCCTGGGCGGGGAGGAGCTGACCACGAAGAGCCGGAAGGAGATGCGAGCGATCCGTGGCGAGCGGATCGCCATGATCTTTCAGGACCCGATGACCTCCCTGAACCCGTTGATTCCCCTGGGGGATCAGGTGGGAGAGATGCTCTGGGAGCATCATCGCAAGATGAGCAAGGAGGAGCGCCGGGAGAAGGTGCTGGAGCTGTTCCGCATGGTACGGATTCCGGAGCCGGAAAAGCGGATGAAATCCTATCCTCATGAGTTTTCCGGCGGAATGCGCCAGCGGGTCATGATCGCCATGGCCCTGGCTTGTCGGCCGGATCTGCTGATCGCGGACGAGCCCACCACCGCCCTGGATGTATCCATTCAGGATCAGATTCTAAAGCTGATGCGGTCCCTGCAAAAGGAAATGGGGATGAGCATTATGTTTATTACCCATGACTTGGGCGTGGTGGCGGAGCTTTGCGATCGCGTGGCGGTGATGTATGGCGGATTGATCATGGAGGAGGCGGATATCATCGATATCTTCCAGCGCCCCATGCATCCTTATACCTTGGGACTTATGGCCTCCATCCCGGATATGAATCAGGATAAGGGGAAGCTGCTGCAGCCCATCCCCGGCTCGCCGCCGGACATGATTCATCCGCCGAAGGGCTGCCCCTTCGCTCCCCGCTGTCCCTATGCCATGAGAATCTGCACGGAGGAGATGCCCCCCTGCGTGGCTACCGGGGAAACCCGGCGCAGCATGTGCTGGCTGCTGGACCCGGAAGCGCCGGCGGAAGGCAATCCCCTAAAGCAGCGAAAGGAGGGAATCGCATGAGCGCCGCCTCCGATCAGGAAGTATTACGAGTAGAAAACCTGACAAAGCATTTCCCCGCGGGCCATGGAAAGATGGTCCACGCGGTGGATGGCGTAAGCTTTTCCATCCAGCGGGGGAAAACCCTGGGATTGGTGGGGGAGAGCGGCTGCGGAAAAAGCAGCTGTGCCCGGACCATTATCCGCATATATGAGCCCACCTCGGGAAGGATTTTCCTGGAGGGGGAGGAGATCTCCCACCTGACCCCCAAGCAGATGCTGCCCCATCGGCGGAAAATGCAGATGATTTTCCAGGATCCTTACGCTTCACTGAACGCCCGGATGACCGTTCAGGATATCGTGGCGGAACCCTTGCGGGCGCACCATATCTGTGCCAGCCGGGGAGAAGAGCGGGAAATGGTCATCGATATGCTGGCGCGGGTGGGCCTGAACCAGGACCACGCGGGCCGATACGCCCATGAATTCTCCGGCGGCCAGCGGCAGCGGGTGGGCATCGCCCGGGCGCTGATTCTGCATCCGGAGCTGGTGATCTGCGACGAGCCCATCTCTGCCCTGGATGTATCCATCCAGGCCCAGGTGGTGAACATGCTTCGGGCTTTCCAGGAGGAGCAGGGTCTGACCTACCTGTTCATCGCTCACGATCTGTCCATGGTCAGATATGTCTCCGATGACGTGGGCGTAATGTATCTGGGGCAGCTGGTGGAGAAATGCGAAGCGGATGAAATCTACAGCCACCCGCTGCACCCTTACACCCAGGGCCTGTTGAGCTCCGTGCCCATTCCGGACCCCGTGGCCGCGCGGCAAAAGGAATCCGTGGGCCTGGAGGGGGATCTGCCCAGCCCCATCGCCCCGCCGGCGGGGTGCCGGTTTCACACCCGCTGTCCCTACGCGACCGAGCGGTGCAAGCAGGAGGTGCCCGAGCTGAAGGAAGCAGGGCCGGGACACTTTGTGGCCTGCCACGCGGTGAACTCATAGGGAAATCGACGGTAAAAACGGAGGAGAGCTTCGAAATCGGGGTGAAGAGCCTGCTTTGAGTCATACATTCCCAATTTCCAACGGATGAAAACGGCCATGCCGTATTTCATACATTTTTAGAGGAGGAAACCATCATGAAAAAGTTCCTTAGTCTGCTGATGTGTGCTGTGATGCTGATGACCATGGTCTCGTTGGCCAGCGCAGATCCCGCCCAGGAGATCGTCTATGCGCTGTCCAACGAACCGGACGGCATCGATCCCGGCGTAACCAACAACTCCTTCGCTTCTCCCATTCTGGAGAATGCCTTTGAAGGCCTGGTGGCCTATTCTACGGAAAACGGCTCCCTGATTCCTGGAGAGGCGGAGTCCTGGACCATCTCTGAGGATGGCCTGACCTATACCTTCACCCTGCGGGAAGGCCTGAAGTGGTCCGACGGCACCGATCACACCGCCCAGGACTATGTGTACGCCATGAAGCGGATCCTGGACCCCAACACGGAAGCGAAGTATGTGGACTTCCTGCTGGGCTACGTGGCCGGTGCGGAAGCTTACTATGCGGACAATTCCATCGGCTTCGACACCGTAGGCGTTGCGGCGCCCGATGACCGCACTGTGGTCTTCACCCTGGCGGCTCCCGCTCCCTACTGGATTGACATCCTGTCCATGTGGACCTTCCGCCCCGTGCAGGAAGCCACCATCGCCGCCAATGGCGAGCGCTGGACGGCAGCCGCGGATACCTATGTATCCAATGGCCCATTCCGGATGGCGGAAATCAACCTGGGCGAAAGCTTTGTGCTGGAAAAGAACCCCTATTACTATGACGCGGACGCTGTGAAGCTGGAGAAGATTACCTTCCGCTTCATCTCCGATCTGGGAACCAGCCTGATGGCCTATGAAAACGGCGACATCGACGGCATGAGCTCCATCCCGACGACGGATATGGCCCGCCTGAAGGCGGAGGACAAGGGCGTGGTGGTATCTCCCTCCTACGGCACGGTGTATTATGACATCAACAATGCCAAGGAGCCCTTCGACAACGTGCTGGTTCGGAAGGCCTTCAACCTGGCTGTGGACCGGCTGGCGATTATTGAAGACGTGGTGCAGACGGAAGCGGAACCTGCTTATTCCTTCATGGCGCCCGGCTATGTGGTCAATGGCGAGGATCTGATGGATACCGCCAGCGACAATGGCCTGTCCGAGGAAGCGGATGTGGAAGCGGCGCGCGAAGCCCTGGCGGAAGCCGGATATCCCAACGGGGAAGGCTTCCCGGAAATCACGCTGAGCTATTATTCCAACGAGACGGTGGGCAAGGTAGTAGAAGCGCTGGCCCGTCAGCTGCAGGACGCGCTGAACATCAAGATCAAGATCAGCAACGCGGACTGGGCGGTGTATTATGACGACATCATCGCCGGTAACTATGACATCGGCGCCATGGGCTGGAGCGGCGACTATGTGCATCCCATGACCTTCCTGGCCCTGTTCGTTACCGGAGACGTGAACAACAATGTGTTCTATTCCAATGAGGAATATGACGCGCTGGTGAAGCAGGCGGCCAATATGACCGATGCGGCGGAAGCCTTCCAGGTCATGCGTCAGGCGGAAGCCATCGCGGCGGCGGAATATCCGGTGCTGCCCTTGTACTACAAGGCCAACACGATGCTGATGAACCAGAAGGTGGCTGGCTTCTTTGTCACCACTTCCAATGGCCTGCTGCTGAAGACCGCGTATGTTGCGGAATAATCTGTAGGATGAACCTGCGGCCTGCCACGCCCGTGGCAGGCCGCTTTTCAGGAGGAGAAATATGACGGAATGTGTCATCAGAATGGCGGAAGGACAGGAGATGTGCTTTGAGCTCTTTCCGGACAAGGCGCCCATTACCGTGGCATCCTTCGCGGAGGAGGCTAACCGGGGCTTTTTTGACGGGCTGTGCTTTTGCCGAATTGTGAAGGGATATGTGATTCAGGGGGGATCGCCGGATAATGATATCATGACGGACAGCGATTTCCATTTGAAGGGCGAGTTTGCGGAAAATGGGGTGGATACCGGGCTGGATCATCGGCGCGGAGCCATCTCCATGGCGCGGGATGATGACTTCAACACGGCGGGAACGCAGTTCTTTGTTTGCCATCAGGATGCCCATAAGCTGGACGGAAGATACGCATCCTTTGGGTATATGACCAAGGGCTTTGAGGTGCTGGACGCACTGGCAGAGCTGCCGACCTCCGGCCCGGATACCTGGAATAAGCCCCTGGAAATGCCGGTGATCGAAAGTATCCGGGTAAGCTCGGATCATCCGCTGCCACCGGTGGAAAGGCTGCCTTGAGCGGAGAGAACATAGAAAAAGCTATCCAGCGTTGTTTGACAGCGTTGGAAGAAGAGATTATACTGCAGTGGTTGAAAATACGCAGCGTAGGGAACGGAGAAAGCGCACGATGAAGGTAATGATTGCTTCGGATATTCATGGATCTGCTTATTATTGCCGACAGATGCTGACCGCCTGGGATCGGGAAGGGGCGGATCGGCTGATTCTATTGGGGGATATTCTGTACCATGGGCCCCGGAACGACCTGCCCCGGGAGTACGCCCCCAAGGAGGTCATCGGGATGCTGAACGCGCGGAAGAATCAGATTCTGTGTGTGCGGGGAAATTGCGACACCGAGGTGGACCAGATGGTGCTGCAGTTCCCCATCCTGGCGGATTACGCCTGGCTGATGGTGGACGGGATTTCCATCTTTGCCACCCATGGCCATGTGTATAATACTGCCCATCTGCCGCCGCTGAGGCCCGGGGATATCCTGTTGCATGGGCACACTCACGTGCCGGCCTGGGAGGAGGGGGAGAGCTATACCTACCTGAATCCGGGCTCCGTTTCCATCCCGAAGGAGAATTCTGCTCACAGCTACCTGACCCTGGAGCAGGGCCTTTTCCAGTGGAAAAACCTGGAGGGGGAAGTGTATCACGAATTCCGGCCATAAGGCGGAATTTCGCTGACACAGAAGGGGCGAGCAAGGGTCCGGATCAGCAACGAAGAGAAGGCAGACGCCCCATGGAAGCTTTCCCAGAAGGAAAATAATCCTCTCCATCCTTCGGAGCACAGAGCTGGAAAAGAACACGGGAAGAACAGGAAACCTCTTGATTTTGGAGGCTTCCTTTTTCATAATATTCCCCGAAACAGGCGGGCAATCCGGCTCGCCTGAGGAAGGATGTAAGGAGGGATCGTCATGAATGCTTATGTAGCCCGAGTGTACGCAGATCTGGAGAAGAGAAACGGCCACGAGAAGGAATTTCTTCAGGCGGCCAAAGAGGTGCTGGAGGCCCTGAGCCCCGTTTTCGACAAGCACCCTGAGTATGAGGACAAGGGTCTGCTGGAGCGCTTTGTGGAGCCTGACCGCGCGATCATTTTCCGCGTGCCGTGGGTGGATGACCAGGGTAAGGTGCAGGTGAACCGTGGATACCGCGTGCAGTACAACAACGCCATCGGCCCCTACAAGGGCGGCCTGCGGCTCCATCCCAGCGTGAACCTGAGCGTCATCAAGTTCCTGGGCTTCGAGCAGGTGCTGAAGAACAGCCTGACCAGCCTGCCCATCGGCGGCGGCAAGGGCGGCAGCGACTTTGACCCCAAGGGCAAGAGCGACAACGAAGTGATGCGCTTCTGCCAGAGCTTCATGACGGAGCTGTACAAGTATATCGGCAAGGATACCGACGTGCCCGCCGGCGATATCGGCGTGGGCGGCCGGGAAATCGGCTTCCTCTACGGCCAGTATAAGCGGATCACCGGCCTGTATGAAGGCGTGCTGACCGGCAAGGGCCTCAGCTACGGCGGCTCCCTGGCCCGGACGGAAGCCACGGGCTACGGTCTGTGCTACCTGACCGCCGCCATGCTGAAGAAGCATGGCATCGACGTGGTGGGCAAGCGGGTCGTCGTTTCCGGCAGCGGCAACGTGGCCATCTATGCTACCCAGAAGATCACTCAGATGGGCGGCAAGGTGGTGGCCATGAGCGACTCCAACGGCTATGTGGTGGACGAGAACGGCATCAACCTGGATGTGGTGAAGCAGATCAAGGAAGTCGAGCGCGGCCGCATCAAGGAATATGCGGCTCGGGTGCCCGGCGCGGTGTATACCGAAGGCTTCCGTGGCATCTGGACAGTGAAGTGCGACATCGCGCTGCCCTGTGCCACGCAGAACGAGCTGGACGAGGAAGGCGCCAAGGCCCTGATCGCCAACGGCGTCATCGCGGTGGCGGAGGGCGCCAACATGCCCACCACCTATGAGGCTACCCTGGCGCTGCAGAAGGCGGGCGTGCTCTTCGCCCCTGGCAAGGCGGCCAATGCCGGCGGCGTGGCTACCTCCGCCCTGGAGATGAGCCAGAACAGCCAACGGCTGTCCTGGACCTTCGAGGAAGTGGATGCCAAGCTGAAGACCATTATGGAGAACATCTTCGCCGCCATCGACAGCGCGGCGGAGGAATACGACGCCAAGGATAATTACGTGGTGGGCGCCAACATCGCCGGCTTCCTGAAGGTGGCCGATGCCATGCTGGCTCACGGCTGCGTGTAATCGGCGGATATTTTCCATTCGATTCCTTTCTCCTCCCCTTCGGGGGAGGATTTTTCATGCCCGGGGAAGGAAAAACAAATTGAAACAGCGGGCCTTTCATGGTATCCTTACCGGGAAAGGCAGTGGAGCCTTTCCAGAAGGGAAAGAATGAAAAATGGCAAAAGCGAGATCGGTTTATGCCTGCACGGCCTGCGGATATGAGACGCCCCGATGGGTGGGGCGCTGCCCCAGCTGCGGGGCCTGGAATACTTTAGAGGAAAGCGTGACCGCCGTGGTGGAGAAGGTGGCCCCGGGTAAGCTGGCGGCGAATCAACGGCCCGGCACGGGGGCCAGCCCCCTGCTGCTGAAGGATATCCCGGAGGACGCGACCCTGCGGACGCCCACGGGCATCAGCGAGCTGGATCGGGTGCTGGGGGGCGGCATTGTGGAGGGGGGCCTGATGCTGATCGGCGGCGATCCGGGCATCGGCAAGAGCACCCTGCTGCTGCAGGTCTGCGCCAATCTGGCAGGGGAAGGGAAGCGAATTCTCTACATCTCCGGGGAGGAAAGCGCCCGGCAGATCAAGCTGCGGGCCCGGCGGCTGGAAATTGCCTCCGATGGGCTGTATGTGCTGGCTGAGAATGCCCTGGATGCGGTGGAAACCCAGCTGCGAAAGCTGCAGCCGGACGTGGCGGTGGTGGACTCCATCCAGACCATGTATCGCCCGGAAATGGCCTCCGCCCCGGGGTCTGTGTCCCAGATTCGGGAGAGCACCAGTCTGCTCATGCGCATCTGCAAGGAGACGGGGACAGCCATGTTCGTGGTGGGCCATGTCACCAAGGACGGCGCCATTGCCGGCCCCCGGATGCTGGAGCATATGGTGGATGTGGTGCTGTATTTTGAAGGGGACCGGCAGCAGGATTATCGGCTGCTGCGGGCGGTGAAGAACCGCTTCGGCTCCGTGAACGAGCTGGGGGTTTTCCGCATGACGGGCAAGGGGATGCAGGTGGTGCCCAATCCCAGCGAGGAGCTGCTGAGCCACCGGGCCCAGGGGGCCAGCGGCAGCACCGTGTTCTGCGGCTTGGAGGGCAGCCGGCCGCTGCTGTGCGACGTGCAGGCTCTGACCAGCCAAAGCTATTTGAATTCCCCCCGGCGGACGGTGAACGGCGCGGACGCCGGGCGCATCGCCATGCTGCTGGCGGTGCTGGAGAAGCGAGCCGGGCAGCGGACCTATAATCAGGATGTATATATCAACGTGGCCGGGGGGCTGGAGCTCAGCGAGCCGGCGGCGGACCTGGCCCTATGCGCGGCGGTGGCTTCCAGCCTGAAGGATCAGGCCGTGGGGGCAGAGGTAGCCGTCATGGGCGAGGTGGGTCTGGCAGGGGAGATTCGGACGGTGCCCCAGTGCGAACGCCGGGTGGCGGAGTGCGCGAGGCTGGGGTTCACCACTCTGATCGTCCCCCGGGAGAATGCCCGCCGTATTTTAACGCCTCCGGAAGGGGTTAAAATCATTGGCGTGGATACTATTCTCCAGGCTTTGAGCGTGCTGTTCTAAATTTGTCAAGAGACAGGGAAGAAACAGGAAGATACATCCATCTTGAATGGATATGATCCTACCGCTGGGAGGGCTGCTGGAAAGGGCAGCCCTCTTCTCATATCGAAAATGTATCTATAATGGTAAACAAACCGACAAATCGATCGAAATTCCATAGAATTTAGTAAATTAAGCAATAATTTACTAAATTATTTATAGAAATTTAGCTTCTGCGGTGATAAAATACCCCCAAAAGGAGGGATACCCCCATGAAAGCGAAGATTAAACTTGGTTTTGCCCCCACTCGGCGGGCCATCTTCAGCGCCCCGGCGGCGGTGGAGTATCGCAAGCTGACCGCGGATCGCCTGCGGGAGCTGGACATCGACTTTGTGGATATCGACGACATCAACGACGAAGGCCTGCTGTACGACGATGCAGGCATGTACGCCATCGCGGAGAAATTCCGCCGGGAGAAGGTGGACGGCCTCTTCCTGCCCCATGCCAATTTCGGCACGGAGTATGAATGCGCCCGGCTGGCCAAGGAGCTGAACGTGCCCGTGCTGCTGTGGGGCCCCCGGGATGAGCGGCCGGACGAGAATGGCATGCGGCTGCGGGACAGCCAGTGCGGTCTGTTTGCCACGGGCAAGGTGCTGCGCCGGTTCCGGATCCCCTTCACTTATATGAACAACTGCAACCTGACGGATCCGGAATTCGAACGGGGGATTCGGGATTTCCTGGCGGTGTGCAATGTGGTCAAGGTATTCCGGCATACCCGGGTGCTGCAGATCGGCCCCCGGCCCTTCGATTTCTGGTCCACCATGTGCAACGAGGGCGAGCTGCTGGAGAAATTCAACATCCAGCTGGCCCCCATTCCGCTGCCGGAGCTCTACGCCGAAATGAAAAAATGGCGGGCGGAGAAAAATGAGGTGGACAAGGTGGTGGCCTACTGCCAGGAGAACATGACCTGCAGCATCGTGCCCGAGCAGCTGCGGAGCGTGGCGGAGCTGAAGGTGGCCATGAAGAGCCTGGCAGAGAAATATGGCTGCAACGCCATTGCCATCCAGTGCTGGAACGCCCTGCAGGATGAGATCCACATCATGCCCTGCGCAGCCAACGCCCTGCTGAACGAAGAGGGCATTCCCGTGGTTTGCGAGACGGATATCCATGGCGCTATTTCCCAGCTGATCGCGGAAGCGGCCTCCATGAACGAGCGGCGGGTGATGTTCTCCGACTGGACAGTGCGGCATCCGGACAACGACAATGGCGAGCTGCTGCAGCACTGCGGCCCCTGGCCCATCTCCGTGGCCAAGGAAAAGCCCACCATCTGCGTGCCCGTGGCCTTCAAGCAGAACGGCGCGGTGTCCGCCGAGGCGAAGCATGGGCCCATGAGCCTGGTGCGGTTCGATGGGGACGAAGGGGAATATTCCATCCTGCTGGGCCATGCCCGGGGCATTGATGGCCCCTGGACGAAGGGAACCTATGTCTGGGTAGAGGTGAACAACCTGAAGCGGCTGGAGGCCAAGGTGGTGGAGGGGCCCTACATCCATCATGTGGCCGCCATTCATGGGGATGTGGTGCCAATCGTCTACGAAGCCTGCAAGTATATCGGCGTCAAGCCGGATCTGTACGACCCCATTGAGGAGAAGGTAAAGGCTTATCTCCACGGGGAAGACGTGGTCTTTGATGAAGTATAAACGGAATGGAAAGAGGCGCGCATGAATACATTGGCATTAAAAGCCTATGACCTTCGCCAGGACGTGCTGGATATCATCGTCTCCGGCGGTGGAGGCCATATTGGCGGGGATATGAGCAGCATGGAGATCATGCTGACTCTGTACCATCGGATGAACGTGGATCCCAAGCATCCGGAGGATCCGAACCGGGATCGCTTTGTGCTGTCCAAGGGGCATTGCGTGGAAACCCTGTACGCCGTGCTGGCGGACAAGGGGTTCCTGGATATTGAGGAAGTAAAGGCGCAGTTTTCCCGCTTTGGCTCGGAATATATCGGCCATCCCCACAACACCCTGCCGGGCATCGAGATGAACTCCGGCTCCCTGGGCCATGGGCTCTCCGTCTGCGTCGGCATGGCGCTGGCAGGGCGGATGGATCAGCGGCCCTATCGAGTGTATACCCTGATGGGGGATGGCGAGCTGGCGGAGGGCTCCATCTGGGAGGCCCTGATGGCTGCTGGGCATTATAGATTGGACAACCTATGCGCAGTGATCGATCGGAACCATCTGCAGATCTCCGGAAACACGGAGGAGGTCATGGGTCACCATGACCTTCACGCCCGGTTCGCGGCCTTCGATTGGCACGTCATCGACGTGGCGGATGGAAACGATGTGGATCAGCTGGAAGCCGCCTTCCAGGAGGCGGAGCGCACCAAGGGCAAGCCTACCATCCTGATTGCCAACACGGTGAAGGGGAAGGGCTCCCCCCTGATGGAGAACAAGGCTTCCTGGCACCATCATCTGCCCAACCAGGAGGAATATGAGCAAATCTCCCGGGATTTGAAGGCGCGGAAGGAAGCCCTGGCGAAAGGAGGAGCGGCTCATGAATAAAATCGCCAATCGGGCGGTGATGTGCGAAGTGCTGAAGGAAGCAGCGGCCCAGGATAAGGACGTGGTCGTGCTGTGCAGCGACAGCCGGGGCTCCGCCTCCCTGACCTCCTTCGCGGAGGAATATCCGGCGCAGTTTGTGGAAATCGGCATCGCGGAGCAGAACCTGGTCAGCGTCGCGGCGGGCCTGGCCTCCTGCGGAAAGAAGGCCTTTGCCGTCAGCCCGGCTTCCTTCATCTCCACCCGCAGCTATGAGCAGTGCAAGGTGGACTGTGCTTATTCCAACACGAATGTAAAGCTGGTGGGCATCTCCGGCGGCGTCAGCTACGGTGCCCTGGGCATGACCCATCATTCCGCCCAGGATATCGCCGCCATGAGCGCTATCCCGGGCATGCGGGTATACCTGCCCAGCGACCGGCATCAGACCCGGAAGCTGTTTGAGGCTCTGTTGCAGGATCAGCAGACGGCCTATATCCGGCTGGGGAGAAACCCGGTGGAGGATGTGTACGAGGAAAACTGCGTTCCTTTTGAAATGAACAAAGCCACCGAAATCGCCCAGGGCAGCGATGTGCTGATCGTGGCCTGCGGGGAGATGGTGAAGCCGGCCAAGGACGCGGCGGAGCTGCTGGCGAAGCAGGGGATCTCCGCCGGTGTGCTGGATATGTACTGCGTGAAGCCTCTGGATCAGGAAGGGCTGCTGGCGGCGGCCGCGGGGAAGAAGCTGGTGGTTTCCGTGGAGGAGCATGCCCCCTTCGGCGGGTTGGGCAGCATGGTGGCGCAGGTGATTTCCGCCAACGATCCGAAGCGGGTTATCAACTTAGCCCTGCCGGACGCCCCGGTCATCACCGGAACCTCCCAGGAGGTGTTCCACCATTATGGCCTGGACGCGGAGGGGATTGCGAAAACCGTCTCCCAGGCGCTGGAGGGCTGAGGCATGGCGAAGTATGTGCTGTCCGTGGATCAGAGCACCCAGGGCACCAAGGCGCTGCTGTTCAGCGAGCGGGGAGAGCTGCTGTGCCGGGCGGATCGGCCTCATCGGCAGATCACCAACGACCAGGGCTGGGTCGAGCACGATCCGGAGGAAATCTATGCCAATACCCTGGGCGTGATTCGCGATCTGGTGGAAAAGGCAGGCATCGACCGGAACGACCTGGCGGTAATGGGCATCAGCAACCAACGGGAAACCTCGGTCTGCTGGCATCGGGAGACCCATCGGCCCGTGTGCAACGCCATCGTTTGGCAATGCGCCCGGGCAACGGAGCTGTGCGCGGGCCTGGAGGCGGCTGGCTATGGAGACCTGGTTCGGCAAAAGACGGGTTTGCCCCTGTCCCCCTATTTCCCTGCGGCGAAGCTGAGCTGGATTTTTCAGCACGTGGAGAGCGCCGCGGAGGCAGCGAAGCAGGGGCAGCTGGCGGTGGGAACCATCGACAGCTGGCTGGTGTGGAAGCTGACGGGGGGAAAGCGGCATCAAACAGATTACTCCAACGCTTCCCGAACCCAATTATTTAACTTGAAAACCCTGGCCTGGGATCCGGAGCTGTTGGCCATCTTCGGGATCCCTGCCGCCTGCATGGCGGAGGTCACGAATTCGGACGGGGACTTCGGCGAGACGGACCTGGAGGGGTGGCTGGATCATCCGATTCCCATCCGGGGCGTGCTGGGGGATTCCCATGGCGCACTGCTGGGCCAGGGGTGCCTGCGGCCGGGGATGATCAAGGCCACCTATGGCACTGGATCCTCCATCATGATGAACATCGGGGAAAATCCCGCCTGGAGCGATCAGGGGGTGGTCACCTCCCTGGCCTGGAAGCTGGGGGGAAAGGTGAACTACGTGCTGGAGGGGAACATCAATTACACCGGCGCGGTGATCTCCTGGCTGAAAAATGATTTGGGACTCATCTCCTCTCCCGGAGATACGGAGGCTCTGGCCCGGGCTGCGTCCCCGGGGGATCAGACCTATCTGGTGCCCGCCTTTAGCGGGCTGGGCGCCCCCTATTGGGACAGCGCTGCCCGCGCCAGCCTGACGGGCATGTCCCGGTCCACGGGGAAGAATGAAATTGTCCGGGCTGCCCTGGACTGCATTGCCTATCAGATTACGGATATCGTGGAGGCCATGCGAAGGAGCGCGGGGATGCCCATCGGGGAGCTGCGGGTGGACGGCGGGCCCACGCGGAACGCCTATCTGATGCAGTTCCAAAGCGATCTATTGAACATTCCGGTTCGTGTGCCGGATCAGGAGGAGCTCAGCGGCATCGGCGCCGCCTTCGCGGCGGGGCTGTCCGCTGGGATCTATGACGCATCCGTCTTCTCCCTCCTGAACCGGCTGGAATATACCCCCCAAATGGCCGCCGAGGATCGCCAGGCCAGGCTGGAAGGCTGGCAGGGCGCGGTGGCCAGGACCCGTGGCAGATGAATAGGTGATAAGATCTGTCATGCTGAGACGAGAGGAGGAAAAATTGTATCAGGGGCTTGACAAGCCAGTAAAATTCCCGTATAGTCGTAGACAACAAACTCATTTGGGCGATTTTAGCCCGAAACGGACAAAAAGAAGGAGGTACCCCATGAAGAGATTTCTTTCTATGCTGTTGGTGACCGTGTTAGCAGTTACCATGATCTTTAGCGTCAGCGGCCTGGCCGTGGCGGAAGATCTGCCCCGCCTGGAGAAGGCTGATGATGGTTCCGCCGCTGCCAAGGCTGCCCAGGACCGTATCGATTCCGGCAAGTATCCTACCGTGGTCATCGCTTTCATGACCTGGGCTGGCCGCCTGCAGGGCACGGACCGCGTGGCTGAAAAGATGAGCGAAATCACCCGGGAAAAGATCGGCGTCAACGTGGAGCTGCTGCCCATGGACTCCGCTTCCTACGCCCAGAACATGAACCTGATGCTGGCCTCCGGCGAGCAGGTGGATCTGTTCAACGCCGTTTCCGTCGGCTTCATGCCCTGCTACAACAAGGGCTATCTGTACGACCTGGAGGAGGATGACCTGCTGGCGACCTATGGCCAGGGCATCATTGATACCTTCACCTCCATCGAGCTGGGCGGCTGCCGCGTGGGCGGAACCCTGTACGGCATCCCGGTGAAGAAGGATGACGCCTCCGGCAAGTTCGGCATCTCCATCCCCACCAAGTATCTGGACGAGATCGGCGTGGATTACGCCTCCATGTACGCCAATCCCGATGACGAAATCATCTACACCGATTTCGACTTCATTGAAGATACCTTCGCCAAGCTGCATGCCCAGTATCCGGAAAAGACTGTGTTCTACACCGATCCTGGCAGCACCGTTTCCCAGATCCTGGCCATGGACTATCCCAGCGACATGTTCGGTGTGCTGCTGGATCCGGTCAACAGCCTGGAGCTGAGCGACCTGTTCTCCAGCGACATGTATTATGAGCTGTGCGAGCGCTTCTATCGTTGGAACCAGAATGGCTGGATTTCTCCGGATGCCATCACTGAGACCAACGCCACCACCACCCAGGTCAAGGCGGGCAGCCTGTGCGCCTATAAGACCGCGACCAAGCCCGGCATCCGTCAGCAGGAAAGCAACCTGTGCGGCACTCCTGTGGCCATCTTCCAGCTGGGTCCGGACTTCAAGGGCTCCAGCGCTTACAACACCATGCCCTGGGCCATGAACCAGAACACCGATGATCCTGTGGCCGCCATGCAGGTGCTGAATCTGCTGTACACCGATCCTGAGCTGTCCACCCTGATTTGCTGGGGCGAGGAAGGCAAGGAATGGCAGGAGTCTGGC
Organism: Clostridia bacterium; assembly: GCA_017464305.1. GTDB lineage: Bacteria > Bacillota > Clostridia > Christensenellales > Aristaeellaceae > Aristaeella. The sequence continues at coordinate 39,954 of JAFUDS010000007.1, read as the reverse complement.
GACGGACACATCAAGTTCGCCGACGGCGTGGATGCCCAGAATTCTGAATTCTACAACAACGTCAACTGGCAGATGCCCAACCAGTTCATTGCCCGTATCTGGGAAGGCGACAGCCTGGATCTGTGGACCCGGATGCAGAACTGGAACGACAACGCGCTGACCAGCAAGGCCATGGGCTTTGTGTTCGACAACAGCGACGTTTCCGCCGAGTACACCGCCCTGACCAACGTATACAACGAGTATCAGCGGCAGCTGGAGCTGGGCTTCCTGAACCCCGACGAAGGCCTCCCGAAGATGGTGGAACGGCTGAAGTCCGCGGGCCTGGATGACTACATCGCCGAGAAGCAGGCGCAGCTGAATGCCTGGGCCGAGGCCAACGGCATCCAGTAAGAAAGCTATCACGGAAAATATCATAAAATGATTTCCGGGCAGGGAGAGCATTCCTTTCCCTGCCCGGTTTTCTTGTGAGGTGAAAGAAATGGCGAAAACTCAGGACAAATCTAAAATGTCCAAAGCCTGGCGACAGGCGACGCTGAAGCGGTCCATTCCCATTTACTTGATGGCGCTGCCCGGGTTGATCTATCTGTTCATCAACAACTATATGCCCATGCCCGGCATCATCCTGGCCTTCAAGAACTACAAGGCCAAGTTCGGCATCTATGGTTCCCCCTGGGCGGGGCTGAAGAACTTCCAGTACCTATTCTCCACCCAGGATGCGTTTATCATTACTCGAAACACCATCCTATACAATGTGGTGTTCATCATCGTGAACCTGATTTTCGCGGTGGGCGTGGCCATCATCCTGTCGGAGCTGACCTCCAAGGTGAAGAAGGTCTATCAATCCGTGATCCTGCTGCCATACTTGCTTTCCGCGGTTATCGTCAGCTATCTGGTGTATGCCTTCCTGTCCTCTGAAAACGGCTTCTTCAATAACTCGATTTTGAAGCCCTTGGGGAAAGCGCCCATCGCCTGGTATCAGGAGCAGAAGTATTGGCCCTTCATCCTGGTGTTTGTGAACCTGTGGAAGGGCATCGGATACAACTGTATCATCTATCTGTCCACCATCATCGGCTTTGACCGCAGCCTGTACGAGGCGGCCTCCATCGATGGCGCCACCAAGTGGCAGCAGATCACCAAGATCACCCTGCCCTTGTTGCGGCCTACTATCATTATGCTGACCCTGATGGCGGTTGGACGGATTTTCTACTCCGACTTCGGCCTGTTCTATCAGGTGCCCCAGAACTCTGGCGCCCTGTACCCTGTGACCAACACCATCGATACCTACGTGTATCGCGGGCTGCTGCAGCTGGGCGACATCACCATGTCCGCCGCGGCGGGTGTGTATCAGAGCCTGGTGGGCTTTGTGCTGGTGCTGAGCGCGAACCTGCTGGTTCGCAAGCTGGACCCCGAAAACGCCCTATTCTGAGAAAGGAGGAAAGAACACATGAAACAGGAAAAAAGATTCCAGGTCTTTGGCCATGTCGTGATGATTATCATTACCCTGTGCGCCATTTTGCCGCTGATTCTGCTGCTGATCTCCTCCTTTACGGACAATGACGTGCTGATTCGGAACGGCTATTCCTTCACCCCGGAGAAGCTCAGCGCTTATGCTTATGAGTATATCTTTACCAGCGGTAACTCCGTGGTGCATGCCTATGGCATCTCCATTCTGCTGACCGTTGTGGGTACGCTGCTGGGCCTGACGATTACGACCCTGCTGGGCTATGCTCTGTCCAAGCCCTTCCTGCCGGGTCGCGGCGTGATTACCTTCCTGGTGTTCTTCACCATGCTGTTCAATGGCGGCCTGGTGCCCACCTACATCAACTATTCCGATGTATTCGGCATCAAGAATACCTTCTGGGCGCTGCTGGTGCCCGGCTTGATGATGAATGCCTTCAATGTGTTGATGGTGAAGTCCTACTTCGTCTCCAGCATTCCCGATGCGCTGCTGGAGGCGGCGTACATCGACGGCGCCACAGAGACCCGCGCCTTCGTGCAGATCGCGCTGCCCCTGGCGAAGCCCATTATCGCCACCATCGGCATGTTCATCGGCATCGGCTATTGGAATGACTGGATGAATGGGTACATCTATCTGACCAAGCGGACGGATCTGTATTCCATCCAGAACCTGCTGAACCGGATGATTCAGAACATTCAGTTCCTGATGCAGAATTCGAGCACCATTTCTAACGCCAACCAAGGCCTGGCCGCCATCCCCAGCGTGTCTGTCCGGATGGCCATGGCCGTGGTAGGCGTGCTGCCCATCGTCATTGTTTACCCCTTCATCCAGAACAACTTCGTCAAGGGCATCACCCTGGGCGGTGTGAAGGGATAATCACAAAAGCACTTTCACAACCGAAAACCGCATCGCAAGGTGCGGTTTTCCCTTTATAGACCACTTGGGAAAAGAAGAGAGGAGATTATTCACATGGACTTTCTGATTCGGAAGGATACCCCCACCATCCCCCACAAGAAGCACTGGCAATTCTGCGTGGGCTCCGGGCATGCGCTTTTGGCCCTGCGGACGGACTATACCCGGCAGCTGAAATATATTCATGATACCCTGGGCATCCAGCGGGTGCGGTTCCATGGCATCTTTGACGACGACATGCGGACCATCAACGATCTGAGCGATGTGTTCCCCATTCCCGGCGGAGAGCAGTTCAAGGAGTACAATTTCAATGCCTGCGGCGTGGCCTATGATAATGTGCTGGAGGCGGGGATGAAGCCCTTCGTGGAGCTTTCCTTCATGCCGAAGAAGCTGATGAACCGGGAGGAAGGCCGGCCCAAGGAAGGGATGTTCTTCTATAAGCCCATCGTGGTGCCCCCGGAGGAGGACGAAGCCTGGAGGGAGTATATTCAGGCCTTCCTGCGGTTCCTGATCCATCGGTATGGCCTGGAGGAGATTCGCACCTGGAGCTTCGAGGTCTGGAATGAGCCGGATTTGCCCGTGGCTTTCTTCAACGGCACCCGGGAGGAGTATTTCCATCTGTATGAGGTGACGGCCCGGGCCATCAAGGAGATCGATGATCAGATCCCCGTGGGCGGCCCCTCCACCAGCGGCAGCAAATGGGTCAAATCCTTCCTGCGCTTCTGCGAAGAGCACCAGGTGCCGGTAGATTTCGTTTCCACCCATCAATACGCCGGGGATCCCCTGGGCGGCGTGGAGGATCAGGGAGATCCGAAAAACGACGAGGAAACGGGGAAGGACGAAATCGGGGACTCCATGCGGGAAACCATGATGCGCCAGGCCCAGACCATGAGCGAGATCAAGGAAAAGACGCTGCTTAACGGGTTCCGGCATTTCATGCCCGATAAATCGGAAACGACGGAGATTCCCAACGATGTGTTCATTCAGAACTCCGCCATCGTCCGCCAGCAGGCGGGAGATAAGCCCCTGTATTACACGGAATGGAACGAGAACGCGGGCTTCTCCTCCTACACCAATGACACCCGGAAGGTGGCGGCCTATGACGTGAAAACGGCCCTGGATGTGGCGGAGAACGTGGATGGATCCTCTATCTGGTGCTTCTCGGATATCTTTGAGGAGCTGCATCCCTTCCCGGAGGAATTCCATGGCGGATTCGGCATGCTGACGCAAAACGGCATTCCCAAGCCGGTATACCATGCCATGAAGATGCTGGCGGACGCCGGGGATCAACGGCTGGATCTGGGGAAGGACGCTACCCTGGGCGAAATTGGCATCGCGGCCTTCCAGCAGCCGGAGAGCACCCAGGTGCTGCTGTTCCGCCAGAAGATGAAGAACCTGGATCTGCCGAAGGAAAAGGCTGTGGTTTGCCTGGAGCTGGATGCGAAGCCGGGCAAGGTCACCCTGCGCCGGGTGGATGAGGATCATGGCAATCCCCTGAAGCTGTGGGAAGCCATGGGGTGCCCTGTTTCCCTGAATCGCCAGGAGGTGGAGAAGATCCGGCAGGACAGCGCGGTGACGGAGGAAGCATGGCCCTTTACCTATGAAAACGGCGTGCTGAAGCTCGAGGCGGAGCTGGGCGTGAACGACGTCTACTTCTTCCAGATCGAAAAGTAAGAGAGGGAGAATCATTATGGGATTGCTGTATTATCAAGTGATACAGGTCACTGACTTTGGCCCCTATGTGACCAAGCTGGTGCTGGCCATGCCCCGGGAGGTGGAGGCAGCGGAGCTTTCCCCGGAGGCCTTCAGCGTGTATGTAACCATCCTGAACAAGGATGGCACCCAGGTGGAAATGCCCAAGAGCTTCATCCAGCGGGATGAGTTCGTGCCCAGCCGGGGCTATCGCCCCGTCTGCGCCGCCCATCCCAGCGACCCGCGGGGAAACAAGGTAGAGGGAAAGAGCGTCTTTGTGGCGCTGGAGATGCCCTATGGGCCCATCTACAAATGCTCCTCCGCCCTGGCGGCCAATTTCAAGAACATCAATGGCCACGAAAGCTATACCATTCGGGATTATCGGGTGACCATGGTGGGAACCATAGGGGAGGGAGACAAGGCCCTGCAGGGGCTGGTGTTTGATAAGCCCGCGGGAGAATTCAACCCCCAGGCAGATCGATTCCTGACGGGGGTCTCCTGCCATCCAGAGCTGCCTATCCGCTATGGCTATTTCGTGCCGGAGAGGATAGAGGGCCCCAAGCCCCTCATCATCTTCCTACATGGTGCGGGAGAGGGCGGACAGGATCTTCCCATCGCCTGGTCCGGCAACAAGGTGACGGAATTCACCGAGCCCTGGCTGCAGGAGAAGTTTGGTGGCGCCTTTGTGCTGGTGCCCCAGTGCGACACCATGTGGCTGGATGACGGCAGCGGAAAGTATGGAAATTCCGGAAAATCCAAATATACGGAAGCGCTGAAGACCCTGATCGACCAATTCCTGGAGCGGTTCCCGGCGGTGATCGACCGGACGCGCATCTATCTGGGCGGGGATTCCAACGGCGGATTTATGACCATGCGGATGCTGATGAGCTATCCGGATTTCTTCACAGCGGCGTTCCCCATCTGCGAGGCCATGCTGGACGCCCGGATCACGGAGGAGGACATTGCCCATCTGAAGGAAATTCCCCTCTGGTTCACCCATGCGCAAAACGACCCCATCGTGAAGCCGGCAGATTACGCCCTACCCACCTATCAGCGGCTGATGGCCGCCGGGGCCAAGAATTGCCACATGACCTATTGGGAAAAGATCATGGACATTCATGCCGGGTTTAAGAACGAGCAGGGCGAGCCCTGGGAATACATGGGCCATTTCGCCTGGATTCCCGTGTTTAACGACGACTGCCGGGTGGATTTTGATGGCCAGCCCGTTCATTGGGAAGGAAAAGAGGTCACCCTGATGGAGTGGCTGGCGGCCCAGAAAAAGTGAACAAAACCACGAAAGCGTAAACCTTTGATCAGCCCGCGGAGGAGCGGGCATGGACGCAGGCCTTGCCCCTGGGGGATGGTTCCCTGGGGGCGATGGTCTATCGTGGCATAGAAACAAAGCATTTTTAGAGCAATTAGGCATCTGGCTGGTGAATGCAGAAATCCGGGGGAAGACTCCGGAAATAAGCATGGGACAGAAAAAACACAGAGTTAATAAATTTGGTCAACGAGAATTGATTCATTCGGACATTCTTTTTCCAGGAAAATTGAATAGAATGGACTTACCGACAATAAGAACGGAGGAAGGAAGAATGAAAGAGAGAACGATCCTGAATTTGAGAACGAACCATCGGGTGGAACCGCTTGCTGTGGATGATCCACACCCTTCCTTTTCCTGGCAAATGAATGCTGCGTGCCACGGCGCCTGTCAGAAAGCATATCGCGTGACGGTCCAGTCTGGAAACAGCATAACCTGGGATAGCGGAAGGGTGGAGAAGAGCCGTTCCGTAGGTATTCGCTATCCGGAAACAGCAGTTCCCCTTCAACCGGAGACGGATTACACCTGGCAGGTCACCGTCTGGGATGAGTTGGGAGAGGCGCTGGAGGCCTCCTCCCATTTTTCCACCGGACTCATGGGCCGGACCCTGGCAGCCTGGCATGGAGCGGAGTGGATTGGCCCGGATGAGATCGCCCTCGCGGCGGAGACGCTGCCGGTTTTTCGAATCAAATATAAAATGCAGATGCAGCCAGGAGGAAAAAGAGCCGGCATCGTTTTTGGCGCCAGCGATCCCCGGCTGAATTCCTCCACGAAGAATAATTACCTGATTCATGGCGAAAACTACATCGCTTATCGCCTCGACGTGTCAGAGCTGCCCGCCCAGGTCATGGTGAGCCGAAAGGGCTATGCCCCTGGAGAGCAGGAGGAGAGGGTCATTGAGACCATGAAGGTTCCCCTGGAGGTAATCCACGCGGAGAATCGCTTCGAAGAGCATGCCTTTGAGATTGTGGTTTCCGGCAACCAGATGGAGGTCATGACCATTGATGGTGTTCCCTTGGAAACAAGGGAGGATCCTCGGATGGTGAGCACCAACATGCGCCAGGTCACGGAGCATACCCATTTGATTCTGAATCCCCTGCGCAAGGTATTGGATGTCCCCGTTTATCCCCGGCTATGCCAGGTGGGATTTACGACAGATGAACAGACCACCGCGGTATTTTCGGATTATACCATTCATCATTACGGCGGGGAGCAGGCACAGATCTTTGGCGCCGAGACAGGCGCTACTTATGCCATCTTCGAGGGCCGGACGGGTGTCGCCCTGCAGGAGGATCAGATGCTGGTTTCTCCGGGAACGCTGGCCTATGCGGATCCTTCCTATGGCAGCCAGCCCATGCTGCGCCGGGAATTCTCCCTGGAAGGGGAGGTGGCCTCCGCCCGGCTGTATGTGGCGGCCCGGGGAATCTATGAGATGCGGATCAATGGGCAGAAGGTGGGAGAAGAATACCTGGCCAATGGGGATATGGATTTCTGCTCCCGGATCTTCTATACCGCTTATGAAGTAACCTCCCTTCTGCAGGCGGGACAGAATGCCCTGGGGGCAACCCTGGCCTCAGGATGGTATCAGGATCAGCTGTTTTATTCCCTGGAGTTTCAGAACTGGTATGGAGACCGGGAGGGGCTGCTGGCGCTGCTGGTAGTTACTTACCGCGATGGCCGGAAAGCGTACCTTCCCAGCGATTGCAGCTGGCAGTATTTCGGGCAGGGGCCCGTCCGCTATGCTGGCAATTTCAATGGGGAGATTTACGACGCCACCCGGGAGAAAAACGTGGCGGGATGGGATTGCCCTGGCTTCTCCGCGGAAGGATGGCGTGGCGCCTGCCGAATGGAGAACCGGGTGCGGGGCCGGGAGCCCCTGCTGCAGGCCAAGCCCGATTCGGGGATTTTCCACACGGAAACGCTTTCTGCGTCCTATGTGGGCACGGAGACCCGGGGAGAGGATCAGGACACGGTATATCTATATGATATGGGAATCAACATGGTCGGAATCCCGGAGATCACCTTCCCCCAGGGGGAGGCTGGCCGAAAGGTGACCATTCGCTACGCGGAGATTCTCTATCCCCGCCTGCCAGCGGATAACCCCTATTGCTATGGCGACTTGGCCGGAATGATTTTGACAGAGAATCTGCGGGGCGCCCTGGCGACGGATCGGTATACCATGAAGGGGGAGAAGGACGAGGTATTTTGCCCGGTTTATACCTTCCATGGCTATCGCTATGTGGAAATCTCCGGGCTCTCCGCGCCCCTGCCGGCGGAAAACATCCGAGGTATTGTGCTGAGCTCTGTTCATGAAACGGCCCAATATGAATCCTCCCATCCCCTGGCCAATCAGCTGTTTACCAATTGCCTCCGCTCCACTGTGGGAAATCATCTTTCCATCCCTACGGATTGCCCCCAGCGGGATGAGCGGCTGGGATGGGCAGGGGACGCCCAGGTTTTCAGCGAAACTGCCACCTATCTGGCGGATATGTCCGCCTTCTATGGATTCTATAATCTGCTGCAACGGGATGCCCAGGGGAGGGATGGCACCTTCCATCTCTATGCACCCCCTTACATGGAGGCGGGCGAGGCCTTCGCGCTGGGATATACCTGGAACGCGGCGGGGGTGGTGATCCCCTGGCAGACCTTCCTGCAGTATGGGGATCGGAAGACCCTGGAGGAGAATTATCCCAGTGTGCGGCGGCACATCGAAGGGATGATGATGGAAAAAGCACCGGGGAAACAATATCTGACGAGTCATATTGGCTTTCTGGGAGATCATTTGTCCCTGCAGGATACGGATTGCATGCTGATGGACAATGCCCAGTTCTATCGCAGCGTACGGATTGCGGAACGGATGGCCAGGCTGCTGGGAATCGATGCGGACGCACAGCGCTTTCTGGAGTATGGGGATGGGCTGCAGACGGAATGGAATCTTACCTTTGTGAATGACGAAGGTCAAACCCAGGCAGCGGATGGGACAATTCAGGATACGCAGGCGTCCTATGCGCTGCCGCTGATGTGCGAGGTGTTTACGGAGGAAAACAAGGCCCGGGCGAACCAGCGTTTGCAGGCGGCCTGCGAAAGAACGGGATATACCATGACGACGGGATTCATGGGCACCGGGCCGTTGCTGCCGGCGCTGACGCGGGGAGGAGAGGCAGAGACGGCCTATCGGCTGTTCGAACAGACCAACTACCCCTCCTGGTTCTATCCGGTGCTCAATGGGGCCACCTCCGTCTGGGAACGGTGGAATTCCTATACGATTGAAAATGGCTTTGGCGGCCAGAACGGCATGAATTCCTTTAATCATTATTCGCTGGGAGCGGTGGCTTCCTGGATGATAGAATATCAGGCGGGGATCCAGCGGGAGGATGTGTCCGGCTTCCAAAGCTTCCTGCTGCAGCCCACGCCAGGGGGAAGCTTTGCCTGGCTGAAGGCCTCCTACGATTCTATTTATGGCACGATTCATTCGGAATGGACAGCGGAGCAAGGGAAACTGACGTCTTATCGGGCCGTGGTACCGGCCAATACGACGGCGACACTGTATCTGCCGATTTCGAAGGAAGCAGCGGCCCGGATCCCTGCGATGGAGGGCGCTCGCTTCCTGGGCAGGAGGGAACACCATGGCCAGGAAAAAGCGATCTTTGCCCTGCAGGCGGGTACTTACGAGTTTCAGCTGTAGGAGAACATGACAAAACGACGCCCTGGGAGAAGAAATCCCTCCAGGGCGTCGCTGTTTATCACGATGGATTGCCGTTCTTTCGATACACGGAAGGGGAACAGCCATAAACCTTCTGGAAAGCGCGGATGAAGGATTCTGGATTTTCATAACCAACCATGTAACCAATGTCCGCTACGGAGGTTCGGGTGTGCAGCAGCATGGCGGATGCATGCTTCGATGCATTTGACGAAACAAGACGCAGGGTATAAAATGAAGAAAAGCAAATCCTCAAGGAGTTTCAGGAGGAGAACATATGGTTAATTTAAAAGCAAATCCCTTTTTTCTGGATGACGCGGCCATTGACTGGGTGAACCAGACCCGGGATGCCATGTCTGTGGAGGAAAAGGCAGGGCAGCTATTCTGTGTCCTGTTTAAGGAAGCCAAGCAGGAGGAGTTCGACTATGTGTACAGCATTCTGTCCCCCGGCGGATGCATGTACCGTGTCATCCCCACGGAGCGGGCAGTTCAGGCGACCAACACGCTGCAGCAGCGCAGCAGGATTCCGCTGCTGATCGCCGCCAACCTGGAAAAGGGCGGCAATGGCATCGTTTCTGAGGGAACCCTGGTGGGCTCTCCCATGGAGATTGCCGCCACGGATGAGACCGCTATGGCGGAGAAAATGGCCGCTGTCTGCGCGGAGGAGGCAAAGGCCGTAGGGGCGAACTGGGCCTTCGCGCCGATCATCGATATCGACAGCAATTTCCGCAATCCGATTACCAACACCCGGACCTTTGGCAGCGATCCGGAGCGGGTTCGGCGGATGGGGGCTGCCTATGTCCGCACGGTACAGGCGCGGGGGTTGGCAGCTTCCATCAAGCACTTCCCTGGAGATGGGCAGGACGAGCGGGATCAGCATCTGGTGACCTCCATCAACAGCATGGATTGCGACACCTGGATGGAGACCTATGGCGCTGCCTACAAGGCAGGCATCGAGGCGGGCTCCCTGACGGCCATGATTGGCCATATCCTGCAGCCCGCCTGGACCAGGAGGCTGAATCCGACGATTCGGGACGAGGAGATGCTGCCTGGCTCCCTGAGCCCGGAGCTGCTGCAGGGGCTGCTGCGGGGAGAGCTGGGGTTCAATGGGCTGATCTGCACCGACGCTACCACCATGGCGGGATACACCTTGGCCATGAGCCGACGGGACGCGGTGCCCGCCTCCATCGCGGCGGGATGCGATATGTTCCTGTTCGCCCGGAACCTGGAGGAGGATTATGGCTTCATGCTGGAGGGAATCCGCAAGGGCGTGATTACGCCGGAGCGGCTGGATGAAGCCGTAACGCGGATTCTGGCGGTGAAGGCGGCCCTGGGGCTGCACCGGGGCGTAAAGGAAGTGAACGCCGAGAAAGCCAAGGAGATCGTGGGCTGCGCGCAGCACCATGCCTGGGCGGAGGAATGCGCGGAGAAGGGCATTGCCCTGGTGAAGGAGCAGCCCGGGGTGCTGCCCCTGACGCCGGAGAAATATAAGCGTATTCTGTTCTACACCATCGAGCCCCCGGCAGGTGGAGAAGGAAATTACAAGGTGGCGGCCGCCTGTGCCAAGGTGCGTGGGCTGCTGGAGAAGGAAGGCTTCCAGGTGGACGATTTTGTTCCCCAGCCCTATGGGGAAGGCTTCACGACCAAATATGAAGAGATTGTGCAGAATTATGATCTGATTTTGTACGTGGCCAATCTTTCCACCAAGAGCAATCAGACGGTGGTTCGCATCGAATGGAAACAGCCCATGGGCGCGGACTGCGGGCATTACATCAACGATGTGCCGACGGTGTTCGTCTCCCTGGAAAATCCTTACCATCTGCTGGATTTCCCGAGAGTCAAGACCTATATCAACTGCTATTCCAACAACGATCATTGCATCCATCAGCTGGTGGAAAAGCTGATGGGCCGGGGCTCCTTCCAGGGGCAGAATCCTGTGGATCCCTTCTGCGGGAAATGGGACGCCCATCTGTGATGAATAGAAAATAAAAAGCCTGCCCCGCCCAGGGAAAGGAAAGAAAATACATTTCGCGAAAATAAGGAGGAGATTGTTGATGGACCAGAAGATTCGAACCATCATTACCCAGGACGCAGAGGTGGACGACCAGAACTCACTGCGCCACTTTCTATTTTATGCAAACGAGGTAGAGCTGCAGGGCATTGTGCAGACCTCCTCTAAATTCCATTGGCAGGGGGTTCCCGGCGCGGTGAAACCGAAGAACATCCGGGAGGATGACTTTGGCTCCAGCGAGGATAGCGGACCCTATGACGCGCCCTATCGCTGGCCGGGGACGGACTGGATGATGCAGGTCATCGACGATTATGAGAAGGATTATCCCCAGTTGGTAAAGCATGCGGAGGGGTATCCGACGCCGGAATATCTGCGGTCCATCACCAAGATTGGCAATATCGGCTACGAGGGCGAGATGGAAGCCCCCAGCGAGGGTTCGGAGCTGATTCGCACTCACATTCTGGATGAGGATGAGCGGCCTCTCTATCTACAGGTTTGGGGCGGAACCAATACCATCGCCCGGGCACTGATGGATATCGAAAATGAATTTGGGGAAAGCCCGGAGTGGCCTGCACTGCATGAGAAGATTACCCAGAAGGTGATCATCACCGCCTGCGGCGAGCAGGACCCGGCTTATCGGCAATATGTGGCGGAAAGCTGGCCGGGAATCTCCTTCATTAAAACCCTCCAGATGCGGAGCTATGCCTATCCCTGGTTCGTGATGCCGGAGGGAGAGAGCAAGGATACCCTGCGAGCCGATTTCATGAAGAAGGAGATTCTGGATGGGCGCAGCGCCCTGACGGCGGGGTACTGCACCTGGCTGGACGGCCACGAATACGAAGGAGAGGGCCCGGCGGGTCAGTTCGGCGCGAACCCGAATATCGTCAACGAATGGTTTGGGGCGAAGATGGGATTCAAGCCGGAAAAATATGATTTTCTCTCCGAGGGAGATTCCCCCACCTACATCTGTCTGTTCCCCTGGGGGTTCCGGACGCTGGAAAACTTTGCCTGGGGAGGCATGGCGGGGCGGTATCGGCCCATCGAGGATCAATTTAATTCCAAGGGGGAAAAGCTGAATCTTTGGGACGTGGCCCTGGATCACTATACGGACCGGGCGGGCCAGACCTCCGAGGTGGAATCCATGTGGCCCTATGTGGCGGACGTGCAGCGGGACTTCGCAGCCCGAGTGGGCTGGGTGGATGCCGCTACCTTCGCGGAGGGGGAGCATGCCCCGCGGCTGACCATTGCGGAAGGGCTGAATCACGCCGTGAAGGCGGGAGAAGACCTGACGCTGCATGCCCAGGCCACGTCTCCTGACGAGACGGAGGTCAAGGTAACAGCCCGGATCTACCCGGAAGCCAGCGCCCCATGGGCGGAAAAGGCCCAGGTGTTGCAGGAGGGGGAGGAGTTTACCGTATCGATTCCGAAGGAGGCCGCCCCGGGAGATACTCTGCATGTGGTTTTCAAGGCCCAGGCAGGAGGGCATTATCGTTTGACCTATTATCAGCAGGCGATTCTTCGAGTGCAATAAGGGAGAGGGGAAATAAGATGAACCAAACAATTCAGAAGGTATTGGCTGGGCAGGCAGAGAACCACATTCTTCCCTTCTTCTGGCAGCATGGGGAGGACGAAGCCACCCTGCGGAAAATGATGGAGGTGATTCATGGGGCCAACTGCGGCGCGGTATGCGTGGAGAGCCGGCCCCATCCCGATTTCTGTGGGCCTAAGTGGTGGCAGGATATGGACGTCATCCTGGACGAGGCCCGGAAGCGGGGGATGAAGGTTTGGGTGCTGGATGACAGCCATTTCCCCACCGGCTTTGCCAATGGCGCCTTGAAGGACAAGCCGGATGCCCTCTGCCGGCAAAGCATTTTTCTGAACACCTGGGATGTTCCGACCGAGGTGGAGGAAGTGACGGTGGATCTTCGGGCGGAAGGCTTGATGAAGGCTCCCACCAGGACGCCCGCCAATCTCATGGAACAACATCTGTTCAGCATTCCCCCGGCCCGGACCTTTGAGGATGATCGCATCCTGCGGGTGGCGCTGGTGCAGGGAGGGAAAGTGACAGACCTGACGGATCGGTTCTCCGGTGAAACTGTATCCTTCCGGAAAACGCCCGGAGAGGCGAAGCTGCAGGTGACCGTCATCAGCCGGAACGCGGGATACCATCGGGATTATATCAACATGACCCAGCGGGACAGCGTGCGGGTGCTGATTGATGAGGTGTACGAGGCCCATTGGCAACATTACCAGGCGGACTTCGGAAAGACCCTGGTGGGCTTCTTCTCCGATGAACCGGAGCTGGGCAATGGGTTCATGTATGACACAAATAATCCCCTGGGCTGTCGGCAGGATTTGCCCTGGGGGCAGGAGCTGGAGGCCGCGGTGGCGGAAACCCTGGGAGAGAACTGGGCTGCGCGGCTGAACAGACTATGGAGCCAGGAGAAGGACCCGGAAACCGCTCAGGTGCATATGGCTTATATGGACTGCCTGACCCGCCTGGTCAGCCAGAACTTCAGCGAGCAGATCGGCTCCTGGTGTCGGGAGCACGGTGTGATGTACATTGGCCACGTGATTGAGGATAATGGGCATCATTGCAAGACCGGCTCCAGCCTGGGGCATTATTTCCGGGGACTGAGCGGGCAGGATATGGCTGGCATTGATGATATCGGCGGTCAGGTGCTGCCCCAGGGCGAGGAAGAGCCCCGGCAGAATTCCATGGGCGCGGCCAGGGACGGTGTTTTCTATCATTACGGCCTGGCCAAGCTGGGCCAGAGTCCAGCAGCGTTGGAGCCTCGGAAGCAGGGCCGCGCCATGTGCGAAATCTTCGGCAACTATGGCTGGGAGGAAGGCGTCCGGCTGGAGAAATATCTGGCGGATCATTTCCTGGTGCGGGGCATCAACTATTTTGTGCCCCATGCCTTTACCGGCAAAGCCTTCCCGGACCCGGACTGCCCGCCCCATTTCTATGCCCATGGGCATAATCCCCAATATCGGCACTTTGGTCAATTGATCGCTTACATGAATCGTGTGGCGGAGCTGACCTCCTCCGGCAGGCACCAGATTCCCGTTGGGATCCTGTACCATGGGGAAGCGGAATGGTGCGATTCGAAGGCCATGGCCTTTGAGATTCCTGGACGAGCGCTGTATGACGCCCAGATTGATTACCATGTGCTGCCCGCGGAGCTGCTGGGGGATGATCACACATGCCAGACCTCGAGCGATCGAAGCTTCCAGATCAATGGACAGAAGTATCAGGTCATGATCGTGCCGGGAAGTGCAAGCTTGTGCGTGGCCGCAGCCAGGGGCCTGGCACGATTGGCGGAGGCGGGCGTGCCCGTGTTCTTTGTGGAGCGGAAGCCGGACTTCATTAGCGAAACCGGCGACGCCCTGCCGGAGACGCTGCAGGGCTGCCCAGTGATTTCGGTGGATCACCTGGCGGTGCAGGTTCGCACCTTGGGTGTCTCCTTGCCGGCCATTTCCCCGGCGAATCCGCGGATTCGCTTGCTGGAGATTCAGGGGGATACGCCCCTGGCGATGATCGTCAATGAGGGGACCGATCCCTGGCAGGGTGTATTGAAGCCTTCTATTTCTATGGAAGGGGCTTTCCTGTATGATCCCTGGGAAAACCGTTGTCTGCCGGTGGAACAAGCGGAGGATGGCTATCAACTGACGGTGCATCCCCTGAAGTCCCTGTTCCTGGTCAGCGGCGGTTGCGATGAAGTGCTGCGTGGGCCGGAGACTCCGGGAAAGGAAATCTCACTGCAGGGCTGGCGGCGTTCCACCTGCGAAGGGGCGGAATATCCTGCCTTCTCCGAAGCGGTGGAAACCCTCCTGCCCGACGGAGACCAGTTGGCGGCGGAGCAGCCAGAATTCTCCGGCTTTGTCCGGTATGAATGCGATTTTGAGCTGCCCGAGGACGCCCGGCTGCGGCTGAATATCGAGGATGCCCAGGAGGGCGTGGAGGTTTTCCTGAACGGGGAGAGCCACGGTATTCAAATCGCCCCGCCCATGGTGTACGAGCTTTCCGGCCAGAAGGGTGTCAACCATCTGCGAATTGAAGTGGCGACGACGCTGGAAAGGGAATGCTATCCCCTGCTGGAGGGATACCACAAGATGCTGGCCCCGGTGCCGTCCAGCGGCAGCGGATTGACAGGGAAGGTAACGCTGCATATTCTGGGGTGATCGTTGGAAATTCAATGCAAAACGAAGGTGACAAGAAGGGCGCTGATTGCTATACCGTCTTTGCAAACAGAGATGTGAGCCGCGGAACACTACACACGATAAACGGATGCTTTGAATGTCTGCGAAGCCGAGCTGGGATGACATCAGCGACGGTGGAGACGAACGACGGTGGCAGCTTACCAGAAGTCATCGTAGCGGGAGACCGTGAATGAAAGCTGCATTCTTATGATCTAAGTGCTTTGCTTTTCGGCAGGGCACTTTCCTTTTATTGGAGTTTGTAGGATGAATGAGATGCGTAGAGCAAAATGGCGCACAATCTGGCAGAAATTTATATTCGATAAAGCAGAAGGCCCGCAGTTTGGTTCCATCATAGCGAGAAAGGTCTTGTTTACGATCTTCTCCGGATGATTGATCAAACGGGAAATGTATGTTCCCGAAGTGCCGATGTTTTAGTGCCTTACTGCCATTGTGGAATATCCCGCCATCTCCAAGGCGGTGGGCTTACTTCGCGCAGGCGACGCTTTTGCGAGGGATGAGCCGGGTGAAGATTTCTACCTTCACCGGCTGGAGGCTGCGGCCTTCAATCATCTGAACCACCCGCTCTACCGCCACCTCGCCCAAATAGGTTTTGGGCACCTCCATGGTGGTTAGGGGTGGGCTGACATATTCCGCGGCGGAGATATCGTCAAAGCCAACGATGGACACGTCCTCCGGAATTCGGAAGCCCGCTTCCTTCAGGGCCTGTATCGCGCCAATGGCGATCAAATCATTGTCCGCAAAGTAACACTTTACGGGCTTTTCTGTTTTCAGCAGCTCCTTCATGTCCGCGTAGGCGCCTTCTTGAGAGGGGGCCAGGCGATGCACCAGGGAATGAGAGGTGGACATACCCGCCTCCCGAATGGCCTTATAAAACCCATCCGCCCGGGCGTCAAAATTGCTGATCCAGTAGGAGGAGCGGAGGTAGCCTGGCTGGGTTCTGCATTTTCGAATCAGGTATTTGGTGGCCTGATAAGCCCCCTGGGAGTTATTGATCAGAATGAAGTTAAACTCCGACCGCTCGAAATAGGCGTCCAGAAAAACCAAGGGAATCTCCACCCGGTCAAACAGGGAAAGGGTCTGCTCCTCCATCTCCGTGGCCAGGACGATGATCCCCGCGAAGGCTGCCGCGCGCAGCTCATAGATTTGATCGCTCAAGTCCTCTCCTTCGTATAGATATCGAATGACGCATTCATACCCTTCCCGGCGACAATGGATGGAGATCCCATCTGTCAGCTCGGAGAAAAAGGGGGTATCTCCTACAACCGCGCCGCTTTTCCGATAAACCGCGAAGCAGACGGTGCCCTTCTTCTGATCCCGGGCGACGGCCTTCCGGGAAAAATCGTATCCATATTCCTGAGCAGCCTCCAGCACCCTGCGGCGGGTTTCCCGGCTGACGCCGGGCTTGTCATTCAGCGCCAAGGACACGGCGGACTCGGAAAGATGGAGACGTGCAGCCAGCTCTTTGGCAGTAATCGAATTCATATGCATCCCTCCCTGTGCTTTTCATTTTACAGATTTAGTAAATTTAGTCAATAGGAACTAAATTTTTCATTCAAATTTAGTTGTGCATTTGGTATTCTGCACCTGTATGGGGAGATATTCTCCCGCTGGCTCGGAAGAAGGCATTCTTCGGAGTGCCCCTGAAAGCCGGACGAAAAAAGAATAAGCAATTTTAACACGGATGAAGGAGGAACAGATGTCCAAGTTTTTAGCACCTACTTCCCCTGAAATTACGGAGCGGGAGACAAAAAACCAGGCCCGGGTTCGGGCTATCGCTGGCGACTGCATGGTTCTGCTGGAGAACGACGGCACGCTGCCGCTGAAGGAAAAGGGAAATATTGCGCTATATGGCAATGGTGCCCGGGCAACGGTGAAGGGCGGCACGGGCTCCGGGGATGTATATGTAAGGGAGACCATCAACATCGAAGAGGGTCTCCGGCGGGAGGGCTTCCAGGTGACCACCGGCCCTTGGCTGGATCGACAGGAGCTGGCTGCCGCAGCGGAGAAACAGGCCTATGAACAGGCGGCCATTGACGCGGCCATCGCAGCGGGACAACCGCCGGAAGCTGCCCATACCATGATGATGCTCAATCCTCTGACGCCGAAAGCCCTGGCGGAGATCACGGAAGAGGATGTGCAGACCTCCGACACCGATACGGCGGTTTTCGTGCTAGCTCGGAACAGCGGGGAGGGCAAGGACCGCAGTGCGGAGCCCGGAGATTATGAACTGTCCGATGCGGAGGTTGCGGCTCTTCGCTTCCTAGCGGAAAAATATGCTCAGACGATCGTGCTGCTGAACGTCGGCGGAGTCATCGACACCAAGCCTCTGCGGCATATCCCTGGCATCAATGCCCTGGTGCTCATCGGCCAGATGGGGAACACCACAGGCCTGGCAGTAGCGGACCTGTTGACCGGAAAGGCGATTCCCTCCGGCAAGCTGACGGACACCTGGGCAGAAAATTATGGGGATTATCCCTCCTCCGCTGGCTTCAGCCACAACGATGGGGACGTCAGCGATGAATACTATACTGAAGGCGTCTATGTGGGATATCGTTACTTCGACACCTTTCAGGTGAAACCGGCCTACGAATTCGGCTTTGGACGGAGCTATACCGATTTCGAAATCCAGACCCAGGAAATTTCCCTGGAGGGGAGCGATATCCTGGCGAAAGTCCTGGTTCGGAATGTGGGGAAGACATACGCGGGTCGCGAGGTGGTGCAGGTGTACGTGTCCGCCCCTCAGAAGGAGCTTCCCAAGCCCTGGCAGGAGCTGCGGGGCTTTGCCAAAACCCGCATGCTGACCCCCGGCGAGGAGGAGCTGCTGAAGATTCGCATTCGGGCGGCCTCCCTGGCCAGCTTCAGCCCAGCGGAATCCGCCTGGGTGCTGGAAAGCGGAGATTACCTCCTGCGGGTGGGCAATAGCTCCCGGAACACCAAGGTGGCGGCGGTGATTCAGCTGGCTCAAAACGTGACGGTGAATCAGGTACGGCCCCTGTTCCAGGATCATGATACCTCCCTACAGGAAATCACGCCACCCCAGGAGGGCAGGATTCTGCCCGGGGAAGCGGAGCAGATCGCGAATGCGGTCAAGCTGACGCTGGATCCCGCGGCCATCGCCTGCACCGTGGCGGAATATGCGCCACTGGCTGACGCGCTGGCAAAGAAGCCGGATCGGGTGATCCCCTTCCAGGAGGTGGCGGAGGGCCAGGCATCCCTGGATGACTTCATCGCCCAGCTGACAGAGGAAGAACTGGCCTATCTGATGGTGGGCAATTCCGTGGATAACGTCGGTTTCGCCAGCGTGCTGGGCTCCGCAGCCAAGACGCTGCCCGGTGCGGCGGGAGAAACCACCGGCAAGCTGGAGGATAAATATGGCCTGAAGCAGATGGAGCTGTGCGACGGCCCGGCGGGGCTTCGGCTGACGCCGGAGTATATTGAGCAGGCGGATGGCACGGCCATCGGCCTGGGCGGAATGACCTTTGGGGGAGATGAAAAGGCCGAGGGCATCCGGCATTATCAATATCTGACCGCCATTCCCATCGCCCTGAATCTGGCCTCCTCCTGGGATCTGGATCTGATCGCCGAGATGGGTGACCTGGTCGGGTCGGAGATGGAGGAATTTGGCGCGACGCTGTGGCTGGCGCCGGGCATGAATATCCACCGGAACCCCCTGTGCGGAAGAAACTTCGAATACTATTCCGAGGATCCCCTGCTGGCGGGAAAATGCGCGGCCGCGGATACGGAGGGCGTGCAACGGCACCCCGGATACGGTACGACGATTAAGCACTTCCTGGCCAACAATCAGGAAGACAACCGGATGTTTACCAATTCCCATATCTCCGAGCGGGCGATTCGGGAAATCTATGCCCGGAATTTCCAGATCACCGTGGAGGAAGCCCAGCCCATGTCCCTGATGACGTCCTATAACCTGGTGAATGGCGTTCATTCCGCCAACAATGTGGATTCTGTGACCCATCTGCTGCGGGATGAATGGGGATTCCAGGGCATGGTGATGACCGACTGGCTCACCACCAGCGACCTGAGCAAGCACCTGGCGGCGACATCGGAAGTGAAGTACGACAAATCCGACGCGGCCCTCTGCGTAAAGGCCCAGAATGACCTGGTGGAGCCCGGAGAAAAAGCGGATTTCGACCGCATTCTGGAGGGGCTGGCCCATGGAGTGATTACCCGGGCCCATCTGGAGCGCAATGCCCGGAATATCCTGACCTTGATGCTGCGCACCCACCTCTACGCAAATCAGCCCTATGGCGCCCAGGTGCCTGGAAAGTGCATAACCTTCGCTCAGGAGAAATAAAGCAAACCAACAATATTCGAAAAAAAGAGGGATTGTCCCCCTCGGGCTGCTCGAAAGAGCAGCCTTTTTGAATGATCGAACAGATCATTCCTCATTGATTATTTTACTCATTTTTCCCTGAGGGCCTACCGTCCATTCCTGAACCTCTCCGTTCATTTCCACCTTCACCCGTTTAACCTCTGGGGATCGAATCTTCCAAGCGGTCACCTGGCCATCCTGCCACGACAGGTCGATTGTCATGTTTCCTCTCGCCCTTACGCCTCGAAGAGAGCCGCTTTTCCATTCCTTCGGAAGGGCTGGCAGCAGCTGAATTCTCCCCTCCTGGCTCTGCATCAGCATTTCCAGCATCCCAGCCGCCCCGCCGAAATTGCCGTCGATCTGGAACACGGTCGGCATGGCGGGCGACAGAGGGGGATGCAGATCGAACAGATTCTCCGCTGTCTGCTCCCGCAGCAGGGTGGCCAGGTTGTTCCAGGCCTCCTGTCCATTTCCGAGCCGGGCCCAAAGGTTGATCAGCCATCCCCGGGACCATCCCGTCTGTCCCCCGCCGCCGGCCAGCCGGTCACGCAGGGTCACCCTGGCGGCCTCCGCCAAACGTGGCGTTCTGGCGCGGCTGATGGTTTTTCCCGGATAGAGACCGAAAAGGTGGGAGATATGCCGATGTCCCGGCTCCTCCTCTCCCCATTCCTCTGGCCATTCCAGCAGTTGACCATGCCCGCCGATTCGATCCCGCGCCAGCAAAGGCATCCGTTTCTGAATCGTCCGGATTAGCGGGTCGGATTCCTTCCCCAGGGCGGCGGCAGCTTCGATCATTCCACCCCATACCTCCCGCAGGATCTGGCTGTCCATGGCCGGCCCGTAGCAAATCGTCCCCTTCTGCCCATTGGGCAGAACATAGGTGTTTTCCGGGGAGGAGGAAGGGCAGGTGACCAGGGTTCCATCCGGCGATTCCACCAGAAAATCCACGAAGAATAGCGCGACTTCCCGCAGATCCTC
Organism: Clostridia bacterium; assembly: GCA_017464305.1. Lineage (GTDB taxonomy): Bacteria > Bacillota > Clostridia > Christensenellales > Aristaeellaceae > Aristaeella. The sequence goes on along the minus strand of JAFUDS010000007.1, from coordinate 19,324 downwards.
ATAATGCTCCCGCAGGAACTCCATATCCTCCGTATAGCGATAGTGTTCCATGATGTGCGTTGCCAACCAGGCCAGCCCCATGGGCCACGCAGAGGCGGGCATCCAGCTTTCGCAGGGAGCGCAGTCTCCATAAATATCCGTGTTATGAAAGGCCACTGCACCCCGGCAGCCATAGAGGCGTGCAGCCACATCCTGCCCATGGGGAATCATGCGATGGATATGGTCCATCAGCGGCAAATGACATTCGGAAAGGTTTGCCGCCTCCGCCAGCCAATAATTCATCTCCAGGTTAATATTCAGGGTATATCCCGAATTCCAGGCCGGCTTGAAATCCCGATTCCATAATCCCTGTAGGTTCGCCGGCAGGCTTCCTGGCCGACTGCTGGCAATCAGCAAATATCTGCCAAAGTGGAAGAAGGTTTCCGCTTTCTGAACTTCTTCATTTCCCTCCAGAGTCAAATCCATCCGATCGAACAACCCACGATAATCCTGAACATGCTCCTGCCGCAGGGCTTCATATCCCTTCTGGAGGGCTTGTCGCACCTGTTCCCTGCACCATGTTTCGGGATCTTCTCCATAAAAATCCGTGCGCCCCGCCAGATAGATCTGAACTCTCCTGGCATTCTCTACGAAGAGGTAATTCCCGGTGCCCTCCACCTGCCCATCACAGGTTACCTGGGCGTGGGCAACAAAGCCCACTCCTGCCGTCCGACCCATTAGCGTCAGCCCATTCCCCTCGGCTGTCACGGACTCGCAAGCACCTTCCCGGCCCAGCTCCAGCCGGAGACTCATGGGTGTGTCCGCTGTCAGCTGAATCGCCAGCGTCTGATCCGGATAGGAAATCAGGGCTTCCCGCTGATAATGCCTTCCCGCCTGCTCAAACTCGCAGCGATAGAGGGCATTTGCCAGATCCAGCGTCCGCGAATAATGGCTATATTCGATGGGGATTGGATGGAACCGCTCGCTGACAGGTGGAATTCGACGATCATAAAAGATCCGTAGATCGCAGAGGGGCTCATAATGCCCTAATTCCACCGCAGGATTCAGCAGATGTTCATAGACCTCCTGCTCTGCCGCCACCGCCTCTCCCTGAAAAAGCAGCTTCCTGATCTTCTCCAGATAGGTTTTCCCTTCGGGGTTCACGCGATTCTGAAACCCTTTGGACCAGACGGATTCCTGATTGATCTGGAAATGCTCTGCGGAAATTCCGCCATAGACCATGGCCCCCAGGGAACCATTTCCCAGAGGCAAGGCCTGCGTCCATACCCGCTCATCCGCGGGCTGATGAAATAACAATTGTTTCATGCACATGCTTCGTCCCCTTATCTCCTTTCCAGCAGGAAATCAATCAGCCGAACGATTCGAATCCCCGCGACAGGCGCTGTGACCGGTGCGCTTAGCGCAATGACTACCTTGGGATAATGATCCCGGATATTCAATAAAGGTTCCAACTCCCTTTTTCTTGTACTCTCTGCTGATAAATCCTCCGTTACTTGATAATAGATAACCTCCTCATCCGAGGTTGCAATAAAATCAACCTCCTTCGTGCCATTTTTCCCAGTCTTCACATCATATCCACGGCGCAGCAATTCCAGAAATACGATATTTTCAATCGTGTGTCCCGTATCCAGATTTCGATATCCAAGCAAGTAGTTTCTGAGCCCACAATCCACGATATAGTATTTCCCCAAGGATTTTAGTTCTTCTTTTCCCTTGATATCATATCGCCTCACGGGATAGAAGAGATATGCCTCTGTTAATGCTCTTACATAAGCCGAGATGGTGGAAACTGCCGGTTTCTTTTGGTCATCCATATATTCTATGAGGTTCTCTTCCACCAAAGCCTTCGCGATTGTATTGAAGGAGGTCTCATTCCCAATGTTATCTGCCAAAAACATTACGATTCGTTGAAGCAGCTCCGGCTCCGTAATCTGCGGCTTTCCGTGATTCCTTTCCCGGCCGAGAATATCCCGCATGACTACCGTATTGTAAATTCCATCCAGTAAGGTAAAAGCCTTGTGCTGCACAGTTCCCAGTTCCACTGCTCCAGGCATTCCGCCGTATCGAATATATTGATCCAGCAGCATGTTCCAGTCCTGAGGCTGATTTTCCTTGTTATAAGCTATCGGAGATGTATCGCCGGATATAATCTCAACATCCTGGATATGATAGCCTCTGAACTGAACATATTCGCGAAAGGAAAGCGGCAGCATTTTGATTTCCACATATCGTCCTGCCAGATATGTCGCATATTCCGAGGACAATAAATAGGCGTTTGATCCGGTAATATAAATATCACAATCCAAATCCACCCGAAAGGAATTGACAGCATCCTCCCAGCCCTTCATTCTCTGTAACTCATCAAAGAAAAGGTACATTCGCTTTCCGGGAATCCGCCTCTCGATGACTTCTTTATAGAATGATTGTACAGTCAAGTTTCGGTATTTCATGGATTCAAAATTCATGGAAACTATCTGTTCTGGCGCAACTCCTTCCGCCAACAATTGTTGCTGCATCAGCAGCATCAAGCTGGACTTTCCGCATCTGCGAATCCCTGTAATCACCTTTATTGGCTCAGTGTTTGCAAAGCTGCTCAGCCGGCTGAGATAGTCCGGACGAGGATACAGCCCATCTCTTTCCTGCACTCCCATTTTCCCTCCCCTGATAAAATATACGAGCACCTCACGAATTGCTCTTGTTCGCTTAACAGTATATCACGCTGGATGAATTATGTCAATTTTGTTTGTTCTAAAATATAAATTGTAATTTTAGACCATAATTAATGTTTTTCCAACTATAAAATTCGAAGAATTATAGTCGCCACGATGGCATTTTCGCAGAATTCAAATGCTCTTTTGCCGACGCGATGAATCACGCGCCGCTTTACCTTCGGGTGGGACGCTTATTTTTGTGGTGGATTTTGGGCTCTCAATATGGTACAATAACTTGGATGAATTGTACAAGATTCGTGCTTTTTCAGGAGGATTGTATGCTATTAAACAACATAGAACTGGACGTAAAAACGAAATGCATTGAGGAGAAGGTTAGCCAGCAGCAGGTTGGCGGGGACATTGGAACATCCGGCCCATATGTTTCCAGGCTAATCAATCACCCGGAGAAGATCGTCAACAAGATCTTTCTGGCTATGATGGAACGGCTGGGATACGATGTGCGGCTGACCTATGAGAAGCGGGAAACCGCTGAGTAAAATCGGAATTTGTAGATAGGAAACAGGGGATAACAAGATGAAACTATTTGTAATAACAGGAACTTGTGGCGCGGGGAAATCAACGGCGAAGGATTATTTATCAATAAAGTTAAATAGCGAGCGATATTCGCCTGTTGATAGCGACGAGGTTGGTCTGAACTGGTGGGATTATGCTGGAACTGAAAAAGAATCAAAATATGGTGAAGACACTTTGAAGCGTGCTGTGAAAATGGCGGAAGGAAAAAATGTGATCTTTGTAAGCTGCCTAAATCCAATGGATTACTTCCAAAAAACAGATGTGCCAGAAGAAATTGAGGCAACACACTTTATTGCATTATGTCCAAGTGACGAGGTTATTGAACAAAGACTTAAAGCAAGACCTGCCGATAGAGGGTTTACTTCTGATGAAATCATAAAACCGCATATCGAGTATAACAAATGGTTTGCAAAGAACAAATCGAAATTTCAGTTGTTTATAGATAACACAGAAAAACTGAAGAAGAAACTGCAGAGATAATCGCTTCATATATTTTAAAAATAGACGAATAAATTCCAGTTTTCCAAGATGAGCGGAGGGCACGATGAAGCAGATATGATCACCTGTACACTCGGTGAAAAGAAATATACCGTGGACTTCGTTTCCGGCAGAGCCCTGCGCGAAATGGAGCCTGCTTCTAAAATGTACGGCAGGCTGGTGCGCCTGTCCCAGGACGCGACTGAGGGCAAGGACGTCTCCCAAGAGCAGCTGACCGTGACTGACGCCCTGGACACCATGGTGAAGTGGTTCTGCATCCTGTTTGGTAACCAGTTTACCCCGGATGAGGTCTATGACAACTATCCCGCCGATCGCCTGATGCATGACATCGCGCTGGCCCTGATGGCCGTGCAGACCCAGACCACGGAGGTGCTGGACACTTTCCCTACGATTCCGGCGGTGCAGGAAGCGGAGCAGATTCTGGCGGAGGCGGAGAATCCGGAAGTGACGATTCCGCATGAAGCCTGTCCCTGCCGGAATACATCTATTCCACCTACAACGAACTGATGAAGAATGGCTGGCGCATGATGGAAATTGACGAAATGGACATGCTGGGCTTCCTGCGCCTGCGGGCATGGGATGCAACCAGGGAGCAGGAAAAGAAAAAGCCCCGGCAGCGCTTCATTGATGAAGTCTGGCCGGGGATAAAGCCATAAGCTGATTATTCTTCATCTTCTTTGTTCATGCTATTAACTGGAACAGCCTCGACATGAACAATTAGAACATTGAGATTTTCATCAACCAATATTTCTGCATCAATGTAGAAAACAGCTTCTTCATGACGAATTAAATCCGCATGAATAAAGCATTTACCAGGAGACTCTCCGTAAAGCTGAAAAACATACACCTTTTCTGATGGATTGCTCTCGTTGATTGTAAAATCCTTTGTTTCGATCCGCACAGGCAGATTTTCATCCTTAGTTATCCATTCTCCGCTCCCCAAATTTGGCAAGTAGATAACTGGAGAAACAGGGCTGCTGTCCTGAACTGCGAAAGCCGTGCTTGTTCCCATTACAACGAGCATTATGATTAACGTTAATAATGAAATCAATTTCTTGGGCATCATTCAACACCTCTCCATTAGTGTTTCTGGCGTGAACTATTTCACACCTAACGCTCTATTTCTCCAGATGCCATTTATAATCCTGCCCATATCGAAAAAGAAGGTGAACATTCATGGCTGAAACCCTGCGTGAATTGGTAGTCGCGCTGTCGCTGGACTCCAGCAATTTCTCGCGCAATATGCGCACCATCAACCAGCAGATCAAGGAAGCCGAGTCCACCTTCCATCTGGCCGGGACTGGCGTACAAAACTAGCAATGTGTCACCGACAAGGCAAGGAACCGAATTCCCTACCCTGGAAAGGGTGAACAATAGATTTATGATGCAAGAAACAACTTCCTTTGTGAAGCTGTTACCCCTGCTATACACGTTTAGAAAAGCTGTGTTGTATTTGTGTTATACACGGGGAAGACCTACGGAGACTGAATCAACCGGAATATGTTGAATTTATTGAACTTTCCTTGTGCTACAAGGGGTTGAAAATTGAATTCGCAATTGTAACAGTTTGTCTCCGGGGTTGACAGGCGGGGATAGGGAGTGTATGATGAAAGTGTACTAATTGTGATAGTGCAGTTGAGACGAAAGTGAACGACGCGCGTGGTTGGTATGCGGGAGTATGAGACAGGACGTAGGGGAAAGGAGCGATGGACCTTGTTTGTGATCGATCCGCGGAGCAAGGCGCCCATCTATGAGCAGCTGCGGGATCAGCTGCGGTGGCAAATCACCATGGGGTTTCTGGCGCCGGAGGAGCCGCTGCCCTCGGTTCGCAAGCTGAGCGGGGAATTGGGCATCAATCCCAACACGATTCAGAAGGCCTACCGGGAGATGGAGCAGGAGGGGTTGATCTATTCCCAGCCGGGGCGGGGGAGCTTCGTGACCCCGGCCACGGGGGAACAGCGCCAGAAGCAGCAGGACAGCCAGATGGCGCTGCTGGAGAAGGAGATTCGGAAGGCGAAGGAGATGGGAATTTCCCGGGAGCGGGTAGAAGGCTTGACCCAGGAGATTTTTCAGGAATGAAACATTTTCCGTCTGAAATGAGTCTATTAGATGGAGGACGGGAAAACCTTGGAGGCAGGCGGCAAAGGCGGACCGTTTCGGACGGGATATGAAGGAAGCCGCTTTTCAAGGAAAACGAAGGATTGTAGAAGGGAGCAATACCCATGCTGAAAACGGTGGAGATTGACAAGAGCTTCGGCGGAAGGCAGGTGCTGGAAGGGATCAGCCTGGAGCTGGAGGGTGGGCATATCTTCGGACTGTTGGGAACCAACGGCGCGGGGAAATCCACCTTGCTGCGGATTATCTCCGGCATCTTACAGGCGGACCGGGGAGAGGTATACCTGGGGGAGCAAAGGGTGTTCGAAAACCCGGCGGCGAAGGCGGAAATATGCTATCTGAGCGACGACCCCACCTTCCTGCATGCCGCCTCCATCCAGGAGATGGGGGCCTTCCAGCGGGCCTGGTACCCCACCCATGACCCGGAGCGGCTGAAGGAGCTGTGCAAGCGGTTCGATCTGCCCATGGAAGAGAAGATCAGCGGCTTTTCCAAGGGCACCCAGAAGCGGGTGCAGGTCTGCCTGGCCCTGGCCCGACGGCCTCAGGCCCTTCTGTGCGACGAGACCTTCGACGGGTTGGACCCGGTGATGCGGGAGGCCTTTCGAAAGACCATCAGCGAGGAAACCTGGGATCGGGGGATGATGACCATCCTGGCGGGGCATAACCAGCAGGAGATGGAGGACATCTGCGACAGCGTGGGCTTCCTGCATCAGGGCCGGCTGACCACCGTGGGGGACATGGAATCCGTGGTCAGCGGCATTTTCCGGGTCCAGTTCGCCACGGCGGAGCCCATCCCGGAGGAGGAACTGCAGGCGCTGCATCCCCTGCGGAGCCAGCGGCAGGGGCGGCTGTGCGTCGTGACCCTGCGGGGGGACCAGGAAACGGCCCTGCGGAAGATTGCTACCTTTGGGCCGGAATTCTGCGAGGCTCTTCCCCTGACGCTGGAGGAGGTATTCATTCTGGAAATGGAGGAACAGGGATATGCGCAATAAGAACACACAGGCGTCCCCCTTCCGGTGGATGCTGAAAAGATATTTCTTCCTGTTCGTGGTGGTAACGGTGATTTGCTTCGCCCTGTTCCCCATGCAGGGAATGATGCGGATTCTTTCCACCTCCCAGACGCTCTCTCGGATGACGGAGCCGATGGAGCAGGTGCAGAGGGAGTATTACACCCGGCAGCTGAGCCAGGACTTTATCTATTCTCCCCTGAACCTGGAGGTGCTGTGCCTGCTCTTTGGCGGCATGGGATATGTGGCGGCTATGGTGCTGTTCCGCCATCTGTTTTCCCGGAAGCAGGGGATGATGATTGCCAGCCTGCCCATGACCCGGGGGAAGAGCTTCCTGCTGCGGCTGGGGGTCTATGGGGTCTGGTGCGTGGCGCCCATGGTGCTTTGCATGGCCATCAATCCCCTGGCGGTATGGGTCAAGGGCCTGGGGGAATATTTCAGCCTGACGGCCTATCTGCGCCGGGCGGGGCTGAGCCTGCTGATCAATCTGTACGGCTTTGCATTGGGGACCCTGAGCGCCACCCTGTTCGGCACCATTTGGTCCGCGGCCCTGGGAAGCCTGCTGATGGCCGGGTCGGTGGAAGTGGCCTTGATGATCTGGATTCGCTTCGCCGCCACCTATCTTCATTCCCTGTTCGTGGATCAGGCGATTCGATCCATGCTGGTCTTTTCCCCGATTTACAGCCTGTATAAGAGCTTCTATCAGCCGGGGGATTACGGCCCCTGGCCGGGGCTCGTGGCTGCGGTGATTTTCCTGGCCCTGGCCTTCCTGGCCTATCGCAAGGGCCGGCCGGAGCATGCGGGGCATACCCTGATCCAGAAAAAGCTGGAGCCCCTCCTGGTAGCCTGGGCGGCCGTGCTGGGCGGAACCGCCGGCGCCCTGGCGCTGGTGCTGTACTTGGGCCGGGAGATCATCCTGTATTTGGGGCTGATTTTAGGCGCCCTGGCCCTGAGCCTGTTGGCTCGGATGCTGCTGGATCAGCGGATTGGCCTCCATTGGAAGCAATGGAAAATCCCGGCGGCGGCGACCCTGGTCATGATCTTGGCCCTGCTGGGGCTGCGGATGGACATCACCGGATTCGACCGCTACGCGCCGACAGCGGATCAGCTGGCCCGGGTGCGGGTTTGGCCCGGGCATGAATCCCAGCGGGAAATGCGCTTTGAGGATCCGGAGAGCCTGGAGGCCACCTTGGGGTGGATCGGGCAGATGCGCCAGGAGCTGCTGGCGGATAAGGAAAAGTACCCCTTCCAGCAATCCCTGCACCGGTCCGTGGAGGTGATCTTTGAGGATCAACAGGGCCGGGAGGTGCACCGGCAGTATATGTATCCGGTGGATCAGGAGGCGGTGCTGCCCGAGCTGCGGATCATGGCGGAAAAATATTCTCAGCAGCGGAGCGAGGAAATCCCCCAGGTAGGGAATGCTTATTGCTACGGTTCCATCCCCACCTACGGGCTGGATACCCAGGAATTCATGGCAACCTTCGGCTTTTTCCGCAGCAATGACCGGTTTTCTTACCTGAACGTGAAGGAGGTTCGGGAAGCCCTGCGGCAGGATCTGCAGGCCCGCACCTTCGACACCCTGCAGGAGCCTACGCTGCTGAATCTATACATGGAGGGGATGGACGAAGAAACCGGCACCTATCGCTATGATTACAGCGGATACAACGTTACTGCCGGGGATCAGCACCTGCTGGACTTGATCCTGGGGGAGGAGAAGGAAAAGTGGCTGGATTACGTCCGGGGTGGATTCGCGAAAAGCGAGAACCTGCGGGTTTTCCTGTGCGAATTTGAGGAGAAGGATACCAAATGGGAGCTGAAGTCCTACCAGATGGCGGAGGACGAAAACCAGGTTCTGGAATGGATGAGCCATGTGGACAGATGCGAGGAGGAAATCTTCTATCGGCCCAGGGATCGAAGATATCAGGTTCGGGTCTATTCCCTGAGCAATCTGCAGGACCAGGTGGGCTACGGTACGCTGGAGCTGGATCTGGAGGATCCGGAGGTGATCAGCCATCTGCCGGAATATGATAACGTTTGGGGAAGTACGTACACCTATGTGAAGGAATAAAAACATCCCACAGGAGAGGAGGAGCGAGCATGAAGTCGGAGGAACGGCAGATTCGGGTCAATGGAAAGGACTGCCGGCTGACCCGGACGGAGTATGAATTGTATGAATGCATGCGGACCCAACGGGGGAGGGTAGTTTCCCGGGAGGCGCTGCTGCGGAATGTATGGGGATTTCCCCGGGGGGCGGACACCCGGTCGGTGGATATGTGCATCCGCCGGCTGCGGGCGAAGATTGGATTCGGCGCCATCCAGACCATCTATGGAAAGGGATATGTACTGACGGTATAAAAGACGGAGCCCGGCGAAAGCCGGGTTCTGTACTTTATTATGCGCGAGGGAGTTCCCCTCCGGGGCACGCTCTCTATCCGCAACCTCAATGGTCGCAACTCCCCACAGGGGAGCTCGCTTCCTTTCGGTTGACCTCACCTCTGGCGAAATTTCCGCCACTGGCGGTCGCCAGAGGTTCGCCCGTTCCAGACGTCCATGGGCCCCTGAGTGAAACATCCCTTCGCATTGAAATATGGGCCAGTTCTGTGGTAGACTATCCGCAGCGCGGGGAGCCGCCTCGCGCGCGAGGAGGAGCATTTTGAACGAGCAGGAACTGGAACAGCGCAGCCGCGAAGCCTATCAGCAGGGCATCCTGCGGGAGATGGAGCGGGACATTTATCAGCGGACGCTGAAAAAGGCGGAGGTCATTACCCGCAGCATGAAGCCCGGCGAGAAGGCGGAATATTTGCAGAGCCGGGCTTTTCAGAACGCGCTGAACCAGACGCGAAAGAAGGACAGGGTTTACCAGACCCTGGTGCAGGGGGATTTCCCGGAGGACTATGAGGCGGAATACCGTCGGCTGCGGCCCCTGATTCAGACGGAGCTGAAGAGCGGACATCCGGTGGAGCTGCCCTTCCTGAAATCCGTGACCCGGATTCATCGCCCCCTGCGGGAGGCCAGGCAGGCCCGGAAATGCCTGCAGGATCAGCAGCCCATTCACTTTTTGCGGCGGAACGCCGGCCGCATCGCCGGGGATCTGGATCATGATCTGATGGTCTATCTGACCAAGGGGGATCTGACCCACCTGCAACGGCGGGAGGAGATCCATGGCTCCGTGGCGGAAAGCCTGATGAAAAGCGTGTTCCGCCAGGGGGTGCCCCTGCGGATTTTAGAGGAAGCCTTGCCCGAGGGCAGCCTGGAGCGGAACCTGGAGCAGCGAATCTGGGAGGCCTATCCTGCCCTGAAGAACTGCCGTGGGCTGCACCTGGAGGAGGGCTCCGTGGAGAGCCTGACCCGGGAGCAGATTCGAAGCGCCCAGGGGAATATTCTCCGGGCAGTGCAGGCCCATTTTCCCCAGGGCCGGCTGCGGAAGCACCTGAAGCAGAACCCCACCCTGCGGGCCATGCAGCGGCAGCGGGAGCGAACCCAGAGCGACCGGAAAAACCTGCGGGAGGCGCTGCTGAAGGCGATTCCTGAGGAGATGAAGGATCTGTATCCCCTGGCCCGGAACCTGCACCGTCGGTTCATTCTGCATCTGGGGCCCACCAATTCCGGCAAGACCTGGGAAAGCATCCAGCGCCTGCAGACCGCCAGCCACGGCATCTATCTGGGCCCCCTGCGGCTGCTGGCCTTCGAGCAATTCGAGGGGATGAACCTGGCGGATGTGCCCTGCTCCCTGGTGACAGGGGAGGAACGCATCCTGGTGCCCGGCAGCCGGGTTCAGTCCTCCACCATCGAGATGGCGGACCTGGAGGATGAATACGATATCGCCGTAGTGGACGAATGCCAGATGATTTCGGACCGGGACCGGGGTGGCGCCTGGAGCGCCGCGGTGCTGGGGCTTTGCGCGGAGGAGATTCATCTCTGCGCCTCCCCGGACGCGGAAAGGCTCCTGACGGCCATGATCGCGGACTGCGGGGACGAGATGACCATCGTGCGGCATGAGCGGATGGCGCCCCTGGTGGTAGAGGAGGGAGGCTTCCATTTTCCCTCTGGAGTGCGGAAGGGGGACGCCCTCATCGTCTTTTCCAAGGCCAGGGTCCATGCCCTGGCGGCGGAATTGAAGCAGATGGGCTATCGGGTTTCCCTGATTTACGGTGCCCTGCCGCCGGACGTGCGGCGGAACCAGGCGGAGCGCTTCCGCCAGGGGGAGACGGACATCGTCGTTACTACGGACGCCATCGCCATGGGCATGAATCTGCCCATCGCCCGGGTGGTGTTCATGGAAGGGGAGAAGTACGACGGGGATATCACCCGCCAGCTGACGGACTCGGAAATTCGGCAGATTGCCGGCCGGGCGGGGCGATACGGCCAGTACGACATCGGCTATGTCAACGCCTATGGCTTCAAGCCCGCGGTGGTGGCGGCCCTGGAAAGACCGGCCCTGCCCCTGACCACGGCGGTGATTCGCTTTCCGGAATCCCTGCTGGGGTTGCCCCTTTCCCTGACGGAAACCCTGAACCAATGGATCAGCATGAAGGACAAAAGCTATTTTTCCAAGGCGTCCACCATGCGGATGATGAGCCTGGCGGCCCGGATGGAAACCCGGAACACGGACAAGCGCCTGCTGTACGAATTTCTGTGCATCCCCTTCGACGAGGAGGATCCTACCCTGCTGGCGGAATGGAAGAATATGTATCACGCGGAGAGCACCGGCGGGCATTACGATGTGACGGAGATTCTGCCGGACCTGCTGGACCCGGAGAGCTGCACCGTGTCCATGCTGGACCGGCTGGAGGGGCATTATCGGCTGTGCGACCTATGCTACAACTATGCCCGGCGGTTCCTGCCGGAGCCGGAGAGCCTGCTAATGACCATCCAGCAGCGGAAGGACCTGATTTCCTCCGGGATTATTCACGTCCTTTCCACCCAGAAGCTGCCGGGGCGGAAGTGCCGCCAGTGTGGAAAACGCCTGTCCTGGAACTGGCCCTATTCCATCTGTGACCATTGCTTCCATTACCGGCGGGATGAATGTGACAAAAGTTTGAAATCTTTTGGAGCGGGTTGTAAAACGAGGGGCAGGGGAGTACAATAATTTTCGCGGCGAGACCGCGGAAGGAACAGAAAAGGAGTGAAAGAGAAATGAAGTTTCTGGCATGGATATTGAGTCTGATTTTTGCCTTCAATCTGGGCGCGGGAACCACGACGGAGTCCCAAAAGTCGGATGAGGAACTGCGCAACCGGGTGCAGGAGCACATTGACACCATCGTGGACGAAGGCGCCGCCATTGTGGACGAGATCACGGACGAGATCCGGAACGATGAGCGGGTGCAGGAAGCGGAGCAGTTCATCCAGGATGTTCAGGACGTGGCGGAGGAGACCTTGAAGGATCTGAACAAGGTCTATGAGGACGCTAAGGATCGGGTGGAGGAAAAGTTCGGCGCCGAGGAGGTGGAAACGGAAGAGGCCCCCGAAACTGTGGAAGAGGAAGAGAAGCCCGGCCCCGATGAACCTGTGAATGGATAATGCGCGCGGGAGTTCCCCTCCGGGGCACGCTCTCGCTCCGTTCCAGACGTAGCGGCACAAAGTGGCTGACTTCGGGCAAGCCCTCGTCACCCGCTAAGTGCCGACGTCTTCCAAGGGCCCCGGAGTGAAACATCCCTTCGCATTATTGTGTGACCTATTTTGACGGGCGCCCCGATCTCGGGCGCCTTCTTTATCAGGAGACAGTATGCTGACAATTCAGAACCTGAGAAAGGAATATCGCACCGGAACCCTGGTCCAGAAAGCGCTGGACGGGGTTTCTGTGTCCTTCCGCGAGAATGAGTTCGTGGCGATTCTGGGGCCCTCCGGTTCCGGGAAGACGACGCTGCTGAACATGATCGGCGGGCTGGATCGATACGACAGCGGCGATCTGCTGATCCGGGGCGTATCCACGAAGAAATACAGCGACCGGGACTGGGACACCTATCGGAACCACACGGTGGGCTTCATCTTCCAGAGCTACAACCTGATTCCCCATCAGACGCTGCTGGCCAACGTGGAGCTGGCCCTGACCCTGAACGGGGTTAGCCGGGAGGAGCGGAGAAGCCGGGCCCTGGAGGCCCTGGACCGGGTGGGGCTGAAGGAGCAGGCGCAGAAGAAACCAGCTCAGCTTTCCGGCGGCCAGATGCAGCGGGTGGCCATCGCCCGGGCCTTAGTGAACCGGCCTGCCATTCTGCTGGCGGACGAGCCCACCGGCGCCCTGGATACGGACACGGGCAAGCAGGTGATGGAGCTGCTGAAGGAAGTGGCCAAGGATCATCTGGTCATCATGGTGACCCACAACCCGAAGCTGGCCAAGAAATACGCCACCCGCATCGTGAAGCTGAAGGACGGCGTGATTACCAAGGACTCCGACCCATACGAGGAGATGCCCCGGGCGGAGGAGGCAGGGAAGCGGCTGCGGAAGCCCTCCATGTCCTATTTGACCTCCCTAAGCCTTTCCCTGGCTAACCTTTGGTCCAAGAAGGCAAGGACCATCCTGGTGGCCTTCGCGGCCTCCATCGGCATCGTGGGCATCGCCCTGATCCTGAGCCTGTCCAACGGAGCCAACGCCTATATTCGGCGGATGGAGCAGGAGAGCCTGAGCCAATATCCCCTGCAGATCATGAGCTCCACCTTCTCCATGGCGGACAGCCTGGCCGCCTTCGCCCAGCTGCGACAGGAGGCCGCCTCCGCCGGGGAGGACGGCAGCATCCAGGAGCAGCAGATGATGGGCGGGTTCATGGCCTCCGCCGCCACCAACGATCTGGCCTCCTTGAAAAAGTGGCTGGACAGCGGATACAGCGGGGTGGAGGATTACACCCGGGGGGTGACCTACTCCTACGGCATCACGCCCCAGATCTATCTGACCCGGGAGGACAGCTATCGCCAGGTGAATCCGGACCAAACCCTGTCCGCTTTCGGCGTCCAGGTGGACGACAGCCTGACGGGCATCTTTTCCAATTATGGTGCCAACGAGATTTTCCGAGCTCTGCCGGAAAACGAGGAGCTATATATAGATGAATATGACCTGATGGCCGGAACCTGGCCCCAGAAGGACACGGACTGTGTGGTGGTGCTTACGGGCAGCGGCAAAATTCCGGACATCATGCTTTACACCATGGGCCTGCGGGATGGGGATCAGCTGGACGCCATGATCGAGGGGGTCGTGGCCGGGGCTAATGTGGACACCAGCCTGACCGCCACCCGGACCTATGCCCCGGAGGACTTCCTTGGAATTACCTTCCGGCTGCTGCCGGCCCATGAGCGCTTCCGTTACGACGAGGTGCTGGGCATTTGGACCGACGGCAAGGAGGTCGAGGCGGAGATGCTGCGCCTGCTGGCGGAAAAGGGCCAGGAGATGCGGATCACCGGCGTGGTCCGGCCCAAGGAGGGAACCTCCTTCGGCATTCTGGAGCTGGGGATTGAGTACCCCGCCAGATTGATTCCCCGCTTGATGGCCGAGGCGGCGGAGAGCCCGGTGGTGCGGGCGCAGCTGGCAGCGGAGGGAAAGGACGTGCTGACCGGGGCGGCCTTTGGAGAGGCGCCGGAAACTGGCTTTGGCTTCCTGAAGGATATGATCGAGATCCATCCGGACCAGCTGGCGGAGGCGGTGGATTTCCGATGGGAGGATCTGGACAGCCTGGAGACGGAGGAGACCCGGATGACCGCTGGCCGGCTGGTGAAGATTCTCCGGGAAATCCGGCGCGCCGGGGAATCGGAAACCCTGCGGGGCATGGTGGAAGCGGGGATTCCCCTGCTGCTGGACCTGATCCAGATCGACGAGGCGCAGCTGGGAAAGGCCATCTCCCTGGAGATGGGGGAGGCCCGGCTGCAGGAATACTTTGCCTCCCGGGCTTCCGCTCGCAGCGCCACCTTGGCGGGAAACCTGCTGAAATTCGGCTACGCGGAGGGTGAAAAGCCCATTATGATCACCTTCTATCCCAAGGATTATGAAAGCAAGTATGAGGTGATCCGCCTGCTGGAGGCCTATAACCAGGTGATGAAGGAGAATGGCTATCCGGAGAAGGCCATCGCCTACACGGACTACGTGGGGGCGCTGATGTCCTCTGTAACGACGATTATCGACGTCATTACCTATGTGCTGATCGCCTTTGTGGCGGTGTCGCTGGTGGTGTCCTCCATCATGATTGGCATCATTACCTACATCTCCGTGCTGGAGCGGCGGAAGGAGATCGGCATCCTGCGGGCCATGGGGGCTTCCAAGCGGAACGTGATTCAGGTGTTCAACGCGGAAACCTTTATCATCGGCCTGCTGGCGGGGGCCTTCGGCATCGGGCTGACCCTGCTGCTGCAGATTCCTATCAATTACGTGATTCATGCCCTGACGGACCAGGAGGGTGTCCGGGCCTTCCTGCCGGCGGGAGCGGGAGGCATCCTGATCTTGCTATGCATTCTGCTGACGCTCCTGGGCGGGTTTATCCCGGCTCGGAAGGCCGCGAAGCAGGATCCGGTGGAGGCCCTTCGCAGCGAATAAGCGCCTGAAAAGGCGCTTTTTTTGACCCTGATCGGAGAAACTGCCGATGGATTCCACGATTCCTTTTCGCAGAGGTTGCAAAAGCGAAAAAAGTATGATAAGATAACAAAGTCAAAGATAGTCAATCACTTTTTGACGAAAGGAAGCGTGGAGCATGAGAATCAGCGATTCCATTGAGCAGTTTATTAAAGAGATGCTGGGGGAGGACAGCCCCGAGGTGGAGCTCAAGCGCAACGAGCTGGCGGAATATTTTGGCTGCGCCCCCAGCCAGATTAATTATGTCCTGGCCACCCGTTTTTCCCCCTCCCAGGGATATCTGACGGAGAGCCGCCGGGGCGGCGGGGGATATATCCGCATCGTTCGGGTGGTAGAAACCGGGCCCCAGAAGATGGCCTACCTGGTGCGGGACCGCATCGGCGACAGCCTCAGCGAGGAGGAGGCCCTGCGGATCATCGCCCATCTGCGGGACAGCGGCATGGCCACGGGGGACGAAGCCTCCCTGATGGCCGCAGCCCTCAGCGGCAAGGCCCTGGCGGTGCCCCTGAGCCCGGAGATCAAGAACGCCCTGCGGGCTCGCATGCTGAAATCCATGATCTTGGCCCTGGCCAATAAAGAACAGAAATAGAGAGAGGAGACGCGCCGTGCTGTGCGAGCAATGCCATAACAACGAAGCGAACTTTACCATCTCGGTGGTGTCGGGGGAGGAAACCAGGACCCGCCGCCTTTGCGCGGACTGTATGAGCCGCATGAATGCCGACCTGATGAAGGGAAACCTGCGCAGCTTTCTGAGCACGGTGCTGGGGGCCCTGCAGGCGGGACAGAATAAGGGAGACAGAAAGGAATTTTCCATGCCCATTTTCGGACGATTTACCCAGCGGGCCCAGCAGACCCTGCAGCTGGCCCAGCGGATGGCCTCAGATTTGCAGATGTCCTATGTGGGGACGGAGCATATCCTGCTGGCCCTGCTGAAAACCAATGCCTCTGTGCCCGCGGCGGTTTCCAGCCGCATGAGCTTTGACAGCGCTGTGGAGGAAATTCGGGAGCGGCTGAGCGAGGAGGATCTGGCGGATCAGGGGACCCGGATTGAGCTGAGCCCCCGGGCGAAAAAGCTGCTGGAAACCAGCGTATTGGAATCCCACAAGCTGGGACAGAACTATGTGACGGTGGAGCACTTCTGGCTGGCTCTGCTGGGCAGCGACGACGGGGTGGCCGGGGCGCTGCTGCGCAAGGCGGGGGTGGACCTCTCCGCTGCACGGGAGGAGCTTCTGCAGCAGATGCGGGACAACGCCGCCTCCGGCGAAGGGGAGCGGAAGGCGCCTGGCTTCATGCCCTTCATGGCCCAGTTCCAGCGCGGAAACGGGGGCCAGGAGCGGGGCGGACAGAAGACGGCCCTGGACCAGTTCTGCCGGGATTTGACCCTGGCAGCGGAGAAGAACGAGCTGGACCCGGTCATCGGCCGGGACGCGGAAATCCAGCGGATTATCCAGATTCTGATTCGCCGGACGAAGAACAACCCCGTGCTCATCGGGGAGCCCGGCGTGGGCAAGAGCGCCGTGGCGGAAGGGCTGGCCCAGCGGATCGTGCAGGGCAATGTGCCAGATATGCTGGTGGGCAAGCGGGTGCTGAGCCTGGATATGGGCAGCTTGGTGGCGGGCACCAAGTACCGCGGAGAATTCGAGGAGCGGCTGAAGAACGTCATGGACGAGCTGAAAAAGGCCGGCAATGTGCTGCTGTTCATGGACGAAATGCATACCATCATCGGCGCGGGGAACAGCGAGGGCAGCCTGGACGCAGCCAACATGCTGAAGCCGGCCCTGAGCCGGGGGGAGATTCAGTGCATCGGCGCCACCACCCTGGAGGAATACCGGAAGCACATCGAGAAGGACGCGGCCCTGGAGCGCCGGTTCCAGCCGGTGACGGTGGGCGAGCCCACGGCGGAGGAGGCCCTGAGCATCCTTTACGGCCTGCGGGATCGCTATGAGGCCCACCACAAGGTTCGCATTACGGACGAGGCCCTGGCGGCGGCGGTGAAGCTGAGCGATCGGTATATTTCCGATCGGTTCCTGCCGGACAAGGCGGTGGACCTGATGGACGAGGCGGCCAGCCGGGTTCGCATTCAGGCTTGTACCACCCCGCCGGATGTGCGGGAGCAGGAAAAGAAGCTGGAAGCCGTCCAGATCGAGAAAAAGGAAGCCATCGCCCATCAGGATTTCGAAAAGGCGGCTTCCTTGCGGGATCAGGAGCAGAGCCTGACCCGGGAGATTCAAAAGAAGCGCAACGCCTGGAATAAGAGCCAGACCACGGCGAAGGATGTGGTGACGGAGGAGGACATCGCCCAGGTGGTGTCCCTGTGGACGGGGATCCCCGTGCAGAAGATGACCGAGAAGGAAGCCCATCGCCTGATGAAGCTGGAAAAGACCCTGCATCAGCGACTGGTGGGCCAGGAGGAGGCCATCTCCGCCGTAGCTCGGGCCATTCGCCGGGCCCGGGCGGGCTTGAAGGATCCGAAGCGGCCCATCGGCAGCTTCATTTTCCTGGGGCCTACCGGCGTGGGCAAGACCGAGCTGTGCCGCGCCCTGGGGGAGGCCATGTTCGGGGACGAGGACGCGGTGATCCGGCTGGACATGAGCGAATATATGGAAAAACACACGGTATCCCGGCTGGTGGGTTCGCCCCCCGGATATGTGGGCTATGAGGAGGGCGGCCAGCTGACGGAGGCGGTCCGCCGGAAGCCCTATAGCGTGGTGCTGCTGGACGAGGTGGAAAAGGCCCACCCGGATGTATTCAATATTTTGCTGCAGATTCTGGAGGATGGCCGGCTGACGGACAACACCGGGCGGGTGGTTTCCTTCCAGAACACCATCGTGGTCATGACCTCCAACGCCGGGGCTCATTCCATCGCCAGCCACAAGGCCATGGGCTTCGGGGCGGAAGGGCCCCGCAGCCTGAAGGACTATGAGGCCATGAAGGATGCGGTGATGAAGGAAGTGAAGGACCTGTTCCGGCCGGAATTCATCAACCGGGTGGATGAGTTGATCGTCTTCCACGCCCTGGCGGAGGAGGATATCCTGCAGATTACGGAGCTGATGCTGCGCCAGGTGGCTGAAAGGCTGGCCGAGCGGGACATCAAGCTGACCTGGGATAAGCCGGTGCGGGAGAAGCTGGCGAAGGAGGGCTATGATCCCAAATTCGGCGCCCGGCCCCTGCGGCGGCTGATTCAGCGGACGGTGGAGGACACCCTGTCCGAAGCCTTGCTGGAAGGGAAGGTGCGCCTGGGCGAGCCCATCCGGCTGGGGGTCCGGGGCGGAGAAATCGTCATTCGGGAACAGAAAAAGCCCCAGGAGGCACCGAAAAAATTGCCGGAGGGCGCCAGGGTCAAGGCATAAGAGAAGATGGATGATAGTCAGCGGAGCGAAAAACCCTTGCAAAGGGGCAGGGTTGACAAAATGGGATCCTGTCCCTTGGCAAGGGGGCTCGCGTTGGCGAAGAGAATCCATTTGTCGGAAAATTGTTTTTCCAGTGTATTGAAAAGGGCTTGACAGGGGAGAGAAAAGCGGATAAAATACATTTTGTTCGCAAGTCTTCAGGGGCTTGTGATGCGGATTATGCAGGTGTAGCTCAATGGCAGAGCTCCAGCTTCCCAAGCTGGTCACGTGGGTTCGATTCCCATCACCTGCTCCATTACCGCATCAACGGCTCGGAAGCACATCTTTTCGCTTTTGAGCGAGACATTTAAGGAGGAGATTCCAATGGCTAAAGGAAAGTATGAGCGGACTAAACCCCATGTTAACATTGGCACGATTGGTCACGTTGACCATGGCAAGACCACGCTGACCGCCGCGATCACCATGACCCTGGCCACCAAGGGCGAAGCCCAGGCCATGCGCTATGATGAAATCGACAAGGCCCCCGAAGAAAAGGCCCGTGGAATTACCATCAACACC
>JAFUDS010000006.1 GCA_017464305.1 Clostridia bacterium | reverse complement strand
CTGTGAACCTTGAATTCAATAGGTTTGTATGAGTAACTTCCAGTTTTGAAAGAATTTGCAATCCGAAGTTCCATTTCTGCATGATTTACTTCTGGTAAGAATACCCTTTACCGGCGCTTACTTCTGCAAAAAAAATAGCGCCGGAAATAACTTTTGCAAACCGGAACTTCAAATTTCTATTGACCGTAAAATCTGCAAATGAAGAAAATTCGTTCCTAAAAATGTGCCAGTTTCCAAAACTTCGTTCCTAAAAATGTTCTAAATTCAAAAACTTCGTTCCTAAAAATGTTGACAATATTTCATTTTCATACTAAGATGATTCCTGCAATAGGGACGACAGTATGTTTGAATGATTCCGACATGATTTATGAAACGAGGTAAACCCATGAAAAGGGATTTGTACGATCAGCTTCTGCGATGGAAGGACAGCCCAACTCGTAAGCCACTTGTCATACAGGGGGCCAGACAAGTTGGGAAAACATGGTTAATCAAGGAGTTTGGCTCTCATGAATTTGAGCGCATGGTTGTATTGAACTGCGACAAGGATCCAAGGATCAAAGAGATCTTTGATCATGGATATCAGATTGATCGTATACTATCTGACATAGAGATCCTAACGTCTCAGCGAATCGTTGCCGGCAAGACGCTTTTATTTATAGATGAGGTGGGAGAAGCTCCAAAGGCATTGGCCGCTTTGAAATACTTTCAAGAAGATGCCCCAGAGTATCACGTTATTGTGGCAGGGTCGCTACTTGGACTGGCCATCCATGAAGGTGTTTCCTATCCAGTTGGAAAAACGGATGAATTCAAGCTTTACCCCCTTTCTTTTGCAGAGTTTGTCCGTGCTAAAGCTGGAGAACTGCTTTACGAACGCTTGATCCACGGACAGATCGAAGAGCTGTCCAGCATGCGAACAGTTCTTACAGATTTGCTTCGTGAATACTATTTCACGGGGGGAATGCCGGAAGTTGTACAAGGCTATCTCGCAAGCATGGCATATGAAGATCTACGTGGGATCCAGAAAAGAATTCTGGCTGATTATGCGTTGGATATTTCTAAGCATGCATCTTCAGCGATTCTGGGTCGTATCCATCAAGTATGGAACTCCATTCCACAGCAATTAGCAAAAAGAAACAGTAAGTTTTTTTATGGAGATATTCAAAAAGGCGCAAGGGCAAAGGATTTTGAACTTGCGATCCAATGGCTGCTTGATGCTGGTCTTATATATAAAATACCTCGTGTGAGAAAAGCGGGCATTCCTCTAAAGTATTATGAGGATTTCTCCGCTTTCAAGTTGTATCTGCTGGATCACGGGCTGATGGGAGCCATGACGGACGCCCCCATCTCCGATATCCTTTTGAATAAAAATGTGTTCGAGGAATATGATGGCACCTTTACAGAGCAGTATGTTTTAGAACAGTTGATTTGCTCTCTTACCACGGGAATCTACTATTACGATAGCGACACGGGGAAGTTGGAAATAGACTTTCTAACTCAGGGACGTTCTCAGCTGATTCCCATCGAGGTCAAAGCCGGAGAAAATCTGCGTTCCAAATCGTTGAAGGTATTCCATGATACTTTCCCTCATTCTATTCCTCTTCGAATATCTATGTCTGATTATCGGCATCAAGACTGGCTGATTAATCTTCCACTGTATACTGCCTGCAGAGTAAAAGATTATTAAATGCGCATTGGTGATTGGTAATCACCTGTTTCAGTGTAATAGTCTGTATATCATACATATTGATATCCGTCATTTTCAGCGGCAGATACTGTCGATCCAGGAAAGCACTTCCCCGGGATAATCCGCCTCGCTGTGGGGCTGATCCCACACCAGGGCGTAATCCACTGGATAGCCTGCATTGGCTAATTTGACGGCCAGGGCCATGGAGATCGAAAAGGAGGTATCTGCATCGCTGGCGCCGACCCGGATGCGGTAATGTTTGGCCTGGTTGCTCTGCTCCTGACCTCCGATGAAATTCATGGGATTGAGAAGATAAATCCTTTCCTGGAGGGCAGCGTCCCTGGAAACATCGAAGGCCTTCGCGTATTGTGCCGCTTCCTCTGGGTAAGCTGCGCTCAGCTCGTTGATGGATTTGCCAATCAAGGGATTGAAGTGAGAATAGTCTGTTTCCGGAGAGCCAAAGACATGATTTTCGCCGCTGCGATTGTTCAGTTGATCGAAGGAGGTGCAGGGCTTCATCCGGCGGCGGTGGTGCAGCACATAATCATCCAGCGAGGAAATAGCGGCCTGCTGGCCATCCCAGGATAGCCAGGAACGCTTGTCAGTCCCTTGGTTGGTGATCATTTCAGACTTATGATCCACGAAAGGCACGCCCTTGGGCGGGCGGGACACCATATCCCCCAGGCTCATGGGCTGCTCTTCCTTCAGAGCAACGCCGGGGCCGGCGTGATGGGCCTGGCCGCCGTGGGGTACCGGCGCTTCATAGGTATACTGGCCGCTGAGATAGTCCGCCACGGTATATTTCTGCGGCAGGCTACCGCTGGCCAGCCGGGTCAAGAAGTTGGTGGCAGAGGAGTTCAGGCAATCCATCAGATAATCATAGAAGGAACCGCCACGGCCATCCGGATGGAGGGTCAGCGCTTTGCCCGATTGGGGATGTCGGAGAGCTAATCCATTGATATATTCCACATACTGCCTGGATAATTTACGGGACAGCGCCTCCTTAAAGGGGGTCATGATTTCGGAGGGGCCGGACATGCAGTCCTCGCTGGTTTTGTCCGCCCCAAAGCACCATTCATAGGCCAAATCGGCATGCTCCAGATCGATGATGGGGCAATAAATCTGGCTGGCGAAAACGGCGTCGCTTTCTTCCAGGAAGGCGCCGTTTTTTTCCAGATAGGTGATATATCGGGCATTATCCCCTGTAACGCCCAGCAAGGTGCTCATGGCGCCGCCGGCGCTCCAGCCCACGGAAATGATCCGGTCGAAATCCCCGGGCAGCGCGGCAGCATTATGCCGCAGGAACCGGAGAGCCGTTTTCAGGTCCACCAGGGAGATGGGCGATTTTCCCACCAAGGCACCCTGGGTGTTTCGGCTTTCCCGGCCTCGACAGCCGCAGGTAATATAAATCAGGCCATGATTCAGGTACTGCTCCGCATAGCAGCGGGGCCCGCCCAGCCAGGTATGGGGCATCTGCATATACCCGGCCGCGTTGTTCTCGAACACGATGGGTACCTGCTTGCTCTCCGGGGTGGGAACCCCGTCCCGCATCAGGGCTTCCGGCACGAAAATGGACAGCCGCTGAAACTTGGGCACATCCGCTTTTGCGGTGTACAGAATATCCTCCAGGCACCAGCAGTGATATTTTTCGTCGAAGAACCATTTCTCCTGGCAATCAGCCAGCTCCATGGTTGCATTTGTAATCGGGATGAAATCATTCGTAGGAATCATCAGCTTTTCCTCCTATAAGCGAGTGTCAGGCAGGCCGCAGAAAGCATCCACTGGGCTGACGCCCAGGAAGGGACCGCCGGCCATCAGCTTGTCGATTACGGTTTCGATTACGGTGCGGGTGGCGGTATAAGCGTTGAGGTAGGTCTTGACCCGAGGCGCGTCCTGCAGCAAATAGGGATTGGCCAGGGAGACGAACACGCAGGGCTCCTCGTTGAGAAAACGGGGCCCATCCAAGGCATGCTTTTTACACCAATCGATGCGGACGGTGGTTTGATTGCTAGCCTGCTCATAGTTGGCCAGGTACAGGGTCAGGCGTTGGCGGGAGAGCTTCCCGGTGCCATGTAGGTCATCCTCCAAGGGGCGATAAAGCTCCGCGTCGAAGCCCTGCCGACGCAGGTATTCCAAGGCGATCCGTCCGATGCTGCCGTCCAGAATCTCATCTCGACCCAGCACAATCAAGCGAACCTGGGGATAACGCTCCGGTGTAACAGGGAAAACCTCTGGCTGATTGTTTTTCACTAAGGTGATGGCCTTTTCGGCAGCTTCCTTGTGCCATTTGGGTCCATCGATCTTTATTTTACAGGGACTGGAGAAGCATACCTTGGCTTTCAGCGCCAGCACGCGGGTAACGGCCTCCTCCAGACGAGACAGGGATACCTCGCCATGCTGGACGCCGGACAGCAGATACTGATAATCCTCTTCAAAATCCGTGTTGAAAACCAGCATATCATTTCCTGCGGCAATGGCGGCGGGAATGGCTTTTTCGCGCTCCATGGCCATGCAGAAGCCGCCCATGATGGTGGCGTCCGTGGTAATGATGCCGTTGAAGCCAAACTTCTCCCGCAACACGCCGGTGAGCATCTCTTTGCTCAGGGAAGCGGGAAGACAATCAGCGAAGCTGAGCTGGGGATTGATTTCCATGGCCACGTTGGGCTGCACGATGTGCCCCACCATGATGGATAACAGGTCATGGGCGATCAGGTTTTGATAGATGCGTCCATAGGTGTCGTACCATTCCTGGGCGGGTAGGCTGTTATAGGTGGGATGGAGATGCTGATCCCGGTAATCCACGCCATCCCCAGGGAAGTGCTTGGCGCAGGCGGCCATGCCGCAGCCTTGCACGGCTTCCACGTATTTTTGGGTGAAGCGGCGCACTCGGTCCGGGTCGCTGCCGTAGGTGCGAACATTGGTGATGGGATTTCGGAAATTCATGTCGATATCGCACACCGGGCTGTAGGTCCAGTTGATGCCCGCGGAGCGGCCTTCCACAGCGCAGACCTGGCCAAACTTTTCCACCAGGGTTTCATCATCGGTGGCCGCGGTCAGCATGGGCCAGCCAAACAAGGTACCATCGCTGATTCCTCCAGTGCCGCCCTCCTCCAGGTTGGCGGCCTTCAGTAGGGGAATTCGCGCCGCTTTGTCCAAAGGGGCGAAGCGATTCCGGATGCTGTCTGCGGGTTCCGGGCGGAACAGGATGGCGCCGACTTGGCCGGAGGCCACCATGCGCTCTAACCGCGCAGGTTCATAATCCTGGCCCATGACGCAGAACAGCTGCCCCACCTTTTCCTCCACGGTCATGGAACGCAAAGTTTCCAGCACCCATGATTCCTGTTCGTCATTCAGATAAAAAGGTCGATCTTTGAGATTCACCACGGTCAGGGCTCCTTCCTCTCCTTCATTTCTGATTGCATTATACCGGTAGTTTATGGAAAAAATCAAACCAAATTATAGGGGGATTGTCCCGAAATTCGTGACAATCACGAACCTATGTCTGAGAGTAGCAGAGAAATCGAAAAAAGGTATTTTGACTTTTTGATTCAGAATATGATATAATCGTTGCAGAATCTGGTTCATATTATGACAAATTGCACATTATAATGATTCTAATCAGTTGTGTGTATTTGTACATCATGAAAGGAGACGTTCCCTTTTGGAGACGAATTATATTCCAGAATTCCTGGCCCTGGCGGAGTATGGTAGCTCCTATCTGGCGGCGGAGAAGCTTTTTGTGTCCCAGTCCACGCTGCTGCGCCATGTGCAGTCGATTGAGGATGAGTTTGGCATGCCCCTGTTTGAAAGATCGCGGAAGGGCTTCATCCTGAATGCGGAGGGGCAGATCTTTCTGCCCTATGCCCGACAGATTGCCAGCCTGAAGAATCGGTGCTATGGCATGCTGCACAAGGGGGATGAGCGAAACGATGTCATTCGCGTGTTTGCGGATGGAAAGATCATTGATCTGCTGATGGATTTCCACCGGGCGTACCCGGATTACACCATCGACTACTATGGCCAGCAGGAGGATGTGGAGGAAGCCCTGTTCGACGGGGAGGTGGACGTGGCCTTCCTGACCAATGTTTCCCCCCGTTTCCGGGCCGTGTTTCAGGAGATACATTATGCCCAGGAGGAGGTGCTGGCCCTGCTGTACGATACCCATCCCCTGGCGGAGCAGGAATCCATCACCCTGGAGCAGCTGCGGGAGGAAAAGCAGATCATGCTGGTGAACGAGGTGACCGGGCGGGAGCGGTTCAGCCAGCAAATCTTCTCCCCTTCCTGGATGCAGAATGTGGTGGCCTCCGTGCCTGCCGGGTCGGACGTGATTCGGATGGTGCGGGAGAAAATGGGCATCTCCGTGATTCATGGCCGATATGACACTGTGCCGCCGGCGCCAGGGCTGAAGGTGCTGCCCCTGAATCCCCGTATCGAATATGAGCTGAACATCTACTTCCGAAACGATATGCCCCTGAGCAAGGGGGCGGAAACCTTCGTGAATTTTGCTCGGCGGTGGGTGGCGAATCATCAGGAAGTGAATCAGAGTTTGATCGAATAAGGGGCAAGAAGAAAGATGGCAATCAAGGACTGGGCGAAGCGGAAAAACAGGGAGCTGCAGCGAAAGGCCCTGGAGGATCGGGATACCCGCAGTTGGCAGGGAGGAGCCTACCATCGATATTTTGAAGGCTATACGGAAACCAAAAGGACGGATGAGCGGGGAAAAACCAGAATCCTCCGGGTTTATACGGGCACGGTATACAGGCAGGATCTGCCGCGGAAAAATCGAATCTGGCTGCGAATCTGCTATTTGATTCTCTTTTTCATCATGGCGGGCTGCGTGGCCCTGGCGGCCTATGGCCAGGGAGGTGCGGGGCGGGCGCTCTATGTGGCGCTGCCGGAGGTGGCGACCCTGTGCCTGTTGGCCTGGATGCTTTATACCCTGGCGGTGAATTACCTCTTCCTGCCGGAAAGAATGACGGTCAATGATTACAGGGTATCCTCCCTGGCGCTGCGGCGATACGGGAAGTGGCTGGCGGTGGCCTTTGGGCTGGATTTTCTGGCGACGGTGATCGATTACTTCCTGAGCCCGGCCAACGCGGGACTGTACAGAAGCCTGTGGATGACGCTGGGGGCCTTCACCCTGGGGGCGGCCCTGGCGATGCTGATGGTGCGAATGGAGACGAACCTTCCCTACACTCAGGAGGAAAGCGGGGAGAAGGCGCCGGAGGACGGCGTCCCCATCGAGAACGAAAGGAGTGAAGGCATTTTTCGCCGCGGAAAGTAAATAGCGCAAGTCCCGGAAAGGAGTCCCTGCGGGGGCTCTTTTATTTTGTCTAAAATGGATAAATAACTACCCAATGATGCAAAAACCGGGACAAAGCATCCATTTTCCGGTGCACGGGGAAGGAAAAGTCCGTGCTATACTTTCTCCAGAAACAGCGAAAAGAAGTTTTTCGCAAAAGAAAAAAGGAGGAACACAAGATGAAGAAACTGGTATCTCTGTTGTTGGCCCTTTGCCTTCTGTGCGCCGTGATGGGCAGCGCGATGGCGGGCACCTTGCTGGACAATGGCCGCTATGACAAGCTGGTGGTGGCCATCGACACCGATCCTCAGGATCTGGAGGGAGACGACACCAACCTGGGTTCCCGGTATTTCTGGATCTACGGTGTGTACGAGTCCCTGTTCGATTTCGCGGACGATTCTTCCGGAAAGCTGATGCCCGCCATGGCCAAGGAATATGAAGAGGTGGACGGCGGCAAGTCCTGGAAGGTGACCCTGAACAACGACATCTATGACTGGGATGGCAACAACATTACCTCCAGCGACGTCAAGTACTGCTTCGAGTGGATCATCAACCGGGGCCAGGCCATGCGCTTTGACTTCTTTGATTCCATCGAGCCCATCGATGATTACACCTTCTACATCCACTGGAAAGATGTTCCCCCGGCCATCGCCGAGCTGGAATTCCCCCTGGCCCGGACCCTGATCTGGAGCGAGAAGGCCTACAACGATCACAACGGCATGACCCAGGATGCTTGCGGCACGGGCTGCTACAAGATCACTTCCTTCGTGCCCGGCTCCAAGCTGGTGATGGAAGCGAACGATGAATACTGGGGACTGAATCACCCCGAGCTGTCCAAGCGCCACACCGCCACGGTCCAGACCCTGGAGATGGACGTGGTGGCCGAAGCTTCCACCGCCGTGATCGGCCTGGAGCAGGGCAACCTGGACGTGTGCAGCTATGTGCCCCTGTCCATGCTGGACGAATTCCAGAATGGCGCCCAGTCTGCGAACTACACCGTGGAAATCGTCACCCAGGGCGACTATTACCTGATGGCCCCCAATGCCCAGACCATCAACGAGGATCTGCGCAAGGCTATCTTCTACGCCGTGGACAATGGCGTGCTGTGCCAGGCCATGGGCGGCTCCTTCAGCCCCGCCACCACCATCGGTACGGAAGCCTTCTCCGACTATGACGAGTCCCTGGAAATGACGGGCACCTTCATTACTGATTATGATCTGGCCAAGGCCAAGGAATATGTGGCCAGCTCCGGATACGACGGACGGGAGATCGTGCTGATTTCCAACAACTCCGAAGTAACCTCCAAGGCTTGCCAGATGATTCAGGTCATGCTGCTGCAGGCGGGCATCAATTCCAAGATCAGCCTGGTGACCCCCGATGTGTACAACACCATTACCAGCCCCCAGCATTCCGATGAGTGGGACGTGATGGTGCAGCAGCTGGGCGGCCCCAACATGGTGGGTTCCTGGCATCTGATCTTCGACAACGAAGTGAACAACGGCATCACCTTCTCCCTGATCGACGATCCGGAGCTGCAGGAGCTGTACGAAGCGGCTGTGGCCGACGCTACCCATGACGCGGAGCATATGCGCGCGGTGCTGGACCACGATGTGGAGCATGCTTACATCTATCCCATCGCCAAGATTTCCACGGGCCTGGTGTACACCAAGGACATCGCCGAGATGTTCTATCGCGAAGGATATTACACCCCCGGCGCTGCCACCTTCGTAGGACAATAAGAAT
This sequence comes from Clostridia bacterium, assembly GCA_017464305.1. Classification (GTDB taxonomy): domain Bacteria; phylum Bacillota; class Clostridia; order Christensenellales; family Aristaeellaceae; genus Aristaeella. The sequence continues at coordinate 38,926 of JAFUDS010000006.1, read as the reverse complement.
AGAAAACGGTCTGAGGCTTTCGTAGCTGAAAACCCTGCAGGGGGAGCCGGTTACGGCTCCCCCTGATTTGTGAAAAAAGGAGGAAAACTATGTCACGGTACATCCTGAAGCGTATCCTTGGCATGATCGTCATCCTCTGGTGTGCCGGTCTGGTCATTTTTACGCTGACCTATTTGGTCCCCGGCGATCCGGCTTCCCTGCTGCTGGGCAAGGAGGCTTCCCAGGAAACCATCGAAATCAAGCGCCATGTTATGGGGCTGGATAAATCCTTCCTGGGCCAGCTGGGATCCTATATGTACAACACGTTTGTCCGCCTGGATTTCGGCGAAAGCTGGGTTTTCTCCAGCTCCGTCATTTCCGAGCTGGGCGTGCGGCTGCCCCGGACGCTGATCGTCGGGCTGGCGGCCATGGTGCTGAACGTGGTGTTCGGCACGCTGCTGGGCATCTTTGCCGGAACCCATGAAGGCCGCTGGCAGGATTCCCTGGTAATGATCATCGCCATGGTCTTCGTCTCCGCGCCGGACTTCTTCGTGGCGCTGCTGATGATCCTGCTGTTCTCCCTGAAGCTGAACTGGCTGCCGGCCTACGGTATCGACAGCTGGAAATGCTATGTGATGCCCATTCTGGCCTCCAGCTTCGGCGGCATCGCCATTAACGCGCGGCAGGCCCGGTCCTCCATGCTGGAGGTCATTCGGGCGGACTTTGTGACTACCGCTCGTTCCAAGGGCCAGAAGGAGGGAATCATCGTCCGGAAGCATATGCTCCCCAATGCCATGATGCCCATCATCACGGGCGTGGGCGGCGGCCTGGCGGGCGTGATCGCCGGTTCTCCGGTGATTGAGACGGTGTTCTCCATCCCCGGCGTTGGGGCTTATCTGCTGTCCGGCGTCAATCAGCATGACTATCCGGTGGTGCGGGCCTGCGTGATTTTCTTCGCGCTGTTCGCCTCCATTGCGGTGCTGATCATGGATCTGTGTTACGCCTTCCTGGATCCCCGGATCAAGGCGCAGTATAGCAAGGGAAAGAAGGTGAAATAAGCATGGCAAAGCAAAAAGGATATAAGAAATCCAGCGCCCTGGGCGAGTTTTTCCGCCGGGCGACCAAATCCTTCTCCTCCAAGCTGGGAGTATTCCTGCTGCTGTTCATCGTGTTGGCTTGTGTGATTGGTCCCTTCCTTTCTCCGTATGGCGTGAACGATGTGGACCTGTTCAATATGTACGCCGGGCCTTCCAAGGAGCATCTGCTGGGCTGCGACAGCATGGGCCGGGATATGCTGACCCGTCTGCTCTATGGCGGCCGGTACTCCCTGGCCCTGGGCATCTGTGCCTCCCTGTTCGGCGCGGCCCTGGGTATCATTATTGGCTCTATCGGCGGATATTTCGGCGGCGTAACCGAGACGGTGATCATGCGGTTCATGGATGTTTGGTCCGCGCTGCCCGGCACCATGCTGTGCATTCTGGTTTCCAACGCCATGGGTTCCGGATTCTTCGCGACGGTGATCGCCCTGACGGTGGGCGGCATTCCCGGAACGGTGCGGATGATTCGAGGCCAGATCCTTTCCGAACGCAGCAAGGAGTACATCGAAGCGGCGCAATCCATCAACTGCTCCAGCCCGGTGATTATGTTTAAGCACCTGCTGCCCAACGTGATTCAGCCGGTCATCGTAACCACCACCATGGGCATCGGCTCCACCATGATTATGGCCGCGGGCCTGTCCTATATCGGACTGGGCATTCAGCCCCCGAACCCGGAATGGGGCGCCATGCTGACCGAGGGCCGGACCTATATCCGGACCAATCCCCATCTGCTGCTGGTTCCCGGGATTGCCATCGCCCTGACGGTGTTCGCCATCAACCTGATGGGAGACGGCGTTCGGGACGCGCTGGATCCCAAGCTGAGAGACTAAGAAGGAGGTACGGAGAATGTCTGATTTTCTGAAGGTGAAAGACCTGGAAGTCATTTACACCCAGGCCGGCCGTACCGTCCACGCGGTAAACGGTGTTTCCCTGGAGGTCCGGAAGGGGCATACCCTGGGCCTGGTGGGAGAAACTGGCGCGGGAAAGACCACCATCGCTAAGGCGATTTTGCGCATCCTGCCGGATCCACCCGCGAAGATCAAGCGGGGAGAGATCCTGCTGGACGGGGAGGACCTGCTGAAGAAGCCGGAGAGCGAGATGCTGCAGGTCCGGGGCGGGAAGATCGCCATGATTTTCCAGGACCCCATGACCGCCCTGAATCCCCTGATGACCGTGGGCGACCAGATTCTGGAAGTGCTGACCCTGCACAATGATTATGACATCAAGACGGGGATGAAAAAGGCGGGGGAGATGCTGGAAACCGTAGGCATCCCCGCGGAACGCTACGGAGAGTATCCTCATCAGTTCTCCGGCGGCATGAAGCAGCGGGTGGTTATCGCCATGGCGCTGGCCTGCAATCCGGAGCTGCTGCTGGCGGACGAGCCCACCACAGCTCTGGACGTGACCATTCAGGCCCAGGTGCTGGATTTGATCAACGAGCTGAAGGAGAAATTCCAAACCTCCATGATCCTGATCACCCACGATCTGGGCGTCATCGCCCAGACCTGCGAAAACGTGGCGGTGATCTATGCGGGATCCATCGTGGAAAGCGGCACCCGGGAGGATATCTTTGATCATCCGACCCATCCCTATACCATCGGGCTGTTTGAGTCTCTGCCCAACATGACGGCGGAGGGGGAGAAGCTGAAGCCCATCGCGGGCATGCCCCCGGACCCCACGGACCTGCCGGAGGGATGCGCCTTCGCGCCCCGGTGCCCCTACGCGACGGAGGAATGCCGCCGCCGGAAGCCGGAGATGAAGGAGCTTTCCCCGGGACACCTGTGCGCCTGCTTTAACCGCAACGAACCCGGAACCTTGAAAGGAGGGGCCTGATCATGGCGAATGAACTGATTCGCGTAGAGCATCTGAAGAAATATTTCAAGGTTCCCGCGGGTACCAACCATGCCGTGGATGACGTCAGCTTCACCATCGCCCGGGGGGAGACCCTGGGGGTGGTGGGAGAATCCGGCTGCGGAAAATCCACCCTGGGCCGGACCATCATCCATCTGCTGGAAAGCACGGACGGAAAAATATTCCTGAACGACAAGGATATTACCCATGTGAACAAGGCGGAGCTGAAGGCCCTGCGGGAAAAGATGCAAATCGTTTTCCAGGATCCTTACTCCAGCCTGAACCCCCGGCTGCGGATTGAGAACACCGTCATTGAGCCTTTGAAGATGTCCGGCCGCTTCCACTCCAAGGCGGAGCTGAAGGCGGAGGCCAACAAGCTGATGGAGCTGGTGGGCATCGACGAGCGCCTGCGGGAGGCTTATCCCCATGAGCTGGATGGCGGCCGTCGCCAGCGGGTGTGTATCGCCCGGGCTCTGGCGCTGAATCCGGAGTTTATCGTCTGCGACGAGCCGGTTTCCGCCCTGGATGTATCCATTCAGGCGGCGGTGCTGAACCTATTGCAGGAGCTGCAGCAGAAGATGGGCATGGCCTATATGTTCGTGACCCATGACCTGAGCGTGGTGAAGCACATCAGCGATAATATCTGCGTCATGTATCTGGGCCAGCTGGTGGAAAAAGCGCCGACCAAGGAGCTTTTCGCCCATACGCTGCACCCCTATACCAAGGCGCTGCTGTCTGCCATTCCCAGCACGGATATTCATCATCCCATGCAGCGGATTCGGCTGAAGGGCGAAATCACCAGCCCCATCAATCCCAAGCCGGGCTGCCGGTTCGCGGCCCGCTGCCCCTATGCCACGGAAGCCTGCCAGCAGCCCCAGAAGCTGGAGGAGGTCAGCGCCGGACATTTCGTGTCCTGCTGCCGAATTCACGAAATCGGGGAATAAAGCGACTACGGCGCTTGGCAACATCATGAGGAAAGGAGAGAGACCATGCTGGCGGACAAGAGCAAAAAACGAAGCACGATTTTTCTGGCCTTCGTGCTGATTCTGGCCACGGGGTACTATTTCATCGTCTCCCAGGGCAGCCCCAGCTTCCGCTTTTCCGCGGAGAAAAGGGTTTTCGGCTTCTATGGCTCGAAGCATACCAGCGCGGTCTTCTCCCTGGATACCCTGGAGGAGTTGCGGCTGTACGAAGGGACGGAGAGCGACTATGGACGCCCGGTGGAGGGCGGCCGACTGTGGGGGGGATATCATTATGGCACCTGGGAGAACGAGTCCCTCGGGGTGTACGAGGCCTATGTGTCGGAACGCTTTCCTACCTACATGATTGCCCGGGACGGGGAGAAAACGGCCATCTTTAATGCGGAAAACGCGGAAACCACCCAGGCGATCTATCGGCAGCTGCACCAATTCTGGATCGAAAATCAATGAAAATAAAAGGAGGAGCGACCGAATGATCATCAAAATCGATCGCGGCGGACAGGTAGAACAGGAAGTGAATAAAACCATTACGGAAAATCTGGTGGTCATGGACATGGGCCACCACATGGCGATGTATTACGCGCCGGTGACCCCTACGGAGGTCAGCAGCATTGCGGTGATGGTCATGCATTGTGACCAGAACTACATGGGCTTCAACATCGCGCCGGAGCTGGCGAAGCGGGGATACCATGTCATGGCGGTGGACGCCTGGGTGGGCGGCGAAATCGACCGGAAGTGCGAGCATCTGAGCAAGATGGTCAAGTACATGAAGGTCCAGCCCGGCATTGAAAAGGTGGTGCTCATGGGCCATAGCGGCGGCGCCACCCTGATGACCGCCTATCAGGCCATTGCGGAAAACGGCCCCCAGGTTTTCCAGGGGGAGAAGATGATTTATCAGTGCACCGTAAGGGAGCCCTTGGAGCCGGCGGACGGGCTGCTGCTGCTGGACGCCAATTATGGCAACGCGGTCATGTCCCTGCTGAGCCTGGATCCCGCGGTGCTGGAGGAAGGAAATGGCATGAAGCTGGATCCGAAGTATGACATCTTCGATCCCGCCAATGGCTATGACAAGGATGGCGCCAATTATTCCCCCGAGTTTATTCGGATGTATCAGCAGGCCCAGCGGGAGCGGAACGAACGGCTGATCGACTTCGCCCTGGACCGGCTGGAGAAAATCCGGAAGGGGGAAGGGAACTATGTGGACGACGAGCCCTTCATGATCGCCGCGGCGGACCAGCCCAAGCCCAACAACCGGCTGCTGCCGGAGGATCTGCATCTGCTGGCCCACACCAAGGGCGAGTACGATCTGTTGCACGGGGATGGAACCATCACCCATGAGCGGATCAGCAGCCTGCGGACCCCGGAGATGGATCGCTGCTTCTCCAACACCTATTTCATGGGGGTGAACAAGAATACCATCAAGGGCTTCCTCAGCTCCCAGGCCATTCGCACCACGGAGGATTTTGCCGTCACGGAGGACGAGGTCAAGGGCGTGGACTGGGATAGCAGCTATGCTTCCCCCATCGGCAACATCCAGCATATCTCCGTGCCCTCCCTGTTCATGGGCATGACCGGCGGATATGAGTATCTGGCAGCGGAGATGATCTATGAGCATGCCACTAAGATTCAGGACAAGTCCATTGCCTTTGTCCGGGGCGCCGGCCACAACTTCGTGCCCAACCGGGACGCGGAAAAGGTATACGGCCCCTTTGGAGATACGGAAGGCGCGCTGTTTGATTACATTGCCCAGTGGATGAAGAAATTTGTGTGAGGAGAGACCCATGCAAACATTAAAAGGAAGAACCTGTATCTTCGCGGGCGCCAGCGGCGGGGACGGGGTGGAAGCGCTGAAGGCGCTGCTGGCTGGCGGAATGAACGTGGCCATGATGACCCATCAGCCGGCTCAGGCCCAGCGGCTCCTGGATGAAATTGAAGCCATGAACCTGCCGGGAAAGTGCATCGCCGTGCAGGATGGAAAATCCCAGAATCCGCCGATTCCGGACGCGGAGGTGTTCCGCCAGGTGGCGGAGCGCTTCGGGTCCATTGATGTGGTGATCACCAACACCGGCGGGGATGGCTTTGAGGACAGCATAGACTCCGTGGAGGAGGATCAGCTGATCAAGGAAGTCGGGATGCTGATGGGCGGCAGCTATCACATGCTGAAAACCGCGCTGCCCTACCTGCGGAAGAGCGCCGCCCCAAGGGTGATTTTCATGACCACGGTGGAGGGCGTTCGGGGCGGCCGGCTGGAAAGCTTCGCCAACGCGGTGGCCAAAGGAGCGGTGGTCGGGCTTATGCGCAACTGCGCCGCTCGGCTAGCCTCGGAAAAGATCAATGTGAACTGCATCCAGAAGGGAGCGATTTCCCGCATTCCGCACCCGGCTCGGCCGGGGGAGCCCCCCTTCAAGGATATGAACGCGCTGCTGCCCTACATTCCCCAGGGAAGAATGGGCACGGCTGAAGACCTGGCCGGGGCGATTTGCTTCCTGGCCAGCGAGGAATCGGCTTATGTGACCGGGACCGTGCTGGATCTCAGCGGCGGTCTGAGCCTGGTGTAAAAGGAGGGAAAGCACATGAATAAGAAGGTAATTTCGATGGTGCTGGCAGGGAGCATGCTGTTGAGCATGAGCTCCGGAATGGCGGAGAATAGCTTTGCCAATCCCGGTACCTACAGTGCTACCGCCATGGGGCGGAATGGGGAGGTCACCGTGACGGCCACCTTCTCGGACAGCGCCATCACGGGCATTGAAGTGACCCATGAGGAGACCCCCACCCTGGGAGATACGGCCATTGAGCAGTTGACCGCGGTCGTGTTGAAGAATCAGACTCTGGACGTGGACGCGATCTCCGGTGCGACCCTGTCCTCCGGCGCGTTTATGGAGGCCCTGGAGGATTGCGTGGAACAGGCTGGCGGGGATGTGGGCGCCCTGAAGGCTGTGCCGGTGGAAAACGCGGCGGCTCAAACGGAATATGACGTGACGGAGGCGGACATTATCATCGTAGGCGCGGGCGGCGCGGGTCTGACCGCGGCCAAGACGGCCGCGGACGCGGGCGCCTCCGTGATCCTGATCGAGAAATCTGGCGTAGTGGGCGGCAACAGCCTGTGCTCTCAGATGGGCATTAACGCGGCGGCTTCCAAGGTGCAGGAAACCCTGGGTATGGAATATGCCACGGAGGATCTGCTGAAGGAAGCCCAGATGCAGTGGGGTGGCCGGGAGAACCTGGTCAATGCCTATGTGGAAAACAGCGGCAAGGCCGTGGATTGGTTCGCGGAGAACCTGGGAATTGATTTCAGCGGTAAGACCGGAGACCAGGTGGATCCGGCGGATCCGCTGGCCAGCGTGGGCGAGGATCATCCCTCCGGCAGCGAGCTGTTCATGGTCCGGGCGGACGCGGATGGCTATACCTCCAACACCCTGGTGAAGGCGTTGAACACTGCCATCGTCGGCGCGGGGGTGAAGCTGTATGTGAACACGGAAGCGACCGAGCTGATTACGGATGAAAACGGCGCGGTGATCGGTGTGAAGGCCAAGGCGGCGGATGGCTCCGAGGTAACCTTCAGCGGGAAAGCGGTGCTGCTGGCCACCGGCGGATTCGGCCAGAACCATGAGATGGTGGTGGCCTATCGCCCGGACCTGAAGAACGCGATTACCGATGAGATGGCGCCCACTACTGGCGATGGCGTCATGATGGCGGAAGCTGTGGGCGCCAAGACGGTGGACATGGCGGAGATGCAGCTGTTTCCCCATGTGCCGGTGGGCGATACTTGGCTCTCTCCCATGGGCATGCCAGGCGGCTTTATGACCACAGGCCTCTTCCTGAATCAGGACGCCCAGCGGTATACCACGGAGGGCTTTGATTCCTCCATCGAGGGGACCCTGGCCCAGGAGCATGCCTTCGTGATCTTTGGCGAAAGCGATCTGAACGACGATCTGAAGCGGTTGGAGGCCCGGGGCCTGGTGAAGTCCGGAGACACGGCGGAAGAGCTGGCAGCCCAGCTGGGGCTGGACGGCGCGGCCCTGGCGGAAACCATTGAAAAGTGGAACGCGGACTGCGACGCAGGGGCGGACAGCCAGTTTGAGCGGCTGCCCTTCACCCTGAAGAAGGTGGAAGGCAAGCTGTATGGATATGCCTTCGGCGTGGGCGCCCATTACATGATGGGCGGCGTGCTGATCAACGAAAAGACCCAGGTGCTGGACCAGGAGGAGAACGTGATTCCTGGCCTGTACGCGGCGGGCGAGGTGACCGGCGGCTTCCATGGCAGCAAGCGGGTGGACGGCTCCGGCACGGGCGACGCCTTCGTGTTCGGCTATCTGGCCGGCAACGAAATCGCGGCGGAGATCGCGGGCAACTGAGGACGCGCTGCGGAGAATAAATCAAACGAAGATTGGACGTGATGATTTTAAATCACGTATCCTCGCTCCCCCGCTCCGCGGGGGAGTTTTAGCTTTCTACACTGTAAATATTGGATGTGGAACGAAAACGACCAACAAGGAGAATAGCCATGGATGGAGTTCATATTACAGAGCTAAAGCGCTTAGCGGACGCGGGAAATCCAGAGGCAGCGGAGCATCTGGGGGAGGAATACATTCACGGGAACGAGGTTCCGGTGGATGAAGCGCTGGCCTTGCATTACAGTCAGGTGGCGGCGGAGGCAGGGCGCCCCCGGGCCATGACAAATATGGGAATCTTGGCGCTCCATCAGGAAAAGGACGAGGAGGCCCGCCGCTGGTTCGAAACCGCCACGGAGAAGGGGGATATGAAGGCACCACGATATCTGGGACTCATGTACCTGGAGGGGAAAATCCCCTCCGAGGAGGCTCTCCAGGCGGCTCGGCAGGCTTTCCTGACTGGCGCGGATCGAGGAGATATCACCAGCCAGTATCACCTGGGTGTGATCTATGAGCAGGGGATTGGCGTAACACCGGATCTGGCGGAGGCCATCCGGTGGTATCGAATCTCCGCGCAGCGGGGGGATAAGATTGCGAAGCCTGCCATGGACGCGTTGGAACGCCTGGATGTGAAATGAACGTGAATCCCATTGGACGAAAGAAGATGGAGGGAAGGAACATGAAAGATGTAAAACCGTTTGATTTTTCCTGCAAGAGCAATATCCTCCTGGAGGATGAGGAAGGCAATCGCACACCCATGAGCGAGCCCTACTATCGCGTGAAGGAAATCGCGCCAAAAACCTGGCAGATTCTCTCCGACGGGGATTTCTCCTACTTGCTGGAGGGGGAGGAAGGGGACGCGATCCTGATTGATAGTGGCTATGGCGCGGGGAATATCCGGGAATACTGCAAAAACTTGATTGGGCAGGATGTGCCCCGGATTGTGAACACCCATCATCATTTTGACCATACCGCCAACGATGGCTATTTCGATTTGGTGTATATGTCTGCGGAATCCGTCCCCCTGGCCACCCGCCCCTTTCCCAGCTTTGATGGAATTTACTTTCCAAGGGATTATAAGGTGCAGGTTGTGGAGGATGGGGATATCATCCCGCTGAAAGGGCGGGATCTGCTGGTGTTCAAAACGCCGGATCATGCCGTAGGCAGCATTATGCTTTTGGATGGAGCGAAACGGCTCCTGTTCGCGGGAGACGAGCTGGGCATGCCCTTTGGCAAACCTATCAATACGACAGTGGAGAATTGGGTCCGACTCCTGCAGAAGCTGGCGCCCTTCCGGCAGGATTACGATGAAATTTGGTGCGGCCCTGGCCGGGCTGATGATGACATCGTTCAAAAAATGCTGGATAACTGCAACGCGATTTTGAACGGCGCGGAGGGAGAACCCAGGGAGGATCCGCCATTTAACAACTGGCAGCAAATCGACGAGCAGGGCAACATCGTATGGAAACGACAATTGCCCCATCCTGGTGATGGCCCCAAAAACCAGAAGAAGGGCAGTGATGGGGAGATACAAAGTGTATTGTGGACGGACCACCCCGTGACCACCAAGCGGATGTATGGCAACCCGCCCTGCGCCATTGTGTATGACATCAACAAAATCCATGATGAAAAATAAGGAGAAGGAGACGATAATCATGAGCAAGGTGATCGACGCTAATCTGTATTGGTTTCCGGAAGAACTATTTACCAACGAGGAATTGAAGGAAAAGTTTCTGTCCGAGGTGCCTGTGCAGTATGGCATCAAGGGGTATCTTAAGGAGAACCAGGAGACGGGCCTGAAGCAATATGTCATCGAGAAGCCCGTGGGCAGCGAAAACCTGAACTACGTGCAGGGCGATTATGTGCTGGAGAAGCAGCTGAAAGATATGGATCAGGCCGGAATCGATCGGGCGGTGCTGAAGCTTTCCTGCCAGCAGGAGTGGATGAGCCTGGAGATGTGCCGCCTGTTCAACGATGGCATGGCGGAGCATGTGAAACAGTCTGGCGGCCGCATGGCGGCGCTGGGCGTGGTGCCTCCCCAGGGGACACCCGCCGTGTTCCGGGAGATCGACCGCTGCCTGGATGAACTGGGCTTTGGTGGGCTGCAGCTCTCCGCCCATTATGGCAACCTATACTTGGATGATGAAGCCTTCGCGCCCTTCTTTGCCTATCTGAACGAGCGAGGCGTCACCTGCTATGTGCACCATACGCCGGTGCCCGTGCAGTACGACAGCCTGACGGCCTATACCAATCTGCGCCGCAGCTATGGCCGCTGCATCGATCAGGCTACGGCCATCGGCCGGGAGCTGTTCAGTGGGTTCTTTACGAAGTATCCGAATGTGAAGCTGGTGCATTCCATGCTGGGCGGCGGCTTCTTCGCCTATACCAGCCTGTGGTTCCCGAAGAAGCCCAAGGTGCAGGAGGCCGTCAGCCGGTTCAAGGACGACAACGAGCTGGTGGTAGAGCAGCTGAAGAACAATGTGTATTTCGAAATGAGCCATGCTCAGCCCTGGGGCAAGGATCAACTGGAATGCGCGGTGAAGGCCCTGGGAGCGGATCATATTCTGTTTGGTACCAGCTATCCCGTGCGGCCCGTGTGGCTGCTGGAGGGCGCGGATTTTGTGCGCGGGTTGGATATCTCGGAGGAAGAGAAGGAACTGATCCTGCACGGCAATGCGGAAAGGCTGTATCATCTGGAAAAGGGGACTTGACACGGATGGAATATCAAGCATTGCCCACCTTCGAAATGGAAAATTCGGCCTGATCTGCGCCTGACTTTCCATGGGCAAGAACGCCCGCATCGGTTATAATTTCGACGAAACGATACATGCGGGCCCTTCGCAGATACGAAACGCGAAGGGTCCGCTGTTTTTTTGTGGAAGGAGAGGAACCTATGTCTGAACTGAGATCCAACGATTTCCTGGTGAAGGAAACCCCTGGCAAATTGATGCGCAAGTTTGCTATCCCTTGCATTATCTCCCTGGTGGTGGCCGCGCTGTATAACATTGTGGACCAGATTTACATCGCCAACGCGGATTATCTGGGCTCCTATGGCAACGCCGCCAATACCACCGTGTTCCCCATGACGGTGCTGGCCCTGGCCATCGCCGTCATGATCGGAGACGGCGCCTGTGCCTTCGTCAGCATTCTGCTAGGTAAAAAGAATCAGCAGGACGCCCATCGGACCATCGGCAACGCGGTAGTGCTGACCATTGCGTCCAGCATCATTGTGACGCTGGTGTACCTGCTCTTGTCCGAGCCCATCCTGACCCTGTTTGGCGGCCGGGTGAATGAGGAAACCTTTGCCCTGGCGAAGGAATATTTCTTCTGGATCACCCTGGGCATGCCCTTCTATATGTTCGGCCAGGCCATGAATCCCATCATCCGGTCCGACGGCAGCCCACGGTTCGCCATGATTTCCACCGTGGCGGGAGCTATCACCAACATCATCCTGGACTGGCTGTTTATCTATCCCCTGCATATGGGTATGATGGGCGCGGCCATTGCCACGGTGCTGGGTCAGGTACTGACCGCGGCGCTGTCCATCTGGTATCTGTGCCATATGAAGGCCGTGAAGCTGGAAAAGAAGAGCTTCGGGATGTATCCGGACCTCATGAAACAGTATATTCCCCTGGGAATTACCAGCTTCCTGAGCCAGGCCAGCCTGGTGGTTTCTATGGCGGCGGTGCAGAACTCCACCGCCAAGTGGGGCGCGCTGGATCCCGTGTTCGGCCAGCCTCAGTATACTCAGATTCCCCTGGCGGTGCTGGGCATCGTGATGAAATTCTTCCAGATCGCCATTTCCATCTCCGTGGGGCTTTCCGCGGGTTGCATCCCGGTGGTGGGATACAACATCGGCGCCCAGCGGAAGGATCGGGTGAAGACCCTGTTCACCTATCTGCTGGCGGCGGAGGCGATTCTGGGCTTCGTGGCGCTGTTCATTGTGGAAGTGTTCCCCCGGGGGCTCATCAACATCTTTGGCGCGGCCAACGAAAGCGAGTATTACACCCAGTTCGCCATCCGCTCCTTCCGCATCTATCTGTGCATGATGCCATTGGCCATGGTGAACAAGGGCACCTTCATCTTCCTGCAGGCCCTGGGCAAGGCCAAGGAGAGCATGATCCTGTCTCTGGTGCGTGAAATCATCTTCGGCGTGTTCCTGCCCATCCTGCTGCCCCTGGCGTTCGCGCTGAACGGAATCCTGTATTCCTTCCCCGTGGCGGATGTGCTGACCTTCGCTCTGTCCTTGATCGTGATTCTGCGGACGTATCGGGAGCTGCAGCAGAACTGATCAGGTCGTCCCATATCAATCACAAATTCCCCCGCGCCGGCTGGTTAGTTTGCCAAACGAACCGGTCGGCGCATTTTTGAATGTATTTCAAAGATGCTTCCATGTTGTCCATGCTGGCCAAACGGAGCACTTGCCGAAACGTGCGGTGATAGGTATAATACGTCCTGTTTTGTTCACCCTTGGATGCGTTATGCATCGGATAAATGTGAGGGAATGAGTAGGGTATGGGTTATATCTATTTGCTGCTTGTAGCTTTGATGTTCAGCCTGGGTGGAACCAGTGTCCGGATGATTCGGCCTTTCTTTTCGCCGTCGATGATTACGCTGATGCGTTTTGTGGTCGGCGTGTTTTGGCTGCTGATGTTGAAGCTGGTGAAGAAGAAAAGGTTTCAACCGGATTTCGCACAGGCCTTCCGAAAACATTGGAAATGGCTGGCCTTTGGCGCGGTAGCGAAGATGGTCGCCTATAGCTTGGAGAATATCGGCCTCTCCATCGGCGTGTCCTATGGAAACATCTTGACGCAGCCGGCACAAATGATTTTGCTGACGGTGCTGGGGGTTCTGGTGCTGAAGGAGGGGATGAACGCCTGGAAATGGACGGGCGTGATCCTTTGCGTTACCGGCATTTTGCTGATCTCCTGGAATGGACTCAGCGTGGACGCCTTCCTGGGGGAGAATATGCCCCTGACGATTCTGTACGTTTTGTCAGGCATCTGCGCTGGGTTGTTTATCTTCGCGCAGAAAAAGGTAGCGAATGATTTCGATATCCTCGACAGCAATCTGGTCATGTTCTCCATGGCGTCTTTGCTGGCATTGTTTGTCCCCGCAGCCCAGGGGAATTTCCTGCCGGCTGCCGTGCCGGATTGGAAATGCGTGATTGCGATCCTTTATTTCGGCTTTGTGACGGGAATTGGTTTCTATTTGAATGCTAAAGCGATTCCGTTGGTTCCCTTTCAAATGGTGGCGATTTTGCAGAGCACCATGGTGCTGTTTTCGCTGGTTTGGGGATACCTGTTTTTTCAGGAGCAAATCACTGGGTGGATTATCAGTGGAGCGGTGCTGTTTGTGATCGGGATCGTGTGTGTCAACCTGGCCTCCAACCGGGCCAATGCGAAATGATTTGGGTTGGGTAGAAAACGGAATGGATCAGCGATTGAACCGATTGCTGATTTCCAGGAAAATAAGCAAACGAAAAGGGCTAACTGACTTTTTGAATCAGTTAGCCCTTTTTGTTTACTCAAAACTGCAGTGGCCATGATGAACGCGAAGGCCAGCCGCTGCGAACTTATTGCAGGTCGGTGCGGATGATATAAACCGTTATGGCCTTCATACCTTCGGGACGCAGGTCATAGCCGCTGTTCTTTGCGTTGTCACGGGTTTCTTCATAGATGCGCAGCGCCTTGGGCAGATCCTCCTTCACATAGGGCAGCAGCTTCTCCGCCGCTTCCTTTTCGGCGGCCAGCAGGGTATCCTTCAGCTGCTGTGTGCCGTCCGTATGCAGGGTAGCCGCGCCCTCCTTCAGGGCTGCTGCTCCGTCGCGGAGGGAAACAGTGCCATCGGACAGGGCGGAGGCGCCCGCGGACAGGGTGGCTGCACCCTCAGAAAGGGTTGCTGCGCCGCCGCTGAGTTGGGTGAGGCCGGTATGCAGCGCAGCCGCGCCCTGAGAAGCCTGGGAGACGCCCTCAGTGTAGGCCTGGAGGCCGGTTACGAAGGCGCTAATCTGATCCAGCTGAGCCTTCAAAGCAGCCAGGCTTTCCTGGGCCGCTTGAGCGACCTGGAGCTTGGCGGCGATGGCGTCATCCAGGGAGGGAGCCAAGGAGGCTCCGGCCTGGGCGATGGTGATCATCTGGTCAATCTGGGTCATGACCGCATCCAGCATTTCCGCGTAGTTTTCCTCCGTCAGGGCGGGAATTTCAATGCCAGCGGCGTCCAGGCCGGAGGCGGCAAGTTGGGTATTGGCCGTGGACAGGATGGCCTGGAAGATGGCCTGAGCGCCGGCGTTCAGTGTGTCATTGTTTTCAGTGATGGTGGCCAGGCCCGTATCCAGGGCGGCAGCGCCGGTTTCCGCGTCCGCTGCGCCGCTGGAGAGGGCGGCCGCACCAGTGGCTAATTCCGCCGCGCCTGTATTCAGCTGCGCCGCGCCCTCCTGGAGGGTGGAAGCGCCGACGGACAGTTGGGCCGTACCCTCCGCCAGGGCGGCGGCGCCATCGTTCAGCTGGGTGACACCGTCATTCAGTTCATTGATCTTCGGGGCGATGTCCTTGGTCTTTCCGGTGGTTTCCGGCAGAGCTTCGCCGCTTTGCAGCGCGGTCAGCAGGGTTTCAATTTCCGCCAGCTCCGCGTGGGGATCGATCTCGATGCGTTCCTCCAGCTCCTTGCACACCGCGTCGATGGGGTCGGAGGTGGACAGCGTCAGCATCCAGGAAAGGTCAGCATGATCGGCATGGAAGGACGCGGTGAAGGAGGTGGGCAGCGCCAGATCGGCATCGACGCCGGGCACCGCCCAGCCCACCAGCACCTGCTGGCCAATCTCGCTGAGGACGGCGGCGTTTTCCAGATGGAGATCGGAAACTTCCTCCGCTGGCAGCGGCAGCAGCGTAAAGGCCAAAGCGGGCACGGACTCCTGCGCCTGATAGGAAACGGTCAGCACCGCTTCGCCGGTCTTTTCCTTCAAGGCCGCCGGGTCGATTTCCTGGCCGTCCAGGGTCAGGGTGACTACGGGCAAGATCGTGGGTGCTTGGTTGGAAGTTCCCTGATAGGTAATATCCTTTCCCTGGGCCTGCCAGGTCAGGGTTTCCCCCTCCAGGGAGAAGACTTCCTTGCCGCTCACATTTTGGATCCCGGTCAGCATGGTCCGGTCTACGATCTCCGCCAGCTCATCGGCGTTTTCCAGACGGATGTTATCGGTGAGACTTTTTACCGTGCCATCGGCAGCGGCAACAACATAGACCCGCTCATGCTTGGTGTTCTCCGCCAGGCCGGAAACGCAGCTCAGCATCAACACCGCGGACAGCAGCAGTGCAACAATCTTTTTCATCTTCGAATTCTTCCTTTCTTCTTATCGGGCAGCTTTCATATCAAAGGTAGAATGGACAATCACCTTGTCCAACAGGAGCAGCATGGCCGGCAGGAGCAGCAGCACCACGGCCACGCTCAGCAGCGCGCCTCGGGCGATCAAGCGGCACATGGAGGAAATGATATCCACATTGGAATACAGGCCTACGCCATAGGTGGCGGCGAAGAAGCCCAAGCCGCTGACCAGCACGCTCTGGGCGGCGGAGGATACCGCGTTTTCCACTGCCTGCCGCTTGTCCATGCCGGAGAGGCGGTTTTGCTTATACCGGGTGGTCATCAGGATGGCATAATCCACGGTGGCCCCCAGCTGGATGGTGGAAATCAGGATGGGGCCCACGAAGGGCAGCTCTACGCCCGTGTAGTAGGGGATGCACAGGTTGGCGGCAATGGCCAGCTCGATGACCGCTACCAGCAGCACCGGCAAGGAAAGAGATTTCTGCACCAGCAGGATGATCACAAAGATGGCGATGATGGAAATCAGGCTGACCACGGTAAAATCGTGATCGGTGCAGGCGATGAGGTCCTTTGTGCAGGGAGCTTCGCCGATCAGCATGCCGCCCTGATCATATTTCTTCAAAATTTCATTCAGGGTATCAATCTGCGCATTGACCTCGTCGGAGGAGATCACATAGGCGGAGTTGATCAGCATCAGCTGATACCGATCTCCCTTCACCAAGGACAAAATATCATCCGGAAGGATGGACTCCGGGATGCCGGCGCCCAGCAGGCTGTCGATGCCGATAACGGTTTTCACGCCGTCCACCTGAGCCATTTCCTCCGTCATATCCCGGACATCCTTCTGGCTGACGTCGCTGTCCACCAGCAGGAGATGGGTGGTGGCCATGTCGAAGGTTTCCTCCAACTTTTTGTTAGCGATGACGGATTTCAGCTCCGGCGGCATGACTTTGCTCATGTCATAATAGACATTGACGTTTTGATAGCCGTAGAAGGCGGGGAAGATCATGATGATCAGCACCAGGGCCAGCACCTTATAGTGCTTGACTACGAAACGTCCAATGCCGCCCACGTCGGGGAGCAGGGGCTTGTGGCTGGTTTTTTCAATGGCGCCATCCAGCAGCCGGATTACGCAGGGCAGCAGCACCACCGTGCCCAGCACGCCCATGACGACGCCCTTGCTCATGACGATACCCAGATCCTTCCCCAGGGTGAAGCTCATAAAGCAGATGGATACGAAGCCTGCGATGGTGGTCAGGCTGGAGCCCAGGATGGAGGTAAAGGTCAGATGGATGGCATTGGCCATGGCCTCGTCCTTATCCTCCGTCAGGGCCTTTTGCTCCTTGTAGCTGTGCCACAGGAAGATGGAATAGTCCAGCGTCACGCCCAGCTGTAGCACGGCGGCCACGGCCTTGGTGATGTAGCTGATTTCCCCGAGGAAGTAATTGCTGCCCAGGTTCCACAGGACGGAAACGCCGATGCAGCAGAGGAAGATGAGGGGCAAAAGGAAGCTGTCCATGGTGATCATCAGCACCACGGCGCACAGCGCCACGGCGATGCCGACGTAAATGGCTTCCTGATCCTCCACCAATTGCTTGGTATCGGTGACCACCGCGGACAAGCCGGACACAAAGCATTTCTCGCCGGCGGTTTTCCGCACCTGATTGATGGCCTCCATGGTCTCCTCGGAGGAGGAGCCTTCATCGAAAAACACGGCGGAGAGCATGCAGTCGCCCCGCTGGAACATCTCCCGAAGATCCGAGGGGATGATCTCAATGGGGAACATGCCCTTCGTGAGGGAGGCGAAGCCGATGACGCTGTCCACATGGGGGATCTCCTTCAGGGCGTTCTCCATGTCGGCCTGGTCCGAGATGCTCATGCCCTCCGTCACCAGCAGGGAAAAGGCCCCCTTGCCGAAGTCCTCCAACAGGATTTCCTGCCCTTGCACCGTTTCCAGATCCTGGGGCAGATAATACAAAAGGTCATATTTGGTTTTCGTCGCGGCCATGCCCAGCACCGAGGGGATCATCAGCAGCAAACAGATGATGATGACCAGGCCCCGATGCCGCACCAGCCATTTGGTGAATCCTTTCAACTTGGGTCCTCCTTACGTTCAAGAAAATAAACATGGTGTTGATAAAATCAACGATGCGAATTATAATCACTTTGATGATTGATTTCAATAATCAATTTGATTATCAATCGTCTGTTAATGAACATGGAGGATGGGCAAAGAAAAGTTATCAAACACCGAGGATTGAAATTGTTGAGAAAGAGGGAAAGGGGAATGAGCCAGGAAGGAACCAAGCCAGAGAAAAAAAAGACCGCCGGGTGCGGCGGACGAAAATGGCGGATTCCTTGGCCATGGTGGTAGCTGTGCTGCTGCTGACCTCTCACGCCTGGCTGGAGCCGCTGGTGATCCTGCTGGTGGCGGCAGGCGCGGTGCTGCAGAGCGTAACCTCCTATACCTTCACGGATGGCTCCGCCATGGGGGAAAGCCAGGCGATCAATTCCGTCTTCCAAAGAAGTGAAAAAGAAGCAATTCGAGAACTATATATGATAATTACTTACGCTGTTTCTATTGCGCAGGTATGATGCTTGAAATCTGCGCTTTCAACGGAGGCATTTTTATCGTAATTTATGCCTACGAGGAGTATGTTTCCCGCGTAATGCTCTAACCTGGCTGGATATTCTCTGCGTTTGATTTGCGAAATCGCTCCCTCGGCAGTTTGATTGTATTTCAACTCAATCACAAGCGCAGGTTTGTCTGGATAAGCGGGTCCAGGTATGAGGAATAAGTCCGCAAAGCCTTTTCCAGCATCCGTTTCCGGTAGAATGGTATAATATTTTTCTGCCGCTATATAAGCCCTTCGAATGGCATAGCTTAAAGCTGTTTCATCGTGATAGGTTTTGTTGTCTGCTCTGTCATGCGCCTTTTCTATCAGGTATGCAACTTTATCCGCCTGACGGTTCCAGGTCGCGTTCAACAGCTCCATAGATGTATCAAAGGCTTTGAATGTACTAACCCATTCCTCTGATTTTGTTGATGTCTTAAACTCATCTAAGATTTCTCGGTTAGGGATGAAAACCTCACTTTGTTCATCATCATAGCCCAGATAGCCCAGATGGATCAGGAGGGAAAGCACATCATCTCTGCTGTGGAAGGTTGTCATATCGTTCTGGTATGTGGAGGTATCTATCTTCAACCTGCCACCATCCATGAGGAGGGCCACCGCATCTTTTAATCCGTCATAATCTCTGCGGATGTATTCTGCCAAGGCTTCATAAGTCTCTGTTTGATTCCAGTAATCCTTGATTACTCCTGTGGTGATCGCCTCTACCACAGATAATGGGCTGTACAAAGCATACCTGGTTGCCTTGGGCGATTCTCCCGTTTTTTTCAGCTCTTCATGATCTGGATCTGGTGGCACGATATCACTGACGTTGTAACCATCATACCATTCTCTAATCGCATGATAGTCCCGCCCATATCGGTTGCATTCTCTGATAACCTCTTCCTCTGTAAACCCTGTAAATCTTGCGAGCTGCCTGGGAAACATCATGGAGTATTCTGTAAACATGTTGAGCGCTGAATGCTTCCCATACTTTTTAATGGGAAGGATTCCGGTCATATATGCCAGAGCGATATGGCTATTATCCTTCATTAAGTCACGAAGAAAATCCAAGTATTCTGTTTGTCCTTCCTTGTCATTTGGCCGCTCTCTGAAAACTGCATCCCACTCATCGATCACAATGATGATCTGCTTGCCGTTTTCAGAATACACATCTTCTATGGCTTGAATCAGATCGCTTTCGTTGAAGTATTCTTGGTTCGGATATGCTTTCTTGATATCCCTTATCACAAGACGCTGCATCTTTTCAAGTGCTTCAGTGACCGTTTTATTCTTTTTGACGAATCTTGTCATCACGACACGAATCGCATCAAAAGAGCCGAGGAATGTGTCCCACTTCAAGCCTGTGTCCGGGATTTCAGCAAGCTTTCTCTGGGCAAACAATTCTCTGCTGTCGGCTCCCTGGCCATAATAAGCACATATCATATCCGCAGCCATTGTTTTCCCAAATCTGCGAGGACGGGAGACGCTGACAAATCTTTGCTGTGTATTGATCAATGTATTGAGATATTGAATCATCGGTGTTTTATCCTCAAAGATAGCTGAGTTCACAGCCATTCGATAGCTTTCACTTCCCGGATTCAAATAAGCTCCCATGTTGCGCCCCCCTCCTCTCGCATGATTGCTCTTATTCGTGACATTGCAACGGGGAATCATCTTCCTCTCGTCAAGAAGATTCTCCTATGCATCTCGACTGGCTGATATTGTATCAAACGAAGGCTGAAAGAGCAAGTCGTAAATCATCTGAATGCACGGCTTCAAAACTCATCTGATGAAGCTTGCTGATTGTGCTTTTTGATGGACAGATAGCCCAGCACCGCGGCCAGCAGGGACGCGGCCGTGTCAATGATGATATCTTTCATGGTATCCTGCAGGGCGTCCCGGCCAATTTTGATCGTCTTATCGGCCAGCAAATACTTTTGCATATTCAGGCCCATCACACCGTCTATTGTGTATTCATAGATCTCCCAAATACTGCCCGCGGCCAGGGCGAAACAGAACGCGAAAATGCTGACGAAGATGGGGCTCAGGGTTACCTTGGTCTTATTGGAACGGTTGAGAAAATCTACCAGGATAAAACCCAGGGTCCCCAACATCAGGCCGCTGAAAAAATGAAGAATGGAATCCCAGTAGGGGACCCGGTAGTAGAAATCATGCACTTCCCCCAGGAATACGGCGCAGTACAGGAAAACATCATAGAGCACATACATCAAATGGGGGATGTGCAGGGAGAGGCGGCGTTCCAGCACGGAGGGCAGCATCATGACCAGCAGGCCCGCGATGCATTCTACGACCATCAGCGTGTAATCGGATTTGGTGCGCTGGGCTTCATCCCCGTTGTTTTCAATGGGCGCTCCAACGAGCTGGATCGCCGAAAAAATGAGACCGGCCAGCAAGGAAAGAAATAAAATGATGGCAAAAATCCGGTGCAGTCGGCTCAGGTCCCTCGTGTTGTCTGATTTATTCATTTCTGCTTTCCCCCATGGGCATTAGAATCTCATAGCATATTTCCGCCATATCCTCCGGGGATTCGTTCATCCCGGCGCGGAACCAATCTGTCAGGATGCTGATAAACGCGCCTTCGCGGGCCGCGTTGGCATAATGGGCCTGCACGGTCGAAGCCGGATGGAGAACATCCAGGATGACTCGGTCAGAGACCTGCAGATGCGCGTCTAAATAAATTTGAAAGTATTCCCGGTTCTCCTTAATCGTGCGGAAGAAGTTTGTATACCAGGCCTTTCTGTCCTTTTTGAACCGTTCGCTGTTGATGGAGGCATCCAGCTGGGAAAACACGGAACGGCAGATTTCCTCCACCAGCGCCTCTTTCGAATCATAATTCCGATAGAAGGCTGCCCGGGAGACCCCGGCCCGCTTGGTGATATCGGAAATGGTGATTTTTTCGAAAGGGGAATTGGCCATCAATTTGAAGATGGCGATTTGCAAGGCTTCCCGTGTCACCCGATTGGATTCTTCATTGGAAAGCCGCAGGATGTTCATTCTACTCAGTTCCGTTTCCATTTCGACACCTCTTTGCCACGACGTTACAAAAAATGCAGCTTTTGTATAGGCCGATCATTCCGCTATTGACAGCCTGCCGTCTCCGTAGTACACTTTCAACGGCTTGACAAGTGTAACACCGATAAGGATGTCTGTCAAGTACGAAAAATGCAGGAGGCTCTCATAATGAAGCTTGTCAAAGTTCTTTCCGTGATCCTGGGTGTGCTGATGATCATCGGCGGTCTGTATTGTCTGTTTAACCCAAGCTTGACCTATCTGGGAATCGGTTATGTTGTCGGCGTGGTCATGCTGCTGGATGCGCTGAACCGGCTGCATGCCTGGTGGCAGTATCGCAAGACCGGGGACGCGGACGGCTGGATGCTGGCTGGCGGAATCATCTCCTGCATTTTCGGTCTCATCCTGATCGTGGATGCCGCGGCGCAGCTGCGGGTGGATGTGTTCATCGCCTACATGATCGGCATCTGGATCCTGGTCCGCGCACTGATCACCCTCGTTCGTGCCTTCCGGGCCCGGAAATTCCATAAGACCTTCCAGACCAACTTCCTGGGGAAGAATTGGTGGATTCGGGCGATCATCGGCGCGCTGATGTGCATCTTCGCCATCCTGAGCCTGATGAATCCCGGCATGATCATGGCGGCCATCGGGACCTTTATCGGCCTGGGGATCATTGTGGCCGGCTGTGAAACCCTGACCATCGCTCTCACGCCCCGGGAAGCTTACTAATCGTTAGATCATCCAACCACGACCGATAAGAAAGGAAACGAAAAATGGATTTTGATCAGATTACCCAGATGCTTTCACAGCTGGGATCATCCTTCGGGCCGAAAATTCAGCAGTTCATGGATACTTCCGCGCTGAACGGAAAGATCAACGACGCCAAGAAAGCCCTGGATCAGAATTATACGGATCTGGGAAAGAGCACCTATGAAAAATACGCGAACAAGCCCCTGAAGGGCTTGGAGGAACAGTTCAAAGCCGTCAAGGAAGCGCTGGAGAGCGTAAACGAGGCGAATGCTCAGCTGCAGGCCGCCAAGGGGACGAAGACCTGCCCGAACTGCGGCCAGGAAACGGCGAAGGAAGCGGTGTGCTGCGCCGCCTGCGGAACCAAGCTGCCCGAAATCGGCGCGGCACCCGCGGAAGCGCCGGTGGACAATGTTGTCTCTACCGTGTATGGCCAGGTACAGGGCGTGGAAGAGAATGGCTATGTGGCTTTCAAGGGCATTCCCTTTGCCCAGCCGCCGGTGGGCGAGCTGCGCTTCAAGCCACCGGTGGATCCTGAAGGCTGGGAAGGCGTCAAGGTCTGTGATACCTATGGTCCCATCGAGCCTCGGCCCGTCAATTCCATTGGAGGCGTGGTGGGGGGAAGCTCAGAAATGCCCTGCTCGGAAGACTGCCTGTATCTGAACGTCTATACCCCGGCTGTGGACGGGAAAAAGCGCCCGGTGCTGTTCAATATTCACGGCGGCGCCTTCCAGACGGGCGACCATTCCCTGAATTCCGATCCCGCGGGCACCACGGCCATGGATTGCGTGCTGGTGACCGCCAGCTACCGCCTGGGCGTGCTGGGCTTCCTGCAGCTGGACCGCTATCTGGGGGAGGAGTATATCCAGTCCGGCAACTCCGGCATGCTGGATATCATCAAGGCCCTGGAATGGGTGCATAACAACATCGAGGGCTTTGGCGGAGATCCGGAAAAGGTGACCGTGGCTGGCCAGTCCGCGGGCGCCAAGATGGCCAGCGCGCTCCTGTGCTCCCATAAGGCCAAGGGCCTGTTTAGCGCGGTGATGATGGACAGCGGCGCCACCAGCGCCATCCGTGACCTGCACACCGCCCAGGAAATCGCGGAGCGGTTTGCCAAGGCCTATGGGGTGACCAAGAAGAACGCGAAGAAGAAGCTGCTGGATGCTCCCTGGGAGGAGCTGATGGAATCCCAGGGCGTGCTGTTTGAAGGTCCCTCCCTGCAGAACCTGGGCCCGGTCTTTGATGGTGTCAACTTTGACGGAGAAGATGCCCTGGAGATTATCCGTTCCGGGAAGGCCAACTATGTCACCATGCTGGGCGGCTACAATCGGGATGAGTATTCCAGCCTGATGGCTTATTATCCCATGAAGAGTGTGGATGATCTGGTGGGCTTCTTTGGCCGGAATACGCCCTACATCATGAGCGTGTTGGAAAAATACCATATCGAAGGCGATATGAAGCGCCTGGTGGCTATCATCTCCCGCTACTTCTACGGCTTCCCCTGCATAGATATGTTCGACGCCTTCGCCCAGGCGGATCAGGGGAACAAGATGTACCTCTACCGCTTTGATTGGGACTGCGGCGGACAGGGCGCGGGGCATACCCTCTGTTCTGGCATCGCTACCGGCTGCACGGCAGCTCAGGCCCCTCAAGTGACCACCTTTGATGGCTACGAGAGCGTGTACAGGCAGACTGCCGCCATGTGGAACTCCTTTATCAAAACCCAGGATCCTAACGTGCCGGAGCTGCCCGTCTGGCCCACCTATGACAAGGAAACCCGGCAGGCCATGTTCATAAACGACATCAGCACGGTCAGTGAGATCGAGCACACAGACCCGAACATCTCCACCCAGACCCTGCGCCTGTAAGCGGATGGCCTATGAGCAAGCGGGGGCTTAAATCCGACGCGATCATCGCGATCGTCTTCTCCTTCGTGGGCGGGCTGCTGGATGTATACTGCCTGTTCAATTTCAATGTGTATGCTACGCTGCATACGGGAAATTTGATCAAGCTGATGACCCATCTGGTGGATGGCAACCTTGCCGCCTTCCTGGATACGACGTTTGTGATCGTCGCCTTTGCGGTGGGTATCTTCCTGACCAACATGTATGAAAACAGCCGAAAAAAGCGGGAGGAGCGGGAGCTGTTTGTGATCAGCTTTGTTCTCCTTCTGCTGGCTGCCCTGGCGCCCAATGACCGCGCGCCGGGAGAGCTTTCGGCATGGAAAAGAATCGCCGCCTTCCTATTGGGCTTGGAAGGCGCCTTCCTGATCCGTTCCTTCATTCGATTTGGCGAATACTCTTATTCCGCCACGACCATGACCGCCAACATCAACCGACTGGTGACGGTGATTCACAAAAGAGTTCGGGAAAACGACAGAAGCCAGAATTACGCCATCCTGGTGTATACGATGATCTTTCTGTCCTTCCTGCTGGGCGTCGCCTGCGGCTATGGGTATCTGCATGCCGTTCCGGTAAAGGAATCGGGCTGGTGGCATTGGTATGGCTATAATCTGATCCTGCTGGCGCCCATGGCCTGTATGATCTGGCTGTGGTTCGCAACACCCTTGCGAAAACGGCACCGGGAGTGATACGATAAAGATGCGCTTCATGAATCGGAGCGCATCTTCGTTCAATTGTATGAAAGGGTAAGGTATGATGAAGCAAAAAGTTGCCAAGATGATTGTAAAATACAGGGTCGTGATTCTGATCGCCGTTCTGTTGATCGCGGTCTGGAGCGGAAGCTGCATCGGGAAGACGAAAATCAATTATGACCTGAATCGTTATCTGGATGACGATACGATGACCAAGCGCGCGCTGCAGGTGATGGAGGAAGAATTCGGCAGCACAGAGCAGCTGCGCGTCATGTTCGTGAACCTGGATGAGGATACCTTGGCTGACTATATTGCGCTTTTGAATGATCGGCCGGAAATTCTGGCGGCCCTGCATGATGAGGAAACAGGGGTTGTCCAGGAGGAGGGCGTTACCTATCAGCTGGTGAGCCTGACCCTGACCGACTGCGATCCCGTGGCGGAGGTGAAGGAACTGCGCGGCCTGTTCCCGGAGGCGGGGACGTATTATGTGGGCGGCTCGGCCGCTGGGCAGCTGGACGTGCAAAACAGCGTCGCGGAGGAAATGCCCCTGGTAATGGTCATTTCCTTGGCCGTGGTGGTCGCGGTGCTGCTGCTGACCTCTCACGCCTGGCTGGAGCCGCTGGTGATCCTGCTGGTGCTGGCGATTTCCATCGTCATCAACCTGGGAACCCATTTTGTTTTCCCGGATGTTTCCTTCATTACCTTTGCCGTCAGCGCTATTTTGCAGCTGGCCCTCTCCATCGATTATGCCATTATGCTGCTGCATACCTATCATGACTGCAGGGACGAGGGTTCAGCTCCCCAGGAGGCCATGACAAACGCGCTGGCGCAATGCTTCATGCGCGTCTCCTCCAGCGCGCTGACCACGGTGGCGGGGCTCCTGTCCCTGCTGTTTATGAGCTTTACCATCGGCTTTGATATCGGCCTGGCGTTGAGCAAGGGGATCCTCATCAGCATGCTGTCCGTCTTCCTCCTGATGCCGGCGGTGACGCTGATCTTTGAAAAGCCCCTGCGCCTGACTCGGCATAAGCCCTTGAGCCTGGGCGGACAGCACCTGGCCAAGGGGATTTACAAGGCGCGGAAGCCCATCGCGGTGCTCATGATCCTGCTGGTGGCGGCAGGCGCGGTGCTGCAAAGCGTAACCTCCTACACCTTTACGGATGGCTCCGCCAAGGGGGAAAGCCAGGCGATCAATTCCGTCTTCGGCACCTCTACGCCCCTGGCCCTGCTGATTCCGGGCGGGACGGAGGATGAGGACTATGACACCCAGCGGGCCCTGGTGGAGCGCTTGCAGGCCATCACGGTGGATGGACAGCCTGCGATCCGGGATATTTCTGCCATGGTGACCACCGGCGCGGAGGCGCTGAAATATTACACCCCGCAGGATGTGTCGAAGCTGACGGGCCTCAACAGCCTGGTGATCAATCTGTTTTTCCGGGCCCAGGGCTTTGGTGACTCCGTCCGGGCGGATCAGCTGCTGGCGGCCACGGAAGGGCTGGACGCTGGCGGGGAGACCATTCAGCCCCTCAAAGCGGCCCTCGACCAGGCCAACACCGCCTTCCATGGCCCCCATTATGATCGCATGCTGTTGGAGCTTTCCATCCCCTCCACCCATAAAGGCTTGATTCCCCTCATCGACCAGATTCTGGACGAGGTTCGGGCCGTATATGGGGATGACTTTTACATGACGGGCATTCCCATGTCCACCTATGATATCGGCAATGCCTTCCAGGGGGACCTGCTGAAGGTCAATCTGATCACCTTCCTGGCGATCCTCTTGATCGTGACCCTTTCCTTCCGGTCCATCCGGCTTCCGTTGCTACTGGTGTTTGTTATTGAAGGGGCCATCTGGATCACGATGGGTTCCTCCTATCTCTTCGGCCAGCCGATCTTCTTCATCTCGTATCTGATCTGCGTATCCATCCAGATGGGCGCGACCATTGACTATGGGATCCTGCTCAGCGACCAATATCTCACCATGCGACGGGAGGAGCTGCCGACGTCCGAGGCGCTGGCCGCCGCCATGAAACGGGCGCTGCCCACGATTCTGACCTCCGGTATTATCCTGATCACGGCTGGATACATCATCGGTCAAAGATGCAGCGTGTTCTATATTGCCGATATCGGTGCGCTTCTCTCTCGGGGGGCATTGGTCTCTGTGATATTGATCCTCACTTTGCTTCCCGCGCTGCTGACGCTGTGTGATCGCTGGATCATCAAGAAGCTTAGGAGAAAATAGCTCCATCACGCACTTTTCCTAAAAGAAAAGTGCGTTTTTTTACATTTTTTCTATAGAAAAGTGTTGTATTGTCCTATCTATCTTTGTGGGAACCCAAAGGAAAAGATATCCCTGCCTAAGTTGGATTTTCGTTTCTGAATCTGATGCCGTGCTTTCCATCTCAAAAAGAAGTGAGTTCCATTTATCGAAGAAGTTAAAAAGAAGTAATTCAAGAACTATAAAAGAAGTTGACAAAGAAGTGAAAAAGAAATAGAATTGGAAAAGCTTTTAGGAGTGGGAGGAATGACAGTTGTACTTGGAAGAATTGATCCCGGGAACAGAATTCGAAAGCCAAGAAGTGGAATGTAAATTGACTCTGGATCGTAGCAATCCAGATAGCTGGCTTCGAACTATTGCTGGCTTTTCAAACGCCACTGGTGGTACAATCTATATCGGGGTGGAGGATGCTGATCATTTACTTGTGGGGTTTGATCGTACAAAAGCGGATCAGGAAAGGAATTATCTGAACAATCAGATCAATGAACATATTTCACCAAGACCCAACTATCAGGTTTGCTTCCTGTCTTATGCAATCCGAGGAAAAACTCGTTTTATTCTGAAAGTGACAGTTTCAGAGAGCACTGTGAAACCAATTATCGTAAAATATCACAATATCCCCTCTATCTATATACGTAGACAAGGATACACTGGCGGGGCCACCTATGAAGAAATCATTGAGATGAGCTTGAAAAGTCAGAAGAGCCAGTTCGATGCCATCTATAGCGATGAAGAATATAATCGCAGCCAGTTCTCTGATCTTTGGACTTTCTTCGAAAATCACCGGGGAAAGGAGAGCGAGACACTTTCGGACAAAGCGCTCAGATCCATCGGATTTTTTGATGAAGATCTTCATTTGAGCAACGGGGCCCTATTGTTTCAGGATGGATATCAGGATGGAAAGACGCTGGTTCAATGCTCTGTCTTTTCGGGTTTCAATCGCGGGAGCGAGCGGCTGGTGACGGTGAATCGATATCAAGGAAATATTCCTAATTCCATCGAATACATGATGAGCTTTGTTCAACAGCGGATGAATCATTCCATGATCAAGCTTCCAACATCTCGGGTGGATATAGACGCTTTTCCGCTGCGTGCATTGTTTGAAGGCGTCGTCAATGCAGTTGCCCATCGAGATTATTTTCTGGATGGAACACAAATTCAACTGGACATGTTTAGAGACCGTTTGGAAATTTCTTCCCCAGGTGGATTTTACCAGGGGAGCCTGATTGGAAAAACATATGATTTGTCCTCCATTATTTCAAAGCGGCGCAATGAAGTAATCAGCGCGGTGCTAGTCAAATGCCATGTGATGGAAGCTGCTGGTACAGGTTTTGACAAAATCAGCGAAGCATATCGGGATGCAGATAATAAGCATAAGCCATATATCAACTGTCAATCTGACCATTTTACGCTCGTGCTTCCTGATTTGACCTATGAGGAAGGCATCGACAATCGTATGGAAAACCAACTGATCTATCCACCTATCGAGAATGAAAGCAAATATGATAAGCCTATTCTCTCTTATTGTTACGCGCAATCCAGAACGCAAAAGGAGATCGCAAACGAACTAAAAATCAGCACATCAACCTATTTACGGGAAAAAATCTTGGGCAGACTTGTGGAACAGCAGTATCTATTATGCAACAAAAATGGTAGAGCTCTATATTATCTGACGAATACGGAGATGGTCCATCTACAATGACATACGAAAATGTTCCTATGGTCTGGTCTTCTAATAGCCTGATAAGGATCTTCGTTTTGGCCTGATATTCGCCGTGAACTCTTTATAGTTTACTGAAAAGTTAATTACTTTTGAGTAAATTCAAGGAGGCGAATATGCAGGATCGCGCCTTGATGACTTTGGTCAATCTTCAGCACGGCGTCATAGCATTTCTTCGCCCGCTCTCTGTCGCCCAGGCCGAAGCTGCCCAGGGCGATCAGATATTCGCAGTGAGCCCGGTTGCGGATGGAAAGATCCTCGTCAAATAATTGCAGATCAGGCAGGGACACGGCGAAATAGTCGATTTTCACTTGATCGTAATAATGCTTTTCGCCGTAGGAGATCAGTTTATAGAAACGGCTGGATGCCCTTTCGTGTCTTTCCAGCGCCTGATTGGCCAGACCCTGATACAGGATCATATCGGCGGGCTGATCGTTGTAATACATGGCGGATGCAGGCTCTTCATTTCCCGCAGCGGCCAGCTCCAGGTGCTGAATGGCTGCCGCTTCGTGGCCCAAGGCTCTTTCGGCCAGGCCCAGATAATAATGGATATTGTTATCCTTCGCCCCTTCCAGCTTCCCTTCTCCCAGGTTGTGCGGGAAAATCAGCGCCTTTTCCAGCAGTTCCTTGGCCTTCGCCGCATCGCCACTGTTCAGGGCCTGGATGGCCAACTGTGTAAGGGCTACGGCGTATTGCGTGGTTACCTTCCCTTCGCCACCCTCCCAGGGATGGAAGATGTGGACCATAATCAGGTCCAGCGCTTCCTGATACCGCCCCAGATCGTTGAGCAGGGCGCAGTATTCGGTGTACAGGTCATCCCGCTGGAAAGCTACCTCCTTGTGGGCTTCCAGGAAGGAGAAGCGATCTTCGACGCTGTAATTCAGCTTGCCATAGAGCTGATGCAGCTCCAGCAGGACGCGGGCGTCGGATTCATCCAGAGCATAGGCTTTTTCCATGCAGGCCTTGGCTTTTTCAGGATCGTTCCTCTTGTTGAAATATGCCAGGCCCAAATTTCGCCACACGGTGGGGAATGTATCATCCAGCTGGGCGCTCTTTTCCCAGCAGGCGATAGCGTCATCATACTGCCGCTTGTCATACCACAGGCAGCCCAGGTAGTAAGGCGCTTTGGCGTCCTTTTCGTTGTGCTGGATGGCAAACTGCAGCGCAAGAATATCCTCCAATTTGTTGGGGAAGCAGTAGAGGGAATCGGCTTCCGTGGCGTTGGTCAGGGCGTCCTTTGCATAAACGTTGTCGCCATTGAAGGCGGCATACAGCGCCAGATGATACCACACCATGGGTGTGGGGTTCGGGCAGCATTCCAGAATGAAGATGGCATCAGCGTAGAAGCCCGCTTCGGCGTAATCGATGGCGCATTCGATAAAGCTGCTGGCCCGGCCGTTCATCAGCTTCAACGCCTCTTCGATCTCGCCGGATTCGATGCGGGATACATAATCAAAGGCGTCCAGCTTCAAATTCTCTTCATACCAGCGCTCCGCCTCCAGGCTTTGGCCCAGGGCATCCAGGATCAGACCCTTCAGCGCTCGGGCTTTCAGGTTGTGATAATTCTTCACCAGGCTGTGCTCAACATGCTCCAGGGCCAGCTCATAATCTCCCCGCTTGCAGTCGATGCAGGCAATGTGATAATATCCCGTTTCCTGCTGGGCAGCCGTCCAGGTGGCCTTGAAGAAGGCATCGTAGGCGGCGTCATCTCTCCCCTGATATCGCAAGGCCAGGCCCAAATTAAGGTATGCTTCGCTGTCATAGGGATTGGGGTTTCGGCTGGTCATGCGCTGGATGGCGGCGCGGAAATAAACCTCCGCTTCTGCAAACTTGCCCCGGCGCAGCATCAGCGTCCCATAGGCGTTGTTGGCTCGGATATCGCCAGAATCCCGCTTCAGGGCTTCCAGATAATAGGGATCCGGCAGGTAGGTGGCGTGACGGTACTGCTCCAGGTGAATGCCGGTAAGGTATAGCTCTTCGTTGGTCAGAATCTCATTCGGCAGCTTGGCGGGAGGCATGGGATCGGGAATCTCTTCGATCTTCTTAGGCTGGGGCGTATAGTCCAGCAGCTTCCGTCCGCCGGAAGTGTATACAGCAAGGGTCAACTCCGTTTCGGGGACGCTGACTTCCATTTCGTCCTTCCATACATGGGTCGGGCTTACATCGGCGATTTGTTCATAGACGATTTCGCCCTTGGCCGTCAGCGTGATCCGGGCCTGTTCAAAGGGCTGGGTGGTGTATACGGTGATGGCCGCTTTGCCTTTTTCCACCTCCAGGTTCAGCACACACTCCTTGCTGGCATTCTTGACATATCCCGCGGCCTTGTAGGGCATGAAATACTGGGTAAAGGTCTTTTCCTCGAAGGGCTTGAGCCAGGTGAAGTCCGGCTGATTATCGCAGTACATGCCGGTCATGAGTTCGATATAGGGGCCGTTTTCGTCCGTCAGGTTCCGATCCCAGGCCTGGCCGAAGTCTCCGCAGCCCCAGGTCCATTGCTTTTTGCCGGGGGAGACATGATGATCGGCGATATGCAATATACCCGCTTCCACCCCGTAATCATAGCCACCCACAAAGTTGTAATCCGAATGAGCGCACATATAGCTGGTAGGCACGGAAATATTCTTATAGCGGCTGATGTCCACCCCCGCACCGTAATCATGCTTATAGTATACCCCGGTGGCGATGGGGAATTTGCTCACGTCCCGCTTGCCATGGTCGTACACGGCGCATACATCGGGTGGAAACACGGACTGCGTGTTGTCGTTCACCGCCACGGCGGGGTTGGCCCACCACAGGAAGGTCTGGGGCAGGTTGGTGCGATTATACAACTGTCCCTTGATTTCGATATACGCCCTGTCCGGGTACAGCGTGAAGGTCATTTTGCCCTTGGTGCCGTACATCTGATCTACTTCGGACAGCTCCACCGCCACGCTGCCATCCTCATTTTCCACGGTACGGAAATCAGTGGGCCCAAAGGTAGTGGGCCGGTGATGCTGAGGCCAGTTGAACTCGATGCCGCCCGAAATCCAGGGACCGGTCAGGCCCACCAGGGCGGGCTTAATGACCTCGTTATAGTACACGAAATCATATCCATTGGTCTTATCGTATGCTCGCTGGATGCGGCCACCCAGCTCGGGCAGCACCATGACCTTGATGTAATCATTCTCCAGCCAAACAGCGGTGTAGGGCTGATCCTCTTTTTCGTCCAGGATCTTGTCAATCACCGGCAGGGGGTACACCTTGCCGCTGGAACCCTGGTATACCCGCTTTTCCAGGAACATGGGATTTTTATCTGCTTTCCCGATGCCATAAGTGGGGATCAGGACGGTTTCTACACATACAGTTGCATTGCTCATTTGGCGCACCTCACAGTTCAATTTCATAGACAGGCTGGGTACGGACATTCTTCAGCTCCGCGATCAAGGAACGGGCTTCCTCATTCCGAGCGGCCATGGCAGATTCCACATGCACCTTTGCCCCCTCTCGGATAGGAGCGATGTACAGCGTCAGCGGCTGCTCCTGCAGCACCTCCGCATGCTCCTGCAGGCCGAATTCCCAGGTGTCCAGATTGGAGAAGTTGTCATGGACCATTTGATTCCCCAGGAATAAGGATCCGATATCGCCCTCATAGTCAATCTGAAGGATCACATCCTTTACCTGGGCGGGTAGCCCCTCCGGAAAACGGATCACATAACGCTGCGGCGCGACGGGTTCCGTTTGTACGGGGACGGTCACGGCCGCGGTGGACCGACGAACCACTCCCAGCGGGCCCTCCTGCCCCACTGGCGTTCCCAAACGTTCCGGCGGGTAGCAGAAGAGTATGTTCTCCTCGCTCCTGGTCTCCAGCCGCAGCCGGCCCTTCTCGTCCTCCAGCAGGGCCGCGTCAGTGAAGACCAGGCTTCCATCCCGCAGCAGGAAGAGCCGGTTGGCCATTTCCCGGGAGATGAGCAGTAGATCCACCTCCGCCGTCCCCTGGCGCACGGTCACCAGATGAGTCTTTGTCCCCTGGGGGCAAGAGGAATCTCCCAGAACCGTTACGCCTTCGTCCCACTGGAAGGCGCCGTCCATCCCCTCGGGAACCAGGAAGACATAGGTCGTCCGGCCCCCGATCTCCGTCCGCAGCACGGGCTGCGCATTCGCCTGCCGCAGCAGGATGCCGTCCAAGTCAAAATGGAAGGGAAGAATCGCGTTTTCTTCAGAAGCCATGCTGATTTCGATATCATAGACTCCGGAGGCAGTTTCGATCTGAACCTGCTGATGCTGGATCTCCGGCATGGTCAGGTGATCCTGAAAATTGTTCACAAACAGGAAGCCGCTTTCCCCGTCCGTTCGCACCGCGAAGCGAAGCGTCTCCGTATTCCGGGGGTTAATTTGGGACGCTCCTTCGGGCAGTGCGGTCTCCATGGGGGCCAACCGATCTCCGAAGAATCGAGTGAAGAAATGGATGCTCTTCAAGCGGCTGTAGGATTCCCGAATCTGGCCGAATTCTCCCAGCGCAGCCTGATAGTCGTAGCTCCGCTTCGGCACCTGTGCCTCGTTCAGATAGGCTCCCTGCTTTCCCAGCGGATTGGTGCCGCCCTGGAACATATAATATCCGATGAAGTTGCATCCGGAGCCCACCTTGATGTTCGCCAGAGCATCCACGCTCCGGTAGGGGTAAATGAACCGATAGTTATAGCAGCACATCATACCTGCCCCCATCTCGCAGCAGGCATAAGGCCGGGATTCCGGAGTGTATTCCGGCGTGAAATCATCCGTGCAGGTAACTCCATTCCGGTGATAATCCTGGTAGACATATTCCTCGGTGGCGGGATGCTCCCCTTGGCGGGAATAGAATAGCCAGGGCCGATAGGCATATCCGCCCCATAGCGGCAACACCCGGGGAGAATAGGCTGCGCCACCCCAGGCGGTTCCGGTAAAGAAGGCAGGGGTCAGCCCGCTTTCCAGTGCAATGTCTCGCAGCGCCAGGATGTATTTCTCCCCTTCGTCGCCCATGAATACCCATTCATTGGAGATGCCGGTCGTCATTTCCCACATGGCGGAGGAATGCATGTATTCATTATCCAGCTGCACGCCGATCACTGGACCGCCATCCTGATAGTACAGCCCTTGGGTCTGCTCCCCGATCTTTTCATACAGCCGGCGCACATAGGCCAGAAAACCGGGGTCCGTGGTCCGCACCTGGAAGGGCTTGCCATACAGCCAGTCCGGCAGGCCGCCGTTACGAACTTCGCCGTGATCGAAGGGCCCGACTCGCAGAATGACATACAGCCCATGCTTTGCACAGAGCTCGACAAACCGCCGCAGATCCCGCCGGCCGGTGAAGTCGAAGGCGCCTTCCTCCTCCTCGATATGGTTCCAGAAAAGGTAGGTCGCGATGACGTTGATGCCGCCCATGCGCATCTTGATCAGCTCGTCCTCCCAGCGGTCTGGCTCCATGCGGCTGTAATGGAATTCCCCGGAGACGGGAAAGAAAGGCTTTCCATTCCGCTCCATATAAAAATTGTTAAAGGACAGGCGCTCCCCTGAAGGGCTTTCACCCGAAAAATCCTCTCCCAGGGGATAGACCTTTCCCGGCTTCTCGTTTGTTAAATCCAGATGATATCTCATACGTACTTTCCTCCGCTGTTATCCCTTAAAATTGAAGGTATTATAACATGCATAGGGCTGAAATGCCACTAACGAATCTTGCGATACCATTGAGAAAAATTGCTAAATAGAAACTCAACGGTTAATTATCGGAATCGGCAGATCAGATTGGCGAACAGGGGCCTCCATTATATTGAAGTCTTTCTGTGAAAAAAGATATTTCCCCTTGAAATCCACCTAAAATATATGATAGCATGTTTCTGACAGAAGACGGGAATCGATAGGGCATCCGCCCGATTTCGTCTCCTCATTGCGCGAATGAGATGCTGATGAAAGTCTTCTTTGAGGGGCGGATGAGCAATCCAGCATTTCCGTAGGTATTTATTCTGCGATTTAACGATTTACATCGTTGGGAAATGGAGGGAACAGGGATGGAACATTATTTTGGAACGGCGACTTTCCCCAGATCACGTGCATTTTTTTGCTTTGACTGGGAATTTGCGTTGACGGACAGTCTGGATAGGCCGGAGGATTATACGCCATTCCGTCCAGTGCAGCTGCCTCATGACTGGAGCGTGGATTATCCCCTGGATGAAGGCGCGCCGAGCTGCGGCTCCGGCGGATATGCCCGCTGCGGCATCGGCTGGTATCGAAAGAAATTCTGCATTCATCCGCTTCCGCAGGAGCTGTATAGCCTTTATTTTGAAGGGGTATACATGAATTGTGATCTGTGGGTGAATGACCATTACGCTGGCGGGCATGTCAAGTGTGGCTCAGCTGGAAATCACACTCCTGGATGAGAAGGGAAATCTCGTTCCTGATCAAGATATTCCCGTTTCGCTGCATATCGAAGGCGGCGAATTGCTTGGAATGGATAACGGATTGCCGAGCGATCATACTCCCTATCGTAGTGAAAGCCGACACACATATCGGGGACTGGCCTTCGCGGTCATCCGTGCTCCACGGAATAGGGGATCCATCCATGTTTGTGTGACGGCGGAAGGATTATCTCCGGTGTGTATCGACATAAACGTAATCGAGGAGAAAGGGGACACATCACGTTGAAATCCATCGAGAAAAAAGTATCTTCCATTTCGGATTATTACGTTTTCTCCCCCAGCAAAACAGCGGAAAAGATATTTCTGTATCCTTTGCAATGCGGCGTTTTTACTTATGAGCCAGGATATGTGTTGAAGCGGAATTCTTTTGACAGCTTTCTCCTCATGTATGTTCAGAAGGGAAGCATGCTATTGGACTATCAAGGAAAATCGATTCCGGTACCGGAACGGCATTTCGTGCTCATTGATTGCTATCAATCTCACGGATATTCCACAGCGGACGGTGCTGAATGCCTTTGGCTGCATTTTGATGGGACGCTAGCGCGGGACTATTGTGAGCTCATCGTCTCCCGGCTGGGGAATGTGATCTTCATGGAGGAGGCTTTTCCGGTGCTTCGCAAGATGAGTACCATCCTCAAAGCCTTCGCGGATAACCGGCAGTTCCATGAGCCGCTGCTTTCCAAGTACATTACGGATATCCTGACGGAGTTAATGCTGTATACCCCGAGAGAGGGAAACATTCGAGATTATACACAGGCTGTGGAGCGGGCTATGATCTATATTTCGGAGCATTTCACCGAGAACATACCCGTGGAGCAGTTAGCCAGCATGGTAGGACTCAGCGCGTATCATTTCATCCGTGTATTTAAGCTGGAAACAGGCTATACGCCCCATGAATATATCGTCAATCGCCGCATGGCCTCCGCCCGATATCTGTTGAAATATACAGAATTGACCGTCAAGGAAATCTGCTTTAATACTGGCTTCTCCAGTGAGAGTGTCTTCTGCAACGCTTTCAAGAAAAAACATGGCTTGACGCCCCATCAATACAGGTCGAGCGAAACCTTGCCGAATATTTGATTGTGAATCGTTGGGATGTATCGATCAGGAAGTTAGGCTAATCAATCACCCGGAGAAGATCGTCAACAAGACCTTTCTGGCCATGATGGAGGAGCTTGGATATGATGTGCGGCTGACTTATGAGAAGCGGGAAACCGCTGAGTAAAATCGGAATTTAATGGAAAGGAGTTCCGTTGAAATGAAAAAGATATTCTTTCTTTTATTGGAATTTGCTTTGCTTGTTTCTTTATGTGCATGTTCTCAACAGAACTTGGAAGATATGACTCGTGGAACCGGTGATGGGTATGCAACCATAATATGGGATGATAAGACTTATGTACCATACGGTGCTTTAAGCGATTACGGCGAAAGAGGAAAACAAATCGGTATTGTAGATGGAGATAAGGATGATAAAGTTTACGAATGTAAGGGATATTCTACAGACAAATGGATTGTAGAAAGTCTACCTCATGATGGTGCCATGTTATGGAAAGAAATATATGTTACCGACATTCCAGATGGGTGGCATTCAGAATACGAATGGAATCAATTAATTCCAGTTTCCTAAGATGAGCGGTGGGAACGATGAAGCAGATATCGAAGAAGGAATATGAGAAGTACCAGCAGTACCTGACTGACCAGCTGCACGGCAGAATTCTGACGCCGGACGGGCTCCAGACCCGGCGTTATACGGTGACCATTTGTTGATGTGGAGGTTTTAATGCTTATAGCGGCAATGACTTTTCGACTCCATGCTCCTTGGGTGCATAGCCTAAAGGAAAAAAGGATGATCGTCAAAAGCCTTATTGCTCAGTTGCAGAACCGGTTTCATGTGTCTGCGGCGGAGATAGATGAGCAGGACATTCATCAGATCGTTGTGATCGGCGTTGCAGCCATTGTGCCATCTAACGCCATGGCAGACAGCCTGATGGACGAGATATTTACCTTCGTGGAAGGAGCTACAGACGCAGAGATTCTGGAGGAAACACGAGAAGTTCGTTAAATGCTCTTACTTGCGGTGAAAGGGGTTTATCATGGGCGCATTTGATAACAAGGTCACCGTCGTTACAGGCAGCGCACATGGTATTGGCAGAGCAATCGCAGACGCCTTCCTCCGGGAAGGTGCTGTTGTGCATATCATTGACATTAAGCCTGGAGATTGGTTTGTGGGCGATGTTGGCGACAAGGACACCCTGGAGCGCTTTGCGGAGCATGTGATCCAGGAAAGTGGTCACGTGGATTACCTGATCAACAATGCTTTGCCGCTGATGAAAGGTATCAACGAATGTACCTATGAGGAATTCATGCAAGCGCAGCGGGTAGGTGTTGTGGCTCCCTTTTACCTAACCAAGCTGTTTATTCCCCATTTTGTTGATGGTGCAGCAGTGATCAACATTTCCTCCTCTCGTGACCGTATGAGCCAGCCCCAGACAGAGAGCTACACCACCGCCAAGGGTGGCATTGCTGCGCTGACCCACGCACTGGCGGTCAGCCTGGCGGGAAAAGTCAGGGTCAACAGTATTTCACCGGGATGGATCGACACTACGGATACTGACATCACCGGCGCGGATGCCGTTCAGCAGCCGGTGGGCCGTGTTGGAAAGCCGGAGGACATTGCGGAGATGGCCTTGTTCCTGTGCTCCGAAAAGGCGGGCTTCATCACCGGTGAGAATATCTGCATTGATGGCGGCATGACAAAGCTCATGATCTACCACGGAGATCATGGATGGGAGTACCATATGAATTCACCACATCCCGTATCGTAGTTGGCAGTTCCTGCTTCCAGTTCATTCCGATCGGAATTGGCGGGATCCATTTGACGATCGTATCGAAAAAGATATGATGGAGAAACGTATAGAAAAATGAAAACAAAAGAAATCGTTGGTGAAAATTACTGGGGGTACTGGGAAAAGACGCGGACAGCGTGCAGAGGCATCATTATTCAGGATGGTAGAATTCTGCTTTCTTACGAAACAAAAACCGGACAGTGGATGCTGCCAGGCGGCGGACTGGAAGACGGTGAAGATGAACAAACATGCTGCATCCGGGAAGTGGCTGAAGAAACCGGCTTCCTGATCCAGCCCTCTGAATGTCAGTTGCAGATCGATGAATATTATGAAGGCTGGAAGTGGGTTAACAGATACTTCTTCGCTACTGTTAAAGGAAAGACAGATATCAAGCTGACAGATCGTGAAAAGGAAATCGGTATGAAACCCAGATGGCTTCCTATCAGTGAGATTTTTGACATTTTCTCCAGACATGCTTACTATGCGGATACGGATGAAATGCGGCGCGGTATGTATCTGCGGGAATACACAGCATTATGTGAATTGCTGCCTGATTCAGTAAAAGCCGAGATTATATCAGTTGACCGACATGAGCAACCCACGGAACTGATTTTGGCGAAAGCGCTGGTGACCGGGTCATGAAATTCGACAATGTCTATTTCATCAATGGAACCGCCTACGCTGGGAAGTCTACCATGGTACACCTTCTGGCGGAGAAATATGGCGGGATCGAATGCGGAGAGAATTATCACGATCAGCTGCTGCCTGGGCTGAACAAGGATGAATTTCCCAATCTGACGTACTCCAGGGATCTGGAGGACTGGCATGACTTCATCCGCAGAACGCCGGAAGAATATGAAAGCTGGTTTGACAATGTTGCCAGGGAATGCGAAATACTGGAACTGCGAATTTTGACGGACCTCTGTAAGCGAGGGAAACCAGTTTTTGTGGATACCAATATTTCCCTGGATACCTTGCATAAGATTGCTCCACTGCAGCATGTGCTGATCATGCTGGCAGATCCACAGATTTCTGTCAGACGATTCTTTGAGCG
>JAFUDS010000032.1 GCA_017464305.1 Clostridia bacterium | reverse complement strand
CCCTTCCTCCCTTGCTCCCCTTCTCCCCTGTTCCCCTGCTCCCTTGTTCCTCCCCCCCCTCATGCCGCGTCCAGGTGGACCTGGTCCAATTTCAGGAGGTGTACCTGGTACACCGACCCTGCCTCTCAGCCCACTCTGAGCCACATCCGGTGGACCTGGTCCACCCCCTGAGATCGGACCTGGTCCACCCGAACGCCGTCTCCCTGTCGATATCGTCCAGATAAATGGCTATCAAGCATGATCTTTTCACACCTTCTTGTTATCTTTGTTCCGAAACCGAAACATTCAGATTATGAAAAAAATCTTGGAAATCCTCCAGTACGGAGACCATGACATCCGTTTCAATACGGATTTCAAGCCCTCACGGCACCCTAACCAGATTCCGGACCTCATCTCCAGCCTTTCCTTTGCCATGACCACGACCTTGTGGGGCGGGAACGAACTGGACATCCTCGGCGTCGCCCGCGCCCTCGCCATCGCAGACCTGGCTGTCAGCGTGAACCGGAAAGAGATGATCCGGTATCTTGACGAAGCATCCGAAATGATGGCCCGCGCCATGGCGGAAGCCAAGGAGATGTTTGAGAAAAGCGGAGGCAAGGTTTACTCCTTCGCCCCGGGCATCAACCCGACCAAAGCAAAAAGCTGACCATGCGCCGGATCGTTCTCCACGAACTGCCGGACGGGAGTGTCCGGCAGGTTCGGCCTTTCCACGTCAGCCTGAAGGGACTGGAATCAGTCGTTCTTTGCCGGGATGACACCGACTATGATGCGATGGTCAAGATCCTCTGTGTGGCCGCCAAACGCAAGAACGTCGTCATCATCATCTATGCCGTCGTCTCCAATCACTGCCATGTTGCCATCCTGGCCGAAAGCCAGCAAGATGCCGACGCCTATGGGATCGAGCTGAAGAAAATCTATTCCATGTGGTTCAGCCACCGCTACGGTGAACGGAATATCCTGAAAGGAATCGATTCACAGGCTCTGAGTCTGGATAGCGACTGGTACGTCCGGAATGCGCTTGCCTACATCCCACGCAATGCCTTGGACAATGGGTGCAACGTCAACGAATATCGCTGGTCGGGCTACCGCGCCATGTTCGGAATCGAAACACCCGGCAAGGACTGCCGGCGCGTTTCGACACTGAGCCGGCGCGAGACGCGCGCCCTGTTGCATACCTCGGACAGGTTCAGAGATGTTCCCTGGCTGATAGATCCTTCCGGGCAACTGGTCCCGGCGAGTTTCTGCGACCATCATTATCTGGAGCAGGTTTTCGAACGAGACCAATCCTTCTTCCTCAAGACAATCGGGGGGCTGAATAACGCAGAAATGAAGCACCGGCTCATCGAAGCACCCAGACAGATGATTCCGGACAGCGAATACCACAAACTAGCCAAGGAGACTTGCCAACGCTGGTACGGATCCGACCTCTCAACGATTTCGCTGGAGAAAAAAATCAGGCTCCTCCCCTATTTGTACCGGACCACGAAAACATCCATTCCCCAGTTGGCCAGGGTTCTCGGCATGGAGCGGGAAAAGGTAGCGGCAGCCATCCAGCACCCGGTCGGAAACAATCTTTCCTAAGTCATCTCAGAGTTACTGACACGCTTTGTCGCTGCCAGTATGGAAACAATAATAAATACAACTGCCTACCATACATATTTTGGTGGTGTCCATCTTCTGTCCGGGTCGGGAACGGGGTCCGGGATGGGGATGGGGATGTGGACGGGGACGGGGTCTGGGACGGGAACGGAATCGGGATCGGGGTCGGACTAGCTCCGTTCCCCCATCCGAAAGCGACTTCGATTCAGGATAAGCTCCTTTCGGAGTCTACCAAAATCCTAATTATCAGGTTGATCCCAAGAGCAAATCCCCTTGCCCAGGGCAAAAAAGGGGCCCGGCGCCTCTGGCCACCGCTTTCTTCATTGCCAGGTGAACCCGCTCCGATTCCGACCAATGCCAGGTGGACCTGGTCCGGTCAGCGCTGCGGAGGAGCCTGTGAGCTGGCAAGGGACCGCCGTACGAGGAGGGGCGAGGTGGACCTGACCAATTCCGAGCAATGCCAGGTGGACCTGGTCCGATTCCGTGGGGTGGACCTGGTCCGGCTATCCTGGCTCTGAGGGGGTTCTGTGGCAGGGTCGGTGGACCTGGTACACCCTCTCAAAGTGGACCTGGTCCGGTCAGAGCCAGGAAGAGCTTGTGAGTTGGCAAGGCACAGCATTCGAAGAAAGGTGATGTGGAGCGAATCCGGTCAGAGCCTCGGAGGAGCCTGTGGGCTGGCAAGGGACCACCATACAAGGAAGGGCGAAGTGGGCCTGGCCAATTCCGGGCAATGCCAGGTGGACCTGGTCCGATTCCGTGGGGTGGACCTGGTCCGGCCATCCTGGCTCTGAGGGGGTTCTGTGGCAGGGTCGGTGGACCTGGTACACCCTCTCAAAGTGGACCTGGTCCGGTCAGAGCCAGGAAGAGCTTGTGAGT
>JAFUDS010000005.1 GCA_017464305.1 Clostridia bacterium | reverse complement strand
TGCGAAGGGATGTTTCACTCAGGGGCCCTTGGAAGACGTCGGCACTTAGCGGGTGGCGAGCGCGCACGCGCGAAGGCAGCCGCTTTGTGCCGCTACGTCTGGAACGGAGGCGCGAGCCGTGCCCCGGAGGGGAACTCCCGCGCGCATGTGATATGCTAAGAATATGGAGGTAAGAGCATGAATCTGATTATTCCTAAGGATTATAATCCGGTCCTGGACCTGCGGGACACGGAGATCGCCATCAAGCTGGTGAAGGACTTCTTCGAGGCGGAGCTGAGCCGGGCGCTGAACCTGACCCGGGTGTCCGCCCCCATCATGGTGGCTCCGGAAAGCGGCCTCAACGATAACCTGAACGGCGTGGAGCGGCCAGTGGCCTTCGATGTGCTGGAGACGGGCCGCACGGTGGAGATCGTTCATTCCCTGGCCAAATGGAAGCGCCAGGCCCTGAAAACCTATGGCTTCCAGCCGGGGGAAGGGCTCTATACCGACATGAACGCCATCCGCCGGGACGAGGAGACGGACAATATCCACTCCATCTTTGTGGACCAGTGGGACTGGGAGCGGATTATGGCGCCGGAGGAGCGAAACGAGGAATTCCTGCGGAAGATCGTCCGCAAGATTTATCTGACCCTGCGGAAGACGGAAGGATACGTCTGCGCCCATTATCCCCATATCAAGCCGGAGCTGCCGGATGAGATCACCTTTGTGACCACCCAGGAGCTGGAGGATCGGTATCCGGAGAAGACCCCTCGTCAGCGGGAATATCTGGCGGCGAAGGAGTATGGGGCTGTGTTCCTGATGCAGGTGGGCGGCGCGCTGAAAAGCGGCGAGATTCATGATGGCCGGGCGCCGGACTATGACGACTGGAACCTGAACGGGGATATCCTGCTGTATGATCCCCTGCTGGATATGAGCCTGGAGGTGTCTAGCATGGGCATCCGGGTGGACCCGGAGGCCCTGCGGCGCCAGCTGAAAATTCGGGGCTGTGAAGAGCGGGCGGAGCTGCCCTTCCAGAAGGCGCTGCTGAACGGCGAGCTGCCCCAGACCATCGGCGGTGGCATTGGCCAGAGCCGGATGTGCGTTTATTTCCTGCGGAAGGCCCATGTGGGCGAGGTGCAGGCCAGCATCTGGCCGGAGGAAGTGGTGGAAGCCTGCCATCGGGCGAACATTCTGCTGCTGTGATCCTGGCGGGGAATTACCGCGTGCGCATGATGAACCTACACAGGTCGGGAGGAAAAATGAGAAACTGGATTCGGAAATCGCTGCTTTGGCTGGTGTCCCTGTGCTTCTTGGCGGCCCCAGCCCTGGGAGAGGACTATGATGATCAGGTGATGGCCCTGGAGCTGCCGGCAGCGGAGGGGGGGCAGTTTGCCGACCTGACGGCCCAGTCGGATCCCTTCATCGGGCCTCACGAAGGGCATTACCTCTTCCAGCCGGGGGAAAAGAGCCCCTATGGATACGCGGATCCCTCCATCACCGTGAATTTGGGAACGGGGCGCATCTATAAGACCAATTATATGTACGCCCGGGTGAAGATCGCCTCTCCCGCGCAGATTCGTACGGTTACCACCGAGGACTCCCTGGCGAAGACCACCAAGGTTTTGGGCAGCAAGCTGGCGGGCCGGGTCAAGGCGGTAGTGGCGGTGAATGGGGTGCTGGAGGCGGATGTTTCCAGCGGCGGCGTCGCCTTTGTGGATGGCCCCGTCCTGCATCACGGGGCCTGGAAGCGGCCCAGCGCCAAGACCAGCGAGGCCAAGCTGAACAACTGGAAGGAAGAGCAGGGCCGGGATACCCTGGTGATTGACGATCAGGGGAATCTGGTGGTGCTGGAGGCGGAAAGCTGGGGAGAGATTTATAGCAAGATCCTGGACATGGGCGACAGCGCCGTGAATGTCTTCGCCTTTGGCCCTGCCCTGGTGGTGGAGGGGGAACCTCGCTATGGCTATGACAGCCGCCAGATGTCCTCCAACCGCCCGGCGCAGCGGATGGCCATCTGCCAAACCGGGCCCCTGGAGTATCTGCTGATCACCAGCGAGGGGCCGGAGGATCCGGGCAGCACCGGGCTGAAGCTGGACCAGTTCGTGGAGCTGCTGGCCTCCTTCCCGGATATTGAAACTGCCTATAATCTGGACGGCGGCGCCTCCTCTACTCTGGTGTTCCGGAAAGGAACGGAAACCTGGGCCAAGGTGAATTGCCCCAAGAGCGGCAAGAAGCGGCAGCTGCGGGATCTGATCTATTTCGCCGACGCCTGGCTGCCGGATTGATGGTGGCCCCTGTGGGCGCGGGAAAGGAGTAACAAAGCTTTGGAAGAAACGGTGATGTGGAATATCCTGGGGCGGCCCATGACGCCCTACGCGGTGGCCGTATGGGTCGCCTGCCTGGTGGCCCTGGGTGTCTTCCTGTGGCAGGGGAGAAAGCTGAAAACCAGCGCCCGTCTGGCCACGGTGGTGCTGAGCGCTGTACTGGGGCTCCTGGGGGCGCGGCTGTTCTATGTGGCGGCCCGGTGGGAGCTGTTCTTGGATATTGGGCTGCAAAACTTCTTTTACATTGAGGATGAGGAGCTGCGAATCTGGGGCGCGGCCACCGGGGCGGCCTTCTGGGGCGCGGTGGGCGGCGTAGCTCTGGGGGCGCTGCTGGCAGGAAAGCTGACCCGGGTGAAGGCGGCTGATCTGCTGGACGCCCTGGCCCCAGCGGGAGCCCTGGGGATTGCCATTTCCCGCTTTGGAGAATTCTCCATTGGGGAGGGCATTGGCCCGGAGGTGGACGTGGAAGCTCTGCAGTTCTTCCCCCTTTCGGTGGTCAATGAATGGGAGGAATGGAATTACGCCCTGTTCATGCTGGAGGGCCTGGTGGGGCTGATTATCTTCGTCCTGTTGATTACTTATGGACGCAGGCTGGCGCAGGGGTATCGGGCTCGGATGTTCCTGGTGCTGTATAGCAGCTCCCAGATCATCCTGGAGGCCCTGCGGCGGGATAATTTCCTGCGGTGGCTGTTCGTGCGGGTCAGCCAGGTGACGGCGGCAGTGGTGCTGCTGGGGCTGGTGGTTTTCGGGATCCTGCGGTGGATGAAACGGCCGGAGGGGCAGCGCATGTCCCAGAAAAAGCTGATCGGGAACGGGGTGATCTTCCTCCTGATGGTGCCCATCATTGTGATTTTGGAATTTGCCGTGGACAAGAGCCCCACCCTCAGCGTAGGGATGGCCTACCTGCTGGAAACAATTTGCTGCATAGGCATGGGCGTTACCTCCTGGAACCTGGCGATGAAGAACTAAAACCCTAATGAGTCAACTCCCCCGGAGGGGGAGTTGAAAATCTCATTAAAGCGTCCCCCGGAGGGGGACAGGGAAAAATGATCAAATTTGTCTCTCACAGAAGGGGGAGACTAAAAAAGCAAAGTAAAAATGAGCAAAGAAAAATGACCCAAATTGTCTCCCCCCGAATGGGGGAGACTAAAAAAGCAAAGTAG
The DNA here is from genome assembly GCA_017464305.1 of Clostridia bacterium. Taxonomy (GTDB): domain Bacteria; phylum Bacillota; class Clostridia; order Christensenellales; family Aristaeellaceae; genus Aristaeella. Next base: position 227,916 of record JAFUDS010000005.1, on the reverse strand, counting down.
AAAAATGAGCAAAGAAGTATACCTCATAGTAGGGTTGGGCAACCCTGGAGAGGAATATGCCCACACCCGCCACAACGCAGGGTTCGACACCATGGCCCTGCTGGAAAAGCATTATCAGGTCACCCTGGGGCGCAAGATGCTCCAGGGCCTTTTGACTGAAATCACCCAGGAGGATCGGAAGGTGGTCCTTTGTACCCCCCAGACCTTCATGAACGCCAGCGGAGAGTGCGTGGCGAAGCTGATGCGCTGGTATCACTGCACGTCGGATCACCTGCTGGTGATCTATGACGATATCGACCTGCCCCCGGGGCGGGTTCGGGTGCGGCGGGGCGGTGGCCCGGGTACCCATAATGGCATGCGCAGCATCGTGGAGCATCTGGGGGGCCAGGATTTTCCGCGAATCCGCGTTGGCGTGGGGGATCGCCCCGCCGGGCAGGACCTGGCGGACTGGGTGCTGGGTCGGCCGGGGGTGGAGGATCGCCCCGTGATGGAAGCCGCCTTCCAGAAGGCGGCGGAGGCCGCCATCGATTGGGTGGCCCATGGCATTGACCATGCCATGCAGCTGGGCAATCAGAAGTAAGCTGGTATAAAGATCAATACGCGTAATTGTAGGGAAAAATACATTGAAATTATTAGATTTAATTCCGATCCCGGCGTGGGAGAAAATCGGCGGCGCTTCCGCCGGTCAGCCCCTGGCCCTTTCCGGCGTTACGCAGGCTCTGGCGGCGGCAGTGGCCGCCCGGCTGGCCGCGGAAGGGAAAAAAGTTTTGTTGGTGGCGGAGCACGACCTGAAGGCCAGCCGTCTGGCGGATGATGCCCGCCAGTGGACGGGGCTGGACTGCCCCTGCCTACCCGGGGGTGAAATCGACCTGACCCGGGCCGCTGGCAGCTTGGAAAGCAGCTGGCGGCGGCTGGAGGCCCTCTCCGCCATGACCCAGGGGGCCCGTTTGCTGGTCACCAGCGGCGAGGCGCTGATGCAGCGCATGGGCCGGCCGGAGCCCTTCCGGCAGGCCTGTTTCACCCTGCGCCCCGGGGATCGGATGAGCCTCAGCAGCCTGGTGTCCCGCCTGACGCGGATGGGATACGAGCGGGTGAACATGGTGGAGGGCAAGGGCCAGTTTGCCCTGCGGGGGGCCATTCTGGATCTGTATCCCCCCGCTGGCAAGGAGGGCATCCGCATTGAGTTTTTCGACGACGAGGTGGACTCCCTGCGCTCCTTTGACTGCATCAGCCAGCGCAGCCAGGATCGATTGGAGGAAGCTCGCATCACCCCGGCCTGTGAAGCCCTACTGACGCCGGAGGAAGGCCCCGCCGCGGCGGAAAGGATGCGGAACGCCCTGCGGGAGGCAGGAGCGGCCCCAAAGGAGACGCCCCGGCTATTGGCGGATTTGCCGCCCCTGCCGGAGGATGACGAGGACGAGGAATATTTCGACGCCCAGATTGCCCCCAAAGCCCGGGAGGCGGCCTATCAGAGCCGGGAAAGCGACGAGATGGAGCGGCGGAGGGCCCGCTTGCGGGCGGACGCGGATCTGGTGGAAAGCGGTGTCCCCTTCCGGCGGATGCGCAGCTGGATTTCGGTGCTGACGGAGGACACCGCGGACCTCCTGGACTGGATGCAGCCGGATGTGGTGCTGCTGTGGGAGCCGGACCGGATCCGCAGCCGCACGGAGGAGCGCCTGGCCGGCTTTGGAGAGGATCTGCAGAGCGCCATCGCCCGGGGCGAGGCGGTGCAGCCCCAGGAGGATCTGCTGCAGGATTGGGAGACCCTCCGGCGAAAGATGGAAACCCTGCCCATGCTGGTGCTGACGGAAATGCTGCAGGGCCTGGGGGGCGTCCGCCCGGTGGACAGCGTGGACCTGGGGGCCGGCGGCCTGGTGGGCTATCAGGGGCAGATTCGCCTGTTGAAAAACGATCTGGCGGCCTTGCGGGAGAAGGGTTATCGGATGCTGCTGCTTAGCGGCGGCGAGGCCCGGGGCCGCCGTCTGGCGGAAAATCTGGCGGAGCTGGAGGAGAAGGCCACCTTCCTGGAAAACCCGGAGGCGCCGCTGCCAAAGGAGGGGGCGGTGATTCTGCCCCTGACCCTGAGCCGGGGCTTCCTGATGCCTGGCGGCAACCTGGCCCTGGTCAGCGATGCGGATATCTGGGGCGAGGGCTATCGGAAGAGCAAGAGCAAAAAACGGACGGGAGAGCGCATCTCCACCTTTACGGAGCTGAAGGTGGGGGATTTTGTCGTGCACGAAGATCACGGCGTCGGCATCTATAAGGGCATCACCCGGCTGCAAAGCGAGGGCACCTGGCGGGATTATCTGCTGATTCAATATAACGGCAATGATAAGCTCTATGTGCCCGTGGAGCAGTTGGAGCGGGTCCAGCGGTACATCGGCAATCCTTCCCAGCCTCCGAAGCTGAACAGCCTGGGAGGCGGCGAGTGGGCGAAGCAGAAGGGCAAGGTGAAGGAGGGGCTGAAGCACCTGGCCTTCGACCTGAAAAAACTCTATGCGGAGCGCAGCCAGCGGACGGGTTATGCTTTCAGCAAGGCCACCCCCTGGCAGCGGGAGTTCGAGGATGAATTCCCCTGGGAGCTGACCCCGGACCAAAGGGAAAGCGTCCGGGAGATCGAGGCCGACATGGAAAGCGACCGCAGCATGGACCGGCTGCTGTGTGGCGACGTGGGCTATGGCAAGACCGAGGTCAGCCTGCGGGCGGCCTTCAAGGCCATTGTGGATGGAAAGCAGGTGGCCCTGCTGGCCCCGACCACTATCCTGGTGCAGCAGCATTACAACACCATCCTGAAGCGCTTCCGGAACACCGGGGCCCGGGTGGATTTCCTCAGCCGCTTCCGCACCGCCAAGGAGCAAAAGCAGGTGCTTGCGGACCTGGCGGAGGGAAAGATCGATATCCTGGTGGGCACCCATCGGCTGCTGGCGAAGGATGTAAAGTTTAAGGATTTGGGGCTCTTGATCGTGGACGAGGAGCAGCGCTTCGGCGTGGCCCATAAGGAGGCCATCAAGAACCTGAAGCGCCAGGTGGACGTGCTGACCCTCAGCGCCACCCCCATCCCCCGGACGCTGCATATGTCCATGACGGGCATTCGGGATATGAGCGTGCTGGAAACCCCGCCGGAGGAGCGGATGCCCGTGCAAACCATGGTGATGGAATATTCCGATGCCGTGATTCGGGACGCCATCCTGCGGGAGCTGGGCCGGGGCGGCCAGGTCTATTTCCTGTATAATCGGGTGCGCAGCATCGAGAGCTTCTATGCCCGGCTGCGGGCCCTGGTGCCTGAGGCCCGCATCGGCGTGGCCCATGGGCAGATGAAGGAGCACGCCCTGGAGGATGTGATGATGGATTTCTATGCCGGCAGCTATGATGTACTGCTGTGCACTACCATCATCGAGAGCGGCCTGGATGTGCCCAGCGCCAACACCCTCATCGTCTATGACGCGGAGCGCTTCGGCCTCAGCCAGCTGTATCAGCTGCGGGGCCGGGTGGGCCGCAGCAATCGCCAGGCCTATGCCTATTTCACGGTACGGATGGATAAGATTCTCAGCGAAACCGCCCAGCAGCGGCTGGAGGCTATTCGGGAGTTTACGGAATTCGGCGCGGGCTTCCGCATCGCCATGCGGGATCTGGAGATTCGGGGCGCTGGCAACATCCTGGGCCCGGAGCAGCATGGCCATCTGGCCACCGTGGGCTATGATATGTATTGCAAGCTGATCGAGGAAACCCTGGCGGAGGTGAACGAGGGGGCTCCCCGGCGGGATCTGGAAACCCGGGTGGATCTGCGGGTGGACGCCTTCCTGCCGGGAGATTATATTGCTGACGAAAAGCAGCGCATGGAGATCTATAAGCGCATCGCCTCCATCTTGACGGATCAGGATCGGGCGGAGGTGACGGACGAGCTCATCGACCGCTATGGAGATGTGCCGGCGGTGGTGGAAACCCTGCTGGATGTCAGCCAGCTGCGGGCCATGAGCAACCGGCTGGGGGTCAGCCAGGTCAGCCGGGGCAAGGGCGGAGCCGTGTTCCGCCTGGACGAGAAGTATATACCCGATCCGGCGAAGCTGATGCAGGCCATGGTGCGGGTCAGCCCGGATCTGAACTTCGCCCGGGACAGCCGCCCCGCCATGGTGTATCGCACCCAGCTGTCCTCGGATCGGGAGCTGATGAAGGCCCTACTGAAGCTGGTGCGCCGCCTGACGGCGGAAATCGAAAAGGAGCCCGCCGCATGAGGGCCTGGCGAGAGATCAAAAGATGCCTGCGGGAGGTGCTGTATCCCGAGGGCGCAGTATGCCTGGGCTGTGGAAAAACCGCTCGAGGGGAGTGCCTGTGCCCTACCTGCCGGGAGCAGCTGTTTTATAGCGACAGCCTGGAATCCTGGGAGTTTCGGGAGCTGCAGGGAGTGCCCGCCTGGAGCATGCGGCCCCATCGGGGGCTGAGTCGGGAGCTGGTGCTGCGGCTGAAATATGGGGCGGAGGCCCGGGCCGCGGCGGAGCTGGCCGGCGTGCTGCAAACCCGGCCGGCCTTCTTTCCGGAATTTTCTCCGGATACAGTGGTGACCTGGGTGCCCACTCCCCGACCCCGCCTGCGGGAGCGGTGCGTGGATCATGGGCAGCTGCTGGCGGAGGCGGTGGCGGAGCAACTGGGGCTGGAATGCCGGCCCCTGCTGGCCCGAAGGGGCAACGATACACCCCAGGCCCGGCTGGACCGGGAGCGCCGGCAGCGGAATCTGGAAAAGGCCTTTGAGCCCCTGGGAAAGGTGGGAAGCCCGGTGCTGCTGGTGGACGATGTGCTGACCACGGGCACTACCGCCCTGCGCTGCATCGCCGCCCTCAAGCAGGGCGGAGCGAAGGAAATCACCGTCCTGACCTGTACCAGGGCGGTGGAGTGAAAATCCGCGTTATCCTTGACAGCGAAAGGGTAGGGCGGAAAAAGAACCTGATTGAAGCTCCCCCGCGGAGCGGGGGAGCGAGAAAAAGATTGACAGCCCAGAAACTGGGCGGTAGAATAGCCTCGTATCACATGATGGGGAGGACTGTCTTCGTGCTTGAATGTATTGTCACCAAGTTTGGCGGCAGCAGTTTGGCTAATGATGAACAATTCCGCAAGGTTCGCAGCATCCTGGAGCTGGAGCCTACGCGTAGATATCTGGTGCCCAGCGCGCCGGGAAAAAGGTTTGCCTCCGATGACAAGGTGACGGATCTGCTGTATGTCTGCCATGCCCAGGCGGCGGAGGGGAAACCCATCCAGGAGCCCTTTGGGAAGATTCGGGAGCGCTATCTTTCCATCGCCCAGGCCCTGCATCTGAAGGTGGATATCGAGTCCGCCCTGAATCAGGTGGCGGAGGGCATCGAAAGCGGGAAGAATCGGGATTGGTGCGCCAGCCGCGGGGAATATCTCTGCGGCCTGCTGATGGCAGATTATCTGGGCTGGAAGTTTGTGGATGCCGCGGAGGGGATTCGTTTTCATGATGACGGTACCCTGGATGACGAAAAGACCCAGGAGCTGCTTTCTGCCCTGCTGGCGGATGGGCAGTCCGCCGTGGTGCCCGGGTTTTACGGCGCGCTGGAAAACGGCGAGGTGGTCACCTTCTCCCGGGGCGGCAGCGACATTACTGGCGCCCTGGTGTCCCGGGCGGTGAATGCCGATGTATATGAAAACTGGACGGATGTGTCCGGTTTCCTGATGGCGGACCCCCGGATCGTGGATGGCCCTTCCGAAATCTCCGCCATTACCTATAAGGAGCTGCGGGAGCTGAGCCATATGGGCGCCTCCGTGCTGCATGAGGACGCTATGTTCCCGGTGCATCAGGCGGGGATTCCCACCAACATCCGCAACACCAACAAGCCCTATCATCCCGGCACTCTGATCACTAAGAATGCCCCCAACGAGGTGTCCGTGCCCACCATCACTGGCATTGCCGGCCACAAGGGCTATAGCGTCATCTATGTGGAAAAGAACATGATGAACAGCGAGGTGGGTTTTGGCCGGAAGGTGCTCTCCGTGCTGGAGGAATACGGCATCTCCTTTGAACATATGCCCACGGGCATCGATTCCATGTGCGTGGTGGTGAAGAGCGAGCTGCTCTCTCCCCATCGGGAGGAGATCATGGCCCGCCTGGAGGAGATGGTTCGGGGCAGCGGTTCCGTCGCGGTGAACGACAATCTGTCCATCATCGCCACGGTAGGCCGGGGCATGGTGCGCAATTGCGGTACCGCGGCTAGGCTTTTCTCCGCCATGAGCCGGGCCCGGATCAATGTTCGCATGATCGACCAGGGCTCCAGCGAACTGAGCATCATCGTCGGCGTCAACGACAGTGACTTTGAAGCCACGATTCGCGCAATTTATCATGAATTCGTTGGTTAATAAATGTGTAGGGATGTTTCGCTCAGGGATGATCGGAGAGAACCTCTCGCGCGCAGATTAGGCAAAATAATGGAGGAAAAAACCCATGAGGGTACTGGTGACCGGAGTTAACGGCCAGCTGGGCTGGGAAGTGGTGCAGCTGCTGAATCAGCGAGGCGTGCCCTGCAAGGGCGTGGACGTGCAGGATTTTGACCTGACGGATGGCCCGGCGGTGAAGGCCTGCGTCCAGGAATATGCGCCGGATGTGGTGGTTCATTGCGCTGCTTACACCGCTGTGGATAAGGCGGAAAGCGAACCGGAGGTCTGTGCGGCGGTGAATGGAGATGGCACCATGAACGTGGTGCGGGCCGCCCTCAGCGTTGGCGCGAAGATGGTCTATATTTCCACGGATTATGTGTTCTCCGGGAAGGGAGAAGAGCCCTGGACGGAGGATGCGCCCTATGATCCGCAGAATGTGTATGGCCTCAGCAAGGTGCAAGGGGAGATTGCTGTTCGCAGCCTGATGAAGCGCTATTTCCTGCTGCGGACCTCCTGGGTTTATGGTATCCATGGCAAGAACTTTGTCCGGACCATGCTGCGCCTGGGGGCTGAAAAATCCGAAATTCGAGTGGTGGATGATCAGATCGGTTCCCCCACCTATGCGGCGGATCTGGCGCGGGTCATCTGTGACCTGATCCCGACGGAGAAGTTTGGCATTTATCATGTGGCCAACGAGGGCTACATGTCCTGGGCTCATTTCGCTCGGCTGATTCTGGCCGGACAGGGGCTGAAATGCCGGGTAATTCCCGTGCCCTCCAGCGATTATCCTACCCCTGCGCAACGGCCGCTGAATTCCCGCCTGTCTTCCCAGAAGCTGCGGGAAGCTGGTGTGGCGCCCATGCCGACGGTGGAAAATGCCCTGGGCCGATTCATGCAGGAGCTGGCGCTGGAAAAGATGGAACAATAATGACTGTCAGGGGAGCCGTCAGGCTCCCCTGTTTTCAAAAAGGCCTCCCCCTAAAAAAGGGGAGGAAGGACAAAGAAATCCTCCCCGGAAAAGGGGAAAAATAAGAAAATCCTCCCCCGAAGGGGGAGAAAAAAGAATTTCTCCTGCGAATGGGAGAACAGATAGAGTATAACGAATGAAAAAATATGGATGGATTGCGCTGCTGGTATTCCTGCTGGATCGGGCCAGCAAGCTCCTCTGGCCCCGAATCCCGTCCTCAGGCTTCCCCCTGATCCCCGGCGTCCTGGGCCTGTATCCCGCCCAAAACACGGGTATGGCTTTTTCCCTGTTGTCCGGGAGGCCCTGGCTGCTGGGCCTGCTGAGCCTCGGGGTCATTGTGGGTGGCTTCTTCTTCCTGCGAAAGAAAAACCTCCGGCCGCTGTGCTGGGTAGGGCTCATGATGATGCTGGGAGGTGCGGTAGGTAATCTGGTGGATCGGTTGATCACCGGCTTCGTGCCGGATATGATCGAGCTGCTTTTTGTCCGCTTTGCCATCTTTAATCTGGCGGATGTGGCCTTGGTGGTGGGCTGCCTGCTGGTGATGATTGATCTGTTCAGGGGAGAGGAACATGGCTGAAACGATTTGGAAGGCAACCGGGGACGGCCGGCGGGCGGATGTGATTTTGAGCGAGGTCTCTGGCCTCAGTCGCAGCCGGGTGGCGACGCTGATGGCGGAAGGCTGCTGCACCCTGGCTGGCAAGTCCTGCACGAAAGCCGGAACCAAGGCTCCCGCTGGACAAGAGCTGGAATTGACGGTGCCGGAACCGAAGCCCGCCCTGCCCCAGGCGGAGGATCTGCCCCTGCAGATTCTTTATCAGGATACGGATCTGGCGGTGGTGGTGAAGCCTCGGGGCATGGTGACCCATCCCGCGGCGGGACACGCGGAGGGGACACTGGTCAATGCTCTGATGCATCATTTGGATTCCCTGGGAGGCATTGGCGGAGAACTGCGGCCCGGCATTGTGCATCGGCTGGATAAGGATACCTCCGGATTGATGATCGTGGCCAAGAATGATGAAAGCCAGCTGGCCCTCAGCCGCATGCTGGCGGATCGGGAGATTGAAAAGCATTATCGGGCCCTGGTGGAGGGCCGGATGAAGGAGCCGGCAGGCCGGGTGGAGCTACCTATCGACCGCAGCAAGAAGGATCGCAAGAAAATGGCAGTAGACCCGGAGGGACGGGAGGCCGTCACCGAATGGCAGGTGTTGGCGGAGGGCCGGGAAGCTACCTTGCTGGATGTACACATTTTGACCGGTCGAACTCACCAAATTCGGGTCCATATGAAGGCCCTTCATCACCCCGTCTGCGGGGATCCCCTCTATGGCTGGGAAAAGGGTGTGAAGGTTCCCTGCCTCATGCTCCATGCCTGGTCCCTGCGTTTCCGTCATCCCCGCACGGGGGAGGAATTATTCTTCCAGGCTCCCCTGCCGGAGGATTTTCAAAAGGGATTGCGGATTGCGGGGATTGTGGAGCAGGAGTGACGGTCTGGAAGGCAATAAAAGCATACAAGGGATGAAACGATAAAACAGAACGGTATCAGGAGGCAAGCAAAATGGCGGCAGAAGTAGGGAAGATCAATCTGGCATTCCTGCAGCAGCGGGTGGAAGAAACCACGGGCATCCATTTGCCCTTCCCTGTGGAATTGACGGAAGGTCCGGGGCTGGAAATCTCCTGGCGGCAGGGAGAAGCTGCCCGCATCGTGGCGGGGGATGCTTCCACGGCGGCTCGGGGCCTCTTCCGCCTGAGTCGAGCCCTGCGGGAAGGGAAGACGGAGCTGACATTGCAGGAGAACCGGCATTATGCTCATTGTGGGGCCATGATCGATATGTCCCGAAATGCGGTGATGAAGCCGGAGGCTGTTTGTCGCTATATTGATCACCTGTCGGCCCTGGGCATGAATCTGCTGATGCTTTACACGGAGGATACCGTGGAGGTGCCGGGGCAGCCCTATTTCGGCTATCTGCGGGGGCGCTATACCCTGCAGGAGATGCAGCAGATGGATGATTATGCCGCCGCCATGGGCGTGGAGCTGATCCCCTGCATCCAGACTCTGGCTCATATGAAGCAATTCCTGCAATGGCCTGCGGCCGCGGGCATGGGGGATATTGATGATATTTATCTGATCGGGGAGGAGAAGGTCTATCAGCTGCTGGAGACGGAGATTGCCGCCCTGGCGAAGATGGTGCGCTCCCGCCGGATTCATATCGGCATGGATGAGGCTCATATGGTGGGCTTGGGTAGGTACCATGACCTGAATGGGGAAACCAATCGCTTCCAGCTATTGAATCAGCATCTGGCCCGGGTGACGGAAATCTGCGAAAAGAATGGCCTGCAGCCCATGATGTGGAGCGATATGTTCTTCCGCCTGGGCTCCAAGACTGGGAATTATTATGACTCGGAAGCCCATGTGCCGGAGGAGGTCATCGCTCATCTGCCCCAGGTGGAGATGGTTTATTGGGATTATTATCATCAGGAGGAGGAAACCTACGACCTGATGCTGAAGGAGCATGCGCGGATGGGCCGGGGAACGGTGTTCGCCGGCGGAAACTGGACCTGGTCCGGCTTCCTGCCCCATGTGAAGCGCACGGAGGCTACTATGCGCCCGGCCCTGCGCCAGGCGGCGAAGCATCGGCTGGATACCGTTTTTGCCACCCTCTGGGGGGATGATGGCGCGGAGACGGATCTTTTCCTGGCGGATGGGCTGCTGCCGCTGTTCTCCGAAACCTGCTGGCAGGGGCCGGAGGCGGCTGAGACCGAAATACAGGCCATGGGTGAATGCCTGACGGGCTTGCCCCGGGAGGTCATCGACGCCTGGGGAGATTTCTATCCCAGCCCGGAGGATCATCGAAACGGGAAAGCTCTGATCTGGGGCGATCCATTGCTACCGCTCGTTACCTTGGAGGGGGACACCTGGGAAAGCCTGACGGAGAGATATGCACTGGCGTTGCGGACGCTGCGGCCCTGGGAGGAGCGGCTGGATTGCCGCTATGCCTGCGCGCTGTTCGAGGCGGCCTTGGGCAAGGCGGAGCTGGTGCAGCAGCTGCGGCCTGCCTATCTGGCCAAGGATCGGGAAAAGCTCTCCTGGCTGCTGGAGGAGCTGATTCCCGATCTCATCGCTCGCTATCGCTCCCTGGCGGAGACTCATCGAGCCCTGTGGGAAAGAAGCTATCGAGCCTTTGGCTGGGAGGTCATGGGTCATCGGTATGGCGGCGCCATCTATCGATTGGAGGAAACAGCCGCTAAGCTGGAAAGCTGGCTCAAGGGTGAGATTGATGTGATAGAGGAGCTGGAGGCAGAGCCCCTGCCCAATGATCGGTATCAATTCTATCATCGGCTCATCAGCGCCAGCGTGATTGTGTAAGGCCAGGCAGATGGAAAAGAAAGAATAGAGGAAATCCCACCCCCGGAGGGGGAGGGAAAAGCCGAGACGTAACGTGACAGATGGAGGGATACGATGCATCCATTTTTACAGTCCGTTCAGGAAACCCGGGTCGCGCCGGGGGAAGCAGTCCTCTGGTGGATGGGCCAGATGGGCTTGCTGATCAAGATGGGGGATACCCTGCTTTGCGTGGATTATTTTGCCTCCCTGCGGGAGGATCGGCAGGTGCCGCCACCAGTTCCCATGGAAGAGATGGAGGGGATCCATGCTTTCCTGGGCACCCATGATCACCTGGATCATATTGACCATGAGGCTTGGCGCGTCTGGGCCAAAACCTGTCCGGGGGCAAAATTCATCTTCCCCCGGATGCATCAGGCTGCCATCCTGGAGGATGGGATTCTTGAGCAAAATTGCCTGGGCCTCAATGAGGGGGAAAGCTGCCAGGTGGGAGAGGTAACCATTCGCGCCATCGCCGCGGCCCATGAATTTCTGGATCAGGATCCAGCGACTGGGCTCTATCCTTGCCTGCAGTATATCATCGAGGGCAACGGCGTCCGGGTTTATCACGCCGGGGATACCCTGCGGTATGAGGGTATGCTGCCGAAGCTGAAGGGAATGGGAAAAATCAACGCAGCCCTGCTGCCCATCAACGGCCGGGACGCGGCGAGGTACAGCAGAAACTGCATCGGGAACATGACCTTCCAGGAGGCAGCCGACTTGGCAGGCGAACTGCAGCCCAATCTGGCTCTCCCCGGCCACTGGGATATGTTCGCCGGCAACAGCGAGGATCCCAAGCAATTCGAGAATTACGTCAAGGTGAAATACGGCGCCCTCGTCCCGGTGCGGATTCCTCAGTATATGGAGCCAATTCGAATCGGGTAAGAGAAGTTTGTTTTTTACCTATGAGGGATTGGATGTAATAAGTGTGCAGCATAGGAAATTTCCGCTGATTGAAAGAACTTCGCGAATCGTGTAGAATAACAGCGCGGGGTGGAATGGTTAAATACTTCCACACGGAGTGATGTAGGAAGTAGGCTTTCGCAAAATCAGCAGAGGATGCAGTGTGCTTTCGTACTGATTGGAATCGATCAGTGCTTTTCAGAGAATGAGGAGAGGGGAGAAGGACCGTGGAAATGCAGAAGGTAAGAATCGATGAATCCTGTGATAGCTTTTGGAAAATCAGGACGAGCCATGCCTATTACGTGGATAAAACCGAGATGCTGCATCGATATCTGACGGAAAATTTCAAAGCGGCTGTTCTCTTCGCCCGGCCACGTCGGTTTGGGAAGACCATCACCATGACGATGTTTCGTGATTTCCTGGATATCCGCCAGAAGAGCGACGACATCTTTGCAGGGACGAAAATCATGGAGCATCCCCAGACAGTGGCTGCATATATGAATCAATTCCCTGTTGTTTTCCTCTCTCTTAAGGAAATTCATGGCGACAGCTATGATAATACCCTGGCAAACCTTCGAATCCAGGCCGCGAACATTTGCAAGGATTTGGAGACGGATTTGCAGCAGGGGTCCATCAATCCATACGACTGGAACCTGTTTTCAGCTTTGGCGGATCAGAAGGCGGATGAAAGCAATACAATCGCCTTCCTGGACCTGCTGACGCGCATGCTTTTTGCCAGGTACCAACGTCCGGCGTTTGTGTTGATTGATGAATACGACGTGCCAATGGCGAAGGCGGCAGGGACAGCGGACTATGATAAGGTCAGGGACATGGTGGAGCATATGCTGAGCTATGTTTGCAAAACCAATGAACACGTGAAGGCCGTATTGCTCTCCGGATGTCTGTACACAGTCAAAAACAGCACCTACACGGGCGTGAACAACATCATTCCATATACGGTTCTGTCGCCAAACTACGCAGCGGATATTGGCTTTACGGACGCGGATGTACAGAAATTGCTGTCAGACGCCGACCTGCAGGATCATTATGAAACCGTGCAGGAATGGTATGATGGGTATCTCTTCGGCAGGGAGCGGATGTATTGTCCCTGGGATGTGCTGCGCTACGTCAGTGCGGTGCAGGATGGCTCCTATAGCGAAGCCATGGGACCCGAAAGCTATTGGGTTAATACGTCCGAAACATCTCTGGAGGTGGTTCATGGCTTTCTGGGAAAAACACCAGGGGTGATGGAAAGCTTTGAGCAGCTGCTGGCTGGAAAGTCCATTGATTGCGTGGTAAACGACAGTTTGCCTTATCATTTGATTTATGAAAAAGGGGAGAATATCTGGTCAGCGCTGTTAGAAACTGGCTATCTGACAAAGGCGTTGCCGGAGCGTATGGCTCGCATGCCACTGCGCATTCCAAACCGAGGGATCCAGGATGTTTTCCGGCAGGAGGTTTGGGATTATTTCCAGGATAAGGTTGAAAATGCCTTTGTCCGAGATTTGGTAAACACCCTTTGGGCAGGGGAAGCACAGCAAGCGGAGGCGGCGCTGAATCAAATATTGGAGGCAACGCTATCCTTCTATCATGAATACCATGAATACAGTTATCATTTGATCCTGGACGGATTTTTTACCGGGTTTGGATATCAGGTGCTTTCGGAACAGGAAGCTGGATATGGCAGAAGTGACCTGATCGTTTTGGATCCGGCCAGAGAAAGAGCGTTGATTCTGGAACTGAAGCATGTTACGGCGGAGGAGAAAATGGCTCAGGCGCTGTCGGAGGCAACCAGCCAAATCATTCGGCAGAAATACGAAAGCAACGCTACGTATCATGGATATACTACCCGTTTGAAATACGCGATAGTCTGTCATCAGAAAAAAGCGAGCGTAGCGTTTATTGCTTGATGCTGACAGAGGGTGATGGCCCGTTTAGGGATCCCCAGTATCTATGGAGCAAGCTGATTTAGCTGGTGAGTTGCAGTCTGACTGGCCTGAGGTGCTGATTGAACAAAAAAAGCAAATAGTGTAAAATACGGACGCAAAGGGAAGGAGGGGAGAAGTGTGGCACGGTATATTCTCTATAATGATGATGTGCAGGTTGCGAGGTTTGAAGTGCAACATTCCATCATTACTGATTTCAGTCCGGAAAGACCTGATTTGCTGCCGATGCAGATTCGGCATGGAACGGCTGACGCTTTTTCCTCCTGGCTTCGTGAGCGGGCGGTAGATTTAAACAGCGTAATGCATCGTCGCCTGATGAATGAATTGATTGGCAGCCGAGATAAGATTACCTTGGCCCTGCTGACATATATGTTTAGTATCTCGGATACATTCACCTGCTTTGAGGAGGGGGCGTTTGTTCCACGGATGCAGCTTTGCCAGACAGAGGAGCAGAACAAGGTCAGCGACTATATTTTGCTTTCAACAGATACCAGTCTTCGTAACCTGCATGTGGCAACCCCAAACGCGTCTACGGATGGAAGTTTCACCAAAACATGGAAATATGAAGGGAATGCCTGGTGGTTATATAAGCTTCAATCCGCAGCGGCCACAGAAGCAGAGGTGGAAATTGGCCGGGTGTTGCAGGATGTCGGATGGGACGCGGCAGAATATCGCTTTGTGGGAAGATTCCGCAAGCGCGTGAAAACGCGCAACTTTCTGAAGGAGCATGAATTCTATGAACCCTATGATTCCTTCCGCTTCTATTTTGAGGACCCCAGCGATGATGATGAAGTGATCTATCGGAATATTGCTTCGCTGGGATCCGAGCAGGAGAACGCATGGAAACGGATTCTGCTGGCGGATGCCGTTTTCCTCAATACGGATCGGCACATGCGTAATTATGGGGTGATTCGTTCTTCAGCCACAGGCGCTGTGCTTCGCCTGGCACCGAATTTCGACAACAATCAGGCATACCTCGCTAATCCTGGCGGGAACTATTCAGAAGCTATGCTGAAACGGTATATGCGGCAGGCAGACAAACAGGACATAGAAAACCTCAAAGTGCTGAGCGATGCGCTGAAGAGGTATCCATATTTACACTATGCGTATGAAGCCAGCATCAAATACATGTAGGGAGAAATCCAAGGGATGGTGCCATTTCACCTTATTCTTCCATGGCTTTGCTGAACTGGGTTTCGTACAGCTCCTGATAGGTGCCGCCGGCGTGGACCAGCTCCTTGTGGGTTCCGCGCTCCACAATTTCGCCATCCCGCACCACTAAAATCTCATCCGCGGCCAGGATGGTGGACAGCCGATGGGCGATCAGGATGGAGGTTCGTTCCTCAATCAGAGGATTGATGGCCGCTTGGATGGCCGCCTCTGAGATGGAATCCAGGGCGGAGGTGGCCTCGTCGAAGATCAGCAGGGCCGGATCCTTCAGCAGGGCCCGGGCGATGGAAATGCGCTGCTTTTCCCCGCCGGAAAGCTTCAAGCCTCGATTGCCCACCAGGGTATCCAAGCCTTCTGGCTGTTTCTGAATAAAATCATATATATTTGCCTGCTTGCAGGCTTCGATCATCTCCTGCTCCGTGGCCTCGGGCTTCGCGTACAGCAGGTTATCCCGAATGGTGCCATTGAACAGATAAGTTTCCTGGGTCACCACGCCTACCTCATCCCGCAGGGAGTGTAGGGTCCAATCCCGTACATCCTGGCCATCGAAGGTGACCCGCCCGGCGGATACATCCCAGAGCCGGGGGATCAGATTGACGATGGTGCTTTTTCCGCTGCCGCTGGGGCCCACGATGGCGATACAGTCCCCGCTGTGCAGGGTAAAATTGATATCCTTCAGGATTTTTCGATCTCCATCATAGCTGAAATCCACATGCTCGAAGGTGATTTCGCCCTTGGCCCCGGTGAGAATTTTCGCGTCCGGCCGATCATCTATTTCCGGCTGCATATCGTAATATTCAAAGATACGGGTAAACATGGCCATGGACCGAATCCAGTCCACCTGGATATTCAGCAGGCTGTTCACCGGGCCGTACATCCGACCCAGCAGCGCCACCAGCACGGTGATATCGCCCACGCTGAGGCTGCTGTCCCGTTGCATGATCAGGATTCCGCCCACCAGATACAGCAGCATGGGGCCAATGGTAGTCAGGGTATTTAGCAGCATGAAGAACCATCGGCCGGCCATCCGCGCCCGGATGTTCAGCCCGATCATCCGAGCATTGGCATTCTCGTATCGCTGATACTCCTTTTCTTCTCGGCTGAAAAGCTTCACCAGCAGCTGGCCGCTGACGGAAAGGGTTTCATTCAGAATGCCGTTGATTTCGTCGTTACAGGCCTGGGCCTCGCCCGCCAGCTTCCAGCTGGCCTTTCCGGCCAGACGGGTGGGCAGGGTGAACAGCGGCACCACCGCGATGCCTACCAGCGCCAGAATCCAGTTTTTCTGAAACATGGCGATGACCGCCACCGCCAGGGTGATGACATTGGAGAGAATACTGGTAAAGGTATTGGTAATGACGGACTCCACCCCGGAGATGTCGCTGGTCATGCGGGTGATGATATCCCCTTGGTTTTCCGAGGTAAAGAACCGCTGAGACATCTTCTGCAGGTGGCGGTACATCTGATTCCGCATATCGAAGGAGATATGCTGGGCAATCCAGTTGTTCAGATAGGCTTCTCCTACGCCGATGAGGTTCGAGGCCAGATTCAGGGCCAGGGAAAGCAGAATCAGCCGGATCAGGGCGGAAACCCCAGCCCCGAACCAGCCGCCCAGATCCTTCCCCGTCAGCACATCGATGATGTTACCGGTCAGGATGGAAGGGAAAATCGCGCAGACGGAAGAGACGATGATGCAGATCAGCACCAGCGCCAGCTGCCGCCAATAGGGCTTCAGATAGGAAAAAACTCTTGTGAGCAGCGCCTTTGTGATTCGGGGAGAATTCTGTTTCTCCTCCTCCGTCAGAAACTGTGTGCGCCCCCTCGGGCCCCCCGGTCCTGGCATGAAAATCGCCCCCTCCCTTGCTTTGCAGGGATTATACCATGCGCCTTTGCGCCATGTAAATCCGTTTTCCAGAAGAAAACGCTGATTTACACAAATCAGCGCAAATACAACCTCTTGATTATGCACGTAACAGGTGTTATCTCGCTCCCCCGCTTCGCGGGGGAGCTTTCAGGGTAATATTTTAGAAAACGCTGATTCGTGTAAATTAGCACAAATAAAACCTGTTGATTTTTTACATAACAAGCATTGCCTCGCTCCCCCGCTTCGCGGGGAAGCTTGCATGATCTATATTTGACCCGCCAGAATCTGCTCCACCAGCTCCCGCTTTTCATACAGTACGCAGCCGCCGGCATGATCCTCCAGCAGATGTCCATTCTCCCGCAGAGTGCGGAAAAGCCGGGAATTGATGGCCTCTTTTAGCGAGGTATCCCGAACGTTGATGTCCGAATAGGGGGAGAAGGGGCAGGGCTCCGCGCCACCATGGGAATTGATGTGGAAGAACCCTCGCCCGGCCGCCACGCAGCCGCCGGAGCTTTTTTCATCCCCGGGGAAGGAGATATAAACCATTTCAGGATGCTCGGCCCGGAGCCGTTGAATCTCCGCCGCCAGGTATTCCCGATCCGCGTCCCCGGGGGCCAGCTCCTGGCTGTCCTCCGTCACAGGGACGAATTCCACAAAGATAACCGCCTTGCAGCCCCGATCTGAAAGGCTTTTCAGGAAGGCGGGGGAGGATACCTCCCGCAGGTTCTCCGTCGTCACCGTGACCGACGCGCCAAAGATCAAGCCCCGGCGGTGCAGCTCATCCATGTTGGCAATCAGGCGGTCATAAATCCCGGTTCCCCGGCGGGCGTCCGTGATTTCCTTTTCTCCTTCGATGCTCATAATGGGAATCAGGTTCCGATGCTGGTCAAAAAGATCGAAATACTTGCTGTCCATAAAGGTGCCGTTGGTAAAGATGGGAAACAGGATATTGGGCTTCTGCCCCGCGGCTTCGATGATATCCCGGCGCAGCATGGGCTCGCCCCCGGCCAGCAGGATAAAGCTGATGCCCAGGTCATCCGCCTCGTCGAACACCCGGAACCATTCCTTGCTGGTCATTTGTTTCACGGGGGCGCTGTCCACCGTGGCGTGATTGCAGCGGGAATAGCAGCCCGCGCAGTGCAAATTGCACTGGCTGGTAATGCTGGCGATGAGGAAGGGCGGGATATGCTCTCCCGCGTCCTCCGCCTTGCGGCGCTTGTTGGAGGCCTTTTTGCTGGCCAGGGCGAACCGGGCCATGAAGGCGCTCTCCCGGGGATCCTTCAGCGTGGCCTTGATGGCATCGGACACCACCCGTTCCACCCCTTTGGTCATGTAATCCTGAATATCAAATGTCTGATTGTTTTCCATCCTCGTGTCCTTCTGTGTTTTTCTCTATTCTATCTGAACGATGTTTATATCGCTTCAGATATAGTTTTATTATATATAAAAACCAGGATCTTTCAAGATGGAATTTGATGATTTTTCTTGGCGCGCCATTTTCAGAGTAAAATAAAACCCACCCCAAAGGGTGGGTGAAAAACAGGGAGGTTGGCTGAGCCACCCTCCCCTTTTTCAGCGGCGAAAGGAGAATTCCCCTCGTTCGCTTGATTTGCCGAAATTACTTCGCCAGCTCGACTTCGGTCGCTTCGGTGTTCAGCATATGAGTGGAATATCCCGCCTCATAGGCTTCCGCGCGCTCGTCGATGACTTCCTGATAACCGGCGTCCAGATATTCCTGGGCGAACTGATCATACAGCGCGTCGAATTCTTCGGGAGCGCACATGGTCAGCTTGTCGCGATATTCCTTGTACAGGTTGGTCAGCACGGTCTGATACTCGGCTTCCGCTTCCATGGTCACGCCCCACTTGGCGTTGTCGATGGCCCAGCCAGCATCCTTCACCTGCACCTTATCGTTGTACCACTTGATGATTTCTTCCGTGAAGTCCTGGGGCAGGTCATGAGGCAGATTGTTCTTGATCATGTCCTCAATGGTACCGGCCTGGCGAGCTTCGATGGTGATGCACCAGTAGTCCTTGTTGTTGCTGAAGCCCTGCTTGTATTCGCCTTCATAATCGCTGACGGCCACAGGCAGACCCTTTTCGTCATAGTTGAAGTTCTCGCCCTCGAAGCCCCACTGGAAGGTGAACAGGTTTTCTTCCTGGGTCAGCCATTCCATGTACATCCAGGCGGCCTTCAGCTGATCTTCGGTGGCGTCCTTGGAGAAACCAACCATCATGCCGAAGGGGTTGTCGGTGCGATAGCCGGGGTTGGTGTTGGTGGCTTCGTCGATTTCGCCGCCCACGGGCGCGATGGCCAGCTCGGCATCGGGGTTGGCTTCATAGAAGGCATTCAGCCAATCCATGCTGGAGGAGATGTAAGCCGCGTACTGATAATATTCGCCGTTGATGAAGTTGGTCTTCTCATCCTCGGTGCCGGTCAGATAATATTCCGGATTCAGCAGGCCCGCGTTGTACTTGTAGTTCTCGTTCTTCAGCAGGTTCTTGTTGGGTTCCCAGGACAGGGAAGGAATGTTGTAATCGCCGTACATGGCCCATTCTTTCTCATCCAGGGGCCAGGTGCGCCAGGCGTAGTTCTGGTCAGAACCAAGGCCGGTCACCATGACGCCGCCAGCGGGATGCTCTGCGATGCCGGCATCCTTGATCTTCTGCATGGCTTCGTTCCACTCAGAGGTCTTCACGGGCACATAGTCATAGCCCACCTGCCGCAGCCAGTCCATACGGACGAAGGTCTGGAAGGTGTAGGCGGTGTCATAGTAGGGGCGCAGGGCCGCTACCAGGAAGGTTTCGCCATTCAGCTGGGTGAAGGACAGCTGGTTGTTTTCCACCATGCGATTGTAGTAGGTGGGGGCAACCGCCGCGAAATCATCCATGTTGAAGGTGGTCAGATAGCCGTCAGCGGCCCACTGAGAAACCTTGGGATAGTCGTATTCCATCAGCACGGTGGGCAGATCATCCGCCGCCGCCAGCATGGAGTACTTGGTCATAACGTCGGTCCGGGGAATGGCGACGAAATTCACGGTGATGTTGTACTTGTCGCCGAAGTTTTCCTGGATCCACTTGGTCCAGTAGTTGTCCTCCACGTTGGGTACGCCCGCCTGACCACGGTCATAGACCGGGATCGTGATGGACACGTTCTCCGCGAAGGGTTCCCAGGCCGTCGCGGATTCCGCGGAAGCCAGGGGCAGCACGGACAGCATCATGATGGCTGTCAGCACCAGGGCAAGGATCTTTTTCATAGGGGATCTCCTCCTTTTTTATTTTCAGAGCATAGCTCCGAATAACACAATTGGTTAGGTTCGCTTGGCGATTGGCTTTGGCGGCTTCGCCGCGAAGTTAGTTTTTTCTGCGTATATCCCAGCGGGGATTCCGGTCGCCAATATAGTCGTGACTCCACACTGTGGAGATCACTTCTTATTGGCTCTGTAAGAAATCTGTGAGATTTCCGCCACTGGCGGTCACAGATTTCTCACCCAGTCGCCGACATTGTCGCGACTCGCCACTGGCGAGCTCGCTCCTTGTTGGCTCTGTGAGAAATCTGCGAAATTTCCGCCACAGGCGGTCGCAGATTTCTCACCCCTTAACGGCCCCGACCATAACACCCTTCACAAAATACTTCTGCAAGAAGGGATAGATGCAAATGATCGGCAATGTAGCGAACATGATGCAGGCGGCCTGGAGCACCTCGGGGGTGCTGGTGACCTCGATGGCCTCGGACAGGGTAGCGGTCTGGGCCTCCGTGGCCGAGGAAACCAGCTGATACAGCTTATACTGGATCATCTTCAGGGCTTCCTTGGTGATGTAATACTTATTGTCCGCGTAGGCGTTCCACCGGCCCACGGCGTAGAACAGGCTCAGGGTCGCGATAATGGGCAGGGACAGGGGCAGCACGATCTGGAAAAGAATCTGGAAATTGGAGGCCCCGTCCAGGAAAGCCGCTTCCTCCAGGCTGTCAGGAATATTGCTCTGGAAGTAGTTCTTCATGATGAGCATGTTATAGGAGGAATAAATCAGCGGCAGAATCAGCACCCACATGGTGTTCAGCATACCCAGATTCTTGTACAGCAGGTAGGTCGGAATCAGGCCGGCGTTGAAGTACATGGGGATCATCAGCAGAATGGTAAAGAAGGTTCGGCCCTTCAGGCGCTTCTTGGACAGGGGATAGGCTGCGCAGGTGCAGGCGATCATGCCCAGCAGGGTGAACAGCGCCACCACCCCCACGCTGTACACAAAGGAGTGCACCAGGGTACCATCCTGGAAGATGGAGGCGTAGGCATCAAAATTGATGCCCTTGGGCAGCAGCACCACGGACTTCTGCATGACCGCCGTGTTGCTGGAAATGGACTTGGCCGCCAGGTGAATGAAGGGCAGTATGCAGGTAGCGCACAGAATCACCAGCACCAGGATGATGATAAAATCACCGATGGAGAATTTGCGGATCGCGTGGGAACCGTCATTGATGGTGTCAAATTCTTTTTCCTTATTCTTTGCCATCTTTCCCACCTCCTTACAGAAGCCCGTCTTCTCCAAGGGCTTTGGAGAAGCGGTCGCTGATCAACACCAGCATCAGCCCAACCAGGGACTGGAACAGACCCACGGCGGTAGCCATGCTGAACTTGCTGTTGGCCAGACCTTTTTCGTAGATATAGATGGCCAATTGGTATTGATAATCCCGGACCTGAGTGTTGGCGAACACGTCCAGCCGCTCGAAGTTGCTGCCCATGATCTTGCCCAGATTCATGATCAGCAGTACCACGATGGTGGAGCGGATGCCGGGCAGGGTAATATGCCAGATGCGCTGCATGCGGCTGGCCCCGTCGATCATGGCGGCCTCGTACAGCTCGCCGCTGATGCCAGTGATGGCGGCCAGGTAAATGATGGTGCCCCAGCCCATGCCCTGCCACACGCCGATGAGCAGATAGGTCACGGCCCAGTGATTCTTCTCTGTCAGGAAGGGGATGCCCTCCTGGATCCAGCCCCAATTTTTCAACAGCACGTTGACGATGCCGCTGCTGGGCTTAAACAGCTGATAGGCCACGGAGCCCACGATAACCCAGCTGAGGAAGTGGGGCAGATACAGAATGGTCTGCGTCACCTTCTTGAACCGGGGGAAGCGCAGCTCGTTCAGCATCAGGGCCAGGATGATGGGCATGGGGAAACTGATCAGCAGATCCAGCAGGTTGAAGACGATGGAATTCTTCAGCGCCCGGTTAAAATCCTTATCCCGGAACACCTTGGCAAAGGTTTCCCACCCCACCCATTTGGAACCGGCATAGCCCTTGGCGGGCTTATAGTCCATAAAGACCATCCGCAGCCCGGGATAGGCCGCGTAGTTGAAAATGATGACCAGAGCCACCGGGACCAGCAGCATCAGATACAGATGCCAGTCCCGCTGCAGCGCCTTTTTCCAGCTGGTGCTTTCCCGCAGGCTGGGCGCTTTGACCGACTTCGCGCTCATAATAAACCCGTCCTTCCCCGTAGATATGTCTCGTCAAAAACAGACGCCATGCACTGCGCCTGTTGAATCTGGAACATAGTTTACCTGAAAATGACTTTTTCGTCAATAGAGTTTCTTTAGTGCTGAATCTGTCCAGCTGCTTCCCGCATCTTGCGTGTAATTGTTTCCGCGTAGACGCCCAGGGTGCGGATCAGCTCGTGATCATAGTTCGTCAGCACCCGGGTGTTCCCGTCCACCACCAGCACATTTTCCCTTTCCGCCGTGCTGGCAGGCCAGGCGGGAATTTGGCTGCAGGCCGGATTGCCGGTTCTGGCGAAGGCGATGACTGCTTGGAAGACCTGCTCCTGAATTTTCTCCGACAGGCCTTCCTCTGCCTGGGGCCCATGGGGATACTCCACCAGGTCGATGTTGTGGAAAACATAGGGGATATCGCTGCAATGCCAGGGGGTGTTTCCACCATCGATGGGCTGATCCATGTTGAAAAGATAGGACCAGGTGCACTGGTTCAGCTTGCTTCTCTCCGCGATATAATCAATTTCGGGCAGCCGGAAGATGAAATCCAGCCGCAGCAGATCGGTCAGGGGACGGTCCGGATAAGCCGCCCGGAACAAGGGAATCAGCTTTTCGGCCGGCTCCTCTCCCCAGCTTTTGCGAATGATCTCGGCCTGCTCTTCTTCGGAAAGCCCTTCCCGGGGCCAGGGCAGGGGGCTGAAGGAGGTGAATTCACCGAACACGCTGCCCACCATCAGGGGAACCTGGCTGGTTTCCGGCCGGAAGCCGTTTCGGACGGGCTCGCCTACATAATGCTTGTTGGGATGGGGACAATTGCCGGTGTATTTTCCTTCCGCCTTGAGCTGGGGGCTGACCTTCAGATAAGCCCGGGCCAGGGCGGCATAATCCACAGTCTCCAGCTCCTGAACGGTCTGGACGCCCAATTCCTGCATGACGGCTTCCGCCAGCTCCTTCCCACTGCCCTGGGCGTCGGCCAGCACCGGGCCGATGACCCCGCTCATGACGATGCCCTTGTGATAAAGGCCATCCGCGGCGGGAGATTGCAGCAGCGTTGTCACCTTCGCGCCGCCGCCGGATTGGCCGAAGACGGTCACGTTCTCCGGATCTCCACCGAAATGCTGGATGTTTTCATGGATCCAGGCTAGCGCCGCGATGATGTCATCCCCACCGGCATTGCCGGAGTTTTCATATTCTTCGCCGAAATCCGAGAGATCGAAATACCCCAGCACGTTCAGACGGTGATTGATGGTCACCACTACCACGTTTCCCATCCGGCTCATGGCCGCGCCGTCATAGGCGATATGCTCGATGGCGGAACCAGCGGAGAAGCCGCCGCCATGGAGCCAAACCAGCACCGGCCGCTTGGCCTCGTCCGTATCCGGGGTCCAGATGTTCAGGTTCTGGCAGTTCTCGTCCATGGGCCAGAAGCGATGGGGCACGTAAAGCTCACCCCGGGGGGCATCATTGGACAGGAGGGGGCAAACGTATCCATAGCTGCAGGCGTCCAGCACTCCTTCCCAGGGCTCCAGGGGCTGGGGCGCATGGAAGCGAGCCGCCTTCGCATAGGGAATGCCCTTAAAGATAGACAGCCCGTCGTGGCGGTAGCCTTGAATCTTGCCCTTGGCCGTGGTGACCAGGGCGGTGCTTGTGTCATGCTGAAACTGATGCATTTTGAAACTCCTCCTCATATTGTTTGCGGTCATCTGAGAAACCGCATTCACGCATCGAAAATCCCATTTTCCAGAGCGCTTCTGGCGCTGAGAATGTACCGGCTGGTATCCAAGGGATCAATGCCCCGCCGAGGCATGACAGCGCCTAACTCGCGGGGGCATTCTCGATATCCCTGCAGCCGCACGCTCATGCCGCCTCGGCCACTGGTGATCTGTGCCAGCCGGGTCGGGTAGTCCATGCTCTCTGCGGCCGGGATCATCGCCCGGAGGGTGGCTACCTCTTCCTCATTTTGCACGGAGATGACCTCCCCGCGCATGGTATTCACATCGCTCATCATCTTGCCAATAAACTCCGGGGGCACCCGGAACACGGTTTCCAGAATGGGCTCCAGCAAAGTGCTGCCGCCCCGCTGGAGGCCATCCTGAATCCCCCAGGGGGTGGCCACAATGAAGTCCAACGGGTGAGTGTGAAACTGATGATGATTGCCGTCGATCAGGGTAATATCCACATCTGTGACCTGCCATCCCAGCCGCCCCTGGGCCAGGGCCAGCGGAAGGGCCTGCTCCACCTGATGCTGATACCGCGGAAGAATCTGCTGGCCGGATACCTCGGAGTGAAAGCGGACGCCGCTTCCCCGGGGCCCGGGTTGAATCCAGAATTTCAGAATGGCCCAGCAGGGCTTGGGCATGGTATAGGCGCAGAAGCCCTCGGCAGGGCGGGCGATGGTCTCCCGATAGATGATCGTAGGATTGGAAAAATGCGCTTGCAAGCCAAAACGGGTTTGGAGGGCATCCTGCAGAATTTCCAGCTGCATGGCCCCCATGGCGTCGATATGCAGTTCCCCGGTATCCCGGATATATCTGGTTTGCAGCAGAGGATCCTCATCAGCCAGCAGGCTGCAGGCCTGAGAAAGCTCCCGCTGCTTCGATGGATCCTCGGCTTCCACCCGGATGGTGGTCAGGGGTGTGCGAAGCGCGCCAGGCTGTATCTTTCTCGGCAGCAAAGCGGGATCCCCCAGCACCTGGCCCACCTTCATCTGACCGCATCCATAGAGGATGCCGATTTCTCCGGCGTGCAGCGCTCCGATATCCTCTCCGGTTACGCTTCGAATCTGGGTAATCTTGCTTTGAACGATGGCACGTTCCCCGGTCAGGGGATCCAGGTTTCCCGGAAGGGAAACCGCGGATCGGTTTTCCAGCTGCCCGCCATATAAGCGAATCCACAGGCCCTTTCCAAGAAGCCTATCCTGTTCCATCGCGAAGGCGATTCCGGAAAGCTCCTTTCCTTGCGACTCGGGAGGCGGCAGAAAATCAATGATGCCATCCAGCACAGCCTCTATGCCCTGCCCACGGAGAGCGGAACCGAGAAAGGCGGGGAAAAGCTCTCCCTTTTTCGCCAAGGAGGGAAGCACACCATGGGCCTCCTCTGTAATATTTTCTCCCTCCAGATATCGTTCCATGAGCTTTTCCTCGGCGTCACAAACGGCCTCTACCAGACCTTCTTCGTCCGAATAGAGGAAGGCTCGCGGGCTGAGACGGCGCTGGATTTGACGAATGACCCGGGCTGCGTCTGCACCCTCCCGGTCCATTTTGTTGATGAAGAAAAACAGGGGCATGCCCTGGCGTTTTAGGGCTTCAAAGAGGAGCTCCGTCTGTGGCTGCACGCCTTCCGCACCGCTGACGACGAGAATCGCGCCATCCAAGGCCCAGAGGGAGCGCTCAATCTCCGCGGAGAAGTCCGTATGCCCAGGCGTATCAATCAGGTTGATTTCCTCGCCCTTCCAGGTCAAACGGACGCAGCTGGAGCGGACGGATATGCCGCGCTGCCGTTCTACGGGCAGCGTATCGGTATGGGCTGTTCCGCTATCCACGCTGCCTGCGGCGCGAATTGCGCCCGCCTTCAAAAGCAGTTGCTCAGAAAGCGTGGTTTTTCCAGCATCCACATGAGCGAAAATGCCAATGTTTCGCATGCGATATCCTCTCCATCATGACCTGTTGTAACGCGTGACACTTGTATGGGCCCCTTTGGCTGGAACAGTCTATCATAGACGGCTTGCATTTTCAACAGGATTAGCTTGCGAGAGCTCTGGATTTGGCGAACAAGTCCTCGAAAACGAACTTTCGAATACAATTGCAGTTACAACCAGACGGAGGGGATGCTCCGTGTGTATTTTGTTTGCATTTTTGGATCCAGCAAGAATTTGGTTATTGACTTTCCCTTGTAAAGGTCTACAATTACTTTGATTTCCTACCATATACATAGGAAATTTGACGCGTAGGGAAAGGGTAGGGGGACAAATGAAACGGTATGTTGCCAGGCGACTGCTGACAGGGCTGCTGACGGTGGTGGTGGTCATGGTGCTAAACTTTGTCATCATCCACGCCGCGCCGGGAGATCCCGTCCGCATCATGGCGGGCATGGAGCATCCCAGCGAGGCGCAGATGGAGGAGCTCCGTGTCCGTTTTGGGCTGGATAAACCCCTGTGGCAGCAGCTGTTTATCTACATGGGGCAGGTGGCCCGGGGGGATTTGGGTACCTCTTATACCTATAACACGCCGGTGCTTTCCCTGATCGCGGACACCCTGGGGCCCAGCGCGCTGCTGGCGCTGACCTCCTGCGTGCTTTCTTTCCTGATCGGCACCTTGCTGGGGCTATTTACCGCCCGGCATCAGGGGTCCTGGATCGACTCCACTTTGTCCTACGTCTCTTATTTCTTCGACTCCATGCCGCCCTTCTGGCTGGGGCTGGTTTCCATCCTGGTTTTCGCCTCCACGCTGCACCTGTTACCCACTTCGGGCATGGTGAATCTTCGGGCGCAGAACACCGGATGGGCCCTGGGGGTGGACATCGCTACCCATTTGATTCTCCCCTGCGGGACCATGACACTGATCCAGATTCCCGGATACCTGCGGCTGACCCGTTCCTCCGTGTCCCAGGTTATGCAGGAGGACTATATCACCACCTTCCGGGCCACAGGCATGAGCGAGAAGCAGATCTTTCGGAAATATGTGCTGAAAAACGCTATTCTGCCCACGATTACCGTTTTTGGCATTTCCCTGGCCTATGTGGTTACGGGGGCAGCGCTGGTGGAAATCGTATTCGCCTGGCCAGGCATTGGGCGGCTGATGCTGAACGCCATCAATCGGCGGGATTATCCCCTGCTGATGGGGATTTATCTGATGCTCTCCGTGTCCGTGGCGGTAGTCACCCTGGCGGTGGATCTGTTGTACGCCTGGATCGATCCCCGCATCCGGCTGAAGTAAGGAGGGGCGACGGAACATGAGGAGATTAACTCAATTCAAAGCCTGGTGGCGCCAAAGCCCTCACCTGCGGATTGGTTTGGTGATGTTCACCCTGGTGGCCCTGGTGGCGCTGTTTGCCCCACTGCTGGAAACCCATGATCCCTATCGCCTGTCCGCCCCTTCCCGGATGGCGCCGGGGGGAGAGTGGCTGCTGGGTACGGACGCCCTGGGCGGGGATATCTATTCCATGATTATTGAAGGCAGCCGCACCTCCCTGAAGGTGGGTTTCATTGCCGCGCTGATTTCCGGCGTCATCGGCGTGCTGGTGGGCGGCGTGTCCGGGTTCCTGGGCGGAAAGACGGATCGGATTGTCAGCGAGATCGTGAATATCTTTCTCATGCTGCCTACCTTCTTCTTGGTGCTGATGACGGTGGCTCTGTTCGGCAGCAGCATGACCAATGTGATGATCATCATCGGGCTCACCTCCTGGCCGGGCAACGCGCGGCTGATGCGGGTCCAGGCCATGAGCCTGAAAGAACGAGTGTTTGTCCGGTCCGCTGAGGCGCTGGGAGAATCCCGACTCTCCATCCTTTTCCGCTACATCATCCCCAACGGCATCTTTCCCGTGATTACCAATACGGCCATGGGGGTGGCGGGGGCCATCCTGATGGAGGCCAGCCTGTCCTTCATCGGGCTGGGGGATCCCAACATCGTCAGCTGGGGCCAGATGGTCTATGCGGGGAAATCCTACATGACCTCCGCCTGGTGGGTATCCCTGTTCCCCGGGCTGGCGATCATCTTCACGGTGATGAGCATCTATCTGATCTGCGATGGGCTCAATCATGTTTTGAATCCCAAGAACGCGAGAAGGGAGGCGTAAATCCATTGGCATTTCTGGAGCTGCGGAATCTGTCTGTGGATTATCTGATGGGCGCCCAGCGCGTTCACGCGGTGGATGGCGTCTCTTTCCCGGTGGAAAAAGGGGATTCCGTTGGCATCGTGGGGGAGAGCGGCAGCGGCAAGAGCACCCTGGGGCTGGCCCTGCTGCGGCTGCTGGGTGAGCCCACGGCGGAGGTTCGGGGAGAGGCCCTGCTGGAGGGGATGGATCTGTTGACCCTGGCGGAGAAGGATCTGCAGGAGCTGAGATGGCGAAGGATGGCTGCCGTGTTTCAAAAGAGCATGAACGCCCTGAGCCCAGTGCATAAGATCGGTAAGCAGATGGCGGATGTATATCGGGTGCACCATCCGGAGGCCAGCCGGGAGCAAGCGAAGCAGCGGGCGCTGGAGACCCTGCGCCAGGTGAATCTGGCGGAGCGGGTCTATACCTCCTATCCCCATGAGCTTTCTGGCGGCATGATGCAGCGGGTGTCCATCGCCCTGAGCCTGCTGAACCATCCGGACCTGATCATTTTCGACGAAGCGACCACGGCCCTGGACGTGGTCACCCAGGGGCAGATTTTGAAGGAGATTCAATATCTGGAGCGGGAGCTGGGCCTGACTCGCCTGATGATTACCCATGACATCTCCGTGGTGGCGGCCAGCTGCAGCCATGTGGCGGTGATGTACGCGGGTCGGCTGATGGAATACGGGCCCACGGCAAAGGTGCTTCGCTCTCCGAGGCACCCTTATACCCAGGGGCTGCTGCGGGCGTATCCTTCCCTGCGAGGGGAGAAGACCGGGATGCAGGGGATCCCCGGCGCCTTGCCGGACCTGAAAGAGGAGATTCCGGGATGCGTATTCGCGCCCAGATGTCCCTGGGCCACGGAGGATTGCCGCCAGCGGCGGCCCGAAGAGGTGACCATTGAGGCGGGATGGCGGGCCAGCTGCCCCCGGGCGGTGGAAGGGAGGGAGCCGGATGCCTGAGTACGTGATGGCAGCGGAGAATCTGAGCCGGTTCTATCCCCAGCGATCCGTGAAGATCGGGGACGCCTATCCGCCAGTCAAGGCGGTGGACGGGGTTTCCTTCGCCCTGAAGGCCGGAGAAACTCTGAGCATCATTGGCGAAAGCGGCTGCGGAAAATCCACCCTGGGGCGGCTGCTGGTGCAGCTGGAGACCCAGGACGCCGGGAACCTGACCCTGGCGGGACAGGACGCGGTGGCCCTGCATCGGAAGGATCCGCTGGCGTTCAAGCGAGCGGCGCAGATCGTTTTTCAAAATCCCTTCGACGCCTTTAATCCCCGGTTTACGATTCTGAAATCCATGCTGCGGCCCTTGAAGATTCATGGCATTGGCCGAAACGACGGGGAGCGGAAGGAGCTGTGCCGCCAGGCGCTGGTCTCCGCGGGGCTGACGCCGCCGGATGACTTCCTGCGGCGCTTTCCTCATGAGCTGAGCGGCGGCCAGCTGCAGCGGATTTCCATCCTGCGGTCCATGCTGCTGGAGCCCCGCTTTATGGTGGCGGACGAGCCGGTGTCCATGCTGGATGTATCCGTGCGGGCGGACGTCATGAACCTGCTGCAGCGCCTGACGTCCCAGCGGCATATGGCGCTGGTGTTTATCAGCCACGACCTGGCCACCACGCGATACATCGCGGATCGAATCGCTGTCATGTATCTGGGCCGGTTTGTAGAGATCGGCGCCTCCGAGGAGGTGCTGAACCATCCCCTGCATCCCTATACCCGAGCGCTGCTCTCCGCCTGCGGATCGGTGGATCAGGAATCCTTCGATCCCATCGAGATCGCCGGGGAGCCGCCGGTGCCCATCGGAGCAGGGCCGGGATGCTACTTTGCCCCCAGATGCTTCGAGGCAGGCCCCGAATGTGGGGAGAACTATCCCCCGCTGATGGAGTTGGCTCCAGGCCATTTTGTCAGCTGTTGCCATTGCGCGATGAAAGGAGTGGAAACGCCATGAATATTCAGGAGATTCTAAATCGGGTGCCGGATTATCAAACCTTCCTGACGGTGGAGGAGATGGACCGGCACTCCCTGGCCCTGGCGGAAAAATACCCGGAGGTGGTTTCCGTCCGGAAGATTGGCGAAAGCCAGCAGGGCCATCCCATGTATGTGCTCAAGATCGGGGAGGGCCAGGAGAACGCCTACATCATGGGCTGCCCCCATCCCAACGAGCCCATCGGCGCCATGATGCTGGAATTCCTGACGGAGGAGCTGGCCACCAACGAGGAACTGCGGCAGGAACTGGGCTTTACCTGGTACATTCTGAAAACGGCGGATCCCGATGGGGTGAAGCTGAACGAGGGCTGGTTCCAGGGCCCCTTCACCCTGTACAACTATGCCCGGCATTTTTACCGCCCTGCCAGCGATCAGCAGGTGGAATGGACCTTCCCCCTGGATTATAAAACCCTGCATTTCCATTCCCCTCTGCCGGAAACCGCGGCGGTGATGCGTCTGTTGGAGGAGATCAAGCCCCGCTTCCTTTTCTCCCTGCACAATTCCGCCTTTGGCGGCGCTTACTGGTACATCTCCGAGGCGAAGCCCGCTTTGCTGAACCAGCTGCCTCTGGCGGCGGGCCGCCAGGGAATTCCCCTGAACCTGGGAGAGCCGGAGATGCCATGCTGCACCGTGTACAGCGACGCAATTTTCGAGTTTCCGGGCATGCCCATGATGTATGATTTCTACGAATCTATGACTGGGCAGGACCCTGTCGGTATGCTGAATGGCGGCGCCTCCAGCGTGGATTTCGCGAAGCTGCAGGGCCCCTGCTTTGGCCTGGTCTGCGAGATGCCCTATTTTATGTATCCCCAGGCCATGGACATGACTCCCACGGAGGTTTCCCGGCGGGAGGCGGTGCTGAAGAACGTGGAGATTGTGCAGGAGCTTTATCGGCGGATGAAGCCGCTGGCGGAGACGCTGTGTCCCCTGCTGCCGGAGCGGGATTCCTACCGCCTGGCCCTGGAGGAGCGGATGGCGGTATACGAGCCCTCTCTGCTGGCCAACCAGAATTTCGCGCTCCAGAGCCCGGAATATGAGGCGCCTGCCACGGTGGCGCAGCGATTCGACAACCTCTATGCCATCCCCTTCTATCACCTGCTGGGGGCAGGGATGATCGCCAAGGGAGCGGAGAAGGCGAAAACCCTGCATCCGGAGAGGGCGGAGGAGCTGGATCGGGTGGTCGCGGAGGCGGACGAGCTGATCCGGACGCGGTGCGCGGAGTTGGAGCAGGTAACCACCTTTGAGGCCGTCGCCATTCGCCGCCTGGTATCCGTTCAGCTGGAAAGCGGCCTGCGCGTCGCGGCGCAGCTGGCGGCGGAGCGGCCGTGAACGAGGATGATAAGCCCTTTCGGGGGCTTACCATAGACAAAACAAACCATATAGGAGGAAAAGCACATGAAAAAGACCCTGTCCATTCTGCTGGCGCTGATGCTGGCGCTGGGGCTGCTGGCTCCGGCCATGGCGGAGAGCGAAAGATCCGGCGGCACCCTGATCGCCTGGCTGGGGGGCGACCCTACGTCCTTCAACCCTGACGGCGCCATGGATGACTTCTCCCTGATGACCATGGAGAATGTTTTCAACAAGCTGATTAAGTTCGACTATGCTGGCAACCTGATTCCGGACCTGGCCGCTTCCTGGGAGGTTTCCGAGGATGGCCTGACCTACACCTTCCATCTGGTGACCACCAAGTGGCATGACGGAGAGGAATTCACCGCGGATGATGTGCTCTGGACCCTGGATACCATCAAGGTCTACGGCATCACCGGATACGCCTTCGCGGACGTGACCGCCGAAAAGACCGACGATCACACCGTGGTGTTGACCCTGACCCAGCCGGATGCCTCCCTGCTGTATAACCTGTCCTATTACGGCGCGGCTATTCTGCCCAAGCACCTGTATGACGGCCAGGATTTCTACGCCTGCGACGCGGCTATCGCCCATCCTGTGGGAACCGGCCCCTACAAGTTCGTGGAGCATCAGCAGGGCGTCAGCGTGACCCTGGCGGCGAACCTGGATTACTTTGGGGAGATCGCGCAGACGGACAATCTGATCTTCTCCATCATCCCGGACGCTAACACCGCTGTGCAGGCCTTCTACAATGGCGAATTGGACTATCTGGGTGCGGCTGCGCCGCCCACGGAGTATGATAATCTGCGGGCTCAGGGCAACCTGGTGTATGAACAGCCCTTCGCCTCCCGGTATTATATCGCCTTCAACCTGCGGGAGGGTGCTCCCGCCACCGATCTGGCCCTGCGCCAGGCTATCGCCTACGGCGCAGACCGTCAGGCGATTCTGGACAAGGCCCTGATGGGCAGCGGTGCCATCGCGGAGGGCTTTGCCCCTGCCGCCATTGCCTGGGCCTATAATGGAGAGGATATCCTGCCGGAGCGGGATGTGGAAAAGGCCGTGGCCATTCTGGAGGAAGCCGGATACACGAAGGACGCGGACGGCTACTATGCCACCCTGTCCGCCCCCACCATGACGGAGTTCACGGATATTACCAGCGTGCTGAAGGATAGCCTGAAGGATATCGGCGTCAATGTGGTGATTTCCAGCATGGAGCCCGCAGCCTGGCAGGAGCAGGTGTTTGCCGGCGAATATGATCTGACTGTGCTTAGCGGATACCATGGCCCGGATGCCTCCGCCATGGCGATGCGCGTCGGAACCGGTGGCGCGGTGAACATCATGGCCTATTCCAGCGCGGAAGTGGACGCTTATTTCGCGGCGGGCGCGGCCACCACGGATCAGGAGGAACGGGCGGCGGCCTACAAGGCGGCCCAGAAGGTGCTGAGCCAGGATCTGCCCATCGTTCCTCTGTGCGAAGCGGTGATCACGGAGACGGCCGCGGCCAACCTCAGCGATACGCCCCTGTCCGCCCCGGAAGTGACCTCCATTGGCGATCTGAGCCATATTCGGATCAACTGATCAGCTTTTGAGGTATAGTTTTCGACCCTCCCCTTCGGGGGAGGGCTTTTCAGTGAAAAAAAGCTCCCCCGAAGAGCGGGGAAGCGAAAATGCTATGAGAACTTTTATCGGCCAAGCAACAGGGAACGAATGGCCTCCGCCACTTGCTGGGTCTGCTGGAGATGCACATAGTGATCGCTGTCGAGGATTTCCAGGGTCGTGTTTGATCCACAGATAGCCCGATGCCAGGGCTCCCATTCCGAAAGCCGCTTGGTGTTTTCCTTCGCGATCAACATTACCGCGGGTAGCTCGTCAGGAATCTTGAGGGACAGCGCCTTCGAGGCGTTTTCCTCCGTGTGGCGGATTTCATCCAGCACCGTGGGATCCTTTACGCTCTTAAGAGCCATCTCTCCGTATCGCTTGAGCTCCTCCGGGGAGAAGGGATAGCTGGTTAGGGAGGTGAGCTGCTGAATCGCACCCTCCCGAATCTCCGACAGGACTTCCTCGGACGCTGCCTGGGCCTGCTCCTGACGCATTTGGGTCATGAGGCCGATCTCCTCCTTGGCCATGGGATGGGTAAACTGGCAGGGGACCGAGATATCCAGGCCCACAAAGGTACTTACCTCCTCGGCGTATTGATGCAGGTGATACAGAGCGTAGATGCCGCTGATAGAGTGGGCTGCCAGGGTGTATTTTTCGATACCCAAGGCTTTCATGACCTGATGCAGCTCTTCGCAGATGTTTTCGATCGTTCGGGGCGTGGGGGCCGGATCGCTCCCGCCGTAGCCATAGGGCTCCAGAGAGATGACCCGCAGATGATCCTGCAGGGCGGAAGCCAGCGGCTTCATTTCGAGGATCGGGCAGGGCTCTCCTAATCCTGGCAGCAGTACAATGGTTGCAGGCCCCTGGCCTGCAACGCTGAGGTGAATGGTACCACCGGGCAGCTTGATATCCTGTTCCATAGATGGTCCTCCTATCTTCGTTCATATCGTTCGGATGAGCGTTACGCTGTTGATATCGCCTATACACTGGCCCTTTTTCGATTACGGACAATCGCGTATGTCAAATGGGCAGTGGATCCCTCGGTACGTGACGATGCTTTCGCTTGCCTAATTTACCATATATGAGTTTTAGTTTCAACAGGTTTCGCTTGCGGCGCATGGATCATCAGTTTCAATCCTCCCATTTACAGCACCGCTGAAATCGAATATAATCGAGCTGTTGATCACAGGTGGGAGGAAGTAACGATGGTTTATTCTATTCTGGACTTTGGTGCGGTGGCAGACGGGACGACCAATAACGGCGCGGCGATTCAGGCGGCGCTGGACGCCTGCGCCCGCACGGGGGGCACGGTGGAAATTCCGGCGGGAAATTTTCTCTCCGGCAGCCTGCGGATATATTCTCACACCCGGCTGTATTTGGCCCAGGGGGCTACCTTGACGGCCAGCCATCGGCCGGAGGATATGATCGACTTCGCCGCGGAGGACAGCGGGGACGCCGCCACCGGCATGGACGGGGCGAAGGATGGATGCTTCCTGTATGCCTGCCACGCAGAGGGAATCACCATTTGCGGCCAGGGGAAGATCGATGGCGGCGGCCGGAACGTGTACTATGACGCGGATAATGACAACGGCTTCCACGAGGCCCCCCTGGCAGTGCGGGGCTTCCGCCCCAGAACCTCCTATCTGGAGGATGTGGACGGGCTGACGGTGCAGGGGATCACCTTTTATGATTCCTGCTTCTGGACGCTGCACATGGCAGGATGTCGAAACGTGATGGTGGAGGGCATTCGCATTCTGAACGATGACCGGGGGCCCAACAACGACGGCATTGATCCGGATGGCTGCCAGAATGTGGTCATTCGGAACTGCATCGTTTCCACCGGGGATGACGCCATCGTGCTGAAGGCCACTCGGCCCATCGCGGCGAAATATGGCAACTGTGAGAATGTGACCATCTCTGGCTGCGTGCTGCACTCCCGGGATTCCGCGCTGAAGATTGGTACGGAAACCTGGGGAGATATTCGAAACGTGGTATTCTCCGATTGCGTGATTGATCGCTGTTCCCGGGCAGTGGGCATCTGGGTGCGGGACGGGGGATGCGTGGAGCGGATCAATATTCATCACCTAACGGGCTCTACCCGCAGATACGCGGAGCATTTCCGGGAGGGAAAGCCCACCGGATGGTGGGGCAAGGGCGAGGCGATTTTCCTATCCGCAGTGCCTCGGAGCGAGACGCATCCGGTCCCGGGAACCATTCGCAGGATTTCGATAGATCATTTGCAATTGGACGCCGAGCTGGGTTATTTCCTGGCGGCGAGGGGCGGCGGGGTCATCGAGCATGTATCCCTGACGGACTGCGACCTGTTCCTGCGGCGGCAGAGCGAACATACCCCGGAATATTACGACGAGCAGCCTTCGGCCCGTGGAGTGTATCGCCATGCTCTTTCCTGGCTTTATGCCCGGGGCGTGAAGGGATTGAAGGTTCAAAGCAGCGTAACGATGGATGAGTTCATGGAGAGGTATATCTCCGGGGAGGCGGATGTGAAAGACTGTAAGGCATTTGAATTCGAGAAAAACACGGATTGATTTGCAAGGATATTATTTTGCTCCCTCGCTTTGCGGGGGAGCATTTATCAGGATTTTTGTTGATGGACAAGAGCTATTCCGTTCCCCTGCTTCGCGGGGGAGCTTTTTTCGTGCTTCTTCGAGGGCAGGCAGGAGCTTGCTTCACAGACTAAAGATCATATGTTTCCGCCGTCAGCCGCAGGGCCAGGGTGGTGTATCGCTTGGCAATGTGATCATTCTGTACCATGGTCTGGATAATGCTCTCCGTGCCCACCAGCACCACCAGGGCCTTGGCCCGGGTCAGGGCGGTATAAAACAGATTCCGGGTCAGGAGCATGGGCGGGCCGCCGGTGACGGGCATAATCACCACCGGGAATTCGCTGCCCTGGCTCTTATGGACGGAGAGGCAATAGGCCAGGCTCAGATCCTCCAGGTCGCCGGATTCGTACAGCACATCCCGATCCTCATCGAAGCGCACCACCAGGGTGTGCTCTCCGGGGTCCACCTGAATGATAAAGCCGATATCGCCATTGAAAATGCCGCTGCCATCCTCCCATCCGGTGGCGGTCTTTTTATGCCAGACCAGATCATAGTTATTCCGAGTCTGAATTACCTTATCCCCCAGGCGGAAGGTATTCTCCCCCCAGGTCAGCTGCAGGGAGGTGCGGGAGGGAGGGTTCAGGGCCTCCTGCAGCAGGACGTTCAGGTTCAGCACGCCGCATTCCCCTTTCTTGGCGGGGGCCAGCACCTGGATGTTCCGGGCGGCCAGGGCGGCGGCTTCTGCCGGAGGATACCCCAAATATCCGGGCAGCCGATTCTTCACCAGGGAAACGATGGTGGTCGCCGCCTCCCGCAGGAGGGGCTTGCGCTCGAAGAAGAAATCCGTGCCCTTCTCATTCAGCAGGGGCATCTCCCCCCGATTGATCAAATGGGCATTGAGCACGATGCGGCTCTGCTCACTCTGACGATAGATATCCGTCAGCCGGGCGCAGGGCACCGCGCCGCTGGCGAGGATATCCCCCAGCACATTGCCCGCCCCCACAGAGGGGAGCTGGTCCGCATCCCCCACCAGGATCAGACGGGCACCGGGAGAAATGGCCCGCAGGAGGGATTTCATCAGGCTCAGATCGATCATGGAGGCCTCGTCGGCGATGACGCAGTCCGCCTCCAGGGGATTTTCCACATTCCGGGCGAAGACGCCCTCCTCCCCATTGAACTCCAGCAGCCGATGGATGGTTTTCGCCTCGGCGCCGGTGGCCTCGGTCATGCGCTTGGCCGCCCGGCCAGTGGGGGCGCAGAGGAGCACCTCGTTCTCCTGGCTCAGGAGGGACAGAATGCAATTGATGATGGTGGTTTTCCCGGTACCTGGGCCGCCGGTGATGACAAAGACACCGGTTTCCAGCGCCTGGGTGATGGCCTCCTTCTGGCGGGGAGAAAACTGAATGCCATGGGAGGCTTCGAACTGGGCAATGGCCCGGGCGGCGCGGCGAAACGTGCCGGGATGGATGGCGGCCATGAGCTCCTGAATTCGCAGGGCCACCTCTTGCTCGGCGCGGTAGTATTCCGGCAGATAGAACCGGCGAGAGGAGCCGTCCTCCTCCATTTCCGCCACCAGCTCCCGGGAAAGCAGCAGCCTTGTCATGCCCTCGGCGCAGAGCGTGGGGGAGATCTGCAGCAGGCTGGCAGCCTGGCGCTGCAGCTCCGCCTCCGGCAGATAGCAATGGCCCGCGCTGGCGGCAGCCTCCCGCATCAGATATTTTAGCGCGCAGCGAATCCGGGCCGCGCCTTCGGGGGCAACTCCCAGGGCGATGCCGATGTGGTCAGCGGTCTGAAAACCGACACCCTCCAGATCGTCGCAGAGCTGATAGGGATTGGTTTGAACCACCTCTTTGGCCCCTTCGCCGTAGCGCTGGCTGATTTTGAGGGCCAGGGAGGCGGGAATGCCATAGGATTGGAGAAAGATAATGGCCTGGCGGGCACCCTGCTGGGAGGCGAAGCTTTCCGCGATCATGGCGGCCCGCTTTTTCCCAATGCCGGGCAGCTCTGTCAGCCGATGGGGATGCTCGGCCAGGACCTCCATGGTTTCCTCGCCAAAGTGTTCTACCAGCTGCCGGGCCGTGCTGGGGCCGATGCCTCGAATGGCGCCGCTGGCCAGATAGCGCTCGATGCCCAGCAGGGTGGTAGGCATTTGAATTTCGCAGGAGGTGCATTTGAACTGGCGGCCATAGGATTTATGCTCTACCCATTCGCCGGAGAAAATGGCCTGTTCGCCGGGGTTCAATTCCGGCAGGACGCCGATGACCGTATGCTCGCTGCGGCCGGCGCGAACGGTCAGCACGGAATAACCATTCTCCTCATTGCGGAAAATGGTTCCGAGAATGCTTGCTTCGAGCTTTTCCATAGCGTCTCTCCTGCAGGGGTTCATGGACTGGGTTGGAGGCCATTTTACCATAAAATTCCTGTATTGTCATGGAGGAAAAGGTTTGGTATAATTGGGGCAGTTTTTTCGGGGAGGAAGTGCGTTTACGATGGATTTTCTGAAGACCCTGCTGGCCTATATGGCCACAACCCTGGTGGTGGCGGTGGAAAGCACGTCTACGCCTTCTGTGACCCCGGTGCCGACTCCTTCCCCCGTGGTTACGGCGGTGGAGGTGGCGGAAGAGATGGAAGCGACACCGCTGCTGGAAGAGACGGTTACCCCGGCGCCCACCGTGTCTGTGACGCCGGCGCCTGTGCCCACCATTACCCCCAACACCAAGGCCTATCACAACCTGGCCCAGGGGGATAAGGGGGAAGAGGTCAAGCGGCTGCAGGAGCGGTTGATCGAGATGGGCTATCTGCCGGAAGGGTCGGCGGACGGTGCCTACGGTGGGCAGACGCGGAACGCGGTGCGTCGCTTCCAATATTATAATGGACTGACGGTGGATGGCATTGCCGGCCGGGCGACCCAGACCAACCTGTTTGAAAATCCGGACGCTGCGCCTTACCCGGGAGAGGAGACGGCGACGCCGGAAGTGACGGAAACCCCTGTGCCGGAGACGGCAGCGCCGACAGCGGAGCCCACGGAAGCGCCGACGGCTGAGCCTACAGAGGCTCCTACCGCGGAGCCGACGACTGAGCCTACAGAGGCTCCGACTGCGGAACCCACCGCTGAACTCACAGAAGCTCCGACGGAAGAAGCGACTTCTGAGGCTGCGGAAGAAAAGCAGGAATCCGCTTTGGCGGCTACAGAGACAGCGAAGAGCACGGTGATCCAGACGGTAACCGCAGCGCCAACAACAGAACCGACGGAAGCGCCGATTGCGGAGCCCACGGCCACGCCTACGGAGGTTCCGACAGCGGAACCAACGGCAGAGCCGACTGAAGAACCTACCGTAGCACCGACTGAGGTGCCTACCGCAGCGCTGACGGAGCAACCCACGGAAGCGCCAACAGCTGAGCCAACGGAAGCTCCGACAGAAGCGCCGACCGAGGTGCCGGAGGTGATTGAGGAGATCGACCTGGACGAGGCGGAGCAGACGCTCCCCCCCGCCCCGACGGCAGAGCCGGAGCCGGAAGCGGTCTATGAAGATCTGGCGGGCTGGATTGTGCTGAACGATAGCGGCGAAAGCATGCAGTGGACGGCCCTGGAGGATGGGGTGCCTGTGGTGCGCTCCCCCCGGCTGCAGCGGTTTGAAGAGGATATTCGGGTCAGCCTGGACGACCTGTGCAGCGCGGTGGAAAGCTGGCAGCTGACGGATGAGGGGGATTCCCTGATTCTGGAGGCCCAAGGGTTCACCCTGGCGCTGCTGAACGAGGATGCGGGCTTCGTTTCCACGGTGGATGGGCTGGAAATGGTGACGGAGAACATCGATTTCGAGTTCGCCGAGGGGCATTTTATCCGCGTGGACTTCCTGACCCGGGCGCTGGATGGCTCCTGGGAGTGGGACGAGGAAGAGGAGACGCTGATGCTGCGGATTCCCGAGAAAAATCCCGCCCTCTATTCGGATTAAAGGCCTGCGGCCATCTTGCGAAAACGGGAAAAATATTGTATGATGAATTCAGCCGGACAAGAAAGTGAGGTGCATCCGGATGAAAACAGTGCAGATTCGGCTCAGCCTGGTGGAGAACGTGAACAAATTTGTGAACATTGTGGGCCGGTACCCCTTCGACATGGATCTGCGGGCGGGCCGCCACGTGGTGGACGCCAAGTCGATTTTAGGGATCTTTTCCCTGGATCTGAGCAGAGCCATCACTCTGGAGATTTACAGCGACGATTGTGACGACCTGCTGAAGGAGATTCAACCCTTCGTGGTGGCTCAGGAGTAAGCATCCCATTTCCGCACATTGCGGCGGATGAAGTGGAGAAGGAACGGCAAAAAGACGAACTTTCCCGGGATAATTGCTTGCAATATTCGTAAATTGTGGTAAAATAGCCTCCGACTGTCAAAGCCGGAGGTTTTTTTGCTGCCTGGAAAGCCGGCGGGGCAGGAAGGAGGAGCCACCCATGGAGAAGATTCGCCGCAACGAGCGGATGAGCGTGATGATGAAGATTCTTTCCGGCGCGCCGGGGAAGATGTTTACCCTGAACCAATTCTGCGAGCTTTTTGGCGCGGCGAAATCCACGATCAGCGAGGATATCGACGCTCTGCGTCGGGTGGCGAAGGAATTTGACCTGGGGGAGATTGAAACCATTACTGGCGCGGCGGGGGGCGTGCTCTATCGCCCGCAGCATAGCCGGGAATCCGCCCGAACCTTCATTGCTGATCTGGGCCGCCAGCTCAGCGGTACGGAGCGGGTGCTGCCGGGGGATTTCCTTTATTATTCGGATATCCTTTCCACGCCGGAGATCGTGAACCGCATGGGGGAGATTCTGGCCACGGAGTTTGAAAACAAGCGGGCGGATTTTGTGCTGACCATGGAGACCAAGGGGATTCCCGTGGCCTTCGCCACGGCCAACGCCCTGGGGGTGCCCCTGGTCATCGCCCGGCACTCCTCCAAGGTGTATGAGGGGTCGGCGGTGAACATCAACTATGTTTCCGGCTCCGGAAACATCGAGACCATGAGCCTGAGCCGCCGGGCGGTGAAAGAGAACCAGCGCGCCCTGATTGTGGATGACTTCCTGAAGGGGGGCGGCACGGCCCGGGGCATGGTGGAGCTGATGCGGGAATTCAATGTGGCGGTGGTTGGCATGGGATTTGTGATGGCCACGGTGAACCCGGAGAAGAAGCGGGTGGTAGGGGAAAGGAGCCTCATGACCCTGGAGGTGCTTTCCGGCGAGGCCCCCGAAGCCATCGTTCGGCCGGCGTCCTGGTTGAACGGGTGATGCGTTGCGCCGTGAACGCGCGGGAGTTCCCCTTGGGGTAACGGCTCTCCGGCCCGGGGCTGCCGCCCGTTCTCCCACTGAAAACTGTCCACTGGACAGTTTTCCGGGCGTTTCGAACCCCCGTTCCGAACGTAGCGGTACAAAGGCGCTGCCTTCGCGCGTTCGCGCTCGCCACCGCCTAAGTACCGACGTTCTCCAAGGCACCCTACGGGGAACATCCCTTCGTTCACTCGCAAATTGCGAAATTTGCAAACCCCTGCGGGATGTGATAAGATAAAGGGTGATTATTTCCGGGGAAGGAGAGGGAGGCCTTGTATCAGATGACGCCGCCGCAGCCGGTGCAGCCCGTAGCGCCGCAGCCGGAGGAGCCCAAGCGCATGAGCGTGGCGCAGATCGCGCTGATCGTGGTGGTGCTGGGTTTTGTGGTGTGGTATCTGGTGACAGCCCTGACCCCGGAGGCGGAGCCCTATGGGCAGATCAGCTCCGGGACGCTGGGGGCCCGATACGCGGGGGATTGCCTGCTGGTTCGGGATGAAACGCCCTACGACGCGGAGGGCCTGACCAGCATTGAATACATCGCGGAGGAAGGGGCCGCCGTGTTCCGGGGGACAACCATCTGCAATGTTTATTCCTCTGGATTCAGCACCCGGGAGATGACCACCCTGCAGGATTATCGGGACCAGATTAAGGAATATCAGCTGAAGCTGCTGCGTTCCGAGGTGGCGACGGACGCCCGGATGGAGAAGCTGGAAAGCGAGGTTATGACCCGGGCTCGAGAGGTGCGGGCCATCGTGGGTGGCGCCCGGGGAAATATGAACAACCAGGAGAGCCTGCTGGAAACGGCTATTCAGGCCCGCCAGAGCTACCTGAAGCAAAAGTACAGCGAGGATCAGCGCATGACCCGGCTCTACGACGATGAGCAGAGCCAGATGCAGCGCATCAGCTCCTGGACGAAGCAATATGCAGCCTTGACAGAAGGGATCGTCAGCTTCTATTCCGACGGATATGAATATGGCTTGACGGTGAACAATTATGACCAGTTTACCCCCGCCCAGGTGCGATCCATGCTCAACGGCAACAAGCCGGAGCAGAGCGCCCTGCAGAAGGGGAAGACCACCATTTATCGCATGATCCGGGATGATTACTGGTACGTGCTGATGATGGTTCGGGACAGCAATTGGAACCCGGTAGAGGGCGCGGAATACGAGCTGAAGCTGGAAAGCTTCCAGGATACGACGGTGAAGGCTCGGGTCGTTTCCTTTACCCGCAGCGGCGGGGAGATGGTGGTGCGCCTGGCGGTGCAGGCCAAGGTGAACCCCATCCTGTATATCCGTACCTGCACCGGCGAGCTGGGGGACAATGTATCCACCCTAAAGGTGCCCGCCCGGGCGATTTATTATCAGGATAACATGGCAGGCGTCGTGGTGGTGGACGGACAATATCAGACCTTCATCCCGGTGAACATTCTGGACCGGCGGGAAGGGGAGGTTTATATCTCCGCGATTCAGCAGGGGGTGCTGGCGGAAGGGCAGACGGTACGCCTGTTCTAAAGGAAACGGGATGGACAGCAGCGAACCCCGGAGGCATCCGGGGGCCAGATTGCGCCATCAGCGGTTTCCGAAAAAGCCAGGAAAAAAGGAGGCAATTTCAGTTATGGCATGGAAGGATGTACAGGCCCGCATCAGAGGTCTGCTGAGCGGCCGGGGAGGGGAAGCCTCCTCCCGACGGCCGGACGGAGGGACCAGCTGCTATCGGCCTGTGCAGCGGCGAGACCGGCGGGAGGAGGAATTAGCCCGGGAGAAGGCAGCGGAGTACGCGGCTGCCCAGCCCCAGGTTCCCTACGCCCATACGGGCTTCACGGGAATGAACCCGCCCATGACGGGGCAGGCCCCGGTGCAGAGTACCTTCGCTGGCGATCCCTATGGATACGGCGCGGCTCAGGCGGCGCAGCAGGGGTTCCGCGGCAATGGGCAGATGGAGCCCGCCAGCGGGTATGTGCCCGCTTTTCAGGAACAGCCGCCAGCGGATAACATCTCTTACATGCCCGGGGTGTTCGCGCCGGATGCTGGCAATA
Organism: Clostridia bacterium; assembly: GCA_017464305.1. Lineage (GTDB taxonomy): Bacteria > Bacillota > Clostridia > Christensenellales > Aristaeellaceae > Aristaeella. Next base: position 185,170 of record JAFUDS010000005.1, on the reverse strand, counting down.
GCTTCACCCATGTGGAGCACATTATGGCCATCACCTCGCTGCAAAGCTGTTACGAAGCCATCGAGTGCATGAAGAATGGGGAGACCCTGGTGGTGACCCTGGATGTGCTGGGCAGCGAGGGGGAAAGCCTGCGATGCCAGGATATGCTGGCGGGAGCCGCCTTCACCCTGCATTGCACGGTGCGGAATCTGGCCAGCGTAGGGGTGGTGGTCATCGCGCCGCCGGGGGTGAAGATTCTGCCGGAGCAACAGGCCCGGAGATATGAGGCGCCGGAAAGCTATGTTCCCCAGGTGCAACCCTACGGGGAGGAAAGCTATCAGCCGCGAAGGGAGCGCCGGGTGAGCCAGAACGCCATGGGATGGGAGAACGCTGCCCAGGCGGGGAGCCAGGGTGTGAATCCTTACACCGGAAGCATGCCCGCCGCCGCGGGGGCCTATGGTGCCTTTGGCGGATATTGAGCAAGGAAGCTGGCCCGAAAAGGGCATTGAAGAAATCGAAAATTGGAAAGGAGCAACAGTAAAATGGAAAGAGTCACAGTAGATCTGATCAGCACCAAGGAGTTTTCCCACGTAAACAAGGGATACAACCCCAAGGAAGTGGATGAGTTCCTGGACGACATCTGCGATGAGATGGAGCGGATGGAGGCGGAGATTAAGGACCTGCGCCAGAAGACCACGGCGGTTCATCCTGTGGTGCCGGTGGCTGCGGAGGAGAATGCTGCCGCAGTGCCCAGCGAGGAAATCACCAACCAGTTCCGGGAGATTCTGACCACGGCCCAGCAGGTGAAGGATGAAACCATCCGCAAGGCCAAGGAGGACGCGGAGGCCATTCGGGCCAAGGCGGAAGCGGAGGCTACCGAGCGGCTGGACGGCCTGAGCGAGGAGCGGGACGCCCTGACTCGGCAGATCAGCGAGCTGAAGGCCACCGCCGCCAGCTATCGGCAGCAGTTTGAGCAGCTGCTGGCTGCCCAGCAGGAAGCTCTGGAAAAGGCGACGGAGCTGTTTTAATTCGCCCCTATGCATCCCTTCGGGAAGAGCTGATTTGAATCGAGCGGTATTCCCCGAAAAGTAAGGAGAAGGAAGAACCATGTTCGGACGCAGACCCGATGGACGGAGACTAAAGAACATTGATGGCGTGGTACAGATTACCCCTTATCTGATGCCCATGCGATGCGATGCCCAGGTTTTCCTGGAGCACAAGCTGGATTATGAAATGCTTTCCCGCTACATTGCCCAAAAGGGCGTGGAGGGGGAGAAGATCACCTTTATGCAGATCATCATCGCGGCCTATGTGCGGGGGGTGAGCCAGCATCCGGAGATCAATCGCTTCATCAAGAATAAGCAATTCTTTTCGCGAAATAATCTTTCCGTGTCCTTCACGCTGCTGAAGGACAGCCAGAACCACGACAGCCCGGAATCGGTGGTGCGGATTGAGTTCGACCCTACCGACACCCTCTTTGACGTGCGGGACCGGATGATCGCCGCCATCGAGGCTAACCGGGGTGATGGAACGGGCGAAGGCGGAGATGTGTTTATCGACAAGCTGGTAAAGGTGGTGCTGGCGGTGCCTGGCGTGGCCAGCGTCATCGTCGGGTTGGTTCGACTGCTGGATCGCTATGGGCTGGTGCCCGGTGCCTTCCTGAAGGAGCTGCCCTTCTACAGCAGTATGTTTATTACCAATAACGCCTCCATCGGTCTGCACCATGTATGGCATCATATCTATAATTTCGGCAATGTCAGCGCCTTCTATGGCATGGGCAGCGTGCTGAAGGAGGCCACGGTGGACGCGGAGGGCAAGGCCCGGATGAAGCGGTGGTTGCCCATCGGCGTCACGGTGGATGAACGAATTACCTCCGGGGCCCATTACGCGGCTTTCTTCGCGGACGTGGTGCGTTGCCTGAATCATCCGGAGCTGCTGGAAACGCCGCCGGAGACAGTGCGGTATGATCCGGGCGTGGAATACCACGTGCCCAAGTTGAAGAAAGGCTGATTTGTTCGAATCAGCAGGAAAGCGTTTTCGTCGTTCTGTTGATTGATTTTATTCGCTCCCCCGCTCCGCGGGGGAGCTTCGTTCAGTGCTTCTTATTCCCCCGCTTCGCGGGGGAGATTTAATATCGAGTAAAAGAAACACAGAACCCCAGGAGGCGGCTGACCTCCTGGGGGTTTTTTGATTTCATACAAAACTCTCTGGCTGGTTAAAGACGGGGACGAAATTGGGGTCGGCAGCCTCCGGCTCCTGCAGAAAGCCGGGGAGATCCAGGGCCAGCATGTGGTCCCGCACCCGGCGGTACTCCTTCTCCGTCACCCGGCGATCTAACCCCGGAATCGACACCCCGTTGTAGGGGATATATTGGCGCATGAGGCTGACGGGGGTGCCCGGAGGCAGGGTATCCTTCACCCAGGTGAGCAGCTTCAGGCTTTCCCCGGTGAGAGAGGGCAGGATCAGATGTCGAATCAAGGTGCCCCGGGTCATGATCCCCTCCTCGTTATATATCGGTACTCCTGTTTGGCGGCACATCTCCTGGAGGGCGGCGGAGGCGATATCAAAATAATCTGGAGCCTTGGCGCAGAGGGCGCCCATCCGGGAGGAATAGTGCTTCAGGTCCGGGAGATAGACGTCTATGACGCCCTCCAGGCGCCGCAGGGTTTCCAACCGCTCGTATCCAGAGCTGTTCCACACCAGGGGCAGGGCGGGGCGATAGCATTCCAGCGCCTCTAAAATCTGGGGCAGGAAGGGGGTGGCGGTGATGAAGGAGATGGACTGCATGCCCATCTCCTCCAGGCGTTGCAGGCTGTCCGCCAGCTGCCGGGGCGTAAAGGGTTGGCCTTGGTTCCGATGGGAAATATCCCCATTTTGGCAATAGGCGCAGCGGAGGGTGCAGCCGGAGAAGAACACGGCGCCGGTGCCCCGCTTTCCGGAGATGGGCGGCTCCTCCCACAGATGGGGCGCGATGCGGGCGATGAGCATTTGCTCCCCCAGGCCGCAAAAGCCGGGCTGGAGGCTGCGATCCTTCCCGCAGCGCCGGGGACATAGGGTACAGATCAAGAACAGGGCTCCTCTCATTTAATGCTCCGCCATCGCTGGGAAAAAGCGAAGCGCGGCGAAACGACATGGAGGTATTATACCCATCCATTCCCGGGGGAGCAAGGGATTGCCGGGAAAGAAACGGACTTGTGAGGGGGACGATTTGGGTATATAATAAAATCGGCGTAGAGGAATGTTTTTGCATAGCAGAGGAAAGATAGAAGGAGACGGAACCTTGAGCGAAAGAGAAGAAAAGCTGCAGGCCAGCGCGCCTGTGGAAGAGAATAAGAACAGCCAGCCCGCGGAAACAGCCGCGACGGAGGAAGCGCCCCGGCGGAGAAGGCGGGCGGAAAAATACGCGGAGGACAGCGGGGAGCATGCCGCGCCAAATTACACGGCGCAGCCGGCCTTGAGCTCCAGCAGCGAAACCGCCCGAGAGGTGGCGAATCGCTACCGCCAGCGGCAGGCCGCGGCCCAGGAGGACATGGGGCGGACCATGATTCAACCAGCGCGGGCGCTGACAGGCGAGGCCCGGCCCCGGCAGGGGAGCGCCCCCACGGAACGGGTGGGGTACCCCGCTGGGCGCATGGGCATGGACGCCACCCAGCGGGCCCGAATGAGCGAGAATGGCCGGGCCCGGCTGGCGGAGGAAAGCCAGAACCGTCAGCGGATGGCCTATCCCGGGGCGGAGAGTGCCCGGGGGCAGGACAGCAGATACGTCGGGCGACCGGTGATCGCGGAGAAAAAGACGGACGGAGGCCGCGGCCATAAGGGGCTCAAGGTGCTGGTAGTGGTGCTGCTGGTGATCGTGGCCTGCCTGGTGGCGATGCTGGTGATGCCGGAGGATAGCGCCCTTGGCGGCCTGCGGCAGAATGTGATCGGCATGCTGGGCGGGGCGCCGACCCCCGCGCCGGTGAATATATCCCTCTCTTTGGCGGAAAACAGCGGCCGGGAAGCGCCGGGTTATGTGGATTTCCTGGCGGTGACGGGCAAGGGCGTGGCGGATGTGCGCCTGCTGGATGAAAACGGAAATGTGCTGCCCTGCGAGGAGAACGTGGTGGAGGCGGAGGAGGAGATCCGCTGGGCCATGAGCTGGTACGCAGAGGAGGCCTATATAGGCGAGGTTCGGCTGCAGACCCTGGCCCAGGATCAATGGATGGACACGGAGGCCCGGGTGCAGGTTGCCCTGACCCTGCGGCCGACGCCGGAGCCGGAGGTGACGGAGCTGCCGGTGGCCTTTATGACGGAAGCGCCCACGGCGACGCCGGTTCCCACCGCTACGCCGACGCCGACGGCCGTGCCGAGCCCGGAGGAGGAGCCGCTGGAGGAAGAGGAGCTGGACGCGGAGAAGGAAGGCCTGGGAGAGGATGCCATTGGCGCGCTGGACCCGGATGATCCTGGGGATACATGGGACACGGAAGAGACAGATGATGCAGCGGAGGAGGACGCCGCGCCTTTTACCGCCCAGGAACAGTGGGAGGACATAGAAAGCAAGACCGAAGAGGAAGAGACAGAAGCGATCGAAGCGGCGAGCCAATCCGAGGAAGAAACGGCGACCATCGCGGAGACGCTGCCGACGGCGGAGCCCGCGGCTACCACGGCGGAGGAACCCACGCTGGAGCGGCGACTGCTGACCGCCAGCGCTGGGGAGAACGCAGATCCCTCCCTCATCGCCACCACGGTGGTTTATAACGGCACCAAGAAGGTGGTGGAATATGCCCGGTCGGACAAGGAAAAGATCCATATGCCGACCCTGGGAGAATATACCAAGCAGAAGATCGGCGTCCTGACCTTCCGGAACGATGCCTTCCGCCAGAACGCGGCGGTGGGCACGGTGAAGGGCATGGACAGCCTGGAGATGGCTTGGACCGCGGAGGCGGGCAGCATCAAGGGCGCCAGCCAGACCTATTATGGCATCGGCTGGGTGGGCCAACCCGCCATCGTGAAATGGAGCAAAGAGGTTCGGGAACAGAGCGAGATGTACGACTCCAAGAAGGAGAAATCCGGCTTGAAGGAGGTTATCGTCGGCGGCCTGGATGGGCGCATCTATTTCCTGGACCTGTCCGATGGCTCCGCCACCCGGAATTCCATCAAGCTGGGCTTCCCCATGAAGGCCAGCCCCAGCGTGCATCCCGGCGGCGCGCCTTACATGACGGTGGGCCAGTTCGCCCGGAAGATGGCGGGCAAGCAGGGTACCATCGGCCTGCGGCAATATAACCTATACATGCTGAAGGAGCTGAGCCTCATCGACGGGCTGGACGGGAAGAACAACCGGCCCTACAACACGGTGGGCTCCTTCGAAACCTCCGCCCTCATCGACCGGACCACGGGATGCATGATCACAGCGGGCACCAACGGCATGCTTTATTTGATCAACCTGAATTCGGAATTCGACTACAACGCGGGCACCTATACCCAGAGCCCCAGCACCGTGGTCATGAAAAGCAAGGCCAAAGGGGAAAAGGAAGCCTCCACGGCGGTGGAAGCTTCCATCGCCATGTACGATCGGTATGTGTACTACGCGGATGTGGGCGGCTTCCTGCGGTGCGTGGATACCAACAGCCTGACCCCGGTATGGGCGGTTTCCCTGGGAGACACGGTGGAATCTACCCCGGCCCTGGATTGGCATGGGGAGGATGGCCTGGATCTCTATACCGCCACGGAGCTGGCCACCCGCAAGAAGGGGGACGCGGAGATCAAGTGCTTCGACGCCCTGACGGGGGAGGAGAGGTGGACCGCGGCCTTCGGGGTCAAGAAGGATACGAAAAACAAGACCATTAGCGGATTCCGGGCTTCCCCGGTGGTGGGGCAGAACGGCCTGAGTGAATATGTGTACTACACGGTGAACAACCTGAGCGACGCGGGCCAGGAACAGCTGGGCCTGGGCAGCGAAACCGCGGCCCTGATCTGCCTGCGCAAGGCGGACGGCGAAGTGGTCTGGGCCCGGGGGCTCAGCGGCCGGGGATATTCCTCCCCCGTGGCGGTGTATGACGAAGCAGGCAACGGAGCCATCATTCAATGCGCTGGGGATGGCAGCATCCTGATGCTGGACGGCGTAACGGGCCAGGAGCGGGCCGCCCTGCAGATCGACGGCACCATCGAAGCCAGCCCGGCGGTGTTCGACAGCATGATGGTGATCGGCACCACGGAGAAGAACAAGAATAATATTTATGGGATTCGGATTGAGTAATGGAAATTGATTAGGCGTGCGAAGGGATGTTTCACTCAGGGGCCCTTGGACGTCTGGAACGGGCGAACCTCTGGCGACCGCCAGTGGCGGAAATTTCGCCAGAGGTGAGGTCAACCGAAAGGAAGCGAGCTCCCCTGTGGGGAGTCGCGACCATTGAGGTTGCGGTAAGAGAGCGTGCCCCGGAGGGGAACTCCCGCGCGCACGCGGAGTTTGCTTATTTTGCAGATCGGAGGAAACAACATGGCGAAGTATTTGGTTGCGCTGGACCAGGGAACCACCAGTTCCCGGGCCATCGTCTTCAGTGCGGAGGGGGTCATCGTGGCCTCCCACGCGGTGGAATTTCCGCAGCACTACCCCCACCCCGGCTGGGTGGAGCATGACCCGGAGGATATCCTGGACACCCAGATCACCGCGCTGAAGGAAGCGGTGCATCTCAGTGGGGTGGACGTGGGAGACATCGCCGCCATCGGCATTACCAACCAGCGGGAAACCACCTTCCTGTGGGATCGGCAGACGGGGAAGTGCGTGGGCAACGCCATCGTCTGGCAATGCCGGCGTACCGCGCAGATCGTGGAGGATCTGGTGGCCGCGGGGCAGGGGGACATGATTCGGGAAAAAACGGGCCTGATTCCGGATGCGTATTTTTCTGGCACGAAGCTGAAATGGATGCTGGACTATTATCAGCTGCACGACCGGGCGGAGAAAGGGGAGCTTTGCTTCGGTACGGTGGACAGCTTTCTGTGCTGGAATCTGCTGACGGGCCGGCCCCATGTGACGGATGCCACCAACGCCGGACGGACCATGCTGTTTAACCTGAAAACCCAGGACTGGGACGAGGAGCTGCTGAAGCTGCTGGGGATTCCCCGGGCCTGCCTGCCCCAGGTGGTGGATTCTTCCGGGTTCATCGGCACGCTGGATCCGGCGATTTTGGGCCGCCCCATCCCGGTCACCGGCATGGCCGGTGATCAGCACGCCAGCCTCTTCGGCCAGGCCTGCTGGCAGGTGGGGGATGTGAAGAACACCTATGGCACGGGATGCTTCATGCTGATGAACACCGGGGATCAGCCGGTGCAGAGCCAGAACGGCCTTTTGACCACCATGGCCTGGCGCATCGGCGGCAAGCCCACCTATGCCCTGGAGGGCAGCGTGTTTATGGGGGGCGCCACCATCCAGTGGCTGCGGGATGAGATGAAGATGATCACCCGGGCCTCCGAGAGCGAGGGCCTGGCGGAGAGCGTCCAGAGTACCGGCGGGGTTTATCTGGTGCCCGCCATGACGGGGCTGGGGGCTCCCTGGTGGGACATGTATTCCCGGGGGACCCTGGTGGGCATGACCCGGGGCACGGGCCGGGCCCATATCGTGCGGGCGGCGCTGGAGGCTATTGCCTACCAGAGCGAGGATCTGATGCAGGCCATGATCAAGGATTCCGGTCGGAAGCCGGAGCGACTGCAGGTGGACGGCGGCGCCAGCGCCAATGCCTTCCTGATGCAGTTCCAGGCGGACATCAGCCACGTGCCGGTGGTCCGGCCACAGGTGCTGGAAACCACCGCCCTGGGAGCAGCGCTGCTGGCGGGGCTGGGCTGCGGGCTGTATAGCGGCACGGAGGAGCTGGCCAGCCTGTGGCAGAAGGATTTGGAGTTTGCGCCCCGAATGGATGAAGCGACCCGCCTGCTGAACCTGCGGGGATGGCATAAGGCAGTAGATCGGGCAATGGGGTGGATTGAACATTAGGAGATAGCTGTCCAGTCGTATGCGCGCGGGAGTTACCCTCCGGGGCACGGCTCGCGCCTCCGTTCCGGACGTAGCGGTACAAAGCGGCTGCCTTCGGGCGCAAGCACCCTTGCCACCCGCTAAGTACCGACGTCCTCCAAGGGCCCCTGAGTGAAACATCCCTTCGCACGACTGAACAGAAAAAATACGTTGCGTCAAAGAGAAAAACAAAGTATAATGACGCCAACTCGAGAGAAGTAGAGCGAAATCTGGAAGGAGCGTGAATCATCATGCGCGAATCCGGCGAGATGTACCTGGAGACCATTCTGGTCCTGAAGAAGAAAAAGCACACCGTGCGGGCCATCGATGTGGCGGAGGAGATGGAGCTTTCCCGCCCCTCGGTCAGCCGGGGCATGGCCAAGCTGCGGGAGGATGACTGCATCATCGTGGAGGAGGATGGAAACCTGGCCTTCACCGAGAAGGGGCAGGCCATCGCGGAAAAGATCTATGAGCGCCATCAGGTGCTGAGCAGTCTGTTCAAGAAGCTGGGGGTTTCCGAGGAGAACGCCACGGAGGATGCCTGCCGCATTGAGCATGTCATCAGCGACGAGACCTTCGCGGCGCTGAAGGCCTGCGAAAAGAAGCTGAAGTGATCGATGGGATGAGCCGGAGAGAAGCCTGTTCTTCTCTCCGGTTTTTTCGAGAGAAAACCTTGGCGAAAGCCTCTTCCCCCGAAGGGGTGCGAAAGATGAACATTTGGTGAAAGATAGTCAAATTGACTTTTCTTTCCCCGGAAAACAGGATATAATACCCATGCCCTTTCCGCAAAAGGATTGGAAACGAGGGAGGGCAGGAGAGGAAGCATATGTTTGAAAACAATGATGGAGATCACAACGCGAAAAGGCCGTTGATCTTCTATGTGGTGATCGTAACGACGATCGTGCTGCTGCTGAACGCCTTCATCTTTCCTACGATGATGGCGCGGCAAATTCAGGTGGTCGGATACAGCGATTTTCTGACCTGGGTGGACGCGGGCCGGGTCAGCGAGGTTTCCCTGGAGCAGGAGGCGGACCAGATCATCTTTGTGGCCACCAACGACCAGGGGCAGGAGGAGTTGTACAAGACGGCGGTTTTCCCGGATGACGGGCTGATCACCCGGCTGCAAAACGCGGGGGTTCGTTTCAGCGCGTCGATTCCGACCCAGAATAACACCCTGCTGTCCTTCGTGTTCAGCTGGATTTTGCCCATCGCCATCTTCTGGGGCCTGGGCCATCTGCTGAGCAACCAGCTGACAAAGCGCATGGGCGGGGGCATGAACGCCCTGTCCTTCGGCAAGGCCAACGCCAAGATCGTGGCGGACAAGGAAACCGGCGTCACCTTTGCGGACGTGGCGGGGGAGGAAGAGGCCAAGGATGCCTTGAAGGAAATCGTGGACTTCCTGGAGCATCCGGACAAGTACGCCGGCATCGGCGCGAAGCTGCCCAAGGGGGCACTGCTGGTGGGCCCTCCCGGCACGGGCAAGACCCTGCTGGCCAAGGCGGTGGCCGGGGAGGCGAAGGTGCCCTTCTTCTCCATCTCCGGATCGGAATTTGTGGAGATGTTCGTGGGCATGGGCGCCGCCAAGGTGCGGGATCTGTTCAAGCAGGCCAATGAAAAGGCGCCCTGCATTGTGTTTATCGACGAAATTGATACCATCGGCAAGAAGCGGGACGGGGCCGGCGCCATCGGCGGCAACGACGAGCGGGAGCAGACCTTGAACCAGCTGCTGACGGAGATGGACGGCTTCGACGGCAAGAAGGGCGTGGTGATTCTGGCGGCCACCAACCGGCCGGAGAGCCTGGATCCTGCCCTGCTGCGGCCGGGGCGCTTTGACCGGCGGGTGCCGGTGGAGCTGCCGGACCTGCAGGGCCGGGAGGCGATTCTGCGGGTGCACGCGAAGAACGTGAAATGCGAAAGCGGCATCGATCTGAAGGAGATCGCCCGGGCCACCTCCGGCGCTTCCGGCGCGGACTTGGCCAACATCATCAACGAGGCAGCTCTGCGGGCGGTTCGGCTGGGACGCAGCGAGGTCAGCCAGGGAGACCTGATGGAAAGCGTGGAGACGGTCATCGCCGGCTATCAGCGGAAGAACGCCGTAATGTCTGAGAATGAGAAGCGAATCGTATCCTACCATGAGATCGGCCATGCCCTGGTGGCGGCTATGCAGACTCATTCCGCTCCGGTGACGAAGATTACCATCATCCCCCGGACCTCCGGCGCCCTGGGATATACCATGCAGGTGGACGAGGATGAGCATTACCTGATGAGCCGGGAGGAGCTGCTGAACAAGATCGTCACCCTGACAGGGGGCCAGGCGGCGGAGCAGCTGATCTTCCATTCTATTACCACTGGCGCCTCCAACGACATCGAGAAGGCTACCAAGCTGGCTCGGGGGATGATTACCCGATACGGAATGGGCGAATTTGGCATGGTCGCTATGGAAACGGTGACCAATCAGTATCTGGGCGGGGATACCTCCCTGGCCTGCAGCCCGGCCTATTCCGAGAAGATCGACGATCAGGTGGTGAGCCTGGTGAAGCAGGCCCGGAGCAAGGCGGACCAGATTCTGCGGGAAAATGAGGCAAAGCTCCACGAGCTGGCGGCGTTCCTGCTGAAGCAGGAAACCATCACGGGGGAGGAGTTTATGAGGATTTTGAACGCTCAACCGGAGGAAACAGTGCTGGCATAGTTGAAAGCAAGAGCGAGTCTATGTCGCGTTTCATGAGGATGATCAAATTTCCGCTTTCGTACCGTAGAATATGGGGAGGACGCAAATGAAGGTAGTGTGGTACAGAAATTCATTCTTGGCAACAGTAGTGTCTCTATTGGGCACAGGGTTTCTGCTGTCTGGACTGTTGATCGCGATAGAAGAGAAAGAGATCCTACCTGGAATCATCCTTGCGCTGCTCGGCACCCTTCTTCTTTGGATTGGTGGTAAGATTTCAGATAAAAAGGCGGAGAAAAACAGGATCAAGGGGAAGACCTGAAGGGGGAATAGGTGATGGATGAAGCCATGAGCAGGGAAATGGTGGAGTATTTTCGCACCTGTTTCCAGCAAGGGCTGAATGAAATCGATATGCGGCTTCCACCGTTGATGATGAAACAGATGACGGTCGAAAATGGGCTTCCGCTGATTCGCCTTTTAGCACGGGCTGGATATGAACCCTTTGCCCGAATCAATGTGGAAGAAGGCTATCTGAAAATCCATCAGCTGTTTCCCTGCGCAGAGCCTGTATTTTACTCTCAAACCAGAGAAGAATTGATACAAACCTTGCGGAATATGGAAAAAAACACAGGAGAAACATTTCGGATTGTGCTTTCCCAACCCTTGATGGACGCGATATCGGAGAATAACTGGCAGGGAATAAGGTTGGCGGAAGGGACAGCGGGGGTTATCCGGAGCGAATACACGTTGTATCCGGAACAGGGAATGATCAGATATACAGCTATATCCTTCTATCAAAGTGTCAGCGGGGAGAAGCTTTTCGTGAGCTGCCCGAAGGAGCAGCCGTCCTACCAGAGATCCGCTGCAACCCAACAAACGGCAAAGTATCAACCTTCAAGAAAAGAGCAGAAAAAGCCTGTAGATTTTTCAAAAGCTCAAAGTACAAATGCGAAACTACCCGTTTTAGACAGCCTGCAGAGTATTATTCAATATGTGGAACAATCAACGGCAAAGCTTCCGGAGATGATTGAGTTTATATGCCATCCACAGCTGATCAAACAGCTTCAAGAGGGAATTCTAAACAATGCTGGAAAGAGAATCCCTCGAAGCGTGGACTTGACTCAGCATGCGGGAGTGCGCATGTTTCATATGCATACTAATCCTATTCAGGGGCATGTCAGCCTGCGGTACTTGAACTATTATCCTGGATTTCGTATTTTACAGTTAGTTAGGATGAAACAGGAAAGCAGGCTCTCTGTGCGTGAAAAATTAACCTTGCAGGCCGCGCGGGATTTGCTTCAGGGCATACCGACTCATCATCAGGGGAATATGGCGCTGGCGATTTCCGAGGCCATCGGTCGGCGAACAGTTTATACTATTGATGAGACAACGGATGAGGATGACTGCGCGATAGGACCGCTGCTGAACGGAGAAGCAAACTGTGATGGGTACGCGGATGCTTTCTATTTGTGCGCCGGATTAGCAGGGTTGAAGGTAAGGTATCAGTACGGATGCAGCAACCTTCCGGGACAGGAAAAGGGGGACCTGGCGTCGTCAAATCATCTGTGGAATTTGGTGCAAATTGATGGAAGATGGACTGCGCTGGATGCCACATGGGATCAGAATGCAAAAGGGAATCCGTTGGAATATAGCCACTGCATGGTTGGTCTGGATCGGGCGGATTATTATTACCGATGGAATCGGGATATGTCTCCGGAGTTGGCGATCATTACTGACGTTCACAGGGCGGATAATATACACGAATATAGGTGCGGTTCAAAAAAGGAATTACAGCATGTGTTCCGACAAGCGCGGAAGGACAAGTTGAGTGTTTTTTACGTTTATTTGACGGATCCATCGCTGATTGACAGCCCGCAAAAGCTGGCGCAGTATATTGTCCGAGCAGGCTTCAGAGACGCGGGTCGGTATGTTAGGATTCCAGAGTTTAATTGCTGGAAAGTGATGATGCAGAAATAACGCGGTTCCTTAGTATTCTCGCACACTCAGAAGCACACGGATGGCTTCACGATCCTTCTCTTTTTCGGCATCGCTTAGTTCAGCGTAGGGAAGAAGATCTTGATGAATTCGAAGAAGAGAATCTTTTGTCGCGCCTTTCAAGGGCTTTCCGTATTTCCAGTTGTTCAGGAAATGAAAACGGCACCATCGGATGTGCTCTAGTTCACTGAGCTGTTCGAGCTGATCATTTGTCAAGTTGCTGCCATCTGTGGAAAGACCTGCGGATTGCATCATGCGGAGGCGAATCTCGTGATAATCCGCGCTGCTGATGTTGGAATAGCGCGCAAAGGAACTGAGCTTCATCCATTCGGTTTCTATATCCAGCGTAGAGGTCGAATTCTGACTGTAGAGCTGTGCGTATCGTAAACTGATTGCTTTGGCTCGGCATAAGGTGGTGGCGTCAAAAATGTATTCGGGGCGTAGCGCTTCTTCTTTCCAGTCGAATAATTTGAGCCGTTTCTGTTCCTCACAGAGCGTGAAAGTTTTTACATGTGAGGCCCAGATGTCCAGATCCTTACCGGGTAGGGCGGATAACAGCTTCTGAACGGTCTGTATCTGGTTTTCCTGTTGGCAGATGATAATTCGATCGGCCTGCTGAAGCAAGGACAGTTGCTCCCACCAGGCCGGGGAGTAAAACTGTATGGCGTCGCTGATCTTGTTCAAACCGGGATGCAGCAGCCGATATCCGTTTTCTTCCCCGAAAACATGATAGGCAATGGATTGATCTGGTGAAAAGATGTTGTTTTGAAGTCCCCAGAAAAGGAGTTCTTCTCCGATGCGTCCAAAGCCAATGATAACAATATTAAGTGTGAAATGATGAGATTGGAAAAGGGAAATTAAATTCCGCTGTTTCCAATAGAGTCGGGCAGCTGTTTCTTCAGGGTTGTACAGATGTAAGCGGGGATTTTGTATCATTTGAGAAGGAAGGGAAGCGCAACGAAGATAAACTTCATGATTACATAGGGCTGCAAGATGCTCCTGATAAAAATCCAGATTTTCCTGCTCCTCTCCAAAAAGAAGATAAGTATGGGCAGATAACAATTCCTGATCCCCTTGAATGACGGGATACTTTGCCTGGAGACGATGGAAGAGCGCAGGGTCTCCATATACAGCGATAGACTCTTTGCGCAGAGACAGTAATTTTGCGTGCAGCGCCCGGAGAACTGGCTGAATCATCAGAATAATTCCCGTCGCTGTGGCGAGTGGGGCTGTCCACCGCGCAATTTCCACCAGCTGGTTGACTGGCTCCGTTCCATAGTTAAGCGCGTACATGGTCACGGTATCAAACATTGAGTTCAAAAGGGATTCACCGCTGATTTTCAACCCGATGGTCCCGATGATCAGAGGAAGGGAAAATAGGAATCCGCGGAATAGCTGTTTTCCTTTTATGCTCACAATAAGGCTCCTTTCAGCGGGCTCTGTACCAGGGTTGGACAGAGCAGGGTCATGATTTTAGTAAAATCCAAAACGGTTGAGACTCGTTCATGGCTGACGGCCGCAGCATCGAAGAGGTTAGTAGATCACGGAATAGTCCGTTCGATGGGTTTGATAGAATTCTGACGCCTCTAATGCATCAAGCATCGGCTGGCGATAATCGTCAATCATGCCATTTTTCATAATGCCGTAATAATGGAAGTTGTCAGTATCAGACTCGGGTAAAACTTCACCGGTGGCTTGGGGTTCAAGATATGACCTTTGGAGGAAGATGCGGGCTCTCTCTTCGCCCTCTTCATCAATGAGATAGAAGCCGATTTCTGTAAGGTAAAGATCTTTTCCTTTCAGCGCATGGAAGATTTCTTCAGTTAGATGGACAGATCGGCTGATAAAACGATCATCCAGAGAAAGATGGAGAAAAACGGAGAGGAAACCTGAATCATAGGATGTGCTGGCCTGGGACCAACTTTGACGGACGATGTTTTCCAATTGGGACGCATTGGAGTACAGGGATGGCGACAGTTCTTCCTCAGTTGGCAAAATACCTTGACTGTCGGGGTTCATTTGCATTGCGTCATAGGAAAGAGTGGCTTTCATGGAGGATTCTGTTTCGAGCAGTGTTTTGATGTAATTCACATACCATTGATTTTCTGCGGTGATTGGTTCCAGCGTGATCTTGCCATCCCGTATAAAGCAATAATTCGCGACATCGATGACAGCGGTGTCATCATGATAGAGGACATCTTTCATCGGGAAAAGTGGCAGATCATTGATATAGAAATACACTTCTTCGTTTACCTGTTGGCTCAGAGCCAGCGTGGCTTGCAGCTTTGCTCTGTTAGAAGAATCCGCTCCATGACCTTCCAGTTGCAGCGAATACTTGCCTGATTCCTTTTCTTTCAGAATCACGCTCCTTGCGCTCAGACCGAGATCTTCATAGGTTAAGGAACGGACTTTGGGGTAGATGCTCTTCCGCATCAGGTCGATGATATGCTGATTAATTCGGTCTGGTTTGGTTTTTATCGCGATGAGGTAGCCATCCCCGTAGCTGCTGAGTCCAAATGCGTATGGATTTCCTAACACATCCAGCCGTAGTTTTAAAGCGGTGCACTCGTCAATCAGTTCGCCCATGGATATGTTCCCCGAGGAAAGAGTGAATGTAATAGTTCCTTCTGTAAACTCCTGATACTCGCGCTGCAGGGTTCCCCAGTCGGATTTGTGCTCTGTAGCTGTTTCCCAGGTGACTTGGTAGTTTGCGTCGACCATAAACCGGAAGCTTTCAGAAAGACTCTCGTGCGTCAGGTTATAGACAACCAATTCGCTATATTTTCCGCCCAGATCATTGTTCAGCACATAGAATGTTTTGCTGTCTCCAGAAGGGAAAGTGTAGTATCGAGCATAGCTGTCTGGAAACTCAACTACATCCTGCGCAAAGGTCAGTTCTTCCCATCCTTCATAGGTTTCTTTGTTTTCTGAAACAAAATCATCTGTTAGTTCCATCGTAATGTACTGGTATTCTGGATCAGTTACTCCGTATGATGCGGCATCTACTCCAGGAATCGTGCCTGTGTGCAGGGCCACACTGGCCAGATCATTCCGGGAAATCGGAATTACCCTGGAGTCGAGGGCGTTGTCTATCATGTATAAATTAATCGCTCTGGTGATGTAGCATCGAAGGGCGGTCTCGATGGTTTCCATGGCAAAGGAATCCACTGGAAGAAACAAATCTAATCGATCCTCCTGCTCTTCTAACTGATAGGATTTTCCGTCGGAGAACAATTCGATTCTACCGTTCAGTATTTTTTTGGCGGTGTTGAAATTTTTCACGGTCATACGTTCAGGCGCGATGACCGTGATGTGATACAGTTGGTCAATCAGGTCTGCGGGAAGGGATTCTTCGGCCATCTGTGCCGGCTCTGTTCCTTCTCTCGAATGGCTCCTGGACTCCCCTGTGGGAGAAAGAACGAAACGCCCGAATATTCCGCCGCAGATGAGCAGCGTAAGACAAGCGGAAATGATGATCCATTGTTTGATTCTTTTTTGTTGAGTGGCAGACGGGGGCTTGTTTTGTTTTGATGTTTCCTGTCGGATGATGGGTTGGCTGTTCGGGTACACTTCGAGAATCGCCTGGATTTCTCGGATCATTCGCTCCATGGCGCGGGACTTGTTTTCGTAAGCTGCGTATCGCTGTACGTTTGACAGGTAAAAATTAAAATCATCCCGTAGTTGGAAATCCTCCAGCATAAAGGGCATGATGATCTTATGATGATTAATGGCGATATCCAGTTCTTTGGGTACCCAAGTGGATTCTTGGGCCTTTTGAGAGAGAATGACAACGAATACACGGCAGGAGCGGATCGCCGCGGGTATTTCTGCGGCGTAACTGGAACCGCCTGGGATATCCCTGGGAGCCATCCAGCATGAAATGCCATTTGTTTCCAGAATAGACCGAACCCAATTGGCTGTATCGAACTCATCTGATTTATAGCTGATGAAAACATGCTTTTTTTCCGATGTGCTCAAGAAGATTCTCCTCCCTGGCGACGCTGTTCGCCATTGAACTTTTGCCTACCTGACAGGGAGGCAATTGACTACGACGGCAGATCGAATTATTTCATCATGAACTGGGATTTGGCGGGGCCGGTTTGGCAATGGGTGATGGCGCAGGCGATGGCGTCCGCCGCGTCATCCGGCTTGGGGATGGTATCCATTTTCAGCAGCAGCTTTACCATCTGCTGGACCTGCTTCTTATCCGCCTTGCCGTATCCGGTAACGGCCTGCTTGATCTGCATGGGGGTATATTCGTACAGGTTTTCCGTATACTCCGCTGCGGCGATGATGGCGGCGCCGCGGGCCGCGCCCACCATGAGGGCGGTGGTCACATTGCGGGCGAAAAACAGCTCCTCAAAGGCTACGTCGTCCGGTTTGTAGATTTGCAGCAGATCCCGAACCCCCAGCTGCAGCGTCCGTAGCCGGGTTTGCATCGGCACTCCAGCCTTCGTCTCCACGCAGCCATAGTTAATCAGCCGCATGCGGCTGCCGACGCTTTCCACCACGCCCCATCCCATCAGGGCATATCCCGGGTCAATGCCAAGAACGATCAATCTGTTTGCCTCGTTTCTATGCAATATTACGGCGCTGTTTCGTCGTGCGAAGGGATGTTTCACTCAGGGGCCCTTGGAAGACGTCGGCACTTAGTGGGTGGCGAGGGCTCGCCCGAAGACAGCCGCTTTGTGCCGCTACGTCTGGAACGGAGCGAGAGCGTGCCCCGGAGGGGTTTTTCACGCCCGGAAAACAGTCCAGTGGACTGTTTTCAGTGAAAAACGGGTGGAGCCCTGGGCAATCTCCCGCGCGCATACGACGAAACAGATATAGGTAACTACCCGTCATGGTACCTGGAACAGGGGGAAAAGTCAAGTTGACAGGCTATGGTGGTTTCGATAAAATGAAGTGTTCCGAAAGCGGGATAAGGACAAATAGAGGAGATTAAAGCGAGATGCGTTTTGACGGAAGAGAGCCGGACCAGCAGCGGGAGATTTCCATTCAGACCGATTTTGTAAAAACGGCGGCGGGCAGCTGCCTCATCGCCACCGGGGGGACCAGGGTGATTTGCACCGCCAGCGTGGAGGAGGTTGTGCCCCCCTTCCTGAAGGGAAAGGGCCAAGGTTGGGTGACGGCGGAATATGCCATGCTCCCCGCCTCCACCGGGACCCGGAAAAAGCGGGACGGCATCAAGAAGGACGGCCGCGGGGTGGAGATTCAGCGGCTTATCGGCCGGGCCCTGCGCCAGGCCATTGACCTAAAGGCTCTGGGAGAGCGGACCATCACCCTGGACTGCGACGTGCTGGAGGCGGACGGCGGAACCCGGACGGCCTCCATTACCGGAGCCATGGTGGCCCTGACCTGTGCCGTGGACCGGCTGATCCAGGAGGGGAAGCTGCTGGCCTCCCCCCTGCGCCATCAGGTGGCGGCCATCTCCGCCGGCATCGTGGAGAACGTGCCCAGCCTGGATCTGTGCTATCAGGAGGACAGCCGGGCCCAGGTGGATATGAACTTCGTCATGAACGAGCAGGGAGAGATGATCGAGCTGCAGGGTACCGGCGAGGGCCGGGCCTTCAGCCGGAAGGAGCTGGAGAAGCTGCTGGCCTATGGCGAAAAGGGCATTCGGGAGCTAATGGCCGCCCAGCGGGAAGCCCTGGGGGACCGGGCGAAGCATCTGTGCGCCAAGCCGGTGCTGCTGGCGGCCACGGGAAATGCCCACAAGCTGAAGGAACTGAGCCACATCTTCCAGGATTATTACACCATTCTGCCCATGAGCGCCGCCGGGTTTACGGAGGATATCGTGGAGGAAGGGGATACCTTCGCGGCCAACGCCATCATCAAGGCGGAGGCGGTTTGCGCCGCCACGGGCCTGCCCGCCATCGCGGATGACAGCGGCCTCATGGTTACCGCTCTGAATGGGGAACCGGGGGTCTATTCCGCCCGGTATGCCGGCGTCCATGGGGACGACGAGGCCAACAACGATCTGCTGCTGCGGAAGATGGAGCAGATCGAGGACCGGGAGGCGAACTTCGTCTGCGCCCTGGCCCTGAAGCTGCCGGGGCAGGAGCCCATCCTGGCGGAGGGAAAGTGCCCCGGGGTCATCCTGCGGGAGCGCCGGGGAAATGGAGGCTTCGGATACGATCCCCTCTTCCTGTACGAGCCCCTGGGAAAGACCTTTGCCCAGGTGAACGAGGAAGAAAAGAACGCCATCAGCCACCGGGCCCGGGCCTGCGAAATCATGAAGGAAAAGATGAAGCAGCTGTAAGGAAAACAGGGAGTGAGAGATTTTTCTTCTCGCCCGGATGAAACAAATCAAGGAGAAATCATGTACGCTTTTATTGAAGGCCAGGTTTGCGAAAAGGCCAATGGCAGCCTGGTGCTGCTGGCGGCGGGGGTGGGCTGGCAGCTGAGCTGTTCCAACAACACCCTGCAGGCCGCCCCCGCCCAGGGGGAGACCATGCGGTGCTACACCGTGCTGAATGTGCGGGATGATGCCATGGAGCTGTACGGCTTTGCCACGAAGGAGGAGAAGCAGATGTTTCTGCAGCTGACCTCTGTCTCCGGCGTGGGGGCGAAAACCGCCCTGGGGCTCCTGGGAGCCATGCCCCTGCGGGATCTGAATTTGGCGATTCTGCTGGGGGATGTGAACGCCCTGTCCAGGGCGCCGGGCATCGGCAAGAAAACGGCCCAGCGCATTGCCCTGGAGCTGAAGGAAAAGGTGACCCAGGCGGATGTTTCCCTCCAGGCGGAGGGCGGTGCTGGCACGGCACCGGTGATGGCCGGGCAGGCGGACCATGTGATGGAAGCCATCGAGGCCCTGACGGCCCTGGGATATTCCGCCATGGAGGCCCGGGACGCCGTGTCCAAGGTGAAGGACCAGAGCGACAAGGCGGAGGAGCTGATCCGCCTGGCGCTGCGGAACATGGCGGGAATGTGATTTTTTGACCGCCGGAGGCGGGAATTTCGAAAAATCAAATCTCAAACTTGAAGGAGCGAGCTGTCCAGTGGACAGTCGCGACAATAAAGTCTGCTGAGAGATCATTAGACGGAGAAGACGAGTAAGAAAAGAGTTTGCAGATGGATGATGAACGTTTTGTAACCTCCGGATTCCAGTCGGAGGACAGTGCGGTGGAGCAGACGCTCCGCCCCCACACACTCAAGGATTACGTGGGACAACAGGCGGTGAAGGACAGCCTGAACATTTACATTCAGGCCGCCCTGTCCCGCCACGACGCCCTGGATCATATGCTGCTGTATGGTCCTCCCGGGCTAGGGAAAACCACCCTGGCCTGCATCGTGGCGGCGGAGATGGGCCAGAGCATCCGGGTCACCAGCGGGCCGGCCATCGAGCGGCCGGGGGATCTGGCCTCCATTCTCAGCAACCTGAACGCCGGGGATGTGCTGTTCATTGACGAAATTCACCGACTCTCCCGCCAGGTGGAGGAGGTGCTGTACCCCGCCATGGAGGATTATGCCATCGATATCATGATCGGCAAGGGGCCCACCGCCCGCAGCATTCGGGTGGATCTGCCCAAGTTTACCCTGGTGGGGGCCACCACCAGGGCGGGGCAGCTTTCCGCCCCCCTGCGGGATCGATTCGGCATGCTGTTCCGGCTGGAGATGTATTCCCCGGAGGATTTAAGCAAAATCGTCCAGCGCAGCGCCGGCATCCTGGGGGTGGACGCGGACGCGGAGGGTATGCTGGAGATTGCCCGCCGCAGCCGGGGCACGCCCCGAATCGCCAACCGAATGCTGAAGCGGGTGCGGGACTATGCCCAGGTCAAGGCCGGAGGGCATATTAGCCGGGAGGTGGCCCGGGAGGCCCTGACCCTGCTGGAGGTGGACGAGCTGGGGCTGGACAAGGTGGACCGGAATATGCTCACCTGCATGATGGAAAAATTCGGCGGCGGGCCGGTGGGGCTGGATACCCTGGCGGCCACCACTGGGGAGGACGCGGTGACCATTGAGGATGTGTACGAGCCCTACCTGATGCAGCTGGGCTTCCTGCAACGGACCCCTCGGGGCCGCATCTGCACGCCCCTGGCCTGGGCACATATGAAAAAGCAGATGCCCGCTGCGACCCAGGAGCAATTGAAAATGGAGATCGAATAACGAGCATGAGAACGGCGGATTTTGATTACGAGCTCCCGGAGGAGCTGATCGCCCAGACCCCCATGGAGCCCCGGGACCATTCCCGGCTGCTGGTGGTGCACCGGGTGGAGGGACGAATCGAGCATCGGCATTTCTACGACATCATTGAGTATCTGTACCCCGGGGACGCCCTGGTGGTGAATGAAACCCGGGTCATTCCCGCCAGACTGCTGGGCGTGAAGGAGGACACAGGGGTGCCGGTGGAGGTGCTGCTGCTGCGCCGGGAAAACGCCACGGACTGGGAAGCCCTGGTGCGGCCGGGACGGCGGCTGAAGCCGGGAACGTTTTGCTCCTTTGGGGAGGGGCTGCTGCGGTGCGAAATACTGGAAAACGTGAATGAAACCGGCGGCCGGAAGGTGCGGTTCCATTACGAGGGGGTCTTTGAGGAATTGCTGGATCGGCTGGGGGAGATGCCCTTGCCTCCTTACATTCATGAAAAGCTGGCGGACCCGGAGCGGTATCAAACGGTCTATGCCCGGGAGGAGGGCTCTGCCGCCGCGCCCACGGCGGGGCTGCATTTTACCCCGGAGCTGCTGGAGCGGATTCGGCAGAAGGGAATCACCATCGTGCCCGTGCTGCTGCATGTAGGGCTGGGTACCTTCCGCCCGGTAAAGGTGGAGGATGTGGAAACCCACGTGATGCACAGCGAGTTTTGCCAGGTAACACCGGAGGCGGCGGACACCCTGAATCGGATTCGGAAAGCCGGCGGGCGCATCGTTTGCGTGGGCACCACCTCCGTCCGGACTCTGGAAACCATGGCTACGGAGGATGGGATCATCCATGCCGGGGCCGGGGAAACCCAGATCTTTATTTATCCCGGGGTAAAGATCAAGGCGGTGGACGCCCTGATCACCAATTTCCATCTGCCCCAGAGCACGCTTTTGATGCTGGTCAGCGCTTTCCTGGGCCGGGAGGAGGCCCTGCGCATTTACAGGCAGGCCGTACAGGAAAAATATCGATTTTTTTCTTTTGGAGATGCCATGCTGATAGAATAAAAGGGCTAACATAAATACCGGATTGTCGAAAAATATCGTTGAATTTTTGTCAATTACTGGGTATAATAATCCCTGTTCAAAATATTGACTTGGCACTGACTGGAGGCGTCCATGAAAAACTCCAAGGTAATGTGTCTTCCCTTGTGTTTGCCCTTTGACTGTTACGGAATTGATTCCAATCGCTCCCCCCTGCCGGAGGAAGCGGTTACCCATTACTTTGCGGAGCTGGCCCTGATTCGGGAAGGGCAGCTCCGCGTGACCCTGGACCGGGAGGAGCTGCTGGTGTCCCCCGGGGAGGCGATTCTGCTCTGTCCCGGCGTGCGCCATCGTCTGGCCCCGGAAGGGGAAGGCGTGCGGATGGACCTGTTGCGGATGGATCCGGACCGCCTGCCCGAAATGCCGGAATACGCGCCCAGCCTGAAGGCGATTTTCTGCGAGGCCTGGCGGGATAAGCTGCCCATGGTGGTGCCAGCCCCCGAGGTCAAGGAGATGGCTCTGCCGGAGCTGAGCGCCCTGTGCGTTCAGGAGGCGACCGATCGGCCCTACGGCTTCGATCTGAGCGTCAGCGCCCGCCTGAGCCTGATCTGCATGGCGCTGGTGCGCTTCTGGCTGGCCCGCGGGCTGCGCCTGGGAGAGCGGGATCCGCAGATCGATCCGATCTACAGCCTGTCCGGGTATATCCAGCGCCATCTGCGGGAAAGCCTGCGGGTGGAGGATCTGGCGGCCCACTGCGGCCTGAGCTATCCCTGGTTTGCCAAGAAATTTCGCGAGATTTATGGCATCAGCTGCAAGGACTATATTGAGCAGATCCGCGTAGCCCAGGTGGAAAGGTTCCTGCTGTTTACGGATCTGGACCTGACCCGCATCAGCGAAGCCACGGGATACGCGGATTGCAGCCACATGATCAAGAACTTCAAGCGCATCATGGAGATTACTCCGGGACAATATCGGCTGAAACGGAGATAAAAAAGCAGGAAAAAGGGCCGCAAGGAAGAATATATGTATTTGGTGTGTTCTTTCGCGCCGCGGAGGAAACCCAGAGAGGCGGGACCCTTTTGAAGGAAAAAATCCGAAAGCTGTTTACCAATGTCTGGAACGTGCCCAATGTGCTGACCATGATCCGGCTGATCCTGGTGCCGGTGTTCGTGCTGGTGTTCAATGCCGGGTACAATCGGTGGGCTCTGGCGATCTTTTGTCTGGCCAGCCTGACGGACGCGCTGGATGGTTATCTGGCCCGGAAGCTAGGGCAAATTACGGATTTCGGCAAGCTCTTCGACCCCTTGGCGGATAAGCTGATGGTGATGACAGCCCTGTTTTGCCAGGGTAATGCCGGGGTTTTCCCCTGGTCGGCGATTTTCATCGTCCTGGGGAAGGAACTGTTCATGGTGCTGGGCGGCGTGTTCATGCTGGGCAAGGGCGTGGTGGTTTATGCTAACTACTTTGGCAAAACGGCTACCGTGTGCTTCATCCTGAGCCTGATTCTCAGCTTCTTCCATGAGGAGCTGGGCAGCTGGGGGGTGCAGCTGGATCTGATGCTGCTGTGGCTGTCCGTGGGCTTGGCTATCGTGGCCATGGCGGTGTACACCTTCCGGGCCTGGCGGCAGATTCGGAAAGCGAAGAAATAAGAAACCCTTTATTCATTGTAAAACGATCGCCTCGGCAAAGCTTGCCGGGGCTTTTTTCTTTGCCAAGATGGGGAAAATATCGTTGGAAGAAAAGTGCTTTGAAAGGCTTGAACGCAAGGCGGTGAGAAGGACTTTGATGGTAAACTTCTGGCGGAGCGATATACTCCGTCTATGGGACTGCATAGGATAAGCGTATTGGACAAATCGATGGCGGAGGAGTATGCTCTCTCCGAACCAAATGAAAGGAAAGGAGCGGACCAGGATGCGGAAGGTTTACGAAGCGATGGCAGGCCGGATGGGCAAGAACATGTGTACCTGTATGTGTATCTGTATGTCGAATTCGGAAGCATGCGGTCTGCTTTGTCGCGCTTAGTTTGGGTTACAATGCGCAGGGGGAGCGGCTCGCAGGGGTCGCTCATTTTCTTTTGCGCGGGAAAGGAAGATCGATGATGAAAAATCGCCTTCAAGTCGGCAGCGTACTTGCTCGAATGTGTTCCCTCCACGGGAAGATTCGATGTTGATAGACCATTAAAGGAGAGAAAAGACAGATGGAACTGTATCGTGTAACCGGAGAATCCCCCGCCTGGCAGCGGATCGCATATGACTACATCCGGACGGATGCTTTCGTGGTAGGCCAGGGCATCCCTGTGGAACGGGAGTTCGAGGGGGATGGCCCAGCGGAGGAGCTGGAGGCGGTGCTGCTGGTGGAGGATCACAAGCCGGTGGCCGGCCTCCGGATCGTTTATCCCCGGGGCGAATTCGCCCAGATTCAGCGGGTGGCCACCGTGCGGGAGAAGCAGCGGGGCGGCTATGGTTCCATCCTGATGAAAGAGGCGGAAAAGTGGATCGCGGAGAAGGGATTCCAGCGCATCCTGATCACCAGCCAGGATCGGTCCGTGGGCTTCTATGAGGCCAATGGCTATCGGCGGCTGCCCCAGGAGACCCTGGATCAATACTTCCCCGAGGACGCGGAGCGCCGCCGCCGGCGGGAGGAGGAGCGGAAGAAAAATCCCGACGCCTTCCCCAAGCTGGGTTTCTCCATCATCCTGGTGGAGAAAATACTGGAAGTGTAAAAAACAATGGCTTCGCCTTGCGGAAGGGGATTCCTCCGAGGGACGAAAGCAGGATCGAGATAAAAGGAGAGGAAAGAAAATGAAACGGATTATCAGTTTGATTTTGACAGCGGCGCTGCTGCTGAGCGTATTTGTGGTTTCCGCCGGGGCGGAGGGCAGTGGAAAATCCATTACCGTGGCCATCCCCAGCGATCCTTCCTTCACTGTGGACGCCATTGGCGATTCCAACGGCCTGACCATCAACCTGGTTCGGGAAGGCTTGACTCGCCAGGGCCAGGGTGGCGTGCTGAGCCCTAACGGCGTGGCGGAAAGCTATGAGCACAACGAGGATTACACCCAGTGGACCTTCCATCTGCGGGACGCGGCCTATCAGGATGGCACCCCCGTGACGGCGGATGATTTCGTGTTCGCCATCGCCGCTCAGCTGGACGGCACGGTGGAGGTCAGCTATCCCGATTTCCTGTACGAAATCAAGAACGCCCGGGGCGTGGTTCGCGGAACGGCGTCCGTGGAGGAGCTGGGCGTGCGGGCCATCGATGACAAGACCGTGGTGTTCGAAACCGAATATCCCGTGACCTATTTCCCCCAGCTGATTACTCACCCCATGCACTTTGGTTATAGCCGGGCCAACGCGGAGCAGGTGGGCTATGCCAACATTGGCCTGGAGCCGGAATACTTCATCTCCAATGGCCCCTACTACATCGACGAGTGGGTTCATGACGACAAGCTGGTGTTCAAAAAGAACGCCAATTACTGGAACGCAGAGAATATCGCCATCGACGAAATCACCGTGCTGATCATCCCCGATGAAAGCACCCGAGTGAACCTGTTCCTGAACGGCGAGCTGGATCTGGTGGACTTCGACGCCTCCCGCCTCTCCGCCATTACCGCCGCCGGCTTTGAGGCGCAGACCTTCAACAACGGCCGCACCACCTATCTCAGCGCGAACCTGGAGCACGACGTGGTGAAGAACCAGAAGATTCGCCAGGCCCTGTCCTCCGCCATCGACCGGGAGCTGCTGGTGGCTGGCGTGGTCAAGAACGGCTCCACCCCCGCGGACGGCTTTGTGCCGGTAGGCCTGGCGGGCGACGACACCCGGACCTTCCGGGAGATCGTAGGCCCCACCCTGACCTATTCCTACGACGAAGCCAAGGCCAAGGCCCTGTTTGAGGAAGGTCTGGCGGAGGAAGGCATCCAGGCTTCTGACATCAATCTGGTGCTGCTGACCTCCAACGCTACCGAGAACGCCACCGTTTCCGCCGCCATTCAGCAGATCTGGGAGGAAACCTTCGGCATCACCGTCACCGTGGACGTGCTGGAATCCGCTTCCTACCGCACCAAGCGCACCAATTATGAATACGATTTTGTGTTCAACTCCTGGGGCGCGGACTGGAACGACGCTACCAATTTCCTCTCCGGCTATGAGCAGACGGAGGATCACAATCCCGCCGCCTATTACAGCGAAGCCTTCAACGAGGCCTATCTGCGGGGCGTGTATAACACGGACATCGTGGCGCGGGTCAGCGATCTGGGCGAGGCGGAAGCCATCCTGCTGGAGGATGCCGCCATCATCCCGCTGTACTACACCTCTCAGTACTACGCCACCTCCTCCCGGCTCACGGGCACGGAGCGCCGCGCGGTGATTCCCTATGAGGATTTCTACTTCGCTGATGTGAAGTAATCCTTCTCTTCAAGACAAGCAAACCCGGGCGGCAGGGGCGAGGAAAGCTCCTGCCGCCCAAAGCTGGGAGCGTGGTGGAATTTGAAGAAATATATCCTGGGCCGCGTGCTGGTGGCCTTCGTGACGATCTTCGTGGTCATCACCCTGACCTTCATCCTGATGCGACTGATCCCGGGCACCCCCTTCAACACGGGGAACACCAACATGGATCCGGAGGCTCTGGCGCAGCTGGAGGCGAATTATGGGCTGGATCAGCCGATTTTCCGGCAGTATCTGATCTATCTGAACAACCTGCTGCACGGGAACTTTGGTACCTCCATCACCTATACCAATCGCAGCGTGACGGAGATTATTCTCCGCTCCTTCCCCGTGTCGCTGGATCTGGGCCTGCGGGCCATGATCTTCGGCGTGGTGGCGGGGCTGCTGCTGGGCATTGAGGCGGCGCTGCATCACAATCAGTTCATCGACAGGTTCTCCACTGTGGTGGCCATCGTCGGCATCTCCGTGCCGTCCTTCGTGCTGGGTACGTTGCTGCAGCTGGTGCTGGGGGTTTGGTTCTCCGGATGGATTAAGGATATTTTCCACACGGATTTCCAGCTGTTCCCCTTGGCCCGGTGGGAAAGCTTCCGCTACACGATTCTGCCCTCCTTTGTGCTGGCTCTGGGCTCCATCGCCTCCATCACTCGGATGATGCGCTCCTCCATGCTGGACGTGATCTCTCAGGATTATGTAAAAACCGCCCGCAGCAAGGGCATCAGCGAGCGCACGGTGGTGTGGAAGCACGAGATTCGCAACGCGCTGCTGCCGGTGGTAACCATCATCGGCCGCATGGTGGGCGGACTGTGCACCGGCTCCTTCGTGGTGGAAAACCTATTTGCCATCCCCGGCCTGGGAAAGTATTACGTCAATTCGGTCACCGCCAGGGATTATACCCTCACCATGGGCCTGACCATTTTCTATGCCATTTTCATCGTCAGCAGCACGCTGCTGGTGGATATCGTCTATTGCTTTGTGGATCCGCGAATCAGCCTCACCGGGCGGCGCAAGAGATAGGAGGGAAGGTTCATGTCGGTACTTCAGGAGCGTTCCCTTCCCGGGGAAAAGGAGCTGGTAAAAGATTTTACCCCCGTGCCCCGGGATCTGGCTGCCAGCCAGCGAATTAACCGCCTGTCCCTGACCTATTGGCAGGGGGCGATGATGACCCTGCGGAAGAACAAGGCGGCCATGACGGGGCTGGTGTTTATCATCCTGGTGGTGCTGGTGGGCATCATCGGGCCCATCCTGTACCCGAATTATCAGAAGACCAATCTGCTGGCCACCCTCCAGGCCCCCTCGGAAAAGCACTGGCTGGGGACGGACCTGCTGGGCCGGGACACCTTTACGCGCCTGCTGTGGGGCACCCGCACCTCCCTGATGATCGGCTTTGTGGCGGAGACCATCAATCTGGTGCTGGGCATCCTTTATGGTGGCATCTCCGGATACGTGGGTGGGAAGGTGGACGTCATTATGATGCGCATCATCGACGTCATCGTTTCCATTCCCCAGATGATCATCCTCATCCTGCTGCAAACCGTGATGTCCAACGGGGTGGGCACGCTGATCTTCTCCCTGTGCGTTACGGGCTGGGCGGGCTTAGCCCGCATGGTGCGGGGCCAGGTCATGGCTCTGCGGGAAAACGAGTATGTTTTCGCGGCCCAGGTGCTAGGGGCCAGCCGATGGGAGATTCTGCGGCGGCATTTGCTGCCCAACACCGTGGGGCCCATCCTGGTGAACTACACCATGAGCATCCCCGGAGCCATCGGCGCGGAGGCCTTCCTGAGCTATATCGGCCTGGGCATCCCGGTGCCGGCGGCCAGCTGGGGCAACATGTTGCAGGAGGGGGCTAACCAGTTCCCTGGATCCCTGTGGCTGTTCTTCTCCCCGGCCATCATCTTCGCGCTGACCATTCTGGCCTTCAACCTTTTCGGTGACGGGCTGCGGGACGCGCTGGATCCTAAGATGAGGAAGTGAACACATGCTGGAAATAAAAGATTTACGGGTGTCCTTCCATACCTATTCCGGCGAGGTGCAGGCCGTTCGTGGTGTGAACCTGACGGTGCCGGACCATGATATCACCGCCCTGGTGGGGGAGAGCGGATGCGGCAAATCCATGACGGCCCAGACCATCGTCCGGCTGCACGACCCCGCCATTACGGAGATCAAATCCGGCCAGATTCTGCTGGACGGGGTGGACGTGCTTCAGCTCAGCGACCGGGAGATGCAGCAGATTCGGGGCAAAGAGGTGGGCATGATCTTTCAGGATCCCATGACCTCCCTGAATCCGACCATGACCGTAGGCGCCCAGATCGCGGAAGTCATCTGGCAGCACGCGGAGCGGGACGCCCAGGGAAAGCGGACCATCACTCGAAGCCAGGCCATGGAACAGGCGGAGCAGCTGCTGCGGGAGGTGAAGCTGCCGGACCCGGAAAAGCGCATCCGCCAGTATCCACACGAGTTTTCCGGCGGACAGCGCCAGCGGATCATGATCGCCATCGCCATGGCTTGCCATCCCAAGCTGCTGATCGCCGATGAGCCCACCACGGCCCTGGACGTGACCGTCCAGGCCCAGATTCTGGAGCTGATGCGGAACATGCAGCAGCAGCGGCAGGCCTCCATCATCATTATTACCCACGATCTGGGAGTGGTGGCCAATTTTGCCCGGCATGTGTCCGTCATGTACGGCGGCATGATCGTGGAAAGCGGGGAGACCCGCCAGATTTTCGAGCATCCGGAGCATCCCTACACCCACGCGCTGCTGCGGGCCATTCCCACCAAGGGCATGGATAAAAAGCGGGAGCTGACGGTGATCGAGGGTGTGCCACCGGACCTGGTGAAGCCCCCGGAGGGCTGCCCCTTCGCCGACCGGTGCCCCTGCGCCATGCGGGTATGCAAGGCCCATCTGCCGCCGGATTTCGAGACGGAGGCGGGCCACAGCTGCCGGTGCTGGCTGCTGGATCCGGACTGCCCCCGGGAGCTGCGGGAAAAAAGGAGGGATATCGAGGATGCCGCAACATGAGGAAGCGCTGCTGGAGGTGCGATCCCTGACCAAGACCTTCGGCGCGGAGCCGGAGGCGCTGTGGGCGGTGGATGATGTATCCTTCACCATCCACCGGGGAGAGACCTTCGGGCTGGTGGGAGAGAGCGGCTGCGGAAAAACCACCTGCGGCCGATGTATCGTCCGCCTCCATGAGCCAGACGGGGGCGAGATTCGATTCAAGGGGAAGCCCATTGCCCGCCTGAACCGCCGGGAGCAGAAGGAATATGCCAGTGCGGTGCAGATGATCTTTCAGGACCCCTACGCTTCCCTGAACCCGCGGATGACCATCGGCGATATTATCAAGGAGGGCATGAGGATTCACCACCTGGGGTCGGAGCAGGAGATCAACGATCGAATGTACGAGTTGCTGGGCCTGGTGGGGCTCAACCGGGAGCACGCAAACCGCTTCTCCTATGAGTTTTCCGGCGGACAACGCCAGCGGGCGGGCATCGCCCGGGCCCTGGCGGTGAATCCGGAGTTCATCGTCTGCGACGAGCCCATCTCGGCCCTGGATGTGTCCATTCAGGCACAGATCGTGAACCTGCTGCGCCAACTGCAGAAGGAGCTGAACCTGACCTATTTGTTCATCGCCCATGACCTGTCCATGGTGCGGTATATCTCGGACCGGGTGGGGGTCATGTATCTGGGCCGGTTGGTGGAAATCGCCCCGGCGGAGGAGCTATACGAAATGCCGGTGCACCCCTATACCCGGGCATTGCTGTCCGCCATTCCGGATCCCAGCCCCTCGGACAAGCCCTTCTGTGAGAATTCCATTCTCCAGGGGGATGTGCCCAGCCCCATCGGCCGGGCCAGGGGATGCCGATTCGCGGAGCGATGCCCCTATGCCACGGATCTATGCCGATCTACAGCCCCGGTGCAGGAGGAGATCGGCCCAGGACACACCGTGGCCTGCCTCCGGTGGCGGGAGCTGGTGACCAACGATTACGGAAAGAATGACCCCGCCTGCTTCTTCTGCGATGTGCGGGCGGAGGCAGGAAAGAACCTGAACCGAGTTCGAAATGAAAACAGCGTGCTGTTTCAAAGAAAACTGGCGGAAGAAAAATGAGAAAACAGCTTCTCCGCGGAGCGGAGGGGCAAAAGAACCGTAGAGATATGCTCCCCCGCGGAGCAGGGGAACAAAAGAACCGTAGAGATACGCTCCCCCGCGGAGCGGGGGAGCAAGAACCGTAAAGGAAAGCTCTCCCCGCGGAGCGGGGAGAGGATAAAAAAACTTGCAAAATGATACCTATCAAAAAGGAGGAAAAAGAAAATGTCTAACGCATGTGATCTGAACGCTCGTCCTCAGCCCGGCCGCAGTGGCCTGAATGGCTTCCCCTCCATTCCCGGATACACCGACGCGGAGGCGGAGGAGCATGCCCAGGAAGTGGGCGTAGTGCCTCGCCCGGCGGAAACCCGGAATGAATTGGACGAACGGGGCGCCTTCGTGCGCCAGGCGAATTCCTTTATTCAGCCCTTCGGCAGCGCGCCGGGAACCCTGAAAGCGGAGGCCGGTCGCTACGCGATCTACTGGGCTGAGGGCTGCAACTGGTCCAACCGCCCTGTCATCGCCCGGGATTTGCTAGGTCTGCAGGACGTGATTGGCGATACGAAGACCACTCACAGTGGCGAGACCAACAAATATGGCCATGGCTTTGGCGACCAGCCGGGCCATCGGGATCAGGCTACGGGAGCCTATTTCCTCTCGGAATTCTACAAGCGGGGAAATCCGGATTACAAGGGCCGGGCCACCACCCCCACCTTTGTGGACATCATCGAGAAAAAAGCGGTGAACAATGACTATCATCGCCTGAGCAACTATATTGAGGTGCAGTTCCGGCCCTTCCAGCCGGCAGACGCGCCAGATCTGTATCCCAAGAAGTTCCGGGATGTCATCGATGAATTCAATGACTGGCTGTTTCCCCATGTGAACAACGGCCATTATCGCATGGCCTTCTGCTCTTCCATCGAGGCATACAATGAAGCCTACGCGGATTTCTATGAATCCCTGGACAAGCTGGAGCAACGCCTGGCCACGAACCGCTTCCTCTTCGGCGACTACGTAACGGATGCGGACATCCGCTTCTATGTGACCCTGGTTCGCTGGGACACGGGCTATTATCGCAACATCGGCCCCACGAAGCATCGCATTGTGGATTATCCTAACATCTGGGGCTATGTCCGGGATCTGTATGCCATTCCCGCTTTCGCCAAGACCACCTTCTTCCCGAAGAAGCCAGAAAATACCGATGGGCGGCTCTTCCGGGATTTCAACAGCCGGCTGGCCTGGCAGGTGGATTATCAGGCCCTGTACGCCACGGACGGCGCCCGGGCGGCCCTGAGCCGGACGCCGGAGGAGAAGTTCCTGCGGCATCCCGCGGGTGAGACGGCGGAGGAATATCAGAGCGAGATTACGCCCTCCCCCTGGAACCGGCCGGATTGGAAGGATCGGGATCCCTCCCTGCCGGAGAACAGCCCCCTGCGGGCCGACGCCTCCATCAATCCCATTGACCTGCACGAAGCGTATACCTAAGCTTAGATTGCTCTCCCCCTCCAGGGGGAGAGCAATCTAAGGTGGAAGGAGGAAAAGATCATCATGGCATCGGAAATCTATACGCGGCTCCAGACCCTCAGCTTCACCCGCCCCAGCGGAACGGCGGAGGAACAGAAAGCGGCGGCTTTCCTGGCGGAGGAGATTCGCAAGGCGGGCTTCGAGCCCCAGGTAGAAGGCTTTGAATACACCCATCGCGTCCCGGTCCGGGCGGAAGTCACCGCGATTTTGGCCGACGGAAGCGAGCGCTCATTCCCGGTGACGGGGCTGATCGACAGCGCGGAAACGCCGGAGGCGGGGGAAACAGGGGAGTTTTTCTATCTGAAATCCTTTGACGAGGTGAGCCTCTCCCGGGTTCGGGGGAAGATCGTGCTGCTGCATGATCGGCTGTCACAGAAGGAATATCGCCGGCTGCTGGAGGCGGGGGTGAAGGCCTATTTGACCACCAGCGGCACCGTTCGGGATACCTATGAAAACAGCGACCTGGAGACGGCCCGGTTCCGCCTCAGCACCCATGGCCTGCAGCCTCTGCCGGCTTTTACCATCCGGATGATCGAGGCGGTGGAGTTGCTGCGGGTCAAGCCGGTTTCCCTTCGGGTGGTGCTGCGGCTGGAGGAAAAGACCGTGGCTTCCCAGAACCTGGTGGTTACCGTGCCTGGCACGGACAAGGCAGCGGAAACCCTGGTAGTGGGTGCTCATTACGACAGCGTGCCCTTCTCCTTTGGCGCCTGGGATAACGGCGCTGGAGCTGTGGAGGTGGTTCAGCTACTGTCCGCTCTGAAGCAGCATCCACCCAGGCGTACGGTGAAGGCGATTCTCTTCGGATCGGAGGAGACCGGCCTGCGGGGGTCCAAAGCCTGGGTCAAGGCCCATGAAGGGGAGCTGCCCCAGATTCAGGGCATGGTGAATGTGGACGTGGGCGGAAGCATCCTAGGCAAGGAGATTGTTTTCGTCACTGCGGAGGATGAGGCTGAAACCTGGGCCAAGCAGCTGTTACGGGAGGTGGGCTATGCCGCCGTAACCACCCAGCGGGTGATGAGCAGTGACTGTGCGGTGTTCAGCGATCATGGCGTGCCCAGCATCAGCATGGGCCAGGGAGCGCCCCGGGGCGGGGGATACATGCACACCCGCTATGACAACATGGATTTGATTTCTGCTGACGTGCTGGAGGCGGAAGCGGCCTTCCTGGCGAAGCTGGTTTTCCGGCTGGCGGACGCCGAGGTGTTCCCCATCCGGCGGCGCATTCCGGAAAAGCTGCGGAAGGATCTGATTGACTATTTCGGCAAGGAACAGAGCGCGGCGGCGTCTCTTCCTCCGGATGAGGATCCCTCCTTGCCCTTCCATTTCTGAAACGGATGATTCGGGACAACGAAGATTGATACAAGTCAGTGTGAAAGCACATTGCTTTCTTCGCCCATGGATATGTTTTTCTCGCTCCCCCGCTCCGCGGGGGAGCTTTCATCGTCGCTTCCTCAGTCAACTGGGTTTGAAGGGCTACTGTACAGCAAATATCTTGCTTTTCTGCCCTGAGGGGAAGCTGTATTTTATGCAAGGCCATAGACAGAATCTATTGCTATCGATGGAAAAAGGATATTTCACTTTTCCTCCAGAATCATATACAATTCCTATTGCCTTTGGAGGGGCAATTGGTAAATAAAAGGATGGAGGAAAAAACAATGGAATGGAATTTTGACACTCGATGTATTCATGGGGAAGAACATGCCTATCAGGATGGCGCGCGGTCCGTCAGCTTCCCGATTTATCAGACGGCGACCTTTGGACATTCCTTGATTGGCCACGAACAATTTAATTATTCCCGACAGGATAACCCTACCCGGCTGCAGCTGGAGGAAGTAGTCGCTTCTTTGGAAGAAGCGAAGGAGGCGATTGCCTTTTCCTCCGGTATGGCAGCCGTTTCTGCGTTGGTGGAGCTGCTGCGCCCTGGGGATCATATTCTTTGCGGAGAGGATCTCTACGGGGGTGTCACCCGCCTGTTTGACCAAGTCTGCGCGAAAAATGGCATAGAAGTTTCCTATGTGGACACTACCTCCCTTTCTCAGGTGGAGGCCAGCATTCGGCCCAACACCCGGCTGATGCATGTGGAGACCCCCAGCAATCCCATGATGAAGGTGACGGACATCCAGGCCTGCGCCCGGATTGCCCATGCCCATGGGGCGCTGCTCAGCGTGGATAATACCTTCCTGACCCCGGTGTTCCAGCGCCCCTTGACCCTGGGGGCGGATATCGTGGTCCATAGCGGCTCGAAATATCTCAGCGGCCATAACGATACGATTTCTGGCTTCCTGGTGCTGAACGAGCCGGAGATCGCGGACCGGCTGCGGCTGATCGCCAAGACTATTGGCGCGGCCCTGGCGCCCTTCGATTGCTGGCTGGTGCTGCGGGGGATCAAGACCCTGCATGTGCGGGTGCGCCATCAGGAAAGAACGGCCAAGAAGATCGTGGAGGCCCTGGAGAAGCATCCATTGGTGCGGGAGGTGTACTATATCGGCCGCCCTGGCCATCCGGGCTATGAGGTAAACCAAAGCCAGGCCACGGGTTCCGGGGCCATGATTTCCTTCCGGACGGTGGATCAGGAAACTGCCCATCGGGCGCTGAAAAACGTGCGGCTGATTACCTTCGCGGAGAGCCTGGGAGGCACGGAATCGCTGCTGACCTATCCCCTGACCCAGACCCATTGTGAGGTGCCCGGACCCCTGCGGGAAAAGCTGGGCATCGACGAGACACTGCTGCGTCTCTCCGTGGGCCTGGAGGACGCGGAAGATCTGATAAAGGATTTGACGCAGGCGCTGGAGAAGTAAAAAGAAGAAAGACACTTAGGATTTTCGCCCTCCCCATGGGGAGGGTCTTTGTTAGTTCATTTTCCCCTTTACTTTTTTCGGGAAGGGGAGTATTATCGTCAATAACCCATCAAACAGAAGGGTTATTGACGAGAGGAGGGGGAGCTCGCATGGATTGGAGCTTTGTGTCTGCCCATGTCTCCGATTTTATCGGCGGCGCCTGGGTTACGCTGCGCTTCGGCCTTTATGGCGTCCTGTGCTCCCTGGTGCTGGGGCTTTTGTGTTGCCTGGCGCGGTATTTTCGTGTGCCTGTGCTGAAGAGCATCGCCCACGGATATATCGAGCTGGCGCGGAACACGCCCCTTTTGGTGCAGCTGTTCTTCCTGTATGCGGGGCTTCCCCGGGTGGGGATTCGGCTCAGCGCAGAGGCTTGCGCGGTGATCGGGTTGACCTTTCTGGGCGGTGCGTATATGGCGGAGGGCTTCCGCAGCGGCCTGGAATCCGTGGATAAAAGCCAGCGGGAGGCGGGGGAATGCCTGGGGCTGACCAGGTGGCAAAATATCCGCTATGTCCTGCTACCCCAGGCCTTGGCTACGGCGGCGCCGGCCCTGTTTGCCAATGTGATTTTCCTGATCAAGGAAACCAGCATGTTCTCCGTGCTGGCGATGATGGATTTGATGAATGTGGCGGATACGCTGCGGACCAGCGGCGGACGGACCATCGAGGTGCTTTTCATGCTGGTAGTGGCCTATCTGGCGCTGCTGCTGCCGGTTTCCCTGATTGCAACTTTCACGGAAAGGAGGCTTCGGTATGCAGGGTTTGGGAATCAGCGTTCTGTTTAAGGGGATCAATTTTCAGCGCCTGCTGCTGGGCCTCTGGGTGACGCTGCGGATTGCGCTGATCACCATTGGGATTTCCCTGGTGCTGGGGTTGATTTTCGGTCTCCTGATGATGAGCCGCAGCAAAATTGCC
Organism: Clostridia bacterium; assembly: GCA_017464305.1. Classification (GTDB taxonomy): domain Bacteria; phylum Bacillota; class Clostridia; order Christensenellales; family Aristaeellaceae; genus Aristaeella. The sequence continues at coordinate 149,631 of JAFUDS010000005.1, read as the reverse complement.
CGGGCGGTTTGCCGGGTATGGCTGGAGATCGTTCGTTTCATGCCCCAGCTGGTGCTGCTGTATATTGTGTATTTTGGCTTTGCCCGGTTGTTCGGCGTGAATCTCGATGGTGAAACCAGCGCGGTGATCGTCTTCTCCTTCTGGGGTACGGCGGAGATGGGGGATCTGTTCCGTGGGGCGCTGACCTCCATTCCCAAGCATCAGCGGGAAAGCGCGGCAGCGTTGGGGCTGACCAAGGCGCAGATCAATCGATACATCCTTCTGCCGCAGACGGCGCGGCGGCTCCTGCCCCAGGCGATTAACCTGAGTACCCGGATCATTAAGACCACCGCCCTGGTGAAGATGATCAATGTGACCGAAGTGCTAAAGGTCGGACAGCAGATCATTGGCCAGTTTTACCGGGAGCCCTCTGCCGCCTTCTGGGTGTATGCAACGGTGTTCCTGCTGTATTTCCTGATCTGCTGGCCCATCTCTCTGCTGGCAGGAAGATTAGAGAGGTATTGGAATTAAGATGAACCCAATTTTAAGCGTCAAAAACATTCAAAAATCCTTCGATGGAACCGGCGTCCTCAAGGGGGTTAGCCTGGATATCCACGAGGGAGAAGTGGTGGTTGTCATCGGCCCCAGCGGCTGTGGAAAGAGTACCCTCCTGCGCTGCATCAATGGCTTGGAGCGGATCGATGGGGGCGAGATCTGGCTGCGGGATCAGCGGATTTCCGACCAGGAGAAAAACATGCACCTGGTGCGCCAGAAGATCGGCATGGTGTTCCAGAGCTATGATCTTTTCCCTCACATGAAGGTGATGGATAATCTGCTGTTGGGCCCGACCAAGGCTTTGAAACGGCCGGCGGACGAGGCGAAGGCGGAAGCCATGGAGATGCTGAAGCGGGTGGGCCTGGCGGAGAAGGCGGATGCCCTGCCCCGGACCCTTTCCGGCGGGCAAAAGCAGCGGGTGGCCCTGGTGCGGGCCATGCTGATGCATCCAGAGCTGCTCTTGCTGGATGAAATTACCGCGGCCCTGGACCCGGAGATGGTGTCGGAGGTGCTGAATGTGGTTATCGACCTGGCGGAGCAGGGGATGACCATGGCCATTGTGACCCACGAGATGCGCTTCGCCGAAGCGGTGGCGGATCGAGTGCTCTTTATGGAGCAGGGTGTCATCGTGGAGGAGGGCGCTCCAGCCGAGTTTTTCCGGGAGCCCCGGACGGAGCGGGCCCGCCAGTTCCTGCAAAGCTTTACTTACGCCTCCACCCGAAAGAATGCCAGATAAAACCATGCCCGGGAGCAAAAACGCTCCCGGCTTTCTTTTTTCCAAAATACAGGCCAAATACAAAATTTCTTATTGACAAGCTGGGAAAACGAGGCTATAATCCGACTAACCTACCGGGGAGGTGGGAAATAAGAGAGGAGGAAAGCGCGTGAGAAATCGTTTTATCGGCGCCAAGGATCGATGCCGGGCCGGGATGGAGCTTCGAATGTGTTGGAAGCGTAGCGCTTTCCCCGGAGAAAATGAATAAGAAAGAAACCATGATAAACTATTCCCGCGGAGCGGGGATGTGAATAAAGAAAAGGAAGGTAAACGAAAATGAAGCGTTTTGTAAAAGTGATCGCGTTGGCTCTGTCCCTGGTGTTGGTGCTGGCTTCCGCCGCCCTGGCGGATGGTTTCCGCACGCTGGATGAAGTAAAGGAAAGCGGAAAGATTACCATCGGTTTGTTCCATGACAAGAAGCCCTTTGGCTATGTGGATGAAAACGGCGAATATCAGGGCTATGATGTGTACCTGGCCCGCCGCCTGGCGGAAGACCTGGGCGTGGAGCTGGACATCGTGGCGGTAGATGCCCCCAACCGCATTGAGTTCCTCCAGAGCTTCAAGGTGGACGTGATCCTGGCCAACTTCACCTATACCGACGAGCGGGCGGAGCAGGTGGATTTCGCGCTGCCTTACATGAAGGTCGCCCTGGGCGTGGTTAGCCCCGAAAGCGCGCTGGTGACGGATGTGGAACAGCTGAACGGCAAGAAGCTGATCGTCTCCAAGGGCACCACGGCTGAGACTTATTTCGAGAAGAATTATCCCGATGTGGAGCTGGTGAAGTACGACAGCTACACCGATGCTTATCTGGGCCTGCTGGATGGCCGCGGAGATGGCCTGTCCACCGACAACACGGAAGTGCTGGCCTGGGCGATTGAGAATCCTGGTTTCGCTGTGGGCATTGAGTCCCTGGGCGATCTGGACACCATCAATCCCGCCGTTTCCAAGGGCAACGAAACCCTGCTGGCCTGGATCAACGAGGAAATCGTAAAGCTGGGCGAAGAAAACTTCTTCCACGCGGACTATGAAGCTACCCTGCGGGAGACCTATGGCGAGAACGCTGACGCGGATTCCCTGGTGGTCGAAGGCGGCGTGCTGTAATCAAAGAGATCAAGATGGCCTCTTCCGGAATGTCGCATACCATTCCGGGGAAGCCTTGAACATGGGTCAAAAATAACCTCCATCCTCCATTCTTCAAAGGCACCTCCCTGCTTGGGGGAGGTGCCGCTTTTTTGGAAAAAAGGAAATTTTGCACTGTATCCAGAATTGTATTAGGAGGAAAGTTCCTTGGCTGGGCAGTCCAGGAAAAGCAGGGGTGCGAGGCGGCGCATCTGCACCTTATGTAGGCCGGGAAGACGCCCAAATCGGGCAACGGATTTGACATCATCGCGGGAGGATAAAGAAATGTATGATTTTGATCGGGTGGTAGATCGGCATGGCACGAATTCCTTGAAGTGGGATTTCGCGGTGGAGCGGGGCCAGGCGGCGGATGCGTTGCCTCTGTGGGTGGCGGATATGGATTTCCCGGTGGCGCCCTGCATTCAGGAGGCGCTGCAACGGGTGGTCTCCCATGGCATTTTTGGATATAGCGATGTGAAGGGGGATTATTATGAGGCGGTGGCCGGCTGGTATGAAAAGCGGCACCAATGGCGTCCCGCCCAGGAGTGGCTGGTGAAGACTCCGGGGGTGGTCTGCGCCCTGGCCATGGCGGTGCAGGCTCTGACGGAGCTTGGGGAGAGCGTGCTGATTCAGCCCCCAGTATATTATCCCTTCTATGAGGTGATTCGGGACAACGACCGAAGGATCGTCATCAGCCCGCTTACGCTGCGGGAAGGGCGATACGAGATTGACTTTGCGGATTTTGAACGGGTGATTGTGGAATCGGGGGCCCGGCTCTTTATTCTGTGCAACCCTCATAATCCGGTGGGCCGAGTCTGGACCCAGGAGGAGCTGCAGCGGCTGGCGGATATTTGCCTCCGGCATGGGGTAAGGGTGGTGTCCGATGAAATCCATTGCGATTTGATTCTGCCCGGATATGAGCATCAGACGCTGCTGCGGGCGGCGCCGGAGCTGCGGGATCAGGTCCTTATCTGTACCGCGGCCAGCAAGAGCTTTAACCTGGCTGGGCTGCAGGTTTCCAACATTTGGATTCCGAATCCTGAGCTGCGGCAGGCCTTCGTTCACCGCATGAACGCCAGCGGCTATTCGCAGCTGAATCCGTTAGGCCTCGCCGCTACGAAAGCGGCCTATCTGGCGGGGGAGGAGTGGCTGGCGGCCTGCCAGGCATATTTGACGGAGAATCTGAACTTCTTCCGGGAAAGCTTGAAGAAGGAATTACCTCAGTTGCAGCTTATTGAACCGCAGGGGACTTATTTTGCTTGGGTGGATTTCCGGGATACCGGGCTCACTGGGCCGGAGGTGAATAATCTCGTGTCGAAAAAGGCAAAGCTCTGGCTGGACGCGGGAGATCTCTTTGGGCAGGAGGGAGCGGGCTTCCAGCGTTTCGTCCTGGCGACCCAGCGGGAGACCCTGGCTCAGGCCGTTTCCCAATTGGCTGCTGCCTGTAGAGACCGGAAAGACTGAACGGAATCCTTTCACAAATTGTTTTTGCCCTCCCCGCTGGGGAGAGCTTCCAAAGGGAAGCGCTGATGTGTTCAAATCGGTGTTTCCCTTCTTTTATATTGGATTTGATGAACGAGAGAATATTTGATAAAATAGGATGACGAAACTGAACCGAGGAGGCTTCGATCATGCAGCAGACAGACCTACCGTTTCTCAACGCTTACACCTTTGGTTTTTGTGAAAAACGGGGCTTTACCCGGAGCAGCGGCTGGAAATGGTCCCTGGCCGAAATGAAGCGGACCACGGGTTGCAATGCCATCATCCTGCCCGTCTGCGCCTGGCAGGATCACACCTATTCCACCTGGATGGATTCCGATCATCCGGATGTCATGGACGAAGAGGACGTCCGGGCCGTGTGTCAGGAAGCCAGGGCCCTGGGCCTGAAGGTGCTTCTGAAGGCCATGGTTAATTGCCGGGATGGCTATTGGCGGGCCTATATCCATTTCTTCGACCAGGATGTGCCGACGGAGCCGGGCTGGGCGGACTGGTTTGCCTCCTGGGAGGATCATGTGTGCCGGGTGGCCCGGATGGCGGAAGAAAATCAGGCGGAAATGTTCTGCATTGGCTGCGAAATGGTGGGCACGGACGGCCGGGAAGCAGAGTGGCGGCAGGTGGCGGCCCATGTGCGGCAGATCTATTCCGGCCCAATCACCTACAACTGCGATAAGTTCCAGGAGGGAAACGTCCACTGGTGGGACGCGGTGGATTATATTTCCTCCTCCGGATATTACCCCATTCATCAGCTGGAGGAAAACTTCGCCCGGATTCAGAGCGTATGCCAGCGGGAAGGGAAGCCCTTCCTGTTTATGGAGTGCGGATGCCCCTCCCGGGGGAAGAGCGAATATCGGCCCAATGACTGGCGCTTCGGCGAAGGGACGGACCTGACGGCCCAGACCAGATGGTACGAAGCCTTCCTGGAGGCGCTGAAAAGGAATCCCTGGGTTCGCGGGACCGGCTGGTGGGACTGGAGCGCCACCCGGCTTTATCCGGCCCAGACGGCCCAGGACAACAATGGCTACTGTACCTATGGCAAGCCCGCCAACGACGCCCTGCTGCGTTTCAGCGGGGAAATTTGACGGGAAAGGAAAGCTTTCTTACTCCGCCAGAGGGCGTTCCGAGTCCCGATAGACCGGCTGACCGCCGATGACGGTTCGGCCGAAGGGCTTGGCTATGCCAGCGCAACGGTCCAGCATGATTTTCACCGCCACATCCACCATGGCGTGCATATCCACCCGGAAGGTGCTGATACCCGGGCCAGGGGCGGCTTCCATTTCAAAATCGTCATACCCCGTGACACTGATATCCTCCGGCACCCGGAGCCCCCGCTCCGCCAGCTGATCCATGAGCTTCCGGGCCACTACGTCGCAGTTGCACACAAAGGCGGTGGGCAGCTCGGCCGGCAGCTCCAGCTTTTCCAGCAGCTGATTATCCAGCCCCCGGTCCATGATGACCCAATCATCCCGCCGGGGCAGATCGTGCATCAGCATGGCACGGCAATAGCCCAGATAGCGGTCCATGATGGAGCTGGTGGCTCGATAATTCCCCACAAAGCCGATGCGCCGATGTCCATTTTTAATCAGATGGGAGGTCAGCCGATAGCAGCCATAGGTATTGTCGCCCACCACCGCTTCGGCGCTGGCCTGTTCGTCATAGAAATCCAGGAAGATGACGGGGATCCCCTGCTCAGCGATGAGCCGGGAATATTCCTTCCGGGGCTGGCCCAGGATAATGAGGCCGCTGACATGATGGCTGGTCAGTACCAGGGGCAGGGACAATTCCTCCTCCGCCTTCCGATCCACCAGCTCCAGCAGGGCGAAGAGCCCTTCCTCTGTCAGCCGCTGCACCAGCCGCTTATACACATTGGCATAGAAGGTATTGGCGCCGAAGAAGGCCTCGGGCACCAGAATGCCGATATCCAGATTCCGGGGCGCTGGGACGGCGGACTCCTGGGGATAGCTGTATCCCATCTCCTCGGCAGCCCGGAGAATCTTCTCCCGCATGGCGTCGCTCATGCCCGGCTTGCCGGCCAAGGCCTTGGAGACGGTCACGGCGCTGACGCCTACAGCCTTCCCGATATCCCGCATGGTGGTTTTCTTCATCTTCGGAGCTTCCTTTACAGCGTACTTGGATTTACGAATAGGCTAACAAAATGAATTTTGTTAACTAAACTATAAGCAATCTGCCTCTGAATGTCAAGAGTAAAAAACAGGAAAGAAAACAGAATTGGTGGAATAAAATAGAACTCAGGGAAGAAATTTTGCCAAAATAGACAGGGAACATCTATTGACAACAAAATAGGGAAGGTTTATAATGTGGTTAATGAAGTTAACAGATTAACAAATTTGTTAACCAAATAAAAAGGAGGAGAAACCTACCATGAAGAAACTGTTGGCTTTGGTTCTGGCCCTGTGCCTGGCGCTGGGGATGGCCTCTTTCGCCGCGGCGGATGAGCTGCCCACCCTGGATCAGATCGTGTGGGGAGAAAACACCGACCTGACCGCGAAGATCCATTTTGTGTATCATCGGACTGACATCCCGGAGAAGCTCCAGGGCTATGTGGATGAGTTCAACAAGACCTATCCCAACGTCGAGATCGAGTATGAGCTGATCACCGACTACGCCGAAAACGCCCTGCTGCGGATCGGTAACAACGACTGGACCATCATGGGCATCCCCACCGTGGACAAGGATGAGCTGAGCAAGTATTACATCTCCCTGGGCAAGCTGGATACCCTGAACGGCCTGTACAACTTCATGAGCAACTGGGCTTATGAAGGCGAAGCCTACGGCATCCCCTCCACTGGCAATGCCAACGGCATCCTGTACAACAAGCGGATCTTCGCGGAAGCCGGCGTGACCGAGCTGCCCAAGACCCCCGCTGAGTTCCTGGACGCCCTGCGCGCCGTGAAGGAAAAGACCGACGCCATCCCGCTGTACACCAACTACGCCGCTGGCTGGACCATGGGCGCTTGGGATGCTTACATCGGCGTGGCCGCTACCGGCAAGGCGGAATATCAGAATCAGATCCTGCCCCACGCGAAGGATCCCTTCGCCAAGCAGGAAGACGAGCTGACCGGCCCCTATGCGGTGTACAAGATTCTGTACGACGCGGCGGCGGAAGGCCTGATCGAAGAAGACTACACCACCACTGACTGGGAAGGCTGCAAGCCCATGCTGAACAATGGCCAGATCGCGACCATGGTGCTGGGCTCCTGGGCTTTCACCCAGATGCGTGACGCCGAGGGCGGCGAGCATCCGGAAGATGTGGGCTACATGGCGTTCCCCATCACCGTGGATGGCAAGCAGTACGCCCCCGCTGGCCCCGACTATTGCTTCGGCATCAACGTCCAGGCCTCTGACGACGAGAAGCTGGCTTCCCTGTACTATCTGAAGTATGTCACCGAGCAGAGCGGCTTCGCTTACAGCGAAGGCGGCGTGCCGATCGACAAGAATGGCGAATATCCGGACCTGTACGCTGCCTTCGACGGCATCGACATGGTGGCGGACGCCGACGCCCTGGAAGGCGAAGCGACCCTGCTGAGCGAGCTGAACAGCGAGTCTGAGCTGGCCATCAATGCCGGCGGCAACACCAAGGTGCAGGAGATCGTGGAGCATGGCTTCAACCATGACAAAGATTTCGACGACATCATGGCCGACTGGAACGAAGCTTGGAGCGACGCTCAGGCGACCCTGAACGTGGAAGTTAAGTAATTCCCGAAAATTAGAAATGAAGGGCAGGGGAGGGGATCCTCCTCTCCTCTGCTCACCCCCAGCGGCGGGGCCATGGAAATGCTCCTGGCCCCGCCTTTTTGAAGCAAAGAATAAGTTCCGGAGGTGCGGCTCATGAGCGTGATGAGCAAGGTTCAGCCCGATCTGCGCAGGAAGCGGATCAATTGGCAGAAGGTGGCGGTGATCGTCCTGTTCGCCATCGTGCCCCTGTTTCTGCTGATTTTGTTTACCTATGTGCCCTTTGTCAAAATGATCCAATTCAGCTTCTACAACATGAGCTACACGAAGAACAAGGGCTTCGTCGGGTTTGATAACTACCTGAAGGTGTTCTCCAAGTCGGAATATGTGGGCGCGATGCTGCTGAGCCTGTACTACATGGCGGGCGCAGTGGTGCAGCTGGCCCTGGCCCTGTTCTTTGCCTCCGTGCTGAGCCTGGAAAACATCCGGGGCGGCGGGGTATACAAGGCCATCATGTTCTTCCCCTTCCTGGTAAACGGTATCGCCATCGGATACATCTTCAAGTATTTCTACACCCGAGGCTTCGTGCTGGACTCCGTGCTCCAGGCCATCGGCTTCAAGCTGGACAGCCTGCCCTACTGGCTACGGGATCAGAGCGTGAACAACTGGAGCCTGGTGTTCACCTCCGTGTGGAAATACTGCGGGCAGAACATGGTGCTGTTCATCGGGGCCATCGCCTCCATCGATCCCACCCTGTATGAGGCGGCCACCATCGACGGCGCCAACCGCTGGCAGCAGTTTAAGGCCATCATCCTGCCGGGCATCAAGACCGTGTTCATGCTGAACCTGATCCTCAGCATCACGGGTTCCCTGTCCGCCTTCGAGCCGGCCTACGTGGTAGGCTCCATGGGCGCCAACGGCACGGCCACCTTCTTCATCAAGATTCACCAGATGGCCCACGTGAGCCAGAAGGTGGGTCAGGCCTGCGCCATGGCCATGGTGCTGATGGGCCTGATTCTGATCTTCACCGTGGCTCAGCGGCTGTTCTTCCGGTACGTGATGAAGGATTCGGAAAATACCTTCAACGCCAAGGCCAACAAGGCCAAGGCGCTGTGGTAAGAAAGGAGGCGGCGAAGAATGTCTAATGTAACAACGGCGGTTCGGACAACCAACACAGCGGCGAAGATTCAGCGAATCATCATCAAGGCCCTGGAGTACGCGGCGCTGCTGCTGGCGTGCTTCATCGCGCTGCTGCCCATCGTTTCCTCCTTTACCACCTCCTTCAAGACGGCGGAGGAATACGCGACCACCAACGCCATGGACCTGCCCCAGAATTGGCTGAATTTCGACAACTACCGCCAGGTGTGGGTGGACGGGGATATGCCCCGAGCCTTCCTGACCTCGGCCTCCGTGGTAGTGGTGGTGGTCATCGTTTCCGTCATGATGGGCTCCATGCTGGCCTATGTGCTGAACCGCTTCCGGTTCCCGGGCAACGGCCTGATCCGGAACCTGTTCATGATCGCGACCCTGATCCCTGGCATCGCTATGCAGGTGACCACCTATGACATCATGCGGCAGCTGGGCTTCCTGAACTCCATCGTGGGGTACATGATCCTGATGAGCGGCACGGATGTCATCTCCATCTACATCTTCCTGCAGTATTTTGAAAACCTGGACGGCGCGCTGGATGAAAGCGCGGTGCTGGAGGGGTGCACCTACTTCGGGGTGTTCTTCAAGATTCTGCTGCCCCTGACCAAGCCGGCCATCATCACCGTGGCGGTGCTGAAGGGCGTGGGGGTCTACAACGAGTATTACAACGCCAACCTGTACTTGCAGTCCAACTCCTGGCGAACCATCTCCACGGCACTATATTCCTTCTCCGGGCCTTTCAAGAGCTCCTATAACATCATTTGCGCGGGCGTGCTGCTGACGCTGATTCCCTCTCTGGTGGTCTTCCTGATCTTCCAGAAGCAGGTGTACGCGGGCCTGGCCAGCGGATCCGTTAAGGGATAAGAAAGGGTAAGAAAGATGCTACAACAGGAATTGCGGGATCATCTGACCTGGAAGATTCTACCCTTCTGGGAGGGGCTGAAGGACGAAAAACACGGCGGGTTTTACGGCTATGTGGACAAAGGGTTGAACATCCAGCGGGAGGCGGACAAGGGCTGCATCCTGCACAGCCGCATCCTCTGGACCTTTTCCGCCGCCGCCCGGATCCTAGGCAGCGGGGAGTACCGCCGGTACGCGGACTGGGCCTATGAAGCCCTGAAGATGTTTGAGGACGAGGCTCACGGGGGCGTCTACTGGAGTGTGACCTACGATGGGAAGCCTGCGGACACCACCAAGCATACCTATTGCCAGGCCTTCGCCATCTACGGCCTGTCCGCCTATTACCGGCTGACGGGGAAGCGGGAGGCCCTGGAGAAGGCCCGAGCCCTGTATCGGGTCATCGAGGAAAAGTGCACCGTCTATAACGGATACGGGGAGGCCTATCAGGCGGATTTCTCTCCGGAGAGCAATGAGAAGCTGAGCGAGAATGGGGTCATGGCTACCCGGACCATGAACACCCTGCTGCACGTGCTGGAGGCTTACACGGAGCTGCACCGGGCGGAGCCGGAGGATCATGTGTGGCAGGCGGGGCTGCGGGCCCTGGAGATCCTGCTGAAGAAGATGTACAACCCGGAGAAGCGCCGGCTGGAGGTCTTCATGGACGATGAGTATCGCCCCCTGTTGGATATGCAGAGCTATGGCCACGACATCGAGAGCGGATGGCTGCTGTGGGATTCGGCCCAGGAGTTCCTGCCGGAGAAGGACCGGGCGCCTTACCGGGCCATGTGTCTGGATCTGCTGGAAAGCGTCCGGGAGCGGGCGTTTACGGAGCATGGGCTGAAGAACGAATGGGTGGCCGGAGAGGTCAGCGAGCTGCGGATCTGGTGGGTGCAGGCGGAGACTATGCTGGGCCTGCACTGCGGATGGGAAATGACTAAGGATCCCGCCTGGGCAGCGGATCTGCAGACCCAGTGGGAAACGATCCAGCGGATGATCGTGGATCCTCGGCCCAATGGGGAATGGTATTGGTCCGTCTATGAGGACGGCAGCCTGACGGAGCGGCCCATGGTGGAGGAGTGGAAATGCCCCTACCATAACAGCCGCATGTGCCTGCGGTTGATCGAGGCGAAAATGCCGGACTAATTGCGAAGGGATGTTTCACTCCGGGGCCCTTGGAAGACGTCGGCACTTAGCGGGTGGCGAGCATACCGCGCGCGGTGCGCGAGGCGCTTGCACCCGCGGTGCGCGTGCGAATCCTATTGCGAAGGCAGCCGCTTTGTGCCGCTACGTCTGGAACGGAGGCGCGAGCCGTGCCCCGGAGGGGAACTCCCGCGCGCACATGACTACACAACAGAGAGGAGAAAAAACCATGTCTGAAATTAAGATATTGAACGCGGGCGCTTTGCCCAACATCCCCTGGCAGGAGAAGCCGGCCGATCTGAAGACGGCAGCCCCCATTTGGCGCTATACGGAGAATCCCATCCTGGGCCGGAACCCCACGCCGGAAATCGCCCGAATCTTCAACAGCGCCGTGGCTCCCTGGGAGGATGGCTTCATCGCCGTGCTGCGGGGCGAGCAGGTGAACGGCATTCCCCATGTGTACCTGGGCCATTCCAAGGACGGCATCCACTGGGAGGTGGAGCGGGAAAAGGTGCCCTTCACGGACGAAAAGGGCGAGCCCATGCTGCCCCATTACGCCTATGATCCCCGGTTGGTGAAGGTGGAGGACACCTATTACATCATCTGGTGCACGGATTTCTTCGGCGCGGCCATCGGCATGGCCAAGACCCAGGATTTCAAGACCTTTACCCGGGTGGAAAATCCCTTCATTCCCTTCAACCGCAACGCGGTGCTGTTCCCCCGGCGCATTGGCGGCAACTTCAAGCTGCTGTCCCGGCCCTCCGATAGCGGACACACCCCCTTTGGGGATATCTTCCTGTCCGAATCCCCAGACATGATCTACTGGGGCCGGCATCGTCATGTGATGGGCAGGGGCAGTGAATGGTGGGAGAGCGTGAAGATCGGCGCCGGCGCAGCCCCCATCGAGACCACCGAGGGCTGGCTCATGTTCTACCATGGCGTGTCCAGCACCTGCAATGGCTTCGTCTATTCCATGGGCGGCGCGATTCTGGACATCGACGAGCCCAGCAAGGTGCTGTATCGCTGCGAAAACTATCTGCTGACTCCCGAGGAGCCCTACGAGGTGACCGGGTTCGTGCCCAACGTGGTGTTCCCCTGCGCGACGCTGCAGGACGAGGCCACCGGGCGCATCGCCATCTATTACGGCTGCGCGGACACCCATGTGGGCCTGGCCTTCACCAAGGTGGACGAAGTGGTTCAGTACATCAAAGGCCACAGCGTGCTGAACTGGGCGGATGAAGAAGCGGTGCATCATTATTGATGGGGGAAGGCGAAAGCAAATGCGGGCGAGAAGTTTTGAATCATTGATGGAGGCCTACGAGCGGCTGCTGTCCCGGCCGAATCCGGTGGATGAGCATTTTTATAACGGGCTGTACAGCCGGTATCGTAACCCGGTGCTGACTCGGGAGCATGTGCCTCCCTTCTGGATGTACGACGCCAACCCGGAGACCAACCCTTTCATGATGCAGCGGCTGGGGGTGAATGCCACCCTGAACAGCGGCGCCATCAAGCTGGGGGATAAATACTGCCTGGTGGTTCGGGTAGAGGGCATGGACCGGAAGAGCTTTTTCGCCGTGGCGGAGAGCGACCGGCCCACGGAGGGCTTCCGCTTCCGGGATCGGCCCATCCTGCTGCCGGACACGGAGAAGGCGGAGACAAATGTATACGACATGCGTCTGACCCAGCATGAGGACGGCTGGATCTACGGCGTGTTCTGCTCGGAGAGCAAGGATCCGGACAATCCCGATCTATCCGCGGCGGTGGCCGCGGCGGGCATTGTGCGGACGAAGGATCTGGAAACCTGGGAGCGGCTGCCGAATCTGAAAACTCTGCGGTCCCCCCAGCAGCGGAACGTGGTGCTCCATCCGGAATTCGTGGAAGGGAAGTACGCCTTCTACACCCGGCCCATGGATGATTTCATCGAGACCGGAAGCGGCGGCGGCATCGGCTTTGGCCTGTGCGCGGACATCACGAATCCGGTCATTGACGAGGAGAAGATCATCAGCCGCCGCCGGTATCACACCATTACCGAAAGCAAGAATGGCGCCGGCGCAGTGCCCATCAAGACGGAGAAGGGCTGGATTCATCTGGCCCACGGGGTGCGGAACACGGCGGCGGGGCTGCGGTATGTGCTGTATGCCTTCGCCACGGATCTGCAGGATCCCGCGAAGGTGATCGCCGAGCCTGGCGGCATGCTGCTGGGCCCTCTGGGCCGGGAACGGGTCGGGGATGTCAGCAACGTGGTGTTTACCAATGGCGCCATTGCGGACGAGGACGGGAAAGTATATTTGTACTATGCTTCCTCCGACACCCGGATGCACGTGGCGGAGATGGATGTGGATCGGATGATCGACTATGTTTTCCATACCCCGGAGGACGCCTTGCGCTCCGTGGACGGGGTCAAGCAGAGATTGGAATTGATCGAAAGGAATTTGGCCTATCTGGGTCGAAAATAAATAGCAGAGTGAAGAGAAATATTCACTTGCATGTTCCTGTAATTTTCCGGAAGGCGGGGGCAAAGCCCCCGCCTTCATTCTTTCAATAGGAGGGCGCGTTGATGTTGAAAGTATCCCCCATATTCTCGGACGGCGCGGTGCTTTGCCGCGGAAAAGAGCTCCGGATCTTCGGCGAGGCGGAGGACGGGGCCCGCATCCATGTGGAGCTGCGGGACGGGAAGGACGCCCTGCTGGCCCAGGGGGAGGCCCGGGCCTTCGGGGGGAGGTTCCTGGTGGTGCTGCCGGCCCAGGCGGCGAACACGGGGTGCCGGCTGCTGGTCTCCGACGGGCAGGAAACCTTCTGCGCCTTGGACATTTCCATCGGAGAGGTGTTCCTGGCCGGAGGGCAGAGCAACATGGAGCTGGAGCTGCGCAACGCGGACGAGGGGCCGGAGCTCATCGCCAGCCATGTGAACCCCATGGTGCGATACTTCAACGTGCCGAAGCAAGCCTGGTTCAGCCAGGAGCGGCAGCAGGCCTGGGACCAGGTTCGCTGGCAGGCCATCGGCCCCGGCCGAGGGCAGGATATGAGCGCGGCGGCGTATTTCTTCGCCATGAAGCTGCAGCGCCATCTGCAGGTGCCGGTGGGGGTTATCGACTGCTATTGGGGCGGCACCTCCATCACCTGCTGGATGGAGGAAAAGTGGCTGCGGCGGACGGCGGAGGGCCTTCGCTATCTGGAGGAATATGAGAAAAAGGCCGCGGGGATCACCCTGGAGGAATATCTGGAAAAGGAGCGGGAGTTCCGCCGGGTGCTGAATGCCTGGAACGACGCGGCGGGGAAGTACCGCGCGGAGCATCCGGGCTGCGAATGGGCTGAGGTGGAAAAGGAGCTGGGCCCCAACCCCTGGAATCCTCCGGCGGGGCCGGCGGATCCCTTCCGGCCAGCCGGGCTGTACGACACCATGGTGGCCCCCCTGGCGCCCCTGACCCTGACGGGAATCCTGTTCTATCAAGGGGAGACCGACGCCACCAGCGTGGACAGCAAATATGACACCCTCATGATGTCCCTTATCGACCGCTGGCGGGAAACCTTCCAGGAGGAGGGCCTGCCCTTCCTGTTTGTGCAACTGCCCATGTGGCTGGAGCAGGGGAAGACGGACACCAAGACCTGGCCCGCCCTGCGGCTGCGGCAGAGCGCCACCCGGGACCGGATGCGGAACACGGGCATGGCCTGCCTGATCGATCAGGGAGAATTCAACAACCTGCACCCCACCAACAAGCGGGTGGTAGGGGAGCGGCTGTACGAGCTGGCGCGGGAGATCATCTACGGCGAAAAGGGGGAGAAGGCTCCTCAGGTCACGGGGCGGACAATCGAGGGCAGCATGATGACCCTGACGACGGATCAGCCCCTGATGGCCCGGGACGGAAAGGAGCCGGCCCTGCTGGAGCTGGCCGGGGCGGATGGGAACTTCGTGCCCGCCCGGGCCATGCTGGAAGGCCCCTTCCTGCATCTGACGGCAGCGGGGGTCGAGCATCCGCTGCACGCCCGCTACGCCTGGACGGATTACGGCCTGGTGAACCTTTTCGCGGCCAACGGCCTGCCCCTGGAGCCCTTCGCGTTTTAAAGAGAAAGGAAGCCGGTTGAAATGAATTATCCTGTGGAAACCCTGCTGGACACCCGATTTATCAAGGTTTTTGATCTGCAATACGCCCCGGGGAAGCATTATTTTGACGCCACCCGCCGGGGCCGGGAGGATCTGGTGGCCGCCCTGTCCGAGGAGCAGTTCCGGGCCATGATTCCCGACGCGGTTTCCCTCTGCGTCGTCTGGCACGGGCCGGGGCAGGAGGATCGCATGCTGTTGAACCGGGAGTATCGCTACCCCCTGGGGCAATTCGTGGACAGCGTCCCCGCGGGGCTCATCGATCCGGAGGATCGGGGGAAGGATCGGCCCCAGGCCATTCGGGATACGGCGGCTCGGGAGCTGTACGAGGAAACGGGGATCGCCCTGGGGCCGAAGGACGAATTCCGGATGGTCCATCCCTGCCTGTTTTCCTCCCCGGGGCTGACGGATGAATCCAACGCCATGGTTCGGATCGACCTGTATGACCACGCGGAGAGCGAGCTGACCCAGAGCCACGCGGAGGGCTCGGAGCAGTTTAACGGCTTCCGCCTGGTGACCCGGGAGGAAGCCCGGCGGATGATGGCAGAGGAGCCCATTTCTGTCTATACTTGGATCGGCTTGGCGGAATTCGCGAAGTAGAAGGAATGAATGGAGAGAGCCAGAATATAGAGTATGTCCTGGGGGCGGACAGCCTGGTGCGCCAGAAGCTGGCGGAAATTCAGGAGGAAAGGAAGCTGCCCTTCCGTCTGGATCTTTCCCTGGGACAGTACATCCGCCCCGCGACGAGCGAGGCGGATCTGGACAGCTGCCTACAGGCGGCGGATATGAAGATGTACGAGGTCAAGAATCAGAAAAAGACGCGAAGGATGGAAGCTCATGTTTGAATTCAGCCAACGGACCCGGATCATTGCGGAGGAGAGCCTGTCCCCCATTCATCACGCGGCGGATATTTTGCGCCGGGATATGGAGGAGATTTTACCTCAGGAAGGACCGGAAAATAGTATTCAGGTAACGCTGGATCCCACTCTTCCGGCGGAGAGCTATACCGCGGAGGTGAGTGAGACGGAAATTCGCCTCACCTGCGCTGATGCCCTTGGGGCGGTCTATGCCCTGTTGTCCGTCAGCGAACGGCTGCTGGGGGTGAAGCCCTTTGGCTGGTGGAGCGGCCTGCCGAATCATCGGGTGGCGGCCTGCCAGGTGCCGGATCAAACCTGGGCTTCTCCAGCCTATCGGGTGCGCTGGCGGGGATGGTTCATCAACGATGAGGTGCTGCTGGACGGCTGGTGCTTTACCCCGGCCCAGCGGCATCGGGTCTGGCAGCGGAGCTTCGAGGCCTTGCTACGGCTGGGCGGGAATCTGGTCATCGCCGGGACGGATCGGCAGTACGACGGGGAAATCATCAACCTGCTGGCCTCTGAGATGGGGCTGAGGCTGGCCCAGCATCACGCGGAGATGCTGGGGGCCCCCATGTTTGCCCGGACCTGGCCACATCTGGAGCCCTCCTATTCCAAATATCCAGAGAAGTTCGAGGCCCTGTGGCGGCGGGGGATTCAGATGAACGAAGGGCGGCCGGTGCTCTGGACGGTGGGCTTCCGGGGCCAGGGAGATCACGCCTTCTGGGATGACGATCCGAAGATGGATACGGACGCGAAGCGGGGGGCTTTTATCTCCGCCATGATTCGCAAACAAATGGCCATGGTGCGGGAGAAGGAGCCGGAGGCGGTGTTCTGCTCCTACCTGTATGGCGAGATGATGAGCCTGTATCGGGATGGGCATCTGGACATCCCGGAGGAAGTGATCCGTATTTGGAGCGACAACGGCTTCGGAAAAATGGTTTCCCGGCGGCAGGGGCTGGATAATCCCCGGATCGACGCCATGCCCGGTCCGGAGAAAACGGGGGCCAGCGGCATCTATTATCATGCCGGATTCTACGACCTGCAGGCCGCGAACCACCTGACCATGCTGCAGGTGCCCTTCCCTCTGGTGATTCGGGAGCTGAAAACCGTCCTGGAGCGGGGCGGGGATCAGTGCTGGATCATCAATTCCGGCTCCATTCGGCCCCATCTGTTCACCCTGGAGCTGATTCGCCGCCTGTGGCGGGACGGGGACTGCGATCTGGAAAAAGCGGCGGCGGAATACGCGGTGGACTATTTTGAAGATGCATCCCTGGGCTGCCTGCTGACCGCGTATGGCGAAAGCTCCGCTGCCTATGGCCCCCACGAGGATGACCGGGCGGGGGATCAATTCTATCACTTCCCAGTTCGGGAAATGGCCAATGCCCTGGCTCGGGGCGAAAAATGGGTGCAGAAAATCAGTTGGGCAGCCCCGGCGGAGGATTTTGACGCCCAGGCGGCCCAGATGGCGGACATCGCGGCACCGGGCGTTGCTTCCTGGGGCCGGTATGAGCAGCAGTGCCGGGCGGCGCTGGCGAAGCTGCGGGGCCCAGCAGCCCATGCTCTGGAGGATCTGCTGCTGACCCCGGCCATTCTGCACCGGGCGGGCTGCGAAACGGTGCTGGCCTTTGCCCAGGCCTGTCGGCAGGCCCTGCGGGGAAACGATCTGCAGGCCTTCCTGTGGACGGATCGGGCGCTGGCAGCCGTCCGGGAGACTCGGGAAGCCATGGCCCGGTCCGAGCATGGCATGTTCGCCCATTTTTATCGGAATGACTGCTTTACCAATGTAGGGCTGACGGAGCAGGTGCTGACCGGCATGCGGGCCTTCTTCCGCCTGCGGGGGGACGGGACCAATCAGTTCGACTGGGAGCGGAAGTATCTGATTCCCCCGGCAGAAACCCGGGTAACCCTGCAAAGCCACATTACCCGCCAGCTGGAGGATGAAGCCCTGGCCAATGGCCTGCGGGACGTCATCGAGTTGGAAAGAATTTAGTGGATGGATCTTTCTCTGGAACAGCAGATTCGCGTTGCGAAGAGCGAGACAGATCTGCACAACTGCTTGTAGGCGGCGGGTGTGAAGATGTACGAGGTCAAGAATCAGAAAAGGACGTGGAAAATAAACAAGGAAGGAACCAAATTCAGGCTCCTTCCTTTTGTTTACCAATTGGTTTGCCAACGGTGGGAATACTCCCCGGTGATATCATGGGTGATCCCCTGGCCGGCGCCAAGGACTTTGGATTCCGCCTGCCGCTGGGCCAGCAGCTCATCGAACCGGGCTTCGTCCAGGGGCAGGGCCACGGGCCTTCCCCCTTCCCAGGAGGAAAGGTAGGCCGCGTTGGACAGGGTCAGCTCGTTTAGCCCGTCCTCCGCCGGGGAGAGCAGGGGCTCGCCCTTCAAAATCGCGTTCGTAAAATTCTGCAGGATGCCGGCGTGAGCCGTGGGCTCCGTGTCGGGGATCCATTCGGAATAATCATAGGGAATCTGGGCGAAACTGACCTGGGAGGAGAATCGGACCATTTCCTCATCCTCCCGCAGCTGCCACCGCCGGAGTTTCCCTTCCTCCAGCACCAGCTTGCCCCGGGTGCCACTGATCTCCAGCCGATTGGTGCCGGGAGATTCGCCGGTGGAGGTGATGAAGCACCCCGTCGCGCCGTTGGCATATCGGACGAAGAGCGTCGCCTCGTCCTCCACCTCGATATGGTGATATTTCGCCAGATCGCATTGGGCTGTCATCTCCACGGGCATGCCGCAGATCCATTGCCACAGGTCCAGGTTGTGGGGCGCCTGATTCAGCAGCACACCGCCCCCTTCCCCGCGCCAGGAGGCCCGCCAGTCCCCGCTGTCATAGTAATGCTGGGTGCGGTACCAGTTGGTAATGATCCAGACGCTGCGCTTCAGCTGTCCCAGCTCTCCGCTGGCCACGATGTCTCGGGCCCGTTGAAAGATGGGATTGGTCCGCTGGTTCAGCATCACCGCGAACACGTTGTCCGCTTCCTTCCCGGCCTCCACCGCTTTCCGGGCGTCGGAAACCCGAATATCCAGGGGCTTTTCCGACAGAGCGTGGAGCCCGGCCCCCAGGGCTTCCCGGGCGATGAGGCTATGCAAGGGATGGGGCACGGCGATGATCACCGCGTCGGCGGCGCTGGAGGTGATCAGCTGATGATAATCCGGGAAACGGAGCGCCTCCGGCATTTCCCGCTCCGCCCAGGCCAGCCGGTCCGGATTGGTGTCACAGACCGCGGCCAGCCGGGCCCCGGCGATGGCGCCGGAATGGATGCACCGGGCATGGGCGGTGCCCATATGCCCGATGCCGATGACCGCGATACGAATTGCGTCGCTCATGCTCAGTAGGTGCCCTCCGTGTTGGCGAAGACGGCCTTGGCCGGCTCCTTGCGGCGGGAGGTGGACACCCGCTTCATCAGCTCCTCATAGTACAGATGCTCGTCGAAGGGGATTTCCACCGCCTGGCCCAGGAAGGCGGACAGGTGCATGGCATTGGACAGGGTCAGGCCGTTAATGCCCTCCTCGCCGCCGGCGATGAGGGGCTCGCCCCGCAGAATGGCGCCGGCAAAGGCCGCGAACACGCCCTGATGCTGGGGGTTGAGGCCGTCGGTTTCTACTTCAATTTCCTTGGCGGGCACCGTGCCGAAGGGAATGGTGTTGGTCTTGGTCCAATCCTGCTCCAGCTGCTCCAGCTCCGCCAGGTACAGCTTATCCTTCTCTACCACCAGCTGGGCGCCGTCCATCTGCACCTCGAAGCGGTTGGAGCCGTGGGGATCGCCGGTGGAGGTAATGAAAACGCCGGTGTGCCCATCCTCATATTCCATGTAGGTGGTCACATCGTCCTCCACCTCCACATCGTGCCACTGGCCGTAGTGCATGAAGGACTGAACCTTCTTGGGCATGCCCAGAATCCACTGCCACAGATCCAGCTGATGGGGGCACTGGTTCAGCAGCACGCCGCCGCCCTCGCCGGACCAGGTGGCCCGCCAATCGCCACTGTCGTAGTAATACTGGCTGCGATACCAGTTGGTGATGAGCCAGTTGGCCCGACGCACCCGGCCGTACTTGCCGCTCTGGATCAGCTCCCGCATCTTGCGATAGACGCAGTTGGTCCGCTGATTGAACATCATGGCGTAGACCACATCCGGGTATTTCTTCGCCTCCTCGTTCATCTCCCGAACCTGCTCCGTATAGACGCCGGCGGGCTTTTCGCACAGGACATGGATGCCCCGATGCAGGCACTCGATGACGTACTTCGGGTGATCATAATGGGGAATGGCCACGACGCAGGCATCGATGAGCCCGCTGTCCAGCATGGCCAGGGCATCCTCAAAATAGGCGATGTCCGGGGACACGTTCTCCCGGGCCCACTGCAGCCGGTCGGGATTTTTATCCGCGATGGCGGTCACCTGGATTTCGGGAACCCAGTTTTCCTTCACCAGGCGGCGGGCATAGGTGGAGCCCTGGTTGCCGATGCCGATGATGCCGAGACGTACTTGATCAGACATGGATGGAGACCTCCTTCAACAAAATAAAAGCTGGTCCATTTGGAAGACCGCGATGTTTCTTCGGCATTCATTATATCCGAATTGAAAGGGGAAAAACAAGTGTATCTTTTGCAAAGAAATGTAATCGTTTTGAAGCCAAGGCGCGGGGCCTTTTTTCGATAGACTGAATAAAATAAGATATAATGATAGGTAAGAAAATTTGGGATACAGTATTGACATGTCCCAAATGTCATGATATAAAGATAAAAACGACATGTCGAAGACGTCGTCAAAAAATAAGGAGGACCTTTTGTATGAAGAAGATTGTTGCTCTATTCCTGTCCCTGGCGCTGCTGCTGGGCATGACCTCCGCTTTCGCGGATGATCTGAAGATCGGTACCTATGATCTGGCCAACGCCGGCGACATCGAGCTGGGCTTCGGCTGGTGGGGCAATCAGGTTCGCGACGCCGCGACCGCCGACGCCCTGAACTATCTGACCGAGAATTATCCCAACATCACCTTCAACACCAACGCCCAGAACTGGTCCAACTACTGGGCCCTGATGCTGACCGCCGCGGCGGACAACAGCCTGCCGGATCTGATGCAGCAGGACTACGCCTACATCGAGCAGTGGGCCGCCGCCGATGATCTGCTGGACCTGACTCCCTACGTGGAGAGCGGCGCCCTGGATCTGAGTGGCCTGAGCCAGAACATCATCGACACCGGCAAGGTGGGCGATAAGCTGGTTGCGGTTTGCGCCGGCGTGAATGCCCCCGCCCTGCTGTACAACAAGACCCTGACCGACGAGCTGGGCATCGAGGTTCCCGTGAACCTGACCTGGGCCAAGTTCGAGGAGATCACCAAGCAGATCATGGCCGCGAAGGACGGCGGATATCGCGTCATCTATGGCCAGGGTAACTCCGAGAACTATCCCACCTATTACGCTCGCGGCCTGGGCAAGACGGCCCTGTTCGAAGCGGAAGGCACTACCCTGACCGCCGAGGAAGCCGCCGGCTACTACAAGCTGATGCTGGACGGCGTGGCCGAAGGCTGGATGTTCAACACTGATGAAATCGCCAACGTGAACGTGGACGATATCGCCCAGAGCCCCATGGTCTTCGGCGCCACCCCCGACGTCCGCACCTGGTGCTCCATCGCCTTCTCCAACCAGATCGCCGCTTTCAACGCTGCCGCTCAGGCGGATGGCATTGAACTGGGCATCTGCTCCTGGCCCAGCGATGATCCGGTAGCCTCCAACTACATGAAGCCCGGTCAGTTCTTCTCCGTCACCACCGACAGCAAGAACCCCGACGCGGCTGTGGCTGTGCTGAACTACCTGATCAATGATCCTCAGGCCAACATCCTGCTGAAGGCCGAGCGTGGCGTGCCCGCCAACAGCTCCGTGGCCGCTGAGATCGCGGAAGAAGTGAACAAGATCGATCCCACCTACGGCGTGGCCGTGGATTATCTGGCCATCGTGGAAGACAACAGCTCCCCCATCTTCGCGCCCCTGCCCAGCTACGTCGGCGAAGTGAACGCGGACGTGTTGAAGCGGCTGAGCGACGAAGCCCTGCTGAAGAATCCGGCCTACACGGCGGAAGAGCTGGGCGCTGACTTCGTCGAGTCCACCAACGATATCGCCTCCAACTACTGATCCCTACGGCGGTATCCCTGAGTTAAAGTAAGAAGGGGGCGGTGTTCCACCGCCCCTTTTCTCGAACGACAACGGAGGAGGAGATTCGGCTTATGTCTAACCGCTCGCTGGAAAGGCGGGAATCCGGCTTTACCCGGTGGTTCCACAAGGAGTCCACAGCAGGGCTCATCTTCAGTCTGCCCTTCATCATCGGCTTTCTGATGTTCCTGCTGATCCCCATGGCCCTTTCCCTGTATTATTCTTTCTGTAAATACGACATCCAGAGCCCGCCCACCTGGATCGGCCTGGATAACTATATCAAGATCTTTACTAAGGACAAGACCTTCTCCAAAGCCCTGGGGGTCACGGTGTATTTCGCCCTGATCGGCACGCCCCTGAAGGTCATCTTCGCCCTGATCGTCGCCCTGATTTTGAACCACGAGACCCGGGCGGTGGGCTTCTATCGGGCGACCTATTATCTGCCCTCCATCATCGGCGGATCCGTGGCCGTGGCTATTCTGTGGCGCCGGATGTTTGAATCCAACGGCACCATCAACGCCATTTTGAGCACGATTTTCCCCGGCATGACGGGCTTCAACTGGTTCGGCGAAGGGCCGGCCATCTGGGTGCTGATCATCCTGACGGTGTGGCAGTTCGGCTCCTCCATGCTGATCTTCCTGTCTAGCCTGAAACAGATTCCCATGGAGCTGTACGAGGCGGCCAGCATCGACGGCGCCAACGGCATCAAGCGTTTCTTCCACGTGACCCTGCCGCTGCTGACCCCCACCATCTTCTTCAACCTGGTGCAGCAGACCATCAACTCCTTCCTGGCCTTCACCCAGTCCAAATTGATCACCAACGGCGGGCCTCGGGATTCCACCCTGTTCTACACCGTGTATCAGTACAACAAGGCCTTCCCGGCCCTGGGCAAGAGCCAGATGGGCTATGCCTCCGCCCTGGCCTGGATCATGCTGGTGATCGTGTCCCTGGTTACCTTCCTGCTGTTCAAGAGCCGCAGCAAGTGGGTCTATGACGCGTAAGAGAGGAGGCGGGAGGATATATGAAAACTGAAAGAAAACCCTGGAAAGAAGTCCTGTATCACATTCTCGTCGCCGCCGGTGCGCTGATCATGGTTTACCCCCTGCTGTGGATGGTGTTCAGCTCCTTTAAGCCCGTGGATACGATTTTGCCCACGGCGAAGCAGCTGATCCCCACAGAGTGGACGCTGCGGAACTATATTCAGGGCTGGAAGGGATTCATGGGATACACCTTTGGCACCTTCTTCCTAAACTCCTTCTTCATCTCCCTGACCTCCACCTTTGGCACGCTGCTGTCCTCCTCTTTGGTGGCCTACGCGTTGCAGCGGCTGCAGTTCAAGGGAAAGAAGATTCTGTTCGGCCTGGTGCTGAGCACCATGATGCTGCCCGCCCAGATCCTGATGATTCCGCAGTTCATGTGGTATCGGCATCTGAACTGGGTCGGCACCTATTTCCCCATGATTTTGCCCTATTTCTTCGCCATTCAGGGATTCTTCGTTTACCTGATCATGAACTTCATTGACGGCATTCCGAAGGATCTGGACGAGGCCGCGAAGATCGACGGCTGCTCCTATTATGTCACCTTCTTCCGTATCATTCTGCCGCTGATCGTCCCGGCCCTGGTGACCTCGGCCATCTTCTCCTTCATCTGGAGATGGGATGATTATCTGTCCGCCCTGCTGTATGTGAACCGGGCGAGCATGCGGCCCATTTCCCTGGCCCTGCAGCTGTTTAACGATCCGTCCTCCGGATCGGATATCGGCTCCACCCTGGCCATGTCCACTCTGTCCATCGTGCCTGCCACGGTGCTGTTCCTCATCTTCCAGAAGAGCCTGGTCGAGGGCATCGCTTCCACGGGTATCAAGGGATAAACAAAAATTTGAGCGGCTCCCTTCGCGGGAGCCGTTTTTTTCAGAAAAGCGAAATGAAACTCGTTTCATACGACAAGAAAGGATATGAAAGAAGATGGCATTTTTACAGGTGGATTACAAATCAAAGCAGCTGGGGAGGAAGGCGCATTTTAACGTTTTCCTGCCCATGGACGTGGATCCGGCGAAGACCGGTGCTCCCTTCCGGACCCTGTACCTGCTGCACGGCATCTATGGCAACAGCACCAGCTGGGTCACCAGCTCCTGCATCCAGCGATATGCCGACGACCGGAACCTGTGCGTCGTCATGCCCGACGGCGAAAACGGGTTCTATCTGGATCACCCGGACTATATGAATAACTTTTCCCGCTGGATCGGAGAGGAGCTGGTGGAGGCTACCCGGGCCATGCTGCCCCTGTCGCCCCAAAGGGAGGATACCTGGATCGGGGGCTTCTCCATGGGCGGATATGGCGCGCTGCGCACGGGGCTGAAATACGCGGATACCTTCGGGGGGATCATCGCCTTCTCTTCTGCGCTGTTGCTGGAATCGCTGCAGAACCGGACGGGGACGGCCGGCCCCATGAACGAGCCCTACGCCCGGGCCATGTTCGGAGATCTGGACCATCTGGTGGGTACGGATCTGGATCCACTGCAGCTGGCCCGGGAGCGGGTCCAATCCGGAAAGGACTTTCCCCGGCTGTATCTTTCCTGCGGAGAGCAGGATTTCCTGCTGGCGGACAATGAGAAATTCCACCAGGCGCTGATGGACCTGGGCGTGGAGCATACTTGGCGGACCACCCCCGGCGGGCACACCTGGGACTTCTGGGAGCAGGAGATTCGCCATGTGGTGCTGGAATGGATGCCGGAGGAGCGGGCCCAAACGGCCATGAACCCGGATCAGCATACCCTGGATTTCTAAGAAGAAGCTGATGGACAGCCATCTTTCGCTCCCTCGTTTTGTGGGGGAGCTTTTCTCAACCCTCAAAAAACTTGCGCCTGCTTTGTAGCGCGAGGGTTCTCTCCATCCGCTATACTTTTTCGCGCTGGAAGCTCCACCGGAAGCTTTCATCAGCGTTTGCTGAAAGCAAATCGGCTATCCTGCTGACAACAAAATTGTTACAAATTGTTACAAAATTATGTGGAATATTTGCGTTCGGGGCTTGCAATTTGACTATTTATAGGATAGAATAAATTGATTTCCTGTGTGGAGGGGCTTTTTGTTGACCCTTCGCAAGGCGGAAGGGAGAGGAATCATCATGAAGGTTGTACTGCTGAAGGATGTCAAAAATATTGGAAAGCGGGACGAGATTCTGAACGTCAGCGACGGATACGCCCGGAATTTCCTTTTCCCCCAGAAGCTGGCGGTGGAAGCCAAGGCGGGGACGTTGAAGGAGATTGAAAAGAAGCGCGCGGCCCAGGACGCCCGGGAGGCGGAAGCCCTGGCCGAGGCGAAGGCCAAGGCCGACGCCCTGAAGGGGAAGGTCATTAACCTGCAGATCAAATGCGGCGCCCAAGGGCGGCTGTACGGCAGCGTGACCGCGGCGGAGGTGGCCGAGGCCCTGGAGAAGCAGCATGGATACGCCGCGGACAAGCGGAAGATCGACCTGGGGGATCCCATTAAGGAGACCGGGGATCGGGAGATCAGCATTCGCCTGTATCCCGGGGTGTCCACCACCATGACCCTGCGGGTCAGCCCGCTGGAAAAATAATCAATCAACACGCGATGGGGTTATCAGATGCCGGAACAAATGGAGCAGGGGCTGCGGGGATTGATTCCCCCCAACAGCCAGGAAGCGGAGGTCAGTGTCCTGGGCGCGATGCTGCAGGACGCTGATGCTGTGCTCAAAGCCATGGAATCGCTGAAGCCGGAGGATTTCTATCTGGCGGAGCATCAGGAGATTTTCCGCGCCATGGCGGATTTGGCCCGGGATCGCAAGCCCATCGACCTGACCACCGTGGTGACGGAGATGAACCGCCGGGGTTCCTTGGAGGGCGTAGGCGGCATGACGTATCTGATGCGCCTGCTGAGCTCCGTGCCCACCACGGCCAACGCCCGCGCCTACATGGACATCGTGCTGGAAAAGAGCACGCTGCGCAAGCTGATCGCCGCCAGCCAGGGTATCTCCAAGGATGCATACGCCCAGCAGAATCCCCTGCAGGAGGTGCTGGCCGGGGCGGAGAAGGCCATCTTTGACCTGGTGATGAACCGGACGGACGGGGGCTCCCTGAAGCCGGCCAACGAGGTGCTGGTGAACACCTTTCAGGAGATTGAGGAGCTGTCCCGCCTCCATGGGGAGCTCTCCGGCGTGCCTACTGGGTTTATCGACCTGGACAGCGTGCTGACGGGCCTCCATCCCGGCGAGCTGATCATCATTGGCGCCCGACCGGCCATGGGCAAGACCTCCTTCGCCATGAACATCGCCAGCTATGCCAGCATCGTGAAGGGGAAAACCGTGGCAGTGTTCAGCCTGGAGATGCCCCGGGAGCAGATCATGATGCGGGTGCTGTGCAGCGAGGCCCATGTGAACATGCAAAAGGTTCGAAAGGGGACGCTGGAGGACAAGGAGTGGATGGCCCTGGCCAAGGCCTTAGGCCCCATCTCCAACGCGCCGCTGTACCTGGACGATACCGCCGCCCTGACCCCCAGTCAATTCCGCAGCCGGTGCCGCCGGCTGATGATGGACCATGGGCTGGATCTGGCGCTGGTAGACTATCTGGGGCTCATGCGGTCCGATGGCCGGTCCGAGAGCCGGCAACTGGAAGTGGCGGAGATCAGCCGCCAGCTGAAGGCCATCGCCCTGGAGCTGAAGATTCCCGTCATCGCCTGCGCCCAGCTGAGCCGGGCGAACAAGGATCGCATCGACAAGCGGCCGGTGCTGTCCGATCTGCGGGATTCCGGATCCATTGAGCAGGACGCGGACGTGGTCATGTTCCTGCACCGAGAGGAATACTACAATCCCGACACCGAGGATAAAAACATCGCGGAGGTCAACGTGGCCAAGCAGCGCAGCGGCCCGTTGAAGACGGTGAAGCTGGCCTGGCTCAGCGAGATGACCACCTTCGCCAACCTGGCCCGGGAGGATTTCCCCGGCGGGGATGCGCCATTTTGAGCTAAGTAGGAATCGTTTCGTCGTAAGCGCGCGGGAGATTGCCCAGGGCTCCGCCCGTTTTTCACTGAAAACAGTCCACTGGACTGTTTTCCGGGCGTGAAAAACCCCTCCGGGGCACGCTCTCGCTCCGTTCTAGACGTAGCGGCACAAAGCGGCTGCCTTCGCGCAATAGGATTCGCACGCGCACCGCGGGCGCAAGCGCCTCGCGCACCGCGCGCGGTATGCTCGCCACCCGCTAAGTGCCGACGTCTTCCAAGGGCCCCTGAGTGAAACATCCCTTCGCACGACGAAACAGCGGCCAAATAATGAGTTAGACGGAGAACATATGGAAGTATACAGAATTAACCAGCTGATTAAGGATTCTCGGTTCGAGGGGTTTCTGATGGTCCGCGGGGCGGAGAAGAAAACCGACAAGAACGGCCGGGACTATGTGGACATGAACCTGGGGGACAAATCCGGCGAGATCAACGCCAAGATCTGGAACTGGGATGGCCTGCAGGAGGTGCCGGAGGGCGGCAAGCCCATCAAGGTTCGGGGCCAGGTACAGGAATATAACGGCCGGCTGCAGATGAAGATCGAGCGCTGGCGGGTGGTGACCCCGGAGGATCCCATCGACCTGGCGGAGCTGGTGCCCGCCGCACCCCGGACCTCCCGGGAAATGATGGCGGACATTCAGGAGACGGTAAACAGCTTTACCAACGAAAGCCTGAAAAAGCTGACGGGCGAGATGGTCGCCATGGCGGGGGAGCGGCTCGACTGGTTCCCGGCGGCCCAGCGGATGCATCACGCGGAGCGCAGCGGCCTTCTGCACCATACGACGGACATGCTTCGCCTGGCCAAGGCGGCGCTGAAGGTGTATCCCTGGCTGAATCACGACCTGCTTTGCGCCGGGGTGATTCTGCACGATCTGGGCAAGCTGGAGGAGCTGAAGAGCGACGAGAGCGGCAACGTCTCGGATTACACCCGGGACGGCCAGCTGCTGGGGCACCTGGTGCGGGGCATCACGTTGCTAAACAAGGCGGCGGAGAAGACCGGCGTTTCCGGGGAATGCGTGGTGCTGCTGGAGCATATGCTGCTGAGCCATCATGGGGAGGCAGAATATGGAAGCCCCCGGCCCCCTATGTTTCCGGAGGCGGAGGCGCTGCACTGGATCGACATGATGGATGCCCGGATGAACACCATGAAATCCGCCTGGGAGAAGACGCCGGAGGGTGCCTTCAGCGAGAAGATTTTCAGCCTCGACCGCCGGGTGTACCATCCCTGGTACACCGAGGACGCGGAGTGAGATCAACAGGTTCCGCCGGTCTCCAGGGATGAATCCGCTGGAGACAGCAAGGAGAACCGACAGGGGAGGAAAGAACGATGACGAAGAAAAGGTTACTGTGCCTGGTGCTGGCGCTATGCGCCCTGATGCTGACTGCCTGCCAGGAAAAGGAAGTCTTTGACACCCTGCCGCCGGAAGGCCGGGCCACGGAGGCGCCGACAGCGGAGCCGGTGCAGGATCTGTTTGGGTCCACCGTAGTGGGGCCGACGGATTATGACGATGGCAGCTATGATCCGGCCTCCGAGGAGGGCGGAGAATGGGAGGACATCGTGGAAACGGTAGGCGAAGTGGCCACCGCCGCGCCCATCATCCAGAGTGAGTACGCCGGCGCGACCCCGGTGATCATCGATCCCATCGACAAGCCCACCCCCACGCCATTGCCCACCCTGTCCTTCAGCTATGTGACCTACGAGGCCTCCTCGCTGCATTTGACCTTCGAGGGCCCCAGCGGCTGGCTGGTGGACGACACCATTGCGGACACCTACACCCTGACCAATCCGGACCCCTCCATGGATTATGCGGCGTATCTGACGGTGCGGGCGGTGCCGGTGAACAAGGATTACTCCAAATCCGAGCTGACCCGGGAGGTCAAGGGCATGCTGGACACCCTGTCTGGCAGCGGTGTGTTCACCAACTTCTCCCCCTCTAACACGGCGGAGCGCTCCTTCCTGGGAACCACGGGGGTCTATGCCAATTATACCGCCGTGGAGAAAGCCACCGGCGCGGAGGTGGCGGGCCGGCTGATTGTGGTTTGTGTGGATAAGACGCTGTACACGCTGCATGTGTCCTATCCCCGGGGATATCGGGACTTCTACGTATCCAACGTATATGACAAGTTCCGCCATTCCGTGCAGCTGAATTGATTTTTACAGGAAACGCTGATGGAAGCTCCCCTTGAAAATGGGCGGAGTAAGCAAGAAGCTTTTCAGCTGATTTGAGCAAATCTGCGTTCCCGTTACCCTGGCTCACGAGGGGAGCTCCCCTTCGTGAGTTTTTCCGCGCTTGACGGGGCGCGCGAAATATCCAAAGGAGGCCTTTTCGCATCATGAAAGGATGGACCCGCATCATTCCGCTGGCATTGGCGCTGGCGCTGATTTTTAGCCTGATGTCTTCCGCCGCGGCGGATGTGATGACGGTGGGCGTCTATTTCCGCGGCATCGTGGAGCAAGCGGACGGTAGCAGCGGGCAGGTCCCCCTGTCCGGCTCCTTCCGCGTGATGCAGGGCGGAATGGATCGGGGCGTGATTCAGGCTGGGGAGAGCACCGTTACCGTGGAAGGGACGGATCCGGTGACCCTGGTTCCCATGCCGGAGACCATCCCTGCGGGGTGGGATCTATCCGAAGCCCAGGTGATGGTGGAGATGCTGGATGGTGGCAATGTGAATGTGCCCATCCTGGTTCATCCATCTGCAGAGGGCGCGGCGCTGCCAGTATCGAACGAACAGCCCGCGATGGCCGCATCGGTGATTACTACGGGGAATGTCACTACTCCTGAGCAGGAGACGCCTGCGACAGAAACAACGGTGCCCGTAACGGGCACGTCGGGGGTTGTCGTTGTAACCCAAACGGCGAGCGCCGCCACTGAGACGGAAACGAAGGCCCAGGCTGCTGTGACAGCGGTGGAGACCCCTCAGCTGACCCAGCAGACCGTGGTGGTCACAGCGGCGCCGACGGCGGAGCCAGAGGTGAGCCAGCTGGCCGCCAGCGCGGAGACGGGAACCTTCCATATCAAGGTTTTTTATGACAGCAACAACAACGGCGACTGCAGTGTGTACGAAAAGGGCGTAGCGGAGGTGCAGGTTTATCTGGTTTCCGCCGACGGCCAGGTAGTAACCGGTGGAAAGACCAACGCTGAAGGCGAGATCACCCTGCCCGGCTTGACGCCAGGCAGCTATCGCGTCCGGGTTTATCTGGACGAACAATGGGGCTTCAACCGGAAGTCAAAGGATACCGGACTGAACAAGTCCATCATGGATTTTTCCTCGGAGGGGAATCAGGACTCCGATCCCATCCAGGTGGCCGCGGGAGAAACCGTGGAGCGGGGCGTGGGCCTGCTGAAGGGCGTCGTGGTGGATGGCGTTTGCTGGCTGGACACCAACGCGGACGGAATTATGGACGCCAGCGAGCCCCGGCTGGCGGGCGTGCATATTACCATGAACGGCCAGAAAAATGGCCTGTCCTTTGAAGCCTATTCCGACGAGAATGGTTATTGGCGGATTTACCGGCTGCGGGCGGGTTTTTATGACTTCAGCAGCTATGCCCCAGAGGGCATGATGTTCACCCGGTACAGCAAGACCGGGGGCAAGAATCGATCCGTGTTTACCACGGAAGGGAAAACCAAGGCCACCAAGACACTGGACCTGAACGATGGCCGCAACGACCTGGACCAGAACATCGGCTTTGCCTGGCAAGGCTCTGTCAGCGGCATTGCCTTCCTGGACGCGAACTATAACGGCCTCTATGATGAAGGGGAAAAGCCCATGGCCGGTGTTAAGGTGACGGCCATCAAGCAGAACAAGGACGAGGAGGTTGCGGTCAGCTATACGGACGAGGAGGGCCGCTATACCCTGGGCGGCCTGCGGGGCGGCACCTTCCGCATTCGCGCGGTGCTCCCGGACGACGGCAGCAATTTCACCGTGGCGGTGGAGGATCCCCTGGGCAACCATTTCGTGGCCAGGGACAACCGTCGAGAGAATTTCTGGAAGGATTTCGAGGTGCAGGACGGGGAGAGCCGCACGGTCAACGTGGGGGTCATCTATTACGGCTCCGTCAGCGGAACGGTATACATGGACGACGATTTCTCCGGCAACCTTTCCTCCGGCGAGAAGGTTTCGCAAGGCGTCAGCGTGACGCTGCTGGACAGCCAGGGGGCGGCGGTGGCCACCAAGCAGACCTCTGCCAAGGGAGCTTATAGCTTTACGGGCCTGACCCCGGGACGCTACAGCCTGCGGATGACAGCGAAGGCGGGATACGCTTTTACCCGGCTGGGGGATGGCAATGTGATGCTGAACCTGAACGGCGGAGAAGGCTATTCCGAAGCCTTCGAGGTCCCCCTGGGGCAGGAGGTATCCGGCAAGGATGCGGGCATGATCATGCCCGGCACGGTGAAGGGCATGGTCTTTGCGGACCGGAACGACAACGGCCGCCGGGATAGCGATGAAGCAGGCCTGGCGGGCACGAAGGTGCGGCTGATGAGCGAGGCGGGGGAGGAATTCTCCGCCACCGTGACGGACAACGGTGAATTCCTTTTCGACGCAGTGATGCCCGGCCGGTATTATCTGGAATATGAGCTGCCGACGGACGGGATCTTCGCCCAGGCTGGCGGGGATAATACCATCTTCGGGGAAGAAGGCGTCGGCCGGGGTGAATGGTTCGATTTCCGCACGGCGGATCAGAAGGAGGCGCCTCTTTGCGGCGGGCTGACCCTGGGGGCGCTTTCCGGCTCCTTCTTCCATGATGAGGATGGATCCGGCACCCAGCAGGCGGAGGACGTGGTTCTGGCAGGAATGCGGTTGACCCTGACCCCGGATCGGGAAGAGCTGGCGGCGGTGGAGGCCGTTTCAGACGAGTATGGCGAATTTAAGATCACCGGACTGCATCCGGACAACTATCAGCTGACGCTGCAGCTACCGGAAGGGCTGGTGACCGTCCGGACCGTCGGCGTGCAGTTACCCCTCGTGGCCGGGAAGAATGAGCAGACGGTGAGATTGACCGTTGCCATGGGCCAGCGCTGGGAGGATCAAGAGATCGGCGGCGTCAAGCCCGGATATCTGGCGGGGGCGGCCTGGCTGGACGAAAACAACAATGGCATTCAGGAGGAGGGAGAGCAGACCCCTGGCGGTCTGGCCATCCAGATCATCGACGAGGACAGCGGCGAGGTGTTCGCCCTGCTGCCTACCGGAGAGGATGGCAGCTTCCTCTCCGCCGGCATGATTCCCGGGCGGTATACTGTTTCCCTGACGGTGGATGACAACACGGACCTGCCGCCGGCGGGGGATAATACCTTCCGCAAGGAAGGAAATCATTTGATCCGCAGTGGCATTTCCCTGGGCGAAGGGGAGGCCATCGAGGGCCTGGTACTGGGTATGGTAAAATATACCGCCCTGGCGGGCAATGTGTGGATCGATCGGGGAAATATGACCCAAGCGCTGTCGGGTGCGAAGGTAAGCCTGCTGGATGGGGAGGGGAATCTGCTCCAGACCCAGACCACGGCGGAAAGCGGCGACTGGCGGTTCAGCGGCCTGATGCCGGGAGAATATCGGATTCAGGCGGAGCTGCCGGAAGGCACGGTGGCCGCGGAGCCGGACGACGAACGGCTGCAGATGGGGCTGATCTCCATCCTCCAGGAAACAGAGGGACGCCGGGGCTGGTCGGATTTGATTGATTTGAAGATGGGCCAGGATCAGCTGAAGATGAACATTGGCAGCGTGCTGCCCGGCACCATTGGCGATTTCTGCTGGCTGGATTTGAACAAGAATGGCTGGCAGGATGGCGGAGAGTTGGGCATCCCGAATGTGAAGGTAGAGCTGGTGCGCAACGGCGTCACCGCGGCGGAAACCATCACGGATCAATACGGGCTGTATTTCTTCCGGGAGGTATATCCTGCGGTGTATACCCTGAAGGTGACTGCACCGGAGCAGGTGAAACCCACTCAGAAGCGGACGGATATCTATCTGATTGTTTCCTCTCTGCTGGAATCGGAGGATAGCGTGGCCCATACCGATGCTTTCGCTGTGGCCAGCGATAGCACGAACTTTAATATCGATCTGGGCTTCGTCCTCCGAAATGAGGGTGATTATCCGGCGGGCTATGGCCAGCAGGATACACAGGACTGGTCGAAGGCCTATGAAGGGGTAGAAGTGAAATAAAAGGATAGAGAGCCGGGAGCGAAAGCTCCCGGCGTTTTTGTGGGGAGAAAAGACAGAGGGCAAGGCAGCCAAAGAAGAAGGACAGGCAGGTGCAGCCCGCCAACCGCCTCATTACCCCCCTTCCCTTGGGGGAAGGGGGCAAGGGGGATAGGGGAACAATGATTACGAATTCAGAACTATATATTGCAAAAATCTTACATAAATGTTAAAATGAGTCCAAACCTTTGTGAGGTGAGGCGCATGAAACGCTTTTTATGTATTTTCTTGAGCATCCTGATGCTGATCCCCTCCCTGTCTCTGGGCGAAACGGCTCCCCTGGAGGAGATGGACGAGACCCTGGAGGAGACCCTGGAATCCTTGGAGGAAGAAGAGGATGAAGGCATCCCTGTGCCCCTGGAGGACGATCTGACAGAAACCGTCCCCATCGCTTCCGAAAGCCAGGAAGAGATCGAGACGGCGGAAGAGGATCCGGAGGATCTGCCGGATGAGGATGACCTGGAGGAAGAAATCCTGGACAGCCGGGAGATGAAATACGGCGACGAGGGCGATGATGTGCTGGAGCTCCAGACTCGCCTGCAGGAGCTGAAGTATTACACCGGCAACCTCTCCGGTCGATACCGGGAAGGCACCCGGGAGGCGGTGAAAAGCTTCCAGGGAGACTATGGCCTGGAGAAGACGGGGATTGCGGATTTTGCCACCCAGAATCGCCTCTTTGTCGCCAAATACCGCTCCCTGCGCTATGGCGCTAGCGGGGAGGAAGTGAAGGCCCTACAGACCCGGCTGATGGAGCTGGGATACTACAAGGGAAAGATCAGCGGAAACTTCCTGGGCGGAACCCAGAAGAGCATCCGGGAATTTCAGGAAAAAAGCGGCCTGCCCGTCACCGGCGCGGCGGATCCCCTGACCCAGGAGGCCCTCTTTGCCCCCGGGGCGGTGGGCAACGGAGATGCTCCGGATGCCACGAAGACCCCTGTGCCGGATTTGAATGGTTTCCTGGTGGACGATAACGACACGGCGGCCAACAATGGCGTCGTCATGCCGGACAACTATGTGTCCTATACCAAAACCTTAAAGAGCGGCTCCAGCGGCACCTTGGTGAAGCAGCTGCAGCAGCGGATGACGGATTTGGGCTATTATGCCGGCCCGGTCAGCGGCAACTTTGCCAAGCAAACCCTGCGGGCGGTGAAGGCCATTCAGGTACAAAATGGCATGAAGGAAACGGGCCAGGTGGATGAGGACACCTGGAATGTGATCTTCAACGATAGATCCATTGTCATGCCGGATGCGACACCCAAGCCCACCCCGACTCCGACCCCTGTGCCCTTTGCCATCACCGTGGACGTGACTAACCAGGTGACCACAGTGTATGGCCGGGACGAGCATGGCGAATACACCGTGCCCGTGCGGCGGATGATCTGCTCCACGGGCACCAAGGCGAACCCCAGCGACGTAGGGGATTGGGTGCTGAACGGGCGGCACGCCAAATGGTGCGTCTTCCCCAAATGGGGCAATAGCTATGCCCGATACTGGACCCGGATCAACGCCTCCATTGCCTTCCACTCCGTGATTTATACGGCGGTGAGCCTGGACGCCATGAAAACCTCCAGCTATAAGGCTTTGGGAACCCGGGCCAGCCATGGCTGCATCCGCCTGACGGTGGAGGATGCCAAATGGGTGTATGAAAACATCGGCGCCGGCACCGTGGTCTCCATTCGGGAGGATCTGCCGGCGGATCCGGAGCTGCGGGATGCCCTGAAGCTGCCAAACCTGAAAAAGGGAACCTCCGTCCCGGTGGAAACGCCTGTCCCCACGCCGGAGCCGGACTATGACGCCACGCAGCAGCCGGAGCTGGGCAATCGCCGCCTGCGGAAGAACAGCGAGGGCCCGGAGGTGTTCTGGGTGCAGACCCGGCTGGCGGAGCTGGGCTTCTACACCGGATATGTGGGCGGAAAGATGCTGAACGGAACGGTGAACGCGGTCAAGAGCTTCCAGAAAGCCAATGGCATTTACGCCTCTGGTGAGGTGGACCAGAAGACCCTGGACGCGATGACGGCTCAGCCAGAGCCTGCGGAAACGCCTGTGCCGGAGAGTACGCCCCTCCCTGCGGAGGTGGTGGCGGTGGAAATCTTCGAACCCACCGCAACTCCAGCTCCGGAAAATATATAAGGATAAAGGATATCATAGAAGAGGTTTTTCGGCCCCCCTTGCTCCGCGACTTGTCAGGCCAGGTGGAAATGTGTATAATAAGCCCCAGACACTTTTAGCAAGCGCGAGGGAGGTACATCGCTCATGCCCGGGAAAGAGAGGATGCTGATCACGGGGGGGAATCCCCTGGAAGGCGTGGTTCAGGTCAGCGGCGGCAAGAACACCGCCGTGGCGTTGATTCCAGCTTCCCTGCTGTGTGATGAGCCCTGCACGATTGAGAACCTTCCGGACATCGAGGATGTACACGCCCTGGTGGATATTCTGCGGGAGCTGGGGGCCCAGGTGGATTACACGCCGGGGGACCGGATGACGGTGGATCCCCGCTCTGCGGAGGGGGATACGGTTTCCTACCGAAATGCACAGCGCCTGCGGGCCAGCTACTACCTGTTGGGGGCGCTGCTGGGCCGCTGCGGTCGGGCCAATGTGCCTACGCCCGGGGGCTGCGAAATCGGCAGCCGGCCGGTGGACCAGCACCTGAAGGGCATGCAGGCCATCGGGGCCGAGGCGGAGGAGCGCAGGGGGATTCTGCGGGCCCGGAGTGAGGAGCTGACCGGGGGCGACGTGTTCTTCGACATGGTGACGGTGGGGGCCACGGTCAACGTGATGCTGGCCGCCGCCAAGGCCAAGGGAAAGACAACAATCTATAACGCGGCCAAGGAGCCCCATATTGTGGACCTGGCGAATTTCTTAAACAGCATGGGCGCCAAAATCAAGGGTGCGGGGACGGATATTATCCGCATTCGCGGGGTGCAATATCTGCACAGCACTACCTATGCCGTGATTCCGGATCAGATCGAGACCGGGACGCTGATGATCGCCGCGGCGGCCACCAGCGGGGATGTGACCATTCAGGGCTGTATCCCCACGCATATGGACGCCTTGAGCGCCAAGCTGCTGGAGATGGGCGTCCGGGTGACGGACTATGACGACGCTATCCGCGTACGGGCGGCAGGGCCCAAGCGGGCCATCAACATCAAGACACAGGTCTATCCCGGGTTCCCCACGGATCTGCAGCAGCCCATGAGCGCGCTACTGACCACCGTGAAGGGCACCAGCTTTGTGGAGGAAACGATTTTTGAACAGCGCTTCCGCCATCTGGACGAGATTCGCCGCATGGGGGCCCAGGTTCGGATTATGGATCGGACGGCCATCATCGAGGGCGTGACGGAGCTATACGGCGCGCCGTTGACGGCCACGGATCTGCGGGCTGGCGCGGCGCTGATCATCGCCGGGCTCATGGCCCGGGGCGTGACGGAGATTTATGAGCCCGGATTTATTGACCGGGGATATGAGCATATCGAAGAGAAGCTGCGTTCCCTGGGCGCGGAAATTAGCCGGGAGTGGGAATAAAGGGGGAGCAGGCCAAGGATGAGTACCCCCTTTGAAGAGCTGGGGCTGCGGGCCTGGGCGGATCCGGAGGAGATTCGCAAGGCGTACCGGGCCCTGGTGAAGCAATGCCACCCGGACCGGGTGCAGGATCCGCAGGAGAAAGCGGCCGCCCAGGAGCGAATGATCCGGCTGAATTTGGCCTATGAGGAAGCGCTGCGGCTGGCCACCCCTCGGCAAAACCCAGCCTACCAGCAGGAGCTGTCCGGGGAGGAGGCAGTGACTCTGGCGGAGCGTATGCTGCAAAAGGGCAAGCCGGAGAATGCCCTGCGGCAGCTGGCCCGGGCGGAAAGCCGGGACGCGGCCTGGTATTACACCCAGGGGCGTATCCTGATGCAGCTGGAGCAATACCACTCTGCCCACCAGAGCTTTCGGGAAGCGATTCGGCGCTGCCCGGACAACAACGATTATCGCGCGGGGGCGCTGGAAGCAGCTGTTCAGGAGAAAAAGGAGAATACCCTGGGAGGAAAGGTCAAAAAAGCGTTGCGTAGCATAGGGAAAAGATAAAATTCGTTATGGTGGGTGCGCAGGGGAGTGAAACATCCCATCGCATGAACGACTGACGAGGAGGAAGGAAGATGGCAAAGCAGGGGAAGAAAAGGGAAAAGCGGTTTACGAAAAAAGAGTGGAGCTGGATTATGTACGACTGGGCCAACTCCATTTACGCCACCAACATTATGGCGGCAATTTTCCCGACGATTTTCGTTTCCATCGCTGGCGAAGCCGGGGATATCTGGTGGGGATATGGCACCTCTATCGCCACCTTTGTAGTCGCCATTCTGGCGCCGATTTTGGGCGCGGTGGCGGACTATAAGGGGATGAAGAAGAAGCTGTTCACCCTGTTCATGCTGGTGGGCGTGGTGTTTACCTTCCTGATTGCCCTGGTGATGAACAACTGGAAGCTGATGCTGGTGGGCTACATCCTGAGCCGCATCGGCTTCTCCGGGTCCTGCCTGTTCTATGACAGCTTCCTGACGGATGTGACCACGGACGAGCGGATGGACAAGGTTTCCTCCTGGGGATACGCCATGGGGTACATCGGTGGCAGCACCATTCCCTTCCTGATCAGCATCGCGGCGCTGCTGATTCTGGGATACAGCAACCCCATCGCCCAGAAATTTTCCATTCTGATTACCAGCGTTTGGTGGTTGGTGTTCTCCCTGCCCTTCCTGAAGAACGTGGAGCAGACCCACTATGTGGAAAAAACCAAGGACAACAGCATCGGCCAGATTTTCCGCAGCGTTGGGCGCACAGCGAAGGAAATCTTCCAGCGGAAGGGGCTGCTTCTCTTTGTGCTGGCCTATTTCTTCTACATCGACGGCGTGGGAACCATCATCAGCATCAGCACAGCCTATGGTACGGTGCTGGGGCTGGGCACGGTGGGGATGATTCTGGCCCTGTTGGTGACCCAGATTGTGGCCATGCCCTGCTCCATTATCTTCGCCAACATCGCGGCGAAGGTGACGGCCCGGAGGGCGCTGATCGGCGCGATTATTCTCTACACCCTGATCTGCGTGGTGGGCTTCTACATGGGCTTTTCCCTGGAGCCCCATCAGGCGGCCTATGAGCAGGCGCTGCAGGCGGAATACACGGCTCCCTTGGCGGAGCTCCAAGGCGAAAAGGCCCTTTCCCTGCGGGAGGAGGCGTCTGGGCTCTTTACGGACAAGGACGCGGCGACAAAGATCGCTGAAATGAAGGCCGGGCTGGCGGAAGAAGAGCTGGGAGACGAGGAGATCGGCCAGGTGTTCGCGGTGGCGGAGAGCTTCCTGGGGTCCAGCGGCGGAGAAGACGGCGCCATCACCCGTTTCCGCAGCGCCATTTCCTTCTCCACCATTCTGTTCTGGGCCATGGCGATCCTGGTGGGTACCGTGCAGGGCGGCATTCAGGCCGTGAGCCGGAGCTATTTTGGCAAGCTGATTCCCAAGGAGCGGAGCAACGAATTCTTCGGCTTCTTTGATATCTTTGGCAAGTTCGCCTCGGTGCTGGGGCCCTTCCTCTATTCCCTCATCGGCGGATGGACCGGGCGGTCCAGCTTCGGGGTGCTGGCTCTCATCGTCCTGTTCCTGGTGGGGCTGGTCATCATGATTCGGGGGAAGGAAGCCTTCGAGGAGCTGGACGCGGCATAAGGAATCCAGAAAAGCAAATTTCACAAGGCGCCGGGAGGCGCCTTGTTTTTCGAAGGAAAGGGAAAAAGGGATGAAAAAGAAATGGGGAGCTTTGATCTTTGGGGCGGTGCTGGTTCTTGCCGCCTTCGCCGCGGCGGCGCCTGCCCGGGACATTACCTCGGAATGCACCATGCTGCCTGGGTCGAAGAAGAAGGAATTCAAGAAGGCGATGGACGGAAATTATCGCACCTATTGGAACTCCTACGCCGGGGAGGGAGCGGCCATCCAGGTCACCGTGCCGGAAGGGGAGGAGGCCAGCGGCGTTTGGCTGCAGTGGTACGAGCATGAACACGCGGTGGCGGTTCAGGTGAAGGATGAGCAAGGCGAATGGGCGGAATATGGCCGGTCGGAGGGGATCTTCCTTTCCGACTATCTCCCCCTGCCGGAGGGGACAAAGGAATTCCGCATTGCTAACCCTGCGGGGGAAAAGAAATCTCCGCCCATGCCCCTGGCGGAGATCCATGTTTACGGTCAAGGGGAATTGCCTCCGGAGGTGCAGGTTTGGCAGAAGCCGGCGGAAAAGGCGGATCTGATGCTGGTGGCCGGGCATCCGGATGATGAGATTCTGTGGTTCGGGGGGATTCTGCCACGATACGCGGGGGTGGAAAAGAAGGCAGTACAGGTTTGCATCATGGTGCCCACCCTGCCCCGGCGCCGGCTGGAGGAATTGGACGGTCTATGGACCTGCGGGGTGAAGAACTACCCTGTGTTTGGGCATTTCCGGGATTTCTTCAGCCTATCTCTGAAGGACCAGTACAAGCGATGGGATAAGACAGTGGTTTACCGGACGGTGACGGGATGGATTCGGCGCTTCCAGCCCGAGGTGGTCATTACCCATGACATCAAGGGCGAATACGGCCACGGAGCCCATCGGGCCTGCGCGGACGCCGTGATTCAGGGGCTGGAGCTGGCGGCGGACGAAAAAAAATTCCCGGATTCCTATGCGGAATACGGGACATGGGATGTACCGAAATGCTACTTGCACCTGTATCCGGAAAACGTTATCGACTTTGACTGGCGCGTCCCCCTGCCGGAGTTTGGGGGCCGGACGGCCTTCCAGGTGGCAGAGGCGGCCTTCGCCTGCCACATCAGTCAGCAGGACACGGAATACAAGGTGGAGGATTTTGGTCCCGGGGATTGCAGCCTCTTCGGACTCTATCGCAGCCTGGTGGGGCCGGATGAGCGGCACGACGACCTTTTCGAAAACCTGGGGCCGGTGGTGGATTAAGGCTCCATCGCAGGTTCCCCGCCGACGTCTGCCAGAATTAAGGGCTCCTGCAGGGTGACGAATTCGGAAAGAATGTAGCAATGGAGCCCGCCCACGTCGATCTCGCTCCATTTGCCCTCCTGGGAAAAGACGGTGATGGGGGTGCCCACGGGATATTCCGCGATCTGCCGGGCAGTGTTCTTGGCGGCGGAGCGGACATGCACAGTGTTGCCGCTGGGGGTTTTGCCCTTGACGGTAATGATGCCGGCGGCGTACTGCTTGGGCGCGTTGTCGAAGAAGGTAAGCCCCATGGTCAGCACATAGCCCCGGACGCCTTCATCGTCCACCATGGTCCAGGTTTTGCCGACGCTGATGACCCGCAGCACTTTGCATTTGTCGCAATGGGCCATGACGAAGGCTTTTTGACTTTTCTTGGCCCGGAGGGTAAGATAGGTTTGCTTGGCTGGGGAGACC
Source organism: Clostridia bacterium (assembly GCA_017464305.1). GTDB lineage: Bacteria > Bacillota > Clostridia > Christensenellales > Aristaeellaceae > Aristaeella. Next base: position 109,103 of record JAFUDS010000005.1, on the reverse strand, counting down.
AGAGCCAGCAGTTTATCCTCCGGGGCCTCCGTGTCCCATCGCAGGGAAGAGGTGGGGACGATGAGCTGCTGCTTATTTTCCAGACGAATGGTGCTGCGGCCCAGGCCTAAGGCTTCGATTTCTGCGGGAAAGACGTTGCCAGCGTCGTCCATGTACACCGTGCCGGTGGTGGTGCCATTGGCGGCGGTATATTTCGCCCAGCGAGCGGCCCATTCCGCCTGGGTCAGATGGCCAGAGCCGGTGGAGGCCGGATCCTCAATTTGAATCTGGCCGGACTGGACTGTGACGCTGCCATCCGGGTTCACCTGCAGGCCCGCCGTCGGGTCGGAGGAGCCGTCGGAGGAATTGACCACCATGGCTCCGCTGGAGGCGGAGGAAGAGCTGGCGGCGGGGGCGGCGCTGTCTGCGTTTTCGATGGGATAGCCAACGCCGTTCACGATATAGAGGCCGGCGGCGTCATCCCAGTAATCCTCGATGATGGCGCCGCTTTCATCCACATAGAGGCCCTCGCTGTTCTTCGTATAAGCCAGGGCGGTGGCGCTATAAAACAGCAACGAAAGCGCTGAGAAAGCCGAAATCATTCGTTTCATGACAGATCCTCATGGAATCAAAATCCGGAAAAACCTTCCCGGTTCTTCCATGATACCGGATGATGCACAAAATGTCAACAAAATTGTAATTTTTTTGTAATAATTGGAGGGAAATGGGCATGAATATTTCCAAAAAGGACGCGCTGCAATGGTTCCAGTTCTTCGCGGCTTTGCCGGAGGAGCAGCCCCTGGGCCCTCGGCAGCAGGAGATTGCTCTGGCCACCTTCCATCAGATCGAGCGGGCGGCGGAGGCCCGATTCGCCCAGATGCAGGCGGAAATCCCCGGCCTGAAGGGCATGGGAGAAGGCCCCCGGACCTATTACGTGGGGCCGGAGGAGAAATTTCCGAAGGGATGCTGTTCCTGCCTGATGGGCACGGGGCTCAGCGCCGTGCGCAAGACCAATAAGTGCAACGCCCACTGCCCCTTCTGCTATGATTACGGGGTGCTGGACGCCATTCCGCCCATCGGGGAGGGCTATTGGGAGATCGGCGGCGGGAAATATCGGGAGGAGGATCTCCCCCTGCTCTTTGCCATCCAGGGGAAGCCCACGGGCATCGCCTATGTGTACCTGGAGCCATTTATGGAAATCGAGAAATATTACGGCATTATTCGTCGGTTTCACGAGGCAGGGGTGCATCAGCATCTGTACACCAACGGCCTGGGGGCTACGGAGGAGCGCCTTCGGGCCCTGGGGGAGGCGGGGCTGGAAGAGATCCGGTTCAACCTGGGGGCTTCGAATGTGGCGGATCAGGTGATTGAAAGCATGGGCCTCGCGAAGCAATACATCCCCCAGGTGGGCATTGAGACCCCCATGACCCGGGAATTCGAGGCCCAGTTCCGGGAGAAGAAGGCGCGGATTCTGGCCACGGGTATCGACTTTATGAACTGCGCGGAGCTGCACCTGAACGAGAACAACCTTGGGAACTACTGGGGGGAGAACCTGTACTATTATCGCATGGGATACCTGAGCCCCCTGTTCAGCCGGGAAATCACCCTGCGGCTGATGAAGGAAGCGGCGGAGGAGAGCTGGCCCCTGGCGGTCCATGATTGCAGTAACCGGACCAAGTTTACCCGGGATTTGAACCAGAAGCATAAGGAGGGCGGCTGGTTCGGGCAGACCAGCTATGGCCGGGAGATGGAAAGCTGCCCCTACGAGGCCTTCCTGCCGGTGCTGGAGGATCCGGATTTCTCCTTCCTGGAGGAGGAAGAGCTGCCCTGGGGATATCGCCCCGGCGATATTGTGATATAAGGGTGTTTATGGTATACTTTTCGAAAAAGTCAAGGGCGGGAGAAGGATGGAAGCGGTAGAGAAAAGCTCCCTGGAGGCGAAGACTCATTTTTTGAAAAATATTCGCCAGATGGGGAATAACGCGGTGCTGATTCGCCGGCACGAGGATGGACGCCTGGAAACGGTGTACGTCAGCCCCGAATTCGCGGCTATGATGGAATGCTCCGTGGAGGAGGCCATGGCCCTCATGAACGGCCTGCAATTCTATAAGAGCACGAACCCGGAGGATCGGCCCCTAGTGCGCAGCATGCTGCAGAACCGGGTGGCCTACGACGGGGGCATGAACCTGACCATTCAGAAGATTACGGCCAAGAAGAACCGGGTCTGGTGCAACGTTCATTGTGCCTTCATCGAGGATTTCGGGGAAAGCTATATCTACTGCACCTATTCCGATGTGACCGCGCTGAAGCAGTACGAAAATCGCCTGAGGACCACCTATTCCAGCCTGGGGAACAATTTTTACCACGTGAACGAGCGGACGCTGGCCCTGCTGCGGGTGAACCTGACCCGGGATACCATTGAGGAGGTTCGGGGGAAGGATCTTTTCGACACGGACTCCATCGCCTATACCTATTCCGAATCCCTGCGCCAGCGGGCAGCCCATTTCCCCATCCAGGAGGAGCGAAGCCAGTACCTACAGCGGTTTGACCGGGAAAGCCTGGCGGCGGGATATCTGGACGGGCGGAACCAGGCGAGCCTGGTGCTCTATTCCCTGCGGAAGGATGGGCGAAGCTGCTTTGTCAACGTGCAGGCGGCCATCACTCGGCATCCGTTGACGGGGGATCTGGTGGCCTTCCTGACGGAGCAGGAATGCAACAGCGAAAAGGTGAAGTCGATTCTGACGGACAAGATTCTGGCCCAGCAATTCGACATGGTGTGCTACCTGGCGGATGGGAAATACGGGGTCACCATTGGCGAATTGGCCCAGGTCAAGCGGGGGAACATTTTCCCCGCCACCAGCAGCGGCGATTATCAGACCTATCTGGAAAACCAGGTGTACCCCGTGCTCAGCGGCTCGGAGGAGGAGCGGGAGGCCATGCGGCAGGCTCTGACCCTGGAGGCCGTGGCGGCTGCCCTGCGGGTGAAGGAGCCCTACATGGTGGATATCGCCATCGAGCTGGAGGGGGAAACCTTCTACAAGCAATTTGATTTCTATAGCGTGGACCCGGAGGCCAATTTCTATATCCTGCTGAAGAGCGACACTACGGAGCTTCAGCAGCAGCACCGGACCATGAACGAGCATCTGCGCTCCGCCCTGGAGGCCGCCACCCAGGCCAATGTGGCCAAGACGGCTTTCCTGTCCTCCATGAGCCACGAGATTCGCACGCCCATGAACGCCATTATCGGGCTGGACAATATCGCCCTGGCAGAGCCGGGGCTGACGGATACGGCCCGGGATCATCTGGAGAAGATCGGGGCCAGCGCCCGGCATCTGCTGGGACTGATCAACGATATTCTGGATATGAGCCGCATCGAGAGCGGACGCATGGCCCTGAAAAACGAGGAGTTCCGCTTCGCGGACATGCTGGCGGAGATCAACACCATGATGGGCAGCCAATGCCGGGAGAAGGGGCTGATCTACGAGCATGAGGCCCTGGGGGCCATTGATGATTACTATATCGGCGACGTCATGAAGATCAAGCAGGTGCTGATCAACATCCTGGGCAACGCGGTGAAGTTTACGCCCGTGGGAGGCAAGGTGACCTTCCGGGCGGAAAAGACCGGCGCCCAGCGGGGGCAGGCGGATTTTCGCTTCACCGTTCAGGACACGGGCATCGGCATGGAGGCGGAGTATTTGCCCCGGATCTTTGACCCCTTCAGCCAGGAGCGGGAATCCATGGGGAACCGCTACGGCAGCACTGGGTTGGGGCTGGCGATTACCAAGAGCATCGTGGAGATCATGAACGGGACGATTCAGGTCCAATCCCGGAAGGGGGAGGGCAGCCAGTTCACGGTGACCATCGCCCTGACGGAAAGCGACCGCCCGAAGGAGGCTCCGCCGGAGGAAGCTACGGCGGAGACCCCCGAGGCGGATCTTTCGGGCCGGCGGATCCTGCTGGCGGAGGATATCTTCATCAATGCGGAGATCATGAAGCAGCTGCTGAGCATGCGGGAGGCCCAGGTGGATCACGCGGAGAACGGGAAAATCGCCCTGGAGATGTTCGAAAACAGCCCGGAGGGAACCTACGACGCCGTGCTGATGGACATCCGCATGCCGGAGATGGACGGCATCGAGGCTACCCGGGCCATTCGGGCGCTGCCCCGGGGAGACGCAAGGGAGATTCCCATCATCGCCCTGACGGCCAATGCCTTTGACGAAGATGTACAGCAGACCCTGCGGGCGGGGATGGACGCCCATCTGTCCAAGCCGGTGGAGCCGGACCAGGTGTACGACACCCTGAGCCGGCTGATCCGCCAGCGGGAGGAGAAGCGGAAGAAGGAGGGACGCGCGTGACGATTCAAATGGATCCCCTGCAGCGGCAAAAGCTGGATGATGTTTTCGATGCCTTCACCCTGCTGGTTCGGGGGACAATAGTCAGCCTGATGCATGTGGACGGGGGATATACCCGCTATTCCGCCAGCGCGGTGGATCTGTTCAACCTGCCAGGGGAATATATTCCCAACGGGGCCATGGATTGGAACGACTATGTGCACCCGGAGGACCGGAAAAGATACATGGACGCCATGGTGGCCCTGCTGGAGGGCCGGGCGCAAACCTATGACCTGACCTACCGGGTTCGGACCAAGACCGGGGAATACGGGAACTTCCGGGTGGTGGGCGCCGTGCTGCGGGGAGACGACGGAAAGCCCAGCCTCATCGGCGGGGCCATGTTCAACGAGGGCCTCAGCAACAATACGGACCCGGTGACGGTGCTGCCCAACCGGAACGCCTGCCAGGAGCGGATGGAGGCCCTGATGCGGGAGAAAAAGGGCCTGCTGGCCCTGATGGTGGGGTTCAACGGGCTGAGCGACATCAATCAGGTGCACGGCTATACCTATGGCAACCGGCTGCTGCAGGAGGTGGCCTGGACGATTCAGGAAACCGTGAAGGAGCGGTGCCAGGTGTACCGGATGGATGGAGCGGCCTTTACCCTGCTGGCGGAGGGGCTGAGCCGGGCGGAGATGATCGCCATCTACGACATGGTGCGGTATCGGCTGCAGCGGGGCATCGAGATCAACGGCACCCGCAATCTGCTGTCCGCCAATGGCGGGATGCTGTCCGCCTACAGCGACGACACGGACGCGGCCACCCTCATGAGCTGCCTGCACTATGCCTACGAGGAATCCCGGCAGCATCGGCATGGGGAACTGGTGGATTTCAATGGCAGCATCCATTACGACCAGTCCGGATCTCTGGAATTGATGAACGTGATTCGGGACTGCATCGGGGACGATTGCCGGGGGTTCTATCTGGAATATGTGCCTGTCATCGACGCGAAAACGGAGCAGGTCAACGGCACGGAGGCGGTCATCGCCTGGGAGGACGAAAAATATGGCCGGGTGGGGCCGGAGGATTTCATCCCCATTCTGGAGCGGGACTTCATCTTTGAGGAGCTGGGGGAATTCATCCTGCGCCAGGGGCTGACGGACGGGGCCCGGATTCGGGAAAAGTGGCCGGGATATCTGCTGTGCCTGAATGTGTACCGGATTCAGCTGGAGTCGGATTACTTCCTGGAGACCCTGGATTTTTACCTGCGGGAGACAGGGTTCCCGGCGAAGCAGCTGAGCCTGAAATTCGACTCGGACTGCCGATACATCGAGCGGGGCCGGATGCGGGAGATCATCGACCGGCTGCATGAGCAGGGGATCATCGTCATCATCGACGGCTTCGGTAGCGGCACGGATTCCATCGGCTTTCTGAAGAACGCGCCGGTGGATGCGGTGTGCCTGGACAGCCAGTTCCTGCGAGGGATTGAGGACAGCCAGCAGGATCGGGATATTCTGGAATATCTGACCCGGATGGCTGCCACCTGCGTGCGGCATATCAACATCAAGGGGGTGGATCGGGAAGCGGTGCGGAATATTCTGCGGGCCTTCCCCATTACCACCTTCCAGGGGGAATATTATTTCAAGCCCCTGCGTTTTGAGGAGCTGCAGGCTTGCAATCAAAGGGCCCATTTGCTATAATGTCGGGCGGCGTCCGCGGGGCGCCGGATATGTTTTTTCGATGAATACGGGAAGGGGAAGAACGTTCAAATGAAAGAGATTACCTCCGCCGAGCTGCGGGAAAAGTTTTTAGCCTTTATGGAATCCAAGGGGCATCATCGGATTGCCTCCGCCTCCGTGATTCCGGAAAATGATCCCACCGTGCTGTTTACCACGGCGGGCATGCACCCCCTGGTGCCCTATCTGATGGGCACGCCCCATCCCGCCGGCACCCGGCTGACGGACGTGCAGAAGTGCATCCGTACCGGGGATATTGACGATGTGGGGGATCCCAGCCATCTGACCTTCTTCGAGATGCTGGGGAACTGGAGCCTGGGGGATTATTTTAAGCAGGACATGATTCCCTGGAGCTGGGAATTCCTGACCAGCCCGGAATATCTGGGCCTGCCCAAGGATAAGCTGGCCTTCACCGTGTTCGAGGGGGATGAGGATTGCCCCCGGGACGAGGAGAGCTACAACCTGTGGCGGAACTGCGGCGTGAAGGAGGAGAACCTGTTCTTCCTGCCCAAGGAAAACAACTGGTGGGGCCCCGCTGGCATCACCGGCCCCTGCGGCAGCGATACGGAGATGTTCATCATCACCGACAAGGAGCCCTGCGGCCCGGATTGCTCCCCTGCCTGCTCCTGCGGCCGGTATCTGGAAATCTGGAACGATGTTTTCATGCAGTATAACAAGACCGCGGAGGGCAAGTATGAGCCCCTGGCCAAGAAGAACGTGGACACGGGCATGGGCCTGGAGCGGACGGTGTGCGTGCTGAACGGGAAAAAGAGCGTCTACGAGATCGACGCCTTCGCCCGGATCCTGGCCCGCATCGCGAAGCTGAGCGGCAAGGAATACGGCGCGGATGAGGGGACCACCAAGGCCTTCCGGATCATCGCGGACCATATGCGGACTTCCACCTTCATCCTGGGGGACGATCGGGGAGTCAGCCCCTCCAACACCGACCAGGGCTACATCCTGCGCCGGCTGATCCGCCGGGCGGTGCGCTATGGCATGCAGCTGGGCATGCCCGAGGGCTTCACGGTGGAGATCGCCCGGGTCATTATCGACCAGTATAAGGAGGTTTATCCCGAGCTGGAGCGGAACGCCGCTTTCGTGCTGGAGCAGCTGCAGCTGGAGGAGGGCCGTTTTGCTCGGACCTTGAAGCAGGGCGAGAAGGAATTCGAGAAGGTATACAACAACGTGGTGCAGACCCGGGCCCTGCTGGAGGGCATCCTGGGGGCGGCGGACAAGGTGGCCCTGGCGAAGGAGCTGGCGGAAAGCAAGAAGCTGCGCCCCTCCCCCGACATGATGCCCATCATCGAGGCGGCCAAGGCCGGGGACGCGGCGGCGCTGGAGGCGGCGGTGAAGACCCGGATGGAAAGCCTGGGCACCATGGACGGCCGCAGCGCCTTCAAGCTGTATGATACCTATGGCTTCCCCATTGAAATGACCCGGGAGCTGGCGGCGGAAAAGGGCCTGGCCATTGATGAAAATGATTTCGCGGAGCGGTTCAAGAAGCATCAGGAGCTGAGCCACCAGGGCGCGGACCAGAAGTTCAAGGGCGGCCTGGCGGATAACAGCGAGCAGACGGCCCGGCTGCACACCGCCACCCACCTGCTGCACGCGGCACTGCGGAAGGTGCTGGGGGATGAGGTGGCCCAGAAGGGCTCCAACATCACGGCGGAGCGGCTGCGGTTCGACTTCTCCTTCGGCCGGAAGATGACGCCGGAGGAGATCAAAGAGGTGGAGCGGCTGGTGAACGTGGCCATCGACGCCAAGGTGCCGGTGGTTTGCGAGGAAATGACCGTGCCGGAGGCCAAGGCCAAGGGCGCCATCGGCCTGTTTGAAAACAAGTACGGCGAGCGGGTGCGGACCTATAAGATGGGTGAGTACAGCTTCGAGATCTGCGGCGGCCCCCACGCGGAGAACACCGGGGATCTGGGCTCCTTCAAGATTCAGAAGGAGGAATCCTCCTCCGCTGGTGTGCGCCGCATCAAGGCCACCATTCAGCCCAAAGCATAAAACCGATTCGCCGCGCAAAAGCGCGGCGAATTGAATTTGAGAGAGTGTGAAAATGAATATTGATAAAAATCATGAATTAACCTCCCTTTGCGAGGAGCGGGTCTCCTCCGAAGACATCTTCGACGGCTTCGTCCTCCATGTAAAAAAAGATACCGTCGCCTTGCCCAACGGCAACCTGGCCCATCGGGAGATCATCCGCCACATCGGCGCGGTATGCGTCATCCCCGTCACGGAGAACGGGCAGGTGATCGTGGAGCGGCAATACCGCTATCCCATTGACCGGGTGATTACGGAAATCCCCGCTGGCAAGCTGGACAGCAAGGAGGAAAACCGGCTCTCCGCCATTCAGCGGGAGCTGCGGGAGGAGACGGGCTTCACGGCGGAGGAATGGATCGACCTGGGGGATTTCCATCCCGCCCCCGCCTACAGCGACGAATACATCAGCATGTATATGGCCCGGAAGCTGCATGCCGGGGAGCGGCATCTGGACGAGGATGAATTCCTGGACGTGTTTACCGTGCCTCTGGCGGAGCTGGTGGAGGACGTGATGGCCGGGCGGATTTCGGACGCGAAAACCCAGGTGACGGTGCTGAAGGCAGCCCGGATGCTGGGAATTTAAGGAAAAGCCGAGAGCGGCGGCACGGGTGGAAATCATGGATACACAGATGGAAAAACGCCTGAGGGAGCTGGCGGAAAGATCCTGGAGCCGGGGCATTCCTTGCTACACGGATTTTCTGGACCTCAGCGAACAGACCATCCTTACCCGCATTCGTTCCAGCCTGCCTCAGCAGGAGATTTTCCTCTTTGGCGGGGCGGAGGGCTGCGAAAGGGTGATAGCGGGCTTCGGCGTCACGGCGGAGGAGAAGGAGTTTTTTCCCCTGGCCTGCCTTCGCATCTCCCCCCTGGGGGCGAAATTCGCCGGGGACATGAGCCATCGGGATGTGCTGGGGTCCCTGATGAGCCTGGGGTTTGAACGCAGCCTGCTGGGGGATATCATCCTGCGGGAGAAGGAAGCCTGGGTTTTCTGCGCGGAGCGGATCGCGGACTTTATCTGCGACAGCCTCAGCTCCGTGCGCCATACCTCCGTAAAGGCGGTTCGGGTGGACGCGCCGCCGGCGGGCGAACTGTTCCGCACCCGGCGGGAGGTCATCCAGGTTGTTTCCGAGCGAATGGACGCCCTGGTGGCCCATGCTTTCCAATTGAGCCGGGGAAACGCCCAGAGTCTCTTTTCGGCGGGAAAGGTGTTCCTGGACGGCGCGGAATGCCTGCGGACGGATGCGGAGCCCCGGGAGGGGCAGATTGTCTCCGTCCGGGGAATGGGCAGATTCCGATACCTGGGGGCGGAATCCCGCAGCAAAAAGGGAAAATGGAATACGGTGATTGAGCGATATGTCTGAAGATTTGAAGAAATGAAAAAAGGCTCCTGCTGCACATCTTGCGGCAGGAGCCTTCCTGCGCTTCCCGGGGATGCCCTGGAAGGGAGCTTTACCTTTGAAAAAACCTACTTGAGTCTGATCCAAAAGCGATGTAAAATAAGGACTGCGCTGGGAAGGGAGAAGCCCGCGCCGAAGGAGATATCGCTGGAAATGAAATTGATCTGGAAATACGTTCGACCCTATCGCTGGTTTATTCTGGCGGTGATGCTGGTGAAGCTGGCAGGGACGGGAACGGAGCTGCTGATTCCCTACGTGCTGGAGCATCTGCTGGATAACGTGGTTCCCGCCGCGAACAGCGTATGGATCGTGGTGGCCTGGGGCGGGCTGATGCTGCTTTTAACCGTGGCGACCCGGTGGCTGAACATGACCGCCAACCGCATGAGCGTCAAGGTGGCCCGGGACAGCACCTTTTATATCCGGCGGGATCTGTTTCATACGGCTCTGAACCTTTCCGGCCGGCAGATGGATCAGGTGGGGCTGCCGTCCCTGATCTCCCGGATGACCAGCGATACCTATAATGTACAAAGCTTTGTCCGCATGATTCAGACCATGGGGATTCGTGCGCCCATCATGCTACTGGGGGGCATTGCCATCACCCTGACTATGGATACAGGCTTGGCCATGATTCTGTGCGTCATGGCTCCCATCATGATCGTGCTGGTGTCCTTCGTCTCCTGGAAGGGCATTCCGCTGTACGATGAGGTGCAGAAGCGGATGGATACCCTGGTTCGCATCATGCGGGAGAATATTACCGGCATCCGGGTGGTAAAGGCCCTGAGCAAGGAGCCCTATGAGGAGCGGCGGTACGGAGAGGCCGATTCCGCCATGGCCAAGCAGGAGATCAAGGCCAGCGTCATCATGAGCCTGCCCGGGCCCATCGTGACCCTGTTTCTGAACGTGGGGCTGACCCTGGTGGTGTTGATCGGCGCCCGTCGGGTCAATGACGGATACACCGCGCCAGGGGTGATTCTGGCCTTCTTAACCTATTTCAATATGATCCTGATGGGCGTCATGGGCCTGAATCGGATTTTCATGATGATGTCCAAAGCCAACGCCTCCGCCAACCGTATTGCGGAGGTGGTGGAGATGCCCGAGGAGCTGACCCCCCTGCCCCCGGAGGCCTGCGAGGCTGATTTGCCCGGGGAGGAGGAGCTGGTGTTTGATCACGTGACCTTCCATTACGATGAGGATGAATCCAGCGATGTCCATGGCCAGTTCCTGGGAGAGGAGCGGCAGCAATGCCTGCAGGATATTTCCTTCCGGGTGAAAAAAGGCGGCAGCCTGGGGATTATCGGGGCCACTGGTAGCGGGAAAACCAGCATTGTCAACCTGCTGATGCGCTTTTATGATCCCCAGGAGGGGCATGTTTTCGTGGCGGGAAAGGACGTCCGCGCTTATGACCGGGATAGCCTGCACCGGAAGTTCGGCGTGGTTTTCCAGAACGACGCCATCTTTGCGGATACCATCCGGGAGAACGTGGTGTTCGGCCGGGAGGTGGATGATCCGATGCTGCGGCGGGCGGCCAAGGACGCCATGGCTCAAGGCTTCATCGAAGGCTATGAGGATGCCTACGACCATGAGGCGGCCATCCACGGGGCGAATTTCTCCGGGGGACAGAAGCAGCGCCTGCTGATCGCCCGGGCCCTGGCGGCGAACCCGGAAATTTTGATTCTCGACGACGCCTCCTCCGCCCTGGATTATCGGACGGACGCGGAGCTGCGCCGGGCCATCCGGGAGCATCACGGCGATGCCACCACCGTGGTGGTGGCCCAGCGGATTTCCTCCATCATGAATCTGGACGAGATCATCGTGCTGCATGAAGGGGAGATGATCGGCCGGGGCACCCATGCGCAGCTGATGGCTTCCTGCCCGGAATATCAGGATATTTACAGAACCCAGATGAGCGAAAAGGTGGAATAAGAAAATGGCGAAGAGAGATGCGGTAATGCGCAAGCCCAAGGATACCCGGGGCGCCCTTCGTCGGCTGCTTCGCTATCTGGGGCCCTGGAAATATGTGATTGCCGGCGTGATCATCCTCAGCTTTGTCAGCAACCTGCTGAACCTGTGGGGGCCCAACCTGGCGGGCAACGCCATTCGGGAGGCGGCCGCGGGGGCCGGGAAGGTGAACTTTGACGCCGTGTGGCACAATGCCCGGCTGATGTTGCTGTGCTATGTGGGGTCCGCCCTGCTGGGCTTTGGCATCAGCCTCATCATGACCGTGGTCAGCAAACGCATGGCCCGGCAGATGCGGCAGGATGTGTTCGATAAGCTGATGCGCCTGCCGGTGGGCTATTTTGATCGGCATCAGGCGGGGGACATCATCAGCCGGGTCAGCTATGATATCGACGTCATCTCCACCAGCATGGCCACGGACATCGTGCAGATTCTGTCCAGCGTCATCACCGTGGTGGGTTCCCTGGTGATGATGGCTACCATTTCCCTGCCGCTGTCGGTGCTAACGCTGGTGACTGTGCCTGTAGCCATTGGATACACGGTATATATGCGGAAGAAAACCCAGCCGCGGTACGCCCGGCGGTCCCAAAGCTATGGCGTGATGAATGGCTTTGTGGAGGAGATGCTCTCCGGCCAGAAGACCATTCTGGCCTATGCCTATGAAAACCGGGTGGATGATCGGTTCGACGGCATCAACACGGAGGCGGCGGAAGCCTTCTCCGATGCAGAGCATTACGGGGTTACCATCGGGCCCACCATGACGGCCATCAACAACCTGGGTCTGAGCCTCATCGGCCTGCTGGGTGGGGTGCTGTATATGAACGGGCGCATCGATCTGGGGCGGATTTCCTCCTTCGTGCTTTACAGCCGGAAGTTCGCCGGGCCCATCAATGCCATCGCGGAGGTGTTCAACGAGCTGTTTTCCGCCCTGGCAGCCGCGGAACGGGTCTTTACGCTGCTGGATGAGCAGGAGGAGATTGCGGACGCGCCCCAAGCCCGGCTGCTGGCAAACGTGCGAGGGGATGTATCCGTGGAGCATGTGGCCTTTGGATACGATCCGGTGAAAACCATCCTGCATGATCTGAACCTGCAGGCCCCCGCTGGCAAGCTGATTGCCATCGTAGGGCCTACCGGCGCGGGAAAAACCACGATCATCAATCTGCTGATGCGCTTTTATGACCCGGACAGCGGGGTGATTCGGGTGGACGGGCAGGAAATTCGCACCGCCGTCCGCGCCAGCGTCCGGGGCGCCTATGCCATGGTGCTGCAGGATACCTGGGTCTTCCATGGCACCATCTTTGACAACATCGCTTATGGCCGGGAGAACGCCACCATGGAGGAGGTCGTCGCTGCAGCCAAGGCCGCCCGCATTCATCCCTTCATCATGCGCCTGCCTCAGGGGTATAACACGGTGATCAGCGAGGACGGCGGAAACATCTCCAAGGGGCAAAAACAGCTGCTGACCATCGCCCGGGCCATGCTGTATGATGCGCCCATGCTGATCCTGGACGAGGCCACCTCCAATGTGGATACCGCCACGGAGCGGGAGATTCAGAAGGCCATGCGGGAATTGATGAAGGATAAAACCTGCTTCGTCATCGCCCATCGCCTGTCCACCATCGAACACGCGGATCAGATCCTGGTGCTGCGGGAGGGGGACGTGGTGGAACAGGGAACCCATCGGCAACTGATGGATCAAAAGGGATTCTATCATCAGCTCTATGCCGCGCAATTTGAATAAATGTCAACCATAATTTTAAATATAGGTTGACAATTGAACAAAAAGCTGCTATCCTCCCTCTCGAATTTTGTGTTGGGAGGATTTTTTGTGATGAAGAAGCTTTCTACCAGGGAAATTACCTACGTAGCCCTGAGCATCGCCCTCATCGCCGTCTGTTCCTGGATTTCCATCCCCATGACCATTCCCTTTACGCTGCAAACCTTCGCCGTTTGCCTGGTGACGGGACTGCTGGGGCTGAAGCTGGGGCTTTGGTCCGTGGGGGGATATATTTTACTGGGCGCCATTGGTGTGCCCGTGTTTTCTGGGTTCCGGGGCGGGCTGGGGGCTCTGCTGGGAACCACGGGAGGCTATATTGTGGGCTTCCTCTTTACAGCCTTGGCCGTGGGGCTGGCGGTGCGGCGCTTTGGGCGGAAGCTTTGGCCCCTGATTCTTTCCATGGTGGTGGGCATCCTGCTTTGCTATGCCTTTGGCACCGCCTGGTTCATGATCGTGTATGCCCGGGCTACGGGGCCCATTTCGCTGGGAACGGCCCTGGGCTGGTGTGTTTTCCCTTATCTGATTCCGGATGCCGTGAAGCTGACCCTGGCTGCGCTGCTGACTCTGCGGCTGTATCCGCTGATTTCCAAGGTATAAAAGTGGTTTAAAACAATAAGGGAAGCTATGCAAGCATATCAATGCGCCCTCTCCGTCTGGGAGAGGGCTTTATGAAATGGGGGAGATCCTTTAGAACAGGTTCTTTCCCTTGCTTAGGGCGGCGATGATCAATCCAAGCAGGAGCGCCAGGAGGGAGACGCCGATCAGCAGCCAGCTGGTTGTTTCGTTGGCGGCGGAGACGTCGGCGGCGTTCTCTGCCAGGCTCTGGTCGGCAGGGAAGGGCATGCCGCCGATGTCGTTCTCCTGATTCCAATCGGGAGGAGAGGGCATGGCGCCGTCTTCGCTGCTTTCATTGCTCCAATCCGGGGGAGAAGGCATGGAGCCCTCTTCGCTGTTTTCATTGCTCCAATCTGGCGGAGAGGGCATGACGCCGTCTTCACTGTTCCAATCCGGCGGGGAGGGCTGCTCAGAATCATCCCCTGAGAAATCCATCCGCGCGAAGCCGCCCTGACCTCCGCCCATGAACTGCCTGCCGCCTCCATTCCTGTTCCCGCCGAAGAAGGCGCTTTGCGCGTCCCCGTAGGTGGAGGATACTTCGGTAAGGGCGATTTCCTCTGTGCTGCCATCGATGGTCAGGGTATAGGTCTCGCCCACCTGCATCTCCGGGCAGCTGAGAATCAGGGAAGAGAAGCCGCAGGTCATATCGCCGGAAAGCAGCGTGTTTCCCTCCGCGTCCGTCAGGGTGATGAGGGCGCCGGCTTCCACGCCGCCGCTGATGTTGTACAGGATGGAGCACTGGGCGGAGGAAGCGGCGAAGCCTTCCACCATCTGAGAACCGCCGCCGGCGAGGATGGTTCCGCCGCTGATTTCCGCCACGCCGCCGTTTTCACTGCCGTAATCGATGGCGTTGTTGGTGCCGTCGCCGGAAAGACTGATGTGAATATCGCCGCCAGTGATGTACAGACAGCCGTTGGAATCAATGCCGTCCGCGTCCTGGCCCGTGGCGTTGACGATGGTCAGGCTGCCGCCGGCAATCAACACGTAGGTTTCCTCGGCGCTGAGCACCTCCGCGCTTTCTGAGACGCTGGATTCATTCCCCCAGGGCATTCCCCCGCCCATGCCGAAATCTCCGGTATATCCGTTGGCATTCAGCGCGTCGTCCTGGGAATAGATCACCAGATCTCCATCAAAAATCTGAATGATGACCGCTTCCAGCCCCTCATAGCAGTCGGTGATGAGCAGGCTTCCGCCCAATATGTTGATCTGGTCATCCGCGTGGATGGCGTCATCTCCCGCCGTAATGGTCAAAGAGGCCTCCGTGAAGGAGAAGGTTTCATTGACGTGAATGCCATCCTGGGGCGCGGTGATGGACAGGGTGCCCCCGGTGATGACCAGATCATCCTTGGCGACGAGACCGTGGCGATAGGCCGCGGTGATGGTCAATGTGCCGGAACCATTGATGGTCAGGTCGTCATGAGCGTAGATTACCCCGTTGGTTCCATCCGCCAGGGCCGTTTCGGAATAATCCGCCCCGCTGACCAGGCTATTCTCCGTGCCGTCCGCCAGGGTCAGGAACACCTTGTCCGCCTGATCAACCCGCAGGCACGCGTCATCGGAGCAATTGATTTCAACGCCATTGAACAGCAGCCAGACCTTGGAATTCTTTTTCGCCCGGACGATGATGCTGCCATCCTGGAGGGCGCCGGAGATGACATATTTTCCGGTCTGGGAGATGATCACATCCCCATCCAGCACATAGGCGCCGTTCCCGGAGATGTGAATGGACTCCCCTTCCAGGGAAATCGCGGTGGCGTCCGTGGTATCCCAATCCCCGTTCAGATCATTCTTCGTAAAGAAATCGGAACCGGCATGGTTTTCCGCGTCCGCGTCCACCACCAGGGTGATTCCCAGGCGCTCGCCGTTCATGAACAGAACGGTGACGAGCAGCGCAATCAGGATGACGACGACGCAGAGGCGATCAAACAACCGATGCGTTGACATCATTTATCCCTCCTTTTTCAACAGCAGGGTTATCCCATGTAATCGCCGTTGTAGCTGACCAGTACCGCGTTCTTTACGCCCTCCAGCTCCGCCAGCTGATTCATGAAATCCGTGTTTTCATCCTTCAGCCGAACCTCCAGATTCAGCTCGATGGCGCCCCGCTGTACGCTCTTGCTCTTGACGGACAGCCGATCCGTGTGCTGCTTCAGGAAGGCGGTGGCGGCCTCTTCCCCCGCGTGATTGTCGCACTGGAGGACGACGATGTAGGGCTTGATATGGGATTTCCGATTGGCGAACAGCAGGATGATGAGGCCGATGAGGATGCTTCCGATGACCGCCAGGGGAATCATCCCTGCCGCCAGCACGATGCCCGCGGCGATGGACCAGAAAAGGAAGGCGATATCCAGGGGTTCTTTAATGGCGGTCCGGAAACGGACGATGGACAGGGCGCCCACCATGCCCAGGGAGAGGACCACGTTGCTGGTGACTGCCAGGATGACAAAATTGGAGATCATGGTCATGGCCAGCAGGGTAACGCCGAAGCTGGAGGAATACATGACGCCGGCATAGGTCTTCTTGTAAATCAGGAAGATGAACAGGCCCAGGGCGAAGGACAGGAAAATGGACAGGAACATATCCAGCATGGTGACGGAGGTTACGTTCTCCAGGAAGTTGGATTTGAAGATATCACTGAATGTCATGGGAAAGCGCTCCTTTCAATCTGTTGAGGGGATCCGTCGGTGAATCTTCCGAGGGATCGGTTTGGGGTTAATGGCGGGGAAAGGTATCTCCGCGCCTTTGGAGGGGAAAACACTTGGAATCAGTCGTACATCCGACACTGGGCATACTTGGAAAAGGCGGTGACCCGACGGCCGGGCATTTGGACCGCGTCCCGGATGATGGCGGGAAGGAAAGCGTCCCATTTCACCTCCAGGATGATGCCGGAATCCGGCGCGGGCACGGTGGGGCAGTCCCAGTTCAGGAAATTCGTACAGCTCAGGCCCGTTCGAATGTTATAATCGAAGGTGACCCGAACATTTCCCGGCCCGTAGATAAAGGGCTCCCGGGTATAGTCCACGATGGTTTTGGGCCGCATGCCCTGGAATTGCATTTTGCAATACAGTTCCTGCACCAAGGGGCGTCCGGAATCGAGCATCCAGGCCAGATGGCCGTCTACGATGGATTGAGCCTCCTCCGCCGTCAGCGGGGCGGAAAATTTGGTGCCCAGTCCGCTGACTTTGCTCTTCTTCTCCAGGTGGATGAGGGAAAGGTCGCCGTTGTAGTATCTGATTCGGAACTTTTCCCGCAGGTTCACGCCGTCGATTTTCTCCCGCAGCGCTTTGTCGTTCAGGTTGTCGAAATACAGGCTGCGGATCAGATATTTGCCGTCGATGGCATGGGGATCGGCCTGTGCCACGGCCCGCAGACGCTGCCGGATGGCCAGCAGATCGCTGTAGGAGATCTCGTGCTTCCATTCGTGCCGATATTGAATATCCATGCTGCATCCTCCTTCCTTTCGCGAAGGCCGGGGAAGAAATCGCCCCACCCGCGAACAATCGGGATATCGGGTTGGAAGCCTTCCGATCCGACATCCAGCGATGATTTTAGCACAGAAGCTTTAAATTAGCTTGAACTCTGGATAATAAATTTTGTAAGCCTGTAGACCTTCCCGCAGTTAATAGGAACGGAAATGTGTTTCAACATATTCCTATTCGCTCATAAAATGTGTGCTCACTGATTGACATTCGCTAAGATTTTGTGTATGATCTTGACAGAGTGAACGTGGAGGGGTTTGCATATGTATCTAAAAAGAAAAGTAGACGATTTCCTGGCTGCATGGAAAGCGGAAGAAAGCAGGAAACCGCTTATTATCAAGGGCAGTCGGCAGGTCGGAAAGACGGAATCTATTTTGCATTTTGCTTCTGCCCACTATGAAAGCGTCATTGAGATCAACTTTGTCCGCGACGAAAAATACAAAGGCATCATATCGGACGGGTATGAGTCTGGGGACATCATCAAAAACATTTCACTGCTCGATCCCTCAAAGAAGTTTATCCCCGGGAAAACCTTGATTTTTTTTGATGAAATCACGGAATTTCCAGAGATTGCCACATCTTTGAAGTTCTTTAGCCTGGATGGCCGGTTTGATGTAATCTGCAGCGGTTCCATGCTGGGGGTGAACTATAAAAGAATCGAAAGCAACAGTGTTGGGTATAAAAAGGATTATGAAATGTTTTCGATGGATTTTGAAGAATTCCTCTGGGCCAAAGGATACAAAGATGACACCATTGAAGACATATTATCTCATATGAAATCACTTCAGCCATTTAGCGATTTGGAGATGAAGGTATTTCATTCTCTATTTATGGACTATAACATTCTGGGTGGGATGCCGGCAGTTGTTGCTGAATATATTCAAAAAAATACCTTTGAGGGATCGCTGGACACGCAAAAGCAGCTCATTGCAGATTATAAGGAGGATATCCGTAAATACGCTTCCGGCGTTGACCAGGCAAGAATCATCAATGTTTTCAATCGGATCGCGCCACAGCTTGCAAGAGAAAATAAGAAATTTCAGATATCAAAGGTTGCAACCGGGGCAAGATTCCGCGACTATCGAGGGTGTGCGGAATGGCTTGCTGATGCAGGAATGGTTAATATCTGCTATTGCTTAGAGTTTCCGGAATTGCCTCTCAGCGGAAATTATGAGCCTGACACGTACAAACTATATTTTGCGGACACGGGATTGCTTGTATCCATGCTGGATGATGAATCACAAGAGGATCTAAGAGCAAATAAAAATCTGGGTGTATACAAGGGCGCCCTGTATGAAAATATGGTTGGCGAAGCATTGGTAAAGCAGGGATACAAGCTATTTTATTACAAACGGGAAGATTCTACTTTGGAGGAAGATTTCTTTATTCGTTCTGCCACGTCGCTCATCCCCGTGGAGGTAAAAGCAAGAAGCGGGAAGACAAAATCCATGAAAACGCTGATGTCGTCTGACCATTATCCTGACATTCGATACGGGTTTAAGCTGTCAAACAACAACATCGGCCATGAGAACGCTATCTATACTTTTCCATATTTCTGCACTTTCCTGCTCAAACGATTCATGAAGGATTTTCATCCGGAAGAGGAAGAAACTTCGCCAGAAAGTGGGATTGTTTGAAGTTAACTATCAAGTAATAGGGGATATCTGCGATTCTCGTTGCCTCTGTTTGAGAAATTTGTATTGGAAAAAGCTGAATAACATGGAGGTACTACATTTTGTATCGTGTTTTCATGATAGAAGATGATACAGGCATCTTCGAGGCCGTAAAGGAAGGCGGCAGCAAGTGGGATTTACAATTCTTTGGCGTAAAGAACTTTCGTAATGTCATCTCTGAGTTTTCTGAAGTCCAGCCTCATTTGGTGGTGGTGGATATTGGCTTGCCTTATTTCGACGGTTATCACTGGTGCGCAGAGATACGAAAGATGTCCGATGTGCCCATCATATTCCTGTCTTCAGCATCGGATAACATGAACATGATCATGGCCATGAACATGGGAGGCGATGATTTTGTCGCAAAGCCCTTTGACTGCGATGTGCTGATTGCGAAAATTCAAGCTCTGCTGCGCCGAACATATGATTACGTTGGGAATATGCTCCTGCTGGAGCATCATGGAGCCCATTTGAATACGCTGAACAGCACTTTGGTTTATCAGAATACGCCTATCCCGCTGACAAAGAACGAGCTTCGAATCCTTTCTTCTCTGCTGGAAAATAAAGGGAAGATCGTTAGCCGGGAGCGCCTAATGGATGTGCTCTGGGCTTCAGATTGCTATATTGATGACAATACGCTAACCGTCAATATCAATCGTCTTCGCAAAAAAATAGATGCCAGTGGCTTGCATGATTTTATCCAAACAAAACGAGGAGTAGGATACTTTATTGGGGAGGCTGAGGTATGAGCTTTGTTTTCCGATACCTGCGGGATCACTTACATTTGCTTATGGCTGGAACTGCTTTTATCTGTTTTTTTGCGATTTCCTTTGCACTGTACCATCTGCCGCTTGCTGCTGTAGCGTATCCTACAGGGCTTTGCCTATTGCTTGGTTGTTTGCTCGCGGTGAGTCCAGTCCGAAAAGCCTATCAAAAGCATGAAGCGCTGACAAAGATTTGTCTACATAGATGGAATACGGTAAATAACGAGCTTTTACTCTACGATACAATGGTGGATGAAGACTATCGCTATATTATAGAACATCTGAGCCACGAGATACAATCCGTGGAAGCGCAGATGGACAGTTCGCGAAAAGCAATGATAGATTATTACTCAACTTGGGTGCACCAGATAAAAACACCAATAGCCTCCATGCGCCTACACTTAAAGGCGGTGGATACGGCGCTGGCCCGCAAACTTCTGTCCGATCTTCTTCATATTGAACAGTATGTAGACATGGTTTTGACTTATCTGAGAATGGGATCGAGCACCACCGATTATGTGTTCCGGGAAATCTCGCTGGACGATATCTTGAGCGAGAATATCCGGAAATATCGGGGGGACTTCATCATGAAAAATCTCAGGTTGCAATATGAACCGTCCGGCATGTCCATCATCTCGGATGAAAAGTGGTTGTCCTTTGTCATTGGGCAAATTCTTTCCAACTCACTAAAATATACAAAGCAGGGTACGGTGACTATTTTGACGGAAGCGCCCAGAACGCTCTGTATTAAGGATACGGGAATCGGCATTGCTGCGGAAGATTTACCAAGGATATTTGAGCAAGGATTTACCGGTTACAATGGACACGTAGAAAAGCGGGCCAGTGGCATCGGCCTATATCTTTGCAAGCAGATCTGCGACCGGTTGGGACATTCAATTGCTGTGACTTCTATGCCGGAGATTGGTACAGAAGTCAGAATAGATTTTAGCCAAATATATACCGTGCGGGATTGAAACTTACAAAAATGTAAGTTGCCGTTGAAAATGTAAGCTGAATCTATGGCAAGCGACTTTCTTGGTTTGCTATGATATGAGCATCCCAAATAAAGGAGGTACGTTCATTCATGAGTATACTGGAAGTCAAAACGTTGAAAAAGGTCTACACGACCCGCTTGGGAGCAAACCAGGTCACAGCCTTGCGAAACGTAAGTTTTTCCGTGGAGAAAGGCGAATATGTAGCTATCATGGGAGAGTCTGGATCCGGCAAGACTACACTGCTGAATATTCTCGCAGCACTGGATAAGCCTACCAGCGGATCTGTTTTGCTGGACGGGAAAGATATTACACAGATTCCTGAAGATCAGATGGCTGAGTTTCGTCGGGATAATCTGGGCTTTGTCTTTCAGGACTTCAATCTGTTGGATACATTCTCGCTGGAGGATAACATCTACCTTCCGCTGGTATTGGCAAATAAATCTCATCAGGAGATGCAGAAACGGCTCAACCCGATTGCGGAAATGCTTGGCATCAAAGACCTGCTGAAAAAGTATCCATACGAAGTGTCAGGAGGCCAGAAACAAAGGGCTGCAGTAGCGCGGGCATTGATTACTGATCCGCATATCATTTTGGCTGATGAGCCAACTGGAGCTCTGGATTCCCGTTCTTCAGATGAATTGCTGCGCCTGTTTGCTTCAGTAAACCGCGCGGGTCAGACGATCCTCATGGTAACCCACTCTACGGCGGCGGCAAGCAAAGCGGGGCGTGTACTGTTTATTAAGGATGGCGAGGTGTATCATCAAATTTATCGCGGCGATGATAGTGATGATAAGCTCTATCAAAAAATCTCCGATACGCTGACGGTTCTGATGACGGGAGGCGAACGCAAATGAACACTTCCCTGTATCGTAAATTTGCATGGACAGGAATTCAGAAGAATAAACAGTTGTATGTTCCCTATTTGATTTCCGGGATCACTATGGCAGCGGTTTTCTATATTTTGTCTTTCCTCGCGGCTTCGGACGTTGTAAAGAGTTTAAAGGGGAGCGCCCCGATCACTATGCTCCTCGGGTATGCTTCATGGGCGATTGGATTATTCTCCATTCCA
Organism: Clostridia bacterium; assembly: GCA_017464305.1. Taxonomy (GTDB): domain Bacteria; phylum Bacillota; class Clostridia; order Christensenellales; family Aristaeellaceae; genus Aristaeella. The sequence goes on along the minus strand of JAFUDS010000005.1, from coordinate 87,295 downwards.
TTTCTCTTCTATACCAATTCCACACTTATCAAGCATAGAAGGAAAGAGCTGGGACTATACAACATCTTGGGGATGAACAAGAAAAACTTGTTTTCTGTTTTGCTCTGGGAAACTATTATTACCTTCAGCATTGTGGCGGTAGGTGGGGTCGTTTGCGGGATTGCTCTTTCCAAAGCAGCGGAGCTTGGTCTGGTCAACATCATGGGGCAGGAGATAGATTATCGGCTTTATGTGGATTGGAAGGCGGTGCTTCTAACCATGAGTCTATATGCTGCCATCTATCTTCTTCTCCTGATAAACTGCCTTCGCCAGATAAAGAAGAATAATCCTGTGGAGCTCTTGCATAGTGAAGCTGAGGGGGAACGCCCGCCCAAAGCCAGATGGCTACTGGCAGTGTTGGGAATCGTTACCCTCTCAGTGGGATATTACCTGGCAAATACCATATATTCGAATATGTTTAAAATGGCATTTTCAGACACGCCTGATATAATTTCCTATGGGATTCAACGTAGCTTCTATTCTGTGGGAGCGATTCTGATCGGCACTTTTCTGGTGTTTATCTGTGCCTCGGTGGCCATTTGCAAGCTGCTACAGCGGAACAAAAGATACTATTACAAAACCAGCCATTTTGTGACGGTATCCGCAATGGCTTTTCGCATGAAACGTAATGGAGCCAGTCTTGCTTCCATTTGTGTATTAATCACCTCCGTGATTGCTATGTTCACCTTTACTGTTGCTTTTTACCAAGGAATACGGGATGTTCTTGCTTCAAATTACCCGTATGACATTGGCGTGAAAATGGAAATACCGGTAGATCGAATGCTGGAAGAAGTGGAGACGGGGAATGATCGAAGTATCTATCGAGAAAGCCTCCAGAATACCCTCGCATCGCAGACTTCGGGAGCAATAGAGAAAGAGAGCGATCAAGTCATTCTCTTTGGCTATATGGAAAATGGGATGCTTGATCTGCGCGTGGATACCCGTGATATTTGGGATGGAGGCGCAAGCTTTGAATGGATTAACAATGTTATTCTGGAAGAAGGAAAAGAGATTATCAGCATCAGGATCATTTCTGTAGATGACTATAATGAAATGTGCGGAACAAACATCCAGATTCCAGATCATGAGTATCTATTCGCTCACTCCGATTGGAATTATGATCCAGATAACTTTATTCTGCCGGATGGTGAAAGAGCTGTAATTTACGATAAAACAAAGGTGGTGCCACTGAAATCCCTTATATTGTTTGAAAAGAACGGTCATGATGTTTCTGACAGCATTAAGTTTGTCAACCTGGTGGTTCCCAATTTGCAGGAATTTTTGCTGGAGAAATACAAGCTGTCTGAAAATGTAGGGAGCAACCATATTCTCTATCAATGGGAATGGGGCGTGAACCTTACAGAAGATTACGAGCGTGTTGGGGAAATATACTCGGCCTTATCGACAACGGCAGAAGAAGCATTCCAAGAAACGAATACAGAAAAGCTCAGCAGTTATACCCGTGCGGAACGAGCAGATAATGCTAATGGGCTGACTGGCGGCTTGATGTTCATCATGATTGTGCTGAATTGCTTGCTGTTGTTTGTAACTGCTTTGATCATGTACTATAAACAAATTTCAGAAGGATTTGAAGATCGGCGCAGGTTTGTAATTATGCGTAAAATTGGGATGACTACAAGGGAGATCCGAAAAAGCATCAATTCACAAGTTCTTACCGTCTTTGGATTTCCGCTCATCTTTGCAGGGGTTCATTCTGCGTTCCTTATTTCCGTGGTAAACTTCCTTTTGGGCGTTTCTGTTGTGGATAATTGGCAGCTTGCTGCCCAAATGACGCTCCTCAGCTATGGGTTGTTTACCATCGTGTATGCTGTCATCTATGCTTTGACTTCTCGAACATATTTCAAAATTGTAAACAGATCGATATCGGAATAAACTTCTGAAGAAAAGGCTTGGTTATGATTTTGTGCACAACCATGATGAAATAAAACATGGGATTTGTGAACGCCCTCCCCGAAACGGGGAGGGCTAAATTGATGGATTTGAATCCGCTTGAAGGCGCTATTCTTAATTTTCAGGCAGAACGGTGTGCTTTTCCGTCACCCTGCTCAGCAGGAAGAAGCCCAGGCCCATTTCCACCAGGCCCACGCCGGCCACGGCCAGCAGCGCCACGCTGCCGCCCCGGGGCCACAGGAGCACGGCGGGCACGACGCACAGCGCCACCAGCACCACCCACAGCAGCATGCCGATTACCTGATTGAAATTCTTCTTGATGGCTTCCATCTCCGTGGACCAGCCCAGCTGGGGCCGCAGGGCGTCCACCCACAAGGAGAAGGCCGCGGCGGCCAGGCCGATGAGCAGCGCCACGCCGAAGGCCGCCAGGAGCCAGAGCACAGGCATCCGCACCAGGAACCAGGCCACCCCGCAGATCATGACCATGCACAGGAGGTTAATCTCCATGCCCACCATCAGCTTTGCCCGGAAGCGGGTCTTCTGCCGCACGGGCAGGGTCAGGGCGAAGGGCCAGCGACCGCCCTCCCGGGAGATGGCGGTGGAGACCGCAGGATTTACCATGGCCCCCAGCACGATGACCGCGCAGGTGACCAGGGCTACATACCCCTGATCCACCCCGGAAAGCAATTCCCGCATGGAGAGAATGGAATCCCCAGCTTTAGAGAAGCCGGCGATGAAGCCGATGCAGATCATCAGGGGGAACATAATGACCCCCATCAGGGAATTGTAGGCCCAGGCCGGCGTCCGCAGCAGCTCCTTCCATTCCAGGGTATGCAGCGCCCGGAAGGCGGAGGAGGGCTGCCAGCCATAGGCGGCCCGGCCGCGCTTCCGGCGGGTGGTTTTCTCCGTGCTGGACAGGGCCTGATTCAGATATCCCGGGCCTGCCAGGAGAAGCACCACCGCTCCGCAGAGGAGGGACACCAGGGCGAAGAGCCCCAAAGAGCTCCAGACCCCCGTCAGCCCCCGAGTGGCCCACAGGGCCGGCGGGAACATGTTCAAGAAGCGATTCACCAGGCCGTCCGCGCTGGCCAGCATCAGGGCGATCTCGCTGGTCTCCAGGTCCTGGGAGTTCATCATGGTCACGCCGATGGAATAGGTGATGGCGATGACCACGCTCAGGAACATGACCAGGGACTCCCGATGCCGGGAAAAGAAGCTGACCCGCATCAGCAGGGAGGCCAGCAGCGCCACCACGCTCAGGGGAATCAGCGGCAGGAGCAGCAGGATAGGCAGCCCGGTCAGCGCTACCGGCCAGGCGCTGCCCTGCCCGATGGCATACAACACGAAGGCCGGGAGGCACAGCAGGGCGTCCACCGCCAGCTCAGAGACATACAGGGTGGTGAGCCGGGCGGCGAACACCTGCCGGGAGGTCAGGGGCAGCGCCGCCAGAAAGGGGGCGTCCTTGCCCTGGAACAGCTCGGACAGGCACTGGAAAAGCCCCAGCACCAGGGTCGCCATCAGGGAGAGAAAGATGGCCAGCCCCGGCAGCAGCATGGGCAGCCGCATGGTGTTCAGCCCCTGAAAAATCAAATACTCTACATAAACGATGGAGCTGAGGGCGCTGACGCATAAAATCGCCACGAGGATTGCACGGAATATCGCCCGCTGCTTCCGCTTTCCGTCCGCGTATCCGCCGGCCAGGGGATTCATGGAGGCCAGCATATTCTTCAGCATGACCCGGGTCAGAATCCAGTAATTCTTCATTGGTCTTCCGCCTTCTTCCCTGCGTCCGTTTCTGTCAATTCCAGGAACAGCTCCTCCAGGCTTTCCTCGCCCTGGCGATGGGTCAGCTCCTCAGGCCGCCCCTCCATTACCAGTCGGCCATGGTTGATAATGCCTACCTGGTCGCACAGCTTTTCCGCCACCTCCAGCACATGGGTGGAGAAGAACACGGTGGCCCCCTCCTGGGCCCGGCGCTTCATTTCCTCCTTCAGCAGGAAGGAGGCCCGGGGATCTAGGCCCACCATGGGTTCATCCAGCACCCAAACCGGGGGATTATGAATCAGGGCGCCGATGGAGGCGATCTTTTGCTTCATGCCCCGGGAATAGCTGGCGATGCGGTCTCCCGCCGCGCCGGTCATCTCAAAGACCTCCAGATATTTTTCCCCTCGGCGCTTCCGGTCCTCGGAGCTGACGCCGAAGATATCCGCCATGAAGTTCAGATACTCCCACCCGGTCAGCTTGTCGTACATCTCCTGGCTGTCGGGCACAAAGCCGATGAGCCGTTTGGCGGCCACGGGCTCCTGGGCCACGTCGATGCCATTCACCAGGATCTTTCCCTCCGTGGCCCGCAGGGCGCCGGTCAGCAGCCGGATGGCCGTGGTTTTTCCCGCGCCGTTGGGCCCTAAAAAGCCGTAGACACAGCCGTCCCCGATTTTCAGGCTCAGATGATCCAGCGCGGCTTTGTCGCTTTTGCCATAGATTTTAGTGGCTCCCTGAAACTCAATCATGAAAAAACTCCCTCCTCCAGGCGGCTCTCCGCCCGATTTCGGGAGTATTATATCGTGAAATTTTTATCTTTTACATCGCGTATTTGGCAAAATATAGAGCGCTTTTTTTCGGAATGGCGGGATTTACAGGCGAATGCTGATCTCCCCGGAGCGTAGCAGCTGCTCTGAGCCATCCGCCAGACGAACCCGGAGGGAATAGTCCCGCTCCAGATCCAGGGCCTGGGCGGAAGCCGGCTCCTTGCCGGGGGAAAGAATCTGGATGGGCTGGCCCAGGGCAAGGGAGCGGGATTTATATTTCTCAAAGAGCTCCGGCGCGGCAGGGTCCTGGCTGTAGCGCCACAGACGATCCAGCACCTGGGCGGCCAGGCGGTTCCGCAGGTCCGGGATGGGCGCCTCCCCGAAGACCGCGCCGGCGATGGCCCGAAGCTCCTCCGGGAAATCCCCGGCGGGCAGCCGGGTGTTGATGCCAATGCCGATGATGACATAGCTGACAGCCCCATTTTCCAAATCCAGCCCGGCCTCCGTCAAAATGCCGCAGACCTTCTTGCCGCCGATCAACAGATCATTGACCCATTTGATGCCCGGATGCACCTCTGCCAGGGATTCAATGGCCTCCGCTACCGACACGGCGGCGCAGGCCGTGAGGCAGGTGGCTTCCGCCGCAGCTGTTCCCGGCCGCAAAAGAAGGCTCAGATACAAGCCGCTGCCGGAAGGGGAATAAAAGCTGCGGCCCAGGCGGCCCCGGCCGGCGGTCTGCTCCCCGGCCACCAGCGCCAGCCCCGCCGGCGCCTCCTCCAGGGCCATTTGCTTCAGCACGGTGTTGGTGGAGGTAATGGTAGGATACACCTGGAGCTGCAATTCCTCCTGGTCCAGATATCGCCGGATGCCCGCTTCGGATAACACATCGTGGGTTAGCAGCAGCCGATGCCCCCGCCTGGGCTGGGACTCAATGGGATAGCCCTCCTGCCGCAGCTGCTCCACTGCCTTCCAGACGGCGGTGCGGCTGAGCCCCAGGGCCTCCGCCAACGCTCCGCCGGACACAAATTCTCCCGCACGGGCCTGCAGCGCATCGATGATTCTTTCCTTGGTCATGGTGTACCCTTTCCAATATGTATCTCCTTTGGAAAGGGAACCCTGTTTCTTCGAAATCGGCGCTTCCCTTTCCCTGGACGAGAGGATATCAGGCCTTGAGGGGATTGTCAACCGAGGAGCGGGAAAGGGTTGACAACGGAGCAGTGGGAGAGAAATTGGGAAGGGCGGTGCTTGACAAAATAGGCGGAAAGGTACAAAATTTCCGAAAAACGAGGAGAAGGAGCGGGGGCGAGGGATGAATCTGCGGGAGAAGCTTCGGGCCGTGGGGGGGAGCTCCGGCGCGGGCCGAGACCGGGCGCCCGTCCAGGAGAACCGGGATTGCAAGCACCTGGCGGTTTATCGCCCCCTGGCGGAATTTCCGGGGGCCCTGGCGGTCCGCCGGGATACGGTGGCGAAAATGAGCCAGACGGAGCTGCCGGAGCGCTTCGATCCCCGGCGAATCTTATACCTGGACACCGAAACCACTGGCCTGGGCGGCAGCGGCACCGTGGCTTTCCTGGTAGGGCTGGGATACCTGACAGAGCAAGGCTTCGAGGTCCATCAATTCCTGATGCGGGATTATGACGAGGAGCCCTACCTGCTGCGGCACATAGCGGCGGGGCTGGATCGCTTCGATATGATTTGCACCTTTAATGGCCGCACCTTCGACGTGCCCTTGCTGGAGAGCCGTTTTTTGATGAACCGCATGGGGCGGGAGTGCCTGGAAAAGCCTCACCTGGACTTGCTGCATGTGGCCCGGCGGCTGTGGAAGCTGCGGCTGGGACGGTGTAACCTGGGGCGGCTGGAAGAGGTGATTCTGGGCAAGCCCCGGGTGGAGGACCTGCCGGGCAGCGAGGTGCCCCAGCGATATTTTGATTATCTGAAAACCCGGCAGGAATCCCTGCTGCAGGACATTCTGGATCACAATGCCCAGGACATTGCCACCTTGTGCGTCCTCCTGACCCATATGGCGGAGATGTACGACCATCCGGAGGGGATTGCCGCCAGCGAGGACGTCTATTCCCTGGGCCGGGCCCTGGAGAAATTTGACCATCCGGAGGAGGCTCGAAAATGCTATCGCTTGGCGACTCGGGGGCGGATGGGGGCGGAGGCTTCCGCGGCCCTGGCCCACAGCTATCGCCGGGCGGGGGATCGGGCCCAGGCGGCGGAGATCTGGCGGGAGATGATCCGGACCCATCGGGGCGGTGTCGGCCCCTATATTGAGCTGGCCAAATATCAGGAGCATGGAGAGCGGGATCCGGGGGCTGCTCTGGAAACCACGGAGAAGGCTTTGATGCTGCTCAGCGAGGCACGGCTGACCCCGGACGCCACTGTACAAGGAGCACAAAATGAGTTACAATACCGCCGGCAGCGCCTGAAACGGAAGCTGGCGAAAGCAGACCCGCGAGAGGCGCCCTTGGAAAAAGAAGAGGAGATGGACTAATGGGACTGGGAACCATGTTCAAGGCCAACAAGGCCTATAAAGCGCAAAAGAATGGCAACAATCAGGAGGCCATCCGACTGTATGAGGAATGCTTCGCCGAGGGGCTGGAGGACGCCCGATATGTGCTGGCCTATGCGGTGCTGATTATTCGGGATGGGCAGTATCAAAAGGCGAAGGACTTCCTGGTAAAGCATCAGAAGGCTCCAGGGATGACGGCGGACCAGAAGACCTCCCTGATTGTGGACTACGCGGCCTGCTGTTTCCGCCTGGGGGAATTGGATAAGGCGGTTCGAAAGCTGGAGGAACTGTACCGGAAAAACGCCAACGGGTTGATCTATCAAACCCTGGGATATCTTTACGTAGAGCAGTTTGATGCCCGCCGCAAGGCGGATTTCCTGGCCCAGGAGGCGGAGCCCCAAGAGCCGCAGGATCCGGCCCTGGCCCAGCTGGAGGCGGGGGAGGAAGGAAAGCCTGCCCCCCAGACCCCGGAGGAAAAATGGGAAGCGGGGCGGCAGAAGGCCTTGAAATTTAATCAGGAGGCCGTGGAGTACGACGACGAGGATCCCATCTGCCTGGATAACCTGGGGCAGACCTGGTATCGGGTGATGGAGGATAAGGCGGAGGCCAAGCCCTGGTTCGACAAGGCCCACGCGGCCAAGCCGGAGCAGATCGACACCCTGTATTTCCTGAGCCGGTACGACCTGGACCAGGGGGAACGGGCCGCCGCGATTCAAAAGCTGGAAAGCGCGGCGGAGGGTCGGTTCTCCCCGCTGAATTACTGCACGAAGGACCAGGTAGAGGCCGAGATTCGGGCCCTGAAGGAGGCAAAGTAAGCAACCATGGAAGAAGCATTGGAAACACGGCAGGAAACGGCGGAGCAGGAAGCTTCGGCCGGGGAGAAGGACGGGAAGAAGGAAAAGAAATCATTGGGCAGAGAGATTTTGGAATGGGTGTTGACCATTCTGGTGGCGGTGGTTGCCGCGCTGGTGATTCGCTCCTTCCTGTTCGAGCCCATCCGGGTGGATGGAGCCAGCATGAATGATACCCTGGTGAACGGGGAGGTCATGTTCGTGTCCAAGCTGGATTATGCCAGCACCTGGCTGTCCCTGCCCTGGCAGAGCGACGAGGCGAAGGAAAGCATGCCCCGGCTGGCTACGGGGCTGGGCACGCCGAAGCAGTTCGATGTGGTCATCGCCCGCTATCCCGGCCGGGGGGATACCAATTTCGTCAAGCGGCTCATCGGCATGCCTGGGGATCGGGTCAAGATCGAGGGTGGTTACCTGTACGTCAACGATACGAAATATGACGAGCCCTATGTCAGCGAGGAATACCGGGTCAACGGCGGCTCCAATGGGCTCAGCTTCGAGGAGGTCTATATCCCGAAGAAGGGGGATACCCTGACGCTGGAATATACCGACGAAAACCGAAACCGCATCGGCGTCTATGTTAACGGCGAAGGCTGGGGCTGGCGGGGCATTTCCTCGGAGGCGGTGGCCGCGAACGGGGATCGCCTGGCCTATCATAAGGATGGCAAGCTGCTACTGAACGGGCAGGACATTACCGCGGACACGGAGAAGATTGTAAGCCTGGTGGGGAAGGAATTCTCCCTGGAGCAGGATCTGTACTTCGTCATGGGGGATCACCGGAACAACTCCAACGACAGCCGGGCCCAGGGGCCCATCACCCGGGATATGATCGTGGGCCGTGTACGGTTCGTATTCTTCCCCTTCAGCGCTTGGCGGGGTGTGGAATAAGCGCAAAGGATTTGATATAGGATCAATAGCCCTCGGCTCTAAGAGATGAGCCGAGGGCTATTTTGTTGTCAGAAGAGATCAACGGGGATGGGGAAATTATGTTTTTTACAATTTAACTATGGACAAAAAGGTAAGTACATGATAAAATGCGCTTGTCCGATTTGGAAGGAAGATAGCCAAAAGAAACTGTTTTTGATAGAATTGTCTTTATGCGACAGAAGGTCGCTTGAAGAATACACGGGATTTCCCGTGAAAAACAAAAGGAGGAAGACCCCTATGAAGAAACTCGTTTCCCTGTTGCTGGCCCTGTGCATGGTGCTGGGCTGCGCGGCCGCCCTGGCGGAAGCCAAGTCGGAGTACAACGTGACCGTGCTGGTGTGGAAATTCGATGACACCTACGGCTCCAGCGTTCGTCAGGCCATGATCAAGTGGGCTGACACCATCGGCGAAGAGCTGGGCGTGAAGATCAATTTGGATTTGCAGGATGCTGGCGACGACATGGCTCGCCAGGTCGAGCAGTGCGACCAGGCCATCGGTAAGAACCCTGACTTCGTGATCATCAACCTGGCGGAGCCGGCCGGCGGCCAGACCCTGGTGGACAAGCTGTCCGCTGCGGGCATCCCCTATCTGTTCTACAATATTCCGCCGTCTGACGAGACCTATGATTCCGTGGTGAAGGATTCCTTCTTTGTGGGCACCCTGCCGCGGGAAGCTGGCGACATGCAGGGCGAGATCCTGGCGGATCTGTGGACCGCCGACGCCGCGGCCATCGACAAGAATGGCGACGGCACCGTGCAGTTCGTCGAATTCAAGGGCGTGGCCAACAACCCCGAAGCCATCGCGCGGACTCAGTATTCTGAGGAAACTGCGAAGGAACTGGGCGTGCCGCTGGACATGGTGACCGATATCATCGTGGCTGACTGGGATACCACCAAGGCCAACGACGCCATGCTGTCCACCTGGCAGTCCCATCCGGAAATTGAGCTGGTTTTCGCCAACAACGATGACATGGCCATCGGCGTCATCGCGGCCCTGAACCAGTCCGGCTACAACACCGGCAACGAAGGCGATCCCTCCATCACCGTTATCGGCGTGGACGCCACGGATGCCGCTATCGAAGCCATCAAGGCTGGCAAGATGACCGCCACTGTGAAGCAGGACGGCGACGCTATGGGCGAAGCCAACATCCGCTTCATGATGAACAAGCTGCTGAACGGCGACTACTATGCGGGCCTGGAAGATCAGTACAAGCTGAACGAAGACGGCGTCTCCGTGTACATTCCCTACGCGAAGATCACCGCGGACAGCGTGGACTAATCTGCTTTCCCCAGAAGAATTGAATGGGTCATTCGGTTCCGGCGACTTCGGTCGCCGGAACCCTTTTGAGGGAAAAAGGGGACAGGGCTTCCAAAGAAGATGGTTTCCCGGAAGGGGAGGCATCCTCTTTGGAAACCTTGTGATTTTACGAAAGGAAAAGTGGTGATTGGGCAAGATGTCTGAGAGGATGCAAGGCAAGGACCAGGGAGCTTTCCTATTGGAGATGCTGGACATTGAGAAGCAGTTTCCCGGCGTAAAGGCGCTGGACCACGCGCGGCTGCAGCTGCGGGCGGGGACGGTGCATGCCCTGATGGGAGAAAACGGCGCCGGAAAGTCCACCCTGATGAAATGCCTTTTCGGAATTTATACCCGGGACGGGGGGACGGTGAAGATGAACGGCCAGCCCGTAGCCTTCACCAGCCCCCGAGACGCGCTGGACAATGGCGTGGCCATGGTTCACCAGGAGCTGAATCAGGTGCTGCGGCGGAACGTGATGGAGAACGTGTGGCTGGGTCGCTTCCCGACGACGAAGCTGGGCACGGTGGACACCCGGAAGATGTACGCTGATACAAAGGCGGTTTTCGAGAAGCTGGATATCGACGTAGATCCAAAGCAGATCATCGGCGAGCTGTCCGTTTCCAAGCGCCAGATGGTAGAAATCGCCAAGGCGGTTTCCTACAATGCGAAGATCCTGGTGCTGGATGAGCCCACCAGCTCCCTGACGGAGGACGAGGTGGATCACCTGTTCCGCATTATGAACCAGTTGACGGCGGAAGGGGTCGGCATCATCTATATCAGCCACAAAATGGATGAAATTCTGCGGATCTCCAACGATGTCACCATCATGCGAGATGGACAGTGGATCGCCACCAAGGACGCGGCGAACCTGACCAAGGAGGAGATCATCCGCCTGATGGTGGGCCGGGAGATGACAAATCAGTTCCCGCCGAAAAACAACCAGATTGGCGATGTGCTGCTGGACGTAAAGAACCTGAGCGGTATGTATGAACCCACTTGTCATGAGGTCAGCTTCCAGCTGCATAAGGGCGAGATACTGGGGGTGGCCGGCCTGGTGGGCTCCCGCCGCACGGAGCTGCTGAATACCCTGTTCGGATATTTTACCAAGGGCGGCGGCCAGGTGGAGATGCAGGGGAAGCCCATCGACAACGTGACCACGGACGAGGCCCGGAAGAACGGGTTTGCTCTTATTACCGAGGAGCGCCGGGCCACGGGTATCTTTGGGGAGAATACCATTCTGTTCAATTCCATTATTGCCAATGTGGATGCTTACGGCAAGCCATTGCTGAACGGGCGGAAGATGGATAAGGATACGGATTGGGTGATTGATTCCATTCACGTAAAAACCCCCAGCAAGAAAACTCGGATCAAGAGCCTGTCCGGCGGCAACCAGCAGAAGGTGATCATTGGCCGATGGCTGCTGACCCAGCCGGACGTGCTGTTGCTGGATGAGCCTACCCGGGGCATAGACGTAGGCGCGAAATACGAGATCTATCAGCTGATTTTGGATCTGGCGGAGCAGGGCAAGGGCGTCATGATGGTTTCCAGCGAGATGCCCGAGCTGTTGGGCATCTGCGACCGGATTCTGGTCATGAGCAATGGCCGCCTGGCGGGCATCGTGGAGCGGGGGAAGGATTTTGGAGACATCCCCGGCGAGCAGGAAACGATTATGGCCCTGGCTGCCAAGTATGTATGATGAGGTGAAAAGGGATGAATAAGAAAAGAATCGTCAGCATCGTAATGCTGGTCGTCCTGGTGATCGGTATCGCCATGGCCGCCTACGGTGTCACGGGGAGAAATATTTACAACAATGCTGCGGCCATGATGGGCAGCGACTTGAAGTCCGCCATGACCTATATTCAGGAGCCCGCCAAGATGACGGAGGTGGGCGCGATTTCCAAGATTGGCGCCGACAACATGAAGAGCTTCCTGAAGGGGCTAGGGCTGGAGGCGGCCAAAGTGGACGCGGCGGTGGACGCCCGGGCTCGGTTCGAAACTGCGGTGGCCAACAGCAAGGATCGGGATCAATTCCTGGCCTACGCCCAGTCCGTGGACGAAACCGTGACCGCGGAGAACCTGAACGACCTGATTAAGGACCACGACCGGAGCGACCCCATGCGGGTGGCTATGGCGATGGAGGAGCTGGGACTCACCGACGAGACGGAATATCAGCAGCTGGAAAGCAACGGAGATCTGCTGGCCATGTACCAGGAAGGGCTGCCGAAGCTGCTGGAAAACAAGCATATGACCAACGCGGTGATCTTCCAGTTCATCGGCGTGGTGCTGATTGTGGCTGCTCTGGCCTATTTCCTGATTCAGGCCATGGATATCAAGCCCCGTGCCAAGACTCACGCGGCGAATCCCAAGACCGCGAAGGTGACGGGCTTCCTGCTGAACTACGCCCTGTTCATCATCCTGGGGCTGATCCTGGTGGTGGTTTCCATTATCCGGATTGACTTCCTGAGCATGAACAACGTGCTGAACATCCTGCAAAACGCCTCTACCAAGGGCATCCTGGCCTTGGGCTGCGCGGGACTCATCGTGCTGGCGGGCACCGATTTGAGCATCGGCCGGGTGCTGGGCATCTCGGCAGCGGTAACGGCCTCCCTGGTACAGAGCACCACCTATGCCAGCCGCATGTTCCCCACCATGGTAACGCCCCTGGGCAGCCTGGGGCTGCTGGTACCGCTGTTCGCCTCTATCGCCGTGGCCGTGGCTTTCTGCCTGATTAACGGCTTCGGTGTGGCTAAGCTGCATCTGCATGCTTTCATCGTCACCCTGGGCACACAGCTGATCGCTTACGGTGCCAACTGCCTGTATATTGAATCCCAGCCCTCCGGCACGGCCCAGGCCCTGTCCACTTTCGATCCCAATTTCCTGAACATCGCCGCGGGTGCCTTCTATATCGGGGATGTTCGGGTGCCGCTGGTGGTCATCTATTTCCTGGTGCTGGCGGTTATCGTCTGGGTGATTTGGAACAAGACCAAGCTGGGCAAGAACATGTTCGCCGTGGGTGGCAACACCGAGGCGGCGGCGGTTTCCGGGGTGAACGTGGCCAAGACCATCATGCTGGTGTACCTGATGGCTGGCGTGCTGTACGGCATTGCTTCTTTCCTGGAGGCAGCCCGGATCACCTCCGTAGGCGCGAACACCGGATTGAATTATGAAACGGACGCCATCAGCGCCGTAGTAGTGGGCGGCGTCAGCTTCTCCGGCGGCGTGGGTACCATTCAGGGGGTGGTTATCGGTGCGGTCATCATGCAGGCCATCGTATACGCGCTGCAGTTCCTGGGCGTGAATCCTTATATCCAGTACATCATCCGCGGTTTGATCATCATCCTGGCGGTGTCCATCGACGTACGGAAGTACATCGTAAAGAAGTAAGCCATGGCAAAGATCAAAGAATCAGAAATCCGGCAAAACCGGGCGGAGATGGAGCAGGCGAAGCAAAGAGGGGAGAAAAGCACCAGCGAGCAGAAGCTGCCCCGGCGCTACCACTTGTACGACAAGATTAAGGAGAATGTGTCCCTGCGGACCATCGATGGCGTGATCATTGCGGTCAGCGCGGCGATTATCTTGCTGCTGATTTATGGAATTGTTACGGGGACGCCTCCCCAATAAAGGGCGACACAAGAAACACAGGCTTGTCCTGTGTTTTTTGTTGTTGGCCGGGAAGAATGCACGCAGGGTTCCTGCAAAAAAAGAATTGTCAAGGAAAGAAAGCTGTGCTATACTCCGAAACGGATTATTGTGCCTTTTTATGACGACATTTCCCAGGGCAAAGGCCCGTTTTTCTCAACAAAGTGGGACCGGGGGTGACAGCATGAGACGAGAAGCAGACTGGCGGAAGGTTCTGCTCCAGTGTGTTTCGCTTGCCCTTTTATTTGTGCTCATATCGTTCAGCTTTGCGGACGTGCTGATGCCTTCCACCGGGAAGCAGACGAAAAAGAATGGCGGACTGGTGATCGACTATTCCCACATGGATGATGGGTACGTCATGGTCAAGAGCGCTAAGGGAAAGAAAAAGCTGAAGGTTCGGGTCGCGATGGGGAAAGAGACCCTGACTTACGACCTGAACAACGACGGGGATTATGAGGTTTTTCCCCTGCAGTATGGCAACGGAAAATACACCTTCACCCTGTATAAGAACGTCAGCGGGAAGAAATATTCCGAGGAAGGGAAGGTTTCCCTGACAGCGAAGATGCCTGACGAGTTGTCCGCCTTCCTCTACCCCAACCAGTATGTGGACTACAACGAAAAGACGGCGGCGGTGCTGGAGGCGGAGAAGCTATGCAAGGATATGAGCACCGAGAAGGAAAAATATAAGGCGATTTGCAACTACATGAAGAGCCATTTCGCCTATGACTATATCAAATCTGTCAGCGTCAAGGCGGGGCTGCTGCCCCAGATTGACGACGCCTGGAAAAAGCACATGGGCATCTGCCAGGATCTGAGCGCCATTATGGTGGCCATGCTGCGGACCCAGGGGATCCCCGCCCGGCTGATGATCGGAACGTTGAATGCCACTACCTATCACGCCTGGGTGACGGCGGTGGTGGACGGCAAGGAAGAGTTTTTTGACCCCACGGCGGCGCTGAATGCCGTCAGCAACGGAAGCTACACGGTAGAAAGATATTATTAAGCAAACCCAGGACCGTTTACTTTGGAAACAGACGGAGGGAGGAGCAAGAACCATGGCCAAGGAAAAGGAGCAGAACAGCGCCGTGCTGACATCGGAGGAGCTGAGTGTCTTTTGCGACCAGATCGCCCTGATGCTGGAATCCGGCATGACTCTGCGGGATGGCATTGATATGCTGGCGGAGGACGAGGAAAAGCAGGGCGCCCGGGTGCGGCCCTATTCCCTGATGCGGGAGACCATTGAGGAGACGGGGTCTCTCTACATCGCCATGAAGGAACGGGAGGATGAGTGGCCCCATTACATGATCGAGATGGTGGGCATCGGTGAGGAGACCGGCCGGCTGGAAGACATTATGCATAACCTTTCCGCCTACTATCTGCGGGAGGGCAAGATTAAGGACGCGGCCTCCAGTGCCGTGACCTATCCCCTGGTGCTGGGGGTGATGATGGTGGTCATCATCGCGGTGCTGCTATGGCGGGTGATGCCCGTGTTCCGCCGGGTGCTGGGCTCCCTGGGGGTGAACCCGGACGGGGCCTCCATGCGGCTGATGAATATCGGCTCCATCGCGGGATGGATCGTGCTGGCGATCATCGCGGTCATGATCATCGCGGTGGTGTCGGTGGCTGTGTTGATGCGGACCAAGCATCGGGACAAGGTGCTGGCCCGGCTGCGGAACCTGCTGCCTCCGGTGCAAAGGATCAGCCAGAAGCTGTCCTCCTCCCGCATCGCGGGCATGCTGGGCATGATGCTCAGCGGCGGCTTCCCCATTGAGAATGCCATCGACATGGCGGCCAACGCCCTGGACGATGAGCAATCCATCGCCAAGGTGAAGGAGATCAAGGGGATGATGGATCAGGGCGAGCCCTTCGCTGACGCCATTACCGCCAGCGGCCTGTTTTCCGATTTCTACAATCGGATTTTGAAAATCGGCGCCGCCTCCGGCCATGAGCCCCAGGTGATGACCAGAATCGCGGAAGTATACGAGGAGCAGGTGGAGGACGATCTGAGCCGCCTGATCTCCCTGATCGAGCCCGTGTTGGTGGCTCTGTTGAGCATCGTCATCGGCGCCATCCTGCTGAGCATGATGCTGCCCATGGCCGGCGTAATGAGCAGCCTGTAATACTTATGAATTGCAAGAAAGGAGCGAAAAAATGCGCATTGGAAAGAAAGATCTGGCCGCGGGCGCCGTTTTTGTCGCTCTGATCGTTGGTTTCGTAGTGCTGCTGAATTCCCTGATGTCCACCTCGGGAAAGCAGGAAACCCAGCTGGTGGAGGACGCGGTAAAGAACGCCGCCCTGACCTGCTATGCCGTGGAGGGGACCTATCCTGAATCCCTGGATTATCTGCGGGAGCACTACAAGCTGGCCTACAACATGGAGCGCTTCGTGGTAGAATACGACGCGTTTGCCTCCAATCTGATGCCGACCATTACCGTGCGGGAGAGGGGGGTGAAGGATATATGAGCGCCCGGAAGAAACAGCAGCCGCCCATGCGGATTCAGAATGTGTTCATCTTCCTGCTGTTGGCGATTTTTGCCATCTCCGCCATTTTCCTGACCGCCCTGAGCGCCCAGGTATATCGGGACACGGTGGATACCTCCAACCGGAATAACACCGCCCGGGTGGTGGCTGCCATCGTGCGGGGCGCAGTCCAGGGGGAGGACGCTGGCAATGTCTCCATCCGCCAGGAGGGGGGCATACCCGTGCTGGTTTTTACCAACGATTATGACGGTGAAATTTATCTTCGACGGCTGTTCTGCGCGGGGGGATACCTGCGGGAGAGCTTTACCTCTGAGGAATGGGAATTCGAGGAGGAGATGGGGGAACCCTTGATGGAGGTGACCTCCTTCGAGCCGGAAATTCAAGACAATATGTTGACCGCCCGGGTGACAACCCCTGACGGCGGTGAGCAGGAGATCTATGTATACCTTCGGGCAGGAGGTGTGGCGGAATGAGAAAGAAGCATAGTACCGCGAACATCCTGCTGATTGAGCTGGTGCTGGTGATCCTGTTCTTTATGCTGTGCGTTTCCACCATCGTGGAGATGTTCGGTCTGGCCAGGGGCAAGAGCGCCACGGCCCGGGCCGGCAGCGAAGCCCTGCTGGTGGTTGAAAACCTGGAGGAACGCCTGGCTGCCACGGAGGACGCGGCGGCGGAGCTGGAAAAGCTGGGCTTCATTCAGGAAGGGGATGGATGGATCCTGCAGGAGGAGCATTATACCCTGCGGGCGGTAGCTCAGGAGGAAGGGACGGACGCGGGACAGCTGCGGACGGTAACCTTTTCCGCGGAGAAAAGGACAGGGGAAGCCTTGTTTGAGCTGTCTGTGACCAATTATCTTCCCGGGGAGGTGAGCCCGTGAACAAACGGAAGGTAGCTGTAGGGCCGGGCGCGTCCTCGCTGATTCTGATCGCGGTAGTGCTGGCCCTGAGCGTATTGACGGTGCTGACCATGATTTCTGCCCGGAACGACGAAGCCCTGGCCCTGCGCAGCGTGGAGACCCGGCAGGAGGTCTATGGCCTTTTCGCGGAAGGGGAAAGATCCCTGGCAAAGCTGGACGCGGTCCTGATGGCCAGCCTGGCGGAGGCTCCCGCGGGGGAGGAAGAATATCTGGCCCGAGTGGCGGAGCAGCTGCCGGAGGGCATGAAAATGAAGGGGGACATCGTCTCCTGGACGGAAAAGATCGGCGATCGGGCCCTGGCCTGCGCCGTGAAGGTGCTTGCTCCCGGCGCGGAGAAGCGCACCGCCTGGACCCTGCACCGCCTGGAGGCTGAGGACATCTGGGAAGAGGATGACTTTGGCGACTGGGAGGACGAGGACCAGGAAGCCGAAGAAGATGAAATGAACGCAGAGAATGAGGGGGAAGAAGCCCAGTGAAAACTTTGGATGAACTGCTTCGGGACGCGATGCAAATGGAGGGCTCCGATGTTTTTATCATCCCCTTCTCGCCGGTTTCCACCAAGGCCAATGGCAAAATGGTCGCCATTACGGAAGAGAAGGTGACCCTGCCGGAGATTCAGGTATTGATCGACCGGGCCTATGAGCTGGCTAACCGGAACAAGCATAACCTGGAGCGGGACGGGGATGACGATTTCTCCTTCGCCATTCGGGATGTGAGCCGCTTCCGCTGCAACATCTATCGCCAGAGAGGTACCCTGGCGGCGGTTTTCCGGGTCGTGGCCTTCGGCCTGCCGGACCCGCAGAAGCGGCATATTCCCGATCTGGTGATGAAGCTGGCGGATCTGCATAGCGGCATGGTGCTGGTCACCGGCCCCGCGGGCACCGGCAAGAGCACCACCCTGGCCTGCATTCTGGATCGGATTAACTCCAGTCGGAGCGGACACATCATTACCATTGAAGACCCCATCGAATACCTGCACCCTCACAAGAAATGCCTGGTGAGCCAGCGAGAAGTGCCGGAGGATGCCACCAGCTTTGCCCGGGCGGTTCGGGCTGCCCTGCGGGAAGCGCCGGATGTGGTGATGCTGGGAGAGATGCGGGATGTGGAGACCATTTCCACCGCCATGACCGCGGCGGAGACGGGGCATCTGCTGTTTTCCACCCTGCATACGCTGGGGGCGGCCAAGACCATTGACCGGGTGATTGACGCATTCCCTGCGGAGCAGCAGAACCAGGTGCGGACCCAGCTGAGCATGGTGCTGAAGGCCGTGGTTTCCCAGCGGCTGCTGCTGGGCACGGATGGATCCCTCTACCCCGTGTTCGAGGTGATGACGGTGAACCCCGCCATTCAGAACCTGATTCGGGAAGGGAAGACCCACCAGATCGATAACGCCATCTCCGGCGCCGGCGGCGAAATGATGTCTATGGACAGCGAGCTGGCCCGGCTGGCCCGGGAGGAAAAGATTACCAAGGAAATGGCTCGGGCCTACGCCCTGCACCCGGAAACCATGGAGCGGCAGATGCGCTTTGGCGCTATGAGCAGATAAAAAAGCAATCCTTTCCCCTTCGCAAATCACCGGAGGGGAATCATGTTGTAAAAGGAGAATCACCATGCAATACGGATACTTTGACGAACAGCACCGGGAGTATGTGATCACTAATCCCGATACCCCTGCCCCCTGGGCCAACTATCTGGGATCCCCGGAATATGGCGCGATTATCACCGTCAATGCTGGCGGTTACAGCTTCGTGCGCAGCGGCGCAGCGGGGCGCATCCTGCGCTACACCTTCAACCAGTTTGATGAGCCGGGGCGGTACCTGTACCTGCGGGACGAGGAGACCGGAGATTTCTGGTCTGCCAGCTGGAAGCCGGTGAAGAAGCCTCTGGGGGCCTATCGGACGGAATGTCACCATGGCACGGCCTATACGGAATTTATCAGCGAATATGCGGGCATCCGCAGCCGGGCGCTGTACTATGTGCCTCTGGGCTCCACCCACGAGGTTTGGAGCCTGGAGGTGGAAAACCTGTCCGGCCGGGATCGGAAGATCAGCGTGTTCGCCTATGCGGAGTTCACCACGGAGAGCTTTTACACCCAGGATCTGGTAAACATGCAATACACCCAATTCATCACCCGGACGGAGTTCAAGGGGGATTTCATCCTGCAGCGGATCAACGAATTCTGCCACCGGAACCCGGACGGCAGCAATGGTAGCGAGCGCTTCCTGGGCCTGGCGGGCTCCAAGGTTTGCTCCTACACCGGGCGGCGGGAGCAGTTCCTGGGCCGGAATCGCTTCGACGCGCCCCAGGCGGTGGTGGACGGAAAATGCGACGACAGCCTGAACTATAACGGCAATCCCTGCGGCGCCCTGCAGGGCAGCCTGACCCTGGCAGCGGGGGAGAAGCGGCAGGTGGCCTTCCTGCTGGGTCAGAAGACGGAGACCGAGGCTCGGGAGCTGCTGGACCGCTATCAGGACACGGCGGCTACCGTGGAGAAGGAAAAGGCGTCCCTGATCGCCTATTGGCACGGGGAGCTGGAGAACCTGAAGGTGAACACCCCGGATCCCCGTTTCAACGCTATGGTCAACACCTGGAACGCCTTCCAGTGCTTCATCACCTTCGTATGGAGCCGGGCGGCCAGCCTGATCTATTGCGGAGAGCGGAATGGATACGGATATCGGGATACGGTGCAGGACATCCAGGGTATCATTCACCTGGATCCGGAGCTGGCCCGCAAGCAGCTGACCTTCATGCTCAGCGCCCAGGTACATCACGGCGCCGGGCTGCCCCTGGTGAAATACTCCCACAACCCCGGTCATGAGGACACGCCGGAGCAGGAGAGCTACGTGAAGGAGACGGGACATCCCCATTACCGGGCGGATGACGCCCTATGGCTGTTTCCCACGGTATACAAATACATCGCGGAATCCGGCAACCTGGCCTATCTGGACGAGGAGATCCCCTTTGCGGACTTCGACGTGGGCACCGTGCGGGAGCATCTGAAGCGGGCCATTGATTTCAGCATGCATCATCTAGGCACCCACGGCATGCCCGCCGGACTCCATGCGGACTGGAACGACTGCCTGCGGCTGGGCGCTACGGGAGAGAGCACCTTCGTAGCCTTCCAGCTATATTACGCCCTGAACATCATGCAGGAATTCTGCAAGGAGGAGCCGGAATACGTGGCCTATCTGCGGGCGGAGGCGGAAAAGCTGCTGAAGATTATCAACGACACCTGCTTCGAGGAGGATCGGTTTATCCGGGGCTACACCGAGGCGGGCCAGATCATCGGCAGCAAGCGGGACAACGAGGCTGCCATGTGGCTGAACCCCCAGAGCTGGGCGGTGATTTCCGGCTGCGCTACCCCGGAGCAGGCGGCCCGCATTATGGAGACGGCTCATGAGAAGCTGAACACCCCCTATGGTCTGGAGATCATGAGCCCGGCCTATCGGTTTGAAGCCTTTGACGGGGCGGCCATGATCCTCTTTAATCCCGGCACGAAGGAAAACGGCGGCATCTTCTGTCAGATTCAGGGCTGGGCCATCCTGGCGGAAGCCCTGCTGGGCCACGGCAACCGGGCCTTCGAATACTTCGCGGAGAGCAGCCCCGCCTCCTTCAATGAGGATGCGGATCGCCGGGTCATTGAGCCCTATGTCCATGGCCAGTTCATCGAAGGGCACGATAGCCCCTTTGCCGGTCGTAGCCATGTGCACTGGCTGACCGGTACCGCCAGCACCGTGATGGTGGGCTGCGTGGAAGGCATTCTGGGCCTGCGCCCTACGCCGGCGGGCATCCTGGTGAAGCCAGCCTTCCCTGCGGAATGGGATGGATTCACCATGGAGAAGACTTTCCGGGGTAAGAAGCTGAAGATCACCGTGGATAACAGCGCCCATCGGGAGGGAAACCCGGCCCGGTATATCCTCAATGGACAGGAGCGGCCAGTGGCCGTAATCCCCGCCGAGGAGCTGCTGGCGGAGAATGAGCTGACCATCGTTATGTAAGAAAAGGAGGAGGCGCGAGGATTTCGCGCCTCCTTTTCGGTAAGCATTCGCAAGGGAAACATCCCTTGTATTCCAGAAAAAGAGGTTCTATGCATGGAGATTACCGCTATCGCGCAGATTGAAAACGCTTATACATCCAAATTCGGGGTGCCTCGGCAGAGCGGGCTGGTGGAGGAGGTCATCTCCCGCATCGTGTTCGCCCCGGATTATCGGGCGGCGGAGGCCCTGCGGGGCATCGAGGAATTCTCCCATCTGTGGCTGATCTGGGGCTTCCACGAGGCCCAACGGGAGGGATGGAAGCCTACGGTGCGCCCGCCCCGGCTGGGGGGCAACCAGCGGATTGGGGTCTTTGCCACCCGATCTCCCTATCGGCCCAATCCCCTGGGGCTCAGCAGCGTGCGGCTGGTAGGGGTGGAGAAAACCCCGAATCGGGGAACGGTGTTGCTGGTGGCGGGAGCGGATCTGATGAACGGTACGCCAATTTATGATATCAAGCCCTATCTCCCCTCGGCAGACTGCCATCCGGAGGCCACGGGGGGCTTTACGGACAGCCACGAGAAACGGCGGGTGGCGGTTCGAATTCCGGAAGAGATGGGCCGGCGGCTGGCTCCGGAGGACCGAGCAGCGCTGGAGAAGGTGCTGACGGAGGACCCCCGGCCCGCCTATCAGGAGGATCCAACCCGGGAATATGCCTTCGAGTTTGCGGGGAAGAACGTCCGCTTCCGGGTGCGGGAGGGCCTGCTGGAAGTGACGGGGATCGGGGATTGAGAAAATCGAAATAGACTTCACAGCCCAGGGATGGGCTGTTTTTTATGTGTATTTGACTTGCAAAATCCGCAGGAAACAGGGATACTAATCGGGTACCTGCCGGCGCTGGAGGGCGTCGGACAGAAATTGAAGGAGGATGGAACCATGGATCGCGTATACAATTTTTCTCCCGGACCTTCCCAGCTGGCGCTGCCGGTGCTCGAAAAGGCACAGAAGGATTTGCTGATTTATGGAGAGACCGGTATGTCCGTGATGGAGATGAGCCATCGCAGCAAAATGTATACGGACATCTATGATCAGGCTGTGGCGGATTTGAGGGACCTGATGGCCATTCCGGAGGAATATGAGGTGCTCTTCCTGCAGGGAGGGGCAACGCAGCAGTTTTCCGCCATCCCGCTGAACCTGATGGTGAACAAGAAGGCGGACTACATCGATTCCGGCAACTTTGCCCATCTGGCGGCCGAGGAAGGCAAGCGCTATGGCCAGGTGAACGTAATTGCCTCCAGCCGAGAGGACACCTATGCCTATGTGCCGGAGGTCAAGGGTCTCAGCTTTACCGAGGGAGCGGACTATCTGCACATCACCCAGAATAACACGATTTACGGCACCCGCTTTGTGGACCTGCCGGAGAGCTCCGCGCCCCTGGTTTGCGACGCCAGCTCCATGATTCTGTCCGAGACGATGCACGTGGCCAAGTACGGGGTCATCTACGCCGGGGCGCAGAAGAACATCGGCCCCAGCGGGCTGTGTGTGCTGATCGTCCGGAAGGATCTGCTGGGCCATGCTATGGAGATTTGCCCCAAGCTGCTGAACTGGGAGGTTCAGGCGAAGGCGGGAAGCATGTACAACACCCCCAACACCTGGGGCATTTACATCGCAGGGCTCACCTTCCAGTGGCTGAAGGAGATGGGCGGCGTGGCCGAAATGGAAAAGATCAATATCGAAAAGGCTGCGCTGCTCTACGATTTCCTGGACAACAGCCAGCTGTTCAAGCCCACGGCCCAGGCGAAATATCGCTCCCGGATGAACGTCACCTTCGTCACTGGCGACGCGGAGAAGGATGCGGCCTTCGTCAAAGCGGCGGCCGGCGCGGGGCTGGTGAACCTGAAGGGGCACCGCTCCGTAGGCGGCATGCGGGCCAGCATCTACAACGCCATGCCGGTGGCGGGTGTGAAAAAGCTGGTGGACTTCATGAAGCAGTTTGAGAAGGAGAATGCCTGATGTATAAGATTCAGACGCTGAACGCGATTTCGGATATTATCTACTCCCAGCTGAACGAGAATTACGCGGTCAGCAAGGAAGAGGCCGCGCCAGAGGCGATTCTAGTTCGCTCCGCCGCCATGCATGATCTGGAATTTGGCAGCCAGCTGCTGGCCATCGGCCGGGCGGGGGCGGGGGTGAACAACATCCCCATCGACCGTTGCTCCCAGGCGGGCATCGTGGTGTTCAACACCCCCGGTGCCAACGCCAACGCGGTGGCGGAGCTGGTAATCGCCGGGCTGCTGATGAGCGGCCGGAACATCACCGGGGGCATCGACTGGGCCAAGACCCTGAAGGGTCAGGGCCCGGAGGTGGGCAAGCTGGTGGAAAAGGGCAAGGGCCAATTCGTCGGGCCGGAGATGAGGGGCAAAACCCTGGGCGTCATCGGCCTGGGAGCCATCGGCGCCCTGGTGGCCAACGCCGCCAGCCGAGGCCTGGGGATGAACGTCATCGGCTACGACCCCTTCATCTCGGTGGAAAGCGCCTGGAGCCTCAGCACCACCATTCATCGCGCGGGCTCCGCGGACGAAGTGCTGGCCCAGGCGGATTATGTAACCTTCCATATCCCCCTGACGGACAAGACCCGGGGCTCCATCAATGGCGAGATGATCGCCAAGATGAAGGACGGCGCCGGCATCCTGAATTTCAGCCGGGGAGAGCTGGCAGACAGCGCGGCGGTGCTTTCCGCCCTGGAAAGCGGGAAGCTGCGCAGCTATGTGACGGATTTCCCCAGCGACGAGATGCTCTGCCAGGAGAAGGTGGTCTGCATTCCGCACCTGGGCGCCAGCACCCCGGAGAGCGAGGAAAACTGTGCCAGCATGGCCGCGGCGGAAATTCGGGACTATTTGGAGTCTGGCTCCATCCATAACAGCGTCAATTTCCCGGAGCTGCAGCTGGGCAAGCCCGAGGCGGCGCGGATCCTGGTGCTGCATGAAAACAAGCCCAACATGATCAGCCCCATCTCGGCGGCGGTTTCCCAGGAGGGGATCAACATCGAGAACCTGATCAACAAGAGCAAGAAGGATATGGCGGCCACGGTGATGGACGTGCCGACCCTGCCCAGCCCGGCGGCCCTGGAGGCCATCCGCCAGATTGCTGGCGTGGTTCGGGTGCGGACCTTCGCGTAAAACATCAGATCTCTTGCCTCCAGCCGAAGGGCTGGAGGCTTTAAAATGTAACAAAACAGCAAAAAAGCGCAACTCTGTTGACAAAAACGTAAAAGAATTGTAAAATCCAGGGTGATTTTCCCTATGGGGAAGGACTATAGTAATTTGGAGGATCGAATTCATGAAGAAATTCTGGAGCCTTTTGCTCTGCCTGGTGTTGATGGGCTCCGCCGCCCTGGCGGAGACGACGCTGAACGGCGGCGAGAATCGTGGCATTTCCTTCGACAAGGCGGATGTGAACGACCCGGTGGATGATCTTTCGCCCACCACGGGCCGCTTCCTGTCCGAGCTGGCGGAGGATGTGCCGGACGGTTTTACTGGCCAGGCGGTGACGGGCCGGTATATGCCCATTCTGGTGCAGATTGACAACGCGGACGGCGGCATTGGCTATGAAGGCAGCAAGGCCACCGGCAACCGGGCGCCTTGGGGCGTGCAGTACACGGACGTGATTTATGAAACCGCGCTGTACAAGGCCGGGAACACCCGCCTTTCTTTCCTGTTCTCCGATATCATCCCCGACGAAGTAGGCCCCTGCCGTTCTGCCCGGCTGTTCCACGCCTGGCTGCGGGAGGAATGGGACTGTGGCTTCGCCTTCTATGGCCAGCAGGAATACACCGCCACCAACGTGCCCGCCGTGTTTAAGGAAACCGGCGCGGACAAGAAGGCTGACGGCCTGCTGCTGTTCAGCGGCACGGTGGGAACCAATCACCCCTGGAAGCAGTACTACGACACCTATTCCAAGAAGCAGCTGGCCAAGCCCCACCATGTGACCGCCAATGCCGCGGCCATGGTGAGCCTGATCCCCTACGACTTCGAGCCGGCGAACCATACCTGGCTGTTCACCACCCGGGAGCCGGATGGCGATGACGCGGAAACCATCTACGTCAACTGGGCCAAGGGCGATCTTTCCGTGTACAACAGCATCCTGGAATGGGACGAGGATGACGAGTGCTACTACCGCTACATGAAGGATACCAGCGGCAAGGATCATATCTACACCTCCTTGAAGACCAAGGTGGATGAGCCGGTGGAAGTGACCTTCAATAACATCATCGTCCAGTTCGTCGAGATGGAGTGGGCCCGGACCGACGCGCCGAACCCCACCGTGCTGGGTACGGGCAACGCGGATTACTTCATGGGCGGCAAGCATATCGCTGGCGTCTGGAACCGGGACTCCCTGGCGGAGCGCACCGTGTTCTACGACGAGGAAGGTGAAGAGATTCGCCTGCAGCCTGGTCGCACACTGATCATCGTCATGGATTATCAGTACGCCGATGAAGGCCGCTCCGTGAGCTATGAATAATGGATCCTTTTGGACCGGCTCCCGTTAGGGGGCCGGTTTTTTTGCGCGCTGGGAGACGGCCTTATCCCGCTTATGCCGCAGATGGCGGCGCAGCTTCTGGTCGATTTGGGGAGCGTGCTTTTCCGGGGCAGTGGGGAGGGCGGAGCCCTCTACGCCTCGCAGCTGATGCAGCAGCGCTTCCCCCTCCAGATCCATCAGGGTGTGGAACCACCGAGAGCGGAAGAAGACCTCTGTCTCCTGCAGCAGAGCGAAGGCCGGGGCATGATCCGGGCAGCGTCGCAGCACCTCCCGGGCTTTACGCCAATCCGCCACCGCCTGCAGAGCGATGGCCAGGGCCAGGGCTTCCTCGGGAAAGAGTCCCTCGAAGGAAAAAGCCTCCTCCTGGAGGGAGGGGGCGTCGGGGGAGAGGAGAGAAGCGATTTCAAAACGGGTTTTCATGGGGGGAATTTCCTTTCTGTTTGTAAGATTTTGAAGGAATAAGAAAAAGCCCCGGGGCGAGGCCCCGCGGCGAAAACATATTCCTTTCAATGGTACAATTTTAGCACGGGAAGCGGGCCCTGAAAATCTGTCTTTTCCTGAACTTTCAGGTCAATCAGCGTCCGGATGGGTCATTCCCTGTCCAATTTGCGGGGGCGTTTTTTGCTTTTTGATTGCTTTTTCTCCCAATCTTCCAGAAATGAAGAGAAAACGCTAAAAAATAGAAAGAAATTTGTAACAAATGCTTGCAATTTTGGAAAAAATAGTTTAAACTTCAATAAGAAATGGTTACGGAAGGGTGTTTAGATTGGCGAAACGGATTCTTCTGGTGGACGATGAGCCCCTGATTCTGAAGGGCCTGAAATATACCCTGGAGCAGGAAGGATACGAGACGGACAGTGCCACCGACGGGGAGGAGGCGCTGCGCAAGTTCGAGGACAGCGCCTATGATCTGATCCTGCTGGACGTGATGCTGCCCAAGAAAGACGGGATCGAGGTTTGCCAGCGGATTCGTGAAACCAGCGATGTGCCCATCATTATGCTGACGGCCAAGGGCGAGGACATGGACAAGATCCTGGGCCTGGAATATGGCGCGGACGACTATATGACCAAGCCCTTCAACATCCTGGAGGTAAAGGCCCGGATCAAGACGATTTTCCGCCGGGTTTCCGCCAGCATGCAGCAGCAGGAGCAACGCATCATCCGGGTGCACGATATGGACGTGAACCTGATCAAGCGCAGCGTCGTGCTGGGAGGCAAGGATGTAAAGCTGACGGCCAAGGAATTTGACCTGCTGCAGCTGTTTGTGACCAATCGGGGCACGGTGTTCAGCCGGGAGCAAATGTTGGAGACTGTATGGAAATACGACTATGCCGGCGATGCCCGCACGGTGGATGTGCATATCCGACGCCTGAGGGAGAAGATTGAGCGGGATACGACGAAGCCAGAGTTCATCTTCACCAAGTGGGGGGTTGGTTACTATTTCACGGATCAGGACTGAGAAAGTTTCCTTCTGGGCCAGTATCAGGGTGAAAATCCTGCTGGCCTTTTTTGTCGTGGTGGGGATTTCCTTCCTGGTGGCGGCTACGAACCTGACAGGCCTGGTCAGCAATTATCTGACCGCCCAGCGAACCCGGGAGGATACCCAGGCGGCGGAAAGCCTGGCGGGGATCTTCGGCCCCCTGATGCAAACGGCGGACAGCGCGACGCTGAACAACCGTCTGCAGGAATCCGCGGAGGGGCTGGATGGGCGGTTGCTGCTGCTGGACACGGACGGCAAGGTTCAGTTCGACAGCTTTAACGCCTTCTGTGGCCAGCGGCTGGCGGTGCCGGAGGTGGTCCGTGTGCTGGCCTTGGGGGAGATTAGCGCCTATGGCATGTATCGCCCGGGGCGGGACACGGTGGCCCGGATGAGCGGCGAAGCGGAAGCGGAATATGTGGCCTATGGGGCCCATGAGCTGCTGGGGCCCCGGGGGCGCACCGGGGCGCTGCTGTACATCAGCCGGGTGCAGGGCATGATGGATTCCCTGCGATCGGTGCAGCTGCAGCTGATCACCACCTTTATCGTCATCGCGGTGGCGGCGCTGATTCTGGCCCTGTTTCTCAGCCGGGTGCTGACCACGCCCATCGTAAACCTGAGCAAATCCATGCGGAAGATGGGAAAGGGCGATCTGAGCGTCCGTGTGCCGGAAAAGGGCAGCGGCGAATTGCGCCAGCTGGCGGAAACCTATAATACCATGGCGGCCCAGCTGGAAAACATGGATCAGTCCAGAAACCAGTTTGTATCCAACGCCAGCCACGAATTAAAGACCCCCCTGGCCACCATGAAGATCATGCTGGAAACCATGATTTATCAGCCAGACATGCCCGCGGAGGTGCGGCAGGAGTTCATGGCGGACATGAACCACGAAATTGACCGGCTGACGGGCATCATTACGGACCTGCTGACCTTGACCCGCATGGACAACAAGAGCGACGCCATGAAGGTGGAGGAGATCGATCTGAGCGCTCTGACGGCGGAGACGGTTCGCTTGCTGATCCCGGTGGCCCGGAAACGGGGGCAATATCTGGAGAGCAGCATCGCCCCGGACCTGCATCTGCAGGGGGATCGGAGCAAGCTGAACCAGGTGCTGTATAACCTGATCGACAACGCCATGAAGTACACCCAGGATGGGGGAGAGATTCACGTATCTCTGCAGGCGGAAGAGGATCAGATGGTCTGGAGGGTCAAGGATAATGGCGTAGGCATCCCCGCGGAGGACCAGGAGCATATCTTCGACCGATTCTATCGGGTGGATAAAGCCCGCAGCCGGGAAACTGGCGGTACGGGCCTGGGGCTGAGCATCGTTCGCCAGCTGGTAGGAATGCATGGGGGCCAGATTACGGTGGAGAGCCAGCCGGGACAGGGCAGCTGCTTCATCGTCCGGCTGCCGAGGCAGGAAGGAGGCGGGCAGGCCTCATGAAAGGAATCATGAAGGGAAGAAACGGGCTATGCCTGATGATGACGCTGATGATGCTGACTTTGACAGGCTGTGCCGCCGGGCCGGGGAAGGACGTGGATCCCAGCCTGCCCACCCTGGCACCGGCCGCGGTGGAAGGGGAGGCGCCGGACGGAGATCATCGGTCCGGGGAGGAAGGGCTCTGGACCCTCTACCTGCCCGGGAAAAACGGGCTGAACCTGGTGGCTCAGCATGTGCCCTCCGTGCCCGGCATCCTGCGAACGGAGATGCTGGAGGCCATTGTTCGGGAGCTGCTGACCTTTCCCAGCAACAACCAGGTGGACGCCCTGGGGGGTGAAACGGAGCTGACCCTCTACGGGGAAAACCCTGTGGAATTCAGCGGCGGCGTGGCGACGGTGAACCTGGGCTCCGCTGCCTTGGGGTTGAGCTATCGCGCCTTCTATACTCTGAGCCTGGCCCTGGCGGCCACCCTGTGCGAAATTGACACGGTGCGATGCGTCAATGTACTGGTGGCGGGGCGCAGCGTGGGCCTGGACACCACCGGCAGCCTGCCCATGGGCAGCCTGATCTCCCATCCAGGGGAGAACCTGCCCGTGCTATGGGAGCAGATGGAAGCGAAGCGGGTCCCTGTGGGACAGAACGCGGCGGATACTCCCCTGACCTCCTATCTGACGCTGTACTATCCACTGGAAAATGGCCAGGGGGTTTCCTGCGAAAACCGGACGATGAACTTTGAGGGGCAAACGCCCCAGCAGATGGCGAAAACTATTCTGGATAACCTGAGCCATGGGGCCATGTACCTGACGGGGGTGCCGGATCTGCCGGACCTGATGAGCATGCTGGCCTACGATCCCTTGCCCAGCGACCTGGCGGATGGGGGACGGATGATCACCCTGACCTTTCGGGAGGGGACGGAGGCCGCCTGGGAGGAGGCGGGGGTGGACGAGGCCTGCATGGCCGCGGCCATTTGCTACAGCCTGACCACCTTCATCCCTGGCATGGCGGGGGTGGCTATCCGGATTGGAGACCGGCCCCTGACCACGGTGTCCAGCGAGAAATTTGGCACGGTGCCCGTGCTGGGTGGACTGTTTCGCCGGGAATTGTTTGAGCCCTTTCTGATGGGCCGGACGACGGTTTATTTTGCCCGGGGGGGCATGCTGGCCCCGGTAGAAAAGAGCGTGGACCGGGAATTGGCGGATAGCCCGAGGGAACAGCTGGCTGCCCTGATGGATGGCCCTGGTGCCCGGGAACGGGCGGAGGGACTGGAGGCCCCGTTGCCGGAGCTGGTGGGAGAGGAGGATATTTTGGGCATCTCCCAGGAGGGGGATGTGCTGCTGGTGAACCTGAGCGAAAGCTTCCGGGCGGAAATTCAGGCCTGGGGCCGAGAAGGAGAAACCCTGCTATGCTACAGCATGGTGAACACCCTTTGCGAAAACACTGGGGCCCGGCGGGTGTGCTTCTTCTTCGAGGGGGAGCAGGTGGAATCCATCGCCGGGGTCATTTACTGGGCGGGGTATTTCGACATGAACACGGGACTTTGTGAGGAGAGCTTTGGATAAAAAAGGAAGGGCGCCTTTCCCTGGGGGAGGCGCCCTTCCTGTATTTCAGGTTTTGTTACTTATTTTGCTCCAGATAGACCAGATATCCTTCGAAAAGCCGCATCTGCTGCTGGTTTTCCGGGGAAAGTTGGGGATGGGCATGGGACAGGAACAGGGGGTCCTCATCCGTCAAGCCCAGGAGGAAATCCGCGGAGACATCGTACATCCGGCAGATTTCCACTAGCGTGGCATGGTCGGGAGAGCTGCGCTCCCCCTCCCAGGATTTCACCGTGCTCAAAGCCACATGCAGCTTCCGGGCCATGGCGGCCTGGGTGTCTCCCCGATCCTTCCGGATTTCCTTCAACCGTTCACCGATCATTTCTTTTCACCTTCTCATAAAAATATACTATGATTTGGAAGGTGCGGTAAAAAGGAAGAAGAAAATTCGACAAACGCGCCAAAAAGGCACAAGAAACTTATACCATTCTGGCGCGTGAAATGTAGAGTTTGTCATGCAATGGGGGGATCATCGAAGATTATTGCTCTTGGCGCAGCAGCTCCCAGTACCGGGTCAAATCCGGCGCGGCGGCCCCCAAGGCGGGCTTGATATCTTCCGCCCGGGTGCCGGCCACGTGTTGATGGGCGGCGGCTTGCAACCGGGATTCCATCAAGGGGTTCCAGGATAGATAGCGGCAACCGCATTGAGGGCATCGGTCCTGGCGGAATTCATCGATAAAGACGTGGCCGCAATCCCGGCATCGGCGGCCGAACATATAGGGGCGGAATTGATCCCGCAGCTGATCGGCCAGGGGCTGATCGATGTATCGCCGATCGATGGCCATGGTCCGCAGCCGGGCGGACCAGGCCCGCTGGCTCATGCAGAAGAGGGCGGCAAGCTTGGGATCCGCCCGATCCCCCCGTACCAGATCCAGAATCGGCGGGGGACACAGAAAATTCCGCGCAAAGGTGTTGGCCTCGTCCTCCAGGGCCCGGGCTTGATCCGGGGAGAGGCGGGCCAGATTCCAGCAGTCAAAATGCCGCAGGAGCAAATGGCCAAATTCGTGAAAAATAGAAAAGCGGATCCGCTCTGGGGAACGGACGGTGTCATTATAGATGATGAGCTTTTGTTCCCCGAGGGAGAGGGTAAAGGCCTCCTCCCCCACGGTGTGGCGGATATAATGATCCGGATTCTGCTGCAGCTCTTCAGCGATGGCAGAGAGGGAGAGCAGATGAAACCCAAGATCCCGCGCCAGGGCGAAGGGATCCGGCGGGAGGAAACGCACCTCGGCGGAGATCAGCACCTGGCAAGCCAGGCGAACCGCGGGGCCCCGGCGCTCCTCCTCCGGCGGGGGGAGACGATCAGCCATGATCCACCGCCTCCTTTTTTTGATACTGCAGAACGAAGGGCATCATGAGCTGAATCAGATTTTCCCGCTGGGCGGGGTCCATATTCCGCAGGCCGCGAGTCAGGACCTGGATTTCGTCCTCCACCGGATCCCATCCGGCGCCGGAAAGTTCCTGGGGCGAAACATCCAGGGCGGCGGCGATGGCCTCCAGCCGGCCGGGCCGGAGCTCCTCCAGGCGGAGGCTCTCATAGCGGACCACGGTTTGCACCGTGACCCCCAGGGCCTGGGCCAGGGCGCTCTGCGTCATCCCTCGCCGCTTTCGAATCATCCGCAGCCGATCTCCAAAGATTTGCTCCATGGAAATGCCTCCTTTTCGAGAAAGAACAAAATAATTGTTCTTTGGGGATTCTATCATAAAAGGGGAGAAAATTCAAGTAATATTGAAATATAGGGAATAATAATTTTAAAAAATTAAAAAAATGCAGCTTGACAAACCAGAATTCATTCCAGTATAATGCGCCTAAAGCACAAAAATTTTGTGCTATCGAAGGAGAGAGGAGTGGTTTCCGGATGAGTGAGGCGCTTCGCAGGGAGGCGGCGAGTCCCTTGAGCCGGGAGGATCAGGCGCTGGCGGCGCAATGGGAAGAGGCGGCCCTGGCCCGGGCGGATAGCTATCTGTCCCAGGTTCGGCGGCTGGATCAGCGGATAGATCAAAAGCTGCGCTTTCGCGCCCAGCTGCGGGATCTTTCTTTGCGCATCACGGGGGATCCCTTTGCCCGGCCGGGCAGCGGGGCGGATGATAGCCGCATGGCCGCTCGGGATCGGATGATGGATCTGGACCAGGAGATCGACCGGGAGGTGGATCATCTGGTGAATTTGAAAAACGAAATCTGGGCCGTGTTGGATCGGATAGAGAACCCGGAGGTGGCGCTGATTCTGGATGATCTGTACCTGAACGGATGTACCGCTCGGGCCGCGGCGGAGCGCAGCGGATACAGCCTGCGATATCTCTACAAGCTGCGGCGCTGGGGGCTGATGGAGGTGGATCGCATCCTGCGGGAGGAAGCGCCCATGCGGGCCTATGTTCGATAATCAGGCGGGAAATTGCTTTTCTGCCGGGTTCGGGCTATAATGGGGGCCGGAGGCGCGGGAGAGGGAAGAAGCGACGGAAAGCAGGAGGCGCGGCAATGGCGGATAAAACATTTCGGAAATGGCTGGGGATCATTCTTTTCCTGGCTTGCCTTTGCGCCCTTTCCCTGGCGGCGGCGGAGTCCATCTCTCCTTTTCATCAGGTGCAAAATGGCTATCAGGATACGGTGAACAGCAATAAATCCGTGGTCCGGCTTTGGCAGGTGGAAACGGCGGCGGATAGTGTGACGGAGGAGGTCAACGGCATTGCCCAGGCCTGGGCCCAGGAGTTGGGGCCGGATCTGCCCGCCCAAAAGAATGCCGGAAAAAGCAACAGCCGCCTGGATGTGGAGATTCGGTACAGCCGCACGGGGCATCGCTGGCTCAGTTTCCTGATTCAGGCCCGAACTCAGTATCACCAGGCCCTGACGGACCAGCGGATGACCACCCGGACCTATGATATGTCCACTGGGGAGCGGATTTATCTTTCGGACATCTTCGACGAGGACGAGGCTACCTGGGCCTTCCTGGCGGAGGAGGTGCGGGAAGGCCTTCTGGCCTTCTGGCCGGAGGAGGAGCCGGAGGAGGATAAGCTGGCAGCCCTTTGCAGCCGGGAGGTCCTGGAGCAGGCGGATTTCACCCTCCACGGCATGAGCCTGGTGCTGCATTATCCTGCGGAGGCGCTGTACGAGGGGAAGCATACCCTGATGTCTGTGACCTTCTTTTATCCTCAGATTCAGGATATGATGACGGAGGACGCTTATCTGGAGACGGATAATCTCAGCTATTACAACACCTGCGCCCTGACCTTTGACGACGGCCCCAGCGGCTCCAATACCCCCAAGGTGCTGAACAGCTTGATGGAAACCGGGGCTACGGCCACCTTCTTTGTCATCGGCAACCGGGTAGCGGATTACAGCTATCTGGTGCAGCGGGAAAACGACGAAGGCCACGCGGTGGCTTCCCACAACTGGCACCATGGCAATGTCACTAAATCCTCCGGCGCCGCTCTTCGGGCTATGCCGGGGAAGGTGAACCAGGCCATGATCAAATCCATCGGCATCCCCGTGCGGTATGACCGGGTGCCCGGTGGCCGGTATCCCCAGATGATCAAGGCCAAGGTGGGCTGGGCTTATATCCAATGGAGCCTGGATACCTATGACTGGCGGGGGCGGACGACGGCCCAGGTCATGAGCAAGGTGAAAAAGGCCATTCAGGATGGGGACATCATCCTCTGCCACGACATCAAGGACAACACGCCGGAAACCACCCGCCAGATGGTGAAATATCTGGAGGAGAACGGCTATCTGCTGCTGACCATCGATGAGCTTTTCGCCAAGGATGGGGTGACGCTGCAGCCGGACACGGTGTATTATCGCTGCCAGAATGGGGATACCTCCAAGCGCGATGATACCTGAGGATGGGCTGATCGCTTCCTATCAGCAGGATGCGTTGGAATTGCTTCATAAACCCATGGCTTCTTTTCACACCTCCGCTTCGCGGGGGTGCCTCTCTTTTTGATTGCTTAGAAAAACGAAAAGAGAACAATTCACCTCTTGTATGAAAAGCGGGAGGGGAGTAAAATAAACGGCACAAGCGCTTTAACGCTTTTAGAGATAAAAGCATAAAAGCTTAAAAGCGCGAAAGAATACGGATAAGGGAGAGAGATTCATGGCAATCAAAATCATTCTGCTGGTCATCTTCTTCGGCGTGATGGTCTCCATTGGCTTCATCACCCGGAAAAACGCCACAGACGTCAACGGCTTCGTCCTGGGCGGGCGCAGCGTCGGCCCCTGGCTGACGGCCTTCGCCTATGGCACCAGCTATTTCTCCGCGGTAATTTTCGTGGGCTATGCCGGGCAGTTCGGCTGGAAATTCGGCATTTCTTCCACTTGGGTAGGCATCGGGAACGCGCTTCTCGGCTCCCTGCTGGCCTGGGTAGTGCTGGGTCGGCGGACCCGCATCATGACCCAGCATCTGCACAGCGCCACCATGCCGGACTTTTTCGCTCGCCGCTTTGGCTCCGAGGCGCTGAAGATCGTGGCCTCCATCGTCATCTTCATTTTCCTGATTCCATACACCGCCTCCCTATATAACGGGCTGAGCCGGCTGTTTGAGATGGCCTTTGGCATTCCCTACTTCTGGTGCGTGCTGGTGATGTCTGTGCTGACGGCGATCTACGTCATCGCCGGCGGATACATGGCCACCGCCATTAACGACTTTATCCAGGGCCTCATCATGATCGTGGGTATCGTGGCGGTCATCGCGGCGGTGCTGAGCAAGAACGGCGGCTTCATCGGATCCCTGAACGGCCTGGCCACCATCCAGGATGACCGGGTGTCCACCGTGCCGGGCATCTTCAACTCCTTCTTCGGGCCGGATCCCCTGAGCTTGCTGGGCGTGGTGATTCTGACTAGCCTGGGCACCTGGGGCCTGCCCCAGATGGTGGGCAAGTTTTACGCCATCAAGAGCGAGGGCGATATCCATAAGGGAACCATTATCTCCACCATCTTTGCTACCATCGTAGCGGGCGGATGCTATTTCCTGGGCGGCTTCGGCCGGCTGTTCTCCGATGTGGTGGGCGTGGCCGAAAACGGCAACCCGGTGGGTGGCTTCGACGCGGTGATTCCGGCCATGCTCTCCGGTCTGCCGGATCTGCTGATCGCCGTGGTGATCATCCTGGTGCTGTCCGCCTCCATGAGCACCCTGAGCTCCCTGGTGCTGACCTCCTCCTC
The DNA here is from genome assembly GCA_017464305.1 of Clostridia bacterium. Classification (GTDB taxonomy): domain Bacteria; phylum Bacillota; class Clostridia; order Christensenellales; family Aristaeellaceae; genus Aristaeella. The sequence continues at coordinate 52,017 of JAFUDS010000005.1, read as the reverse complement.
CACCGTGACCCTGGATCTGCTGAAGGGCCATGTGATCAAGAATCTGGACGAGAAGAAGCAGCTGCTGATCATGCGCGTGCTGATCGTGGTCTTCATCGCCATCTCCGCCGTCATTGCCATCATTCAGGTGAACTCCCCGGTAGCCTTCATCGCCCAGGCCATGGGCGTCAGCTGGGGCGCCATGGCGGGTGCCTTCCTGGCCCCCTTCCTGTATGGGCTGTATTGGAAGGGCACCAGCCGCATCGCCTGCTGGATCAACATCCTGTTCTCCTGCGTGTTCATGACCATTGACATGCTGAGCAACCTGGGGGTGCTGAGCGTGAACCTGGGCCTGCTGCAGAGCCCCATCAATGCCGGCGCCTTCTGCATGCTGGTGGGCTTGGTGTGCGTGCCGATTATTTCCCTGATCACGCCCAAGCCCGATCGGAAGATCGTGGACAACGCCTTCTCCTGCTATGAGAAGAAGGTGCTGGTGAAGCAGACCAACGCCCTGGAGGATTGAGAATCGTAGATTTCTGGAAACGCTGGTCCATGCTAATTAGTGGAAACTCCTTCGGCGTGTTTCGCCGATTTCCAAAGGCTTTCTTGCTCCCCTGCTCCACGGGGGAGCTTTTATCAAAAACATTTTGTCCCCGTTCCAATGGGAGCGGACCTCCCAGCCAAATAGAAAATTTGTGCAAAATGGTTGAAATCGATCCGGGTTTGTGGTAGACTATCTGAAAGCAACAGAGGCGATTCCGCTTCTGCCAATTCAATCAAAGGAGGAACATACTTATGAAGAAACTTGTTTCATTGGTTCTGTCCCTGGCGCTGGTGCTGAGCCTGTGCGCCTTCGGCGCATCCGCGGAGGATTATTCCGGCTACACCATCCGCATCTACTCCAACTCCAACTCTCCGGAGCGAACCACTTGGCTGATCAACGCCGCAAAGGAAGCTGGCTTCACCATCTCCATCGACGACAACACCGTCATCTCCGGCGACACCGCCGCTGTGCAGGCCGCGGATGAAAACAAGGATGGCGACCTGATCTTCGGCCTGAACGAGACCCGTTGGAGCCAGCTGATCAAGGGCAACTACGCCAACCTGAAGGTAGCCGACTGGACCCCCACCTGGGCGGACAAGGTCGGCGACTTCAAGTACGATGGCAAGGCCTACGGCATCGTGATCCAGAACGTGCTGATGCTCTATCGAAACGATGAGCTGGGTACCAATGGTGAAGCGCTGCACTTTGCCCACTGGGCGGACATTGTGAACTCCGGCTACAAGTGGTATCGCCAGGGCAAGGTAGGCGGCACCACCAATGCCAACATCAACAGCTCCATGCTGTATCCCTTCGCGGATCCCACCTCTCCCGCCGGCGGCATCTCCGTGGACGGCTGGAAGACCCTGTGGGCCTATTGCGCCAACGGCAACTTCACTGGCGACAGCTACGGCCTGGATCCCCTGATCCGCGGCGACGTGCAGGTAGCCACCTTCTACTCCTCCTCCCTGTATGGCAACATCGAAGCCGCGGAAGAAGCGGGCATCGAAACTGCCCTGCATGGCACCCTGGAGCCTGAAAACTGGGCGCTGGTAGAGATCGACGACGGTACCTACTACATCGCCGAATATCTGGGCATCCTGGATCGGGAAGGTCGCACCGAAGAGCAGACCAAGGCTGTGGAAGCCTTCGCCGAGTGGTTCGGCTCCGCCGAGACCCAGGCGGCCTGGTCTGAGGAATTCGACAGCTATCCCTGCAACACCGAGGCGGCTGCGGAAGTCTTCGACGAGACTCCGGCCATTTACACCATTCCCAACTTCGCGCTGAACACCATCGAAGGCACAGATCTGAGCTATGCCGAGTATGTGGCGGCCCACAACGCGGAATGGACCAACATCATGACCAACCTGGGCTTCTACTGGGCGGACAACGCGGCCGCGCCGGCTGAGCCGGATTGGGACAACCTGGATTGGGCGACCCTGACCCAGAAGGCGGAATAATGCCTTTTCCCCGGTGGCGAGCCCCTGAGGGGCTCGCCCCTTTCTTATCAGCGGATTTCCCGCAGGAGGGAAATCTGCTGGGGTAGTATGGGCCCTGGAGTGAAACATCCCTTCCCTTAGCAAAAGGGAGCTAACAATCAAGCCAAAGGAGTTGATCCGCTTTGATTCAGCTGAAGGATATCATCGTGAAATTTGGGGACTTTGAAGCCCTGCACAATATCAATGTCCACGTAAAGGAAGGGGAGTTCTTCACTTTCCTGGGGCCCAGCGGCTGCGGGAAAACCACCACCTTGCGGACCATTACCGGCTTTATCGAGCCGGTCAGTGGCACGGTGTCCATGAAGGGCCAGGACATTACCCATGTGCCGATTGAAAAGCGGAACATCGGCATCGTGTTTCAGAGCTACGCCCTGTTCCCCACCATGACGGTGCATGACAATATCGCCTTTGGTCTGAAAATCAAGAAGCTGAAGAAGCAGGAGATTGAGGAAAAGGTAAAGACCATCGCCCGGAAGGTGGATCTGAGCGACGAGCAGCTGGCCAAGGCGGTGAGCCAGCTTTCCGGTGGCCAGCAGCAGCGGGTGGCTATCGCCCGGGCCCTGGTGACGGAGCCGGCCATCATCTGCATGGATGAGCCTCTGAGCAACCTGGACGCCAAGCTGCGGGTTCAGCTGCGCAACGAGCTGAAAAAGATGCAGAAGGATTTCGGCATCACCACCATCTATGTCACCCATGATCAGGAGGAGGCCCTGACCCTCAGCGACCGCATCGCCGTGTTCAACAAGGGATACATCGAGCAGATCGGCACCCCCAACGAGGTATACAACTTCAGCCAGACGGAATTCGTCGCCAATTTCATCGGCGATATCAATCGGCTGGAGAGCGGACTGGTGCAGGGCTTGAAGCTGGAGGGCAGCAAGCATCACTTTATTCGCCTGGAGCGGGTGCGGGTGAACCGGACCAAGGAGGAACAGGAATTCCAGGCCCAGGGGGTCATCGAGAGCCGGGAATATTACGGGCTGTACATCAAGTATTATATTCAGGTGGCCGGGCAGACCATCAAGGTCATTGAAAAGAACGATGGCATCAACATTTATGAAGCCGGAGAGTCCGTCACGGTGGGCATTCATCCCGCGGATGTGATGAGCTATCCGGCGGAGAAGTGAGGTGAGGGCATGCAGGCTTCGATGAGACGGAGCGGGAAGGTGGACGCTTCCCTGCTGTACAAGGTCTTCGGGGGCGTCCTGTTCCTGTACCTTTTTCTGGGCTTCATGGTGGTGCCCTGTCTGAACACCCTGACTTCTATCTTTACCATCAAGGACGCGGCGGGGAATACGGATCCCTTCGCGGTGATTCGGTTCTTCTTCGCGGGGAACATGCCCAGCTTCGTGATGAATTCCCTGAAGCTGGCGGTGACCCTGGTGATCACGGTCAACATTGTGGGCGTCAGCATTGTGCTGCTGACGGAATACTTTGACATCAAGGGCGCGAAGATTCTGCGGCTGGGATATATGACCACCCTGATCTATTCCGGCGTGGCTCTGGTGACGGGATACCAGTTCCTCTACGATAAGGACGGCATGCTGACCACCTGGCTGCTGCAGATTTTTCCGAACATGAACCGGCAATGGTTCTCCGGATACAGCGCGGTGCTGTTTACCATGACCTTCGCCTGCACCTCAAACCATGCCTTGTTCCTGCGCAACGCCATTCGGGGCATCGATTACAACACGGTGGAGGCGGCCCGGAACATGGGGGCCAAGCCCTTCAAGGTGTTGTTCAAGGTGGTTATGCCCACCTTGCTGCCGACGCTGTTTTCCCTGACGGTGATGACCTTTATCACCGGTTTGTGCGCCATGTCCGCCCCGACGCTGCTGGGGTATAACTCCATCAACCCGGAGATCGTGCGCCTGGCAGGGTCCACCGTGGCGGATGAAGCCTTCCCCCAGGCCCGGGCGGCACTGCTGTCCGTGATTCTGGCCATGTTTACCATGATCCTGCTGACCATCCTGAACCATTATGAAAAGAAGGGACATTACCTTTCCGTCAGCAAGACCAAGGCCAAGCTGGTGAAGCAGAAGATTCAGAGCCCGGTGGCCAATGTGCTGGCCCATATCTATGCTTACGCGCTGTTTATCATCTACATGACCCCTGTGGTGATGATCGTCGTCTTCTCCTTCCAGAACTGGCAGGCCATCCGCTCCAAGACACTGGATTTTTCCGGGTGGACGCTGATTAACTACTTTGGTTCTCAGGATTATTCCTACACCACCTCCCGGGGGAAAACCAAGGTGCGCTTGGACGCTATCTCTGGCGTGTTCGCCAATGAGAAGACCCTGGGGGGCATCCGGCTCAGCTTCGTGCTGTCCGCCCTGGCGGCGGCCCTGGCCTGCGTCATCGTGGTGGTAGCGGTGAACTACATCTTCAAGCACCGGAACAAGAAGCGGGCGGCCCTGGTGGAGGGGTGCCTGCTGTTCCCCTGGCTGCTGCCCACCATCCTGATTTGCTACAGCTATCGGATTTTCTTCAATCAGAAGATCTGGTACGTCTTTGGCAATAACATGTACTACGCGGAGAACGTCCGCTTCCTTATTGTCATGGCCTATACGGTGGTGAAGCTACCCTTCGCCCTGCGAATGGTGAAGGCCGCCTTCTACGCCATCGACGACGAGCTGGAGGACGCGGCCCGGAACCTGGGGGCCAGCCAGCTGGTAACCTTCCTGCGGGTGAAACTGCCCATCGTGCTGCCCAGCGTGCTGGCGGTGTTTGCCCTGAACTTTAACGCCCTGTTTACGGAATACGACATGAGCGCCACCTTCCATTCCAGCTACGGTACCTCCTACGCCATGGTGATTCAGAGCATGTGCAACGAGGAGGGCCGGGACGGCATGAACATGAACGCCTCCGGCCGCAGATGCGCCTCCACGGTGTTCATCATGGTGGTGTCGGGGTTGATTCTGTATCTGGTGTACGGCGTGGGCGCCCGGGATCTGGGCGAGCGGCTGGAAAGAAAGGAAAAGCGCAGAAAGCGCTGGGCGAAGCTGACCGGCAAGGCGGCGAACTGATGAACTTCACCCCGATCGTTCCCTGGTCGGGGTGAGTGCATTTTTTGAGCAAGAATGGGCGGCAAACGGAGCGAAAGCTCCCTGCCCCCGGGATTGAAACAGAAAGGAGGCGGAGCGCATGTTTCCCTGGGTACAGCAGGACACGGGGCCTTCCGCCTCGTCCATTATCGTTTCCATGGCCGTGATGCTGCTGGCGGGGTTCCTCATGACCCGGGTGACCAAGAAGCTGCGGCTGCCCAATGTGACGGGATATATCCTGGCGGGGATTCTAATCGGCCCCTTCTGCCTGAACATGATTCCCGCGTCCTTTATCAAAAACACGGATTTCCTGTCGGACGTGGCCCTGTCCTTCATCGCCTTCAGCACCGGCGAATTCTTCAAGCTCTCTGCCATCCGGAAGAACGGGGCCAAGGTCATCATCATTACGCTCTTCGAGGCCCTGATGGCCTCCTTGGTGGTGTTCATCGTGGTCTACTTTGTGCTGGGCATGGAGCTGGCCTTCTCCGTGGTGCTGGCGGCCCTGGCCTCGGCCACGGCGCCGGCCTCCACCATGATGACCATTCGGCAAACCGGGGCGAAGGGGGATTTTGTGGAGACCCTGCTGCAGGTGGTGGCCTTTGACGACATCGTGGGCCTGGTGGCCTTCTCCGCCGCCATCGCCGTGGCGGTGTCCAGCTATGCGGGAACGGGCTTTTCCCTGGGCACGCTGATGACTCCCATCCTGTCCAATCTGGGGGTGCTGATTCTGGGGGGCATCTTCGGCGTGCTGCTGAAATGGGGGCTGCATAACCGCTCCTCCAAGGATAATCGGCTCATCATCGCCATCGCCCTGATGTTCTCCTTCTGCGGCATCTGCGCCGTGCTGGAAATATCCCCGCTGTTGGGTTGCATGGCCATGAGCACGGTGTATATCAACCTGACGGGAGATGAGCGGCTCTTCCGCCAGCTGGGATACTTTTCTCCGCCCATTCTGCTGCTGTTCTTCGTTCGCTCCGGTATGAGCTTCGACCTGAACGCGGTGGTCAGCAGCGGCGGCAGCATCGGCAGCGCGCCCCTGCTGGTGGTAGGCGTGGTGTATTTCATAACTCGCATCCTGGGCAAGTACGGCGGCGCCTTTGTGGGCTGCGCGGCGGTGGGGAAGGAGAAAAAGGTACGGAATTATCTGGGGCTGGCCCTGGTGCCTCAGGCGGGGGTGGCCATTGGATTGGCGGCCCTGGGAGCCCGGACCCTGGGAGGTGCCACGGGCCGGGCCTTGGAAACCATCATTTTGGCCTCCAGCATTCTCTATGAGCTGGCGGGGCCTGGGCTGGCGAAGCTGAGCCTGTATCTGTCCGGGTCCTACAGCACGAAGCTGGAGGAGATCGTTCCCGTGGCGGAGACGGACGAAGCCGGCCAGCCCAAGACGGAGGCCCAGAAGCTGATCGAGCGGGTCAATGCCATCCAGCAGGAGCTGGCTGCCCGGCAGGAGACCAACGAGGAGGAACAGGTCTTTACGGAGGAAGCCATCCAGCATTATGACGAAATGTGGGGTGGGGGCCAGATGGCCCGAGGCCGCAGATATAAAGGAGGTCGTTATTTCAGATGATGAACGCGATGAATGATCCCATGGTAAGGCTGCTGGGGGCATGGGCCGGGGAAATCAACATCTGGTCCGTGCTGCTGCGGGTCTTTTTCTCCGCCGCCCTTTCCGCCATCATCGGCACGGAGCGCTCCAGCAAGCGGCACTCTGCGGGCCTGCGGACCTTCATGCTGGTGTCCCTGGCGGGAACCATCGCCATGATGGTGGATATGTGGCTGTATGAGCTGCTGAAGACGGGGCTGTTCCTGCTAAGCGTGGCCACGGTGGTTTCCACCACCATGATCGCCACCAATTCCCTGTTCATCTCCTCCCGGAATCAGATCAAGGGCATTACCACCTCGGCGGGGCTGCTGGTGTGCTGCTTGCTGGGCATCAGCATCGGCGCTGGGTTCTACACCCTGACGGCGGTGGCCGCGGTGGCCATGCTGTTCAGCCTCAGCCTGCTGCCGGCCCTGGAGGTGGTGCTGAAGGATCGATCCAACCATTTCGAGGTGCATCTGGAGCTGACCAGCAGCCATCACCTGAAGGAGTTCGTGACCACCATCCGGGAGCTGGGCTTGAAGATCGACGATATCGAAACCAACCCGGCCTACGTGAATTCCGGCCTCAGCGTCTATTCTATCGCCATCTCCATCACCCGGAAGGAGCTGAAGAAGTTTAAGACCCACAAGGAGATCATCGACGCCTTGGCTACGCTGGAATATGTCTCTCATATAGAGGAGATTTAAGGACAAAAAAACTCTCCCGTGAAGCCGGGGGAGCGAGAAAGGCGCCTTCCCCCGAAGGGGAGACGCCGCTTTATGAATAAACCTGTAAATTACATCATGCCGCGATACAGGGCCTTGATCTCTTCCACGCTGGTATCCCGGGGATTGCCGGGACGGCAGGCGTCCGCGAAAGCGGATTCGGACAGGAAATCCACATCCTCGTCCTTCAGAATGCCCTTCAGGTCCGCGGGGATGCCCACGTCGGCGGAGAGCTGCTTCACTGCCGCGATGGTGGCGGCGGCTGCCGCTTCATCGTCCATGGCGTCGATGCCATCCACGCCCATGGCCTTGCCGATGGCGCGATAGCGCTTGCCGGCGACGGGGGCGTTATATTCCAGCCCACAGGGCAGCAGAATGGCGCAGGCGACGCCGTGAGGCGTGTCATACAGGGCGGAGAGGCCGTGGGCCATGCTGTGAACAATACCCAGGCCTACGTTGGAGAAGCCCATGCCCGCGATGTACTGGCCCAGGGCCATGCCTTCGCGGCCGTCGGGGTCGTTCTGCACCGCCTGGCGCAGGTTGTGGCTGATGAGCCGGATGGCTTCCAGATGGAACATATCGCTGATGGCGCAATGGCCCTTGGTGATGTAGCCTTCGATGGCATGGGTCAGGGCATCCATGCCTGTGGCTGCGGTGAGCCCCTTGGGCATGGTGGCCATCATGTCGGGATCCACTACGGCGATTTCAGGAATGTCGTTCACGTCCACGCAGACGAACTTCCGCTTCTTCTCTACGTCGGTGATGACATAGTTGATGGTCACTTCCGCGGCGGTACCGGCGGTGGTGGGCACGGCGATGGTGAACACGGCGTGCTTCTTCGTGGGGGCGACGCCCTCCAGGCTGCGGACATCCGCGAATTCAGGGTTGTTAATGATGATACCGATGGCCTTGGCGGTATCCATGGCGCTGCCGCCGCCCACGGCCACGATGCAGTCCGCCTGGGCCGCCTGGAAGGCCGCTACGCCGCTCTGCACATTCTCAATGGTGGGGTTGGGCTTGATGTCGCTGTAAACGGAATAGGCAAAGCCCGCCGCGTCCAGCAGATCGGTCACCTTCTTGGTGACGCCAAACTTCAGCAGATCCGGATCAGAGGCGACAAAAGCCTTCTGATATCCCCGGGCGGTCAGCTCCGGCACGATGTTCTCAATGGCCCCATGGCCATGGTAAGAAATCGGGTTCAACACAATGCGATCAGCCATAATAGAAAACCTCCTCATATTCAGTTCGACAACCGTCGGAAAACCTTTCCTATTAAACCACATTTTCCGCCAGAGCGCAAGCGGGAAAGAAAATCCCATCTTGACGGAAGGGGCTTGGCTGATGTATGCTCCTAAGGAAACGCTGATGAAAGCTCCCCCGCGGAGCGGGGGAGCGAGAAAACTCTTGTAAATCAACGAAGTAAGCAAAGTGCTTTACGCTGATTATAGTAAAGCAGCGCTTCCCGAAGGAAATGGATGATTTTTCAACGCCGGAGGACAGGCGGAGGGGCTTCGAAACGGAAATGTGCGGAGAAGCCTGAGAAAAATTGGGAACAGAAAACAGGAATCATAGAGGAGGAAAGGCAAATGGCAACCATTTATTTGATCGGGGATTCTACTGTGGATGACAATACGCCCCCCTTCCGGGGCTGGGGTTGGGCCCTGCCGGAATTCGTCAAGGAAGGGGTGGCGGTGAAGAACCACGCCCTGAGCGGCCGCAGCAGCAAGAGCTTCTTCGAGGAGGGGCTTTTCGCCCCCGTGGAGGAGGCCATGGGGGAAGGGGACCTGCTGCTGATTCAGTTCGGCCATAACGACGAGAAGGACGATGCGGAGCGGCATACGGATCCGGAGAGTACCTTCCCGGAGATGCTGCTGTATTACATCCAGGCCGCCCGGCGCAAGGGGGGGCAGCCCGTGCTGATTACCCCGGTTTCCCGCCGCTTCTTCGCGGGGGCTACCAGCCTGCTGTACACACATGGGGAATATCCTCTGGCGATTCGGAATCTGGCGAAGCGGGAGAGCGTGCCCCTGTGCGATCTGGAGATGGACAGCCGCAAGCTGTATCTGGACCTGGGGGAGGAAGGTGCGGCAAAGCTGTTTGTCCAGCTGGCCCCCGGGGAGCATCCGGATTATCCCCAGGGCCATGATGACCGGACCCATTTCTGCGCCGAGGGCGCCAAGGCCATTGCCGGCCTGGTGGCGGAGGAATTGCGGCAAAATCCGCTGACCAAGGGCTATATGAAGTGACGGAAAACGTACAAAACTCTCTCTACCGAGGGGCATAATACAGACGGGGCGAAGGCGATCGCCAGGAGGAGCAAGATGGAACAGAAGAACCGTGGAGATTTTACCCTGCCGGGAGAGGCGGGTTACGAGAAGCTGACGCTGGAGCTGGCGAAGACCTGGGGGGCGGATGTGATTCGGGACAGCGATGGCACCAAGCTTTCCGACGAGATTGTGCAGGCGGGGTATGGCATCTATTCCACCATCTGCATCATTCGCCAGCATAATGAATTTGCCCAGGCCCATCCCGACGCCCAGCAGCAGGTGTTCCTCTGCTCAGATCCGGTGGTGGCGACGGAGGAAACCTTGCGGATTTCTCCGCTGGAGGGCTTCTTCGACCAGCAGTTCGAGATCAACGATACCCCGGAGGCCCTGGCCTATTGGCAGGTGTACGACCGGACCAGCAACCGCCTGCTCCCCCGGGAGCAGTGGGAGTACGCCGAGGGCCAGGTGACGATCCGGGGCTGCGAAAAATGGCATGAGTATACCGTGTCCTTCCTGTGCTGGCGCATCTGGGAAGAGATCAATATGTACAACCACACCACCAACAATTGGCAAAGCGAGCATCTTCGGCAGCTGGATCCCCGGCATCCCCTGGCCTGGGAATATCTGCAGAAATGGCTGGAGGATTGGTGCATTGCCAACCCGGATACCACGGTGGTGCGGTTTACCTCCCTGTTCTATAATTTCGTCTGGATCTTTGGCAGCGATATGAAGCGGCGGAATCGCTTTACGGACTGGGCCAGCTATGATTTCACCGTCAGCCCCGCCGCCCTGGCTGCCTTCCAGGCGGAGTATGGCTATGCTCTGACGGCAGAGGATTTCATCCGTCAGCGGAAGCTGCAGGTGACCCATATGCCCCCCACTAAGGCGAAGCGGGATTATATGGACTTCATCCAGCGCTTCGTGGCGGAAAAGGCGAAGACCCTGGTAGAAATCGTGCATCGCTATGGCAAAAAAGCCTATGTGTTCTATGATGACAGCTGGGTGGGGCTGGAGCCCTACGGCAAGCAGTTTGCAACCATCGGCTTCGATGGGCTGATCAAGTGCATCTTCTCTGGGTTCGAATGCCGCCTGTGTGCGGGGGCGGAGGCGCCCACCCACGAAATTCGGCTGCATCCTTATCTGTTCCCTGTAGGGTTGGGGGGCCTGCCCACCTTCTCGGAGGGCGGCCATCCGGAGAAGGATGCCCTGGCTTATTGGCGCTCCGCCCGCCGGGCATTGGCTCGTCAGCCGGTGGACCGCATCGGCCTGGGAGGATATCTGCATTTGACGGAGGGCTATCCGGCGTTTGTGGACGCCATTACCCGCATCGGGGATGAATTCCGGCGGATGAAGGCCCTGCATCAGGCGGGGGCGCCCTATACGCTGCCCCTGCGGGTGGGCGTGCTGCATACCTGGGGCAGCCTCCGTTCCTGGACGTTGAGCGGGCATTTCCATGAGACTTATATGCACTCTCTGATTCATATCAATGAAGCCCTGTCCGGCCTGCCGGTGGAGGTTCGTTTCCTGAGCTTCGAGGAGGCGGAGCAGGGCGCCCTGCGGGATCTGGACGTGGTCATCAACGCGGGCCGCATGGGGGATGCCTGGAGCGGCGGTGAAGCCTGGCAGAGCGATCGTCTGGTGGAGGCCCTGACGGAGTTCGCTTATCAGGGCGGCGTCTTCCTGGGGGTGAACGAGCCTTCCGCCACGGAGGGATACCAGTATACCTTCCGGATGGCGCCGGTGTTGGGCATAGATTTGGATCGGGGCGAACGGGTTTGCCATGGCCGTTGGAGCTTTGAGACGCCGCAGGAGCAGCCTTTCCCGGTGAACCCGGAAGCCCTGGGCGCCAAGGATCATCTGTATCTGACGGACGGGAAGGCTCAGGTGCTGGCGGCCAAGGACGGCATCCCGCAGCTGACGGTGCATGCTTTTGGCCAGGGAGCGGGAGTCTATCTCAGCGATTTCCATTTCACCCCGGAAAACGCCCGCATGCTGCTGGATATCCTGCTCTATGCCGCGGGGAAGGAAAAGGACGCGCTGTATCTGGCGGATCATCCCAGCGTGGAAACCGCCTATTATCCCGCCCAGAAAACCCTGCTGGTTTTCAATAACGCGGAGGAAAAGGTGGCCGCGAAGATTGCCCTGCCGGGCGGCAGCCTGCAGGTGGAGCTGGCGCCCCTGGAAACCCGGGAGCTTGAGATCGAAGCATGAGCAAGCTAATGTTTTTTGATATCGACGGCACCTTGATTGATGATCATCATCAGCTGCCGCCCACGGTGATTCCGGCCCTGAATCGGGCCAAGGAAAAGGGTTGCCTGCTGTTTATCAACACGGGCCGCACCCTGTGCAATATGGATGCCCGGCTGGCGGAGATTCCGCTGGATGGCAGGATCACCGGATGTGGTGCCCGGGTCACGCTGCGGGGGAGAACCCTGCGGGCGGTGGAATACGATTTGGCCACCTCCCTGCGCATTCGCCAGGCCCTTCGAAGCGTTCAGATGCCGGCGGTGTACGAATGCGACACGGGAATGTACTTTGATCCCGAGGGAGCTACCTGGCCGGCCATCGAGGGCTTTCGGGCCTTTTCGGACCGGATGGGGCTGACCCGGATCATTCGGGAGGACGATCCCGAGTTCCGGGCGGTGAAGATGTTCGTGTTCTCCGAGGAAAAGAAGCAGGTGGAGGAGATGCTGGCGGCCCTGGCGGAGGCGGGCTGTCCCTTCGAGGCCATCGATCGGGGCGGCGCGGGCTGGGAAGTGGTGCCTGCCGGCTGCTCAAAAGCTGCGGGCATTGAGATCCTGCGGGAGGAGCTGGGGGTGAAGCTGGAGGATTGCTATGCCTTTGGGGACAGCAATAATGACTTGTCCATGCTGACTCATGTGCCCCATAGTGTCGCCATGGGCAACGCGCCGAAGGAGCTGCAAAGCCGCTGCTGGTATGTGGCCCCCAGGCCCGAGGAGAATGGCATCGCCCGGGCTCTGGAGCATCTGGGGTTGTCGTAAAGGCGTCATTCCAAGAAGCAGGCAAAAAGCCGACTGCGCTTTGATACGCAGTCGGCTTTTGTCGTTTTGGCTGTTTTACGTTTGGCTTCCAGCATGGTTTTCTGCTGAATGAGTGATCATCAATTCCCCATCGTATGGAGCGAGGAGAAATTCTGTCTGATACTCTTTTTCTGACAACACACCATAAGCAGCAGATGGAAGGGAAACCTTCTTGGTCCTGTTTGTCGTGTTGACATAAAAAATTTGGTCAGGGGCGATCTGCCGGACTTGTACCCCTTCCGGCGTGGCGGGCGGTGCTGAAAGCTCCAATTCCTCCGACAATTGGTCAATCATCCAGGAAAGCAGCTCTGCATTGCTTTCGGGAGCCAGGTAATAGGCATTCCCTTTCCCAAAGGAATGGACGGAAACGCAGCATTGCCCATTTTCCAGGGCGGCGAAGGTTGTTGCATCCTGCAGCTCGATGCGCTCTACGTAATCCGCATGGAAAGAAAGGCTTTCGCTTCCCCTGGTGATTGTTCTGTCTGAAGGCTGAATGTCTCCCGCGCAATCTGGGCGTCCGGCGCGGTCGAAACCTGCCACCCGGATGCCAAAAACATCACTCAGCAAGCCGGGACGAGGTGTATCAAATACTTTGCCTGTTTCATCCAGCGTGGCGGAATAACCGGTCATGAGTACGGAGCCTCCCTCCAGGACGTAATTCCGGATGGTCTGGGCGGAAACGGGATCCATGATGATCTGTTCTGGAACAATCAATAGCTTGTATTTCTTTTTTAGATTTCGAAGATTGACCATGTTGTAATCCCGATTCTGATAGAACAAGGCCTTTTGCGCATACAGGATGGCCTGGGTATAGGGCAGGGCAAAATGCGTTGTGGAATATTCCGCCGCCCATAGGCTATCCTGATGAAAAGCGACTGCAATTTCCGGATGGGGAAGGTAGGGGAAAGCATATTTTTCCAGCTTACGAAAATCTTTTGCGATCTGTGCGTATTCGAAATATACAGGATTTGGAACGGCATCATGCCCCAGCAATCCGTTATAAAACTGCTCCTCGCCGCCCAACATAGTTCGCCAGGTCCATCCCAGCAGCATTTGCAACCGATGCTGGAGGCATAGGAAGGCCTGCATCCGCACATATCCTTCAGGACCAGAATAGATGCTGTTAGCGCCGGAAATGAATTCCAGAAACCACATGGGTTTCTCCTGTTCGTTCAAACGCTCTTGAATGGTGGTAAAGGTATATTGCACCTGCTCGTTCATCACATAATCCGGGTAGTGGCCTACGCCGGGATAATCCACAAAACCATCCGTATACTTGAGTAAATCGAAACCGATATTCTTGTGGCCGGAATAATGATTGGAGGAGTGCGGAACCCCGGGAGCGCATTCCTCTACCAACTGAGATAACTGGACAAGAAATTCTCCAATGCCGTCGGAAAAAAAGCGACGCATATCCAACCAAGGTTCTGGCGCGCCCCGGGCGATGGTGGTCTCGGGGAAAAATACATCCTCGAAGGAGCGCAATCGACGACACCAGCGCTGGGTGGACCAGGCTTTATTGAGCGCCTCAATGCTATCATATTTGTTTTTGAGCCAGCGCTGAAAGCGGGACAGCGATCCTTCCGAAAAGGACATCCAGCCGGCTCCCTGTTCATTGCACAGGCCAAAGCAAAACAGGGCCGGATGATGCTGATAGCGGGCGATCAGCGCTCGCGCAAAGCGGAAGGCGTAGCGCTGATAATCCGGGTCAGTCACATCCTCCATATACCGACGAACTGCGGCGCAGGAATGTCCCGCTTTATCATGAATGCTGCACCCGGGGGCTTTCTCATGCACCCAGATGGGCGCGGGGCGCAAGGAGATATCCAAGACTACGCTGATTCCCGCTTCCGCGAATAAATCCATCACCTCATCGAACCAATCGAAGGTGTATATGCCATCCTCCGGTTCAAAACTGTCCCACATCAGGTGGCCCAGGCGAACTAACTCAAAGCCGGCCTCCTTCATCATGGCGATATCCACACGCCATCGTTCCGGCGTCCAATCGTGGGGATGGTAATTGGTTCCGATATACAATTTATCATAATTTACCATGAGAATGACCCCTTTGATTAAATCAGATTGATTTCGATGGCTTTCTCTTCAAAGCCTTGCACGCGTAGATGCAGCAGTATTTTTCCTTTTTCATGGCCTGCCCGAAGGATAACCAGCATGTGTCCGTTGTGAAGAGGCATTTCGTGGATATCGAAAGGAAGCACGGACCAGGCATTGCCGTTGTCGATCCGAATTTCACAGGGAGTGCCTTCTGCTTCCCATGTAAAGGCTCGATCTTCCAGTTCATAGCGAATACCATGTTTGTCCCTGATTTCCAGATCAATCAGTGCTACGCTGTGGCCATCGGCGGGCAATTCGCTTAGATCTGCGGTGACGATTAAGCTTTCTGCCTCGTGATCGGAATACAGGATATCTTCCGCGACTTTACATCCTCCGCGATATCCTTCCGCGCGCAATGTGCCAGGGATATAGGGCAGATAGAAGTGCACCATGCCATCCTCAAAATCGGAAAGATAAGCGGTGCGCACGGTCTGGTTGTTCTGGTACAACTTTACCATGTCACAATTGGTCATCACCGCTACGTGGAATACCTTTTCGAACTGGGTATAGTTCCAGTGCCTGCGCATTTGAGGGAAGCCCCACATTCCTCGGCATCCATCCCAGGGCTCAGTTTCATCATAGACTGCCAGCTTGAGAACGGGGGTGTTCATCCACTGGGCTGCACAATACCAGGCGCGAGTCTTGATATCGCCTGTGGAATCCAGCAAATTTCCGGTCCAGCCCCGCAGGGGCCAGAAGGGCGCCTCGCCCAAATAGTCAATGCCGGCCCAGACCAGGGCGCCGCATACATAGTCATGCTTCTTGACGATCTCATAGGGGGATTCCAGCTTCACTGTGACGCTATCCTGGAAGCGATCGTCATGCTTGTAATACATGCGTACCTCCGTTCCCAGGATCGGCTTCCGCATGCCGCTCTCCCGCAGTTTCTCGTAGTAGTGCTCCATATAATTGCAGGAAAACACATCCACAATGTCGGCATAGCGGCGGGCGATTGATAGACGTTTACCCAGGGGAGTGGTGTCATTGTATTCTGGCAGCACAAACATAATCAAGGCGGCTGTGACAGCGCGCGAGGGATCCATTTTGCGAGTCAGGGAACACATCTCCTCCAGACAGCGGAAAAACTGTTCGCTGTATTGTCCTCTCACCTCGTTCCCCACGCTCCAGAGCACCACGGAAGGGTGATTAAAATCCCTTCGAATCATGGCGGACAAATCCTGCTCATGCCATTGTTCATACAGGGCGTCGAAGTACATGCTGCTGCCGATCCACTTGTCGTAGAGCTCATCCACCACCAGGAAGCCCATTTCATCGCACAGGTCGTACACTTCCTCCGCCATGGGGTTATGGGAGGCGCGGATCGTATTCACGCCTAAGGATTTCAGCGTAGAAAGCCTACGCCGCCAGATTTCTACAGGAACTGCTGCGCCTACCGCTCCGCCATCATGATGCAGGTTGACGCCAAACATCTTCGTTTTCGTTCCATTTAAAACAAAACCATCCTCTTCGTCAAAGACGGCGGTACGGACGCCAAAACGGACTTCATGAGCATCCAACAGGGCGTCCTTTTCCTTCAAGGTGAATTCTGCGCGATACAGGGAGGGCTTTTCCAGGGTCCAGAGAAGGGGACTTTTCAATGCAAACTCTTTCTGAACAATGGCTTCCGCGTTGCTTTCCTCCTCATGAACCAGATTTCCTTCCTGGTCATAAAACGCCGCGTGCAAGGTCGTGCCTTCCTGGGGATTCTCGATTTCCGCGTGGAAGGAAACGCTGGCTTTGTCGCATCGAATCCCTGCCACATCCGGCACATCCCCGTTTGGACCATGGTTGAGGGGGGCTGCAACAATACGGATGCTGTCATGAGCGATATGGGTTTTCTCCTGAACCAGCAGCCATACCTTGCGATAAATTCCCGCGCCGGAATACCATCGATCCCCGCCGTTTGAAGTCCATACACCGCCAGAGGGGTCGCTATTATCCACCCGGACGGCTAATATATTTTCCTCCCCGAAACGCAATGCCTCCGTTAGGTCGCACAGAAAAGGCACATAGCCATAGGGCCGGGCGCCTACCTGTACATCATTTAAATAGACGGTGGAAAAATGCTGCACTCCGTCGAATAGTACGCGAATCTGCTTTCCCTGCCAGGCTGTATCTGGAGAGAAATGAAGCCGATAAAC
Source organism: Clostridia bacterium (assembly GCA_017464305.1). GTDB lineage: Bacteria > Bacillota > Clostridia > Christensenellales > Aristaeellaceae > Aristaeella. Next base: position 35,083 of record JAFUDS010000005.1, on the reverse strand, counting down.
GCCAATATGTTCCCGCGGGAAGAAGCCCTGTCGATCAATGGCGTTTTCTTGCCGCGGCTGCTCGATTTGCCAGTCATGAGGCAGGTCAACAATGCGCCAGGCTTCATCAGAGTAAGAGGAACATACGGCTTGCGGATCCGCGGTCAGGCAAAACCGCCATCCATCCAGGAGGGGAATACGATGCTTTTCCATGAAATCGCTCCTTTTTTATTTGGTGTTTTGTAAGGATTGCCGATACTGCGTGGGAGACATGCGCTCTTGCTTCTTGAAGCATTGGGTGAAATAGCTTACGTCGTAAATGCCTACTTGGCGGGCAATGTCACCAATGGCTTGATTGCTGCTGCTTAAAAGCAATTTTGCTTTACGAATGCGCAGAATACTGACGTAATCGCTGAAATACATGCCTGTCTCTTCTTTGAAAAGTCGACCAATGTAAGCGGCGTTCGTTTTGGATTGAGCGCAGAATTGCTTGATGGAAAGGGCGCCTGTCAGGTTTTCGTTGATATAATGGATCATGCGATTGACAACGGGAGAATAGTCCTGGCGCTCTCTTTCCTGGGCAGATGACAGCAGGGAAACGGCTTCCTTTAGCGCTTGTTGGAGATGATCGGGCGTATAAGGTGGAGCCATTACAGGCAGCTTTACATCTTGGGAGATGGTTTCCTTGGCGGATTCAAGCATGGCTAAGCAGGTGATGGCGTAAAGATGACGGATGGTGGATTCACTGTTTTCGCCAAGCCCCAGGGAAATCCGGACCCATTCGCTGACCTTCCTTTCCGGATCCTGGGCGGAGAGCGCATCGTTCAGCGAGGATAACTGTTGAATGGACAGCATATTTTCTGAAATCTCATCATAGGCCAGGAAGCCTTTGTGGTTAGTCAGCCTGGCATATTCCTGTACGATCCTGGCATCCGTTAAACTCTTGTTCACTTCTCCGCTGCCGTTTGCGCAGGAGCCACAGGATATCACTAAACCAGGGAATGCGGATGCGACAGGGGAGAGTAGTTGGGAGAGAATATCCCAGGTAATATCTCGTCCTCCTGTTAATAGGAAGCCCTCTCCCTCTTCTGACAATAGATAGGCAGGATATTGCACCTGGAGGGCGGAGACGAGGGCTCGCAGGCAGGCGTCGACGGATGACTTACCCCGGACGCATAGCGAAAAATATCGGCGCATGAGCACGTTATAGCCGGTAAACCGACTGTGCTCCACCAATTCATCCGTAGTGATGCGGCCATAAAGCCATCTTTCCAGAACATTGCGCTCAAACAGATTATGGAAGCTTTCAGCATCCTGATTGATATTTTCCACAGCCCGGTAAACCGTTTCTCGAAGCTCATTTAAATCCACGGGCTTCAGCAAATAGTTTTCCACATTCAGGCGAATGGCCTCTTGGGCGTATTCGAACTTACTGTGAGCGGATATGAGTACGCAGTGTATGCGGGGATAGCGAGAACGAATGGTTTTCAACATTTCCAAGCCGTTCATGCCAGGCATGAGGATATCCAGCAGAAGCAGGTCCACGGGATGATCGCGCATCAGCAGCATGGCCTCCTGAGCGCTTTGGGCGGAGAGAACATGTTTGAATCCAAACTCCGCCCAATCCAGCGCATTGGTCAGACCTTCCAGCACCGCGCTTTCATCGTCTACCAGCAGTACATCGTTCATTTTCTTCCCCCCTTTTGCCCCAGCATGATAGCATAACAAATCGGCCAAAAGCAATGAAAGATCAACCCTTTCTAAAAGGAATTGATAATTTCCCACAAAAAGTATAATTGTTCATATTTACGTATTTTCTTGCCAGATGTTACAATGCCGGTGAATCGAGGGAGAGGAGGCTTATGGATGACAGCAGTGACGAAGAAGAGTCGGGGGAGGACCCGAACCCTACAGGATAAGGATGGATGGAAACTGTTTTGGATGGCCATTCCATTCATCCTTTACATTTTCATTTTTCACTACCTGCCGCTATGGGGCTGGTCCTTTGCATTTGTTTCCTACCGTCCGGGGCGTTCTCTGACGAATAGCCCCTTCGTAGGATGGGAAAACTTCACAACGCTGTTCGTGCAGCCCGTGATGCGAAACCGCCTGATGGAAGTGCTGCGAAACACGCTGGGCATGCAGTTGATTGGCTATCTATTTACGCCGCTGCCTATGTTTTTCGCGGTGTTCCTTAATGAAATGAAGTCCACCCGTTTCCGCAAGATCACCCAGACGGTAACCACCTTGCCAAACTTTATTTCCTGGGTCATTATTTACGCGCTGGCCTATGGCATGCTGGCGGTGGACACCGGCTTTATCAACAACATGCTCAAGGACATGGGGCTGATCGAAAACGGGATTTCTTTCCTGACCTCCAGCGACCATGTGTGGTTAAAAATGGCGCTGCTGAGCCTGTGGAAATCTCTAGGCTGGAACGCAATCGTTTATTTGGCGGCTGTGGCGGGTATTGATCATGAGGTGCTGGAAGCTGCCGAGGTGGATGGCGCAGGCCGGATGCGGCGCATCTGGAACATCGTTCTGCCCCAATTGATTCCGACTTATTTCGTGCTGTTGGTGATGGGCATTGGTAACTTCCTGAACACTGGAATGGAGCAACAGCAATTATTCAGCAATGCGATGACCAAGCCCTTCATAGAAACCTTGGATCTGTATGTGTATAACATGGGCATTGGCTCTGGCCTGATATCCTATTCTACCGCCGTGGGTATGATGAAGTCCGTGATTGCGGTGATCCTTTTTGCCAGCGCCAACTGGGCCAGTAAAAAGGTGCGCGGAACCAGCATGTTCTGATGGAAAGGGAGGGAAAATCAATGGAAGTTAATAAGGCTGCAAACATTCGCCCCCATAAAAAGCGGATGTCCCGGGAAGATAAAATCTTTCATACTATCAATTACACCGTCTTCTTCCTGCTGGGGCTAATTTGCATCTATCCCTTTTACTATTTGGTGATCAACACCATCAGCCGCAACGATTATGTGGATTTGGGTCTGGTCATGTATGCTCCGATAGGTGTTCATTTTCAGAACTATATCAACATCTTTAAGCTAAGCAATGTGATGAATTCCGTGTTCATCTCCGTTTTGCGAACAGTCCTGGGTACCTTCATTCCGCTGGTGTTTACCACGATCCTGGGTTATCTGTTTACCAAGGAGCACATGAAAGGCCGTAAATTCCTGTATCGGTTTACCATCATTACTATGTATTTCTCCGCGGGAATGATTCCGGTGTATATGAATATCCGCATGCTGGGGCTGCTGAACAATTTCTGGGTATACATCATTCCTGGGTTGATTAAGGTTTACAACGTGGTGCTCGTCAAAACCTTCATTGAATCCTTGCCAGCCGCGCTGGAAGAATCTGCGCAGATCGACGGCGCCAATTATTTCCACCGGTTTGTGCATATCGTTTTCCCACTGTCCACGCCCATCCTGGCAACCATAGCGCTGTTCAACGCGGTAGGCGCGTGGAATTCCTACCTGGATACGCTGCTCTACATTACCGATTCCCGGCTGTATACCATGCAGTTCCAGCTGTATGAATATCTTAACCAGGCGGCGGCGTTGGCGAAGAGCTTGAACAATCTGACAGATCTGAGCATGCTGGATGCGGCCACAAAGGTATCTACTACTGCTGTGCGTAACACCATGACTGTGATTACCATCGTGCCCATCATCTGTGTATATCCCTTTATCCAGCGCTATTATGTTCAGGGTGTAATGATTGGCGCGGTGAAAGGATGACTCAGTTTCCCAAGGGCAGTAGCCCTAAAAATATTTAAGGAGGGTTTCCCATGAAAAAGATCCTTGGTTTGGCCCTGGCGTTCTTGATGGCTTTTTCCTGCTTGAGCTTTGCTTCGGCGGATGAAACTGTGAAGATCACCTACTTTGGCAACAATGCTATGTCTGGCAGCGGTGAGCTGTCCGGCGGACTCGGAAAGTACTTCGCTGATCGTGGTCTTACCATCGAAGTTGTTCCCTATAGCACTGAAAAGCTGCAGGCACAATTGGCTTCGGGCGATCTGGCGGATGTCATGTGGCTGGAACAGCAAGAAATGCTGATTGCCGCTGAAAGCAATCTGATTCTGCCGCTGGACGAGTATCTGGATCAGCTGCCCGCGATCCAGGCAAATATCGACCTGTTTGAGCCGGCATTCAATTATGCGCGCCAGTTCAACAGCAATGACACCAACACGCTGTATTACATTGGCCGTGTAGGCGCCAGCTCCATGAACGTTATGGCTGATACGGAACGCCATGCGATCAAGATGAACTGGAAGGTGTATCAGGAGGCAGGTCACCCCACCTTCAGCACCCTGGAAGAAATCATCCCTGTGCTGCAGAAAATGAAGGAAGTCTATCCTCAGACGGCGGATGGCGTGCCGACCTATGGCATCAACCTTTTCTCCGACTTTGATACCAATTATTTCTGGAACATTGGCAGCATTTACAGCGTCACCGGCAAGGATACCACCTTCCTGCCCTATGGCATCGAATATGATACGCTGACGCAAACTGGTACCTCCATTTTTGCGGAGGGAAGCGAGTATTATCATGGCTTGAAGTTCTTCTATCAGATGAATCAGGCTGGCTTGGTGGATCCCGACTCTTTGTCCCAGACTCGTTCCGCAGCTTGGGCCAAGATCGACACAGGCGCAGCGCTGGCTGGATGGTCTGGCGATCCCGGCTGGGAAAACCAGGGCTATTATCCCGTGGTGTATGATGACTTTATCCCCTCTTATTCTGTAGCACAGGCGTTCCCCACGGGAGGCTACTGCATTTCTGCCAAGTGCCAGAATGTGGACGCAGCCTTGAAGCTGATCAATATTCTGGCGGATGAGCAATGCCTGCTGGAATTGGTAAGCGGGTATGAAGGCGAAGATATGCGCTGGGTTTATAATGAGAATGGTGTTCCTACCATTACAGCGGCCTTTGCGGATGCCCTCAATAATGGAACGGAGCTTTCCATTGATCCGGATAAGAACATCGAGTTCTGGAACATTATGCATCTGCTGTCCCCTGGTGTCATCAACAGCTACGGCGTTTCCTATAACTATACTCTGTGGCCTTCCTATTATGAGGTGACCTATAACACCGATTTGGCAAAGGACTGGACCGAAACCTATGGCTATCCCTATTTGAAAGCTCTGTTGGACGATAAGAATTGGACCATCGCCGCGCAGACGGAAGGCTTCTCCGCTTTCCTGACCGCAGATGACGATATTACCATCATGACCAAAGCCGCGCTGAAGGATATTATCGTTCCGGCCTCCTGGCGGATGATTTTCGCAGCGGACGAAGCGGAATTTGATGACATCTGGAATGAAATGAAGGACAAATGCGAATCTCTAGGGATTGATTTCCTGGTGCAGCAGAAGCTGGATGATATCGCGGCCGCTCGCGCTACCCTGGCTTCCCTGAGCGAATAAAATCTTCCATCCCTGTGCGGCCACCTGCATATGCGGGTGGCCGCCATTTTACAACACGAAGGATATGGGATATAATTTTCGCACCCACTTGGCTTTGGAGGCGAATGTATGAGGAAGAAACGATACAGAATTCGACCAGTCAGCAAAGCTTTTACGTTTTCTTTGCTTGTGGTCCTGTTCTTATTTGCGTTTATTGCCAGCTATTCCACATTTACCTATCAGAGGGAACGATTGCTGTTGCAATGTGAAAACGCGCTGCAGGATCTTTTTGATATATATTATCAAAAGGCTTATTCGTTTTCTGATATTTATGTCCCGATCTTTCAATCGGACGAGGACAAAGCGCTGGCGAAAGCCTACTTTGAAAGTGAGGATCCCTCCAGCCTCGGCTATGCGGAACGGCACAGCCTTGTCCGTCTCCTGGACGCCATGATGGGCCAGGATAACGACATCGAATTCATTCTGCTATATCATCCCGCCGCCAAGCAGCATTTTTATCTTACAGCAGGTGGGAGCCAGCTTCAGATTTATCGGGGAGAACTGCCGGAGAAAATGTCAGCCGCGCCTGGAAGTATGCGCCTGCTTTCTGCCAATATCTGGGTTGATCCTGTCAGCGGATTGAGCCGCAATTCCTTTTATTTTCAGGGCGGAGCAGCTCCCGTGGGGGAAAAAGGGGGCGTTTTGATCGGCTATGGTACATCCATGCTGGATAAGCTGCTTCGGCGCTATCAGGTGTTGGATATGGCAGAGTTTTACCTGATCAATGAGGATGGCCTTGTGTATGATTCGACCAGTGCGTATGAAAACAATCAAACCAACATGGATTGGCTTTCTGACGCTTCATCCATTGTAAAAGATGGAAATGGCCAAAGATGGTATACGGGAAAAATCGCCAATGCCGGTCGAGTGTTCACGGCGGCGTATCGCGTGCCTTGGCGGCAGCTGTTTCTTCGAGCCAATGTGTATACGCCCTATATCTTGGCGATTCTGGCTGCCTTTGCCCTGTTCTCCTTTGCTTTGTATATGCTTTCCTCCAGGCATATCTTTCATCAGGTGCAGCGGATTCAGAAGGGGTTGGATATCATTGGTGAAAATCGACTGGATTATCGGCTAAGCATCGGGAGAGGCAACGATGAATTTGATGAGATTGCGGAGCACATCAACCGCATGACAGCGTTGCTGGAACACAGCATTCAGAAAGAATACGAACTGGTGAAACGCCAAACACAGGCGGAGTTGAACCAGATTCAAGCCCGGTTTGATCCCCACTTTTTGTACAACACGCTGGAGGTTGTCCGGGGAAAGCTGTTTCGCAGCGGAGATCTGGAGACTGCGGATTACATTGAAAAGCTATCCCGTATTTTCCGCAATTTAACGGACGCTGCGCCGGTTACAACCATCCGGGAGGAAATAGGGTTTTGCAGCCTGTATATGTCGCTTTTACAGCTGCGCTATCAGGACGCTGTGGAGATCTTCTACGATATCGACATTGATTTACAGGATGGCGGTATCTTAGCACATCTCATTCAACCCGCGATAGAAAACTACTTTATGCATGCGTTGGAGGAAAGCAACCAGGAGCATACCTTGGAAATCGTTTGCGAGCATGAGGGGGAGGGCGGCGTTCGCATCCTTATCGCGGATAATGGGGTGGGAAGCAATGAGGAAAGAATACAGGAAATTAACGAACGCCTTCGGAACCCAGAAGCTGGCGGTGGCGGATATGGGCTCATGAGCATCGCCAAGCGTATCCGGCTGTTCTATGGGGAAGGCTGGGGTGTACGGTTGGAGCCGAATCACCCTTGTGGGCTGCGGGTGGTGATTACCATTCCGCGGATGAGCATTGAAGCGCATCAGGAAAGACTGGGTATAGAGCCTCGGAAAGGATGAAAATGATGGAATTGCATCTGTTGGAAAATCGCCACATCGGCGGCATGGTGTCCTTTGGTACCTGCTGGAATAGGGGAGAGGCAACCTCTGCCAACTTTGCTCTTCGAGGCAGCCAGGGAAACCCCGTGCCCGCCCAGCATGAAATTGTCGCATATTGGCCTGATGGCAGCGTGAAATGGGCGAGGCATACGGCCAATAGCGAGCAGATGGGCGATCAGGTCTCCATTATGACCGGAGAATCTTTTTTTCCAGATAGAGAGATTCGGGTGGAGGAACAGGAGAACGGCTGGAGCATAGATGCAGGGCGGATTCGGCTGTTCATCCCCAAAGCGGGCAGCCGGTTTCTTGCGCAGGAGGTGTATCTGGGTCATGAACTGCGGCTCCGCGGAATCAGTCCGGTGATGGAGCTGGAACGCCGAGTAGAAGCAGGGGAGAATGAAACCCTCACAATCTACCACTGCGAAAGCCGGGTGAATTCGGTGTCTATGGAAATCTTGGGGCCGGTGGCACTTGTGGTGAAATTCACTGGCGTGTATTGGGCGGCGCAAGAGCTGATGCCCTTCACCATTCGCATGACGGTGGGGCTGGATTGTGATGAAATAAAATGGGAAAATACCTTCTTTTACAATGGTGTGGAGAATCGGGATTATGTGCGTGGCTTTGGGCTACGCTTCGATGCGGCGCTGACGGGACAGGTCTGGAACAGGCATATTCAGTTCGGTGTCGATCAGGATGTTTTTCATGAGCAGGCACAGTATTTGTACAGCTATCATCCCCGTACCACGGTAGAAATGCGACAAGCACAAATGGAAGGCCAGATGTTGGAGCCGACGGAATTGATCGAAGCGGCTTCTCGGGATCTGCCCATCTGGAGCCGCTATACGCTTACCCAGTTTACGGCGGATTCTTTTCATATCGGCAAGCAGACAAAGCAAGAATGCTGCGTGATCGACGCGCACTGGGGTCGCCGTGCCCCTGGAGCAATGGCTGTGACAGGCGAGAATGGTGGCGTGCTCGTCGGCATGCGGGATTTCTGGCAACGCTTTCCTTCTGGACTGGAGGCGGAAAATTTGGCCGGACAGACAGCCTGCTGTATTGCCTGGTTCCGCTCTCCCCAGGCGCCAGCCATGGATTATCGGCATTATGACACCCGCAGCTATTGGCTTAGCAATTATGAGGGCTATCCGGATCCGGGCGCGTCAGCGGACGGTATTGCTACGACCAGCGAATGCTTCCTGAAGCTGACAAACCATTTCCCGATGGCCTCTGAGTTTGTCGACTTTATCAAACACACCCAGAAGCCGGCTGTGTATGTAGCGACTCCGGAGGTTTATCATGAAAAGCGGGCATTTGGATATTGGAGTTTGCCCTGCGAAGATACGCCGGAGGAAAGGAAATTGGAAAAGCTGCTTCATCAGGCGGTGGAGTATTATAAAGAGGAGATTGAGAATCGCCATTGGTATGGCCTGTATGATTATGGAGATGTAATGCATTCCTACGATGAGGTGAGACACTGCTGGAAATATGATTTCGGCGGATGTGCCTGGCAGAATACAGAGCTGGTGCCTACCTACTGGCTATGGCTGTATTTTCTTCGCACGGGGCGGGAGGATGTCTTCACCCTGGCGGAGGCCATGAGTCGCCATTGCTCCGAAACTGATGTATATCACTTCGGCCCGAAGAAAGGGATCGGCTCACGCCACAATATTCGGCATTGGGGCTGTTCTTGCAAGGAGCCGCGAGTATCCATGGCGGGACATCATCGGCCGCTGTACTACTTAACAGGCGATCGCCGTATCGGTGATTATTTTGATGAAGTGTTATCCGCACCGGAATCTATTGCCAACCTCTATTTCTTTTATGATACGGTGTTTCTGTACGGACCGCCTCAAAATCCGCCCAAGCTGTTGATTCGTACCGGCCCGGACTGGGCGGCCTTTGTGTCCGACTGGATGACTGGCTATGAACGCACCCTGAACGAAGCATACCGGCAAAAGATACTCAAGGGGCTGGAAGGAATTCAACGAGCCCCCATGCAATTGGCTTCTGGACCTTCCTTTGAATTCGATCCTGCTACTGGAGAGATGAAATATAGCAGTGAGTTTGTGGAGAACATTCACCTGACGCTTTGTATGGGCGGCCCTCAGGTATGGCTGGAGACGGCGGAGGCGATCGACTGCCCAGAGCTGAGCAAGCTGGCCGCGGATTATGGCCAGGTCTATCTGATGACGGACGAGGAACGCGGTAAGGTCTTTGGCAGCCTGGTGGATAAAAAGAGATTCGTGATGGATTATGTGGCAGCAGGATTAGCTGCATATGGGGCTGTTGGCCGTCAGGATCAGGAACTGGCCCGGCGGGCGTGGGAAACACTGATGATGGCCAGTCCTTGCCATCATAACAAAGAGGGGTTTATCAAAGAGGCATATGGGGTTTTGTTGGACGAAAAGGAGAAAAAGGATATTCCCTGGATTGCCACAAATTACGTATCCCAATGGTGCTTAAACGTTATCATGGCGCTGGAGTTTATCCGGGATTCGCTTCCACCGCAGGCCGAGTGGGATGAACGAGCGGCGAGGGAGCATAATATTCCTAAGTAAGGGGTGACTTCCCCTTATCCTTGCTTGAGCCATGATGGATGGAAAGTTAAGGGCAAAGTCAAAGTGAAAACGGATGAAAGGGCTCGAAAAATGAAATATGTGGATCTTTCCGGTGAATGGCAATGCGAAATCCCGGGGCAATGTGTCTTGATTCATATGCCAGGTACATTGGAGGAAAATGGCATAGGTTTTCCAGATTCTGTACAGAACCAATGGCACCTGGAAAACGCCAGCGCCATTGGCCTATGGCGGGAGGATGATCCCATCATGACCCGCCTGACTCGCAAGTATACCTTTGAGGGAGAAGCCCAGTTTTTCCGCACATTGGCATGGGAGGTGCCCCGGGGAAAACGTGTGTTTCTGGAAAGCGAGCGGGCCAGGAGACTATCACTGTGGGTCAACGGTCAAAGCGTCTTGCCATGCGATGAGGGAAATCTGATTTCTCCATGGGTTTTTGAAATAACAGATCAGGTCACTGGACAGGATACGATCAGGATCATTTCGGATAACAGCTATTCAGGCTGGCCGCGGGAAGCCTTGATGAAATCCTCTGCTTGTGCGGATGAAACCCAGACCAACTGGAACGGTCTGTTGGGATATCTGAGACTGCGCCTAGAGGATCAGGTTTTTATCTCTGACGTTCACGTTTATCCTAAGGAAGCATCTATAGATATACGGGTCGTTTTGGATGCCGGGTGTTCTTGGGAAGGCGCTTTACAAGTGGCCTGTAAAGCGCTGGCACGGCCGGCAGCACAATCAGTGGCAGTTCAGGCGGGCAGAACCGAGATTTGGTTCAGAAATCTGCCTGTGCATCAGGAAATCCGGCACTGGGATATAGAGGAAGGCAATCTCTATACCCTGAGCGTGTATGCTCGGGATTTGAAGGAAAAAACAGTATCCTTTGGAATGCGTAACTATCAAGCGCGGAATGGCTGCTTCTGGTTGAATAATCGTAGGATTTTCCTGCGAAGCGAGGCAAATTGTGCGGTGTTTCCGGAAACGGGATATGCGCCAATGGATGTGGAGGCCTGGAAAGGGATCCTTTCCAGGTATCGGGCTTACGGCGTCAACTGTATACGATTCCACAGCCACTGCCCGCCGGAAGCAGCCTTCGTAGCAGCGGATGAATTGGGGTTGCTGATGCAGCCGGAGCTTTCCAACTGGGATCCGAAGAATACTTTTGCGGATGAAGAGGCCGTGCGCTATTATCGGAATGAGATGGTGGGCGCGCTTCGAATGTTGGCCAATCATCCTTCATTTATCATGATGACCCTGGGCAATGAACTGCGAGCGGACGCGGCTGGGCATGAACAGATGCATAGGTTGATTGGAATCGCTCGTGCTTATGACGCTACTCGGCTCTTTGCGGATGGATCAAATACCCACTTTGGCTTCCGTGGGCATGATGAGGAAAGTGATTTTTACACAGCCATGACCTATATAGATCAAGACCTGCGCGGTACATCCGGAGATATGCTGGGCTGGCTAAACCGGGCCTATCCCAATGGCTGTGTGAATTATGACGCGCCAATCAACGCCCTTCGCGCCAAAACGGATCAGCCAGTATATTCCTTTGAGGTGGGACAATATGAAACCTTGCCGGACTTTGATGAAATATCTGATTATCAGGGGGTGACCAAGCCGGATAACCTGATGGCCCTTTGTGAAAGGGCAAAGGAGAAAGGCTTCCAGTCCGAGTGGAAGCAAAGGGTTTCGGCCTCGGGGGAATTAGCCCTGCTGTGCTATCGGGCCGAGGTGGAAGCCGCGTTGCGTACGGCTGATTTTAGCGGCATTTCCCTGCTGGGGCTGCAGGATTTTCCAGGCCAGGGTACCGCATTGGTTGGCATGATGAACGCGCATTTGCGGCCTAAGCCGCATGACTTTGCGAAGCCTGAACGATTCCGCGCTTTCTTCAGAGATGCGCTGCCTCTGGCCTTGTTTCCGAAATATACCTATACAAATCAGGAAACCATGAGCGTGAATGTTCGTATAGCTAATTATGGAAAGAAAGATCTCATGGGCGAAACCGAGTGGCAGATAGATGGCGGTGATTGGCGGTGGGAAGGGAAATCATCCGAAGTGGTGGCAAAACAGGGGCAATTAACGGATGGAGGTTGTATTAAAGTTTTGCTAACCCCGGTGAAAGTGGCCACAAAGTTCACATTGACAGTCAGATTCGCGGGGCTCCAGAACAGTTACGCATTTTGGGTATACCCGGAAAGGATAATAAGAAAGCCTGAAAGCGTGTATGAGTGTGTTTCCTTAGATGAAACCGCTTGCAGCATCCTGGAGGAAGGGGGCAGGGTGTATCTTTCTCCGGATTCTTCTCCGGAAGCGTTGCCCGCCTCCATCGCCTGTCATTTCAGTACGGATTTTTGGAATGTATGCAGCTTTGTTCATCAGTCAGGAAGCATGGGACAATTCATAGATGTGAGCCATCCTTTGTTCCGGACTTTCCCGACGGACGCTCATACCGATTGGCAGTGGTGGCCTATGGCGACGCAAAGGGCAATCATCTTGCCTGAAAAAATTGATACAGTGATTGCTGAAATGGATTCCTATGCCACGATGCGCCCTATGGCTATGATGTTTGAATGCCGATGTGGAAATGGGAAGTTGTTGGTATCCTCCATGGGGCTGCAACATCTTCAGCAGTATCCAGAAGCCCGGGCCTTACAGCGGTCAATTTATGAATATATGGCGTCCTGCGAGTTTGAACCGAAGCAAACTCTGCCCATCGAATTCATCAGGTCTATTGTCAGTGAAGTATAAACTTGCTTTCATCTCTCAAGAGAAAATCAACCTGATTACTATTTGTAACGGCGGTGTGCAGGAGTGGCTGAAGGCTTGTTCATATGATCCCGTAGAGTTCAGCGCAGTATTATTGGAATATTCTGAGCTCCGTTTTCCAAGGGAAAAGGGGATTACTCTGCGGTTGCTGGCAGTGTGGATGGCTGTTATTGTTTTGGGTATTGAAAGCTACTCTGACCTTATGTTAAAATATGGCCAGAGAGGGGAGGTGTGCGCTATGCCAGACGGAAACCCAAAACGGAAGATATATGACAGTGTGTTCTGCGACCTCTTTCAGGATCCGAGGTATCAGTTGGAAGCATATCAGGCATTGCATCCAGAAGACACGAAAGCCACGGTGGATGATATCCAGAACGTAACGTTGGAAGCGATTTTCATGGATCAGATGTACAACGACTTGGGATTTACGATTGGATCTGTGCATATTCTCTTGTTGGAAGCAATGAGTACATGGTCGAGGAACATCACTATCCGCTCTTTGATGTACCTGGGTGAGTCCTATAATCGGTATCTGCATGATACGGACCAGGATTACTATGACGATAAGCCGGTAAATCTCCCGAAACCGGAGGTTTACATGCTTTACACAGGAGACCGAAAACACCAGGAAAAGGAATTATCGTTAGCAGATGTATATTGGAATGGTGACCGCAGTATTTTAGACCTGAAGGTCAAAGTGATCTACGGGGATGAAAGCAACTCGATTCTTTCACAGTATGTGAAGTTTACGCAGATTTATAAACAGAAGGTCATGGAACTCGGAAAAACCAAGAAAGCTGTGATGACCACGCTGAGGGAATGTAAAGAAAAAGGTATTTTGAAGGATTATATCGAACTTCACGAGAAAGAGGTGATTGATATCATGATGGCGCTGTACGATAAAGATTCTTATATGAAGCTATTTGAACATCGCAAAGAAAAAGAAGGCGGTATTAAGATGCTGGCTGGTCTTGTGAAGGACGGATTGATTTCTCTGAAAGAAGCGGCTAAGCGTGCAAACATGACTGAAGATGATTTTAGCCAAGAAGCAGGATTGAAACCCGCAGGCTAAACATTGTGACAGTGGAACTATACTTTTACGTCCCCCAGTCAAATTTTATAATGTGCCCAGGATCATACTTTTACTTAACAAATGCCTTTTTGTTTTCAGAAACTTTTAGCCTCTTGACAGCCCGCTTTGCTATGTCGATTCTATTTCAGTGATCCTGTTTTCCATGATTTGACACGTCTCGTTGCAGCTTACTTCTTTGTTATGGAGACATCCGTCCGGAGTTATCGCCTTCGTGCAGTGTCAGCAGCCGCCCATCGGGATGGCGGAATGTGCCTGTCACGCCTGCTGGCAAGGTGATAGAATAGCTTTCTTCCGTGTAGGAAAAACGGATGTCGCCCTTGGGGGTAGCTGCCGTGCCGCGCAGATCGGGCAAATCCATGAGGCAGGGCGCGATCACCACCTGCCGCCAACCCACGCCCTCCTGCCGGATGCCCGCCACGCCCCGGATCAATTCCAGCATGGGCTGGGCACTCCAGGCGTGGTTTTCGCTGCGGGAATTGACGGGGGTTTCGGGGCAGGTTTTGCAGTCGAGGGCGATCAGGTCGATCCAGGGCTGCAGGGACTGCTTGCCGTATTCCTTGTACAAGCCCGTCTTTTCCAGTGCCCGGAACCACTCGTTGGCAGTGGAGAAGGTGACGGGCAGCACATCCGGATCGGAAGCGGCGGCGCGAATGCACCCTTCGTCTCCCAGGCCGCATAGCACGGCCCAGGCCTGGGCATGCTGGGTGAACTGGGGATACGCCGGGCCCTCCCGGTACATTTGCCGTTTCTCGTCCCAGCAAAGGGCCTGCACGGCATCGCAAACCTTGCCCTTTCGCGCCTGGTATTCCTGCGCCATGCCAGGCCTGCCGCTAAATTCGTTGATCTTCGCCGCTTGCTCCAAGGCGAAAGCGTACATGAGGGAAATGATGGTGCTTTCGCCCTCCTTCAGAGCCGTGGGAACACCTGCGAAATTATCCCAGGCGGGCTGCCAGTCCACAAAGGGCCAGAACCCCGGATGGCCCATGAGTCCCCGGTCGGTCAGGTGATTTTCAAAGTAGGTCAGGATGCGGTCACAGTCCGCCCGATAGGCCCGCAGGACGGAGGCGTCACCCGTGTGAGCATAGTACTCCCACACCATAAAGATGTAGTGCAGGGAGAAGGTGGAAATCACCTGCAGATAGGCCGTGGGATACTTGCCTGGCAGCAGGCCCCAGGGCAGGATGGACCGGTGGAAATCCTCCAAGGCCTTGCGGGCCATTTGGGTATCGTGGCTCAGGGTCAGATGGAACAGTACCTGCAGGCGGGTGTCCATGATGTACTGCAATTGCTCATAGTAAGGGCAGTCCATGTAGGTGGAGAGCATGCAATTTTGCAGCGTTTCCGCGCACATGCGCCACAGGTCGTGCACCCAGGAGGCGGAGGAGGAAATGTCGCTATCCTCCGTCAGGGGATAACCCGTGCGGCGGAAAGTGGGCAGATGCAGCGTCGCCCCCTGATCGCCTGTGGTTAGGCGGAGGCGAACAAAGCGGAAGGTACGCACGAAAAAGGGTTCATAGGTGATTTCCTGTCCGTTCAGCGTCACCAGGTCCTTGATGCCGATGATTTCGCCACGCTTCCAATCGTCCCGACGGAAATTCTCCCCGTTCTTCTGGAACTTTTCAAAATAGGTGATTTCCATTTGGGCCCCGTCGCCGCCGCTGACCCGGAAAGCGGGGTGCGTCACCTTCACCTGGCCCGCGTCCAGCACGGCCTCAAAGGCGGTATGGGGCGGGATTTGGATCTTGCCTTTTTGCAGCAGGCTGGTATCCGTCATGATCTCCCGGGCAAAGGCTTCCTCCCGCTCAAAGAGCATGGGGATGGGCCGGGGCTGTACGGGATAGCGCTTCGTCAGCCCAACCACCGGATAATAGTTATCGTGCTCCACGCTTTCCAGCCGAACGGCAGCAGGCCAGGAGCCACAGTCGGCGTTTTTCCAATCGACGGGGGTTTGGTGATAATCCACAATTTCCGAATACGGCCCCAGCCATTCCACAATTTTATCCTTTTGCAACTTCGCGCTTTCGTCCACAAGCACCCGCCAATCCGCCTTGCCGGTGGAGAGGTCGATCTCTCCTGCTTGCGCCCAAAAGGCAAAGCGATGCCGATGATCCGGTACGATCATGCGCACCAGCGAGGCGTTTTCGCTGCCCCGATCAATGGCAGCAGCAGGATCCAGGCAGATCACCTGGGCGGCGAAGCGGTTGACGCCGGGGATCAGATAGGGCGTCAGATCCACCTCATCGTAATACCAAACGTGCTGATCGCCCATGCAGGGGCCGGAGCACACGGGCCGCCCGTTG
The DNA here is from genome assembly GCA_017464305.1 of Clostridia bacterium. Lineage (GTDB taxonomy): Bacteria > Bacillota > Clostridia > Christensenellales > Aristaeellaceae > Aristaeella. The sequence continues at coordinate 18,985 of JAFUDS010000005.1, read as the reverse complement.
ATCCACAGGCGGTAATGGGCGGCGGCGGTGAACTGCGCCGTCAGATGGCAATCCTTGGGCAGTTCGGCGTCCAGCCGGAAGTAAGCGAATTTCCCCGCGGGAGCGTGATGATCCACACCGATCCAGGCACAATTCATATGAAAACCTCATTTCTTTGGGATTTGGTTCAGTTTTTTGTTGATTTCGATGATGCGTTCCTTGGGCAGATCCGGCGCGCCCATGCGGATCAATTGCAGGAGACTGAATTGCAATGTGATGTTCCGTCTCGCCTCGGCGCTGATGCCCTCGCCGCTTTTCTGGGTTTTCCGGCCGGCTTCTTGTTCCTTCTGCTCCGTTTTTTTCGTGCGGGAGGCCGCCATTTCGGTAAGCAGAGGATTCACAAAGGCTGCCGCCTCCTGGGATTGTGTGATATCCTTCAGCAGATCCTTGACGGAGTAATACCCCTCGGGGGTCGTGATATCAAACCAGTTGAGCACCGTGCCCTGCTGGAAGCGGTAGGCGGGGTCGGGCTGGGCCACGTGGGTGAATTGTGCCTGCTCGGAGAGGTCACCCGCCGAAGCGACAACGGTGTAGGCCCCTTTAGGCTGGGACACTATGAAATGGAAGAAGTGGTCAGGGCATTCCTTCTTGTATTCCTCGCCGTTCACCGACAATGTGACCTCCGGTAAATTGCTGTATACCACAAATTCCGCAGAATCCCCATCCCGGTTTATAAATTCCTTCCCACACAGATGCAGCATGGGTTGCTCCGTCAGCCAGGCCTGATAGGCGTAGAAGGCATCCTTGCGGGTCTTCCGGTCAAAAGTTACCAAGCCCTTGTTGTTTCTTCCCTTGGTGCCGCCCTCCTCCCGGGCATCGGCGGCGAAATCGAACATGTTCCACACATGGGTGGCCCACAGATACCTCCGGGAAAACAGCTGTTTGATCAGGCTTTCGTGATAGATCATTTGATATTCGTTGCTGTAATCCCCGGGCTCGGGATGGGAGGAATGCCACAAGCTGTTTTCACAGCCGTATTCTGATACGCCTACGGGCAGATCGGGATGTAGGGCATGGAAACGGTCAAACCAAGGGCCGTTATCCTCCAGATGCCCGCCATACCAGCCGAAATAATGGTTGTAGGACAGCACGTCTGGCACGGAAAGCAGGGGATGATCTACGGGCAAAGTTGAAATGCAGGCCATGGTGGTCAACCGGGTGTCATCCATTTGGTGACAGATTCCCTTCAGCTCCTGATGGAAAGGCACGATGGTTTCCTGATCGCCATGGGCCATGGTGATCTCATTGCTCAGCCCCCATACGACAATGGAGGGATGATTATAATTCTGTTCGATCAGTTCCCGCATCTGCTGCCGGGCGTTATCTCGGGCATTATCCATGTGCTCGCTGATGTAGGGGATCTCCGTCCACACCACCAGGCCCAACTGGTCGCATAGGTCATAGGTGTGCTGATCATGCTGATAATGAGCCAGTCGCACGGTGGTAGCCCCCATGTCGTACACATGGCGCAGACTTTCTTCCATGTCGGCTGCCGTGATGGCGTTTCCTTTCCCCAACCAGTCCTGGTGCATGGCTACACCCCGGAGGGGATAGCTCTCGCCATTTAGGATGAAGCCCTCATCCGGATCAATCCGGAAGGAACGGATGCCAAAGGGGATTTCCAAGTAGTCTGCTAAGGTATCGCTATCAAAAAGGCTGGCCTTCAGTGTGTACAAATACGGATTTTTCCGACCATGCCACAGGATAGGGGTTTCGATATGGAAGGTGACTTCGTTGCCTTCCAGTTTTGCGCCATCCAGTTCAAACACTGCTTGTCCGCCAGTAGTTTGAGCGGACACTTGCACGTCGGCGGAGCCATCGACATTCACCCGAGGTGTTACCCGCACACCGCAGCCACCTAAGGTATCCATATCGAAATGAACCCGAGACACTATGATTAATCGCGCCGCCCGATAAATGCCGCCATAGAAGGTGAAATCGGCATTCTGCGGGTACACCGTATCACAAAGCGCATTACTGACGGCGACTTCCAAATGGTTGGCGCCATCCTGTAGCAGATCGGTAACGTTGAAGCGGAAGCGGCTGAACCCACCATGGTGTTCGCCCACAAATTGGCCGTTCAGCGTGATCTTTGCGGAGTTCGCCGCGCCGTCAAATTCCAGGTACACGTCCTCCTGCGTCGTTTTTTTAGGGGCGGAAAAATCCTTATGATAGATGCATTCGCCACGCCAGAAATCACCGCCGCCGTCCTGGCCATCGATGGCGTTCCAGGTGTGGGGCAGCGTTACGATCACAGCAGTTTCACCAGGCTTTTCAAAGCTCCAGTCCTCATGGAAGGGAATAATTGTTCGCATATTTTACGCTCCCTCATAGATGATTGATTGAAATTCTGATCTCCACAAACCGTTCTTTCAGGATGATTCCATCATTGCATTTTCCCCAAGGCGTAGAATGCACGGCTTTTGCCTTCTACCCAGGCGTTTTCGGTAACGGTGAAGGAATCCTTCAGGCGGATATCCTCTGAAGAAGAACCGATTTGCACCTCAAATGCGCCCTGTTCAATCTTCCAGCGCATGTCTTCATCCAGGAAGGCCATCTGGCTGGGAGCGAGGGCAAAGCTCACCTTCTTTTCTTCGCCAGGCAGCAGAGAAACCCTGGCAAAGCCCTGCAATTCCTTTTGGGGTCTGGTCATGGAGGCGTGGACATCTTTTACATACAATTGCACAACCTCCGTGCCCTCGCACTTCCCGGTGTTTTTCACCGTCAGGGAGATTTCGATCGGTGCAAAGGGCTTGGTTTCCTTTTTATCCAGTGTCAAAGCACTGTACTCAAAGCTGGTATAGCTTAAGCCGTGGCCGAAGCAGTAACGGGGCCGGTGGGAGCAGTCCACATAATCGTTAAAGCCGATGCTGGGGCCCTGGGTCCACATGGAGCCGTTGGGATGATTGTAATACACGGGGATCTGGCCCGCCTGCCGGGCGGTGGACAGGGGCATTTTCCCGGAGGGGTTCAGTTTGCCCAGCAGCGCATCCACCACAGCCTCCGCGGCATAAACGGCGGGATTCCAGCATTCCAGGATGGCGTCCAGGTATTCGTCCGCCGTGTCACTGGAGATGGGCCGGCCATCAAAGTGCAGGCCGATCAAGGGCTTGCCCAGCTTCTTGGCTTCCCGGATGAAGGCGTCCTGACAGGCGGGCAGGTTGATGTCCGTGCCGTCCACGCCCTCGCCCATGGTGGCAATGGAGCCGGAGCCATTCTTGCCGCCCAGGGTTAGAAGAATCACATCCGCTTCCTTGGCCATCTCCAGCGCTTCAGCGAACAGGCTTTCGTCCGCCCCCGCCTTGTGATAGCCCTGGGCCCACAGAATGCGGCTATCCGGCATGGCTTCCTTCAGCGCTTCCACCAGATTGAGGCAATTCGGCTTCAGTTTCCGCAGCACCTCATGGAAACGCTCGTTTTCGTCGTCCTCCACGCCGGTGCCGGGCACATAGGATACCTGGTCTACTTCTCCGTTGCCCTTCACGCCGGCCATGGAGTTCTTCGCGGCCCGTTGCGCTTCCACCATGGAAAGATGGGTGTACCCGCCGAAATAATACCGGGCGTTCATCGCCGCGGGACCGAAAACCGCGATGGTCTTTTCCTTGCCGGTCAGGGGCAGGGCATCGTCGTTTTTCAGCAGCACCAGGGCTTCCTGGGCGCTCTGCTCTGCCAGGCGCTCATCCTCGTCGTGATGCACGGCTTTTTCCAGTTCCTCCCCGGTCAAGGAGAAGGGATGCTCAAACAGACCCATGCGGAACTTGGCCTCCAGCACCCGCAGGACCACGCTGTCCAGCAGGGAGATATCCGCTTTGCCCTCCGCGAACTTCTGCTTGAGCTCATCAGCATAGGCCTTGGGCATGGGCAGCTCCACGTCTAGCCCGGCTTTCAGGCACCGCAAGCCCGCGTCGCCCATGGTTTCGCCAATGCCCTGGTATTCATAGGCGTTGCTGGCTCCGCCGTAATCCGACACGGTGACGCCCTCAAAGCCCATTTCATCACGGAGAATCTCCGTCAAATAATGCTTGGACGCATGGATGGGCAGGCCATTCAGGGAGCCGTAGCACGGCATGACGCCCTTGAGCCCCGCCTCGGTGATGGCCGCCTGGAAGGGCTTGCCATAAATCTCCATCAGCAGCCGATCCCCCGCGTCCACATGGGCTCCGTGGATGCCGCCGGAGGAGTGATGGAAGCCGAAAAAGTGCTTGGCGGCGGCGTCTGGCGTGCGGCCGTCCGTGGTGGTTTCCTGGATGCCATGGGTGTAGGCGGCGCCCATGGCGGCGGCCAGGGTGGGGTCTTCACCATAGGGCTCGCACTGACGGCCCATGCGGGAATCCCGGGAGATGTCCAGCACCGGGGCTAAAATCTGGGTGATGCCGAAGGCTGCCTCCTGGCGGGACACGGTTTCGCCGATCTTCCGTTCCAATTCAGGGTCAAAAGAGGATCCTCGGCTGACGCCGGAGGGGAAGGTGGTGGTGTCCTGCATCAGGGGCCCGCACAGGCCCTCCATGTGGAACACGGCGGGGATACCCAGGCGGCTGTTTTCCATCACCAAGGTCTGCAGCTGCCGCTGCCATGCCGCGATTTCCTCCATGCTGTCGCAGGCGCGGAATTCCAGGGTGCTGATTTGGCCTATGCCGTTTTTGAAAAAGGGGACCATTCGATCCTCGTAGCCCTTGAGGGCAAAGACACCCACCAGCTGGGCCATTTTTTCATCCAGGGTCATTTCCTGCAAAAGCAGCTCTGCTCGTTTCCGGGAAGAAAGGGATGTATCCATATGCTTCATCATGCTATTTTCCTCTTTTCTTTATCCAATGCGGATGGCCAGGAGGGCCATGCCTTCTTTGGCAGGCAGTGAAACCGTGGTTGCACCGCTGGCAGATTCCTGAAGAACAGACTGGGTCATTTCCCAGGTATCGATCAGCTCAATGCGATAGGTCTTGTTTTCCGGCAGATTCAAAGTCTGTTTGCCATAGCATTGCAGGTCGCAGTACGTCAGGTATGCTTCCTCTCCGCAGTGGGCTTCCCAGGTATGTTCGCCTGCCAGGTGAAGGGAACGGTTTTGAAGATCCATGCGATGGATGCTCTTGCCAAAAAGAGACATGGCATGTCGCATTTCTTCTGGCAGAGTGGCCAGAGCAGATTCAAGCTCCGCTTCCTCCATTTGCGCGATGGCAGAAAGTCCTCCGTAGGAAGGCGTCAGGGGCCCGGGCAGGTCTTCCATGATCTGTCGCAGGAAAGCAATGCGTTGAGGACTTTGACCTTTGAGCTGTCCGCCTCGGGCCCACCATAGAATTTCGTCATCGGATAAGAAGGTTTCCCCGTGGGTACAGTAGCCGCCGCTGGCATAGCATCGCCAAAAGCGGCGGGTCATTTCTTGGGCGGAGATGCTTCCCCAAAGATACTGAATATTTCCCTCATAGCAGCATTCATCAATCACCACTGGCTTTTGATATTCCCTGATCCATCGAGGAATTTCGGTCAGCGCTTTCGTTTGCAGGCTGGCATGAGTGATGTTGGGCCGCGTGTGATCCCAGAAGCACATGCAGTTGTGATTGGACAGCAGATGATGGTAGGGATCATGGCCTGCCACATACTCCTCGATTTCTTCCCAATCCGTTAGGGATTTAGCATCCATGTTGATATCGTATTCGTTGGCCAAAGACCACCAGATATAGGGCTTGGCAGAGAAGCGGCGGAGCAGATAATCCAGATAGTACAAATTATCTTTCTGCGGCATCTTGGCAAAGCCCCAGCGATCGTAGGGATGGAACAGAATCAGATCCACCTGGATACCCATTTCACCGATGCGATCCAGGATGCTTTCAAACCGCTGCCAGAAGGGAATGTTGGGCCTGCGGGTATCCCAGGAGCCATCCGTGTTTTTTTCAAAGGCGTAATAGGGTGGCTCGTTCTTGTTGTAATCGTAATCCTTGGGAAACACGCACATGCGTACCTTGTTGAAGGGGGCATTTTTCAGGCTGGCCAAGGTTTGCTCCACCAGGGCATCCTCCTGGGAGGCCAGGGCGTACACCGTGGTGCCAAAGGGGATAAAGAGCTGGCCGTCCTCATACTCGAAATGGGTATCCACCGCCTTCACCAGCCCATGCTGATCCCGTGCCTTCTGGCAGGTTTCTTCTCCCTCAGCCTCCACGCAGCCGGTCACCTTCCAATGCCAGGTTCCCGCCTGCTCGGGCAGGAAGCGAACGATATATCGCCCCTCGCCATCATAAAAACCCCTCACTGTTTTGGTGATATCCCAACAGGTAAATTCCGCTGTCAAATCGATCTGTGCCCAATTTTCTGATAGCGTATCTCCTTGAAAAGTCAACTCAAAGGTCTCATATTGCCGCATATTCGTTTTCTCCTTCTGAAAAGGCCGCCGTCCCTAAGGGCGGCGGCGCTGTTTCCAACCGCGCTTCGCGCAGGTTGTTATTTCGTTTTTGGATTATTCCGCCACGAAGGCCAGGGTCTGTTCGATGGCGCCGAAGGGATCTACATTGTCAGCCTTGTAGTTCAGTACCATGTCGGCAGCGTAGCCTTCCGTGGTCAGATCGCCAGCGGTTTCCAGGTGCAGCACGAAGGAATAAGTAGCCATATCGATTTCGTAGGTGCCCTTGTCGATATCCATGCGGTTGCCCATGAAGTCAGCGTAGATCACGGCGGTGTTGTCATCCAGCAGGTCGCAGATCAGATCGGCGTTCACACCGTCCATGCCAGGCACGGGGATGGAGCCCTTCAGCTGATAGGCCACTTCCGCGCCCTTCACTTCCACCAGGACCACTTCGTCGCCGTCGGTGGAAACGTAGGTGTAGGTGCCGTCCTCATTCTTGGTCACGGTGGCGCCAGGATCGCTGTCATCAGCGGGGGTCAGGGTGATCTCGGTCTGATCCTCATTCATGGAATAGGTGCCTTCCACGTACAGGACCACCAGATCATCATATTTGCCATTGACCTTCAGCTCCAGGGTGGCGGTATCGTCGTCGGGATCCACCAGGCTCAGCACGACCACGGCCTGTTCGCCTTCATATTCCTTGGCGAAAGCGGAATTTTCAGGATCTGTATCCAAGTCGTAAACGGCATTTGCACCGCCAATACCGGTCAGCGTTTCCATGTCATTGTACAGGTGGGTTTCATCCAGAGCGCAGCGATCAATCTCGTTGCCGTCAAAATCATAGAAGATCACAGTGTAAGGCGCGGTGCCAGTGGGGATTTCAGCGCCTTCCTCCGCTGCTTCGGAAGTAGCCCGATCCGGCCAGCACTGGTAGGCCCGCTCCTCCGCGATGACCTCGTAGGTACCGGTGTACACGATCTGATTCAGGGCATAGCCGGCGTAGAACACGCGGCCAATGCCGGGCACTTCATCATAGAAGTGGAAGAAGTAGTCCATCCAGAAGCCTACGTCATAGCCATAGGAATAATAGGTGTTGGCGAGGTTGGGAACGTCCTCCGCAAAGGACACGGAAACCAGGGACAGACTCAGCGCCAGGCAGAGCAGCAGGGAGATCAGCTTTTTCATGGAACATTTCCTCCTTCTCGTGGGAAAACGATGGTTTCCCCGTGTTGTTGCGCTTATTATGCCATGGGCGGAGAAGGAGCGCTTTATGTAATCCGATCAAAAACCCCGGAAATCCGACATCTTGAGTTTACTTCCTGGCCTGCCGCTGGTATTCCCGAGGCGTAAGGCCGAAATGCTTCTTGAATTGCTCCGTGAAATAGGAATAATTTCCGAAGCCTACGGTGTTGGCCACCATGGAGATGGTCACATCCTCCCGGCGCAGCAGCTCTCCAGCCAGGCGAATGCGCTTATCCTGAATATATTCCGAAACCGTCATGCCGTATTTCTTTTTGAAGAGCCGGGTCAGGTGATCCGCGCTGATATAGCTGTTCGCCGCCAGATCCCGCACGGAGAGCTCCTCCGCCAGATGGGCGTCAATATAGCTGACGGCGGTTTCCAGGGCGTTCAGGGTATCGCCCTTGGTTTCCTGGGACAGGGACCGGATATATTGTTGACCGTATTGCTTCATCTGTTCGTTCTGTCGCCGGGCTTCCACCTTCTCCTTCGCCTGCAGGAGTACCTCCGTCAGCTTCGGATAGCGAATGGGCTTCAGCAGGTATTCCAGGCAGTTGAGTCCCACAGCTGTGCGGGCATAGTCGAACTCATCGTGGCAGGTGAGAATGATGCATTCCGTATTTTGGCTGTGCTCGTTGACATACTTGATAAGCTTCAGCCCGCTTTCTCCCGGCATCTCAATATCGCTGACCATGATGTCGATGTAGGTGTTTTTGATGATGTTCACGGCTTCCGTGTAGCCGTTGGCTGTCAACACCTTGTCAAAGCCCAACAGGTCCCAGTTGATCCCGTCCAGCATCCCCTGAATCGCTAATTGCTCATCATCCACGATCAGAATATTCATCGCTCTTCCTCCTCTTCTGCCCTCCGGCAAGGAATGATCAGATAGATCTGTGTCCCCTGATCCATCCCGCTGGAAAAATGGATCTCTCCCTCTTCGCCATAGAACAGTTCAATCCGGCGAACGCAGTTCCAGATGCCGATATGCTTCTGGCCTGCCTCGTCCACATAGGGCTCCCGGGCCTTCAGCTTTTCCAGCACTTCCGGCCGGATGCCACTGCCCGTGTCCGAAATGGCAATATGCAGCTTCGATTCTCCTTCTTCCTCCTCCGTCCGGGCGGTGACCACAATCTCAATCGGCCTGGTGGGATCCAGGGCATATTTGATGGCGTTCTCCACAAAGTTTTCGATCAGCAGCGGTGGGATCATGGCCTGCATGGCGTCCTCCTCGGCCTGATACACGTAGGAAAATCGCCCGGGAAAACGGATGCGCTGGATGCGGATAAAGTTATCCACGAATTCCAGCTCCTGCTGGACGGAAACCAGGTTTTGTCCTCTCCGCAGCACATAGCGGAAGTAATCCACCAGGCAGAGGGTGTAATCCTGAATTACGGCATAATTCTTCGATTCCGCCAGGGCATAGATCATGTTATAGGAATTGAGCAGCATATGAGGATTCACCTGGAGGCGCAGGTTATCCATTTCCGTCTCCAGCATTTTGACGTCTTTTTCGTAGGAGGCCTGAACCTCCTGCGCCATGATGTTGAATTCTTCGAACAGATGCAGGAATTCGTCACTGTTCCGTCCTGGCTGGGGAGGGATGCGATAGGATCTGTCATTCTTGACACCTTCCAGCGCTGTGTCCAGCGTGGATAGGGGATCCAGGATATCCAATTTCAACCGCTTGTACAGGATGGGGCAAAATAGCGCTGTCAACAGGGAAAGAATGATACCGATCCAAAAGGGGACAGGTAACATGGACAGGGAAAAATCGTAGTGAAAAACGGCCATGGCCTGGAATCGGTTGTCATTATCCTGCCAGGAAAAAATATGCCCCGAGCGGGAAAGTGATTCATAGCTCTCTTCCATCGGAATGGTGATGCCGTTCGGGAACACCCGCCAGGCTTCCTGACCATCCCGGGATACATACATTTCTCCATGAAATTCCTCCTGCACGGAATTTACCAACGCGGAAAGGTCATTCGCTACCTGGCTTGGGAAGCCGTCCAGCGGGTCGATGGCTCCATTCTCGTATCGAATGGCCATTCGATCCAGGAACAGGGAGAAGGCGTTCTGACTGTTCATTTCGATCAGCTCCCGGCCTTGCAGCATAGAGATGATGGAAATGATCAGGCAGGTTAAGCTGACAGGCAGCACCAGGGTCAGCATCATGGCCATGATTCGGGGGCGCAGCCGGCGAAACAGCGCAAGATGTCGATATTTGTTCCAGAATGCCTTCTTCAGGGACGCAATCGCCTTCACAATCACTTCTTCCTTTCCTATGAGTATGCGAAACAGGTCGATTTTTGAACATTATACACCAAATAGAACAAGCTGAAAAGAAAAAAATAGCCTGCGCGGAACGCGCAGGCATAGGGGAGGGGCGGTCGAAAAACATTTCGCCCGGTCGCCAATATAGTCGCAACTCCACATGTGGAGTCGTCCAAATCTTTGATTTGGGTAACGACTCCCATGCGCAAGCTGTCCGCGCTTCAGCGCGGGTAACAGCGGACGCACTGTGGAGATTGCTCCTTATTGGCTCTGTGAGAAATCCGTGAAATTTCCGCCACTGGCGGTCACGGATTTCTCACCCCTTAACCCCACCTTGAATCACACCCTTTTCCATCTTATCCTGGAAGAAGGGGAAGGCGATGATGATGGGGGCGATGGCCGCGATGATGACCGCGAACTGGATCAAATAGCGGCTGTAATCCGGATTAGAGGAATTCAGGAAGTTGGCGTTTTCGCTGGTGATCTGCCGAATGACCAGCTGCAGGGGCCACAGGGCCTTTTTGTTCGGTACGTAGATGCTGGCCTGCAGCCAGGAGTTCCACTGGCCGATGCTCAGATTCAGGATGATCACGGCGCCCATGTTCATGGCCTGAGGCAGGGTGATTTCAAACAGGGTGGAAATATGCCCTGCGCCGTCGATGTGGCTGGCTTCGTACATTTCCTTGGGGATGGAATTAAAGGCGTTCATCATCATGATGCAGTACATGGAGTTGGTACATCCCGGAATCACCAGGGCCCATACCGTGCCGACCCAGCCCAGGGCGCGAAGCACCATGTAGGAAGGCACCATGCCGCCGCCAAAGAGCATGGTGATCATCAAAGCCAAGGTCACGGGCTTCTTCATTTTCGTATCCCGGCTCAGGGCATAGCCCGTTACCGCGGAGAGCAGGAAGCCGATGGTGGTAAAGGCCACGGTGTATACGATGGTGTTGATGTAGCCGCTGACGATGCTGGCGTTCTGGAAGATCATCCGATAGCCTTCCACGGTAAATTTCCCGATGGGCCACAGCACCAGGCCTACATGGGCCAGGAGGGATTTGCCATCCGAGAAGGAGGACATCAGTACATGCCACATGGGGATAACGCTGCAGAGAGCCACCAGGGCGATGACCAAATACAGGATGATATCCACGACGCGGTCCGCGATGGTTTTGGTTTCCACCATGTTGTTTTCCCACTCTTGTTGTTTCCGTTGCTTCTTTGCCATGTCGATTTCCCTCCTCTCTTAAAACAGGCTGCTGCCGCCGACCTTGCGGGAAAGGGAATTGGACCCGACCAGCAAGATGGTGCTGACCACGGACTGGAACAGACCGGAGGCCGCGGACAAGGAGTAGTTGGACGTACCGCCGCCAAAGGCCTGGCGATAGGTGTAGGTATATACGGTATCGGATACATTGTAGGTGCTGGGCATATACAGCAGCAGGATGTTATCGTACCCGGCCACGAAGGCGGTGCCGATGCCGATAACGAACATCATCATGACCATGGGCAGGATGTTGGGCAGGGTGATCTTGAACAGCCGCTGCAACCGGGTGGCGCCATCGATGGCCGCCGCCTCGTGCAGATCGCCGCTGACCTGGGAGATGGCCGCCACATACATGATGGAGCCCCAGCCAACCCCCTGCCAGATGCCCATCATGGTGTAGATAATCCAGAACACAGGGGGCTTGTCATTGGCCAACCAGTTCTGATTCTCTGCGCCTAACAGCCGGGCCAGCAGCAAGGTCAAGGGGCCATCCTTGGCCAGGAATTGGGTAAACAGGGAGCAAACGATGACCGCGGCCACGAAATTCGGCATGTAGGACATGGTTTGGGCAATCCGCTTGAATTTTTTGCTGTTGATCAAGCTCAGCATCAGGGCGAAGATGATGGGAGCCACGAAGCCGACGGTACATTTCAGCAAGCCAATGACCACGGTATTTCGCAGCGCCTGCAGGAAATCTTCCCCGGAAAAGAGATCCACGAAGTGCTTCATTCCCACCCAGGGGCTGTGGAAGTACCCATCCACCACATTGTAGTCCTCAAAAGCCATGACGATGCCGAACATGGGCAGGTAATGCATCAGAACTTCATACACGATGATGGGAAGGAAAAGAAGATAGACAACCCAGTCGCGTTTCAGCTCGGTTTTCCAGCTGCGCCGTGCGGAGCCGGTCAGAGCGGCAGAATTCTTTGCCATGAAATTACACCTCCTCTTGAGTCAGCCCGCATCAGCGGAAGGGATAATGATCGACATAATACTGGTAAATCTCGATGGCCTGATCTACCTTGTATTTGTTCAGCACAGTGCACCACTTGTCCCAGTCCTTATCAAAGTTGGATTTTCCGGTGATAAAGTTGGCGCAGTTTTTGCCCATGTATTCCAGCACCTTGCTGTGAATATCCTCACAAGCCTTGGCGTCGGACTGGCTCATTTCGTTGGTGGTTCGGCTGCCCTGGAAGAAGCCGGTGTTGGGATATTTTGTCCATCGAGCCAAGGAGGTGGAGTAAGAGGCCGCGTAACCCAGATCCACGGTGGCGACCATCTGGAGTCCCGGACACTTGTTGAAGCCCACGGCAGTGTTCAATTGGCCGCTGTCGTTGGCCAGCACGCTGCTCTTCACATAGGTTCCATCTTCCACCACGGTGTAAGCGCCGTCTGCCAGGCCATGATCGGCATAGAAGGTATTGCTGCTGAATTCCGCGGCTTGCTCCGCGCTGAGACCCAGGGTCTTGATCAGCCCGCCTTCCTCCGTGTAGAAGTAATCCAGATAGCTGCACAGCGTCGCCAGATCCTTTTCCGCCGCCTTGGGCGTAATCATGATGCCACCCTTGGTGAGGCTGGAGCCCATCACGCAGTTGGGCACCACGAACTGGCACTCCTCCGGGCCGTAGCTGTCGTTGATGGGATAGGCAGCGCCGGCTACGAAGATTCCTTCGGTACAGCCGCCATCGTGCATGTCCAGGCGGCCGCCCAGTTCGCTCTGACCACCATTCCACATGCCGATCAGGCCCTGGCGAACGGAGGTAGAGTCGATCTGATAGAAGGCGTCGGAGGTGCGCTGGTTAAAGTCGTGATCCAGCCAACCTACCTCATACCAGTGATGCATGCATTCCAGGTAGGTCTTGAAGGGTGTTTCGTTGCCGCCGAAGTGCACCTGATTGTTGGCGTCCTGATACCATACGTTCACGCCGCCGCCGAAGCAACTCAGCAGGCCGCCGGACCAGGTGTAGCCGGGATAATACAGGCTGATGGCATATTTGCCCTCGATTCCTAAATCCGCCTGGGCCTGCAGGAAGATGTCGAACATCCATTCCCAGTCGGAGACGAAGAAGGGCTCTGTGCCATCCCACTCAGGGTCGATCTCCAGGGCCTTGGCTTTCTTTGCCTCGTCAAACCAGCTGGGGAACACCACGTCATCCTCCCAGGCATCCACGTCGTCAGGGGCAGTATAGCCGCCAGTGAAGGCTACGCCGGTTTCAGGGTTCGCACCGTATTTCACGATCCAATCCCTGCGGTATTGGAAGCCCTGGAACAGGGGATCGTAGCCATCCAGCAACTGACTCAGCTGGTAGTAATGCTCGGTGCCATCCTCATCGGTGCTGACGCAGTTATACAGGTACTCGGTGTTGGAGTGCACCAGGGCCTTGTAATTGGGCATATATTGTTCTACATACTCCGTCAGTTCGATGGCATAGCCCTTTTCCACCATGACGCCGGGGGCTTCACTGATTACGGCGTCGATGATATCCGGCAGGTCTCCGGAGGCGATCATGGTGGTGTAGTTATTATCCTCGCTGCCGGGCGGGGGCTGAAGGAAGTTTAGCGCAATGGCCTTCTCCTCCGGACCCCAGCCGTGCTGAAGCGTGTACTGAATAGCGGGGTTCTGGGCGTAATTATCGTAATATTCTGAGGAAGTACCGGAGTAGATCCACCAGTCGAAGGTGGTTTCCGGGCTGGCGCTGCCAGCGCCAGGATTGCCGATGTTGCCATAGTAAAGCTGCATGCCCACCAGCATCACCACCACAGCTGTCATCAGCGCAATCCATTTGGTCCGAATCGACATGAATTTCCGTCTCCTTTCCCGTTCACCTGACGATCTCAAGAAGCCTCCTGGGGCTTTACGATGATTATTTTACCGTTTTTCACAATTAAATTCTGTCCGGATTCCGATCAAAAATATAGGAAATCCGATCATCTCTTGATGATTCGAAAAGGTTTTGTTGCTCCCCCCGCTCTGCGGGGGGAGCTTTCATCAGCATTTAGTAGGAAATCCGATCATCTATCGGGTTTCGCTCCCCGCTCCGCGGGGGAGTTTTTATCAAATCTACTTTAGGATACAATAATCCGGGCCCGGTCCAGGTTCAGCACCTGGGTGAAGGGGTCCGCCTCCTCGCTCCGGTTGCTGGCGACGCGGACGGTGGCGAAGTAGGTCCCCGGCTGATCATAGGAAGCCATGGCTTCGGCGTGGGCGGTGTGGACTTCTCCCCGGGTGCCCCGCTCAAAGCTCAGCTGGCTTTCCCAAATGCTGTCACTCCGTGACATCTGGGAGGCATAGGTGCCATTCGGATCATCCACCTGTTTTTCACGGGAGGCAAACAGCACCTCTGTTACCACGCCGGCACTGATGGGCACCTCCACATCCACCGTGAAGCGGACGCATTCGCCCACCTTGACATGAGCACACTTTTCCCCATTGGCCTTCAGGGTGGGGATGGCCTGGAGGCCAAAACGCTTGCTCACATCCTGCTCGGGATGGATCTGGCCATCCTCTCCCAGGGTATAGGTGGTGCGGTTCAGGGGCTCAATCCCCTTTTCCACCCAGGCGGAAAGATCGATCAAAGCCTGGCGTAGGGCGCCTACATAATTCACCACCATGTAGTTTCCCAGGGCGCTTACATCCCCATGCATGCACCGCTCCATGAAATAGGTGCGGTGATCAGCGTCGGACCCCTTCGTCGCGATAATCTTGTTTCGCCACCAGTCGGCGCACCAGGGACAGGTGCTTTCGTCCATCAGGGCCTGGATGTTGATGACCTTGCCCTGAATGTCGCCATCCTGCCGCACGCCTACGCCAGTGAAGGGCACTGGGAAGGGCGCCCGTTGGGCCGTAAGCGGGTTTCCCTTTTCATCCCGGAATTGATCCCAGGCGTGGAAGGAGAGGTCCTCCGGCACCTGATGACGATAGTAGCTCTGGGCCGCAATATAATCTGAATTATCCAGCAGGATTTCGTCGCCGGGCTGCGCCTTGGCCAGCGTTTCTCCCACATCGCTGGTGCCGTAGGCGGAGCCAATGGTCACGATGCCGCCAGCCCGATCGGAATAGCGCATCATCTTGCCCATGAGCAGGTTCGCCCCCTTGGCTTCCCCGCTTTCAAAGATCATGGACAGGCCTTCCAGGTACAGATTGTCGCCCTGGGGCAGCTCCTCCAGCTCCAGATAGGCTCCGTTGCCGTCGGCCAGCTGTTTTTTCCAGGCGTCGTCCACGCCGTTGAGGCCGTCCTCCGCTTTGCGCTCCGTCGCCTTTTCCGGTAGATGTACGGATTTGACCCGGGTATGGAACACGATATGATCCTTGGAGGAGGAGCTTTCCGGATCGGAGCCGGCATAGCCCGGCTTGGTCCAGAAATCCGTGAAATAGCCGGGATCCATCCGCTTGACGCCGGGCAGGATAACAGGCAAGGACCCGGGGTCTCTTACGCCCTTGGCCTCCAGATACCAGGCCAGTGGCGGGAAACCCATTCGGGTCAATTCCCGCAGCATATCCGCTTCATCCTTGGTCAGCTCCTTGTACGGGTCGCCGGAGCCGCCGGCATCCAGAGCGTCCAGAATCTTGGGGAAGGCATTGCGCAGCACCCGCTGGCCCTGAACGTGCATGGTAATGGTATTCGGAAGGGAAACGGGCGAACCGATGACATAGGGCGCTGCCCCATCCCAGGCCCGGGTGTTTTCGATGCAGGCCATGGATTTGTATCCGCCGCCGCTGCCACCGTACACATAGCCATAGGGGCGCTGGTCGGTCTCATAAATTTCCATGGCCTTCTCCCGGGAATATTCGGCCGCGGCCGCGGAGGATTGCCAGGTCAAATGATCATCCCGCTGACCGCCAAACTGGGAATGGGATCCCATGTTGGTTTCGATGAAGTAAGCGCCGCAGTGCAGGGCGAAGCCAATCCGATCCTCCAGCCCCGTATGCCCCAGGGAGGCAATCTCCTCGTCCGGGCCGGGGAAGGGGGAAAGATACTGATGGAAACGATTTTCATATTTATCCTTTGGAGGAAAACAGAAAGCAAATTTCACATCCGTTCCTTCAAAATAGCCGTGCAGATAACGGAAGGGAATCGTGGAACCGTCCGGCAAATACCTTTCCTTCCATTCGTCCTGATCAATCACGGGATGCTGGAAACGGGGATCTGATTGGGGATCATAAATGGTTTTTGCCATGGTGCAACCTCCTCAAATTCGATTCAACTGTATCATAGCAAAGAAAGGCTGTTCTTTTCTTGACCTGATCCGACCAGGAATGACAGAAATCCGACATCTTTATGAGCTCGTCGGATTTGTGAAAAAAATGATCGGATTACGAAAAGACAGGGAAAGCAATTTCAATCATAATTTGGAATACAGGATGGGCGGAACGCATCCTGCGCTAAGGAGGGATGAAAGTGCTAGGAAAGAAATCAACCACGAATGAGGAGATGCTGCGCTCCGGCAATTACTGGCAACTGGCCAGGAAGCTGTGCATCCCGGCTATTCTGATCATGCTGGTGACCGTGCTCTATCATATGGCAGATGTGTTTTTCATCGGCCAGACAGGGGACGCGAACAAAGTGGCTGCGGTGTCCCTGGCCAGCCCCCTCTTTTCCGTTCTCTCGGGTCTGGGCGTATTGCTGGGCAATGGTGGCTGCACTGCCATTTCCCTGGCGTTGGGGCGGGGAGAATATGACCGTATCAAGAAGATCAGCGCCTTTGCGATCTGGGGCGCCATCCTGGTTGGGGCCATCTTTGCTGCCGTGGTGCTTGCGCTGATGAATCCTGTGTGCCGCTTGCTGGGCACGGACGCGGATACCCAGGGCTTTACTGCTGAATATTTGCGCATCATCGCCATCGGCGCGCCGGTGATCATGCTGACCAATGTGGTGCCTGCCCTGATCCGGGCCGATGGCTCCACCACCGATTCCATGATCGGGAATATGATCGGCACAGGATTGAACATCGCCCTGGACCCCCTGCTGATTTCCGTTTTCAAGATGGGGGTTTCTGGCGCGGCGGTGGCGACAGTGATGGCCAATGTGGTTGCCCTTTGCTATTATGCCTACTTCCTGCATACGAAGGGGAAGATCTATTCGGCCTCTCCCAAGGATATATCCTTGAAAAAGGACGTGGTGGGAAAGGTGATCAGCCTGGGGCTGCCCCTGAGTATTTCTACCATCTTAGCCAGCGTGTCTGGGGCGATTGCCAACAATCTGATGATGCAATATGGGTCCATCGCCGTGGCGGGCCAGAGCGTGGCCAGCCGCATCGGGCAGATGATCTCCATGACGGTGATGGGCGTATGCATGGGTATGCAGCCCGCCATTTCCTTTAATTACAGCGCCCGAAACATGAAGCGGCTGACGGAGATTTTGAAAAAAACCACCGGCCTGGCGGTGGTGGCTGGAACGATCTTATCCTTGCTGTGCCTGGTTTTCCGGGATCAGCTGCTGAATGCTTTCCTGAATGATCCGGAGGTGCTGGTCATCGGCCGGGTGTGCCTGCTGGCCTCCATCGTCATCGGGCCCTTCTTTGGGTTCTACCAAATCTGTACCACCTATTTGCAGGCGTCGGGCAAATCCAAGCAGGCGATTTTCGTATCTCTGCTGGAAAAGGGAATTGTATATATTCCCATGCTGTTTATCTTGAATTGGCTGTTCCGCATGTATGGCATCGTCTTTGCGACCACAGTCACCACCGTGATTTCCGCTGTAGCGGCGCTTGCCTTCTGCTACAAGGATTACAGGAAAGAATTGAAAAACCTGACGAATTGGTAAGAAAGGATGAAGAGAGTGAACCCGCAGGAAATCTTAAAGCAAATGACAATGGAAGAGAAGGCTGCCTTCTGCTCTGGCCGGGATTTCTGGCACACCAAGGCCATCGAGCGCTTGGGTGTGCCTGGCGTAATGATGTGTGACGGCCCCCATGGATTGCGCAAGCAGGAGGGCGAGGGGGACCATCTGGGCATCAACAAGAGCATCGAAACGGTGTGCTATCCCACCGCCGCTGCCCTGGCTTCCTCCTTTGACCGGGAGGTTATGCGGCAGCTGGGCGAAGCGCTGGGGCAGGAATGCCAGGCGGAAAACGTGGCCATGCTGCTGGGCCCGGGGCTTAACATCAAGCGTAGCCCCCTGTGCGGCCGCAATTTTGAGTATTTCTCGGAAGATCCCTATCTGGCTGGCGAAATAGGCGCGGCCTATGTGCGAGCCTTGCAGAGCAAGGGCGTCGCCGCCTGCGCCAAACACTTTGCCTGCAACGATCAGGAAACCCTGCGGATGAGCGGCTCCTCCAACCTGGATGAGCGCACCCTTCGGGAAATCTACCTGCCTGCCTTTGAAGTGGTGGTGAAAAAGGGGAAAACCCGCAGCCTCATGTGCGCCTACAATGCCATCAACGGTACCTTCTGCTCCGAGAATAGAATGCTGCTTACCGACATCCTGCGGGAGGAGTGGCAGTCCGACGCCTTCGTGGTCACGGACTGGGGCGCGGTGAAGGATCGGGCAAAAGGCGTGGCCTCCGGCCTGGATCTGGAAATGCCTGGCGGGCCCAACGCCACCGGGGAGGAGATCCTCCAAGCCGTTAAGGATGGTACGCTGGATGAAAAGGAACTGGATCGAGCTGTCCTTCGCTTGCTGAAATTCGTGCAGGATTGCGCCCAGCAGCGTCAGCCGGATGCCGGGATCGACCGGGACGCCTGCCGAGCCCTGGCCCGGAAGCTGGCAGCGGAATGCGCCGTGTTGATGAAGAACGATGGCGCGCTGCCCCTCCAGGAAAAACAGTCTGTTGCCTTCATTGGCGAGTTTGCCGAAAAACCCCGGTATCAAGGCGCAGGCTCCAGCCATATCAACGTG